>NZ_JAQAGZ010000051.1 GCF_027533625.1 Paenibacillus gyeongsangnamensis | reverse complement strand
AATTTGCGTCGTGAGTCACCGGAAGAGTGGCTGGTGATTGCCAAGCAAGATGGCATGTGCTGCGAAGAACGGGACGGTAAGCGCGTCTATCTCGGTGCAATGAGCTGGAATGACAAAAAATTAATACGTCCCATTCGGGGCGTTTACCGCGTAACGGAGCGAACCATCGAAGCTGACGGGCAAATTCTGCTTACGCCAATTGTGGAAGCAGAAGTATATTGGACAACACTCTCTTGTGCTCCTTCCCAAATCGTTAATCTGTATCGGGACCACGCGACAAGCGAACAATTCCATAGTGAGCTTAAAACCGATTTGAACTTGGAGCGTCTGCCTTCAGGAAAGTTTGCTACCAACGATCTGGTGCTGTGCGCGGGGTTGTTCGCTTACAATTTGCTGCTAGCCATCGGTCAAATCTCTCTGCAAGCGCCGGACGCTCCAGTGAAGACGAAAGTTACAAGGCGGCGGGTTCGAACGGTGATTGAAAACCTGATCTGGCTAGCCTCCCGATTGGTTCAGCATGCTCGGGAAACCAAGTTGCGATTTGGTCGTCACAGTCCTTGGTTCCCGACCTTTCGCCGCATCTATATGGCGCTGTCGGGCTGACAAGCAACCTTCTTCAAGTTAAGATTAGGCTTCCCGAAAGGGTAGGTCTGTTTGCACCTGCAGTTGTTTTGCTCTAGAATCTGTCGTTCCGTAATTTCCACGAAACCCTTGCGGGGTGAGCTTGAAGAAGCTACTTTCAACAATTTTTCACGGATTCAGGTGCTATTTCAAGATGGAAATCGTATAGACCTTCACCTTAAAACAAAAGAAGCAATGATTGCTGATTATGGTAATGATAAACTTACAGTTCCATTGTTAGATAAAGATGACTGTTTACCACACATTCCTGCTCCAACAGATATTGATTACCATGTGAAAAGCCCAACAGAAGGGGATTTCATTAGTTGTACTAATAATTTTTGGTGGTGTTTGCAAAACGTTGCGAAAGGAATCTGGCGAGACGAATTACCATACGCGAAACTAATGTTCGAACAGACCACCAGGGTGTCACTTCATAAGATGATATCATGGTGGATTGGCACAAAACATGACTTTCACGTTTCAACGGGAAAGTTTGGAAAGTATTTCAAAAAGTATCTTCCAGAGTCGTACGGGATATGTATAAAGGAACCTATTCTGACGGCAACTACGAAAATGTATGGAATTCAATATTTACGACCTGTGAACTGTTTCGTGCTTTAGCCAAAGATGTCGCTGAGAAATTTATGTATGCTTATCCAGTTGATGATGATCAAAATATTACGGAATATCTTAGGCACGTTAGAAAATTACCTGTCGATGCTAAAGAAATATTTTAAAATCCACGCAATAGATGATTAAGCTGACGGGTACGATAGTTCAAACCAAAACGGCTGCCGCGAGGCAGCCGTTGTTGCGTTAACGGACAGGATAGTTCGATAAATAAGATTTACTAAAGGCAGTTTGTCTGTTCAAATAGAATATAATTTGTTACTATAAAACACGTATTATTATTGTAGTTAGATTGGATTAGAGGTGAATTTAAATGTATCTGACTCCATTATTTGAAAACGATGTACCAGTAGCACTTTTACGCCCTTAGTGGAGTGAAGTTGACTACATCTCTCCGTTAGGGGCTAGCTTGACCTTAACTAAAGACGGAGGGAACAAAAAATGAAAAATACCTTATTAGGTTCTATATATTTAGCTTTAGCTTCCAGTATTTGGGGTGGTATGTACGTTGTAGTTAAAATTGTAGCATCGGTCACACCTCCACTGGAACTGGTGTGGATGCGTTATTTAGTGGCTATTGTAGCACTACTCATGGTAGGCATGATAACACGACAAAAATGGCGAATCCATAAAAGTGATTTCTTAATAATCATAGCTATTGGTGTAATTGGTAATGCCATTTCGATTGTTACTCAGGAAACGGGTACAATGCTGTCCTCAGCACAAATGGGAGCCATTATAACTTCCTCAACACCAGCATTTATGGTTATTTTTGCTCGCCTACTCCTTAAAGAACGGTTAACTTTAAAAAAGGGACTTTCTGATTGTTTAGCGACAATTGGGGTTTTTCTCATTGTTGGAGTTGGTCATGTGGACTAACATGGGCACTCATGTCTGTACTTGTAAAGCGCGTGCCGAATGATTATTCACAAATTGTGGTATCGTCCTATCCACCCTGGTAGCCCTAATTGTGTTGACCCCTTTTGTTTTGCCACGGTTACACGTAATTAATATTTCTCAATTGACTCACCCGACTATTTGGGGAGGAGTCTTGTATTTGGGCATTGTCTCAACAGCAGGTGGATTTCTACTGTGGAATCGTGGATTACAAATGCTTAACGCCTCAAGCGGGAGCCTATTTTTCTTCTTTCAACCAGTGGTTGGGACAGCACTTGGGTGGCTTATTCTTGGAGAAAACATAGGTGTAACGTTTTGGATTGGCTCTATCTTGATCCTCACTGGTGTTTTATTGGTTATTAAAGAGAAAAATAGTATTAATAAACCCCTTCAATTATAAAAACACGGACCGGCGCTATGTTCGCTGGTCTTTTTGGTGTTTGCTTTTCAATATTTGTTGCCTTTATATAAAGCTCACAGTTAAGTATCATGATATTAGGAAGTCTTCGTATAATTAAAGCAAATGCTTAGTAATCCACTATTATTTTAGTAGAGGATGATGTCAATGTTATCAGAGCGTTATGTTACTGGATATCTTATCGAGATTCTACATTCGCGTGAAAATTACAAGCCGTTTCCTACAATTGAGGAGCGTAATAAATGGAGTAGAATGCCAGCATGTCTTAAGGAATCTTGGATCGATAAAGGTGAGGGTAAGCTCAATTATTCTTGGCCTACCATTACAGCCACTCAATATATGGATTACAGCAGGACCGGTAATCGTGTTGGATATGACACAGTTTCATGGAAGCGAAGACAGGACCTGGCTTCTTTGGTCATTGCCGAATGTATCGAGAATCAAGGGCGCTTTATTGATGACATCGTCAATGGGATTTGGTGTATTTGTGAAGAAACATTCTGGGGTATCCCGGGAAATGGCTATATGATGAAGAGACAAGATCCGCTTCCAGATGTGTCTGATCAGATCATTGAATTGTTCTCGGCCGAGACTGCGGCACTACTCGCCTGGACGTATTATCTGCTGAAAACCAAATTGGATGAAATTAGTATTATGGTCTGCGAGCGTATACATCTCGAAGTTAAAAAACGGATTCTTGATCCATATCTAAACCGGACTGATTTCTGGTGGATGGGATTCAATCAAGAGAGGATGCTTAACAATTGGAATCCGTGGTGTAATTCAAATTGCTTATCTGCATTTTTGCTCTTGGAAGACGACCCGCAGCGTCGTGAAGCAGCGGTGGTAAAGACGATGCAGAGTCTGGATAATTATATTCAACGTCTCCATTTAGACGGCGGTTGTGAGGAAGGACCCAAATATTGGGTATATGCGGCAGGAACTCTATTCGATTGTCTAGAACTGCTTTACGGCGTCTCCGGAGGAAAGATTGATGTATACCAAGAGCCTCTTATTCAACAAATAGGTCGTTACATTTACAAGGCTTATATTGACGAATCCTTTTACGCCAACTTTGCTGACAGCTCGGCAAAAGTACATATCCCCGCTGAACTTATATACCGATTTGGGCGACGTATTGAAGATGCCAGACTGTCTGGACTGGGAGCAATGGTGCAGAAGAAAAAGAGAGAGGGAGCAACCGATCTAGAGTTTTCGTCAATGTTTCGATTATTGCCGGCTTTATTCAACTATACCGAAATAGAGCATTATACCGGAGAATCTCCTTACATCAGGGATGCGTGGTTTGACGGGATACAAGTAATGGCGGCACGGGAACAGGAGGGCTCCTCCAAGGGGCTGTACCTCGCCGCTAAGGGAGGGCACAACGATGAAAGCCATAATCACAATGACATCGGCCAATTCATCGTATATTGTGATGGCTCCCCGATGATTATAGATCCTGGTGTAGGGACATACACATCAAAATCTTTCTTTAAAGAGCGATATACAATATGGACGATGCAATCGGCTTATCACAATCTTCCTATTGTAAATGGGGTGCAACAACTGGAAGGAAAACAGTATAAAGCTACTGATGTCCATTATCACAAAGAAGATAAGCTAGGATCGTTATCGATGAACATCGCGGCAGCCTATCCCCATTCTGCCGAGATTAAAAGCTGGATACGTTCAATAAGTCTCCATCGTGATTCGTACCCTTGTATTGAAATCAAGGACAGCTTTCAATTGAAACGTGTGACAGACGATATTGCACTGATATTAATGACGCCGCACCCGCCGCAAATCGAAGTAACAGGAAGCATTGTCTTGCAAGATCAGGATCACAATAAGGTAATAATCCGATACAACGGAGAAATGTTTGTGGTTTCGTCGGACAAAAAATCGCTTGAGGACGAAGTCATGAGAGAGGTATGGGGAGATCAATTGTATAGGATAAAGCTTAAAACAATTACAGCTATGGATCAAGCCGATTGTATAATAAAAATAAGTAAGTTTTAGTTGAATTAACGAACTGTAATAAGACTATTAACTTAATAAATGTCAATAATGAAAAATGTGCGAGAAAAGACATATCTGATTTTCTCTTCTTGTGCTATCCTACATAATAAACAATTATTTGAGGTGAATTTATGCAATCTTCTACTGTAGTGCCAACAACATATTCAAGAACTAATCCATTTCAAGCGAAAGTTCTCAAAAATGTAAATTTAAATGGGGCAGGTTCTAATAAAGAAACGAGGCATCTCGAGCTATCGTTAAAAGGATCCGAGCTCTCATATATCCCAGGTGATTGCCTCGGTATTATCCCTGAAAATGATCCGGAACTAGTGGCTTCCCTTCTTGAGGAAATGAAATGGAATGCAGAACTATCTGTTTCAGTTAATAAGCAAGGGGATACTCTTCCCTTAAAAGAAGCGTTAGCAACACACTTTGAAATTACGTTATTGACGAAAAAAATGATCCAGCAGGCAGCGGAACTATCAGAAAATGAAGAGCTACAAAAGCTGGTATCCGATGAAAATCTTACTCAACTGAAGGCATATATCGACGGACGTGATTTGCTCGATTTGTTACGAGATTTTGGTCCATGGAAAGCTTCTGCCCAAGAGATTGTCTCTTTATTAAGAAAAATGCCGCCGCGGCTATATTCAATTGCTAGCAGCATTACCGCTAATCCTGAGGAAGTGCATCTAACCATCGGTGCTGTGCGCTACACAGCTCACGGAAGGGAGCGCAAAGGAGTTTGTTCTGTTTTATGTGCTGAACGTCTTCAAGAAGGAGATACGCTTCCAGTATTTATTCAACAAAACAAACACTTTAATCTACCAGATTTTCAAGATAAAGATGTTATTATGGTTGGTCCAGGAACAGGTATTGCACCATTCCGTTCGTTTATCCAGGAACGTGCAGTGAATGAAGCATCAGGTAGATCATGGCTATTTTTTGGAGATCAGCATTCAGCATCGGATTTCTTGTATCAAAACGAGCTGGAAAAATATCAAAAAGATGGGGTATTGACAAGACTAGATGTTGCATTCTCCCGTGATTCGGCGGAAAAAGTATATGTACAGCATAAAATGCTTGAAAACAGTAGAGAATTGTTTGATTGGCTAAAAAATGGAGCATACTTCTACGTTTGTGGAGATAAGCAATATATGGCGAAAGACGTCCACAACACTCTAATTAGCGTTATTGAAAAAGAAGGTTCGATGACCCGTGAAGCAGCAGAAGCGTATTTAAATGATATGCAAGAGCAAGGGCGTTACCAACGTGATGTGTATTAAAATGGGGTGCTAGACGATTTAAATAGTGATGATAGAAATACAAAATAAGGATAGCGAGTCCGAGGTTTCTTGGACCATGCTATCCTTTTTCCTTATTGCCCGTAGATTCCGTTTTTGGATGCGTCGGTCATTGTAAATTGCCCAATCGTGCCGAGAATACCTCTTTTTCATTGAGGTAACGGGCAGGATACTTCAATGATTTATCGAATAGACAAAGATACAGAACATGGGAAAATTATGAAAGTATTGTTACTCAGAATTAAATTAGGAGGTAAAGATCATGAATATAGGAGTGATTTTTGATGAGAATGGATAACTCAACAATCAACGCCATATACAAAGAAGCTTTGCAGGCATTTGTGGAGAGGACTAGGAACGATGATCAGATCATTGCAGCCATTTTGCTTGGCAGTCTTTCTTATGACCAGGTGTGGGAAAAATCCGATATCGATATGAAACTGATTGTACAAGATCAAAAGCTGATCAAGCACGGTATGTGTTTTGTTGAAAACGATATCACCATTAACGCAAGCATCCAAACCCGCGATGAATTCAAACGGTGGGTGGAGAAATCGGTGTCCACCTCTTTCAATCATTCCTATCTGCTGCGGGGGACGCTGCTGTTCACGAAGGATAAGTCGCTGGAAGAATACTTTGCGAATATTCGCTATATCGGTGAGCGTGACCGGCAGCTCCAGCTTTTGCAGCTTGGCTGTTTTGTGCTCGGTGCCCTTGCTAAAGCGGAGAAATGGCTCTATATCAAGGAAGACGAACTGTACAGCGCATTTTGGATGATCAAAATGATAGATACGCTGGCGCAAATCGAAGTGATTCGAAACGGCGAGGTTCCGATGCGTGAATCCGTGCAGCAGGCGATGAGGTTCAATCCGGATTTTTTTCGGGACGTATACGTCGGGCTGGTTGGCGGTTCTGTGGATAAGGAGAAGGTCAAAGCAACACTTGAACGAATTGTTCAGTTTATGCAAGAGCGGGAGCTGGAGATGTTCCGTCCGATCCTAGATTACCTGAAGCAGGAGCAGGATGTCCGCTCGATCTCCGAAATGGCGGAAAGGCTGGGGACGGTCGTCCGGCTTGAAGCAGGAGCACTGGAGATGGCCTGCAGCTGGCTTGTTAACCGCGGACATATGTTGCTGCTCCCCACCGAAGCGAAGGCTACACCGAAAAGCAGAGTTTATTTGGATGAACCGGCCTATATGCTCGAGGAAGAAGACGATTTTACATAAATTAAAAAGGAGTGGCACCAAGCAATGAAAACGAGTATCGAGGTAAGAGGCGCTAGGCAAAACAATCTGAAAAATATCGACGTCAACATCCCCCGGGATAAATTGACGGTTATTACAGGCGTGAGCGGCTCCGGTAAATCCTCACTTGCGTTCGAGGTGATTTATGGCGAAGGGCAGCGCCGCTTTCTCGAATCACTGTCTACGTTTGCTAAAAGCCGGATGAACCAGCTGAAAAAACCGGACGTCGATTTTGTGTTCGGCCTGTCTCCGGTCATTGCGATCGAGCAGAAGAAGGGTAACGCAAACCCGCGCTCCACAGTTGGGACCATGACGGATTTGTACGATTTTCTCCGTCTTTTGTTTGCGTCTTCCGGTGAAGCGTGCTGTCCGTTTTGTCAGCATCCGATCGCGACGAAGTCGGTCAATCAAATGATCGACCATGTGCAGACATTGCCTGTTGGAACAGAGCTCGAAGTGCTCGCTCCTATTTTCAAGCTGTACGACGAAGATTACCAGACTTTGTTTGACGAGATCCGGAGCAAAGGCTTCCGCTCCGTCAAAATCGACGGGAAGATCCATAACCTGAGCGATCCGCTGGAGCTGGATGATGAAGCGGAGTATCAGATGGAGGTCATCGTCGATAAGGTGGTCGTAACGCCGGCACTTTTCAAGGCGCTTACCAAAACGATTGAGAACAGCCTGGAGCTGGTCGGAGAAGGCTTTATCCGATTCGAAGTCACGCATTCAGGCGGCGGCGCACCGGTCGATATGGACGCGTTCTACCGAAATTTCGGCTGCCCGAAGCATCATCTCGTTATCGGTGAGCTGCATCCGTCTTATTTTTCTTTCAATGACCCGGGCAGTGCGTGCCGGACGTGCGGCGGAATCGGGACATACATGCGTACAGAGAAACGGTTTTTGATCAAGAGCCCGGAGAAGAGCGTCAGCAAAGGCGCACTCGACCATAATATATACGGCCCCAGCACGAAGAAATCGTATAGAGGAATGCTATTTCACAGCATATTCGCGCACTACGGGTACAGCTTGGACACCCCGTTTAATGAATTGCCGGAAGATTTTGTCGACCGCTTATTTCATGGAACCCGTGGCGAGCAGTTTCCGATTTTGGTTACGGAAGATCATCCTCGTCATGCTAAAAGCCAGGCCGGCAAGCTGAGGAAATACGGTGGACTCGTGAATGAGGTGAACCGGTGGTACAAGTGGCATGTGAAAAAGAGAGGCGGAAACGGCGGCGGGGACAACGACTTTTTCAAAAGGGTGATGGTGGAGCACACGTGCCCGGACTGCAATGGCAAGAAGCTTAAGCCCCAACGGTTTTGCGTACGCATCGGCGGAAGGGATATTCATGATCTTTGCAGCGTGCCTCTGAAGGAATTGAAAACGTTTTTAGATAGCGTTACGTTCTCGGAAGAAAAGAAGCAGGTTGCCGGGCAAATCGCCGGTGAAATCCAGTCGAGGCTCAACCTGCTCATCGATATCGGGCTAGAGTATTTGAATTTGGGCCGACGATCGGATACCATTTCGGGTGGAGAGGCACAGCGCATCCGTTTGTCCACGCAGATCAGCTCTGGACTGATGGGCATGCTCTATGTGCTTGACGAGCCGAGCATAGGTTTGCACGCCAGGGACAGTATGAGGATCGTGCAGACACTGAAAAAGCTGCGCGATATCGGCAACACGATTATCGTCGTCGAGCACGATATCGATACAATCTGCAGCGCGGATTATATCATCGAAATCGGACCAGGTCCCGGCGAGCGGGGAGGTCAAATCATCGCGCAGGGCACGGCCGTACAGCTGCGGAAAGCGAAGGACTCGCTGACCGGCGCCTTCCTGACCGGCGCAAGGAGGATCGACGTTCCTTCCAAGCGGAGGGCTCCTTCGGGCTTATATCTGTGTATCAAGGGTGCGAGAGCGAACAATCTGCGTAACGTGAGCGTCGACATTCCCCTTGGCGTAATGACCTGCGTCACCGGGGTTTCTGGCTCCGGCAAGAGTACGCTAATTAATGAAGTGATGTTTAAGCAGCTATACTCCCATTTTCATGACCAGCGAATTGTGCCGGGTGAGCATGATTCGATCGAAGGCGTCGAACACTTGGCGGGCATCATCAACATCGACCAATCGCCGATCGGTCGAAGCACGCGCTCCAATCCGGCTACGTATGTTGGATTTTTTGACCGGATCCGCGAGCTGTTCGCCGAAACGGAGGAGGCCAGCGTACGCGGACTCGGTAGGAACGAATTCAGCTTCAATCAGAAAAACGGCCGATGCGAGCACTGCCAAGGCGAGGGCATCGTAACGACGCAGCTTCAGTTTATGCCCGACGTCGAATCGGTTTGTCCGTCCTGTAAAGGAGCACGGTTCAACAACGATGTGCTGGAAGTGATGCTGAATGGGAAGAACATCGCACAGGTGCTCGATATGAGCATCGAGGAAGCAGTTTCGTTTTTCAGCGATCAGCCGTACGTTGTGCACAAATTGAATGTGTTGAATCAACTGGGGTTAGGGTATCTCAAGCTCGGCCAATCATCCACTACCCTCTCCGGAGGCGAGGCGCAGCGAATTAAATTGGCGACCGAGATCAGTAAGCTGAAGCGCGGCTCGCATAATCTTTATATTCTCGACGAACCAACGACCGGACTGCATCTGCACGATATTCAGAAGCTGATCGACTGTTTGAATCAGCTGGTTGACAACGGACACTCCGTGCTTGTCATCGAGCATCATCTGGATGTGATTAAAGTTTCCGATTACTTGATCGATATGGGACCGGATGGCGGTAAAGACGGAGGAACCGTCGTCGCACAGGGTACGCCGGAGCAGGTAGCCGTAGTTGATGCGTCGCATACCGGGAGGTTTTTGAAATCCGTTTTATCCACGGATAATCGGTATTGGCATGAACCGGTACGGCAAACGAACGCTTAAGTTGAACGGAAGTCCCGGATTACATTAGTGCAATAAAGAACTCTATACAAACGATGAAGGAGCTGCGCGTCTTGGCAGCTCCTTTTACATGTTCATAAAATCAGAGATTTTGTACATAAGTATCCGGGTAAAGAGTAATTCAGGATACAAATTCAGATAGCTAGGAAACCAGAGGTGGCTTTTACCTACAATAATCACCAAACGATTTGAAACGTTCTTTATTCCTGCCGAAACTGTTCCTCTTGGACGGAAGCTGGTTCAAATGCGAAGATGGGTATATCTTGGTTCCTGTTAGTGGGGAGTAGTTTCTTCACAAACTGTTGTTCCTCGATCCACTGGCGAATCAGCCCATTCGTTGGGCCTGCCCATTTTGTTGGCAACTGGTGTTTGGCGTTGTTAATGAAATATAGGGTAGAGTACGGAAGATGTTTTTTTAGGATTTTCGCGTACTTATGAAATCCGGAATCTTTTTCACCGTAAAGCAACAGCATTGGCACACGTATATATTTCAGGATTTGCGTGCAGTTATAATTCATGCCGCATCTGTAATATTGTCTATGGTTACGAATGTCTCCTCTCATGGCTCCGCTGTAGAGCTTTTTAAAGGTTTGCAGCGAGTCTGCATTCCCCCAGGTGATGGCTGCCGTCAAAAGTCTTTTGGCCTGAAGGGCAGAAGCATAAATTGATGCCCAAAACCTGCTTTTCAATACAGGATCGCTGACCTCCGACATAGCGCTTAAGAGAATTCCCCCATAAAATCGATCCGGGTAGGCAAGTATTGTCTCCAACGCTACCGAACCGCCCGTCGAATAGCCGCAAATGCAGGCTTTTTTTATCTTGAGAAAATCCAGCAGCTGACAGATGTCCTGGGCCAGCAGTTGAAATGAGATGGGAAGCTCGGAATAGCGGCTCTGTCCGTGACCACGGATGTCGAAGGTGATAATTTGATAGCTATCGGACAACTGCTCCAACTGGTAGATGAAGTTGTTTCCCTCCAGTAAGGGGGGGTGGACGAAAATGATCGGCAAACCCGAACCCTTAATGCGGTAATGCATCGTGGTCCCGTTGATTTCTGCAAATGGCATGATCTTTTTGGCCTTTCAATTATGACTTGAGATTTTGAACCGGAATTATTTTTTCCCAAATAAGGCGAATTGATGCAATGAAATTGAACGATCAGATAGAATTTATGGATATTTTTTTGTTTAGTGGCGTTAAAAGAGCGATTGTTTGACTGCGAAAACCTTGAGGGATTCATTTTTGAAGTCGAGGCACATATTGAATCACCGCCTGATCTTCAAGCTAAACGGGTACGATAGTTAAAACGGTAAATGGGAGAGCCCTCATATTCTGATGGCTCTCCTTATTAACCTGATGGCTCTATTTCGTTAACATCATGGCTCTCATAAATTAACCAAGTGGCTCTACCACACCGAAATATTCACTACCCGAATTATACTTGTTTCGTGTGCTTCTTTGGCAAGAAAAATGTTCCTATCATGGTAACAATAGCAAGCGCAAACACGCCCCAATAGACGCTGTGAAGGGCGATTGTCAAACCGTGTTGTACAACGTGCAGTTCATTTGCCGGCATTGGATGCGGTCCGGCAGAGTTCAGCAACTGGTCGATGGAATTCATGGAAACGGCTTTTCCTAACGGATTGTCCGCGCTTGATAAAAAGCTTTTAAATCTCATGTTCAGTACGCCGCCGAGCAATGCGGCTCCGACCGAGCTGCCTAGCAGGCGCATAAACATATTGGATGCAGTTGCAACGCCGCGCATTTGCCATTGTACACTATTTTGAATCGAAATCATAAATGTGGAGCTGGTCAATCCCATTCCAATTCCGATAATAAACGACCCTGTGCCTGCCCATATTGGTCCTTTGGCAGGATCTAACGTGATGAAAAACAACGAGCCGATGAAGGCGGCGATTCCACCCATCACAGCCGTTGGCCGGATGCCGATTTTTATAATCAAATGCCCTGCCGCCAACGCGGCGATCGGCCATCCTACTGTCATCACCGTTAACGTAAAGCCGGCAACGAACGCTGAGCTGCCCATTACACCTTGAATATAAGTGGGAAGAAAGCTCGTCAGTCCAATAACGAGGGCGCCCGACGTAAATGTTGCCGTATTGGCTACGGTGATAAAACGGTTTTTCCAGATGTGCAGCGGCATCATAGGTTCCGAAGTACGGCGCTCTTGCGCCAAAAACAATCCGGATCCCAGTATAAACACCAGCATTAAAACGATAATTTGCGGCGATGTCCAGCTCCAAGCTACGCCGCCTTGAATCAGCACAATCATCAGGGACGTTATGGATATGAAAAATAAACCGGAGCCGGCGTAATCGATGGAGCGCTTTTGCTTTTCGATGCCTTCGTGCAAGAAGAGTACTACGCCGGCAATGGACAAAATCCCGAGCGGCACGTTCATCCAAAATATCCATGACCAGTGGGCATATTGAACGATAAATCCGCCGACAAGCGGACCGATTACGGATGAAATTCCAAATACACTCGAGAAATATCCTTGGATTTTTGCACGCTCTTCGATTGTATACATATCCCCTACAATTGTCATTGCAATGGGCTGAACAGCGCCTGCGCCAAGTCCTTGAATCAACCGGAAAATGACGAGCATGATCATAGACTTCGAAAGACCGCACAATATGGAACCGGTCAGAAAAATAACGATACCGGTTATAAAAATTGGTTTGCGGCCGAACAAGTCGGATAGTTTCCCATAAATCGGGGTCGTAACCGCCTGCATTAACGAGAAAGCTGAAAATACCCAACTGTAGAGTGAAAATCCGCCCAATTCTCCAACGATACTAGGCATTGCGGTTGAAATAATCGTCATTTCAATGGCCGCCATGAACATCGATATTACTAGAGCGGCCAGAACCATGGGACGGTAAGTCTTTTTCTCTGTTGGTCTGCTTTGAACGATGACAGTCTGGCTCATATTTTTCCTTCTTCCTATCCATAGCTTTATCTATAATATGATTGTGATGCAGGATGACAGGAGCTGCCTCCTGTTTCTTCATTTAAACCGGCAAACTAGCATAATTGCGCATGTCCTCCAAAACAATGCGTATAGTTCATCCCTGATGGCAGTCGAGCTCGATAGATCGCGCCATTCTGTAGTAGTTGCCTGTAGAGAAACAGCCTTGTCATACATGACTTGGACGGCATCGGAACCAGCAGCAAAGCTAACGGGAGGGTTCTAGGCGTTTGCAAGTTCGACAATTGCACGGCCAAATGCCACCGGATCCCCTGCCTGCTGGTGATTGTTATCATCATTAGCTTTCTTTGCGGCAGCAGATACTTCAGAATAGTCGTCGATCGATATATCGGCATGTACGACGGAACTCGGGTTCAGGAAATCTGTCCTGAAAGATCCAGGGTATACGACAGTAGCATTAATGCCAAATCGGGAAAGCTCAAGGCTTAGCGACTCAGATCATCCCGCCAGCGCAAACTTAGTTGCACAGTAGATTGAAGCTATATCGAAGCCGATTACACCGCAAATTGAAGAGATAGCTGAACAGCAGCATGAACGGCTGATTTTATTGAACTTGTATCGGTGACATCTAGTTCAACCGCAAGAACACGATTGTCAGCGGAGCCAAGTGCCGCTTTGACCTTCTCCGGGTCGCGTCCGGACGCCACAACTTGATCGCCTGCAGCGAAAACAGCCCGAGCGATCTCAAGACCAAGTCCACGCGATGCTCCGATGATGAACCATGTTTTCATTGAAAGTCATTCCTTGTTTTGATTCGGTACTTTAAGTTAAACAGGCAAAATGCTGACTCGATGGATTCGCAGACTGGCTGAACCGATAGAATGAGGAGAGTTCAGCCTGTTTTATTTTTTTATCGTTATGAAAAATTAAAGTCAGGGTGCAGATGATTCTGAGCCCTGAGCTTTTTTTGAATCAGAAAGCATGCGCCTTAACTGTACACAATTTCGTGCTCTTCGCGTTTTTCATACAGCTCCCAGTATTTCTCTGCGATTAGTTCGGGCGCAAAGTGAGTGCCCGGAGCGACGATGCCGGCAATCGTAACTGTTCCAACAAAAACGCCTTGAGGCTTCAGTTCTTCAGCCAAAGTAAAGGCCAAGGTACGCAGCGCTGCTTTGCCTATGGAAAGAGCAGCGTAGTTTGCCGAAGGACGCAGCGCAAAGCCGCCTCCCGTGAAGAGGATTGTTCCCGCTTTTTGAGCTACTTGATCCGGGATAACTTGCAGTGCGCAATGCAGGGCACCGGCTACGTCAACCTGATAGTGAGATACAAGAGATTCTGCCGTCAGAGAAGTTGGTTGTCCGCTTTTCAGAACAGCAGCGTTGTACACCAGCACATCGGGTGAACCGTAGTTATTCTTGATTTGTTCAAAAGCTGCCGTCAACGAGGCCGAACTTGCTACATCGGCCGCTAAGGCGTAAGTTTCGATTCCTTCCGAGCTAAGCTCCTTCACATATTGATCAAGCGCATCCTGGTTACGGGAAATCAGGACGGCACGGAAGTTATTGGCGCCGAATTTTTTTGCGACATTGTTTCCAACACCAGGACCTGCTCCAACAACAACGATAAGCTTCTTACTCATCTGTTTCATCGTCCTCCAATTTTTCGTATTACTAGACAAATCAGACAATAATGTAGATTGACACAATACTCCCCTCATTAAGAATCTGTTTAGATTCCAGTCAGGATTGCACCACCCTCGATTTGAATCACAGAACCGGTCGTATATGAATTATTCGCCAAATACATACATTTAGTATCGGGATCAGAGAAACATGCCGCCGGAAGCCTCGATGCGCTGCGCGTTCACCCAACCCATCTCCTCAGTACACAAGGACGCGACAACACCGCCGATATCGTCGGCTTCCCCGACCCTGCCTAACGCCGTCTGCGAACCTATAAAGTCCCTTCTCCCCTGATTGTCCCTCAATGCGCCCCCGCCGAAATCTGTAGCGATCGCTCCCGGGGCAACCGCATTGACCCGAATGCCTCTGCGTCCCCATTCTTTGGCCATATACTTCGTCAATATTTCGATTGCGCCTTTCATGGCCGCATAAGCTCCGTAACCTTCAATCGCAAACCGGGTCAAGCCCGTCGAGACGTTGACGATCCTTCCGTTATCGGCAATACGGGAAATCAATTTCTGCGTCAGGAAAAATACGCCCTTAAAGTGCACATTCATCAAGCTGTCAAATTGTTCCTCTGTTGTATCGACAAGCGGAGCGTGTACTCCGATACCCGCATTGTTAATCAAATAGTCGAAATGCTCCTGATTCCATTTTTCTTTAAGCACGTCGGACAGTCGGGACGCAAACGCTTCGAAGGAGGATACGTCGCCCGCGTCAAGCTGCAGCGCGGCAGCTTTGCGGCCGTTGCCTTCCACTAACTTAACGACGGATTCCGCTTCTTCCTTCCGGGAATGATAAGTGACGATGACGTCTATTCCTTTGCGGGACAGCGCGATGGTGGCATTCCTGCCCAGCCCGCGGCTGCCACCCGTTACTAACGCGATCTTTTGAATTGTTTGCATTGTATATTTCTCCTTTACTAAAATGTTTGACCACTTGATTGTTTGGACGTTGTGGTCTATAGTAAGCGTAACACTTCGAGTTAACTCTAAGTCAAGGGGAAAGGTGAAAAAAAATGAACTACACCATCAACGAGGTGGCTGATAAATTCGGCCTGTCCGCGCACACGTTACGTTATTATGACAAAGAAGGTCTTCTGCCCTTTATCTCGAGGAACAAATCCGGCAATCGGGTCTTTACCGAATTGGATCTTACGTGGGTAGCCCTGATTTGTTGTCTGAAGAACACCGGAATGCCGATTAAAGATATGAAGCAGTATAGTGATTGGTGCACGCAAGGCAGCCGAACGATCGACGAACGGAAAGAAATGCTTACCGCTCACCGCATCCAGATGTTGAAGCAGATTGAGGATTTGAAGAAAAACCTTGAGCTCATCGATTCAAAAATAGCGACCTACGAAAATCCGGTACTGTCCCGAAGAATGGACGAACATCTGGAAAAAACAACAACCGTGAATTAATTTTAGTTATGCCGCATTACGCAAGAAAGCCGGCGTATTTGCAGTATTTGCATACGCCGGCTGAATTAATCATCATTAACTTAGCTTCGGCCTCTGGGTATGTCTCGAGTTAGTTCGAGTTCATTGCGTTATCCTGCCCATTCAATAAAAAATCAACATCAGAGTTAAACAGAGCCATAAAGAAAAACACCTTAGGTAGTCGGCATGGTCTGCCTCTACTCAACTAACGGGATAGTACGACAAGTTCTGCCATAAGCGACTAAACATCGTGAAAGGCAGAAGATTACAATCAAGTAATCTTAACTTTACAACCGAGGATGGGAATGACGGAACCATGTATCCGGAAACCATTCCGCCAATACTCCTGCGTGAGTCATGACTAACAGGTCATGAGGTACGAAGTCAGGTAGATTCGGCAGAACAGAGGCTAGAGCCAATCAAGGTATGC
>NZ_JAQAGZ010000050.1 GCF_027533625.1 Paenibacillus gyeongsangnamensis | reverse complement strand
CATACCTTGATTGGCTCTAGCCTCTGTTCTGCCGAATCTACCTGACTTCGTACCTCATGACCTGTTAGTCATGACTCACGCAGGAGTATTGGCGGAATGGTTTCCGGATACATGGTTCCGTCATTCCCATCCTCGGTTGTAAAGTTAAGATTACTTGATTGTAATCTTCTGCCTTTCACGATGTTTAGTCGCTTATGGCAGAACTTGTCGTACTTCTCCGTTAGCTCAATATCGTAATTCAGATCATTAATCCTTTCACTGCTCTTGCATCGACAATTCCATCTCACCGGGCGCTTTCTGCCCTATGGGCTGTATATGCCGAAGCTTGATCACGGAAAGAATGGCAATGGCGATAAAGAGCACGCCGCTAACTTCCACAACAGCATGCATACTGCCGGTATATGCTAACTGAGCACCATGAAGAAGTTTCGAGCCAATAGGTTGGGGCAAGCCTTTTGCCTCCAAGACTGCACCTGCCAGACTTTCGCGTGAACCCCCGGCTGTTAACGTCGGTACATCTCTCAGTATGTAACCGGCGACTTGACTGCGGTACACGTATGTACCTATGCTGCCTAATACAGCAATACCCAGCGCGAATGCGAATTCACCGCTCGTCTGCAACAAAGATGCCGCTGAACCCGCTTTCTCCGGCGGTGCTGAGCCGACAATAAGGTCGCTGGACAAGCTTGCAAATGGGGCTGCTCCCACATTAAAAAAGATATAACCGACGATCAGTGTTAAGAGTCCGGATCCGACCCCTACCTGGGACAGTAGAATACAGCCAGTCGCCGAGACGGCAAGACCTGCTCCGATAAGGTGTGAAGGTCGGATCCGCCGAGCAATGATTGGCGACAACAACATACCTGCCATCGATGCAACAACTCCCGGAAGCATGCGCATCGCAGCCCGGAGAGGCGACAGTCCTTCCACGAATTGAAGGTGCTGTGCGACGAAGAGCATGGAAGCACCTGTCAAGGTGATGCCGAACATGCCACCCAGCGCTACACTGAAGGCGGGATTTGTGAATAGGCGCAAGTCCATTAGCGGATTGTCCAGGCGTTGCTGCCGTCTTACGAAGATTGTCCCGAAGGTGGCACCAGCCGCAACGGCAATGAGCGGAATGGTCTGCAAACCCTGCTTAGCGATTTCCTTAAGGCCGTATATTGCCGGTAGAATAGCACACAGCGACAGCACGACGCTAGGTATATCCAAGCGGCCGGATGCAGGGTCCCGATATTCAGGTAGAAGATAAGGCGCAGTCGCCAACAGCAGCGACATGACCGGAACGCCTAGTAGGAAAATCGCCCTCCATGGGAAATGCTCCAGCATCGTCCCTCCGACTACCGGGCCAAGCGCCATTCCTCCCATGGAGCACATGAACCATATGCCAATGGCGAGGGAACGTTGCTTATGATCACGGAACATGTTGCTGATCAGCGCCAAGGTTGAAGGCGATACCGTTGCACCGGCAATCCCGAGCAGTGCCCTGGCAGCAATCAGCATTCCGGCGGTGTTGGAAAACGAAGCTAACAATGACGCCATACCAAAGGCCACTGCACCGATCATCAGTAACTTACGACGGCCGAGCCGATCTCCGAGCGTGCCCATCGTGATTAGAAACCCCGAGAGCATAAAGCCATAGATGTCCATGATCCATAGTTGCCCAGTGCTATCCGCGCCAAGGGCAACGCTGATGTGGGGCAGCGCGAGAATCATGATGGACAAGTCCACCGAAACGAGTAGAGCAGGCAACGAAAGTACGGCAAGACCAATCCATTCCTTCAAACCGGCCCGAATATTCGATTCAAACGCGGCATTTTTCATTGGCCGTCCAGAGCCTTGCCGAGCCGATCGAGCAACTCCTTCGTTCCGTGCTCACGCTGTTCAGGTGTATCGAGACCGTCCAGAAAAACGCCCTGCTCGGTATAGATTAAGCGCGTATCACCGTCAACAGACTCGAATTCCACTGTCGTTACGGAGACAGACATCCTCTTGTCATCCATGTCTAGTGTGTATGAATACACAATTCGTCTATCCTGAACGATCTCCTGATAGCAGGCATCGAATGTGAAAACCGGCCCCCCGGGAGGACCACCACGATTGAATTCGCGTCCGCCGACACGGAAGTCGAACTCGTCGGCTTTAGGAAACCAACTGGCTTTGGCAGCCTGGCCTGCCCATGCAGCGTATACGCGGGTAGGGGAATGTTTATAATTCTTTTCGATAACAAATGTGGAATGCTTAGCAGATCTTTCACTCATCGTCGAATCCTCCTTATCCGGGTTCTTCCGGATGTTCGTCTAAATATTCACCGAGTCGGTCGAGATGGAGATCCATGCTCGATTTCCTCTCTGCGAAAAATTTCTCATGATTCATTCTCATCGTCCACATGATATTCATGAAATGCTCTACGGTTAACGATTCGTTCCTTTGCATCCGACTCGATACATTTTCGAGCTCGTGCAATAGTTTCTGCTGCATGCGGATATTTTCTTTCAGGCGGTCAATTTGAAGGGTAACAATGTCCAGCAGGCTGAGTTGGTCTCCAGACATAACAACTTTTATTTGTTCCAGCGATAGCCCTAACTCCTTTAAGGACAAGATTTGCTGCAAGCGCGAAATGTCCTTTTCGGTGTAGAGTCTATATCCTGATGGCGAATATCCGGAAGGCGAAAACAAGCCGATCTGATCGTAAAAACGCAAGGTTCGAATCGTGATTCCTGCCATTTTCGCAAGCTCTCCAACTTTCCACTGCCGTTTCATGATCATCCCCTTTCTTGGTCGCTAGCGTTTACCGGTATCTTCACTATAAACCATTACGTAACGTAATGATCAAGCACTTTTGTAATTTTTTACAATGAAAAAGGAATGCCAAACCCGCCACTACACTCACCAACACATAAATGGTAAAAAAGCGGATCCCAAAAAAACTTAGATCCGCAAATAGTTACCGGGAAAAAGTATCGCAAATTATAACACAGTATTGAGTTAAACTGCCCGTTTACTTCAACGAAACGGCAGCCGGATCGTCTAGCCGACTGCCGTCGTTTGTTTATATTGAACTCTTGTTCATACCGAGTAGTATAGACACCTGCTTAACTGCCAGTCCACTCTTTTCGATTATGTAAAAGGTAACTCCGACAAGTAAGCCATAGATTATAGACTTAATGTACAGAATTTGTTCCGTATTCTATTTCCCGATGGAGTCGGGCACACATGAGCAATTGATGTGCGATGACCGATTTTATAGTAAACTGGTTCTGGCACAGGGAGATGAGGAGCCACATTACACCTCCACGAAAATGAAGTCGCTTGCCTCTTCTTAGATCATACATAGGAGTGTTAAATAATATGGAAGCGTATGTATTAGTCCTGCTCGTCGGACTGGCAGCCGGGGTCGTCAGCGGCATCATCGGCACAGGCTCATCGATTATGCTGCTGCCGGTGCTCGTCCTGGCCTTTGGCCCAAAGCAAGCCGTGCCCATCATGGCGGTCGCCGCCGTGATGGCGAATGTCGCCAGAGTCGTCGCCTGGCGGCGCGAAATCAACTGGCGCGCATTCGCCGCCTATTCGCTCACAGGCGTGCCTGCCGCCGCACTGGGAGCCCGAACGCTGCTCGAGCTTCCGGTAACGATGATCAATGCGGGGCTCGGATTGTTTTTTCTGCTGATGATTCCAGTGAGATACGCGTTCAAATCTAGATTGTATCGCATCCGCTTATGGCAGCTCGCTATTTGCGGAGCGGTCATCGGCTTCCTGACCGGTCTGGTGCTGTCCACGGGACCGCTCAGCGTGCCGGCTTTTACCGCGTATGGACTGGTGAAGGGCGCTTTCCTCTCCACGGAGGCCGCCAGCTCGCTCGCCATCTACCTCAGCAAAATCGCCACCTTCCGGGAGCTGGGTGCCCTGCCGGTCGGCATGGTCATCCAAGGCATCATTGTCGGCGCGTCGCTTACGCTCGGCACCTTCGTAGCCAAGGCGATGGTGCAGCGCATGAAGGTCGCTACCTTCCAATACGTGCTGGATTTACTGCTGTTCGTGTCGGGGGTGTCGATGCTGTGGGCCGCTTGGGTCCAATCGCCGTAGTAGACTGATCCCAGAAATTCAAGCAGCGACAGCCAGGGACGAGAAAATAAAGTCTTAGAATGTCGCGCACGACTTGAAGCGTCCAAGTGATGGTTCCGAACATAATCAGCGTCGAATATAGTGCATACAGATTCCAAAAATTTTCCGGAATCATTCCATTAAAGTAGCCGTCGATTTGCCCGATCGAGAACGGAATGCTGACCTCGCGGCTGAAGTAGGCGATTTTAAGAAAATCATGATACGGGTCTCCCCAGTCGTAACGATTGAAATCAATTGCCGCCACATAAGATCCGCCATGCACGAGCAGATTGCCGGGATGAAAGTCGTCGTGCTGAAACCGGTTTGGGCGACCTTCTAGCAGCGGTAATTGCCCATCGATAAAAGCAATAATCGCATCCTCCTCAGGCAGCTTGGCACCACAGCGGCAATATTCAGCCAATTGACGGTTGTGCTTCGCAATCCTTCGCATTGACCAAGCTTCCATATTCTCAGGTGCTTCCACTTCGTGCATCATAAGCAGTTCCCGCCCGGCTTCAACGCCCACGCTGTACTGTTCATCAGCCAACATGAGCGGTAGCCTTTCGGAAGCGTCCTCCCGTCGACATAACGCAAAACCATGTAACATATACCAAGCGCTTCAACCGTGCCGAATGCAACTGGCTCAGAGGTTCGGACGCCAAGGCCATGAATACGGCCTACTGCCTCAAACTCCCGGCGTTTGCGTTCGGTCTGCTTGAAAGTCGCAGTGCGCAGTACATAAGCCGGTTTGTCACCGCCTTCGTAAACTAGGTATTTTCCGTCATAAGAGAAGCCTTTATGAATCTTTGAAACAGCTGTCGCTTTCCGCAGCGGCGTGATATATTCTCGAACTTCGATTATTTGCATCATGAAGCTCCTCTCGAGTATCTTGTTTATCTACCATTAGAAACAGACATCCAGATATGCATGAAGAGACTTATGAAAAAATTCAACACGATTGTCGGAAAACCCTTCCAGCTACCATGCTAGTTATTTCAACGGTAAGGAGCAGGTCATCGTGGCGCCTTCTCCTGTCATAATCATTTTACTTTAGTACCCGTTAGTTGAGAATTTTTGCATATATACACGTATCTCTTAATCCATTTCCATCAACAGAGATTAACGAATCACAGCGTATCTCAATTCTACGAGCCTTCAACTCGTTAAAAGCATATGACGTAATCCCTTGAATAGCTTCTGTCATATAAACATTTCCACTATAACGAGTATCGATCCAATATCCGATTTCAAATTTGGGTCTATAGAAAAATAAAAAAAGCACTTGATCATTGATCAAATACTTTGCCCAGACGTACGGCATATGAAAATATGTGCTCCCTTGTGGTTCTCCACGTTTACGCCAGCCGCACATACCAGATCTTCGCTTTATTATATCCTGAAAATGGAAAACAAAGCAAACGTTTTGTTGCATTATCCTGCCCGCAACGCATGGCTGCCGTTCCCCCGGTAGCCTCATGGTTTAGTTTATTGCTATCTTATTTCGATAGTTTAAATCGTCACAACAGAAAATCGTCAACAAAAAGACCTACCCGAAGGTAAGTCTTGATCACTTTTAAATAACATTTAGAGCCATCCTAACCTTTCTTGCGAAAACTAACGGTTTTTCAACTGTTTCTATGTTGACATAAATCAGACGCGGATTTTCAAATATCCATTCGTTGTGTATAGACGAGACTTTAATTCCCTGATTACGAATGGCGGATATGAACCGCTCAATTTCTCTTTGTAGGAGTGCTATTCTTCCTAAACACAAAGCTTTGCCAGTCCTATTATTTTTTGATTCGAATGAGAAAGAAGATGTGACACGAAACTTTTTCCCTAAAATTGTTTCTCTTATTTCGTTTCGTGAAATTGTTGCTACACATTTCCCGCCGGCAAAACCAGATTGGCCACCGATAATTCTTGCAAACCTTTGACAAAGCAATTGATCATTGTTCGCCATACTTATTTATTACCTCCTGTTCAATGTTAAGTTATGAGTTTATGAACAGGTTTGAATCGACAAACACCTACATGTAAATAAAATTCAAATAATAATTGATTCAATCGGGTTATTTTATTCAACTACCATGCCAGTTAATTCAACGAAGATTAAGCTGGCCGCCGCATCGCCTGCTTACTTGAACATTATTGCGCTAACATACCCGTTAATAGCTATCAAATTGATTTTCCTGGCCCCTGGACTTGGTTGTTTGCTTTCCAATGGGCTTCGCTGCTTGAGACAGCAAGCCGGCAACGGTTACAGCGATAAGCACGACAATCAGGGCACGAAGCAGGCCGACCGATTCGCCGATAATCCCCAAAAAAGGCGGACCGACAAGAAATGCGAGGTAACCGGCCGTCGATACAGCGCCTACCCTTGCCGCTACTCCGCGTGGATCGTCTCCCGCAGCGGACAACCCCACCGGAAAGCCGAATGCCGCGCCAAGTCCCCAAAACACAATCCCGACAGTTGCGACCGTGTAACTCTGGCCCAGTATAACTATAAGCAGTCCTGTAATCGCAAAAAGCGCGGATGCCCGCAGAACGACAACTCTGCCGAACCGGTCGAGCAACATGCCGCCTGCTGCACGGCCAATAGTCATTGCGGCTACAAATAGGCCAAAAGCGAATGAACCCATGGCTGGCGTAATCTTGTAGCCGTCCACCATAACAAGCGGCAACCAGTCATTCGCAGAGCCTTCCGCAAACGCCATTCCAAGCACAATGATGCCGATCAGAACCGTACGCCGTTCTTTCCATATGGCCATGCGTTCCCTGGCGCTCATTGGCGGATCAATCGAATCACCACCAGTTTCCTTCCCGGTGCCTGCGGGTACGAGCCGGTATAAATATATAACAGACAGCAAGATAACCGCTACGGCAAGCGCCATGTGGACGGGGACTGAGATACCGGCCTTAATCGCAGCCGATCCGACCATTGCGCCAAGCAGCGTACCCACGCTGAACGCGGCATGGAAACCGGTTAGAAGCGACTTTTGAGCAGCTCTCTCAACTGCCGTTCCCTCCACGTTCATCGCCACATCGCATATTCCGTTCCCGAAGCCGAAGAGTTCAGCGGTCTGCCGCGATTTGTACTCAACCCTGGATCGGTGGCCCAAGACTTACCAAATGATACGGAATATTATATGATATCCCCTTGAATACAAAGGAGTTGATGTCATGAGCCGATTTCCAGATGTAGTGATTATAGTTAGAAGCAAAAGGAATTTTGCTAACATTGGCAAATTTCGAATACTCGGAAGTGCAAACCCGTGTAGAAGATTTATAAAAATAGGGGCTCCTGTAAAAGATGCAGTGTTATGTCTCCTTCAGAATGGGTTTACAGTAACTGAGCAAGGAGATATCGGTATATTTTTCCGTCCTCGGTAATGGTCGCCAAACACATTCCTGAGTGCCCGCCATAACGATAAAAATTACTTTAGATGCAGGAGGCTACCGATCAATGATCGGTAGCCTGGAGGTCTTTGGCGATGTTCATGTTGACCGGATCGGTTCACTTCGTTTACCTTCGAACAGAGATCATCCGTAGGGTTCCTTCTATCTTGCCCTATCCCGGTTTGATCGTGACGATCACCGGTGTACTGGAATTGGCCGGGGCAATAGGTTTATTATGGCGTCCCACTGTCCTTTGGGCAGCCGGCGGGCTCTCGCTTCTACTGATTGTCATGTTCCCTGCCAATCTATACATAGCTATGAATGGCCTTGCGACGAGTCCAGAGGACGCATTGATTCTCCGCACCTTAATGCAAATCCTGTTCCTATCCGTGAGTCTTGCAATATGGATATTTTACCTAAATGACCCGCCAACGGGGCCGTAAAGATGGCTTCATTTTCGATGCGCCGCGGAGCCTTGGACGATTCAGGACAGCCTTATAGTTTCACGATATTTCCCGGGCGTAATGCCTTCATATTTCTTAAAAAAACGAATAAAAGCGATATCGCTCGCGTACCCGACCAGAGCGGCGATCTCTGAGATCGGCAAGGAAGGATCCTTAAGGAAACGTTTCGCATGCTGCAGCCGAATTTGAGCGATATAATCGGAAAGATTTTGCCCCTGATGCTTTTTGAAAAAATTGGATAGATATTGAGACGTAATCCCCTTGTGGTCCGCTATGCTTGTAAGACTTAACAGACCGTCTCCAAAATGCTCTTGAATGTACGCGCAGATTTCCTGCAGCAGCTGCTCGCTGTGATCGCTTTTATCCGATTTGATGTAATGGCATAATTCACGGAACAGATCGCTCGTTCTTCGGTGCATCTCCTCTGCCGTCGTACAATTCGATAGAACATTCATCGGATCCAACCGATCTTCGATCCCGTGCTCGAACTTGAGATTCATTGAATTCAATATTTTTAAAACCGTGCTTTGAATATTGAAAAAAAGACGTTTCCCAAGCTCGGGGGAAATATGATGGGATTCGAAATTAATGGAATAAATACGGTCCAGGAGACTTAAGACTTGATCGGTATCGGCGCTTTTCACATAATTGATCAACTGCACCTCGACCTCAATAGGATAGTAATAATGCTGCTGTCCCAATGGAATTTCGTTAAAATATAGAATCTTGCCCAGCCCTAGAACAATCTGATAATCCAGGGCATCCAACGCTTCCCGATAACATTCGCTGACTCGTTCCACTCCCGTATGCATGCTGCTGACCGATACGGTAAGAAGTATCTTAAACCGATGTTCCACCACCTGTTTCAAGGCTTCGACGATTTGTTTGAGATCTTCTTCGGCTTTACAGTCTTTCGCCTCGTTTACGTTGAACAATAAAGCGATCCGGTTCCTGTTCAGTTCAAGGGTGTAACCCAAATGGGATGCGTTCGCAAGCTCGCTCATGATATTTGCAATAATAAACCGGGCGAGTGCCCATTGCCGTTCCGACTCCTCCGCCGTAAATTGGGTCAAGTCATAGATCTCGAGCAGGACAACGGCAAATTGATCCGATACAAATCGGATATTCATAAAATCGAGCGAGTGCTCGGTAATCGTGGAACGTTCAACGTATCCCCCTAGGAGACGCATCAGAAAATTCGCTTGGATCATCGGAATTTGCTGACTAAGAAACCCGCGAAGCTGGTTGTCCTCATCCAACGTAAATTGGATGGTTTGCTTGATGTAATCGAATTCATTCAACGTCTGCACTTGCGTTTGGGCTTTGCTTTTTCCTTTGACGGCATGGACTAGCTCCCTTATCGGGCTGTAATTGCGGTAAGCCAGCAAATAACAACCTACGATGCCGGCCGTTAAGCAAATCAGAAGCAGTACGACGCCCCATAATTTTAATGCAAGGACGCGCTCCATAAATAGCTTGGTCGGGGTGACGGAAACATACTTCCACCCGAGCTGTTTTGACGTTGTATAGGAAACGATAAACTCTTCCCCATGATAAGGCATAGCGAAGATATCGTTGTTTTTCACCAGTTTGCTTTTCAATTCGTTAAAAATCCCGCTCTTCGTTCCGGGGCCTTCAATCATTTCCTGCTGAAGATTGACTATGAATACGCTGCTGTCCTTCGTTAGCTTTGTATTGGCAAGCATCCTGGCAACTTCATTTTCATTGATCAGAAAGACAAGGCTGCCCTTCCGGTCCTTCGTTTCTCCCAGCGGAAGAGATGTAACGTAGCTAATCATATTTTCCGTCCCGCTGGCCGTTATGATCGGCGTCGAGGGGAAGTATGTTCTGTAATGAAACCCGCCCAGAACGAGCTCCTTCCACTTCTCGTAACTCATCTCTTTGGATCTATAGATCTTGTTAAAAAAGGTTCGGGAATCCGTTCTTAGATTCGGCGTAAGGATGGTATCGCTACCAGCAAAATACAAATATAAATCCGAGATGAGCCGGCTCTTGCGATAGCGCTCCAATTCCGTTCTCAGCTCGAGGAAGTTGTATAACTCTTGAGATCCAAGGGTTTGGGCGTTCAATAACACAGGAAGCTTGGGAACCGACATGATCTGATTCGCGAGTTGATCCACCTCGTTGAACTGGTTGTCCATCATCTCTTTTAGTTGATCCAGCATAGCCATATTCGAGTGATTGACGTTTTCTTCCAAGACCGTCTCCATTTTTATATACAATACCGAGCCGATCGTCACCGGCAGCAGAAAGATCAATAGGTAAGAGAATAATAATCTGAGAAAAACGCTTCTTCGGTTCAGGCGGCCGAGGTCCCTATTCTGTTTGACAAAACCGATCAAATATTTCGATATCCCTTCAGCTCAGGATTAGTCATCTGCATCAGATTCATTATTATTATATTAGCATAGTTAAGGGGTTCGGCAAGCCATAGGCTTGGAATAAGGGAACGAGGGAGATGAACGGATCATCTCCCTCTTTATTTTATTTGTTGTATCTATCGAGCGCGGCCTGGCGTATTTTGACCGCTTCGTCTATACCCATTCCTTGAATGGTCTTTACGAATTTATCGAAATTATCCAGAGGTTCAATACCCATAACAAATTTATTGTACATTTCGTTAAGATACGTATTAATATCGCTCATGACCGAAGAATTTTTTGCGCTCTCTTCCGCTGTATAGGTCAATCGCGGAAGAAGTCTTTCATTGGAAGGCTGGCTCCAAATGTCCAAAGCATGTCTTTGCTCCGGCTTGCCCGCGTACTGTTCGATGTAACGGCGGTCCTGCACGAAAGGACCGTTCCAGGTGGCTAAATTATGCTTCGCCAGAGCCTGCTGCACAGGCAAGCCGTCAGGACTTTTCATGAGGGCATCGGCGTATTTAGGGTAGCCGTTCTCCATTTTATAGCTCGTCCCTTCAACGCCGAAGTTAAACAGCATATGTCCCTCATCGCTGTACCCGTAATCGAGCCATTTTACCGTTTCAACAATATTTTTGTTTGCCGTCGTGATGGCTGCCCCAAGACCTAAATAGGCATTATCCCTATGACCCAGAATCGGCTTGTCCCCCGGTTTGAGAACGGGATTCGGTGCGGCTACAAGCTTGAAGCCCGGATTAGAGCCGGCCATCAAATCCGTATATTTTCCGATGCCGCCACCGACAGCCATATTCGTGGCTCCTAGCTGGTTCCCGGTGACTTTGGCATCCTTTAACTTGCCGTCCGTTGAAGCAAAATCTTTATCCAATAATCCTTCTTTATACCATTGGTTCATGAGAGTAAGAAATTGCTTATATTCAGGCTGGATCGGGCCGAATTTCACTTTTCCGTTCACTTGATAAAAATCGGTTGTAATTCCCCATGCTCCAACGAAAGCCCGGTTCCCGCCAATGCCGCCTTTATCGATGAGCAATGGGATTTCATCATTCTTGCCGTTCCCGTTCGGATCCTTTTCCTTGAAGGCTTGCAGTACAGTATGCCACTCGTCGATCGTAGTAGGGACCGGCAGATTCAGTTTGTCCAGCCAGTCTTGGCGGAGAACCATGCCGTCAATCGATTGCAAATACTTGTCACCGCGGATGAAAGGCATGGAGTATATGCTTCCGTCCTCCGTAACGATCTGCTTTTTCCATTCAGGGTGCGTGTCCAGCACTTTTTTGAAATTAGGCGCATATTTATCGATGTAGTCGTTTAATTTAACGATTTTTCCGTCTTGAATTGCCTTTTGGGGCCCGCCTTGAACGGATGTCCAATCATAGTAAATGACGTCCGGCAGCTGACCGGAGGCAAGCATCAGATTAAAGTTATCCGTCACCTGCCCGCTAGGCGGGTGCTGGAACTCCACATGAACGCCGGTTCTTTTCTCCAGCTCTTTATAAGCCTCAACTTCCCCATAGCTCTTCATCGTTGCCGAGAATTGGGGAGGAAATTCCGTCCAATAGGTAAGAGAGGTCAGCTTCCCCCCTTGCTGGCTCTTACTTTCCGATTCCCCTTTGGAGCAGCCCCCGACTGTCGACAAGGCTAGTACTCCGGCTAATAAGACGCTTAACCGCTTAGCCATTTTTTCTCCCATAGAAATGCCTCCTTGTACCATCATACGATTATTCTTTAATGGCACCAATCATAACGCCCTTGACAAAATACTTTTGCAAAAAGGGATACAGCACGAGTATGGGAATGGTAGCGACCATGATGGTAGCGTATTTGATCGTTTCCGCCAGATACATGGCTTCGAGCGAACCCACATTGGTCGTCATCGTATCCGTATTGTTCGTAATTAATATTTCCCTCAGGATCAGCTGAAGTGGAAAGAGCTGACGATTTCGTAAATAGATCATCGCATCGAACCACGCGTTCCAATGACCTACGGCATAGAACAAGATCATGACGGCTATGACCGGCAGCGAAAGAGGAAGAATGATGCGAAAGCAAATGGCAAAATCGTTCGCGCCATCTATTCTGGCTGACTCTTCCAAGCTAGCCGGAATGGATTGAAAGGACGTTCGCATGATAATTAAGTTCCAAGTACTAATGGCCCCCGGAATAATCAGCGCCCAGGGAGTATTGAGCATCCCCAATTTTGTGATCAGCAGGTAGGACGGAATAAGACCGCCATGAAAAAACATCGTAATCACAATCATGATCATGATCGCATTTTTGAATAGAACGTTTCGACGGGAAAGCACGTAAGCCCCAAGCGAAGTCATAAGTATATTGATGGACGTTCCCAAGACTACATAAAATAAGGTATTCCTATAGCCCGAGGGAATCATCGGATTATCAAACACAGCCTTATACGCTTTCAAATTCAAACCTTGAGGCCACAGCAGCAAACCGCGGTGCTGAACAATGGACAAAGGCTCGCTAAGCGAAGCGAACAGGACGTACATAAACGGATACAACGTCACAATGCACAATATTAACATGAATGCGATATTGAACGCATCAAATAACTTTTCTCCCCATGTCGTTTTGGAAAGCACCCTTCCCCCTCCTTTCGTTGGCGTATCAAAGAAACCCGCATTACCAAAGCTTCGTTTCACTTACCCGTTTGCTTATTGAGTTGGATATGACCAGCAAAATAAAGCTGATGATGGAGTTGAAC
Organism: Paenibacillus gyeongsangnamensis; assembly: GCF_027533625.1. GTDB lineage: Bacteria > Bacillota > Bacilli > Paenibacillales > NBRC-103111 > Paenibacillus_G > Paenibacillus_G gyeongsangnamensis. The sequence goes on along the minus strand of NZ_JAQAGZ010000050.1, from coordinate 4,701 downwards.
AACCCGATTGCCGTGGTATATCCATAGTTTGCTTCCAGAATCCCCTTACGGTAAACGAAGGTAGAGATCACGTCAGCCGACTCGTAGGTCAAGGAGTTGTACATCAGCAGGATCTTCTCGCTTCCGACACTCATCATGGAGCCCATTTTCAGAATGAATAAAATAATAATGGTGGGCATGATTCCCGGAATGGTAATATGCAAAGCCTGTTTGAAGCGTCCGGCCCCATCCACTTTGGAAGCCTCGTAAAGCGTGGGGTCAATCGTTGAAATCGCTGCCAAATAAATAATCGACCCCCAGCCTATCCCCTGCCATATGCCGGAAGAAACGTAAATCGTCCGAAACCATTGAGGCTCACGCATGAAAGCTATCGATTCGACTCCGAATACATGCAGGAGTTGATTCACTAAACCGTCCCTGGCCAAGAAATCAACCAGCATTCCAACGATAACGACAATAGAAATAAAATGGGGCAAATAAGAAATGGTCTGTACGGCTCGCTTGAATAGTTTGCTGCGAATTTCATTTAACAAGAGAGCCAATATGATCGGCGCCGGAAACCCGAAGATCAATTCGTAAAAGTTGATAAGCAACGTATTACGTATCAAACGCCAGAAATAATAGCTTCCGAAAAACTCTTGAAAATGTTGAAATCCGACCCAGCGGCTTCCCCAGATGCCACGACCTACGCTAAAGTCCTTGAAAGCAATCTGCAGCCCGTACATCGGTCCGTAATGGAACAGTAAGTAGTATACTATGACAGGCAAGGCCATGAAATAAATGTATTTATTTCGCTTGATGTCCCTGCTTACCACGGTCCACATGGTATACGGAGTCCTTGTCGCCATGTTGGGACTCATGGTTTCTTTATGGAGCTCAGCCATAGCATCGCGCCTCCCTTCTATGTGTGATTTACCCGTCCATCCTAGTTAGATGCGGTAGTTTCATTCTAGAGACCCGTCGCAATAAAAGATATAAATTGAAGAGATGACCTGCAAATTAGAATAAAGAAATAGAATAAACTATGCTGCAGGTCAATAAATCAAATTAAAGAAACGTAGCCCACAAGGGAAATTTGTCATAAATAAAAATAACCGGTTGCCGCGGCAACCGGTTTTACGGTGTTCAAGTAATGTTCCCCATTTTTGGATTATCCCTTCAAACCGGTGGTAGCAATCCCTTCCACAATATTTTTCTGAAAAAACAGGAACACAATAAATTGAGGAAGGAGCGACAAGACGGACATCGCAAACATATATCCCCAGTGGGAGAGCGATGAAGGGTCGGAGAACATGCGAAGACCCAGCGAAACGGTATAAAGCTTGGGATTGTTCAAATAGATTAACGGTCCCAAGAAGTCATCCCAGGTCCACATGAAGGAAAAGATGGCCACCGTAACCAAAGCGGGCTTGGTCAGCGGAAGAACCACTCGATAAAATATGCTGTATGAGTTACAGCCGTCGATCACCGCCGCTTCATCCAATTCGCGCGGAATCCCGCGGAAAAATTGGACCAGCAAAAAAATAAAGAAGGGGCTGCCCCCGATAAAATGCGGTATGGTCAGCGGCAAAAAGGTATTGACCCATCCCAGGTCATGAAAAAGAATATATTGGGGGATCATGGTCACCTGGCTGGGCAGCATTAAAGTAATCATCAAGCAAGCGAATAAGAAGGACCTTAGCCAAAACCGCAAACGGGCAAATCCGTACGCTACGACACTGGAGGATATTAAAGTGCCTATCAGTACTAACACCGTGATGATCAAGGAATTACTGAAGAACGTGCCGAAGGTCGTACCGCCGAAGCCGGCCCAACCGTTTACATAGTTTTTCCATTCCAGGCTCGATGGAATCAATGAGCCGGAATAGGTGAAAATTTCCGACTCCGGTTTGAATGAGCTCGCTAGCGTCCATAGGATCGGATAAATCATCACAAGACCAAAGGCAATAACGAAGGCATGATAGATGAACCGGCGGCCCGTTAAGATCATGCTTACTTCCCTCCTTCCGATTCATAGTAGACCCATAACGAAGAGGATTTAAATACTAAAGCCGTCAAGAAAGCGATAATTAGAAGCAAAATCCAAGCCATGGCGGATGCATAGCCCATTTGAAAATTCGTGAAGGCTTTCTGATACAAATAAACCGCATAGAACAATGTGCGATCGAGTGGACCACCGCCCGTTACGAGGAAGCTTTGGGTAAAGCTCATGAATCCGCCGATCATCTGCATGACCAGATTGAAGAAAATAACCGGCGTGAGCATGGGAAGGGTAATCCTGAAAAATTTGGACAGCGGTCTGGCGCCGTCTACGGCGGCCGCTTCGTAAAGCTCTTGCGGGATTTGCTTCAATCCGGCCATAAAAATAAGCATCGGGGAACCGAATTGCCAAACCACCAACGTTATTAGCGTCCACAACGCCGTATCGGGGTTGGTAACCCAATCTTGTCCCGTAATTCCAAACAGGGCCAAGCCGCTGTTCAATGCTCCGTGGAGACCGAACAACTGCTTCCACATCACGGACACGGCTACGCTGCCTCCGATAATGGAAGGAATGTAGTAGACCGTACGGTAGATGCCGACCCCGCGCCGGTTTCTATTAAACAGCATGGCAATAAACAGGGCAAAGGCCAGCTTTAGGGGAACCGCTATCAAGACGAACAGAAATGTGATCTTCAAAGACATCCAATATCTCGGATCTTGGGTAAACATACGAATATAGTTCTTCGTTCCGACCCACTCGGGACTCGAGAGCATATCATAGTTCGTGAAGGAAAGGTACAGCGAGGCAATCATCGGGCCTATAATAAAAGCGAGGAACCCAATCAGCCAGGGAGAAATAAACGAAAGGCCCACCAGCTCCCGAACGACCATTTTTTTGAAAACGGATGATCTGTGAAAGTGCGCACCTGACACCGAAGGTTTCGAAATAACACGATTGCTCATAAAGACTCCTCCTTAGAAAACAAGCCATCTAATAATTTTAGATGGCTTTCATAGTTTAGCTAATGGATTTACTTATTGCCGCTCAATATCGAGGCGGCTTCCGTTCGGAACTGCTTGGCCGCATCCGCGGGAGAGATTTGACCATAAAGTAACGAGTCCTGGATTCTGTTAAATAAATCCGACACATTGCTTGCCCCTTTGGGAGAAGGAGGATCGATCGGGCGAGAGTGCTTTTGAACATATTCGATATACGTAAATTGCTGTTGGGTAGCCTGATCCAGCTTCGGCATGATATGCTCACGGACCTTGGACGAAATAGGTACCCCTCGTTCCGCCAGCAGAATATCATTTGCGTTTAGATCATTCGTAAAGAAATCGATGAATTTCACTGCCGCGTCCTTATACTTCGAGCTGGAGGCTACGGAGAAGAATTGGGACGGTTTTAAGTAATTTCCCTCTTGTCCTCCCGAAAAGCCGGGGAACGGAATTAATTGCAGCGGCCGCTTGGCATAGGTCGAATAGGCGGTAATCAAATTGCTGGTGAATGGATGAAAGGCTGCATTTCCTTTTACGAGGAGCGTGTCCGGCTCGCTTGTAATTCCTTTTAAAACCTGTGGAGGAGCCATCAGACCTTCTTTGACAAGGGATTGATCAAGAGTAAAGAAATCAACCAGTAGCTTATCGTCGGAGTAACCCAATCCGTTTCCGTCTTTATTGTATAAGGTCGAACCTCTTTGCCTTAAATAATAACCGAAGTCCAGTCCAGAGTCCGAGGTTGCGTTGCAGTCAATCGGAAAGAAATTGCTGTTTCCGGATTTCGATTTTAGCTGACGCGTCAGGTTGATCATATCGTCATAGGTGTAGCCTTCCTTCGGAATCGGGATACCCGCTTTCTCGAATGCCCCCGGATCGATGGCTATGGCAGGTGCGTTTGCTCCCAGGTTTACCGCATACAACTGATTGTTGACTTTACCGCCAACGGTATAAGCATCGTCCGCATCCTTTAAATTCAATGCGCCGGATTGAACGTAAGAATCGAGAGGGGAAATTAATTTTCGGGACGTGTATTCCCCAAGATAGGCGTAGTCCATTTGCATGACATCCGGGAGACTTTGTCCGGCCGCCTCCGTCGCCATTTTGGTCCAATAGTCTTTGAAGCCGGCGTATTCCGTTTCTATATGGATATTCGGGTATTTCGTTTCAAACATTTGGATGACTTTTTGAGTGCGGTCATTCCGGTCCTGCGACCCCCACCAAGCCACTTTTAAGGTGATTTTTGCATTCGGATCTTCTTTTGTCGAGGCAGTTGGAGCGGATCCGCAGCCCGTCAGACTGGCGAACAAAGCAGTCGATGCCAAAATAGGGACAACATGATTTAAGCGGTTTCCCATCAATGAAGACCTCCTGTAAATTTGTAAAAAGAACCGTTAACCTTATTAGGTTTGAAATGTCAGCGTTTTCAATAAATTGATCCTATCAAACCTTTCCGCCTCAGTCTATACGGGAAATGCACACTTTTCTTTTAAAAAATCCAGATTATTCCTGAATCCGTGAAAGCGAATATATGAAAACAATAGAATATGAACGTCCGGTGGCTTAAAATGGAGAAAAGAGGGAAACTCTTCGTTTTTCTCAACTTCACCCCGGAGGTGCAATGATGAAACCCGTACGATTCAATCTGGACCAGTCGATGGAAACGCTGACCGCGCATTCTGGTCTAGCGCTCATCGGCTTGCTTCTTTCACATACGCGAAT
>NZ_JAQAGZ010000005.1 GCF_027533625.1 Paenibacillus gyeongsangnamensis | reverse complement strand
CAACAGAGCTTTACGATCCGAAACCCTTCATCACTCACGCGGCGTTGCTCCGTCAGACTTGCGTCCATTGCGGAAGATTCCCTACTGCTGCCTCCCGTAGGAGTCTGGGCCGTGTCTCAGTCCCAGTGTGGCCGATCACCCTCTCAGGTCGGCTACGCATCGTCGCCTTGGTGAGCCGTTACCCCACCAACTAGCTAATGCGCCGCAGGCCCATCTGTAAGCCACAGCTTGCGCCGTGTTTCATGATTCCCCCATGCGGAGAAACCAGCTATCCGGTCTTAGCTACCGTTTCCGGTAGTTATCCCGGTCTTACAGGCAGGTTGCCTACGTGTTACTCACCCGTCCGCCGCTAACCCCGAAGGGTCCGCTCGACTTGCATGTATTAGGCACGCCGCCAGCGTTCGTCCTGAGCCAGGATCAAACTCTCCAATAAAGGCTTCATCGTCGAATTTAATCCGGGGATCAAACTCTCCAATAAAGGTAAAACTTTATCGAACAGAGCTGATTAAGCTCAAATCTTAATGCTGACGAGAATTTTCATTCTCTTATTGCACTCACTCGTTGTTCAGTTTTCAAAGAGCAATTCGTTTCTTTCGTTTCACCGTGCCGTTCTCACGGCCGGATTCACAATGTACCACATCGCTTCTCATTTTGCAACTGCTTGTTTTATCCAATCAGAGGATTGCCCTGACGACCAGATCGACAATTTGTTACATCAGACAGCGAGGATCAATATACCATATTTCTTCGCCGCTTTGCAACTGCGAATTTCTTCATCCGTCACCAGGGATCGTCCCATAAGATAGAATCCGTCAATTCGTTGTTTTTGAAGCAGCGAGAGATAATGTATCATATTCCGACGGCCTTTGCAACCCTGCAAATGAGACTTATTTTCCCAAACGCGGTTCCTTCTATATAATTGATTGTATTGTGTGAATGAACCCTTCTCAATATACCTGGCCCATGGCAAGGAACTAATGTTAATCCGAGGTGATCGAATCATGAAACCCGTTCTGGAGGTTGAGCATCTGACCGGAGGCTACAGCCGGCAGCGGCCGGTGCTGCACAACTTGTCCTTCCGTGTGCACCCCGGCGAAATGGTAGGCCTGATCGGACTCAACGGCGCAGGCAAAAGCACGACGATTAAGCATATCCTTGGCATTATGCAGCCTCATGCGGGTGAAATCCGCCTCAATGGACGCCGAATCGAGGAGCATCCTACCGAATACCGCCGCACGTATGCTTATGTTCCGGAAAGCCCCTTGTTATATGAAGAGCTCACGGTAAAGGAGCATCTGGAGCTTGCCGCTATGGCCTACGGCTTGGATTCGGCTGAGTATGAGCGGCGGTCTGCGGACATGCTGGAGGAATTCCAAATGACGCCCCATATCAACCGGCTGTCCTCCCATCTCTCCAAAGGGATGAAGCAAAAGGTCATGATCATGAGCGCTTTCCTGGTCCAGCCCGAGCTGTATATTATTGACGAACCGTTCCTCGGGCTCGATCCGCTCGGAATCCGATCTCTGCTGGAGCTGATGGTCAAGGTTAAAAACAGCGGCTCGGCTATTCTGATCAGCTCGCATATTCTGGCGACCGTCGAACGGTATGCCGATCAGTTCCTGCTGCTGCACCAAGGAAAGCTTAGAGCGTCCGGCACAGCGGCAGCCCTCCAGTCTGCCGCCGGGCTGCCGGGAGCGTCGCTTGACGATGCGTTTTTCCGGCTCGTCACCGAGGAAGGAACACGCTGATGGGGCATAGTCGAAGCGAATCGCATTTACGTCGCCTCTGGTCGAAGCGAACCGCGGAGTTTTTCAGGGAGCTTCGGCCTTACATCGGCTACTCGCTGCAAAGCGCTTCTTTGGCCATTACCTTGATCATGCTGGCCTGCACGTACGGCTACCGGCGTTTTCTTACCGACGTGCCCCCTGGGTTTCCTTTGCTCTTCACAGCCGCCATAGCGCTCCTTCCCGCGCTTGCCGTCAGTCCGATCCGCACATACCTGCGCGAGGCCGATCTGATCTACCTGCTCCCGCTGGAATCCAGCATGCCGGTATATCTGCGAAGAGCCGAAGCCCGTTCCTTGGGTATACAAGGAGCGCTGCTCCTGGCGGCATGGCTGATCGTATGGCCGCTGTATAAGCTTGGAGCCGGCGGCGGCATCGTAGACTTCTTAAGAGTGCTGGCCGTACTGCTGCTCGGCAAAAAAGTACTGCTTCACGGCCGCTGGAGCGAGCTGCAGCAAGCCGCACGCACGCAACGATTCCTGCTGTCGCTCCGTTGGGCGGTTGCTCTTGGACTGACATGGTCTCAAATGACGCTATCCCCCCTCATCGGTTTGATCTGCGCCGGGGCAGGTTTGCTCCTTTATTTGGGCTTGATGCGCTTCTTGGATCGCCGCGTCCTGCTATGGGTCCACTTGATCGCAATGGAAGCCCGCCAGCGGGCCAATATTTTCCGGCTGCTGAACTTTTTCGTCGATGTGCCCGACAGTCAAGGAAGAGCCCGCTCCATCCATGCGCCCGAGCCGATTCTTCGCTGGATCAGCGGATACCGGTTCCGTTCATCCGATACGTATCGGTTCTTGTACACCAGAGTGTGGCTGCGCTCCGAATGGTTCGGCATGACGGTCCGGTTAACCGCAGCGGGTTTCGTGGTTCTGTCCGTTGTTCCAGGCAGATGGCCGGCAGCCGGCTTGTTCGTTCTCTTCTCGTTCTTGATTCTGATCCAATTGAAGGAGCTTCAGAAAGCGTACCGCCATTCGGATTGGTCGTACGTTTATCCGCTTCCCGAAAGTCTCAGATCCCGATCGGCAGCCAATGTCAGGTACCGCCTGCATGCGGCGGCCAGCCTGGTTCTTCTCGTACCAGCAGCCGCCCGGCTGCATTCGATTGTGTGGACGGGAGCGCTGCTGGCGTTAACCGCAATCATCTCCTACGGGCTGCATAGACCGAAATAAAACGCTGTTGCGGCATCCGGAGGATATCGTATAATGGGGATTGCCATTAGAAAAAGGCGCATTTCGTAAACAGAAAGGAACGTTGCGTACTTATGAGAGCAACCCCTGCGATTACAAGAGCTCCGCGGCGCCGCAGTTCATGGGCCAGGTGGATTTGGCCGCTCGGCAGTCTCATCGTATTCCTGCTGGCATCTTCCATCGGGATCTCGATCTATGTCGGGTGGAAGCTGACTCACCCCGTACCGAAGCCGTTGGACGATTCGCCGGACCATTACGGCATGTCGTTTGAATCCATACAGTTCCAAAGCCGCCAAGGAGGCATTCTCCTGAAAGGCTGGTACATTCCGGGCAAGCCGCCTGCGGAAGGAACCGAAGCGCCGGCGAAGCCAAACCTGATCCTCGCTCACGGCTATGACAACAACCGCCTCCAAAAATCATCCGAGCTCCTTCGTCTCGCCAAAGACATGACGGACCTCGGCTACAATGTGATGATGTTCGATTTTCGCAACGCAGGAGAATCCGGAGGAAATCTCACTTCCGTCGGTTACTACGAGAAATTCGACCTGCTCGCCGCCGTCGATTGGATGATGGCTCAGCATCCCGGCAAGCTTGCGCTTGTCGGCTATTCCATGGGCGCGTCCACTGCGTTGCTGACCGCAGCAGAGGACCCTGCGGTCACCGGGGTTATAGCGGACAGTCCGTTCAATCATTTGACGCATTACCTCCAGGATAATTTGCCGGTTTGGTCGCATTTGCCGAACATTCCGTTTACCCCGTTGATTCTGGAAATCCTGCCCAGGCTGACCGGATTCGATCCCGACCAGGTGGATGCGTTATCCGCGGTAGACCGCATTTATCCGCGGCCGGTGCTGTTCATTCACAGCACGGACGACACATCAATGCCGTACATGAACAGCGAGTCGATGTGGGAGAAGCACAAGGACCGTTTTGAGTTCTGGAAAACATCCGGCGCCGGCCACGCCAAGAGCTATCCGAAGATGCCGAAGGAATATGTAGAGCATCTGAATGATTTTTTACAGAAATTATAATCCCCCGCCGTACCGGAAGTCCCTGCTGCTGAACGCAGTCGGGGCCTTTCTTGTCTGCCTGTAAATCTGGCCTGGCATCAATTCCGTACTGGGGAAATTGGGGTGATTCGGAGAGTCCGGGTAATGCTGGGTCTCTATTTATGCAGTCTCGGTCAATCATCCGTTTTGGGCCACGTTCGCTTATTTGCTTCCTTTGCTGGTCGTTACTGCGGCTGCTGCAATAAGGAAATAAACATCTGAAATGAAGCCGCCTTAGTCCTTTATTTTTCAGTATCCGCTGTTCTTCTGCCGAATTTTCCCGACGATCAGCAGCAACAGGGGCAGCCCGATCATATTGACAGGAAGTACGAATGGAACCCAGTAATTATTTAAATAATTGCCGGTCGCCTCGGAAACATTTTGGGGGAAAAACGCAAATGCCGTAACCACCGGGGCAATGAACCAGATCATATTCTTCCAGTTTTGGACTTGCAAAAATTGAGCCGTACCGTAACTGGCAATAAATAAATAAATAGACAATTTAACGAATACGCTGGCAATCCAAATGACAACGGCTAGTGCATCCAAATTTTCAATAAACCCGAAAATAGAGATCTTTTTTGTCATTTCAAAAAATGGATACCACATTTTGGAGGAGAGATTGACGCCTACCGTTAAAATGACCATGATTATCGATAAAAGTACAAAAAAACTGGCAATTGCCACAGCCCAAATCACATAGGGGGATCCCTTCCGGGGCGTAAAAAGAAACGGTGAAATCATGAAGAATTCAACCGCATGTCCAAGATAAGATGCGGAAGGAAGCGAACCCTTGACAATAGCCGCCATTCCGCTATCCGCATAAAAGGGCATCAGACGCTTCCATTGTATGTTAGGGACGCTTGAGATCAGAACCAGCAATACCATCAAAAAAATCAGGGGGCCTAATATTTCGCTGACCCGTCCGATTCCATCAATCCCTCCGGAATAGGTCACATATATAACGATTAGGACCATAACCAATATGATATATATGCTCGGAGTTTTAGGAAGGAGCAGAACCTGAAGCAGATCAGTGAGTTGGCGCAGAACAATAGGAATGATGGTATACCACTGGACGAAATAGACAACGACGACGATCTTGCCGAGCCATTTTCCCATAATCGTTTGACTGAATTGGATGAAGGTCTGCTCCGGATGAAGAAGCACGAGCTTTGTTGTTATCACAGCGATCAGCAATGCGATGCCTCCCGCAACAAGAAGGGAGACCCAAGCATCCTGCTTCGCAGCCTGCAAACCGGGAGTGAACGTCATCAGCAACGTCATGCCAATATCCATGATGGTGATCATCCAGAACGCTTGAATTCCGCTCACTTTCATTTTTATCATCCTTTTTGGGTTGATTGGCTCTACTTTTTCGGGTATACAGGCGATTGGATTCGGCCGGTACGTTGAATTTTGACATCAATCTGGACAGTTACCGGAACCCCGGGGTAGATGTCTTTCCATTGATCCTTATTTTGCTTCCAATAAGAGGCGTGCTGGATATGAAGCTCTTCCCCAATACCGAAAATGTCTGCCTTTAACTGCTTTTGAGCGTGTTTTAGCGTACTTTTTATCAGTCCTTCTATCTCACCCGCAAATTTGCTTTGAACGAGTTTTAAATTTTTACCTTTGCTCAAATCCAGCCTCGTATCGTTTTCCAATACTTTTGCCTTGGCTTTGAAGACAATCGTCACTTCGGGCATTCCATTATTTATCTTTGTGCGCAAGTCCGCTTTAGCTTTCATGATTTCAATGCCGACAGTTCCCTTAAAGCCTTTCACTTTTGGTTCAACCTGCGCGGTCATTTTGCTTCTTTCGAGTTTCCCTCTCCGCCAGATTAATATCTTCTTTTCATTAGGCGTTAGAAATCCGACCAGCTTATTTTCTTGGTACACGGCCACTTCATCAATATTGAGTACCCCGTCTTCACTCTTGCTGTTGTACGCTTTTAAGGCTCCAGTTACCGGTGACCTCCCGGAAGAGGACAGCTCATCCAAAAATTCATCCATTTTGACGGACAAACCGAGACCGGTTAATTGCATTTTTTTTAGAGCAATGGCCGGTATGGCTTCCAGCATGTACTGCGTTTGCAGCGCTTGTTTGGCGGTTGTTCCATTTGCAGTTAGAAAATAACTGTTATATCGGCTGCCGGGCGCACGCAGCAATGTATCTAAAAACTGATCAATACCATGTCTGGCATATTTTTCACCGATGATGACCACAGCCCTATGGCCAAAAAAGATTTGCCGGGACAGACGCTTCTGCAATTTGTGCAAGATATCCGCACCGTCCCTTCCTTTTTCCGAGACGACCAAAACCGTTCTTTTCCCCCCCCTACCACCCTGCATAGTACTGGGCATTTCTGTAGGAAGAGCGATTTGCAGCGTAACCTCTGCCTGTCCATTCTCGGCAAGATCGATACCTGCGGCGAGTACAAACGCAATATCGTTAAGCTCTGACCGGTCCCAACAGCCTGTAATTAAACTGAGACAGAGGACAGAAGCTATTAATTTACACCATTTCATCCGGATCATTGCTTCTCCAGCTCCCGATTCGGGCGAACACGATTTTGACGCTTATGGATAACCCACCACGGAGCTCTTACGAATACGTCCAATATTCCGGATGGTTGAAACGGAGCGAGCGGCGACATATAATACACGCCGAAGGAACGCAGGTTTACGAGATGAATCAGCAGAGCAATCATAGCGACGCCAATACCGTATAAGCCGAAAACGCCTGCAGACAGCATGAGCGGAAATCGCAAAATACGAATCGCTTGACTCATATTGTTACTGGGAACCAGGAAGGATGCGATTCCCGTCAAAGATACGACAATGACGATGGGCGCCGATACGATGCCGGCCTGAACGGCAGCTTGTCCGATCACAAGCACCCCTACGATGCTGATGGTCTGTCCGATTTGTTTGGGAAGGCGTATTCCCGCCTCGCGTATCGCCTCGAAAGCAATCTCCATCATTACGATTTCAACCAATGCCGGAAAAGGAACCGGTTCCCTTGCCGCCGCAAGAGACAAAACCAAACTGGTGGGAATCAATTCCGGATGATACGTATTCACAGCAATAAATAGGGATGGCAGGGTTAAGGCTATGACTGTAAAAAGATACCGAAGCCACCGCAAAAATGTAGAAACAATAAAGTTCGCATAATAATCCTCCACCGTTTGAAATGCATGCCAAAAAGTAATGGGAGCGACGAGCACCATCGGAGTTCCGTCCACCAGAATGGCAACTTTCCCTTCAAGCAGCGAAGCCGACACGGAGTCAGGACGTTCGGTCATTTGGATGACGGGAAAAGGCGAGTAAGGCGCGTCACGGATCATTTCTTCAATGTAACCCGATTCCAGGACGGTATCCATATCGATTCGCGATAAACGATTTCTTACCTCCATGATCACCTCGGGCGCAGCCACATTCTCTAAATATGCGACAACGACCACGGTTTGGGAAATCTCCCCGATCAGCAACTGCTCCATCTTCAACCGAGGCGTTCTGATTTGCTGGCGGATTAATGCCATATTGATGTCGATATCCTCAATAAACCCGACTTTCGGACCGCGAATGACCGACTCCATATTGGGTTCCTGCAGCTCACGATGCAATTGTTCTTTCATGCTTATGGAAAGAGCATGGTTCGAAGATTCAACAAACAGAACCACTTCTCCCCTAATGATTTGTTTAACCGTTTCTTTCTTATTACTAACGATTTTTGTCCGCGCGATTGGAAGCAGTTCACTTTTCATCTGTTCAATAATCCGGGTGGTGACATTTGATTCTATCGTCTTATTTATCAATAATGTTTTCAATAATTCCTCATCCAATTGTTTGCTGTCGACCAATTCCCGGAAGAATACCAGCATGCAAGGAATCGACCCGAACAGATGTACCCTTCTTACAATCAGATCGGAACAATTGGAAAACATCTGTTTTATCCAGGCTTCATTTTGATCAAGATCCTCGGATAGTTCCCCTTCATTTGTATCTTCCGTTATAACCTCGGTAAAAACTTTAAGCTTATCCCGTTTTTGTTCTATTCGTTGTATAGGGAATATTTTTTTAAAAATCATAATTTTCACCCCCTTTCCTTCTTTGTCAATTAAATTTTCCAATTTCTGATCAATTCATACTGAAATGGTGCATATTTCTATGGTATATAATCCCAGTGGCTGTGGGATTATAACAGCTATGAATATCAATATAAGAGTAGGACGTTCGGAAAGATGAGCAGCAGGATGGCGTGGAAAATCATCGGTTTTTTATTCATTGTCGGCTTATCGGGTTTAGTGCTTTACTATTCCGTTTCAAAAGGCTAACAAAAAAAGGCAGGAAGGGTATTCACTCCCAACCTGCCTTACCTTTTTTAACTAAAATAAGTATTGGCCAACTTCTCCGCCGTGCGTGTTGCCAATGCCTGGGTCGTAAGAGTCGGATTGGGGCCTCCGATTCCGTTAAAGTGCACGCTGTTGTCGGCGATATATAAACGCTTGACTTGAAATGCCTCGCAATTCGTATCTACAACGTATCCCATACGCATCGTGCTTTCGATATGGAGCAGCCAGCCGGCAGGAGTATCCGATCGGATGATTGTTTTGGCACCGGCATGCTTCAGAATGTCAGCTGAATGTTTGGCTAATTGGTCGCGCCGCTGCAACGTTTTCTTACTTGGGGAGTAATGAATGACCGGAACCGGTCCGTGTTCGTCTTTCAGCAGCGGATCGACCGTCACCCTGTTGTGATAAAGCGTTTCATCATCCGCAAGTATCAGCATGCTCATCGTTCGGCGATAGTTCATCATCAGTTCTTTTAGCTCGGGACCGACGACCCGCCCGCGAATATCCCAGGGCGCCCCCGGCTCCGGCGGGTTCAGGGCGTTGTAGCCCGCATCGCTGAAACCGTAAGTAATAAAAGCATGCAAGCCCGGGCTCAGACCGGAAACCTGAGTGGAGCCAAGCCCCGGGATATCGACTCTCCCCCCGGACGTGGGGCCTACGAACGGATCTACTGTCGGAATGCCCAGTATGTCGATCAGGTCCTTTTCTTCGAATACGCCCGATACCCAGTCGAAATAATGAATCGTCAGCCCTCTCCCCACCCATTCGTTGTAGGGCAGCCCGGAATTCATCCAAAGACGCGGCGATTCGACGCAGCCGGCCGACATGACTACAGCCTTGGCGTTCAGTTCTCCGATCTCCCCCGTCCACGTATCCCGGAACTGCACTCCGGTTGCGCGGAGTCCTTCTTTCGGATCGTGCCCCGTCAAAATTTTGATCGCAAAGGAATTGGGACGGATCGCGACGTTTCCGGTTTTGAGCGCGAGGGGGACGTAACTGACAAGCGTACTCCGTTTGGCGATTTTGTCTACGGAGGGACCCGTTGTACAACCGTTGACGCAATGTCCCCTCATCGTGCATCCTTCCATCTCATGCAATTGATCCATCGTATAATTCGGATCCATTAGATGCTCGTTAGGCGGCAGAATCGCATTGGGATGCGGGCGATATCCTGGAGTTACGACATCAAGCGTCGGGATGAGCGACCACCCGGCTTTCTTGGCCCCGTAGAAAAACAGCTCTTCTTTCGGAGCCATTGGCGCAAACTGAACGGGTAACGTAGCCTCGGCCTTCTCATAGTAGGGGATCAGCTCCCGATAACTGATTGGCCAAACGTTGTCAACGGCTATGGGAAAAGCGCGCGGCGACTGCGACCAGTAATGCTGTGTCGTTCCTCCGACTCCGGCGAGCTGCCAAATATCGCCCCTCTGCCGCATAACCCGATGCCAAGGCGGGCGCCGACGGTCGGCCGGTCCGAAGCGGAAGGCGCCCGATCCCACATCGTTTATATTATTTTCATAGGAGTTGTAGATTTTTTTGTAGATTCCCACATCCAGATCGGCGTGGGAGGAGCTCCACTCCGCGCCGCGATCGGCGTTAGGGTTCGGCCATTTGCTGTTCCCATACCACGGGCCTGCCTCCAGAACCAAAACTTTAAGACCCAGCTCTCCGAGTTCCTTGGCCGCAACAGCTCCGCCGCCGCCGGACCCGATTACGATCACATCCGCATCATCCATTGGAAGCCCCCCCATCTTTGCGATCAATCTTCAACAAAAAACCCCGGAGGGCGCGGTAACCCTTGGACACTCCCGGATAGCCCGCCTGCTTCCAGCTTATTGGAAAATATTCCAATCTTCGTTCCGTGGGCGTTTTCAGTCGTGTCGACCCGTATGCGGACCATTCCGAATAAAAACCGAACATGGGCCCCCGGTTCAGAAAATCGACTATAAATGTAATGAGTCCGCCGTCGTTCCGGTACGGAGGAGGAAGGGTACCAAGATCAACATCAAGCTGCTCCAACATCGCCAATACCCGAATTCGGTCGCGGGGCGAGAGACTCGCGAACGAGCTTCCCCTCCAGACTGCAAAAAATTGAGGATCCTGCGCTTTGCCTGATGCGATATACTGAGCTGCGCCGTCATTGAGCAGCATTGCGGTTGAAGCGGCCAAAGGAATTTCGGCCAGATAGTATCCCACAAAAAGCGAAAGACTGTGATTCAATTCCCAGATCATATACTCGTGAACGCCCAGTTCCAAAGCTCCTGCGGATTGCTCTGGCCCATATGAGGCGGATATCGGCGTATTCGGGATTATCGCTTCGACTAATGCCCTAAAAGTTGTGATGGTTTGCGAATCTGAGCTTGCATGGTATCCATCCGTCAGATTCATTTGAGGTTCCCCCGCTCCAAGATTTTATCCAATCCATATATCTTTATATTTAATTTAGATAACAGTTATTCGTATTTAGTTACGAAAAAGAAAAAAGCACCCGAAGGTGCTTCCATAGATTAGCCTTATTTCGCAGGCACCGCCTCTTGGTATACGATGCGCTCGCCCTTCCGGGACGATTCGTAAATATCCATGACGAGCCGGAACGCTTTGTAGCCTTCGGGACCGTTCAGCCAGAACGGCTTTCCGGCTTGAATATGATCGTAGAAATCTGCGATCTGAGCACCGTGGCTGACGCCCCAGTACGATTTCTCCCCGAGGTCGTTCACTACCGGTTCACTCAGCACCGTCTGCGCCCCGTTCTGTTCCAGCACGAGAATGTCCCCGCGGAGGTACAGCTTGCCCTTCTCGAATATCATCTCCACCTCAACCGGCGAATTCGTCCGGTAAGCGTTCGTTGCGTAGAAGATGGCCGTTGTCCCGTTCTCAAACACGAGGTGCGCATGCGCCGTATCCTCCACTTCAATTACGCCTTCCAGCGAGTCCGTCGAGATGGTGCCCTTCACGCTAGCCACCTCGCCGCCAAGCCAGCTCAGCAGATCCAGCGTATGTATCGCCTGGTTGATCAGCACGCCGCCGCCTTCCGTGGCCCACTTGCCTTTCCACTCGGTAGCGTAATAGCCGGCACCGCGGAACCAGGTAACAAGGCCCTTCATACAGATCAGCTTGCCGAGTTCCTCCGACTCCGCATACTTCTTCATGATGACGGAGGCCGGATTGTACCGGTTCTGGAAAATGACGCCGAGCTGCACGTCCGGATGCGCCTCAGCCGCATCCAGTATCGTCTGCGCGGCCGCTTTATTCTCCGCCATCGGCTTCTCCGTGAGCACATGCTTGCCTGCCCGGAGCGCATCTACGGCCATCGGAGCATGCAGATAGTGCCCGGTGCAAATATGAACGACATCGATGTCGTCCCGTTTCAGCATTTCGTGATGATCCGTATAATACGAAGAGCCGTACTGCTGTGCCGTCTTCTCCGCCAAAGCGGCGTCAATGTCGACGACGGCAAGCAGCTGCGCCGAAGGATTAGCCGAGATGGCCTTCAAATGAACGCCCGAAATCGCACCGCAGCCAATAACCGCAACGCCTAATGGTTTCATAAAGCTCACCTAGTTTCCTATAGAGATTACCTTCATCATGCCTTATAATAAAAACGCATTCATTGCGTTATTTGATTAATTTATTGCTTTTTTTGACTTTGTATTCAAAGGGGGCGGACAGGGTGCACATCTCCGTGAAAAACCGCTATTTTCATTACTCCCATCGCCGGATGGAGAAGCCCAGAAAAATGGAGTTTCATCTGCACGATCAATACGAGATTTATTTTTTCATCTCCGGGGACGTGCATTATTTGATAGAGAAAAAGGTATACCCGCTCGAGTATGGAGATCTGCTCATTATGAACAACCGGGAGCTCCATAAAGCGACGTTCCGGTCCGACGCCCCATACGAGAATATCGTCATCCATTTCGATCCCGCCGTTGCGGCAGCGCTCGCCGCCGTCTCCCCTTACCCGCTGCTGGACTGCTTTGTACGCCGGCCTCTCGGCGAGCACAACAAAATCGCCTTCAACCACCAGCAGCTGGATGAGGCGACGACGTTATTCCACCGGATCGAGCAGCTTGCGAAAAATGAGGAGGACGGCTCGGAGCTGCTGCTCACGGCCTATATGACGGAGCTGCTCGTCCTGATCAACCGAGTGCACCGCCAAAGCCTGTCTCCCACCGCTTCCTGCCAGCCGGAGCTCGACCATAAGCTCGCGCCGGTGCTCGATTATATCGATCACCATCTGGATCAGGATTTATCGCTCGAAACGCTCGAACGGCTGTTCTATGTAAACCGTTATTACTTGAGCCGTCTGTTCAAAAGAACGACCGGCAGCACCATTCACGAGTATATCGTACTGAAACGCATTGCCGAAGCCAAGCGGCTCCTGAAGGAAGATTATAACGTTACCGACGCATGCCAGCTGTCGGGCTTCAACGATTATTCCAACTTCATCCGCATGTTCAAAAGGTACGTCGGCATTTCTCCGGGCCAATACCGCAAACGGGATTAACGCAGTATTGACGCTGCGCAGTCCGCATAGTAGAATAATGCAGGCTGTTAACGATTCAGTTCCCGACTAAATAGATAAAAAAAGAGGGGTAACCAGGACAATGATGGATATCCGAACGGCAGCGATTGTATTATACCTGTTGCTGATTTATTGGCTGTCGTTAAGCGTACCTGCCTTAAAGACGCTGTTTTTCCCCACACTGGGTGCTTTCTCCTATTTGTTCTTAAGCCGTACCTTCAAGCTGAAGGAGCTTCTGAAGCTGGTGACCGGCGCGGGAGCCGCCTCGCTGATCGGATCGTTGTTCTTCCTGTCGCACACCGGAGTCCTTGCGTTCCTCCTGACGGCAGCCTGTACGATTACGATGATTCGCCGGTATCATTTGAACGCTCCGCCGATCCTCGCCGTAGCGCTCATCCCTTACTTCTCGCATCCGGCCGGATGGTGGAATTTGACCTTGGCCGTGCTCAGCTCCCTGATCGGACTGGTCGTTATTCTCGGATTATTCGAAATGCTTGCTTCGGCTATGCAGCGCCGGAAAGCCAAATACGATCCCGTACAGACTACGGATTCCGCAGCCGCCGGCTAATCTTCGATAAAACGCTGCCGGACGCTCCGGTCCGGCAGCATGCAGGCGTCGCTCCGGCCGAACCAGCGGTACCGGCTGCGCGCAATCAAGTTATACATACCGTCGCGGAAAGGTCTTGGTACGAGAATCAAGGCGTAAGTCAGCGGCCACGCGCCGCCGAGACGGCGGAGAACATGAAGCCCGGCGGTCGAGCGCGTATACAGACGATCCCCCTCCAGCAGAACGAACGTATCCGGCGCTTCCGGATCCATCCCCCGCTCCCGCAGCATCTTCTTTCCGATCTCCGACTGCAGCGCAGCGAAGCGGAACCGGCCTCTCGGATCCCGGGGAATAATGAACTGTACAACCCGGTTGCACAAGCCGCACGTCCCGTCATAAAATACGATCGCAGCCTCTTCTGCAGTTGCATCCCGAAGTATATTCTTATCGTCCGACGTCATCCGCCCGCACCCGCCTTCCACTCCCGTTATCCATCCTTAGGTTAATTGTACCTCTTCAGCCGATCTACTTAAAGGTGAACCGTTCATGGATCGGCAGCGGATGAGCCATCAGCAGCGTTCTGCGCTGAATGGCGGGGAGCAGCTTCGTCTTGGCGGCGAGTGAGAGAAGGATCGGAGCGATCGTACGGATAAACGGCGTCGAAGTAAACACCATCTTCGCTCCGCGGACCTGGATTTTGTGAATGGCCCGAATCTCTTCCTCTCTCTGCTCCTGAACCCGGTCCAATCTTTCCGCCGAAACGTCGCCTGCCTCCAGCGCATCGTAAATGACGTCCGCTGCCATAACCGCCGTGGTGACGGACAGCGAAACTCCAACCGCGCCTACGGGAGATGCGCAGTGAGCCGCGTCCCCGATCAGCAGACATCCGTCCTTCGCCCAGCGCTTCACCAGAAAATCCTTCACCTGGAGCAGCACGAACGGCTTGAAATCCTTGAGCTCTTCGGCGAACGCGCGAAACGCCGGATTGGCCGCCAGCAGCTCCTCGCGGAATGGCTGAATGCCGTGCTCGCGGATCTCTTTCCATTCCTCTACGGGAACGGCCACTCCCACTTGGAGGTGATTCGGGTATTTCGGCAAAATAATGTAGCCATGACCGTCGGAAATCTGTATCCGCAGCTCGTCGCCCCAATGCTCCGGCTTCGGTACGGTAAACCAAATCAAGTCCCCGGCATGATGCTCGTATTCGAACTCGAAGCCCCCCAGCCGGCGCACCGCCGAGAACCGGCCGTCGGCCCCCACCGTGACCTTGGCCTTGACGTGAACGGGTCCCTGCGCGCCTTCGGCCGTTACGCCCGCGATCCGATCGCCGTCGTGAAGCAGCTCTTTGACCTGGGCATGAAACCGCATGGAGAACCCGGGAAGCTCCGCAGCTTTGTCGTACAGCGCCTGAAGCAGGATCGGCTGGGGCATCCACAGGGCATAAGGAATATCTTTCGAGAATCCGCTGAAGCTGAACTCGCCTTTTCGCTTGTCGTTATAATAGAGCGCGCCGCATGTCAACTTCGAGCTAGGGAACGATTCAAGGTACGCCCTCAGACCGATTTGTTCCATCAATTGAAGAAAACGGGGCTGAAGCACCTCTCCCCGGTACTCCCGGTCGAAATTATCGTGGCTCTCCAGTACGATGACCTCTTTCCCCGCCTTCGCGAGCAGCATGCCGAGAATCATGCCGGCCGGCCCGCCTCCGACGATGCAGACGTCTTTCTCAATCGTTTCAATGGACATGGGAATCCCTCCTTCGAGGAATAAGCTCGAGTCGGTAGTGAGTGATTACTCACTTTTGAATTCAGTATACGCCTCCCTTCATCCCCCGTCAATGGGCCGCAGAAGAAAAAAACGAGCGCAGACCCGCTAGTCTGCGCACGTGGAAATGGGCCGGATTACACTCCTTGCACGAAGTCCCGGATCACCGCCGACAGCTGCTCGGGAGCCTCCATCATGCTCATGTGACCGCTGTCCTTCAGCGTATGCCGCTTCACGTCCGGCCCTTGAGCCGTGAACGTCTTGTCCGCGGGGATGATCTGATCGTGCTCCCCAGCCGCCAGCAGCAGCGGAATGCGGGCTTCCTCCAGCACCCTCCTCCGGTCGGGCCGCGCACGCATCGCCTCCAGCGTTCGCATTGCGCCTTCCGGACTGGTGCCGTAGCCGATTTCTTTGGCCCGCTTGACCTGCTCCGGCATGCTCTCCAGGTGAGCCGGAGCGAACAGCTTCGGAATCAGGCCGTCGATAAAGACCGGAAGCCCTTGTCCGCGGATCGTTTCGATGGAATTCAAGCGGCCCTGCTTCCCTTTCTCGTCAGCACCCTGACCGGACTCCTTCTTTTCAAGGAAACCCGGTTCAGTCAGTTTCCTTCATTTGTCCTTGGCCTGCTCCAGCACCGGCTTGTATTTGGAGCTGACATAAGTTTCCGCCTTCGGCTCCGTAATCATCTGGCCGTTTATGCTGCCGGGAGCCGGGTCGGACGTGCGGTACGAGATCACGGCCGTGCCGTCGGTCTCGAAGCGGATGCTTTGCACATCAATGCCGTAACCCGTCGTCGGCTTCTGACCGCGCGAGAGAATGATTTTATTCACATCGTCGTTCACCCGCTCTACGGTCATCGTCACGTTCTCCTGCGAATCGGGGTTCGCCAGGGCGTTATGCGATTCCAGAAACCGGATCGTGTTGTACACCCAAACCGCCGCTTCTCCCCGCGTCAGCTCTCGCTTCGGATAAATCTTGCGATCCTCCCCGAGCTTCTCGATTTGATGAAGGATCAGCGCCTGCACGCTTCCGTTCAGATTCGGATCGATCTCATCCTTATCCGCAAGAAGCACGAGCATCTTGACGATCGGGAACGTGCCTTTCGTATTCAAGGCGTGAATGAGCAAATCCGCGAACTGCTCCCGCGTAATCGTCCCGTTCGGATCGACATCCTTCGGTATCGGGAGGCCGTTCAGTTGGGCGATCACGAACGCTTGGGCGTACCAGGCGTCATTAGATATCCGCGTGAAATAATCGGAAGCCTCGGGTTTCTTGAAAAACTGCAGGCTGTCGATATTAAGCTGCAGCCCCTTCACAAGCATGACCATGCTCTGGGCGTAGGTTATTTTTTCTCTGGGCATAAAATGCAGGCTGTCCATTCCGCTGACGACGCCGCGGTCCTGCAGCGCCTGAATCGGCTGCTTCTGGTCGGCCTGATCCACATCCTCGAACGCAAATGCCGAGCCTGCGGTCAAACTGCTTACAATCGCCGCTGTCGCCATCAGCGTTACGATTCGTTGCTTTTTCATTATCTAACCACCTTTCAACTCATCATGTGCTGCTCCTTCCTGAGTTACCCTCTAGACGCAGTATTCCCCGTAAGGTTGCACCTGCCTCCGCCCATTTGCGATTTTAATGCATGATTCACTAAACCGCTCATATGCTGATAGAGCACGTATTTCATCTATGGAGGGATTGTCATGCCGGTTGCCATAGTGCAGATCGCCCTGATTCTCATTATCGTCCGCTCGGTCTATATGACCTTTCTCGTTTCCCAACGCCCCAAGAAGCCTTGGCTCGATTTGCTTCATTATGTATCGGTTGCGGTTGTCGCGATGTCGTTCCTCCTCCATTAACCCCTGTTCCTCCGGACAGGACAAGTACGCCCCCGGTCGGTACGGCTTGCCGATGCGGGGCTCTTTTGCGCGTTGCGATTCTATAAGAAAAAACAATAGGCAGCCCCCTGTTAATCTGGTAACGATGAGGTATTGCGAAAGATTCGTAAGCCGGCGGATTTCGCGAGGATGGCGGAACCGGGAGCAGCGAAATCCCTGGCATTACACGCCGGCGCGGTCGTACAATGGCGGCTTAGTCATAAATTGTCGAAACTTATCGTTTTCCTTCCATAAAATTGCCCTCTCCCTATTGACCAAACGTTCTAGTCGGTGCTAAACTATGGATCACCGAGTAATTCCATTGGAATTATACACAATCATATTGGGGGAGGATTACTTTATGCGTCATTGGAAAAAAAGCTTGATGGCCGTGCTCGTCTTCGTCTTGTCGATCTCCTTGATCGCTTGCGGAAGTACGAAGCCCGCCTCGCAAACGCCTGACAACGGCAAACCTGCCGATAACGCCGCAGCCGGTGCGAACTCGCTGGCCGGCAAGAAAATCGCACTCATCATGCAGATCAACCTGGGCACCTTTTCCGCTCAATACATAGACGGCGTAAAAGAGCAGGTCGAGAAGCTCGGCGGTAAAGTGACCGTATTCCCGACAGACGGAGACCTCGCCAAGATGTCCTCCAACCTCGATGCGGCGATCAACCAGAAGTTCGACGGCATTCTGATCGACCACGGCAACGCGGAAGCGCTCGAAGCCGGCGTGAAGAAGGCGCTTGAGAAGAAAATCCCGGTCGTCGCGTTCGACGCCGACATCAAAGTGCCTGGCGTGCCGGTATTGCAGCAAGGCGACCAGAAGATGGCCGAAATGACGCTGGACAAGCTCGCGAAGGACAGCGGGGGCAAAGGCAACATCGTCAAAATCTGGGTAGCGGGCTTCGCTCCGATGGAGCGCCGCCAAATCGCCTACAAGGCGTTCCAGGACAAGAATAAGGACATTAAAGAAATCGCCGCATTCGGCGCTGCGTCGCAGAACACGGCGCTCGATACGCAATCGCAAATGGAAGCCATCCTGAAGAAGTACCCGAACAAGGGCGACATCACCGCGGTCTGGGCCGCATGGGACGAATTCGCCAAAGGCGCCGCCCGCGCGATTCAGCAAGCGGGACGTACGGAAATCAAAGTATACGGCATCGATATGAGCGACGAGGACCTGCAGATGATTCAGGATCCGAAGAATCCATGGGTTGCCTCCGCAGCCGTCGATCCGAAGGACATCGGACGCATCCAAGTGCGTTACCTGTACCAGAAGCTGCACGGCGACCAAACGCCTGACACGGTCGTACTCGATCCGGTCTTCGTGGACCGCGACCAGCTGCCTAAGGAACAAGTCTCCACGGCACAGCTTTCTCAGCATGTCAAAGGCTGGGGCGGAAGCCAGCAAGGCTACACCGACTGGCTCAAGCAGGCTGAGCAAGCTGCAGCCAAGAAGTAAGGACGATTATCCCGGATCCCACCTAACGCTTATGCGGCCGGTGGGATTTTCCCTTTAAGGAGCGTGAGACCGCGATCATGACGACCGCTGCTTCCCTTTTGCAAATGAAAGAGATATCCAAATCGTTTCCAGGCGTTCGTGCGCTGCAGCAGGTGGATCTGCAGGTACGCGGGGGCGAAATCCATGCGCTGCTCGGAGCGAACGGCGCCGGGAAAAGCACGCTGATGAAGATTCTCTCCGGCGCCTACCTCGCCGACGAAGGGTCGATCGCCATCGATGGGCAGGCCTTATCGATCGCGCGACCGCTTGATGCGATCAGCCAAGGCATCCAGTGCGTGTACCAGGAGGTCGACACGGCCCTCGTTCCTACCCTCACGGTTGCGGAGAACATCATGCTGGACAAGCTTACGGCCGGCAAGAGCTGGATCAGCCTCGGCCGGATGAAGAAGGAAGCCTCAGCCGTGCTGCAGAGCCTCGGGATGACGGGCATCGACGTCCGGCGTCCGGCGGGGGAGCTGTCCATCGCACAGAAGCAGCTCGTGCTGATTGCGAGAGCGCTGGCCCAGAAGGCGAAGTTCATTATCTTCGACGAGCCGACCGCCCCGCTCAGCAATGAGGAAGCGGAGCAGCTGTTCGGCATCATGGAGCGGCTGCGCAGCGACGGCGTCGGCTGCATCTTCATCTCGCATCGGCTCGGCGAGGTGTTTCGCATCAGCGACACGGTGACCGTCATGCGCGACGGGCGCCGTGTCTCTACGAAGCATGCGCGGGAAACAAGCGCGCAGGCCGTCGTCGAGGAGATGCTCGGGCGCACCTTCGAGGAAGAATTCCCGAAGGCGCCCGCCTCCATCGGTGAGACGCTGCTGGAAGCCCGCGGATTGACCGCGGGCACGAAGGTGCGCGGCGTGGACCTGACGGTCCGCCGCGGCGAGATCGTCGGCGTCGTCGGCCTCGTCGGCGCCGGCAAGACCGAGCTGTCGCGCCTCTTGTTCGGCGCCGACCCGCTCGATTCGGGCGAACTGCGCCTCGGGGGGCGGAAGCTCGCGCTGGCCAGCCCCGCGGACGCCGTCCGCGCGGGACTCGCGCTGGTGCCCGAGGAGCGGCGCAAGCAGGGCATCCTCGTCGAGCAATCAGTCAAGGCGAACCTGGCCCTCCCGCTGCTGCAGCGGCTCAGCCGGTTCGGATTCGTCAGCCGCCGAAGCGAAGCGGCCAACGCCAGGGCGCGCATCGACGAGCTCGGCATCCAGCCGGCGCTTCCCGAGCGGCTCGTCAAGTTCTTGAGCGGCGGCAACCAACAAAAGGTCGCTGTCGGCAAGTGGCTGCCAACGGATGCGCAGGTCTACCTGTTCGACGAGCCGACGAAGGGCGTCGATATCGGTGCGAAGAGCGATATTTTCCGGCTGATCGGCCGTCTCGCTCAGGAAGGCAAGGGAATTGTGTATTTATCCTGCGAAATCGCGGAAATTCTGGGCATCGCGGACCGCATCCTCGTGATGAGCTACGGCCGGATCGTCAAGGAATTGACGCGGGAGGAAGCGACGCAGGAGAAGATTTTGTACTACGCCAGCAGCGGGGAGGCTTAAGAAGCAGTGAAAGACAAGCTATTGGACTATTCTTATAAATACGGAGCACTGATCATTATCGCGGCCGTCATCGTCGTCTTCTCGATCGTGAACGAGAATTTCCTGTCCTATGACAATATGGCGGACATTCTCCGCTCCATCTCGATCGTCACGTTCGTCGCCATCGGTGTTACGTTCTCGCAAATCGTAGACGGCTTCGACTTATCCGTCGGCTCGACGGTTTCGCTTACGACCGTCGTCACCGCCACCTTGATGGTCTGGTTTCAGCAGCCGCTGATCGTGGTGCTCCTCGTACCGCTTGCGATCGGCGCGGTGATCGGACTCTTGAACGCGTTCCTGATCGTCCGTGTCCGGATACCGGACCTGCTCGCCACGCTGGCGGTCATGTACATTATCGGCGGCGTGCACAAGACGTACACCAAAGGCTTCTCGATCTACAACAACATGCAGATGACGGACGGGACGAAGGCGCCGGGCAAATTCACGCCGGAGTTTCTCTGGATCGGCCAAGGCAAGCTGCTCGGCGTACCAGTGCCGGTCGTTCTGATGATCATCGCCGTCGTGCTGGTTCACGTCTTCCTGACGTACACCCGCTGGGGCCGCCAGCTTTACGTGACCGGAGGCAACCAGGAAGCGGCCCGCCTCTCCGGCATCTCGGTCAACCGCGTGCGGCTGTTCGCGTATCTTCTGTCCGGCATCTTCGCCGCCATCGGCGGCATCCTGTTCGCCGCCCGCGTAGGCTCGGGCCAAATCGACGCCGGCTCGCCGCTGCTGATGGAAGCCGTGGCCGCCGTCTTCGTCGGCTTCTCGGTGCTTGGCGCAGGAAAGCCGAACGTCATCGGAACCTTCTTCGGCGCCGTGCTCATCGGCGTGCTGCTGAACGGACTGACGATGCTGAATTTGCCTTACTATGCATTTGACATCATCAAAGGGATTGTGCTGGTGTGCGCGCTGGCCATCACGTTCATCCATTTGAACCGCAGGCGGGCATAACCCCGAAGCTCATAGCGAGACCCCGTTCGATACCCGAACGGGGTCTCGCCAGGCTGTAGAGAAACCTATGAAATAGAGAAATCTGCTTTGGTACTCCGGTAGGGTATCCTCTTTCGGCCTCTGTTGTTATCGGAAAATTATACGTCTTCCATCTTCTCTTTGCGAAGCTGAAGGGCGATTCTCAGCTTGGCGATATGCTCTTGTATCCGTTTGGAGAAAAAATAATGCATGAATATTTTCTGGTTCAAGAGAGGCGTTCCATTGTCCGACAGCGCCTTGATCGGCGTAATGCCGCTCATCAGCGACGGCCGTGCCGCCAGAACCGAGATCCGCAGCCCTGGAGCCACGTATTTGCTAAAGCTGCGGATATAGATGACAAACCCTTCGGTATCGTAGAAAAATAGAGGCGGCGGCGGCGGATTCCAAAAGTACATATCATGGATACACGTCATCTTCAACGAGGATGCATTGATACCGCTCCGCCAGTTCAACGAGCAGCTTGCGCTGAGAAGCCGGTACCGTGAAGCCGGTAGGGTTATGGAATGTGGGATTCATGTAAAACAGACGCGGCTTCTCCTGCTTCATGAATTGCTCCACTTGCGCAAGGTCATAGCCCTCCGAGGTAATCTCTATGGGAATCAGACGAATATTTTGATTCAAAAAGACGTCGATCGCCGGACTGTATGTCGGCCGTTCGATCAGTACCGTATCGCCGGGCTTGAGGAGAGACCGGGATACCAGATCAATGGCTTGCTGGGAGCCGGTTGTAATCATCAATTCCTCCGCGCTGACGGCAATTCCCTGCTGCCGCGTAAAAAACCGGGCCATCGCTTCCCTTAGCTCGGGGTCCCCCATGACGGTCGAATAGGTGCTGAGCACCCGGGGGTACAGGTCAAATATTTGTTTAACATGGTTTGACAAATACATATTAGGCAGCAGGTCGGGGTCGATCAATGCTTCCGACATTCGATACCGGACAGGCAGACGCTGAATTTCCGATAATCGGCTGCGGTTGGCATAAACCTTCTTGGCCGCGGTAATCCCAAGGCTGGTCCCCGAACGTACCGGCTTCTCCCCTGCCGGTCGCGCCGCTGACATAATAACCGGCTTTGTATTTTACTTCGACGATCCCTTCGTCCCTAAGCATTTGGTAGGCCTTCAATACCGTGCACCTTTAAACGCTCAGCCATCGAACGCACGGACGGCAGCTTGTCTTGTCCCGTCCATTCCCCCCTGTTAATCCCTTCCAACACGAACCGGTACACTAGCTGCGCCCGCTGCCCCGATCTTGCCGCATCCGTCTTGCTGGTTTCGTTCATGATTTTCTCCTTTGGCAGGCTACCGGATTTATTCTGTTCTATTCTCAAAAATCTGTTCTATTGTCTATGTATTATAGTATACAAGGAGGATAATCTATGGTTCTATTCAATTATTTGCTCATGTGCGCCATCTTCGGCACAACGTTTCTGTCCATCAAAATCGGCGTGGATGCAGGTCTGCCGCCGTTTTTTTCAGCAGGCACGAGGTTCTTTTCGGCCGGAATGCTGCTATTCCTATGGATGCTGTGGAGTAAGAAAATCCGATTCTCCTTGCATTGGCAAAAAGAGTTTCTGCTGATTGGACTCGGAAGCACCTTTTCCAATTTTGCAACGCTTTATTGGGCGGAGCAGCACATCGATTCCGGGATCGCCGCCATTCTGTCCGCAACCGGCCCCATGATGATTTTGACGATGCAGATGGCAGGCAAAGGGATGAAAGCGAGATGCAGCGACGTTATCGGATGCCTGATCGGTTTCTCCGGCGTATTTCTGCTTATTCTTCCAAAGCTTGTGGTCGGGAGCAGCCCGATTTGGCTCCTGAGCTGTCTTCTGGTTTTAGTCGGAGAATGCGGCTATGCGGCAGGCAGTTTATATACCCGGAAGGTGATGCTCCGGACTCACGACATCTCGCCGATTGTCATTAATTCGATGCAGATGATGTACGGCGGGGCGGCGCTCTTCCTTTTATCCCTATTCACCGAGGATATCCATGCCGTCCCGATAACCTCTCTCCCTGCTCTCGGATCGCTATTGTATCTAATGATCGTCGGCTCCATGCTTGGTCACAGCCTGTATGCCTGGCTGCTAAAGGCGACGAATGCGGTATTTCCCTCGACCTGGCTTTATATTTCACCCGTGATCGCCATGGGACTGGGCGTGCTGTTGTATAAGGAAACGGTATCGCTCCTCTCCATTCTCGGCAGCGCCTTGGTCTTGTCCGGCATTATCGTAACGAACCTGCCTGAGCTGCGCGCGTTAAAGACCCGCAGGCGTTCTCAAGCAGCCGTATGAAGATCACGTAAATGCTTCCATGAATCGGTTATCAGTCTCCGCTTCCGGGCCGAGGCATTTTCTTCCGGCTGCCCACGGATACATTCCGCTTGTTCAAGCCATGCTAACCGGGGAGGTGATTCGCATGACGGGAAGAAACAACAAACCGGACAATGACGGACCGGCAAGCAGCCCGGGCCGTTTGGATCAGTTCGGCGACAAGCTGGCGGAGGAAACGGTATCGAATGATGTCTCCGAGGCCTGCGACAGCGACAGAGAGCCGGAATAAAAGGCAGCGGCGATAGCAAAGGCACCGGGCGATTAACGCTGCGGTGCCTTTTTGCACGTTTTCCCTGCTAAGTTCCCTTTGCTCTCCTCATACATGCCGCGCTTCCATTCGTTTCGCGACAAGCGAGAGGACGAAATTCACCGCAAAATAGACCAGGGCCGCCATCCCCAAAATCGGGATCGCCCAGTTGCTGTTCTTGCCGGCGATGATCTGGGCGTTGTGCATCATTTCGGCCAGTACGATAACCGTGGCCAGCGAGGTATCCTTCAACAGCGAGATGAACTGGCTGACCATCGGCGGAACCATCCGGCGCAGCGCCTGCGGCAGGATGACGTAACGCAGCGCCTGTGTGTAGGTCAGGCCGGACGAGCGCGCCGCTTCCATTTGGCCTTTATCGATCGACTGCAGCCCACTGCGGACAATTTCGGAAATCATCGCCGCCTCGAACACCGTCAGCGCCACGATCGCTGCATATTCCGGATTTTGGAACACCTTCAGCCCCACCTCCGGCAGCGCGAAGCGGGTGAAGAAAATAATCAAGAGCAGCGGCAGGTTGCGGATGATTTCCACAACGATGACCAGCACTCCAGCAAGCACGGGAATCCGGGCGAACCGCAGAATGCCGACGAAAGCGCCGAATATAAAACTGAAAATAATGGAAATAAAGGCGACCTTCAGCGTTACCGCAAGCCCCTGCATCAAGAACCGGAGATTCTCCGGCGAATAAGCTCCCGCGAAATCCACGATCTTTCTCCTCCCTTCGCCTCACCGGCCGTGTGCCAGACGCTTCTCCAAATAACGGACCCCGAAGCTGATCGGAATCGTCAGAACCAAATAAAACAGCGCCACGAAAATATACACATCGAAGGTGACGAACGTCTTCGTCGATACCAGGTCGGCGTAATACATCAGATCGAGTCCCGCGATCACGCCGAGCACCGACGAATTTTTAACCAGATTGAGGAACTGATTGCCGAGCGGCGGGATCACGATCTTCATCGCCTGGGGCAAAACGACGTAGCGCATGGTCTGCATGTACGTAAGCCCCGACGAACGAGCCGCCTCCGTCTGTCCTCGCGGTACCGCCTGAATGCCCGCCCGGATCGCTTCGGCGATAAACGACGCCGTATAAATGGACAGACCGATCGTCCCCGCCTCGAACCCATCCAGCGGAAGCCCCATTGCCGGCGAACCAAGGAAAAAAAGCAGCGCGATAAGCAGCAGCGGAATGTTACGGATAAACTCGACATAGACCGCTCCGATCCAGTTCAGCGGCCGCCACGGCGCGATCCGGAAGACGGCGACGATCGTGCCGAGGATGAAGCTGGCGACGAGGGCGATCAGACTTACCTTGACGGTGTTCCCGAAGCCCAGCATGTACATATCCCAATGCTTGAACAATATATCGAAACGAAGCATGCGAAGCGAGCCCCCTCCCTATCCGACTGTAAAAGCGAAAAGGATGAGCGGCGGCGTACCGCGGCCCATCCTGCCCGTGCAGGTCCGGCTAAAGCCTTAAGGCGCAGGCTTCTCCCCGATCCATTTCTCATAGGTTTTGTCGTACTCGCCGCTCGACTTCATATCCTTCAGGAAGGTATTCACGTAGTTCACGAATTCCGTGTCCCCCTTCTTGATGGCGATGCCGTAAGGCTCATCGGTGAACGTGCCGCCGACCACCTGGAAGTTCGGATCCTGCTTCACCATGCCGTACAGAATGGCGTTATCCGTCGTCAGCGCGTCGCCTTGGCCGGCCTTCAGCGCCGTGAACGCATCCTGGTAATTCTCGAACTCAAGCACCGTCGCATCCTTGGCCTTGGCGCGGATATTGTCCGCCGAGGTGGAGCCCTTGGCCACCAGTACCTTAGTGCCCTTCTTCAGGTCGGCGATCGACTTGATGGCGCTGCCCTTCTTAACCAGCAGCGATTGCCCCGCCTTGAAATAAACGTCGGTGAAGTCGACTTCCTTCTTCCGATCCTCGGTAATCGTCATCGTGGCGATAATGAGATCGATCTCGCCGTTCTGCAGCATCGGAATGCGCGTCTTGGACGTCACTTCCTTCAGTTCGACCTTGTTCTCGTCGCCGAGAATTTTCTTGGCCAGCGCTTTGGCGATGTCGATATCGAAGCCTTCCACCTTGCCCGAAGCCGGATCCTTCAAGCCGAACAGCTTCGTATCGTACTTCACGCCGGCCACCAGCTTGCCGCGCTGCTTAATGGCCGCAAGCGTCCCTGCCGCCGCCTTCGAGTCCGCCGGCTTGGCTCCGTCCCCCCCTTGCTTGCCGGGCTCGGCCGATTTGGTTCCGCATGCCGCCAGCATCGCCAGCACCAATACCGAAATCGCGCCTGTCGTCATCCATCGTTTCATCTTCATGAAATCTTCCCCTTTCTCTAGGTCCGTTAATTAATGTTGAAGCAAGCGGCTGAGAAACAGCTGCGCCCGCTCTTCCCTGGGCTTCGCGAAAAACTCGGCCGGCTGCGACTCCTCCAGGATCCGGCCTTGATCCATGAATACGACCCGATCGGCCACTTCCCGGGCAAAGCCCATCTCATGTGTGACGACCACCATGGTCATTCCCTGATGAGCCAAATCCCGCATCACGTCCAGCACCTCGCCGATCATCTCCGGATCGAGCGCGGAGGTCGGCTCGTCGAACAGCATGATCCTCGGCTTCATCGCCAGCCCGCGGGCAATGGCGACGCGCTGCTGCTGCCCGCCAGACAATTGGGACGGGTAAGATTTGGCTTTGTCCGGGATGCCGACTTTGTCCAAATAGGACATCGCGGTTTCTTCCGCTTCCCGCTTAGGAACGCCCAGCGCCTTGATCGGGGCCAGCGTGATGTTATCCAGCACCGTCATATGCGGATACAGGTTGAAGTGCTGGAATACCATCCCGATGTTCCTGCGCAGCTTGTTGATGTCGGTGGATTTGTCATGAATCTTGACATTATCCACCGTAAGCTCCCCGTCCGAGATCGTCTCGAGGCGGTTGATGCAGCGCAGCAGCGTGCTCTTGCCTGAGCCGGAAGGGCCGATGACGACGACGACTTCTTTCTCTTCGATGGACAGATCGATGTTTTTGAGCACGTGGAACAGCCCGTAATGCTTGTTCACCCGATGGAATCGAATCACGCTGCATCCCCCTTTTTTGGCTGGATCCATTTCCGTTGGTAGATTCGTGTAAATAACATGTTATTAATATGAACATGTATATTACATAAAAGAATACATGGTGCTTCGTTCCTTGGCAAGGCCCGTATGGGGGTAAATCTAGTTTTGGTCATATTGATCTCTCTCACAGGGGACTTTTGGCATACTTTATATGTATCGCGGCAGCCAGACAAATATTCCATTCGATTCCCGAGCGGAACGGACTTTGTCTTTATCACAATCTACTGGACAAGCCCGACTGCTGACACATATAGTAGAATAGTGTCGAACGTTTTAGGGAGAAGGGGGAATGATGTTTTGAAGTCATCTTGGTTGTTAACCCGCTGTCTATCCGCCGCCTTAGTCCTTTCTTGCACGTTGTCCGTTCACGCTGCCGGCACAGACGCCGCAGCCCCCCGTTTCAGCGATACCGCAAACCACTGGGCCCAAGACTCGATCAACTGGGCCGTCCAGAATAAAGTGATCGACGGCTATGAGGACCATACGTTCCGGCCGGACCAAACGGTCGCGGAGACCGAATTCCTTGCCATGCTGCTCCGCGCCTATCCGGGCGGCGCACTGACTCCGGCGTCGTCAGCCGAGCCTTGGTACGCTCCCTACTACCGGTATGCCGATTCCAAGCATTGGCCGACGCTTCACAGCGCCGATCCGAATCAATATAACCGCGGGCTCGTCGCCCGTTTGATCGCCGCCTCCGCAGGGCAACAAGCTTCCATCAGCGTAATCGACGCCGTCAAGTACCTGCTCGAGCAGAAGCTGTCCCAAGGGAAAACCTCAGCCACCGTCGACGGTTACCAAGCTTCGGACCGCCTGTCCCGGGCGGAAGCGGTCACGTTCATACGCAACCTGAAGAGCAAGCCGCATCAACCCGTTGCAGCCTCCGGGGAACCCGATGTAAACCGTAATGCCGTGCCGACCCCTCCGGCTAACCCTCAACCTCCGGTTCAGGCGGCCTTGACGGCATTCGCCCCTTTACCGGCCGCAGGACTATCGTCCGCGAATACGGACGCCAGCGTCAGCGGCATCGCGATCGGCGACCCGGTCACTTCCGTCATCGCGAAGCTGGGGGATCCGGCACGCAAAGATCCGAGCGAGTACGGCTTCCAGTGGTACATCTACAATCAAAGCTATGCCGATTATGTGCAAATCGGCGTCCGTGACGATCAAGTCGTCGGCTTGTACGCTTCCGGACTTTCCGGATTCGCCGGCAAAGGACTTACCGACCGTTCGACCCGGGAGGAAGTCTTGAAGCTGTACGGCAATCCGCTCGCGGGCCTCGTCAAAGGCAATACCCGCTTCGTGCAAAATTACGGCAAGAACGAATACGGCACCTATGATCTCGGCAAGGCGTACGTCACTTTCTTCTATGATCTGTACAGCAATAACGCCATTAGCGGCATTCAGGTGATCGAGAAATCTACCGAGCAGGCGCTCGCCGCCTTCTACCCCGCCGCCAGCGACGAGCTTGCCCGCGCTTATGAACGTGAGTCGTTCGATCTGGCCAATGCGGGACGAGCCCGGATGGGACTGCCGGCTTTTGCATGGGACGATGCCGCTGCAGGTACGGCCCGCGGACATAGCCAGGATATGGCGGACAATGCCTACTTCGATCATACGGACCGGAGCGGACAAACGCCGTTCGATCGAATGAAGAACGACGGAATCCGGTACCATGCGGCCGCCGAGAATATCGCCGCCGGCCAGACGAGCGCGATCTTCGCCCATCACGGCTGGATGAACTCGGAAGGACACCGCAAGAACCTGCTGAGTCCCTATGCCCGTCTCGGTGTCGGCGTCGCCTTCGGCGGACCGATGCATTTGTATTACACGCAAAATTTCTATACACCTTAATGGGACATTAACCTTCCCATCTGCGATTGAAACAGCAAAAAAAACCTCTCATCTCCTTAGCCGGGAACTGGCGGGATGAAGAGGTTTTTATTTTTGTCGGCAAAAGCCGTTTTCTCCAGCGAACACGCCGCCACGTATTCATTATCTTACGGCGGCCCGAACGTCATGCAATATGCCCATTCGGACAGTGAACGTAAAGGCGGTGCCCTGTCCGGGCACGGATGCCACTCGGATGTCGCCGCCCATCAGCTCCACCAGCTTCTTGCAAATAGCCAGACCGAGTCCCGTTCCTCCTTCCCAGCGCGCGCCTGAGCCGCTAAGCTGATAGAACGGTTGAAACAAGCGGGGAATCGCGTCCTCCGGTATACCGATTCCCGTATCTTCCACCGTGCATTCCATAATTAGCCCCCCTTCGTCTTGAGTTCGTTTCCTGACGGTAACGTCGATCCCCCCGATCTCCGTAAATTTAACCGCATTGCTGACCAGGTTCAGAAGCACCTGCCGCAGCCGGTTCACGTCGCCTTCAACGATCTCGGGCATGCCGGGATCGATGCTCCAATTCATTCGCAGGCCCCGCTGCTGAGCTTGCAGCCCGAACAGGTGAAGCACCTCGCTGACGCATTCCTTCACATCGAAGGGCTCGCTGACCAGCGGCATTTTGCCGGATTCCATCTTGGAGAGATCCAGGACGTCATTGATGACGGATAAGAGCGCCTTACCGCTCTTGTTCATGATGCTCACGTAGTTGCGCTGCTCGTCGCTCAGCTCCGTCTCCAGAAGCAGCTGCCCCATACCGATCACACCGTTCAGCGGGGTGCGGATTTCATGACTCATAATGGCAAGAAACTCACTCTTGACCTTGGCCGCCTCTTCGGCCGCCCGCTTCGCCTGCAGCAGCTCCCGTTCCGCCCGCTTCTGCGTGGTAATGTCTTTGGAAATCGTATAAATGTCCACCACACTCCCCCCGGCGGACAGAGGGACGATCGTTGTACTGAGATGAACGGGCTGTCCGTCCTTGTGGCGGATCGTGCATTCGACCGTCTGGGGCGTCCCTTGCAGCGCCTTTGAGAAGCCGTAGCGAATTCGCAGCGTGTCGCGCCGATTCAGGAAACGGGTGAACGGCTTATTCAGGAACGCTTCGGCTTGGTATCCCGTTATCCGTTCCGTCGCCGGATTAATCCGGATCAACCGTCCCCGGATATCGAACAAACACACCATATCGGGATTATGCTCGAAGATCGAATCATAACGCCGCTTGTTCAATTCGGCCAGACGAAGGGCATATTTCCGTTCCAGCGCCTGGTTAACGACAATCAAAAGCAGCAGCAAAAGTGTTCCCGCCCCGATCCAGGAAGCCATCAGCATCCGATCCGGCCCGATCTCCCCGGGACCCGCCGCTGCCTCACGCCCGTAGAGGCGAAACTCGGCGGCCAGCATTCCCGTATAATGCATCCCGGCCATTGCAGCGCCAAGCAGCACGGAGGCGCAGACCTTGGCCCATAAAGAAGCTCTGATCTGGTGACTTACCGGGTACGAGGAAGCAAGACTGAGTGCCGCAAACGATACGACGAAGGCAATGATCACGGATAGTGTAACCAGCAGCGGATTGTAATGAATCGTGCCGTGAAACCGCAAGGAGGCCATAACTATATAATGCATTCCGGCGATCGCCGTGCCCATGAACAGTCCGACGGGAACAAGACGCAGGGTACTCAGGAGCTTCCCCTTTACCAGACGGAATACCGTCCAGGCCGCCAGCATCGGAAGCATAAGCGATACGATGAGCAGCAGTGGGTCATAGCCTACCTCCGACGGTAAATGAAAGGCCAATAAGCCGATGAAATGCATCGACCAAATGCCGATGCCCATCGCCATGGAGCCGAAGATGCTCCAAGCCGCCCGCGAGCGTCCGGATAGGCCGGGCATCCGATCGTACAGCTCGAGTGCGCAGTAACAAGAAAAGATCGAGATGAGGACTGACAACAATACCAACGGCATGTAATACGTTCCTTGAAGCTGCTCCATTCCATCCTCCCCCTCCCCATCGCCAGTGCCAGAAGGTTCATTGCTATGTAACCTTTTCTATTAAGAACGCGTCAATTCCTGCCTTTCACCCAATTTTTTCCTTTATTTCACCAGTATAAACGGCTACACCGTCCAGGCTGTAGAGAAACCCATGAAGTAGAGAAATCTGCTTTGGTACACCGGTGGGGTATCCCCTTCCGGCCGCTGTTGTTATCGGAAAATATTCAATTTATTCGCTTTTGCAGCGGTAATTTTCCGATAACAAAGGCGGACGCTATCGCTCCTACAGGGGATACCCCACCTATACCTTAGCATTTTTCCAGCATATCCGGGTTTCTCGTCAGTCTGAACGGCTACGCCGTCCTTGTCTTACAAGGACCAGCGCGTTTATCAAGGTTGATGCGAAGCTATAAGCTGCAAAATTTATAAAGTCTTATCAACCAATAAAACCGTACGCTCCTTAGGAAAGTACGGCTGCCTATTCCTTATCTTCTTCTTTCTCGAATCCGCCGTCCTCATCAGGCGAATTGCAGTTGAGCCAGGAAGCCTACGGCAGCGTACACCAGCCGGATCCAACCGATCGCGGATATCCACAATGGAATACTAAGTAATACTCCAAACATCAAACCGACCGGAAAACTACCTTCCATAGCGTCATCCCTTCTTGGTTCGGCAATCGGCAATAAATCGCTTACCATTATCCCTATTATATGATGAAAGCGCTGTATTTGAACAGAATTATCTGAATTTTTTAAATATTTAAGACATTAACCGGTCGGCCCGTAGGTGAAGCCAGGCAAGCCGCCGCCCTCTTGAAAGATGTTCGCCCTTCCACCCTGGTAATGAGGATATCGAAAGCACGGATGACCTTGAAGGAAATCTTCACGGAAGCGCAGCGTTCTTTGGAACGCTCCCCTAAAGAACAGGCGGCGCTCCTCATAAATATACGATTGTGAAAATAATCACTTACCTCCGCACTCCGCGGGATTATAATGATCTCAGCTTCAGATCGACCAAGAAAGCTGGGGAATCCTTATGAACGAGCATCATCCGAACGACATCTTCCTCCTGAATACCCGATTCTGTTTGATTGTCCTCGTCGTGCTGGCGAACGCCCTCTTCCCTGCGTACGGGGCCTCCGCCGGAACAAAAGCCGTAATGTTGACCATCTTCAGCTTTCATATGCCGGTGTTCGTCCTAATCACCGGATATTTCTCCAGAAGCTTTGCCGAGCATCCCCAGCCATGGACGGTCATCGGACGAATCGCGCTGCAATATGCGCTGTTCCAAACGATTTATTCCGCTTCGGATTATTTCTTCTTCCATACGGAGGGCAATGTGTATTCGTTCTGGGCGCCCTATTGGATGCTCTGGTTTCTGTTCAGCCACGCCTGCTGGAAAGGGCTGCTGCTCCTCTTCCGGACCTGGAAGCATCCGATTCTCGCAGCCGTTCTGCTCGGCCTGCTCGCGGGGTATGTACCGGCGGACGGATACTGGCTCAGCTTCAGCCGGACGTTCGTTTATTTCCCCTTCTTTCTCATCGGTTATTACATGCAAGCCGACCGGATTCGGGCCGCCGCCGCGAGGCCCGCGCTTCGCCAGATCGCCGTCGCCGTTCTATTCATGCTGCTGCTCTCGGCCTGGAAAGGCTGGCTGCCGATCCGGATCGACTGGCTCCTCGGCAGCCGCACCTACAGCGAGCTTCACCACAGCGAATGGTACGCCGGCCTGTACCGGCTCGGTGTGTACGGCTTGGAGCTGGCAGCCTCGGGAGCGTTCCTTCTGCTCATGACGGAGCGCCGGAGCCGCATGACCGATTGGGGCACCCGTACGGTGTACGTGTTCCTGCTGCACGGCCTCCTGCTGCGAGTCTTTGCTGAGGCGGGATTGTACCGGCTCACGCCGACGCTTCCGTGGACGGTCGGCGTCGCATGCGGAGCCGCAGCTCTCACGATGCTGCTGTCCCGGGAAGCCGTGATGCGGCATACCCGCTTCTGGATCGAGCCCGATCCGGGAGCGCTCTGGAAATGGGTCCGCATGCGCAAGGCTTGATCTTATGTAAAGCATTTGCTGCCAAACTTAAAACTAAAAGGATGCATTTTGGCGTATAATAGTAAAAAGACACCACAAACGCATTCCGAAGGAGTTGGTACAAATGCTGTTCGTCAGTCCGACTTGGGGCACGATTCCCATCGATACCATGATTGATCACTTGCATGCCATCGTCCGCCAGAATTCCAACGACAAGTACAAGCTAGTCATCGGCACCGACTCCCATACGACCCGGCAGAGCACGACCTTCGTGACCGCCGTCATCATGCATCAAATCGGCAAGGGAGCCCGTTTTTTCTATCGCAAACAGCGAAGCAAGCCGCTGTTTGATTTGCGCACGCGCATCTACCGCGAAACGGAGATGAGCCTCGAGCTTGTGGAGGTTCTAAATAAAAAAGGCATGAACGACCTGCTGTCGACGCTGCCGTTCGAGATCCACATCGACATCGGCCAGCAGGGCGATACGAAGGTATTGATTCAGGAAATCTGCGGCTGGGTCACGTCCGTCGGCTACGAAGCCCGGATCAAGCCGCAGTCGTTCGGCGCAAGCTCCGTAGCCGACCGCTTTGCGGAGTAGCACGGCGCAGGAGCCGGCCGGAACGGCCGATTTGCAGGCACCAGAGACCTTGTATCCCATTTTGCGGGAGAAAAGGCGAGGACAGAGGGGGCGTTCACACCCTTTGGCTCGTCTTTTTTGGCGTGCGTCCCGATTCCTATCAGATCGGCGGCGGGCTGCCCAAGCTTTACCCTAACCGCTCGTCAATCAACTCCAGAAGCCTGACGCACTCGCGTTCCGGTACGCTCTCCCCCAATCGGGCGGCCATCAGCGGAGCCTCCCAGCTCGCAAGCTCCTCCTTCGATACGCCGCTCAAGCGGAGATATTCCGCTTCGTAAGCTCCCAGCAGCCGGGCTCGAAGCGCCTTCACGGCCTGCTGCACGGGCTCCGGCATCTCCTCCGGAAGCTCGGCATGGCGAAGCAGCATCAAGGTCCGCGCGGCGTCCGCCGCAGGCATCCCCCGGGTAGCCGTCATCCAGTCGATGACGACCGGTCCCTGCTGACCGTACATGACGTTGTCGGGGTGAAAATCCCCATGGCACAAGGTCATCCCCTCCGGCAGACTCTCCAGCAAGCGGAGCACGGCACGTTCCCGATGCTCCGTTAGCAGCGCCCGCGAACGCCGGATCCCATGCGCCAGCACCTCTTTATGCGAAGGAAGCCGTCCCGCCCCCGCCTTGTGCAACTCCGCATGAAGCCGGGCGAGCAGTCGGCCGAACGCTTCGACCTCCTCCGGCCGTGCGGCGAGCTGCGCCATCATGGTAGGCCCCTGAATCCGCTCATACACAATCCCCTGCATCCCATCCTGTTCCTGCCTGCCGTATACTCTAGGCCGCGGAACCGAGCTGTCGTCGAGACATTCCGCCACAGTCCATTCAAACTCCAGCAGCTGGGGTTGACGAAATACCTTTACGATGCGGTCCTCCCCCAGCGCGTAGACATCCGCCGTTCGTCCTTGTCCGATCTTCTCACCCCATGCTTCCAACCTTGTCACCTGCTCCACCATATAGAATCAGCTGCCGTTTATCGATCTCATCCATATTTTAGTATATAATAGACAGCAATGCGCTACAATCGCCTGAGGGAGCTTGAATGAACCGGAGTTCGGACAAGCAGTCGCTCGTCGCTTCGGCAAGCCGGCTCCCGTAAGTGCTTTTCGAGAAATACAAGACGTTGGAAACGGAAGGTGCCCCCATGCGTAAAGCTCCGCATAAAATATCCGGCGCAAGGTGGATGATGCTGGCGTACTTGATCGCCATCGTGCTCCTTGGCTGGCTTTTAATGCTGCCGGTCAGCCTGCGCCCCGGCGTCCGGCTGTCGTTCATCGACGCCCTGTTTACCGCCGCAAGCGCCATCAGCGTTACCGGATTGACGACGGTCGGGGCAGCGGACACATTCAACGGTTTCGGCACCGCTCTTCTCATGATCGGCTTCCAGCTCGGCGGAATCGGCATCATGTCGCGGGAAGCTTGTACTGGCTGCTCCTCGGACAGCCGATCGGCTTATCCCAGAGAAAGCTCATCATGTTCGATCAGAACCGCAACAACCTGGCCGGGCTGGTTCATCTTATGAAGCTGATCCTGGGTATGACCCTGCTCTTCGAGGGGGCGGGCACGCTGCTGTTCGGCGTTTATTTCTATGCGGCGGGGTATGCGGACTCATTCTCCCAAGCGTTCCGATACGGACTCTTCCATTCCGTATCGTCCTATACGAACGCCGGCTTCGATCTGTTCGGCAATTCGCTTCAGAATTATGCGGACGATTACTTCGTACAAGGCTTATCCATGGTGCTGATGGTCCTGGGGGCGATCGGGTTTCCTGTGCTGGCGGAGCTGCGGGAATATGTAGGGCGGGGACGGGGAAAATTCCGTTTTTCCCTCTACACCAAGGTGACGACCGCCACTTACGGACTGCTCCTTATCGCGGGGGCCGCCGGCATCTGGCTAACGGAAAACCGCAGCTTCTTCGCCACGCTCGATTGGCAGCACAAGCTGTCCTATGCCCTCTTCGCCTCCGTCACGGCAAGGAGCGCCGGACTCACGACCTTCGATCCTGCCGCCTTATCGGATGCCGGCAAGCTCGTTCTCTCCACCCTCATGTTCATCGGCGCAAGCCCCTCTAGCATGGGAGGCGGGGTCCGCACGACGACGATCGCCGTCATCGTCATGATGCTCGTCACGTTCGTACGCGGAGGCAGCGAGGTGCGCCTGTTCGGCAGATCCCTTCATCAAGAGGATGTGATCAAAAGCTTCGCCTTTTTCAGCACCGCACTCGCACTGCTGCTGGCAGGCGTATGGTTCATCTGTATGGCGGAGCCGCTCGGGACGAGCTTTGCCGCGATTCTTTTCGAGGCCAGCTCCGCCTTCGGCACTTGCGGACTGTCTACCGGGATCACCGGTACGCTTACCCCCGCCAGCAAAATCGCCCTCATCCTCCTGATGTATATCGGAAGGATCGGCATGATGCTCTTTCTTTCGTCTTTCCGCTCGAGCAAGCCGCAACCGGATTTGCGTTACCCGGCGGAGAAGCTCATCATCGGCTGATCCGCTCCAATTCGGCGCATTTTAAAAAAAGACGCCGGGCACCCGCCGTTTTCCCCGGCGGGCGCCCGGCTAAACCAAGCGTCCTCGCAAATCTTCCTTATATAGCCCCGACATGGCAGCCCCAACCCTGCGAAAACCTACCGGTTGTCCACTTTTTCCGGATACAGATCGTGATTCATCAGCCGGTGCTCGGCCATTTGCTCGTACTTCGTCCCCGGCTTGCCGTAATTGCAATACGGGTCGATCGAGATGCCGCCGCGCGGCGTAAATTTGCCCCACACCTCAATATAGCGGGGATCCATCAGCTTGATGAGGTCGTTCATAATAATGTTGACGCAGTCTTCATGGAAATCGCCGTGATTGCGGAAGCTGAACAAATACAGCTTGAGCGATTTGCTCTCCACCATCTTCACTTCAGGAATATAGCTGATATAAATCGTCGCGAAGTCCGGCTGACCCGTGATCGGGCACAGGCTCGTAAATTCGGGGCAATTGAATTTGACAAAATAATCGCGGTACGGATGCTTGTTATCGAACGATTCCAGCATTTCCGGCGCGTAGGTCATCGGATATTTCGTCTTCTCGTTTCCGAGCAGCGTTAAATCGAGCTCGCCTTCTTTTCTTCCTGCCATCAAAACCGCTCCTTTCGGCCAACTAATCCAATATTATAGCCGATTTGAGCCCAAAATAACAGCCTCCGACCGATTTGACTCGCTTCTTAGCGTCGGCTAGAATGAATTTTAGAGCAGGGACGAGGGATATACGCCCGCTTCTCTTAAGATCCGTTGTCGACCATCCGAATAGAGACCCCTGACGCCAGGGGTTTTTATTGTTCATACCAAAGGAGAGCGTATCCATGAATGAAGTCATCGAGCTGCTGTTAAACCATCGGTCCGTCCGCCGGTTCAAGGACATCACCCTCTCCGAGGAACAGACGGAGGCCATTATCTCCGCGGCGCAAGCCGCCTCCACCTCCAGCAATGTTCAAGCTTACACGATCATAGGCGTAACCGATCCCGGCAAGCGGCAGGTGCTGGCCGGCCTCGCAGGCAATCAATCTTACGTCGAGCATACCGGACTGTTCCTTGTTTTCTGTGCGGATCTGAGCCGATTGAAGGAGGCAACCGAGCAGCAAGGCGAGACGTTTCACCAGAATACGGAGAGCTTCGTCGTAGCTACGGTCGATGCCGCCCTTGCCGCGCAAAATGCCGCAATCGCCGCGGAATCCCTCGGACTCGGCATTTGCTACATTGGCGGTATCCGGAACAAGCCGCAGGAGGTCAGCGAGCTGCTGGAGCTTCCCGAGCTCGTCTACCCGGTATTCGGCCTCACCATCGGCGTACCCGATCAAGAGAATGCTCTCCGCCCGCGTCTGCCGCAGCATACGGTCTACCACGAGAACAGCTACAAGCGGGAGCAGTCCCGGCAGGGCGTCGCCGAGTACGACGAGGCTATGGAGCGTTATTACAAAGAGCGGACGCAGGGCCGTACCATTACCAACTGGTCCAAAGGAATCGCGGACAAGTACCGTCAGCCGGGTCGCGCGCATTTGCGGCCCTTTCTCGAAAATCGCGGTTTTCGATTGGAATAGAGCGGCACCATCGCAGCCTGACTAGCCCGTATCACGGGCTGGTCTTTATTTTGCAACACATCTGGTTAACCCCCCGACTGCGGCTGCTCCTGATAATAACCTTTGTCACAATCGTCCCTTCCCCATCGTCGTATTCGTATCACAGCTAATGGAAGATGATCGATATGAAAGCATGGACGGTTGTCGTGGTCGGAGGCGGCTATGCCGGATTGCACGCGGTTGCGAATCTTCGGAAGGAGCTGTGCGGAACGGGCGGGGCGCGGATCGTTTGGATGGATAAGGACGCGCAGCATGTCAAAAAAGTTCGCCTCGTTCAGGCCCGCCGCGATGCGATGCCGCTCGCCGTACCGCTGGGCGACTTCGGCTGGGCCGATGTCGGCATCGTACGCGGGACGCTCACCGGCCTTGATGCCGCGCAGCAGCTGCTCGCGTACACGGACGTATCCGGCACTCCGCAGCGGCTCGCGTACGACCGGCTCGTGCTGGCGCTCGGCAGCGTTCCGCGGGAGCCGGCCCCGGGCAGCGGCGGCCTGACGCTTCGCGGGACGGAGGACGCCGCAGCGTTCCGCGAGGCGGTGGCGCGCTGCGCCGAGCGGGCGAGGATGGACGGCGCTCCGGCGCTGCACGCCGCCGTGGCCGGTGCCGGCATCACCGGCATCGAGCTCGCCGCGGAGCTGGCCGGGCGTCTGCGCCGCGAGGCCGCCGCGCTGGGGCTGACCCCCGCGGAGCCGCTGGTCAGCCTCGTCAGCGCAGGCCCCCGGCTGCTGCCGGACGTGCCGGCGCACGTGGCGCAGCGACTGGAACGGCAGCTGGCGCGGCTCGGCGTTCGCGTGCTGCACGGCGACAAGGCCGTCCGCTATGCGGATGATCGCGGTTGCCTCGAGCTCCGGAGCGGAATCGAGGTTCGCGCAGGCGTATGCGTCTGGGCGCTCGGCACGGTGCCGAATCCGCTCGTGCGGGAGCTCGGTCTCACAGTCCATGAAGACGGCAGACTGGTAGTCGATCCAGGCTACCGCGTCAGCGGAGCGGAAGGCGTCTACGCGCTTGGCGACTGCGCGCGGGTCACGGATTCGCGCACCGGGCGGCCGGACGGAATGACCTGCAAGGAGGCCATCCCGCAGGCGCAGCGCCTTGCCCGGGGATTGGCGGTCGAGCTGGAGGGCCGGACTGGAGGGAAGCACGGACACGAGAGCTATCCACCTCTCTACTGCATCGGACTGGGCGACACCGACGGGTTCTTCTGGATGCGCAGATTTGGATTGGACTTCGTCCTTACCGGCAAACTCGGCCGCAAGGTCCGGGAATATACTTGGAATGCAGCTAGCTTAAACAAATAAAGCTTCTTAGCTGCCGGATGATAGGACGGCATTCCGCCGTCCTTTTCCGTTTTTAATCGTGAAAGCGCTAGCTTCATGCCAAAATTTCTAATACTTTCCTAACATTTATAGCCTATGATGTGGATGAGATTAATACGGCTTCGTCACCTTCCCCCTGTCAAAGGAGAACTTCCCTTGTACTATTTTGCCTACGGCGTGGTCGCTTTGAATTATTCCAAAAATCCGCTCTACCGAAACATGAAGCTGATCAGCAGCGAGGCTTGGGTGTACGGACGATTATATGACACAGGCTTGGGCTTTCCCGCCATGACGGAAGGGGAATCGAAGGTGCACGGCAAACTGCTTCAGATCGACGAGGAGCAACTCTCGGCCCTCGCTTCTCTGGCGGCGAACTTCGACGAATTGAACGAGCCGTTCCGGTTTACTCTGCATTCCCTGCCGGTTTACACGCCGTTGTCTGCGTATGAGGCCCTTGTCTTTGTTTATGAAGATGCGGAAGGTCTGCCGCCCATCGAGGATGGGATTTGGCGTTGAAGGCGGATATCCGCCGATCACACCTTGATAAACGCGCTGGTCCTTGTCTTACAAGGACCAGCGCGTTTATCAAGGTTGATGCGAAGCTATAAGCCCACGAAAACTTATAAATTCTTATCAACATAAAAAACCGCTGACCCGTCGGATGGCCGATGCGGTTCAGCGGTTTTTAGGCTCAGACCGGGCGTTAGTCCGTAAGTGGCACAAAGCTCTTGTTCAGCTTCGAATCACCTTTCGTATTGACGACCTGCGGCAGCAATTTCGTTTCACGGAGCATGGCAGATGAGCACAGGGGGCACGTCGGCTGGTACTCAAAGGCGAAATTATCCCTCATCCACCCGTTGCATTCTTCCTTCGTGCAGGACCAGATTGTCGTATTCTCAAGCGGGGTTTCCTCAATTGATTTCTTACGATAATTCATGGTTTCCCTCCTCAATATAGTATGCCTGAATCCGTACAGGATAAACGGCTGCGCCCTCCTTGTCTTACAAGGACCAGCGCGTTTATCAACCAACGAAAAAACTGCCCTTAACTAGCGTTAAGAGCAGTCTGTTCAGCTGAAATTACAGCTTAACTACGTTCTCAGCTTGCGGTCCGCGGTTGCCTTGAACGACGTTGAATTCAACGCGTTGGCCTTCGTCAAGAGATTTATAGCCGTCGCCTACGATCGCGCTGAAATGCACG
The DNA here is from genome assembly GCF_027533625.1 of Paenibacillus gyeongsangnamensis. Lineage (GTDB taxonomy): Bacteria > Bacillota > Bacilli > Paenibacillales > NBRC-103111 > Paenibacillus_G > Paenibacillus_G gyeongsangnamensis. The sequence goes on along the minus strand of NZ_JAQAGZ010000005.1, from coordinate 308,075 downwards.
AATACGTCGCTTCCGCCTTCAACTTCGATGAATCCGAAACCTTTCTCTGCGTTGAACCATTTAACTGTTCCTGTTTGCATGGGGAGACCTCCAAAAATGTTATTTAACATGATCCTTTTCTAAAAATAAAAAATTCACATATTGAAAAAAGTTCTTCTTTAATAAAATGAACCCTTTTCAATAAGTGAATTACGGTTGCTTTTATCAAGTAACTTCATTGTACCACGGTCTGTACAAAAAAGCAAAGCATGGGAGAAACTCCCGCCCGAAATCACCGTTCCTCCCTCGCGGCAGCAAAAAAGAGGCCCGCCGGGAGCGATCCCTTGCAATCGCACTCCGGCCGCGGCCCCTGCCCTTTTCTTTTTTGCACTCGCCCGGCTTATTTCTTTGCCAAATATTTGCGGATGTCGAAAGCGACCGCGGTCACGATGATCAGCCCTTTGATAATCAATTGCCAGTAAGGGCTCACGCCAATGAAGGTCAAGCCGTAGTTGATTACGCCGAAGATCAGGACCCCGGCCATAATCCCCGGCACCGTTCCGATCCCGCCGGCTGTCGACACCCCACCGACCACGCAGGCCGCAATCGCGTCAAGCTCGTACATATTGCCGTAGTTGTTCGTCGCTCCGCCCGTACGGGAAGCCTCGAGCACCCCTGCCAGTCCGTACAACGCGCCTGCGATGGAGTAGATGTAGATCAGGTTCTTCTTTACGTTGATCCCGGAGACGACGGCAGCCTGCACGTTACCGCCGATCGCGTACATGTTTTTGCCTAGACGGGTTTTATTAAACACGACCCATACGATGAGGGCGACAATGACGGCGATGATGACGATATAAGGTATGGAATAGGAAATATTGGAGCCGAAGCTCAGGAATCCCGAACCGATATTCGTGAAATCCGGCCGCAGACCCGCGATGGGCTGGGATTCGTTCGGCTTCATGTCAAAGTAGATCGAGTTCGCGCCGTAGACGATAACCATGGTGCCCAAAGTCGCGATAAAAGGCGGAACGCTGAATTTGGCCACGATAATGCCGTTGATCAAGCCGACGACAAGCCCCGCCGCAATCGCGATCAGGATCGGCACCCACACCGGAAGGTGCGGCATATCGGGGAAGAAGCGCCGCGGGTAATCCAGAATCTGCAGCATGGAGGCGGAAATGACCGCCGTAAGACCGACGACGCGACCCGCAGACAAGTCCGTTCCTCCCGTGATCAGAACGAAGGCGGCTCCCAATGCGATAATGGCGCGCGTGGACGATTGGAGCAGAATGTCCCGCAGGATGTCGATGGACAGGAAGCGCGGATCCTTCACCGCGATCCCGATGACGAGTACGACGAGCACGATGTAAATCGCGTTCTTCGTCAGAAACCCGCCTATATTTTTATTTGTCATGGTGTTTTGATCCTCCTCCAAGTTTTGCCACTTCGTAAACATAAGCTTTTGTTTTGCGCAGCAAAACCTTAATTGGCGGCAAGCCGCATGATTTCTTCCTCTGTCGCCGTGCTGCCGTCTACGATGCCGGTCAGGCGCCCTTCGGACATGACCATGATCCGGTCGGACATGCCGAGCAGCTCGGGCATTTCCGAGGAGATCATGATGATGCTCTTGCCCTGCTTCGCGAGATCGGCGATGATCGAGTAAATCTCGAACTTCGCGCCAACGTCGATGCCTCGGGTCGGTTCGTCGAGCAGCAAAATTTCCGGCTCGGTCAGCAGCCATCTGGCGAGCAGCACCTTCTGCTGGTTGCCGCCGGAGAGGTTCTTGATCTGCGTGTGTACGTTCGGCGCTTTGACCCGAAGCTTCTCTACGCTGCGGGCGACCTCGGCACGGCCCTTCTTCTCATTGAGCAAGCCGTAAGGCGTCACGTACCGGTCCAGGTTGGCGATCAGCGCATTCTCCTGAATGGACAGTACAGGGAAAATGCCGGTGACGCGGCGTTCTTCCGTTAGCAGCGCCATGCGCTGTTTCTTGGCATCGATCGGTGATTTGATCTTAACGGTCTTGCCGTGAATGGTAATCGTTCCGGCGGATACGGCCCGGAGGCCGAACAACGCTTCAATGAGCTCCGTTCGTTGTGCGCCCACGAGTCCGCCGACGCCGAGCACTTCGCCCTTGCGAAGCTCGAAGGAGACATTCTGGAACGACTTCGGATGCGGCGAGCTGAGGCCTTCGACCTTCATCAGCGTCTCTCCAGGCACGTTGAAGCGGTCCGGGAAGCGCGAGCTGAGGTCCCGGCCGACCATTTTGGCGATGATCATATCGGTTGTCATTTCGGTCGCCGGCCAGGTGCCGATCAGCTTGCCGTCGCGCATGATGGTTACGTCATCGGAAATGCGGAGGATTTCCTCCATTTTGTGAGAAATATAAATGATGGCGACGCCCTGCTTTTTCAAATCATTTATGATTTTAAACAACTGCTCCACTTCGTTGCCGGTCAGTGAAGACGTTGGCTCATCCATAACGATAACTTTCGAATGGAACGAAACCGCCTTGGCGATCTCCAGGGATTGCACCTTCGATACGGACAGCGTACCTACGGTCGTATGCGGATTGATGTCGATTTCGAGCTGCTGGAACAGCTGTTTCGTGTCGTTGTACATCTTGCTATGATCGATAAATTGAAACGGCCCGAAGCCCTTCAGAGGAAACCGGCCAAGCCAGAGGTTCTCCATCACGCTGCGGTGAGGAACCGGATGAAGCTCTTGATGAATCATGGATACGCCGTAGTTCAGCGCGTCTTTGGAGCTGTTGATTTCGACTTTACTGCCGTTCAGGATAATCTCGCCTTCGTCTGGCTTGTAGATGCCGAACAGGCATTTCATCAGCGTCGATTTACCCGCGCCGTTCTCGCCCATCAGGGCATGGACGGTGCCGGGCCGTACTTTGATCGTGACCTTGTCCAGCGCCTTCACGCCGGGAAATTCCTTCGAGATGCCGTTCATTTCGAGCAAAAATGGATTGTCAGTCATGGGTCCACCCCTTTTCCTGCCTTAGAACAAGCCGGGGGAGAGCGTCGATCGCGCCCGCCCCCGAGACTTGCCGTTTGTCTGATAGCCGTGCCTTATTGAGCGTCTTTTGCGTTGTCTTTCGTAATTTTTTTGTAAGGCACCCAAACGTATTTGCCGTCCGTAATATCGAAGCCGACAGTATCTTTGCTAGGCGTTTGGCCTGCAGCCAGCGCGCTCGCGATATTCAGCGTCGCTTTGCCTTGGTTCTTGGCGTCGTTCAGTACCGTTCCGAGCATGGTTCCTTCTTCGAGCGCTTTCACGGCAGGAGCCGTTGCGTCCACACCAACAACCGGAATATATTTACCGTCCTTGAAGTAGCCTTTCGCTTTCAGAGCTTCAATCGCGCCGAGCGCCATGTCGTCGTTATTGGCCAGAACGACGTCGATCTTGTCTCCAAACGATGCCAGGAAGGCAGCCATTTTTTCTTGTCCTTTGACGCGGTCCCACATCGCTGTGTCTTCCGCCAGCTTATCTACTTTAATCCCCGCGTCTTCAATCGCTTTAATGGAGAACTTCGTGCGCAGCTCGGCGTCTTGGTGACCCGGCTCCCCTTTCAGCATGACGTAGTGAAGAACGCCGTCTTTGCTTTTGAACGCTTCCGGATGCTTCTTGAAGTAGTCGGCGACGAGTTCGCCCTCCATTGTGCCGGATTGCTCGGCTTTGGCGCCGACGTAGTATACTTTATCCCACTTCTTCATGTCGTCGGCCAGCGGCTCGCGGTTGAAGAAGACGACCGGGATGTTCGCTTTCTTCGCTTTATCGATGATGACGCCTGCAGCCGTACGGTCAACCGGGTTGATCGCCAGCGCGTTCACTTTCTTGGTGATGAACAGATCGACCTTATCATTCTGGGTCGGCTGGGAGTTTTGGCTGTCAACGATATCTGTCGTCGCTTTGCCGTCCGCCGCCGCGGAGATCGCGTTGCGCACGCCGGTCATGAACGTGTCGTCGAATTTGTAAATCGCTACGCCGATCGTCGGCTTCGCCGCTCCTCCAGCAGGCTGGGTTGTGCCGCCGCCTGGTTTTGTATTCGTTGTCGTTCCGCCGGAGCTGGAGCAGCCTACTACGGTGACCATCGCCGCAGCGACTAGAATGGAAACGATCTTTTTCTTCATGGTTGAAGACCTCCATTTGACATGTTATTTATCTGGCTTATGGCTTACATGCCTTATTATGCACCCAGTCGGAATGAATGCGAATTCAATATTCTGCTCATTTCTATCAAAATTCTCATATGATTTTTTTCAAGGAATCGGGTTGGAGCCGAAAAGCTGTCGGGACCGTACCTGCGGGGATGCGTCTGTGCGGCTCTGTGCGGCAATGCGTGCAGTGAACTGCAGGTAGTGAGGAGGTGTGTGGAGCCGCGGGGAGTAGGGTGGTGAATAGGGCGGAATAGTGACCGGCCTCGGAGAAGCTCGCATCCTATCCGCCATCGTATTCGTTGCGATTCTTGCTACATTGTTGATACAAGCCAGCACCACGCCATGGGTCGCGAAGAAATTGGGACTGTTGGAATCCCGGCAGTGCAACGAACGAACAGCAAACGCTAGTCATTCTATCGGGTTCCTAGTCCACCACTGGTTTTTAACGGAAATTAGATTTACGTGTGATTGTACCGCTTCAGCTTAGAGTAAGAAAAATAACTAAACCGAACGAGATTCAGGGCTTAACGTATATTTTCATTAAAATTGGCGGGACCCCAAATCGGGAGACGCCAATCAGCCCGATGAAGGAGGCAATAACGTTAGGAACGCTTCGGCTGCAAGCGACGGGGACGCCTGCTTCCGAACCGCGATTCCGATCTGCCGATCGGGGAAAGGAACCTCGGTACGAAGCTCGATCAACGAGCCTCCCTCCAACCGGGATTCTACAAATGCCCGCGGCAAAAAGGCCGCTCCGTACCCCCGCTCGGCAAACTCGGCAATCATGTCATGGCTGTTCAGTTCGAAATCGAACTCCGTATCCAACCCCTGATCTTGGAACCACTCTTCGATGAACGAACCTTTCTTCAACTTCTTCAAAATTAAGCTTGTCTTATCCTAAGACAACTGAATCCGGATGCCAGGATACTGGGCATGGAACTGATCGAGCAATGAGAGAAGGCAATCTTTGATGATCGCTCCGTTCGCGCCGATTCGTAGCCGACCTTCCTTGAATTGCTTGAGATCCCTCATGCTGCGCTCGCCCGAATCAAGCTCCTCGAACGCCTGCCTGATATGCCGATACAAGTTCTGCCCTCCCGGCGTCAGCTGAACCCCCTTAGCAACCGGTCAAACAGCCGAACGCCGAGCGTATCTTCGAGCTGCTTGATCGCATTGCTCACGGACGGTTGCGTCATATGGAGGTTTTGGGCGGCCTTCGTCAAATTAGAGGAATCGGCTGCTTGGAGGAATATGCGGTACCACTCGGTGTTGGCAATCACTTACCATCAATCCTCTCTATGACAAACTTCGAATTTTTCGATTTCATTAATTTCAAGTATACCCCTAAAATAAAAGCAACGAAATCCTAATCCATTAGGTTTTCGTTCGCCTACCGTTGCCGGAGTTATGCTCCTTGTTCAGGGCATACTAAAGATTGGATAAGGGAATCGTTACAGACGTGTCGCCATGTTGCTCATTCTGATCAACAATGCCGGTTCGTATACGGGCGCTTCTTTGCTTGACGGTAATCTCGACGATATTAAATTGGAGTTTGACAACGAATGTCTTCGGAACCTTGTCCATGATTCGTGCTTTCGCGCCTTTGATCGCGAAGAATGGGGGAGGAACGATTCTGAATATCTTTTCCGTATTATCGTGGTTTAGCAATGGCACTTTTGGCGCCTATACGGCCGCAAAAGCTGGTGCGTGGGGCATGACGAACGAACTGCGCTTGAACCTGCATCCTCAAAATATCAAAGTCGCAGCCTTGCATGTGGGCCTTCTCGACACCGACATGTCGGCTGGCATAAATACTCCTAAGATCGACCCTGTGGATGTCGCCTCATAGAGCACCTGATCGGATGGAAATCCGGTCAGGTGCTCTTTTTTTTGGGCCGATCGAGAGGATGATCATGCCGAAAAGGGAACGTTATACGAAGCGTAAGCTGGCATCCAAACCAAGGAAAGGAGCGAAAGTCCGATGCGAAAGACGAAAATCGTATGCACGCTTGGACCGGCGTGCGATTCCGCGGCGACGCTAAAACGATTGATCGAAGCTGGCATGGACGTCGCCCGAATCAATATGGCGCACGGCGATTTGGACGAACACCAGGGGCGGATCGCGAATCTTCGGCAAGGCTTCTTTAAAGTCAAGAACATCGCGGACAAGCTCGAGTTGACCGAGAAAAACTTCTACAAGGGGTAATACCAGCGTCGTTGTCACCAAGTGCAACAGAAAATGTCGCAGCTTGTGCGGAGACAGGTTTTGAATAAGACCGGCTTCCTCCGAATATTTGGACAAAATCTTTCGAATTCCTCGATCGATATATTTTTTTGATGATTCGAACAGGAGCTTCTGCCTTTGTTGATCCATGAGGCATTTGCGAATCATGATGTTCAACTTCGAAAGAGGATCGTAAAACTAGAAAAACTCGGGAGTAACACACCTTTTCATGAATCAGGGCACCCTAGCTAATGGGTACCCTATCCGGTATGCAACGCATTTCTTAACGTACGATTATTTCCGTTTCGTGAGGTGACCCCTACGAAACATAAATTGCTGAGAAAACATCGCTTCATGAGCCGTAATCGCTGGTGAAACAATTCATGCATAAAAAGACACGAATGGAAAAAAATAATGCAGTGAATTACGCTATCAAGCAAGGATGGGATCTTCATTTTGAAAAATGTTCACGATGCCTTAAAAGAAGCTTCAAAGTCGGATGATTTTATACAATCTCAAATCACAATAAATAAGACCTCTCTTCATTTGTCTTATTACAATTCTGTAATCAATCATGAACAATTGCACCATGATTTACTTGAATTTATACAACGCTCAACAACTGATTTTCATAATTTACTCGACTTACAATGTCTTATACCAATCGAAGGTGTAAAGTCATCCTCCAATTTGGGAGAAATCTCACTCGGTTTGACAAAAGGCTCCGTCTACATTCAATTGGATTCCAATCTTAACGAGGGATTATTAGTTAACATTGCGGATACGAAAAAGGGCTATCGGAAAAATAATGAGTCCGAAAACGAATACAGTGTCATTGGTCCGAAGGTTGCTTTTGTTGAAGATCTCGATACCAATTTAAATTTATTGCGTAAAGAAATAATTACTGAGAAGCTGTTATTTGAAGAACAAACAAAAGGTTCTCTTTCCAAAACAAGAGTCGTGATCGCCTATATCGACGGGATCGCGAATCCGGAGCACGTAAATACCGTTAGACAAAGGCTCATGGATTTAGATTTTGATGTGATCTTCGACACGGCTACGCTCGACCAGATCATATCCGACAACTCCAATACGCCATTCCCACTATTTATGTCAACTGAGCGTGTCGATCGGATGAAACATTGCCTTCTTTCCGGACAAGTGGCCATTATAAGCAGCGGATCGCCTTATGTCATATCGGGTCCTACAAGAGTTTTTGATTTTTTCTTCTCGCCCGAAGATTACTATTTGCCTTGGGTCTTGGGTTCATTTTTTCGCTTTATTCGTTTCGCAGGCGTCGCCTTTTCCATTTTGGCAACACCCATTTATGTTTCGATAATGACCTTTCATTACTCCGTCGTTCCTAAAAACCTATTAGGTCCGATTATTGAATCCAGAACGAATGTACCCTTCCCGCCTTTCTTGGAGGTACTCTTGATGGAGATGTCCGTTCAGCTGTTAGGCGAAGCTGGAGCCAGGCTGCCGACAAAAGTCGGTCAAACACTCGGGATTGTGGGCGGCGTAGTAATAGGGGAAGCAGCGGTTCAAGCCGGTTTAACGAGCAATATACTCATTATTATTGTTTCTCTTTCCGCACTGGGAGCCTTTGCAACGCCAAGTTTTAAAATGTCCAACACCATTCGCTTCCTGAAATTTCCCATGATCGCCTTGGCAGGTGCTTATGGCGGCTTAGGCATTATGATCGGCGCGGTAATCCTTTTGACGCATCTACTGCGTTTGAAATCTTTAGGCACCCCGTACATTGTTCCGTTATTCCCTTTTCGTTACAAAGATTTTACAGATAGTTTGATACGATTTTCCTTTAGCCATACTTGGAGCCGACCAAGCTTTTTACGTCCGCTATTCAAGAGAAAATACCAAGTTCGAAAGCATAAAGACATCGATGACGATTACAATATCGAATAAAATCTGTTGCAAAGGAATAAGCCGTCAATGAAAATGTATGTTCCGACTCTTTTCTTTTGTTTCCTTATTTCCGGATGCGCAAAAGAACAAATCATCGATCGTATCAAAATTATGGATAGCATCGGCTACGATATGGATGGAGATACATTTAGGAGCAGCTCCTCTTACGCCGCATATGAAAAGAAAACGCGGTTACGGTTATTTACTGCCGAATCAAAAACATTTAAAGGGGTATGGATTCCCTTTGCGGCACAATCGGATGCCCAAGTCGTGGTTGGACAATTGCGGACGTTCGTCATTAGCGAAAAATTTGCAAGAAGAAGCATTCAAGAGCTTGCCAGTAGCCTTCTTCGCGATCCGCTCGTAAGCAATAACGCAACTGTATTAATCACCAAACAAAAGGCAAGTGAGATTGTGTCCGATATCGCACGAAATCCTCCATTCTTTTTATCCGATATGGTCAAACAGAACATGGAGGATGGAAATACTCCCTTTACAAATACGCATCAATTGCTGGATCAATATTATGGAGAAGGTCAAGACGTATTCTTACCCGTGTTGAATAAAAACAAAAACGGCTTATTGCAGATGGATGGCGTCGGTGTCTTCAAGGGAGATAAATTACGTCTCATGTTAACCGATAAAGAAGCATTTTTTCTTAAACTTCTTAAGGACAAACCGGGAACGATGACGGGCTATTATGATTTCATAACAGAACAAAAAGAGAAGATTGCTTTCAAAATATTGCAGGGTAAACGTAACTTATCCCCTAAGCAGCATGACAAAGTAGTCATTTCTCTTATGTTACATATAGAACCAAGGGAAATCCCCAAAACAAAAAGCATCATTGATAAAAGCGATTTTCTCGATCTGAAGAAACAAATTGAACAACATGTTTCCAACGAAATTAACGTACTTTTGAAAACATTCCAAATGAACAACGTTGATCCGGTTGGCTTTGGAGAGCTGTTTAGGAGCAGGGAAAGAACTTGGAACGAGCAGGAGTTCAGCAAAAAGACGTACGCGAACCTCAAATTTGAAGTGAAAACGGAGATTACAATTACGCAATCGGGAGTTGGTATCGGTGCAGAGCAGCATTAAGGAGAATTACTTGATTTCCGGATTTTTCGCGTTTTTTTTAATTCATTCTACTCCAATTGGCGTTGGGCCTATCGGTTCTCAGATTTTCGTATTTAAAGACGCAGGTCATGATGCTTGGATTTCGGTTCTTTTCATGGGGATATCCCTGCATGTGATTCTCTGGATGATGTATAAGATGCTGGATAACCCTGCAAAAGATGTAATAGTTTTGCATCGAATGATTTTCGGTAAATTGTTTGGAAATGCCGTATCGCTTCTCATGATCGGATATTTTTTCATGTTGGCATTGTCCTCCTTGCGGACGTACATAGATGTTCTGCAGGTGTGGGTATTTCCAACTGTAAGAACGTGGGAGTTGTCCTTCATATTCCTTAGCATCATGTATTATATCGTATCCGGAGGGTTCAGGGTTTTAACAGGGGTTGCTTTTTTTGCAGTACTCATCTCATCTTTAATTTTTACTCTCAACTATTTCCCGATTAAATATGGAAATCCGACCTATTTATTACCTGTATGGAACCATTCCCTTCCTGACTTGCTTAAAACGTCTAAAGCTGCTTCCGATTTGTTTATTGGATTTGAATCGCTGCTCGTTTTCTTTCCGTTTATAAGACCTGCTGATAAACATGCAAAATGGGCCCATTTAGGCTTGCTTTTTACTACTCTACAAGTCGCTTTTATAACCGTTTCAGCCTTGTTGTATTATAGTCAGGGGCTATTACAACAAACGCTCTACCCCATTTTAGTGGAAACGAAGATTATTCAGTTTCCCTTTGCCGAAAGGTTCGAATTTCTATTTATTTTTTGTTGGTTTATCATTATTATCCCGTCCATGTGCATTTCCATTTGGAGCTGTACGCGCATTATGAAAAGAGTAATGAATCTCAAACCCAGCACGTCGCTGCCTTGGATACTCATAACCTTCTTTATTGCAGTCCTTCAATTCAACGATCGTATAAAGGTAGATGAGTTAAGCAGGTTCGTTGCAGGGCTTGGTTTTTATTTCCTGTATGGCTACATCCCCTTAATGTTTATACTTTTTTTGATCCGTAGTAAAATGCTCCGTTCCTTCGGTTCGGCTAAATAAGATACCCACTCACTCAATCACCCGGTCCGCTACAATTATGAATAGTTCACTAACTCACTTCGAATGCTGTGGGTAACGTCTATAATTGAGACTGTTTACGGCTTTGAATGAGATATTTGATGTGACATGTTTGAGACAAAATTTCAAGTCTTGAATGCCAATTTTGTTGGTATATCAAGGCTTTTTTTGTTTTTGTTCATAAACTCTTCATGTTTATTTCATCCCACCAATAATTCCTGCATGCGTCATAACTGACTGGTTATAAGGTTTGAAGTACTTACTCGAAAGTCTTCAGGGCTTAGCGTATATTTTCGTTAAAATATGGCGGGACCCCTATAATAAGAAAGTACATGAGTTGGCTACCCGGGGAATTTATATAGATAATCCGGAATTGACCGTAGAGAAATGTCCGATCTGCAAAAAGGATTTAGTTGATAAAGAGTAGTTTTACTGCTGCTCAGGTTATAACGGCAAAGAGGAGGGATGTAAGTTTACACTTCCTAAGTTGTATAGAGGAGTAAAAATTACCTCAAAGGCGGTCCCGGCTCTTTTGAATAAACAGGAACTTGTAGTCAAGATGAAGGGTCAATACGGTATTTATCAAATGATGTTGTATATGAAAGATGATTGGAAACTGGATCTTAAAAAGCCTGAATCACTGGAGAAGATATCCATTGGGCCGTGCATTAAATGTCAATATCCCGTAGTCGAAAAAGATAACTTTTATGGCTGTTCCAATTGTAGGGGCGATGCATATTACCTCAAGACATGAGGCAATGCGTAGAACCGCAGGTAAGGCAAACCGCGGATAGTGGTAGTGCATATAACTGCGGGTAGTAAGGTAGTCCGTAGAACCTTAAGTAGTAAGGTAGTGCGTAGTGAAGCTGTAGGTAATGAACCAATATTCCTTTGTAATGAACCCTGGTCCGCTATTGTCGGCCTTTTCTGCGATTCTGTGCGCGTAGTGAACCACAGTTCGCTACTAGCGAACATGAGTTTGCAAGTCGGGACCGGAGGTTCACTATTCGACTCTTCAGCTGCGTTGAACCGCAGTTAGTGAACCGACGTTCCTTTGTAGTGAGTCTTGGTTCGTTACTATCGGCCTTTTCCGCGATTCTGGTCGCGTAGTGAACCAAAGATCGCTACTAGCGAACCTGCGTTCGCAAGGTGGGACCGGAGGCTCACTATTCGGCTCTTTAGCTGCGTTGAACCGCAGTTAGTGAACCGACGTTCCTTTGTAGTGAGCCTTGGTTCGCTACCGTCGGCCTTTTCCGCGATTCTGTGCGAGTAGTGAACCAAAGATCGCTACTAGCGAACCTGCGTTCGCAAGGTGGGACCGGAGGTTCTCTAATCGACTCTTCAGCTGCGTTGAACCGCAGTTAGTGAACCGGCGTTCCTTTGTAGTGAGCCCTGGTTCGCTACCGCCGGCCTCCTCCCGCGATTGCTGCATATAGCGAAACTGCTCTTACGATTGTAGCGTTTAGCGAACCTGCTCACGCGACCCGATGCGCTCAGTGAATCCCCTGCTCACCATCGTCGGCCCCTCCCCGGGCGGATGCGACTCACTGAACCGGTTTCAACTCATGCCGGCGGACAAGGCCTGTTAAGGCGGCGACGACCCGATCCCCCACTTCCGCGGTAGCGGCCGTTCCGCCGAGATCCGGTGTCAGCGTATCCCGATCGGTCAGCACCTGCTCGATCGCCCTCAGCACGGCCTCGGCCCAATCGGGATACCCGAAGAAATCGAGCATCTGGCTCACCGACCAAATGGCCGCCAGCGGATTCGCGATCCCCCGGCCTGCAATATCGGGGGCGGAGCCGTGGATCGGCTCGAACATGGACGGGTACCGCCGGTCCGGATTCAGATTCGCTCCCGCCGCGAGCCCCAGTCCGCCACTAATGGCCGCGCCCAAATCGGTCAGAATGTCGCCGAACAGATTGGATGTGACGACCACCTCGAACCGCTGAGGCTGCTTGATCATGAACATGCTGGCCGCATCGACCAGGTAGGAGTACGTTTTTACATCCGGATATTCCTTGCCGACCTCTTCAAACACCTGGTCCCAGAACACCATCGAATAGTTTAGCGCATTACCCTTGCTGACGCTGGTAAGCAATTTATTCAAGCTGCGGGCCGTTTCATAAGCGTAACGAATGATCCGCTCCGTCCCCTTCCGGGAGAAGACGCCGGTCTGCAGGACCACTTCTTCCGGCTTCCCGCGGAACAGCCAATCTCCCGCGCCCGCATATTCGCCCTCGCTGTTCTCCCGGATGAAGAGCATGTCGATGTCCTCCTTGGCCGCGTCGCGCAGCGGGCATGGAGCGCCGGACAACAGGCGGATCGGACGAATATTGACATATTGATCGAACTCCTTGCGAATCTTGAGCAGCAGCCCCCATAGCGAAATATGATCGGGCACGCCCGGGTAACCGACGGCGCCGAGATAGATCGCGTCATGGGCGCGCAGCTGCTCCATCCCGTGATCGTCCATCATTTTGCCGTGCTTTGCATAATATTCGCAGCCCCAAGGGAAATACGCGCAGTCAAAAGCAAACGCCGGGTTCAGCTCCGATACGGCCTGAAGTACCTTAATCCCTTCGCTCACCACTTCCGGTCCTATCCCGTCTCCGGGAATGACAGCAATGTTCCATTTCTTCATCTGTCGCCAGCTCCTTTATTCGGTTCTCGTTGTCCATTGCGGACAAGGCAGCTTGGCCGCCTTCGCAATGATGTTTCATGCAAGAAGCGTGCCAATTCGAACGGAGCTCAGCCGTCCCCGGATTCCCCCAGAGCTGTTGCAGCCAAAAAGAAATAACCGTTCGGAAAACCCGAACGGTTAATCAGCTTGCTTAACCTGAGATGGAATACGGCCGACGCCGCTTCTCCATCGCGGAAGAGGACTCTCTTGAGCTATGCCATCCAGCCTGTTACATGGCAAGCGTCGCTTGCCGTTCAGGAGCGTCCGCCCCCACAGCAGCCATTCGTCCCGCCAGCTCCACGACCCGGTTCGCATAGGCCCACTCATTGTCGTACCATGCGAGCGCCTTGATCTGGTCGCCCATGACCATGAGGGAAAGACCGTCAATAACGGCCGATAGCGAGGAGCCGATGTAATCCGATGATACGAGCGGCTCCTCGGCATAACCGACATAAGGAGAGAGCTCGCCTTCGGAGGCTTGGCGGAAGACGCTCCTCACTTCATCCAGCGATGCCGTGCGGGAGACGCGTACCGTCAGGTCGATCAGCGAGACGTCTTGGGTCGGGACTCGGAGGGATAGGCCTTGAATGCGCGGGGCCAAATGCGGCAGCACGTCCCTAAGCGCCTTGCCGACGCCCGTCGAGGTAGGAACAATGGATTCCGTGCAAGCTCTCGCACGGCGCAAATCGCTGTGCGGGTTATCGAGATGATTCTGATCCGCCGTGTACGAATGAACGGTCGTCATCCAGCCCGACTCCACGCCGAACGCCTTGTCCAGAATATGAAGCACCGGCGCCAAGCAATTTGTCGTGCAGGAGGCGGCGGAGACGAGCCGGTGCTCCCCGGGACGGTACATCTCATGGTTCACGCCCATCACTACAGTCAAATCCATATCCTTGCCCGGGGCCGTGATCAGCACGCGGGACGCGCCGGCGGCCAGATGCTTCATCGCCCCCTCGCGATGGTTGAATTTTCCCGTCGCATCGATCACAAGGTCAACGCCATATTCGCCCCACGGCAGGCATTCCGGGTTTCGTTCGGACACGATCCGGATGAGGTGCCCGTTAATTACAAGCGCATCGTCCTGTACGGCTATATCCGCCGGCCATCTACCGTGGACTGTATCATATTTCAATAGATGTGCGATGGTTTGAACCGGATAGGTGCAGTTGATCGCCTTAAGCTGAACCTTAGGTTCGGCCTCCGAAAATATGCTGCGCACAAGCAGGCGTCCGATTCTCCCCATTCCGCTGATGCCAACCGTATTAGACATGCTGCTTCCTCCTTTTTGTCGGTGCAGGGATCGGCCGTCCCTGCTCTTATGTGTTCTCAAGCTGTCCGGAAAAACGCTTTCAGCTCCGCACGGGAAATCATGAATGAGCATGTCCTGGCGAGCGCTGTTCGTTCCAACCTTGCATTTCCGATTAATTATGGAATACTGCTGCTCATTTCGCTTTTATAGTATCACATTATTTTCTTTTTAGCTATATATGTTACATACTATTTAAAAATATGATACAATTTATATTCCCCCGATAACCGTTATCCTGAGATCATCATCCATACGGTCTTGAACAAATAAAAAACCGTCCGGTTGCCCGAACGGTCCTTTAGCGTGCTTATTCAAACGTTTGCGTTACCTCACGAACAACCAGACGATCAACCCCCATAGAGGCGCGGAGAGCAGCAATCCGAACATCATTCCTCTCACGGCAGAGCGGCCTGATTCCATCACGTTGTCCTCCTTTTTCCGGGGGGATGATTCTAATTATATCCGCCTTTGACAACGTTTCAAGGTAGGTAAATTGATTGATTTTGTCTAGTTTTGACGCGCGGTGCGTGGGTTTATTTCACAAAAGGGAACAGCAGCTTCTGGTTGTCCGACCAGAACATGTTCTCCGCGTCGATCACTTTCGTATCCGTCTCTACCCTCGGCGGCACCTTCCTGCCGGCCATGGCGTCGACGGCATGCTTCACGCCGAGATAGCCCATGCTGAACGGATTCTGCATGATCGTCGCCTGGATGACGCCATCCTGCAGCCACTCCAGCTCCTCCGGCGTCGTATCGAAGGTGACGAGCTTCGTCCTGCCGCCGGCTCCCAGCTCCTCGACCTTCTTGGCTACGCCGATCGAGGTGACGGCGTTCAGGGCGACGATGCCGTCGATCTTGTTCTTCAAGAGCGGCATGGTCAGCTCCTCGCACAGCTGAGGACCCTCGCTGCAATCCTCCTTAGTGATCAGCTGCACGCGGGGATTATTGGCGACCGCGGAGAGCAACCCCTGTTCCCGCTCAGCCATGTTCTTGGCGCCTTTTCCCGAGACGAATACGGCGATCCGGGCCTGCGGTCCCGTGAGCGCGATCAGCTTCTCTCCCGCCTGCCGGCCCGCCTCGAAGTTGTTAATGCCGATGAAGCTCTTCACTTTGCCTGAATGGACTTCGGAGTCGATCGTAATTACGGGGATGCGCTGCGATACCGCCCGCTCCACCGGCTCGACCAGCGCTTCATAGTCGTTCGCGGCCAGGACGATGGCGTTCGTTCCTTCCTGTAGCACTTTGTTCAGAAGGGCGAGCTGCCCTGGGACATCCTCCTCCTGCTCCGTGGCCTGGACGTTCAAACTGACATTGAATTCTTTGGCCGCGGCCTCGGCCCCCATCTGTACGGTTTTCCAATACTCGTTATTCTTCATCTTCATGACCAGCATTACGCTCTTCTTCGGCGCTTCCATCGGCAACCCCGGCGGGGAAGCGGGCGAGCAGGCGGCAAGCAGCCCTACCGCCAGCAGCACCGCCGATAAGGCTTTCTTCCGGCTGCATAACCTTACGGCGCTCATTCGTTCGCCTCCTCCCGCACGATCGGCATCCAGATCATGACCGTCGTGCCTTCCTCCCGCTCGCTCTCCACCTGCAGTCCATACTCCTCTCCGTAATAGAGGCGGATTCGATCGTGTACGTTGCGCAGGCCCACTCCGGAGCCTTCGCCCGGCTGGGACGGTCCCGTCAAGAGATGCTCCAGCTTCCCGGGCGGGATGCCCAGCCCGTTATCCTGCACCTGCAGGCGCAGCCTGCCGCCGATGGCCGCCGCCGTAATGCGGATCAGCCCGGTATCCTGCATCATTTCGATGCCGTGATAAATGGCGTTCTCCACGAGCGGCTGCAGGATCAGCTTCAGCGTCCGGCAGACAAGCACTTCCGGCTCCGCTTCGATCTCATACTCGAACTGGTTCTTATACCGGATCTTCTGAATGACCAGGTAATTGCGGACGTGCTCCAGCTCCTCCTGCACGCTGATGATATGCTTGCCGCGGCTGAGGCTGATGCGAAAAAACTTCGACAGCGACGTAATCATCGTCACAACCTCCTCCGTCTTTCCCGTCCCCGCCATCCGCACGACGGAATTCAGCGTATTGTACAGGAAGTGCGGATGGATCTGCGATTGCAGCACTTCCAGCTCGTTCTTCCGTTTGGCCTCCTGCTCCTCGATGATCTGATCCATCAGCTGGCCGATCCGCCCGACCATCAGGTTGAACCGGCGGGACAGCCGGCCGACCTCGTCCTCGCCGCTCACGGGCAGATGAATATCGAACTCGCCCTGCTCCACCTTGCGCATCGACTTCTCGAGGCGCTTGATCGGCAGCGAGATCCGGGCCGACATGTAGGCCGAGATGAACAGCACGAATACGACCACGAACAGCAGGAGCCAGGAGATGAAGCCGCTGATTTCCTTCTGCGTCGTCATAATCTCATCCATATAAGAGACGCCGATGACCTTCCAGCCGACGCTGCTGACCGTCTTGATCGTAATAAGCCGCTTCTCGCCGGTCGACAAATCCTCGTAGCTGCCGTACGTATATTTGAGCGCCTGTTCCACATTTTCGTATTTGAGCCCGATATAAATGAGCTGCTGCTGGGGATGGTAAATGATATTGCCGGCTGATTCGTCGATGATGTAGACGTAGCCCTTCTTCCCCAGGCTGACGCGATGCAGCAGCTCGTCGATCGTCTTGAAGTTGATGTCGACGAGAAGAACGACCGGGAAGGGCGTGCCGCCGCGGTCGATCGTAATCATTTTGCTCATGGAAACGACCCATTTGTACTCGCCTTTATACAGGTTCTGAATATGCGGAACCGAGAAGGCGAGATGATTCGGATTGTCCATGGCCGCACGGAACCAGCTCTGCTCCGTCACCCGGCTCGTCGTCCGCAGCGGTTCATTGGGAAGGCCGGTCAGCGGTGTGCCGTTCGTCGTGAACAAGGCCAGCGACACCAGATCTTCGCGCGTATGCATGATCGTATCGAGCTGCTCCAGCAGGCGGTCGTTCGGTACCGAAGGACTGCGGCGAATATGCTGGTCGAGCTGCTCGAAAATATCTGCCATTCCTTTCAGATAAATCTCCAGGTTGTAATTGACCTGCTCGACGATCTGCTGGTTGCTGAGGTAGGCGTTCTGCTCCGCCGTCCGGGCGAATTTGTTGTACAGCACGAAGGCGACGAACAGCATGACAAGCACGGTCGCCAGCGTGAAGGACACGGTAATGACGAACTGTATGCTCTTCACCCGCTGCCGGTCGTTTGGAACGATCCATCGCTTGAACCAACGATACATGCTTTCACCTGCCTCTTAGCCGTCTCCCGTGCCGCTGCGGTATTCCTTGGGGGAAACCCCGACATGCTTGCGGAAGCTGAAGCTGAAATAGTTCGGATCGGCGTAGCCGACCTTCTCCGCGATCTCGAACGCCTTCATGTCCGTCGTGCGCAGCAGCTCCTTGGCCGCTTCCATCCGAATGTGCAGCAAATAACCGACGAACGTCGTTTTGGCTTCCTTTTTAAATATGCTGCTGAAATAACCGGGGCTGATATGCAAATGGCTGCACACCTTGTTGATCGAAATATCCGTCTCGTGGTAGTGGTTCTTCGTAAATTCCTTGGCCTGATCCACCAGCGTCTTGTAGCTGGACTGCCGTCCGCTCGCGATACTCGTCATCACGGCGGAGCACAGCTTATAAATCCATTCCTTCGCTTCCTGCGAGTTCGTGAACCGGTATATTTCCGTGAACGGGTTGAAATCGCCCCCGAACACCTCTTCCAGCCCGATTCCCGCTTTGGCCGCTTTAAGTATGGCGGTAATGATTTCGAGCAGATAGATTTGGTAATCCTTAAAAGAAACCGGCGTCTCCGAGACGCCGTGGAACAGCTCGTCCACGACGTCCTTCAGCTCCTGGGCGCTGCCTACCTTGATGCATCGGATCAGCGTATGCTCCTTCAGCTCGTCGAAGCGCAGCTTCTCTACGAGCCGGGTCTCCACGTCGTTGATGCAGATAATCCGGTTGTTGTCCAGAATCAAGCGGTAATCGAGCGCCAGAACGGCATCCTTGTACGAGTAACTGACGTGCGTCACTTCAGGGGTAACCGTTCCCACGCCGATCGTAACGGTGAATTTCAAGTACTTGTCGATGCTTTGGCGGATTTCCTCCAGCAGCTGAACGGTTTGGTGCATCACCTCGTCCCGGTCGCCGTTATCCGATACCATGAGCAGAACGACTTGTCCGTTCAGGAGAAAAACAAGACGCTGGCCGGCCTGCTCCGCGATTTCCTGGGCAATATTCAATACCGCAAACAGCTTCAGATCTTTATCTTTGGAATGCTTCAAGGAAACGGATACGGACTTCGCTTCCTCCTCCGCTCCCGACGGATTGTCCAGGCTCAGCACCGCACAGACGTACCCCGCTCCCGTCAGGTCGACGTTGTAATTCTCCGCCTGCTCCATCAGCTGCGCCCGCGGCAGCTTCCGCGTGACGAGCGAGCCGAGAAATACCTCGCGCAGCACCGGCAGACTCTTGCGGTAATGCTCCTCCAGCAAATGAACGTTCTCCATCTGCTCGATCTCCTGATCCAGCTTCGCTTTCACCTTAGCAAGCGCTTCCATCAGCTCCTCTTTGGAAAAAGGCTTCAGCACATACTCGTCGATGTGCAGCTTGATTGCCTTTTGCGCATATTCGAATTCGTCGAAGCCGGTCAGGATCACAATCTTCGTCGCCCGGTACCGTTCCTTGACCGCTTCCGAAAGCTGCAATCCGTCCATGAACGGCATCTTGATGTCCGTCAGGACGACGTCCGGCACCGTCCGCTCCATCAGCTCCAGCGCCTCCCTGCCGTTGTCGGCGTCCCCTACCACCTCGAAGCCGTAGGCGGTCCAATCGATTTCCTGGATGACGCTTTCACGAACGTCCGCTTCATCCTCCACTAAGAGCAGCTTATACATGCTTGTTCTCCCTCTCTATCATTCAAACCGCCTGTAAACGTTTCCAATCGGCAAATCTACTGCCTACACCAAGGTTAACACAAGTGACTTCCTTTGTGTAAGCAGGGAGTTGCTGCCTGCCATGCTTGGGGATTATAAATAAGGCTCCATAGAAAAAGAGCTGCCCGCTTTCGCTTTGGACAGCTCTTTTGGTCGTTCGCTTAGGATTGGGCGGCTGGAGAAGCCGTAGCCGCAGGAGCGGCTGGCGTCGCTGCAGAGTCCGCAGCGTTCGACGTTTCGCTTGCTTTCGGCTGATGCTTCTTCTCGACGAACTTCTTGATCTTGTCCGTCATACCGTCCTTGATCGTCGTAATCAGCTGATCCTCGCTGATCCCTTTGGACTGCGCAAGCTCGGCAACCGATTGGCCCGACTGCAATGCCGTCATCAGCTCCTGCTTCGTGATTCCGAGAGCTTTGGCCAGGGCAGCCGGATCGGCGAAGGCTTCGTGGCGGCCTTTCTCATGACCTTCATGCTTCACCGTATTTTCTACTTCCTTCTTCAAGCGGTCCGCAAGTCCGGACTTCATCTTATCCGCTTGAGTCTGCGTGATTTTGCCTGCGGTGACAGCCGAATCGATCGCCTGGTTCTCGGCATCCGTCAGCTTCTGCAGAAGAACGTCCTCCGTCACGCCTTTATCCTGGGCGATTTGAGCGAGGGTTTTGCCCTGCTTCAACTGGTCCTTGATCGTCGCTTCATCCACGCCAAGAATCGTTGCCGTTTGCTTCGCGAGCTTGCCCTCGCGGCCGAAGCCGCGGTGCTCGCCTTTTTCCTTGCCGAAGCCGGTGTTCTCCACGACCTTCTTCAGCTTGTCGGCCAGACCGGACTTCCGCTTGTCCGCCTCGGCTTGCGTGATGTTACCGGCGGTAACGGCCGCATCGATCTTTTGGTTCTCGGCATCCGTCAGCTTCTGCAGGAGCACGTCCTCCGTGACGCCCTTATCCTGGGCGATCTGCGCCAGCGTTTTGCCCTGCTTCAGCTGGTCTTTAATCGTCGCTTCATCCACGCCAAGAATCGTAGCGGCTTGTTTCAGCAAGTTATTTTCATGTCCTCGTTTGCCTTGGTCATTCGCTGCCTTCGTCGTGCTGTCGGCGGTTAAAGTTCCCGTCGCCGCATTCGCTTGCGTAATGTGCAGCGCGCCGGCGCCTCCGATTAAGAATGCAGCTGCGATCGTGCCTGTCATCAATTTTTTGCCGATTGGTTTCATGGTTCCTCTTCCACCTTTGTCTCTAGATTTTGTGTTGCTTGCCTTACATCTAGAAGTTTAGACCCCATTTATGAAATGCCCATGAAACCAACATTAGCCAGTCCTAAAAGTTACCTTAAATTCAGATAAAAGGGAGGAAAGCTTGTTCGCACACGAGCACCTGACGGGCAAACCGGCCCTTGCGGATGATGCACCGGTCCAAAACCGTAAAACCCGCATGCCGAAGCCCCGCGTCCATCGGCTCCGTCGTCACGAAAACGGCGCGTCCCGCAAGCCTGCGGGCGCTCTCCAGCATCTGCCGCTGCTCCTCCTCCGGCAATACGGAGCATAAATTATAAGGCATATCCAGGATGGCGGTATCCCAGCGCCCGCTGAGCATGCGCATATCGTGCAGGTGGACGACATCCGGGAAACCGAAATGCGCCAGATTGGCGCGCGCGCCGCGAAGCGCCAGCGGATTGATGTCGAAGCCTTCGATCCCGATCCCCATGGACAGCGCTTCGATCAGAACCGTGCCGATGCCGCAGCACGGATCAACGGCGCGGATGCCGCGCGGGTCCGGTACGGCGATATTGGCGACAGCCCGGGCCACCCGGGTGCTGAGCGCCGTGGAATAATTTTGCGGCTTCGCGTTATGTTTCAGCCAGACCGCCTCATTCCCGGCCAGTTCGCCGAACCGCCAACTCCCTGCGGCGAATGCCAGCCCGAACTGCCGCTCCGGCGTCCGCATCTCCGCCCTCCCCCTCAGACGGGCACCGACTTGGCGTTCCAAGGAACGCCGCTCGTCATAAGCGAAGCCGTCATCCGTGTCCACGAACACGACCTTGAAGGTAGCCCCGTCCAATCGTATCGCGGCGGCTAGCTCAGCCAGCTCCTCCAGGCTGTCGGCCTCGTGCATGACCGTCAGCTTCCGCTTGATGAACGGGCTTCGGCTCGGGTCCAGGCTTCGCGCGCTGAAGAAGTACCCGTCCGCCGGCGTCACGCCGAAGAGCATCCGCAGCTCCAGCCCGCACAGCTCCTGCTCATCCTCGTGGCAGGCATACGTATATAAATGATTGTTCATCTCTTAGACAGCCCCATTCCGCCCATAGCAGTTCGTCCTGTTGATCCGCTCTTATCATACCAAAAGAGAACGCCGCACCGCTATTTGTCGAAATGCCTCCTTTCTCGTGCCCTCCGGCACCCAGCAACAATCCTCCCGCCGGCTGCAAAGCCGCCAGGATAAACGGCTACACCGTCCTTGTCTTACAAGGAGCAGCGCATTTACCAAGGTTGATGCGAAGCTATAAGCTACGAAAACTTATAAATTTTTATCAACCAAAAAAACCGCAGACTCGGCCAATCGCCGGCAGCCTGCGGTTCTCGCGCTAATATTGGAACGGCGGAGCGATCTTCACCGCCGGCGGCTCGTCGATCTTTACCCAGCTTCGGATCATCGACAGCAGCTGTGCGCTGTTGACCGGCTTCGTGATGTAATCGGAAGCGCCCGCCTCCAGGCACATCTCCCGGTCGCCCTTCATGGCCTTGGCCGTGAGCGCGATGATCGGAAGCTCCTTGAATTCCGGCTTCTCGCGGATCGCCCGGGTTGTCTCGTATCCGTCCATCACCGGCATCATAATATCCATCAGTACGATATCGATGTCCGGCGTTTGCTCCAGAAAGGCGATCGCATCATGGCCGTTATCGGCCGGGATGACCTTCATGTTGTGGCGCTCTAGAATCGTCGTCAGGGCAAAAATGTTCCGTACGTCGTCGTCGACGACGAGCACCTTTTTATACTCGATCATCTCGTCCGACTGATACAGCTTCACGAGCGTCTGCCGCGTATTCTCGGGCAAATCCTCCGCCTTGCGGTGCAGGTACAGGGTCGTCGCGTCCATGATCTGCACCGGCGACTTCACTTCCTTGATCACGGCCGATTTCGTTAGCTCCTCCAGCTCGGTCTCTTCGTCACGTGAAAGCTTCGTGCTGCGGTTCAGCACGAGCGGCACATATTTATTCTTCAGATTCTTCTGCATCTCGCGCACGAACTGAATGACGTTCATATCCGGCAGATCGCTGTCGATCAGCACGCAGTCGAAGGCCTTGCTGTTCAGCTGATTGAGCGCCTTGCGTCCGGTATCGACGGAGATCGTTTGGACGTCCTTGCTGCCGACCATGTCCACCATCTGCTTGCGCCGCTCTTCGTCGCCTACGGTCACGAGCAGCTGATGAACACTCTTGTCCGCATATTGGTTCAGCTGATCGAGTGCATTCTCCAGCTCTTCGTTCGTTACCGGCTTGCAGATGTGCTTATATACGCCCTTCTGCAGCAGCCCGATCTCATCCTCCTCCACTGTAATGACGCACACGGGAATGTGACGAACGCTGATTTCGTTCTTCAGATGCTCGATCACGAGCCAGCCGTCCGTCTCCTTCAGGCGCAAATCGAGCGTAATCGCGACCGGATGGAACCGCCGCGCGAGCTCCAAAGCATCCGTTCCCGTGGAGGAAATGACTGTCTTGATGCCTTTCTTCCGCAGCAAATCGAGCAAAATCTCATTGAACTTCCGATCGTCCTCAATGACGAGGAAGACACGGTCCCCCGGCTTGATGTGATCCCGGTCGTCGGCTATTTCGTTGTCCACAGGCGCCGGAGCGGTGCGCGTCTGCTTCGGCGGGGTCACGTCAATGACCTCGGGAACGTATTTGGGCTTTGGCTTCGGATCGGTAAAATCGTGATCGAGCGGCAAATACAAATTGAACGTGCTGCCTTTGCCGACGACGCTGTACAGCGTAATTTCGCCGCCCAACATTGCAGTGATCTCGCGGGAGATGGCCAGACCGAGACCGGTGCCGCCATACTCGCGGTTGGTGCTGCCGTCCGCCTGCTGGAACGCCTCGAATACAATCTGCTGCTTCTCCGGAGCGATGCCGATACCCGTGTCGCTGACCGAGAAGCATATCACCAGCTTCGCACGGTTCAGCCGCTCGTTGTCGGGCGTCCAACCGTCCAAGGCCCGGCGGATCAAGAACATGACTTGTCCTTCCTCCGTAAATTTAAAGGCGTTGGACAGCAAATTTTTGAGGATCTGCTGCAGCCGCTTCTGATCGGTTACGATCAAGGGCGGGATATTCGCCTCCGTCTTGATGCGGAATTCGAGCTTCTTGCTCTCCGCCATATGGCGGAAGGTGCGGTCGAGTCCGTCCGTCAGCTCGTTCACCGGAACTTCGCTGTAGTCCGGCGTGATGGTGCCGGATTCGATTTTGGACAGATCGAGAATATCGTTGATCAGATTCAGGAGCTCGAGTCCCGAGTCCTGAATCGTCTTGGCGAATTTCACCTGCTGCTCGGACAAGTTCGCATCCGGGTTCTCCGACAGCTGCTCGGCAAGAAGCAGCAGTGAATTCAGCGGTGTCCTCAGCTCATGAGACATGTTGGCCAGAAATTCGGATTTGTATTTGGACGTAAGCGCAAGCTGTTCGGCTTTCTCCTCGAGGAAGCGCTTGGCGACTTCGACTTCGTTGTTCTTGCTCTCTACTTCGGCCTTCTGGATGACGAGCAGCTTCGCTTTATCCTCCAGCTCTTCGTTCGTATTTTGCAGCTCCATCTGCTGCTTCTGCAGCTCTTCGGTAAGCGATTGGGACTGCATAAGCAGCTCTTCCGTCCGCTGGTTCGCCTGCATCGTATTGATGACGATCCCGATGGATTCCGTCAGCTGGTCGAAGAACGCGACGTCGATTTCGCTGAAGGCGCGGAACGAAGCCAGCTCGAGCACCGCCAGCACCTGATCCTCGAAAATGATCGGCAGCAGCACGATATTGAGCGGCGTGCTCTCGCCAAGTCCCGAGGAGATCATGACGTAATCGTTCGGGACATTCGTCAGCAGAATCCGCTGCTTCTCGATGAGACATTGCCCTACGAGGCCTTGGCCTGCGCGGAATTCGCTCGCGAGATGCTTGCGCTGCTGATACGCATAGCTGGCGAACAGTTTCAGGACCGGCTCTCCGCCGACCGGCTCATTGATGTAGAATACCCCATGCTGCATCGAAACGAGCGGCGCCAGCTCGGAGAGGATCATGCGGCTGACCGCATACAGATCCCTCTGTCCCTGCAGAAGGCGCGAGAATTTGGCGAGATTCGTCTTAAGCCAGTCCTGCTCGGTATTGATGCGGGTCGTCTCCTTCAGGTTGCGGATCATCTCGTTGATGTTGTCCTTCAGGGTCGCCACCTCGCCCGCGGCCGCCACGTCGATGCTTCGCGAGAGGTCGCCCTTCGTTACCGCGGTCGCTACGTTCGTGATGGCGCGCACCTGCGTAGTGAGCGTACTCGCCATATAGTTGACGTTGTCGGTCAAATCGCGCCACGTCCCAGCCGCGCCGGGAACGTTCGCCTGACCGCCCAGCTTCCCTTCCGCACCGACCTCGCGGGCCACGGTCGTTACCTGATCGGCGAACGTCGCCAGCGTCTCGATCATGTTGTTGATCGTATCGGTCAGCTCCGCGATCTCGCCTTTGGCGTCGACCGTCAGCTGCTGCTTCAGATTCCCGTTCGCGACGGCCGTCACGATCTTCGCGATGCCGCGCACCTGGTCGGTCAGGTTCGTCGCCATAATATTGACGTTATCGGTGAGATCCTTCCAGATCCCGCCGACGCCGCGCACCTGCGCCTGGCCTCCGAGCTTGCCGTCCGTACCGACCTCACGCGCCACCCGCGTCACCTCGGAGGCGAACGAGCTCAGCTGGTCCACCATCGTATTGATCGTGTTCTTCAGCTCGAGCAGCTCGCCTTTGACGTCCACCGTAATTTTCTTCGACAAGTCGCCGTTCGCGACCGCCGTCGTTACACCCGCGATGTTCCGGACCTGGTTGGTCAGATTGCTCGCCATATAGTTGACGGTATCGGTCAAATCCTTCCACGTTCCGGAGACATCTTTCACGTCCGCCTGTACGCCCAGCTTCCCTTCCGTCCCGACCTCCCGCGCCACGCGAGTCACCTCGGCGGCAAAGTTCGAAAGCTGGTCCACCATCGTATTGATCGTGCTCTTGAGCCGCAACATCTCGCCTTTGACATCGACCGTAATTTTCTTCGACAAGTCGCCTTTCGCGACCGCCGTGGTGACGTCCGCAACGTTGCGAACCTGGTCGGTCAAATTGCTCGCCATGGAATTGACGCTCTCTGTCAAATCCTTCCACGTGCCGCCGACGCCCTTCACCTCCGCCTGGCCGCCCAGCTTCCCTTCCGTACCGACCTCGCGCGCCACCCGCGTCACCTCGGAGGCAAACGTGGAGAGCTGGTCCACCATCGTGTTGATCGTATTCTTCAGCTCGAACATTTCCCCTTGAACGTCGGCCGTAATTTTCTTCGACAGATCCCCGTTGGCGACCGCCGTCGTCACGACCGCGATGTTACGCACCTGGTCGGTCAAATTCGAGGCCATGTAGTTTACGCTCTCGGTCAAATCGCGCCACGTGCCCGCCACGCCCTTCACCTGCGCTTGTCCGCCCAGCATCCCGAGCGTACCTACCTCGCGCGCCACTCGCGTTACCTCGGAGGCGAACGTGGAAAGCTGCTCCACCATCGTATTAATCGTATTCTTCAGCTCGAGAATTTCGCCGCGGGCGCCCACCGTAATTTGCTTGGACAGGTCCCCCTTGGCGACCGCAGTCGTGACCTCGGCGATATTCCGCACCTGATCGGTGAGCGTCCCCGCCATGAAGTTCACGCTGTCGGTCAAATCCTTCCAGGTACCCGATACGCCTTTTACGTCGGCTTGCCCGCCCAGAATCCCTTCAGTCGAAACCTCGCGGGCCACCCGGGTCACCTCCGACGCAAACGTCGAGAGCTGATCCACCATTGTATTGATCGTGCTTTTCAGCTGCAGCAGCTCGCCTTTGACGTCAACGGTAATCTGCTTGGACAAATCGCCCTTCGCCACGGCCGTCGTGACCTCGGCGATATTGCGGACCTGGTTCGTCAAATTCGTCGCCATGTAATTGACGCTCTCGGTCAAATCCCGCCAGGTGCCCGCCACGCCCGTCACCTCCGCCTGGCCGCCGAGAATTCCTTCCGTGCCGACCTCCCGCGCCACCCTCGTCACCTCGGAGGCAAACGTCGAGAGCTGGTCCACCATCGTATTGATCGTAATTTTCAGCTCGAAGATTTCGCCCTGCGCGTCGGCCGTAATTTTCTTCGACAGGTCCCCGTTGGCTACCGCCGTCGTCACGACCGCGATGTTCCGTACTTGGTCGGTCAAATTCGAGGCCATGTAGTTCACGCTTTCGGTCAAATCGCGCCACGTCCCGGATACGCCCTTCACATCCGCTTGGCCGCCCAGCTTCCCTTCCGTGCCGACCTCCCGCGCCACCCGCGTCACCTCGGAGGAGAACGTCGACAGCTGCTCCACCATCGTATTGATCGTATTTTTCAGCTCCAGAATTTCGCCCTTGGCGTTCACCGTAATTTGCTTGGACAAGTCGCCCTTCGCCACGGCCGTCGTAACGGCGGCGATGTTCCGGACCTGATCGGTCAGGTTGCTCGCCATGTTGTTCACGCTGTCCGTAAGATCCTTCCAGGTGCCGGATACGCCCTTCACGTCCGCCTGCCCGCCCAGAATCCCTTCCGTACCGACCTCCCGCGCTACCCGCGTTACCTCGGAGGCGAAGGTCGAGAGCTGGTTCACCATCATATTGATATTGTTCGCCGTACGGTAGAATTCCCCGGTGAGCGCCCGGCCCTCAATCTCGAGCTCCACCTGCTGGGACAAGTCCCCTTGGGCTACGGCGTTGATTACCCGGACCATCTCGCTCGTCGGCTGCGTCAAATCGATGACGAGTCCGTTCAAGGAATCGACGACCGAGTCCCAGGAGCCGCCCGTATTTTTACGGGAGAACCGGTGGGAAAGCTTGCCTTCCTTGCCCACAACCTTGGCCACCGATTGGATTTCGTTGACCATGCCTTCCTGCATATCCATAATTTCATTAAAAGTATCGGCCACCTTGCCGGCGATTCCCGTCAAGTCATAAGGCATCCGGTAAGCGAAGCTGCCCTTCTTTAAAGCCATCAACGCATTCAATAATTCGCCTGTGTTCAGCTGGTCTGGAGATGAAGAGGATTGCGGTATTCCCGGATTCAGTTCCTGTTCTGACATAGAGTTTAGTCCTTCCTATGTGTACTGGGATAAACGCTTTCCGTCAACGCCAGAATACCAGCTGCCGAGGCTCGTTTTTTTGAGGGAGCCCCGATGCAGCCGGCACTGTAATTCAATACCGATAAACCACGACTTCTTGCCGGTTGTAGTGAACGGCATCGTCTTTGCAAGCGGCTGCATAATCATGCTGCCCCCTGCACCGTGTCCCCACCGATTTCAAATTCCGGTAGAAGACAGATTTCCTTCCTATTTACCACCGAATCGGGAAGATTAAACACCCTTTTGACATTTTTATAGCGAAAATAAATTGCCGAAGGAGGGACCAGGATCAAACAAAAAACAGCCGGGACGATGAAAAGCCTCATCGCCCCGACTGCTGTTCTTGACATATTTAACGGAACTCGGGATATTGCACCCCTTGCCCTTCCAATTTCTCAATCTGCTCGCAAATGCGGTGCTGCCATTCCGTATCCGCCGTTATGGAAGCGGCCAGCGAAAGATTGTACAAACCGGCCAGCTTGCGGGCATAGATCGCATTATAATGCAGACAGGCCGACATTTCGGATGTCTCGTCCTCCGTCAACTCCCGCTGCTGCTGAAGCGTCCACAATTCGGCGAGCCGCCAATGCACGGATAACATCGTACCCCATCCCCTCTCATCCGTTTTCTTCCTACCTTCCAGTATGGGCAGCGGGAATAGACTTTAGACAGAGGATAAAGATGCGTTAGATTCTTATTTGTTCCGTATGGAAACCACCTTTCGCTTCTTTGGATTGGTCGCAGTTTAGAATAAGCTGTTTGCTGCGGTGCTTGTCCCCGGTTGGCCGGGTCATCTGAACCACCCGGCCGGCGAAAGGACCGTACGCTTTCCCTTTGCTGCCATAAACGGCTTGTCCTTCCTTGAGCAGCATGGCTCAGGCGTCTACCCGTCTACCTCCCTTACACGACTTCGCATAACCTGAGCTCATCCCACATTGTAGCATGGCTCCGATTGAAGAAGGTTTTGATGAAATTGGACTGAAATGTCCTTTTCATGATAGCGTTTACAATCAATCTGTTCCCTCGATGTGACGTTACAATATTTGATATGCTACAATAAATTACATTGAATGCGTTTCCATTCCGTTATTTAGGAGGTGTAATGATGTCCCGGGTAACCCCCTTGCCTTGGTTGAAAAGGTTTCACCTGGCCCATAACGTCAGGGAGACGATAAGGCCTCGCGAGTACTTTCATGCCCATGACGGCATCGAATTTCTATACATTCACGAAGGCTCGGGGCAGCTTGTCCTGAATGACCGCTATTACCGGATCGAACCCCCTATGCTGATGTTTTATCAGCCGTTCCAAGAGCACTTTTTGCATATGGACTTCCCTTATGCCAGAACCGTTCTGAAAGTCAGACTGCAGGATAGCGACCGGTTCGCCCGGCTGTTTCCCACGCTGCATCAGTTCGTCGCGACCCTCGCGGAACAGAAGCCGAACGACCAGGTTTTCCGCCTGGACGAACGGCAGGATGCGGATCTTCGCAGTCTGTTCGGCTTGTTCCATGAGACGCTGAAGCTGATGCCGGAGCCGGAACGCACGGAGCACTTCTACGGCTACTGGGCGCAGTTCCTTTCTTACTTCAAAACCCGCATCTATATTCAGTCCGTCCCAACCGAGCAGGCGTTACCCGCCCGGTCCACGCGGCATATCGAGAAAATCATGAAATGGGTTGAGGAGCATTTTATCGAGGAGTTTCAATTGAATAAGCTGGCGGAGGAGGTCCATCTCTCTCCGAGCTATGTGTCCCGATTGTTCCGCAAGACGACGGGAAGCACCATCATGGAATATATAGGAAAAAGAAGGCTGGAAGAGGCCTGCCTCCTCCTCCGCACCTCCACTCTGCCTGTCAGCGAGATTGCGCAAACCTCCGGCTTTTCCGATGCCGCATACTTTTGCCGCAGCTTCAAGAAGAAATACGGGGCAACCCCGCTGCAGTACCGCAGTACAAGCGGCTGACCGCCTCATCCCGCCACGCTGGAATAGCGCCGCAGCCCCTGCGCCCAAATCCAATAAGCGATGGCTATGATGCCGACCGCCGATACCGGCACCACCCAAGCCGCCCAATCGTATTGATGCGGGCGCAGCAAATAAGCGGCAGGGAAGAAGCTGCCGAGCGCATACGGAATGACATAGGTCAGCAGCCCCCGCAGCACCGGATGAAAGATCTCCAGCGGGTACCGTGTGAAATCGTACAGTGGCGACCTGTGGGACTTGTGCGCTTGAGATGGGCATTTGGGAGGGTATCGCCATTCAGTAGTTAGTAGGGATTGCAAGGCCACTGTTGCCTGTAAACCGGTGGAATTCCTGGATCTTGTGAACCCAGGTTCAGTACAAAGGAACCTAAGGTCATTAACGACGGTCGTGCATCGTTTGACGCTGCTGTAATGAACTTGAGCGTACTTTTAGCGAAACCAGGTTCATTAGTAGAGAACGCAAGGTCACTACAGCCTGTACACCAGCGGTATCCCTTGATCTAGTGAACCCGGGTTCAGTATAAAGGAACCTAAGGTCACTAACGACGGTCGTGCATCGTTTGACGCTGCTGTAATGAACTTAAGCGTACTTTTAGCGAACCCGGATTCACTAGTAGAGAACGCAAGGTAACTGTTGCCTGTAAACCGGCGGAATCCCTGGATCTAGTGAACCCGGGTTCAGTACAAAGGAACCTAGGGTCACTATAGCCTGTAAACCGGGCAACAGAGGAGCTGGAACGATTTCTACGGACAAAAAAAGAGACCGATGATTTCTCATCCGCCTCTAATCCGTTTATCCCAGCGCTTTCCCTCAGAGACTCTCTCTTCCGGCTACAGCTTCTTGATTCTCCCCTTGAACCGCTCGATGAAGCGCGCGTTGGCGGCGTCGCCCCCGCTGGCATTGCCGCTCATCCAGATCGGCGGATGAACGCCTTCCTGCACGAGCAGGTCCACCGTTTCAGCCACAAGCGAGTTCAATAAAAACGCGTTGGCGAACGTGGACATCGCCGCGACGCGCTGGTCCAGCCCTTCGATCTCTACCACGGCGTCGCCTACCTCGATCCGGCTATCGAGCACAAGATCGACGAGCTCATACAGGTTCTGCTTGGAGGGATGCCGAGCCGGGTGGTCCGGAGGCGTCGCCTTCGCGTGCCTCACGGACGTTACGCCGATCGTCTTCACCCCTCTGGCCTTGGCTTCCAAAGCCGCATCGATCAGCGCCGCATTGATGCCGTAAGCGTTGATGAGGATCAGCAGATCGCCTTCGCCCAGACCGTAATCGTCCAGGACGATTCGCCCGTAGCCCGGCGTCCGCTCCATCGCCATCGACCTCAAGGCGCCTCCGCTGAGCAGCGTGCCTTCGTCCAGTATGGCGCTGATATGCATCAGCCCTCCGGCGCGGAAAAAGATTTCCTGCGAGCCCAGATTCGAATGCCCGCCCGGCCCGTAGGCGTAAACCAGCCGGTCCTGCTTGATATGGTCAGCCAGCATCCGGGCCGCCGCCCGGACCGGATGCTGCTCCTCCTGATGGAGAACCTCCAGATGCTGTATGATTTTATGAAAATATTGCGTCATCACGCCGGCCTTTGCCGCTTCCATCCCATGTCACGCTCCTTTTTTCGGAATCGGAATCCCGTCAAAATACTTTCTGCCCTGCCTTATACGTGTGCCGGATCGAAATTCCTTGATCGTCTCGGTCAAACAGGACCAGATCGGCCGCCGCACCAACCTCCAGCCCCCGCTGCGCAGTCAGCCCCATGAACGCGGAGGGGCGCACCGACGCCATCTCCCAAGCTTCCGCGAATGAGGCCAGGCCGCGGCTCGCGAGATGATGAATGCCGGACGGCAGCAGCTGAACCGAACCGGCCAGCAGGCTGGGGTTCTCCGCCAGATGAAGCCGCCCCTCCGGGGTCAGCACGACCTTGCCGCCGATGTGGCTCTCGTAGGCGCCTGGCGCCATGCCGCTGAGATACACGGCGTCGCTGACGATCATCGCCCGCTCGCCCTTCGTTCGGAACACGACCTTGAGCACCGGGTCCGGCAAATGAAAGCCGTCTGCAATGACGCAGGCGGATAGTCCGTCCTGAGCCAGCTGGCTCCATATATAATTCGGATGACGGGGCAAGGCCAGATGCGCGCCGTTGCCCAGATGGGTCGACATGCGCGCCCCGGCCTGCACCGCTTCTGCGATTTGCTCCTCCGTCGCCGACGTGTGGCCGATCGATACCGTAACGCCTTGCGCGGCGCAGCGTTCAATGAATCGGACGGCATCCGGCCATTCGGGAGACAGCGTAACGATCCGAATGCGTCCCTCCGCCGCCTCCTGCCACCGCTCAAACAGCTCCCAATCCGGCGCTTTCACATAGCTTGCGCTGTGGGCGCCCCGAGGGCCGTCCTCGCACGAAATGAACGGCCCCTCCAGATGAATGCCCGCCACGGCAGCCGCGGATACACGATCCGATGCGCAGGCCCGGGCTATCGTGCGAAGCGCCTGCTCAATCTCTTCATCGCCGTTGGTGATCACCGTCGGATAATACGAGGTGACCCCTTCCTGCCATAAAGCGCGGGTCGCCCGCTCGACCGTCCCCTCCGGCAGAGGAATCGTGTTGAAGTCGGCGCCGCCGTACCCGTTGATCTGAAGGTCCACCAGTCCCGGACCGATCCAAGGGAGAGCGGAACCGCTTCTCTCCGCAGGCAGGGGCACGATCTCCTTGATCCGTCCGTCTTCCAAATATAATGAAACGGATTGTTCCGTTCTATAATGAATTCCGGTGATCACCGTTACTTTCTCCTGCATGCTCTCCATCTCCTAACTTCATTCGCCGTAAGAATCCCGATCCGCGTAAAGCGTGCAATGGCTGTGTCTGCGAAGCGCCGTGGAAGGGCATTCCGTCGAGATCGAGCCGTTCAGGGTGCGGCGCACGGCGGCGGTTTTAGTCAGACCCGGAACCATGCAGTATAAATGGGCTCCGGCCATGAGCGCCGGAATCGTCAGCGTCAGCGCATGGGTCGGCACCTCCTCCAGGGCGGCGAAGCAGCCGTCGTTGACCTGCTGCTGCCGGCAGGCCAGATCGAGCTCGACGCTCTTCACGAGCGCCCGGTCTTCAAAATCAGCCACCGGCGGATCGTTAAACGCCAGATGTCCGTTCTCGCCGATCCCGAGACAGACGATATCGATCGGCGCTTCTTGAATCAGCCCGGCGTAACGCTTGGCCTCCGCTTCAATGTCGTTCGAACTGTCGATCAGGTGAACCTCCCCCGGCTTCACCTCGTCGAATAAGCCGCGGCACAGGAACGTGCCGAAGCGCTGCGGGGCATCCGCCGGCAGCCCGATATATTCGTCCATGTGAAAGGCGGTAACTCTGGACCAATCGATCTCCGGGACGGCCTTAAGCGTGCTTAAAAATTCGT
The DNA here is from genome assembly GCF_027533625.1 of Paenibacillus gyeongsangnamensis. Classification (GTDB taxonomy): domain Bacteria; phylum Bacillota; class Bacilli; order Paenibacillales; family NBRC-103111; genus Paenibacillus_G; species Paenibacillus_G gyeongsangnamensis. The sequence continues at coordinate 274,820 of NZ_JAQAGZ010000005.1, read as the reverse complement.
TCTGCGACGGGGCGGCCGCGAATACCATACGAACCCGGTCCTGCCGGCCGAGCAGCTCCTTCATCTTGCCAGCGACATCGGATCCGGCCGCCGCGCCCAACTCGCTGCGGTTTGCGTATACTTCCACGTTCAATTGATCAACCTTGTCCTTCCGGACCGGCTCTGCTGCTTTCTTCGTCATCGAAAAGATCACCTCGTATTCATGTATTGTTGAACTGCCTTGCGAATCCTTTCCTCCACCGACGGATCAAACGGAGCCGGCAAACGGAAGAAAGGAACCGAGCCTTCTGCCTCATACCCTCCCTGGGCCAGCATTTCCCGGGTAGGGACGTAACCAAGCATACCGTTCGTATAAGCCAGCGGGAGGATACTCCCTTCGGAAGCCTGCTTGACGAACAATCCGTAGTCCGCCACCATCTCCGCATTAAACGTCAGCAAGATTAACCCTTCCGCCAGCTGCACCCCGGTTATCTCCAGAGCCCCGCCGGTCCGGGAGGACGGATCGCGAAAGGGAAGCTCGACGGCGAAGCTTCGGCTGCGAAGCGCAGCCGGCGCCAGCACGGTCATCGGCTGCTCAAGCGCGCGCAGCACCGCGTCACTGAGTTGCCAGCCGAACCGTTCCACCTCTGCACGGTGTCCCTTGTAGAATTGCCCATCCTCCGCGAGGTAAGGACGAATATCGCCGCAGCAGCCCTGCAGGTAAGCACCTATAGCTTCTCCTCCCAGCGCGTGCTCGATCCGGTCCAGCGCGGCACCCGGGAACTCCGATGATACCGCGTTGTCGTCCGTCGTCGTCGGGTGGCACGTATAGTGAACGAACACGGCTTTCGTTTCCCCGCTTCGCTTCCGGAACCGGATCACGGTCACCTCCGGGTCCACCGGGCCGGCTTCATTCGGTGCCATGACGATGGCCCCTCCCGCTTCCAGCCTTCGATTCACGCCGATCGTGCAAGTCTCGCCGCCCTTCTCTACCGTAACGGGCTCCTTATCCACCAGCGCCCGTTCGATGCCTTCGATCAGCCGCTCCTCCAGATAGGCCAAATACGCTTCGTCCTTCAGTCCGAGGGAATCCGCCAGACTGCCGCTCGTTTGCGGTCCCGAATGCGTATGCGTAGCGTGCAGCAGCACCGTTTCGAAGCCGAAGCGCTCCTGCAGCTTAGGCCTAAGCTGCAGGACAAGATCGGTCCCCCACCAGATGAGATCCGCGGAGACGAACAGCGCGCCGGTGCTCTGGCCCTCCCGGTCGCTCTGCCCGAAGCAATGAATTCTGGCGTAGAGCGGCTGTGCGACCGATTCGAAGCTTCCGGCACGATGAGCGAATCCGGCCAGCGGCACAGGGTGAGGCGGAGTAATGTCCATTTTGGCCGAGCCAAGCAGTAATTGCGGTTCCATACGTCAGATGACCTCCGGCCGGACGATGCCTTCACTGGGTAACAGCTCCAGGATCAGCAGCACGTTCCGAATAATATGAAAAGGGTCCTTTACCGGCAGCGCCACGACCTTATTCAGCGGCCGTCCGCTGCGGTCGCGGATTTGAATCCATTCGCCGACCGTCCGGTCCGGGTTCGGGAACGTACGGAAGACATAATCGTGCGCCTGACTGTACATCGACAGAAACGCCGGATCGCCCGAGTGCTCGTAGGCGAGCAGCGTGCTGTACAGCGCCTCCGAATGCGGCCACCACAGCTTCGTATCCCAGGTGTCCAGGATCAGCCGCTCATACGGATCACCCGTCCGAAGGCCTCGAGGCTCGCCGCCCTCCCGGTCGACGAACCGCAGCAAGCCTCCTTCGGCGGCATCCCATCCAAGCTCGAACGCCCGCTTCACCGCCGGGAGCGCCTCAGCGATCAGATCCCGCCGATTCAGTCGCTCCGCCGCTGCGATAACGAACCACATGCTCTCCAGCGTATGCCCTGGATTCACATGACGGCATAACAACGTATCCTGCGCCCTCTCCTCCTTCGACACCAGCTCTGCTACTTGGCCGTCCGGCTGAAGGAAATGCCGGAGAATCCGCTCCGCATAAGCGAGACAATCCGACCGGACCCGGCTTTCGTCCGGATGGCCAAGCGACTGCAGGGCATCCATGAGCTGCTGGGAACAATTCAGCATAATCATCGAGACCGAATGGGAATCCATGCCTTCCGGGATCGGATACGGCTCGCTGCGGACATGACCGCTCTGCAATCGGCCGCGAATCCGGTCATACAACCGGAGCGCATCCTCCGCGATATCGGCCCGCCCGCTGACCCTCGCATACTCCGAGAAGCCGAGGACCACGAAGCAGTCCGCGTAGAAGCTCGTATCGTAGCCTTGACCGGGGATGCTCTCCTTCTTCGCCCCTTCCTCCGTCAGCAGAAAGGCGCAGTTGCCGTTGTCCAGCATGGCGTGCCGTTTCAAGAAATCGACCGTCTTACCGGCCTGCTCCAAGAAGCTTTCCGCATCGCCGGACAGCACCTTCCTCCCGCACAGGTCGGCAATCCGGGACCACAGCCAGATGAACCGGCCCTGCGACCAAGTATATTTGTCCGTGCTCAGCAGCTCACTTCCCGTATTCGTAAAGCAGGTATACACGCCGCCATGCCGCTCATCGAGCGCTCTCATCCAGAAAGGAAGCAATTCCTGAATAAGATGGCCTTCGTACCACGCCCGAAGCGCTTCTCTATCCAACTGTTCCGTCATCCGAACTCCCTCCCTTTGCTCTCCAGGAATGAGCATCCGGATCCGCAGATCGGCGGATGCTCCCTCCTTTTACTCTATGGGCAGAAGCAACGTATCCGAGGGTTCACAGTCACCCGCCGCTCCTGCCCCGGGTCCATTACGATTCGTACTTCAGTCTGCTGCCCTTCGACAGCGTATCGTCGACATCCTCATTCAAGGAATTCAAGAGCTGGGTTACCTCGGGAGCGACCGACTTGCCCCGGTTAAGCAGGCCCATGCCGATAAACAGGATAGCCGACACCAATACGGGAGACGCAACCAACGTAGCCGTGCTGACAGTAAACACATATTTGACAAGGATAAAGGTAACAATACCGGCGGCCCAAGAGATGATTGCGGCTTTGGAATCGCTGTGCTTGAAGGCAGGAAGTAGTCCGAGCAGCATCGGAATCGAAATCGGACCGACAAGTGCTCCGAACCAGACGATAAGCAGGCTCAGAATCCCGCCGAAGGAGCCGGAATAAATCGCAATGATTAAGGTAATCACTATAAATGTTACCATGGCCGCCCGGGCAACCACCAGCGTCGCCTTCTCGCTGAGGCCGCGGTATTTCTTCGAGATGACCGGCAGGATATCCCTCGTAATGACGGCGGTAATCGCATTGGCGTCCGACGTCGTCATCGCCATCGTATGGGCGAACATCGAGGCCAGCACGAGCCCGATCAATCCGTGCGGAAGCAGGTCCATCGTCATCAGGGAGTAGGACTGCGTCGGATCCTTAAGGTTTGGGTAAAAGAGCGGCGCCGACCACATCGGAAAGAACAGGATCAGCGGCCAAACAAGATACAGCGCGCCGGACAGAATCGCCGCTTTACGGGCATCAGAGCCGCGCGGCGACGCGATGTAGCGCTGCGCCAAATTCCAGGTTCCCCCGTTATAGCTCAGGAAGTTGATCAGCAGATATGCGAGCACGAAGCCCAGCGTATACGGTCCGATCAAAGGCTGGCTGTGCGTAGGCGGCAGCTGGCTCCATATGCCGGTGAAGGCTCCGATTCCGCCCAGCTTCGCCAGAATAATGACGAACATGGCCACGCCTGCAATCAATTGGACAACAAACTGGGCAAAATCCGTCCAGGCATCCGCCCACAATCCGCCGATCGCGGAATAGACGAGGGAAATCGCGCCGGATACGATAATCCCTACTGCCATCGGCACGCCGGCGAAGACGTTCAGGACGACGGCGATGGCCGCCCACTTCGCACCGACGTCGAACAGCTTCAGCAGCACACCGCTCCAGGCCATCAGCTGCTGGGTCGGCACATTGAACCGGGTCGATAAATACTCCATCGGCGATTCGATGTTCAGCCGTTGGCGCAGCCTCGACCACCGGGGGGCGATAAAGAAAGCGCCAACAAAAATGGCAATGGACACCGGAACCGCCCACCAGATGTACAAGGTGAACCCGTACGTGTAGGCTACGCCGGCATAAGCGACGAATACCGCAGCGCTGTAGCCAGACATGTGGTGCGATATGCCCGACAGCCACCAGGGCATCTTACCGCCTGCCGCGAAGAAGTCCTGGGTCCCGCTGATTTGGCGGAAGGACCAAACCCCGATGCCGATCATAAGCAGAAAAAACAACCCCAATACGATCCAATCCGCTAATGACATATTCTTCCCACCCTTACGCAATAATATGATTCTTAATTAATCCTAGTTTAGGACTAATTAGATAATAATAAATTAACACGCTTTTCATTTCGGCGTCAACCCCAAAATAAACGGCTACGCCGTCCTTGTCTTACAAGGACCAGCGCGTTTACCAAGGTTGATGCGAAGCTATAAGTTACGAAAACTTATAAATTCTTATCAACTAAAAAAATCGGTTCCTGATTGCGGCAGGATCCGGGTGCGCCGACCAAGCGGGTCCGGTTCCTGTGCATCGATTGCCTGCAGAGGATAGCAGCGGCGCCAAAACCGCCAATGGCTCCCGACAGGACTTGTCACCTCCGCAAAATAAACGGGAGTCAAGGAGAATGATCCGGGGGAACTCTCCTTGACTCCCGCTACAACAATTGGTTACGATACTAGCGTCGGCGTCAGACCGAACTGCTTTTTGAAGCTGTCCCGGAAATGATCCTAATCCGCATACCCGATCCGGTCGCATATCTCGTAAATTTTCATCGCGGGATCCTTCAGCAGCCGGCCGGCTTCCTCCATACGGAGACGGATGATCCAATGATTGATCGTAAGGCCGGTCACTTCTTTAAACAGCAGATTCAAATATTTCTCGCTTAACTCCACCGCAGCCGCCACATCCGCCAGCGTTAAATCCCTGCGCGCATACTCTTCCTTCACATACCGGATTGCCCGCTCGACCAGCTTCTTCTTTTTCAAGCTTCCGGTCCATTCTCCGGGAGGCAGCGCCACAGGCAAATTCGGCAGCGTCTCCTTAGCTGCTTGCTCCGCGGCAGCCAGTCCCCGGCGCTCCTCCCTTTCTTTGCGAAGCGCTTCGACCGCGCGCGTAACGACTTTCGCGATCTCGTCCGTATCGATCGGCTTCAGGATATAGTCCAGCACTTGAAGCTTAACCGCCTGCCTTGCATGCTCGAACTCGCTCAGTCCGGATAAGATGATGCAGCGGATGTCCGGCTTTCGGGCCTTCATCGCCTCAATCAACTCCAAACCGTTCATCCTGGGCATTCCGATATCGGTCAGCAGCAGGTCCGGCTCCTCTTGGTCCAGCCAGGCCATAACCTCTTCCCCGTTCTCCGCGGCACCGACCAGCGTAATGCCCAGAGCATTCCAGTTGATGGAGCGGACCAACGTTTCGCGGACGATCTTCACATCTTCCGCAATAATCATCTTGAACATGAGATACTCACCCCCGCGCTTCATTCCGACGGCTCAAGACGGCAGGGCAGCACGACTTCGACGCACGTTCCTTCGCTGACCTCCAAATAACGCAAACCATACGCATCCCCATAGTGCAGCTGGATTCTCCGGTGGACATTCATGGTGCCGTAGCCGGTCCCAACGCCGTTCGATTGATCTTTGGAATTGCCCGCAGGCTGCTGCCATAGCCTGAGGTTCATCCGATCCGCCTCGCAGCCTCGTCCGTTGTCCTGGACCCTGAGCACAAGCGCCTCTATAACGTTCAAAAAATGCCGGAATCGTTGATCCGCTTGGCAATATGATTGGCGAGCAGCACCATCGCGAGGCCGATGACGCCCTTGATGACGTCGGCCGCCGCAGCGAGGCTGAGGCTGAACTGTTCGATGCCGATCCGGTAAATGTACGTATCCAGGATGTCCCCCACTTCAAATACCATCGGATTGTACAGGTTGATGACCTGGTCCAGACCGGCGCTCATGATGTATCCGACCCTGAGAATGAAGATGACGACAATGGTCCCCGCAATACCCGGCAGGGTGACGTGAAGGATCCGCCCGAACCGCGTGGCTCCGTCCATAATGGCCGCTTCGTAAACCTCCGGGTTGAGCCCGGCAATGGCGGCGATATAGACGATGGCGGCCCAGCCCATCTCCTTCATCGTATCGGTGACGACGAGGATCGTCCGGAAGTAAGCCGGCTCTACGAGCAAATAAGCCGGTTGTCCGCCGAACAATTCGACGATCTTGTTAATAACGCCGGTTTCCGGCGATAACAGCAGCGTGATGATTCCCCCGTAGACGACCCAGGATACGAACCTCGGCAAATATACCGCGGTTTGCAGCGTCTTCTTGAACCAGACAGCCCGGATCTCATTCAGCGCAAGCGCAAGCAGGATCGGACACAGGAAGCCGCTGATCAATTTGTACAGGCTGATCAGCACCGTATTCATGAAGGCGTGGCGGAACATTTCGGATTCGAACAGCAACCGGAAATATTTCAGTCCTGCCCACTGGCTTCCGGTGAAGCCTTGAATGACGTTGTAATCCGTAAACGCGATGCCGATCCCGTAGAGGGGAAGATAATCAAAAATGAAAACCCATACAATAGCGGGAAGCAGCAAGAGGTATAATAATTTGTATTTCCAAATCCGTCTTAACCGCCTCCTGAGCAGCGTCTCTCTTTCACCCGCGATCCTTGCGGTCGCCAGCTCCATCCCATTCTCCTCCGATCCTCTCTCCAGCAGCGTCCATGTGAAAAGAAAGTGCTTACAAGAATTAGTTTACCTGAAAGGAGCGGACCGAAAAACCGGAGCGAAGGACAATAATACCCGGGAAAAGTCGCATTTTACGATAAATAAAAAAAAGCTGTTATTCCTTTTCAAAATCAAGGATAACAGCGAAAGCGGCTCCGATACTGGAGGAATAGGCATTGGCTACGAACAGTAAGCTCGTGTGATGGAGCGGATATTTCAAGGCGCGGCTTTCCACGGAAGCCTTCACCGCGTTCCTGAACGTCTCCAGCTTCTCGAACGGACTGTCTATGACGACATATTTGGGGTTGAGCAGGGTAATGATTTGCGATACCGCAGTCCCGACATACTCGCCGGACTCTCGGATGATCTTATCCATCGCCGCATCCAGCTCGGCCTCCGGATCCCATTCGTCCAGCATGCTCCCGTCCAGCCCCGCCCGCGGGTCTTCATGCAATATCCGGCCGCGGATGGCGGGAAGGCTGACCAGGGTTTCCAGGCAGCCCCTTTGGCCGCAGCTGCAGAGGGGACCGTCCGCCCGCACGGGCAGATGGCCGATCTCCCCCGCGCTCCAGCTGGCCCCGCTGTATATCCGGCTGTCCACGATATGGGCTCCGCCCACCCCTTCGTCGATCCGCAGATAGAACGAATTCGACAGCGCCTCTGGAGGGACGACGGAAGAAGGCGCGATTGCGGAAGCCTTCACGATATTAAGCACCAGGGATTTCACCGGCAGCGCCTCGTCGAGACGCGCCTTGAGCGGAACCTCTCTCCAATTAAGGTGGGAGGAGAAATGCACGACGCCTTCCACCGGATCTACCAAAGCGGGAACAGCCAGCCCGATGCCGAGCACTTCCGGATGTCTGGACAGCAGTGATTCGCACAGCTTGATAAGCGTCTTGATCGCCTCTTCCGCATCGTTCCCGTTAAGCGGCAGCTGCCCCTCCTCCAGAATGTTCGAGCCGTAATCGGTTACTACATATTGGCAGAATGCATTCTGAATCAGGATGCCGATAGCCTTGTAGGCTTCCGTCACCAGACTCAGCTGGATTCGAGGCCGCCCGACGCCGCCCGGGTCCTCCGCGCCGACCTCTTTTACGACGCCTTCCTTCAGGAATTTCTCTATGATCAGCGATATCGTGTTCTTGCTGACTCCCATCGCTTTGGCAATCTCCTGCCTGGAGATATGCGGCTGCTTGCGAAGCAGCGCCAATGTGCGTTTCTCGTTCTGCTGACGCAGCAGGGCGGTTCCTTTGTTCATGATGGATGCCATCCTTAAAAATTTGATGAAATGAATATGATCTTGTTCCATGATAGCATACATTCAAAAACGACTGCCAATGCCCCGTCTCGGGCGAACCGATTCAGATGCTGGCAGACGGAAGAAGGTTTAGGAGCGGAAGCGGACGCAGACTGCTCGCCTCAAGGGATGAGGTCAGTCCGGCTTGACCTTGCGGGGTACGATGGTCTCCGTACAACATCGAAGCCGCTTTCGAATTGGATGGACAAAATGGATGACAATTGGATGGTTCCAAACCGGAAGCTTCCCTTTAGACTGGACAGAGAAAGGAGCGGGTAAATGCGATGCTGACATGGATTTTGGTCATTGGCGTCCATCTTGGCGCCATCTTGTTCGGAGGAGCGATCTTTATCTTTTATCGAAATAACAAGGATCTTCTATAGTCTCGGCCGCCCGGCGGCAAGCATGCCGGAGCTACCCTTGAATATGCTTGCCCTCTTGCGCTCTTGCGCTTGCAGCGAACCGTTCACAAAACGTTTAACATTCATTCCGGAGTGGCTGCTTGTTCCTTTTGCTTGACATGAGCAGCGATTCCATGTATAACAAATGTAAATATCCCAGCATATGAACCAAATATCAACAACATTGTTGAATGGAAGAGTAGCCTTGACCGACAGTCCAAGCGAGCCGGGTTGGTGAAAGCCGGTACGGAGGTCAGCGGTGAAACGGATCCAGGAAATGGTTCGCCGAAGCCCGGAAGGGAGTAGGCGGATCCGGCCGATGCCGGCCGTTACAGCAACAAAGCGGTTAAACCCTTGCTGCGGTTTAACACTTAGAGTGGTACCACGGGAATTTCAGGCTCTCGTCTCTATCCGGAGACGGGGGCCTTTTTGCATTCCATTCAACGGGAGGTCCTGTCCATGATCCATCGTATCATCGTTTCCGCCGCCGAAGACGTTGTAAGCCAATTGCTGGCCGAGGCCGGACACCGGCGACCGGATGGTCTCCGTCTCCTCCCGCAGCATCCGTCGAATCCTGGACACGGAGATTACAGCCTGAATACGGCCATGCTGCTGGCGAGCCTTCTGAAACGTAACCCCTTGTCCATCGCTCGTGAGATTAAAGACCGGCTGCTGACGCGGCCCGTCATACAGAACTTGTTCCGCAAGCTGGAAGCGGCTCCTCCTGGATTTATTAACTTTTATGTGGATTGGGAAAAATGGGCTGCTGCCCCCCTTCCTGCCGATTCGACCTCAGCCGACCGGAGGCGAAAGGTGGTCATCGAGCACACATCCATCAATCCGAACAAGTCCGCCCATATCGGACACTTGCGTAATTCCTGCATTGGGGATACGCTGGCCCGCATGCTGAAAAAAGCGGGATTCCGTGTGGAGATTCACAACTATATCGATGATTTGGGCAATCAGCTGGCCGACACGGTGGTCGGGCTTCTTCACACCCCCTCACAGGATCGGCATCGCCGGTTCGGTGACTTCTGCTGGGATACCTATTCAGGGATCAACAAGGCTTACCAAGACGATCCGGAGCTGCAGGAAAAACGTGCCCGCGTGCTCCATGCCATGGAGGAGGGCGGTTCGAGCCTCGCCTGGATCGGTTCCCTGACCGCGGAACGGATCGTCCGCGAGCATCTGGAGGAGATGAAGACGTTCAGTATCGGCTATGACGTTCTCGTCTGGGAAAGCAGCATCGTACGCGAGGGCCTCTGGTCCGAGGCATTCAAGCGGCTGCAGGCGACACCTTCGTTCGTTCAGGAAACGGAAGGAAAGCTGGCCGGCTGCTGGGTGCTTAAATCGTCAGGGGAGCCTATGGAGGAGACGGCGGCGGAATTTCAATCCGATAAAGTACTGGTGCGATCGAACGGCATTCTGACCTATACGGCCAAAGATATCGCCTATCATTTGTGGAAGTTCGGACTGCTGGGCAAAGATTTTGTATATATCCCATTCACCGGCGGCATCTGGTCCACCGGCGCTCACGGCATGAAGAAGCGCTTCGGCCATGCCGACATCGTCATTAACGTCATCGATCATCGCCAGGAATACCCTCAGGCCATGGTAAAGCAGGCGCTGCTGGCGCTCGGCTTCGAGGAGCAGGCGCATCAGCTCAGACACGTCTCTTACGGGGTCGTCTCCCTCAGCCGGAATACGGCATCGAGACTCGGGGTCGATACGTCGGACCGCCGGACCTCCTACCCGATGTCCGGAAGGCAGGGCATCGGCGTGAAAGCGGCCGATCTGCTTGACCGGATGGAAGCGATCGTCGCATCCAAGCGTTCAAGGCGTACGGGCCTCTCGAGCCGTACGATTGCCGCCGCCGCGGTGCGTTACTATTTGCTCAGATTCCATCTTCAGACGGAAGTGATCTTTGATTTCGAGCAGGCCACGGAGATATCCGGAAATACGGGCATCTATCTGATGTACGCCTATGCACGGGCCTGCAGTGTCCTGGCCAAGGACGGGGAGGAAGTCCGGTCTCCCGGTTCTTTCCGCAGCGATCGGCTGGAACCCCAGGAGGTGCTGCTGATGCGCCAGCTGGCCTATTGGCCCGAAGCCTGGGATACCGCACTGCAGGAGCTCGCTCCGAATCAGATCTGCGCCTATGCTCATGAGCTGGCTTCGCTCTTCAATCATTTTTATGCGACATGTCCCATTCATAAGGCGGATGCTCCGGAAAAGACGTTCCGCTTGTGGCTGACGGGACGGTTCAGGGAAACGCTCGGGGAAGCGCTAAGCCTTCTGGGCCTTCCCGCGCCGGGAAGCATGTGAGAGCCTGACCCGGGAAGCCGGATCGTAAGGCCGGGTGCTGCAAGAAGGGGGAACACGCCCAGGATAAACGGCTACGCCGTCCTTGTCTTACAAGGACCAGCGCGTTTACCAAGGTTGATGCGAAGCTATAAAGTTGCAAAAATTTATAAAGTCTTATCAACCGAAAAAGGGAAGCAGCCATGCAGGATTCACCGGCTGCTTCCCTTTCATCCTCCCTGATTCCGGAGAGGGGCTATTCCGTTTGAGCTGCTTCAAACACCGAATCCGACGGCACGTTGGTTATCGATTCCTTGTGCCGTACTGCGTTTCGGGCGCTCTCCAATAATCGTTTTTCCGTGGACCGTTCGGCCTGGGCATCACCCTCCGGAGAAACGCTGTCATCCAGGTTCAGCTCTTTCGCATCGGACAGCACCCCATAATACTCAGGTTCCTTTTTCCAATTGGAATCTCCTTGCTTCGCCATCTCCAACCGCCTCCCGTCTCTAATCGTGCCCAAAATTAAATGTAGCCTGCCCACTCGACATGGCCGACTTCCGGCTCCGTCTGATCGTCAGCTTCATCCCCTTCTTGAATGGAAGCTTCCTCCATCTCTTCCGGGCCGAGATCGCTGCCCGCCTCCTTAAACCACATGGAACACACCCCCTTCCTATTGCAGATGACTCGTATATTGTGATCGATAGGATGCCTTTTTATGAATAAGCGCTTGATTAGACGTATAGTCCTACTCATCGGCAAACATAATAATCACAACACTTCGAATCCCGGGGAAGGACTTTCGCAATGAATCGCAACTAAAGGAGGAGCCAAGAGTGCTCAGCTTGATTAGCAAATGGTTTTTAAACGGGCTCGTGGTTGTGCCTTTTTTAGCCGTATTCAGCGAAGCCACTTGGGTGCAAGCGCTCCTTACGTCTACCGCTTTTAGTATCGCAGCTTACCTGATCGGCGATCTGTGGATTCTTAAGTTTACGAAAAATATCGCTGCCTCCGTTGCAGACGTAGGGCTAGCCTATGTATTTCTTTACATGGTCTCCTCTGTTTTCGGTTGGACCTTGTCCAACGCGGAAATGATTACCCTGTCCATGGTCGTCGGTTTCGAAGAATATTTCTTCCATTCCCTTGTAAGGACGGACCGGATGACCGCCGCAGACGACCGCAGTAAAAACTAAGGAAACGCCGTATACACAAGGAAAGGAGATTAAGCGGATGTCCGTAAAGAAAGTCAAAGCCCCTTTGAATCGCCAAAAACAACAGAAGGAAACAAACGCGGAGGCGGAGTCCACGGATTGGTTTCAAACCGTTCAGCGGGCTGCTCTTCAAGCGAAAGCCACATTCCCCGATCAAATGGATAACTACGACCCGGAAATAAACAAGCTTGTTTAGCCCTATGACCCCGCCTCAAGCTGTCATCCATACCGGCTTGTCCTATGCAGAAAAATGCAAAAGGTGGTAGGTGGGGTATCCCCCGTAGGAGCGATAGCGTCCGCCTTTGTTATCGGAAAATTACCGTTGTATAACGAATAAATTGAAAATTTTCCGATAACAACAGCGGCCGGAGGGAGATACCCCACCGGGGTACCATGACAGATTCTCTATTTCATGGGTTTCTCTAAACCCTAACCACTTCGTACGAAGTGGTTTTTACTTTTTCCGGAACCGGCCGTGTAGACGGCTCAAGCGCATAATCTTCCGGAACACGGAAGGCTTCCCGAGCTTATGGAAAATAAACGGATCCGGACGCGTATTCACCTCGAAAATCCACGGCCGATGCGCCTTATCCAGCCCAACGTCGACTCCGATTTCCTTCACCCAGGGAAAGCCGGACTGTAGATGCTTCGCCACCTTCACGCCCAGATCGGCCAAATCCTTCTCCATCTTGGCGATACCATTGGGATCTAGGTGGGGCTTCAAGAGCTTGCCCAGGGGCAGGGGCGTGCCTCCGTTGTGATAATTGGTGACGATGCGCCTCGGATGGGCCATCCGTCCGATCGTTCCGGTATGCTCCCATCGCCGCCGTTCGTTCAGCTGCACCATGACGCGAATGTCGAACGGACGTTTCTGGCAGCGCAGCAGCCGGATGCCCTTTTGCACGACATAGGTTTTCTTGCCGGTGATCTTCCGAATCGAATGGTAGAACGCCTTATACGTATCGAACCGTCTTTCTTTCATGCTGTGTTTATATTGATAGTAATGGGCGTCTCCCCGTTCCTTCCGTTCCGCCTTGATAACTCCGTAACCGCCGGTTCCGTGATTCGGCTTCACATACACCATCCCGTATTCCTTCAGCATCGAATGCAGGCTTTCCCTCGTGGCACGGGTCGTCGTGGGGACAAGCGCCCGGAGTTCTTCCTTCCGGTTTAACAGCTTGGTCTTGCCGAGCTTATTATTGTAGTATCGGATCATATGAACTAACCTCCGATAGGCCCTATGAATTATGGATTAACCGTGTTTAAGCATCCTATCCTCATCTTATGGCCAGCCGTCTTGAAGTTTCCGTTCCCGTTCAAAAATAGGCAGGGCCTTCCGGAATTTGCGAATCGGTCCCTCTGAGAAATGGATGACTACCGGTTTCTCCTCCATGCAGAGAACCAGTCTTTTGGTTTCAGAATCGGGCTATCGGTAACGGAATCGGCTTTTGCCATCGGAATCGGGGGTTCCGGGACGGCGCCATCAGCTGTATAGGGAGCAGTTTCAACAGGCTCGTAAGCGAGAGGTACTTTCGTCACCTTGCTTGTCCACTCGTCAAGCGAGGCGAGATCGCCGGCATTCACTTGCCGCAAGGAGGTTTTCCCCAGTGCGCGAATAGCCAGCTTCATTTCTTCCACATAGGAAGTAAAAAAGTTTTGCAAATACATGGCGGCTTCCTCCTCATTGAACGCATCCGCCAAACTGCCGGGGTAGAAAGTAAGCTGAGTGGGAGGCTCCCACGGGATTGCTTTTGCAACTTGATCATGGGTCATGGCCCAAAGCAGGGCTGTCCCCATGAATACTCCGTCCGCCCCGAGCGCAAGTGCTTTCAGACAATCGCCGGGCTTCGCATATCCGCCCCCGGTCAGGAGACTGATCGATTCCTTTACCCCGCGATAGCGCAGATGACGAATCGCGCGAGTGAGGGCATAAATGGTTGGCAGCCCGAAATCGTCCTCCAAAATAGGAGGGCCTCCTTTGGTTCCTGCTTGTGCTCCGTCAATACTGATAAAATCAACTCCGGCCTGAATCGCGATATCCAGATCGTCCTCGATTCGAGCGCTTGCGCAAATTTTGACGCCGATCGGCACGCCCCCCGTCATCAGACGAAGCTTGTCCACAAGCTTCTTGAGATCTTTTTCGGGTTTTTGGATTTCCTGATGACGGGCGGGTATGACGATCATATCCCGGTTCTGTACTTTCATAATTTGTCTCGCTTTGCCTTGCAAATACTCGGAGGGAATGAAGCTGGCGGTACCGACGGTCGCACCTTGGCCGATATGAATTTCAATAGCGTCAGCCTGCCTTAGGATTTCCGGCTCCTTCGACCACGTTCCGGAATTGTACTGGATAATTAAAAATTTGGCATTCGCCCGGTCTTCCGGCAAAAAACCGCCCTCTCCCGTATTGGTCAGCGTGCCTACGGCAGCTGTCCCCTTGGCTATCGCCATTTTTACTTTTTCGCTTACACCAATGCCATACCCCATCCCGCCGGCCATCAGAGGAATGTCTATAGTCAACGGTTTTTTCGCCTTGGGGCCGATCGTGACCGCCATATCCACCTCCGCATATTCATGGGCGGGCAGTACAGCCAGCTGGGCGGGAGAAAAAATCAAGCCGTCGAAATTCAGAAATTTGCGCGGGCTTCCAAAGGGTCTTTCTATAATCATGCCTGATGCGGCACGCAAACTATTTTCAATGACTGTAATTGGACTCGTCCGGGTTAACGCCGTCACCATTTCCCATATATTGGTCGGGTAGCGGTCGGACATCAACCGTTTAGTAAAGCGTCCAACGATCCATTGGATCATGGGTCTTGCAAACATCAGAAACAAGAGCCCTGCGAACAGAACGGCTGCAAACGCTCCGAAAAATACGCCGATCATAAACTGTCCCGATGTCATTTTCATGCGAAGCTCTCCTTATCCCTTAACCCCAGGTACCCTTGCCTTTAATCGTCACTTTCGTGGAAACACGAACATTAGCTTTGGAGAACGCTTCCTCCCAGTTCTGCTCCACCTTCTTCCATTCCTGATACTGATAGCCTCTCGCGTAATATCCGAATCCTACCGGATCGACCTTGTTTTTCTGTAATCTTTTTACTAATTTTTCGATTTCTTTCGTGACTTCGTTCGCGATGTGTTCCTCGAGCATTTTGTTGTTTTCCTGGATGTCCATGAGAAATGTACGTTCCGTGATCAATACGTTGAGCTTTAGTTTAATATCAATATCAAACCTCCCGTTCTGATACGATACTTTAAATTTCGGTGCCGTATGCCGCATGCTGAAGCTGAGCCTCGGCTCGATCACATCCCCGGTATCCGCTTGTTTCGGCGCCGGAATGGTCAGCGACACGCTTTTTCTCTCCTCTCTCTGCAACAGCAGCAGCAAGGCGCTTTCCTGAAGCCGCAGCAATGTCTTGTATTTCCCTTTTTTAGTTAAAGCCGAAGTTCCCTTGACTTCGATCTCTTTCACTTTTTTGATCTCGGTAATGGAAGCGGTCACCCCTTTGTCGTCCATTTGCCGGTGCAAATCCTGCAAGGTTCGTTTCACTGTGATGTTCCGTTTATTCGACGTATCGATCAACTCGGCCATATGGTAGGGCAGCAGCGGCTTGTCTTTTGGAGCGAAGTCGAATATTTCGGCGACGGGACCGTCCACGGCAACCACTCTTGCGGTGGCATTGAAATGGACGTCGCGGAACATGATATCAAAGAGCGGGAACCAATCCTCGTGCTGCAGCAATCGTTTGCTGAGGAGGACGACCTGGAGTTTCCCGGCAGTAGCCATTCCCGTTACCATGGAATCGAGCCTTGTCCTCGCTTGCCGGATCGATTTGACCTTTACGCCGAAATTTTCCACCTTCTTCTTGGCGGTTTTGCTGAATACCGGACTGGCTGCATATACGATCAAATTGTCTTTGTCATCCAGATCGAATCCCATCATTAATGTGAGGGTACTATGCTCCAAATCCAACCGATCCCAGCAGCCGGTGAGCAAGCTGACAACGATCAATATCAAGAAAGCGAGCCGCAGGCGCCTCATGATGTCCTCCTCCCGCCTATCCACGCACGGAATTGCACATAGATCCATAAGCATAACGGCAGTACGATCGCATACGCCATAGCGGCCTTATTCCAAAATTCCCCCATCCTCTTAATCTGTAAATAGGACGGAACGAAAAAGACCGAGACGAATAAAACTGCCAATACGCTCACGCCAAGAAAAGGGCGATGGTCCTGTTTGCCAAACAGCTGGCTGAGACTGAATACGGAAAAAAACATGTACGGAATCACCGTCGTTGATATAACGAACAGATAGATGGTGAGATACACGATGTCAAAACGCTCCAGATACGAAAACTCGACCACCCGGAACATGGTTAAGGTCGGCCAAGCAGCACTTGTAATTTCATCCGGACTGAAGAGAACAAAACAGACGAGCGTCGGTACGAGATAAAATAACAAGGAAATCGTGTTAGCAACGACAATGCCGACTGATGCATACTGTTTCTTGGTTAAAAACGGATATAGCATCACCGCCGTTTCAAAGCCTACAAACGAAAAAAAAGTCGTTTTAACCGCAAGGAAAATATTCTTCCAGCCTTCTTTCAGCGTAGGAGATAAATAAACCCAATGGCTGTCCTTCAGCGGGAACAAGAAGAAAAAGAGCAGCGGAAGCATTAGAAAAAACATCAGCTCCGTATACCTGGCCAGAATGCGCAAGCCATGGCTCGCAAGTAAATAGCCCGGAAGCATGAATAAAAGCATGAGCATATACACCGGTGTTTCCGGCAAAATCCACGATTTCAAGATGCCGAAGGTGGAGTAAGCAACGGTGATTGCGCCGAGCCCGAAGTAAGCGGCGGACAGCAGCGCTCCCGCTTTTCCCGCCCACTTCCCGAAATGAAAGGAAAGCAGGTCAATAAGCGTTCCCTCCGGATAACTTTTCATGACTTGGATGATGATTAAGCTGATGGCCATAGATAATAACCAGCCCAAGATAACCGATATCCAGCCATCCGTTCCCGCTGTCTTCGCCAAATCGCTGGGGAGCGACAAAACGCCGACCCCCACTTGCGCTCCGTTAATGAAAAAAATATACTGCATTGTTGTAATTTCGTTAAACGCATATTTTTTCATTTGGGGTCACCCTTAGGCCGATTGATGCTTTGTCGTCTGGATTGAACTGCCCGGGTTAGTTTAGGACGAGATACCATTTTCCAAATCGGAACTCGAATGAAAAAATCTTTCCAATCGCTGTAACGCATTGGGGCGAACGGACTGCCGTATGGCGTCCCGAGCGATTCCAGCGCAATCAAATGGATAATCAGCGTCATCGCACCGACGGCGATGCCAATGATACCGAACATAGAGGCGGCCAACATGAACGGAAAGCGAATTAACCGAATAGCCGCGACCATATCGAAGCTGGGAATAATAAACGAAGCGATCGCGGTAAGAGCGACAACGATGACCATCATATTGCTCACAAAGCCGGCTTGGACGGCGGTCTGACCGATGACGATCCCTCCAACGATGCCGACGGTTTGTCCGATCGGAGCCGGCAGCCGGATCCCGGCCTCCCGCAGCAGCTCGAGCGTAATTTCCATGATCAACGCCTCCAGAAGCGGCGGAAACGGCACTCGAGCGCGGTATTCCCCGACAGATAATATGCCCTTGAGCGGGATAATCTCAATGTTATACGAAATGGAGGCAATATATAGCGCAGGCAAAAATATCGCGATGAAGAAAGCCATAAACCGCAGCAGACGGATAAAGGAGGCAATCGGCCAGCGGGTGCTGTAATCGTCAACACTTTGCATGAATGAGATGAAGGTGGCGGGACCGATCAATACTCCCGGCGAGCGGTCGACTACAACGGCGATCCTGCCCTGCAAAATTTGCGAAGCTGCTGCATCGGGCCGTTCCGTTGTCAGAAACTGCGGGAATGGCGAATAAGGATTATCTTCAATAAATTCCGCCAGCTCTCCCGTATTCAGAATGGCGTCGATATCCACTTGTGCGATACGGTCCTCCAGCTCCTGAAGCACCTCCGGGTGGATGACATCGGCTAAATACAAAAGGGTAACAAGCGATTGTCCCCGGGTGCCGACAACCATCTGTTTGCTTTTCATTTCCCGATGCTGAATATAGCGACGGATCATCGCAATGTTTTGCTCGCCGGTCTCAACGAAGCCTTGATGCGATCCTTTTACCGAAGTTTCGATTTGCGGATCTTCAATGCTGCGCTGCGGCCAGCCCTGCGTTTCCAATAAATAAGCTTCCTGCCGTCCTTCGACAAACAGGACACTTTCTCCGCTAAGAATGGATAGTTCCACCTGATTCCAGGTTACCGCGGTTTTTACATTGCCCAGGCTTACCAATTGAATCGGGTCGGCATCCATGGTCCCTTCGATCATAAGCGGATATAGCACATTGTTGTTAAGCCCGTTACGATCCGTCAAGCCGCTCAAGTAGGCGACCATCGCCTGAGTTTCCGATTTTTTAACCGTAAACTCGCGGATGATCAGATCGGACATATCGCTAAAGGTCCGGTTCAGCTCCGCCTTGTTAACGGGCAGATCCGGACTGATAGCCACATAGTTGGAGAAGGCCGTATTTCCGCTCTTTCGCTGCGGAGCCTGGTTCCTTCTTGTGTCGATCAGCCACTTTAGTATGGCTCGCATTGTTCCTCATCCCGTCTTTTTAATGGCGTGATTGACTCGTAATGGCGAGTAATTGACACTTATCAACCCCGAAATCAACGGATATTCGATTTTACTAGTATGTTTCTGAAATGGGAAAAATATGTGCTGACCGGATAGGGTCTAGCCCTTGGCGGCGCCCGATTCCTAACGGGTCCACAAGAAACGAAACAAGCTGACACCTGAGAATTCAGATGCCATTCTTGAAGCCCGATTTCTCTAAATTATCGACGGAGTCGGCCCTTGTCGCTCTCGGTCACGCCTTCTTCTCGCTGTCGCTCGGCATGGGCATTATGATCACCTACGGAAGCTACATGCAAAAGGAGAAGTCGATTTCATCGGCGGCCTTCGCCATCGGCGCCGGCGATTTGGTTTACGCCCTCATCGCAGGCCTGATTATCTTCCCGACTTCGTTCTCGTATCACATCGAGCCGTCTCAAGGCCCCGGGCTCGCCTTCATCGCTCTGCCGGCGGCCTTCGCCGCGATGCCGTTCGGGAACCTGTTCGGGGGCTTGTTCTTCGTACTGCTGGCGATCGCCGCACTAACGTCCGCCGTATCGATCCTGGAGGTGCCGGTAGCCTATGCGATGGAACGCTGGAGCCTGAGCCGCAAGAAAGCAACCTTTATTCTCTCCGCCGTCTGCTTCGTGCTCGGCATTCCGTCCGCGCTGTCTACGGGCTCGATCCTCGGCAATTTCAAGATTGCGGGGCTTACGATCTTCGACGCGATCGACTTCGCCGCCTCCAACATCATGCTGCCGGCCAGCGGACTCGTTGTTACCCTGTTCACCGGCTATGCGTGGAAGCGCGCGGGAGAGGAAGCAGGGCTCAGCGGCACCGGCTACAAGCTCTGGATGTTCCTGCTGCGGTACATCTCGCCGCTGCTGGTTGTGGTGGTGCTGCTGTACAGCACCGGGCTGCTTTCTTAATTGATCGCTTTCCAGGATAAACGGCTACGCCGTCCTTGTATTACAAGGACCAGCGCGTTTATCAAGGTTGATGAAAAGCTATAAGTTGTGAAAACTTATAAAGTCTTTTCAACGAAAAAAAGAACCTGTCAATCCGCCGCCGGGTAGGCGAATTGCAGGTTCTTTTTGCCGCTGCCGGAAATTCCGGCTCCTCTACTTCTCCGTGAACTTCATCGATTGCACCGCGGAATTCAGCCGCTCCCATTGCTCCTCGGTCTTCACCGCATCGTTGATGCGGGAGCGCACCGTGTACACGATGCCGTTCTTTGCGAAAGTATATTCGTTCAGCGTATAGGGCACGTTCTTGGTTTTATACTGTACGGCAACCTTCTTCACGGAAGTGTCGAACAAGCTTTCGTCGGTCGCCTGGTACTGGTAGGCTGCGTCATTCTCGGCATTCTTCTTATAATCCTTCTCGGACTTGCTCCATACCTCCCCCAGACTCGAACGGTCGTCCGCCGAAATGCTCAAGCTGCCGCCTTCGAACGAGAACGACTTCGACGCGGAATCCGTTTCGCCATCATATGCGCCGCCGCTGCCCCAGGTTTCCGGAATCCAGACGGAGTAGCGATATTTCTGACTGGTGTAAGTCACATTCTTGCTCATGTATGCCAAGTCGTCCTCGTCTTGAATGATGCCAAGAGAGCGGTTCACCGCCTCCTTGGAGAAGCGGATGGATGAGGTCAGCGCGGACAGCATCGAATCCGCGTCATCCGCAGAGCTCTTCGGATACGATACCTTGACTTCATATTTGTACTTGTCTTTGAGCAGGTACAGCACGTAGCTTTGCTTCCACTTGTCCCCCATGGTCGTAGCATAGCGGTTCTCGATGGCGGGCATTCCCACCGCCGTCGTATCCTTGGAGCCCTGGATCTCGCGGTAGCCGTCCACGTACGTATCCTTGATCTTCTTCTCCTGGCGGGCGGCCCAGTCCTTCAGCGTATCGCCCGAAGCGGCGGAGCTGACGCGAACGGTCACGGACTGATCGCCGTCTTTGTTCGTGTAGACGAAACCTTCGCCGTATTCCTTCTTCCTCCACTCATCCGGCAGGTCGAAGGCCAAGCCGTAAGGCGTCGTAACCGTATTCTTGTCCTGATACGCCGAGATGTCCTTCAGCGCGGTATTGGCCGCATCGAATTTCAAAGTGAACGAATCGAGCAAATCCATGAAGCTGTTCTTCTTGGATACCGTGTTCGCGCCTTCTTCGCTGCTAAGCGCCAAGGTGACATAGTAAATTTTATCGTCCTTCAAGAAAGCGCGCGTCTCGTAATAGCCTCCGCCCGTCCGTTCTCCCGCGAGCTTGGCGTAAGGCAAAGGACCGGCATCGATATAGCGCTTCTCCAGAATCGTATCGCCGCCTCTTGTATTCAGCTTCTTCAGCAGCCCCAGCGGCGACAAATCGCGGCTCACCTTCTCCTGAATCCGGATATTGACCGCGAACTCGCCTTTGGCATCGGCGAAGACGACGTTGTCCCCTGTGGCCGATTGATTGGTCTTTACCAGGCCGGCAGGGTATTTTATAGACCAGCCGTAATGGCTGTCGCCAATGAGCGTCTTGCCTTGATCGGCGTCAATATAGGAGCCGTCCGCATCTTGCGTCACGCCGCTCTGAGCGGCGGCATCCTCGCCGAGCGTCACGTCGAGCTCTTTGGTTTTGCCGTCCGACTGCAGCGTCAGGCGCACCTTTTGGCCGGGCAAATATTTCTTGAGCGCCTCGTTATATTCAACCAAATTGTGGGTTTTGGCCGCATCGATGGACAGCAGCAAATCCCCCTGCTTGATCCCCGCCTGCGAAGAGGGCGAATCCGGCTGTACATAGGTCACTTCCAGCCCGTTGCCGGAGGGCAGGCCTACGACCGCTTCCCAGCTCTCGCCCAGCTCCAGTCCCAGGGATGGCCGCTTGACCTTGCCGTATTTGAAAAATTGATCGAGCACGTACTGCACGGTGTCGACCGGGATGGCGAAGCCGAGGCTGTCCACGCCGTATTCGACGTATTTCATCGTATTGATGCCGATGACCTCGCCCTTCATGTTCACCAGCGCTCCGCCGCTGTTCCCCGGATTGATCGCCGCGTCGGTCTGGATCAGCTGGTATTTCGATTGCACGGTACGCTCCATCCCGCTGACGATGCCGGAGGTCACGGAATTGCGAAGCGCAAAGGAGAGCGGTGTCCCGATCGCCATGACGGCTTCGCCGACCTTGATGTCCGAAGGCGAAGCGAAGGTGGCCGGCGTCAAGCCCGCTGCCTCGATTTTGACCAGCGCCAGATCGCTTTCTTCGTCGTAATGCGTCGTCTTGCCCGTGAAGGACTTGCCGTCGGAGGTGACGATCGTCAGATTGCGCATGTTCTTGACCACATGGGCGTTCGTCAGAATGTACCCGTCGCTTCGGACGATAACGCCCGTGCCGTGCGCGAGCCGGTACCGGTTCGCTTCATACACTTTCTTGCTGCCGTCGCCCGGCTTGCCGATGATCGCTACGACCGAAGAGGTCGTCTTCTGAATGACCGCAGGCAGCGTGCCCCCGGCCGGCGAAGCATCCGCATATACGCCGGCTCCTCCGCTAAGCAAAGCGGCGGCCAGCACAACCGCGGCCGAGCTCATTCGTACGCTTTTGCCCCAATGTTCCCATGTTTTCATTCCTTTGTCTCCCCACATCAATAAGTATGTATGAAAAAAAAGAACGCCGGTTAGTCAGCAAAAATTTGTTTTGCCGCCGCCAGCGCCCGTAGCGAAACCAAGATGTCGTTCTTCTGTTCCTCGTTCAACTCGAATCGAATGCCGTAATCGCTGCCGTTCTCCGTCCGCTGCTGCCAGCGTATGTTCCCTTGCAGCTCCAGCAGTGTATCCCGACAGCGTATATGAAAGCAGCAGCTTAATATCGTGTTCTTCGGCATTCAGGTCCAGAACGGAGCGGATCCGGCAGCCGGATTTATGGAAATTGACCATGCTGGCTTCCGCGGACCTGCTGGATATGTCCCGGCCGTCCACCTCACGTATCGAGAATAACCCCTTGGCCGACACGGCAAATACGTAGCGGAACGGCTCTTTCCTTCTGCTTAGCAAATCTGGATGCCCCTCTCAAAATATGCAAACTTATCAGTAGTATAGAGATAAAATCCGAATCTGACAATTGATGTAAAGAATATTTTATATTTCACCGCGCAAACCAGCAAAAAAAGGGCAGCCCTCTCCTAAGGGAGGCTGCCCTGTCCGAACGGACTCATGGCCGTCAGGCTGTAGTGAAACCCATGAAACAGAGAAATCTGCCACGGTACTCCGGTGGGGTATCCCCCTCCGGCCGCTGTTGTTATCGGAAAGCTGCTCCTCTTTCGGCTTCCAGGTTCAAGTCCACCACCGTGTCAAACAACCGGGTACCGCTCGCTATTCCGCTGGATTCACCTCATACACGCAGTGAAACCGCTCGACGCCCGGATATAGCTCACCCAAGCTGACGATATCGAAGCGGACGTTCCGGTAGAAGTCAACCGTCTCCTCGTCCGTCTCCGCCACAATCTCCTTCGGCTGCTTCAGCTCAATCAGCTCCAGGATGAGCCCCCGGCCGTAGCCTTGGCCCCGATGCTCCGGATGCACGGCGATATGCCGCAGATGCAGCGTGCCGTCCTCCTGCAGGGTAAACCCGGCCAAGCCGATTACCGCTCCATTTTCTTCAATGCCGTAGATTTCGTGCGACGGCTCATTGCGGTATTGGTTCAAGGTCTTCTCCACCCGTTCCGGGTCCGGGAACATGGCATATTCCAACAGCTCGACGATTTCCAGCTCGACGAGTCTCGGTTTTAGATTGATAAACAAAGCCGTTCCTCCTAGGCATCAGATCGTTATCGTTCCCTCTGATTATAGCGCCCGGGTCCCCTCCCGCGCCAGCTCCGTCTCGGCGATTCCGCTTAAGAATACGGGCTTGGCGACTTTAAGCCCCGGTACCCGGGCTTCCAGGCCCACCCTTTGATCTCACTCGACCCGGATCTCCTGCATCGTCCAAGGCGCTTCGGCATAGGCCAGCGCGATGCCGTGCTCCGCGATCCGGTCCTTGGCAACCCGCTTCGACCGGAGATGCAGGACGAACGCCTCGCGGAACGGAGTACCGTCCACCGTCATTGTCCGTTCATCGAGCCAACGGCCGACCAAGGGACGATCTCCGAGGGAATGGAATGCCTCCGAGCGCGCAAAGCCGCTGCGGAACCATGGATGCTCCGCCTCCTTGGCCGTACCGGGCTCGTTCAAGCATACGTACAAGGACAGGTCGTCGCACAGCTGAAGCAGCTTGAAATGCCGCTCCACCGTTCCGCCGGGCGTTTGGATCTGATCGCGCAACCGCTTCTGCCGCTCCCGCTCGTGACGATAAAACATCTCCCCCTCAGCCTCCTCGGTCTTCACGAAGAAAGACGCGTAATGCAGGCTGGCAAGCAGTGCCGCGTACGGATTCATGCGCTCCAGCTCGTCCAGTCCCTTCCGGTAGGAGCCCAGCTTCGGCGCTAGCGGATAATCCATGAACGAATAAGGCCTGTTCGCCTGGTCGTTCCATAGCGGAACGGCATCCAGCCCGATCCAGCTTCGATCGTGCTCATATGCGGCGAGCACTGTATCCTCCCTCCGTCCATCGCCGGCCTCGCCGTAACAAGCATCCTTCAGCCCCTGCGCAAACTCGCCCGAGACAAAACCGTGATCATGCTGGGCAATCAGCACGAACGCGTCCGCCTGTTCCCGGATAATCATCAGGATCAGCTCCCTCTCCATTAGGATGCATGATTCTTTAGCCGCTTCGTCAAATTTTCTTGCCGCCATGCCGGTATGACCTCTGCCGGTTCTTCTCCATCTTGCGGTGGATGGCCGATTCCAGGTCGAGCCCCATGTGCCCGCACGTATCGAATACCCGGATGCACACGTCGGCCAGCTCCTCGGCGATCGCTTCCCGCATGGCCTCCCCCTCCAGCTTCCGGTACGCCTCCAGCGCCTCCGACAGCTCGGAGTGCATTAGAGCGACGGCCGTGCCGAATTCGGGCGGATGCTCATACCAGCCTTTGTCCACCGCCGTCCGGTGCGCTTCCGCTACAAGCTCGCTAATCCGCTTCATGGCATTCGCTCCTCTAACCGCTTCGCTTGGACTCCTACTTCGACGCAGGCCCCCGGTTTCCCTTCCATCCGGCTCGCTTGGGGAATCGATCCTGTGTAAGGATCTTCAGGCTGCCCTAGAAACCCATGAAATAGAGAAATCTGCCTTGGTACTCCGGTGGGGTATCCCCCTCCGGCCGCTGTTGTTACCCGTAAAATTTTCAATTGATTCGCCTTTACAGCGGTAATTTTCCGATAACAAAGGCGGACGCTATCGCTCCTACAGGGGATACCCCACCTACCACCTTTGGCATTTTTCAGCATATTAGGGTTTCTCGTCAATCTGAACTCCTTATCGGAGTCCTTCAAAGCAGCCAGATCAAGATAAACCGTCCGGAATTACCGGACGGTCCTATTGTGTGCCAAATTATTTAAATGCCTCGGCAAATTTATTAACGACTACTTTCTCGAACGGGACGTTAATCCCTTCAAACGTCACATTCATATCATAGCCTTTCTTCGTTATTACCGGCTTTTTCGAAAAGGCCTCGTAGTTTATCTCCTTGGAGAATTTATTGGACAGCTGGTGGAAGGACCATTTTTCTATCCCGCCAACCATTACAATGGAGGTAGACCATATGGAAACCTGCAAAGAGATGGTATCCAGCGGATTCGGGTATGCCATACTTCCCGATATTGTGCTTGGCGATACCGAATACAAGTATCGAATCCAGCTGAGAACAAAACATGGGGAGCCGATCCTGCGTAAATCCTGGATGATTTATCGGAAGGATTCGCTGCAAATTTCTTTGATCCATGCGTTTGTCGATTTTATCAAGAGTTTAAATTTAATGTAATGATTATAAAGTAAAAATATTTTCATTTATGTAATTAGATAAAAAATTATTATTTCTAATATTGAACAGTTCAAAAACGGAATTCCTCCGGGCTGCACTCCCCTTCCCTAATGCTAATGGAACTCGGAGCAACTGCTTGCCCCCTGCATTCATCCCCCGAAACCTAAAGTTTCCTAATTATAACTATCCTCCTATTCCTACCCTTTACTGAAAAAAACAAAAATACGCCGGAGGAAAGCTTCCTCCGGCGATTTCATTAATGTCATTGCTTCAGCTCCGCGATCAAGCGCTTCGCGTCGCCGAGCGGGGTGGAGATCGTCTCGTAAATCTTCAGCACGAGCGGCGCCTCCATTTGGTCGGTGCTGCCGTTGTCGAAGGCGATCGTCTGCTCTCCGCTCATTAAGCGGCTGTCTCCCGTAAGCGCAAAGCTCTTGTAAGTGAGCCGTGTGCCGGCGCCGTTCTCCAGCTGCATGAAGAGCTTCTGGTTTACCGGATCGGCGACCACCTCGTCGGTCGTGTTCACATCCAGCGACATTTTCACTTTGTAGGTGTACGTGTAAGCCCGCGTCGCCGGGTTCGTGCCCGCCACCGTTGTGAGCACCCAGCTGCCGAGCTTCAGCTCATACGGGTACATCTGCAGCGTCGTCGTGCCTAGATCAGTATTCTGCACTGCTGCAAAAGCTTCCGAAATCGGCGATTTCACCGCAGCTGCGGCGGATGGTGCTGCGGCAGCGGCAGCGGACGCGGCCGGGGCCGTTCCCGCAGCCGGAGTCGCCGGCGTGGAAGAGGCTGTCGCCGGAGCGGCAACTGCCGCCGGCTCAAGCAGACGGAACTTGAACTGCTCTTCCTTCTCGGATTTTGGAACGGTGAACGTGTAGTTCACAATCGCTCCCAGACCCGGAAGCACTTCCTTCACGGGACTCGCCATCCGCACGCCGCTGTAATAGACGCCTTGACTGTTGCCGAGATCCGCGCCGACCTCCGGCACCGCGAGGGAGCTGCCGCCGTTGTTGACGTATCTTACCTTCGCCACGACCGTACGGTACTGCTGTCCCTCGTTCTCGAACCACTGCAGGCCCATGAGCGATACCGCCATTTGCGGGCTAATCGCCTGGCTCACCGGATCGACCGCAAGCGGCTTGCCGAACTCATACACCGGCAGCGCGCTCCCCGAAGCCGAAGCGTTGTCGCTTGGCAGCTGTACGCCGATTCGGCCGATGTAATAGGTCGACGGCGCGGTTTGCCCTTGCTTCAGGAATGATTCGGGTGTCAGCACATAGAAGGCGGACAACTTCGCATCGTTGGTTGTCGTGATGCTGAAGTGAATATATTTCTGTTCGCCTGGATTCAGCGCGACTGGCCCCTGCTCGGCTCGCTTGCCAATAAAGGACTGGCCTTCCGACTTGCCGCTCAGCGTGAAATCCGGCACCGTCTCCGTAGCGGAGCCGGGATTATCCACCTTCATCTGCACGGTGTAGGTCGGGGCTTGGCCGCTGAACTGCTTGGTTACGCTGACGGCCGTGTATTTCAGCCCCGACGTGATGCCCGGAATGAGGAATGATTCGCTCCATGCCTTAAGGGAAGCGTCCGGCAGTACCGCGTCGCTGCCGTGCCATACCTTGGCGCTGACCGGCGCGTCGGCGAGCAGCGTCTCCACCTTCGGATACACCTCCATATTGACATCGACGAGCGCCAGGTCCGTTACCGCGAGATCGGCCTGCGTATCCGGCTCCGCCATATAGCTCAGCTCGACATAGCTCTGCGGCGGAATCGATTTCGGATTGGCGGCGCTCGGCTGCAGAATGTAAGGCGCGCCGCCGGTCGTCAGGGCGCGAAGCTCGTAGTCCGGAATCCGCGAGGCGGTCAGCGATGTGTTATACAGCTTGATCACCGCTCCGATGCGCCAGCCGGTCGGCGTCTTCTCCTGCAGGACGCTCTTCACCTGCGCTTGCGTGGAGCTGTTCAATACGTACAGCTGCTCGGCGGCAGGAGCGGCAGCCGGCTCGGCGGCATAGGCCGGGGCCACGCCCAGTGCGACGGACGATGCGAGCAGTACGGTGGACAATCGGGTTTTCCATTGCATGTTCATAACTTAATTCCTCCTGTTTACCTTAGATGTAAGAATGGGTTAAGCCTTGGACGGCTCTTGAGCCGGCGCCGGGACCTGCGAGGCCGCCCGGTCCGAGGGAGACGGCGCAGGGGCGGCGGCCTGCGCCACCTTGCGCTTGGTCTTGAACAGCAGGACGAGCGGAATGCACAGCAGTACGGGAATGGCGGATACGTAGAACGTATCGGCGATGCCCCGGACGAGCGCTTCCTTCTGCATGATCCCGGCCAAATAGGCAGCCGCCGAACCGCCGGCCGTAGCGGCGTCTACTCCCCCCTGCATAATCGCGGAAGAAAGCATCGATATCGTTTGGTTCGCCGGCAAGGAATCCACCGTGACGCTTTCGTTGATTTGATTGTAATGCATCGTTTGGCGGCTGCTCATGATTGCCGTCAGGATCGTGATCCCCATCGAAGCGGCAACCTGCCGGACGACGTTGGATAGCGAGGAAGCGCGCGACACGTCCGGCGTCGGGATGTTGATCATCCCGATCTGGGTAAGCGGCATCATGCACATGCCGATCCCGATGCCCCGAATGATGAGAAGCGTATCAAGCCAGTGGTTCGGCGTATCCTGGGTCAGCAAGTGCAGCTCCACCGTGGTCGTACCTAGAATGGTGAGTCCGATTACGCCGAGCACCTTTACGCCCACCTTCTCTACCAGCTTGCCGGTAATCGGCATCATGAAGGCCATCGCGAGCGATTGGGGCATCAAGAGCAGCCCGGTTTGCATCGGCGTGAGGCCTTGAATGTTTTGCAGATAGATCGGCGTCAGGAAGGTTCCTCCGTACATGCCCATCATAACGAGCGACGACGCGATGACGCTCATCGTGAAGTTGGAATCCTTAAATACCCTCAGATTGAGCAGCGGGTTGCTGACGCCGAGCTCGACCCAAATGAACAGCAGCAAACTGAAGAAGCTCACATAGAACAAGCTTACGATGTAGAGCGAGGTCCAGCCCTCCGACTGACCTTTACTGAGCGCCAGCAGCAGGCAGCCGAAGAACAGCATGGAGAAGATCATTCCCCATACATCCAGCTTCAGCCCCTTCTTCTGCGGGGTAGGCTTCAGCAGCACCTTGCCCAGAATGACGGCGGCGATCCCGAACGGGATCGACATGAAGAACAGCAGCCGCCAGCTGTAATACTGAATGATATAGCCGCCGAGCGTAGGACCGAGCGCCGGCGCCACCATCGTCGCGACGCCCCACATACCGAGCGCCGTGCCTACTTTTTCCCGGGGGAACGTGGAGTAAATGATCGACATGCCGATCGGCATGATGAAGCCTCCGGCAAGTCCCGTCACGATCCGGAATAAGATCAGGCTGGAGTCGCTCCAGGCCAGACCGCACAGGATTGAGCCGACGGTGAAGCCGGCGACGGACAGGACGAATAAATTTTTGGCGCCCAGCGTATCTCCGAGGAAACCGCTGAGCGGAATGACGACGGCGGAGGCGAGCATATACCCCGTGATGACCCATTGAATCGTAGCTACTGTGGAACCGAACACCGTGACGAACTGGGGCAGCGCCACGTTCATCAGACTGCTGTTCAGCACGGCCACGAACGTCCCCATGACGATGGCGATCAGAGCCAGAGAGCTGCCTCCTCCTTCAGCGGGCTTCGGAACTGCATTGGAATCCGACATGCGCGTTCCTCCTACTCCGCTTTAACTTTCGTACCTTCGGCCAGCTTGTCGCCGGGGCTTACCACGATCGGCTCGCTGCGCTGCAGCTGCTCGTTCGGCTGAACGTACACCCAGTCCTGGTTCTTGTCTTCCGTCTTCACCTCGACGAGATGAGCCGTTCCGTTCTGAACCTTCACCACGAAGGTTTTGCCGTCCTTCTTCACGAGCGCCGACTTCGGCACCTCCAGCTTGCTTTGCGGCGTACCCTGAAGATTCACTTCCGCCACCATCCCCGCAAGCAGTAGCCCGTCCTTATTGTCCACGGTAACCTTCACCGGGAAGGTGCTGCTGTTCGGATTCGATACCGGGCTGACGAATTGAACGGTGCCCTGGAATGTCTTGCCCGGTACGTTCTGCGTTTTCACTTCAACCGGCGAGCCGGCTTTGATCGAGCCGATCTGATTGTCCGCCACGCTCAGCTCAACCTGTACGTGATCCATCGCCACTACCGAGAAAAGCGGAACGCCGGGCGAGGCCATTTCGCCGGCCTGAATGCTCTTCTTCACGACGATACCGTCGATCGGGGCAGTTACGGTAGCGTTGGACAGGGCGCTGTTCGCAAGCGTGAGTCCCGCGTTCAGCCGTTCGATGTCGGCCTGCATGGCCTTGATCGTATTGTCCGTCGGGCCGATCTTGGCGAGCTCCAGCTTCGCCTTCGCGCCCTGCACGGCAGCGGCCGCCGATTTCTGCGACGCGACGGCCTGCGAGTAGCCGGCGCGGGCCTTCTCGTAATCGAGCGTGCCGCGCTCAAGGTCTTCCTTGGCCACGGTCGAGCTCGTATCGTACAAGTTGCGGAGCCGGTTGTACGTGCTCTGCGCGAGATCGAAGCCCGCCTTGGCCTGATCGGCTGCGGCATTCGCCGTATCCAGCGCCGCCTGCGCCTGCTGGACCGCGCTCTCGAGCCCTTGAATCTCCTGCGAGCGCGCTCCGGCCTCGGCATCGTTCAGCTTCGCCTCGGCTGCCGTCACGCCGGCCTCCGCCTGCTTCACCTGCTGGGTCAAATCGTCGGTCTCCAGCTGCAGGAGAACGTCGCCCTTCTTCACCTTGGCGCCTTCTTCGACCTGGATGGCGGACACCTTGCCCGCCACCTTGGAGACGACCTTGACCTCCTGGTCGGGAATGATTTTACCGCTGAGGCCCGCCTCGGACGTCTGGCCCAGCTTGATCGTCTTCACGGGCGTTTCGCCGCCGGCCGCTCCCTGGACGCTCGGCGTGCCGCAGCCGGGAAGCGCCGTGAAGGCGGCGAGTGTCAGCATCGCAGGTACCCAAAGCTTCTTATGTTTATTCCTCTTCATCGTATCGTTTACTCCCCTTCGTCAGTTCCCATTGACGTGAATTTTGACGGTTGTGTTCATTCCGGGCGACAGATCGAAGCCCATTTGGTCATCGATCGATATTTTGATCGGCACCCGCTGGGTCACTTTCGTGAAGTTGCCGCTCGTATTCGTTGCCGGCAGCAGGGAAAAGGTCGACGCCGTCGCTTTGCTGATGTCGATAATCTTGCCGGTGAGGTGCGCGTTCGGGTACGTGTCGACCGCAATGTCGACCTTTTGGCCGAGCTGCAGCCGGTTGATGGAAGTTTCTTCAATGTTCGCGGATATGTATAAACGCGCCTTATCCACCACCATGGCAACCGTTTGTCCGGGAGAAGCGATTTCGCCCGCTTTCACGAGCTCCTTAATGACCGTGCCTTCGATCGGCGACCGCAGCGTCGCTTGATCCAGCATGCTCGTGGACAGGTTCGTGCTGTCCTGCTGTCCGATAATTTGGTCCGCGAGCACGTGATCCCCTTCCGCCACCTGCAGCGAGGTGACTTTGCCGCTGACCCGCGGAATCACCTTATAAATGTCGCCGGCGATGCGCGAATCCTCCGTTTTCACGAAATTGTGGCCCTGATACCAGAAGTTATAGCCGACGCCGCCCCCCACGACGACCGCTGCGGCCAAAATAACTACTAAAACGCTCTTACGCTTCATGGCTTCTCCTCAACCTTCTTCTCCAAAATAATCTCTGCGAGCCGCTCCGGCTCCTAGGCGGCATCTCTTGCAAAGCTATTGCATCTCTTGCAGCGCAGGGGTCCCGCCCCAGACCGGTCTTTGCTCCTGCATCTTCGCGAGATTGGCGGCAAAGCAAGAATAGACGCGGTTCAGCGCCTGCAAATCGTCCTCCGTCACGCCTTCCATCAATCGGTCGATCAGACGCCCTTTCAGCATCCGGATTTCCTGCACGACCCGCTTGCCTTCCTCGCTCAGCTCCAAATAAATCACCCGGCGGTCCGCTTCGTCCCGGTTGCGCTCGATGAGTCCCTTCTCCGCCAGCTTGTCGCACAGCATCGTGAGCGCCCCGGATGAAATGCACATGAAATCGGCGGCATCGGACGTTTTATGCATCGCCTTGCTGTCCAGGAACTTCAGCAAATTCGCTTGCGGCATCGTCAAGTGCAGCGGACTCATGTGGCTCCATTCGGAAAAAATTCGTTTGTAGATCAACCGGTGCATCTGCTCCAAAAGATCGACACGGTTGCTCGGCTCCATCTTACAATCACTCCTTCTGCAGTTCCTCCCATCCGCTCCTATCCTTTAACCATTGAATCTTTCCCTTCAGAAATATTAAAAATCATAACATTTCGCACTACGAAATATTTACTTAGAAAATAATATCAGTTTTTTCTCCGGCTGAAAATGGCCCAAACCGGGCATTGTTGGAACTGGCTAACGCCCAGGACGGAATAATCTAGCTCTTTCTCCTCTTTTTGCATCGGGGCTTGCTTTTTCATCATGATTGGAAAATATTCCCTCAACATTAACAAAACCTTAATATAAGATTAATAAAAGTCAGAGGGAAATTTTACAATTCGACTATATAATCGAATTGTTCTA
Source organism: Paenibacillus gyeongsangnamensis (assembly GCF_027533625.1). Classification (GTDB taxonomy): domain Bacteria; phylum Bacillota; class Bacilli; order Paenibacillales; family NBRC-103111; genus Paenibacillus_G; species Paenibacillus_G gyeongsangnamensis. The sequence goes on along the minus strand of NZ_JAQAGZ010000005.1, from coordinate 242,530 downwards.
TAAATTTGGAGGTGTTCACCACTTATGGGAAAGACTTTTAAAGTAATTTCTTCGCTCGCGTTGAGCAGCTGCCTCTTGACAGCCGGCCTCTTCAACGTCGATGGTAACGTATCCCCTGCCTACGCTGCCGAACAAGCGGGACAAGCATCCATCTATATCGCTCCGATCGATCGTGCCAAATTTTTGGCGGGATCCAAATTCGACTTTCGCGTGGAATTGAATCAATTGAGCGCTATGCCTGGCTCTGTAAGCATTACGGTTAACGGCCAGGATGCCGAGGCGTTTTTCGGTAAAAAGTTTGTCAAAACGAATACCGACAAGAGCCAGGAATTCACGATCCGCGACGTATCGATCGATAAAGCAGGTACATACGAAGTAGCCGTGAAGGCGGACGGCTTGTCCAAGACGGTGAAATACGAAGCGGTAACGGCCGACAACAGCGGCAAAAAAGCGAAGAATGTCATCCTGTTCATCGGCGACGGCATGGCGTTTCCGGATATTACGATCTCCAGAATCATGTCCAAAGGCATGACCGAAGGAAAATACAACGGTCTGATGGAGATGGACAAGTTCGATCAGCGCGCCGTTGTCACCACCTCCGGCATGGATTCCGTCGTTACGGACTCGGCCAACAGCGCAAGCGCCTACAATACCGGCCACAAATCCGCCGTGAACGGCCTCGGCATTTACCCGGACAATACTCCGGACTCGCTGGACGATCCGAAGGTGGAGACGCTGGCCGAAATGATTAAGCGGACCAAAGGCATGTCCGTAGGGGTTGTCAGCACTTCCGAAATCGAAGACGCTACGCCGGCCGCCGTCGTATCCCACACGCGCCGCCGTTCCGACAAAGCGGAAATCGCGGAGATGCTGTACAAAGTTCAACCTGAAGTGATTCTGGGCGGAGGCTCGGCTTATTTCCTTCCGAAATCCACGGCAGGCTCCAAGCGCAAAGACGAGAAAAACCTGTTCGATATGTTCCAGCAAAAAGGCTACGACATTGCAGAAAATGCGACGCAATTGAAGCAAGCGAGCGGCTCCAAGCTTCTTGGCCTGTTCCACCCGGCCGATATGAGCGTTTATTACGACCGGTCCACGAATAATAAAGCCGAATTGAAATCCTTTACCGATCAGCCGAACCTGTGGGATATGACGCAAAAAGCGATCGACGTGCTCAGCAAGAACGACAAAGGCTTCTTCCTCATGGTAGAAGGCGCGAGCATCGATAAGCAGCTTCATCCGCTTGACTGGGAGCGCGCCGCCTACGATACGATCGAAATGGACAAAGCCATCGGCGTTGCAAAACGTTTTGCCGAGAATAACGGCGATACCTTGATTGTTGTAACCGCCGATCACTCGCATTCGGTAAGCATCGCAGGCACGTATTGGGAAGGCGACGGGAAATCGGGCAGAGACGCCGTTCGCACCTACGCCGAATCGGAGTTCCCGACTTATGTCGACTCGAACGGAGACGGGTTCCCGGACAGTCCGGACGTAGACCGCAAGCTGGCTGTCGTCTTCGGAGCTCATCCGGATTACTACGAGGATTACAAATTCGACTCGGTTCCAACGTCCCCTACGGTAAACAAGGACGGCAAGTATGTGGCGAATCCGGCCAAGCTGGCGGATCCGAACGACCCTAACCGGGACCGCTTCCTGCAGACCGGCTCCATCCCTTACAATGAAAGCCAAGGCGTCCACACGGCGGATGACGTTCCGCTGATGGCTTACGGACCAGGGGCGAGCTATTTCAAAGGCACCATGGACAATACGGATGTCTTCTACGGCATGGCCAATGCCCTCGGTTTACATTTGGTTGACGTTCAGTCGGACGGTAAAAACTGGATTCCGCTTGCTACCTTCGTCAACCTGATGGGCGGCACGGTCAAATACGATGCGGCCCGCCGCGAAATTACGATGCTTGTCAATACGAATACCGTCACGTTGAACTTGAACAGCGGCAAAGCTACCAAGAACGGCAAGGATGTGGCGCTGGACTTCAAATTCGATAACGGCACGACATATGTTAACAGCAGCACCATTCTGGATGTCCTGGCGAAATAATCGGATTCGCCCGGCACACAACAGCCTAGAAGACTGGAGGCGTTCCCTATGCTGTTAAAGGTAAACAGCAGGCTCGTTTCGGCTGCCTGCTTGACTGCCCTCACGCTATTCGCTTCCGGATGCAATCAACCGGCTCCCCCGCTTACGGGGGGGGCGGTTGATTTGTCCGTTCAAGGGACGCAGGCGGCGTCCGGCACCGAAGCTCCCAAGCAGGCCGGCGAGAAGGCGAAAGAAACCGCGAAGCCCGCTCCGCCGCAGGAACCAATCGCTTCAGACCAGCCGCAAATCTCTTCTGATAAAACAGCTTCACCTGCAGATCGTTCCGGCTCGGTTGCCGCGAATGGAACGGAAGCACCTAAGGAACCTGCGCCCGCAGCCGCCAAATCTGCCGAGTCCCCCAAACCTGCTCCGCCCGTTAACCAAGCCCCGCCTGATCCGGCGCAGCCCCCGGTATCCGGGCAGCCGGCCAAGGCGGAACCCCCGGCCAAGCAAGCCGAAGCTGCCGGGAGCGCCGCGAAGGCCGAGGAAAACATCGTAAAGCAAGCCGGCAAGCCGGGCACGTTGACATTCCAGGAGCTGTATTCGGAGGTTACGGTGCGCGGAATCAAATTTTCGGAGAAAGTAAACGGTCTGAACGGAAAGAAAGTCGAGATGTCGGGGTACATGGCGCCGCCGCTTGCGGCCAAGGTCGATTTCTTCGTCCTGACGAAGGTCGCTCTGACGATCTGCCCTTTTTGCTCTTCGGATGCGGATTGGCCGCAGGACATCGTGGTCGTCTTCATGCCCAAGGATAAAGCCATCGCTCCGACGGACCATCCTGTGAAGGTAACCGGCACCTTAAGCGTGGGCTCGCAGACGGACGACAAGACAGGCTTCGTCAGCTTGGTCCGCATCATGGCCGATAAAGTGGAGGTACTGAAATAATGCTTGATCTGGAACACGTCACTAAATCCTACCGACTGCCCGGGAACGAGTTCGTCGATGTTCTCTCCATTGAGAGCTTTCGCATGGATGCCGGAGAACGGGTCGCCCTGATCGGGCCGAGCGGTTCCGGGAAAAGTACGCTGCTGAATATTATTGCGGGGATCATTCGGCCTACTGCAGGAACGATCCGCATTCTGGAGCAGCAGCTCGATCAGCTCCCTGAACCAGAGCTGGACCGTTTCCGCGCGCGCCATATCGGCTATGTGTTCCAGAGCTTCAACCTGCTGCCCGGATTCACGGCGCTGGAGAATGTGCTGGCCGCCATGCGATTCGGCGGCATAGTTCCAAGGCGGGAGCAGAGAAAGCGCGCCTCCGAGCTTCTCACGCAGGTAGGGCTCGAGCATCGGCTCCATCACAAGCCGTCGCAGCTCAGCAGCGGAGAGCAGCAGCGCGTATCCATCGCCAGGGCGCTAGCCAACCGTCCTTCTCTCGTACTGGCCGATGAACCGACAGCCAGCCTGGATGTTCACCATGCCTCGCAAGTATTCTCTTTGCTGGTCGAGGTCTGCCGCGCCAACGGCGCGGCGCTCCTGCTGTGCACTCACGACCTTGAATTAGCCGGCCGGCTGGAGCGGATCGTGAACCTTCGGGATATTTCAGATGCAGGAAAAGAGGTCGGTTGAGCATGTCTTTACTCTATATGGCTTGGCGCAATCTCATCAACCGCCGTATTCAAACCTTGATTACCGTCATCGTCGTGTCCGTCGGCATCGCCATGACGCTCAGCATTCTGCTCCTTTCCGGAGGCATCAAGCAGGGGATTGTGAAGGCTAGCGAGCCCTTCGGGATGATCGTCGGCTCCAAAGGCAGCGCAAACCAGTTGGTCTTCAATACGATTTTTATGATGGATAACCCGCTGGCCAATATTTCTCTCGGCTACTACCAGTCGTTGGAGCAGGACCCCCGCGTTACGCTGGCTGTGCCGTTTGCCCTGGGGGACAATTATAAAGGGTTCCGTATCGTAGGAACGAGCCCCCGTTTCTTTACTCTCAAGGGGACGCCGGTGGACCCTCCTTATTTCCAGCTGGCTTCCGGGCGGATCTTCGAGAAGCCGTTCGAAGCGGTGATCGGTGCCAAGGTAGCGAAGGAAACCGGGCTACGCGTCGGCGACACCTTTATTTCCGGCCATGGCGTGGCCCGATCGCTTGAGGAAGACCACACGCATGATCAGAATCCTTACACCGTTGTCGGCATTCTGCGCCGTGTCTCCGCTCCATCGGATCAAGGCGTTTATGTAAGCATGGACAGCTATTGGGTCAGCCATGAGCACGGAGACCATCATGAAGGCAGTCCCTCCGGGAATTCCGTGCCTACCGGGAACGGTAAGCCGGCCGCGGATGGACACGACGGGGATGACCACGATGAAGCTCTCGGTGTGACCGCCGCGCTGATCAAACCGAAAAGCTATATCGATCTGATGAAGCTGTATCAGGAGATCAATCAGACCAAGGATGCGCAGGCCGTATTCCCGGGCCAAGTCATTGCCAAGCTGTTCGATATGATAGGCAGCGGCGAAGCCGTCCTGAAATACATCAGCTATGTCGTCCTCGGCATGGCGGGACTCACGATCGTCCTGGCCTTGTACGGCTCCACCCTGGAGCGGCGCCGTACCGTGTCCATTCTGCGTGCGCTGGGCGCCGGAAGAAACAGCGTCCTGTCGATCGTGATGCTCGAATCGCTGCTGGTGGTTTCGCTCGGATGTATCGGCGGCATTGCGCTCGGCGCCGTATTATCCGGCGCTCTCTCCTATTACATCGGCGCACAGAGCTCCATTACCGTCGCCTACACCTACGATTGGAGTCTGCTCACCGTCATCGCTGCCGTAGGCCTGCTGGGTCTAGCGGCGGGCATCGTGCCGGCATTGGGGGCATACCGCACGGAAACGGCGCGCTATTTGAATTTGAATTAGCGGCTCTTAGCCTCAGCATGCTATAACATGGCCGGGTAGTGAAGATAGGTTCCACTGAGCTGTGGAGAACCTGCCTTCACTAATGCCCGGCCTTCGGCCGTTTTACGGGGTAACGGGAGTTCCTTCGGAACCTGGGCGGTAGTCCCCCTACCGTTCGTTATCGCTGAGTGATCCTAGGTCCTTCCATGTACTCGGAAGTTCACTATAGCCCGTCACATGGTGCGTCTGACGTTCCGTTAGTGAACCCAGGTTCCTTAGTAGCGACCCTGGATTCACTAACGACAGGCCATCGGCCGGTTTGCGGGCTGTAGTGATCCTCCGTTCGTTACTAGTGAACCTGGGGCCCCCCATGTACCCGGAAGTTCACTATAGCCCGTCACATGGCGGTCGCATACGGTACTGAACCTAGGTTCCACTAGGTCCTTTTTGCTTCGGAAACCCATACGTTTGAGCATAAAGAGGGCAGGGGTATGGGGTTCAACAGCTTCCCCATACCTCTGCCCTCTTCTCTCTCTTTGCTATTATCGTCGGCTAATCGGTATTCAAATCCTTACGCGCCCTAATAGTACCTGGTAACCTCTCTCCGCGGCAAGCTTCCCACTTAAACGGCCGAGCATCCCCATGTTCCCACTTATCGTTCTTGCTGCAGCAGGAGCTTTATTTTATTCTGCAACGCTGCAGAATCGGTCGGACCAAGGATTCGCTCGGTAATTATGCCTTCCTTGTTCACCAGATAAGTCGTCGGAATTTGTACGATGCGATAAGCCTCCGCCGCCTCAGTCCCGGGATCCAGCAGTACGGGAAAAGGAATCTTATATTCTCTAACGAAGGCATTCACCGCTGACGCTTCGTCTTTACCTGTGACGGCCACGAGCTCGATCTGATCCCGATAAGTTTCGTATATGGCCGACAATGCTGGCATTTCCTCCTTGCACGGCTCACACCAAGAAGCCCAAAAATTAATAATCATCGGCTTACCTTCTCCCGGCTTCAGCGTGTACGCTTGTCCGTTAAGAAGCGATAGGCGGAAAGGCGGGGCCGGCTGGCCAATCTTCGCCCATACCTCCTGAGGCTTTCCCTTATGATTCCAAAGCGTTAAGATCGTCGCGCACAAGATAAGTATGATAAGGAAGACCTGCTTTTTCATCGAGCTGCTCCCGTATCCAGAGTTGAACAAGAAGCTCATCCATCACTTCGTCGTTCGTCCTTTATTCTAGCGGTTGCCCCGAACCCAGGCAAGAGATTCCGCACAAGAAATGTAAGCCCTGCAGTAACAAAAAGCCCCGCTCCAAAGAGCAGGGCCTGGTGCGCACGCGCGCCGCCGTTCGTATTGTAAAAAGCCTGCGGCTGAAGCGGCCGGACATCCGGCGCGCGGTGTGGCGTTGCATGACGGCGGTCTAAAACATCGCGGCCCTCCTAGCTTTACCGCCTGATCACACCGTTCCCGGCGTCCTCGCCCATCCGTTCCTTTAGTTGCTGCAAATACAAGCTCCGCGGCTCGACATGAACGCCGTACCTGTCCCAATGTCCGTCCTGCCGCGGCCGCATATCGTGCTCGTTGGGAAGGAACGGCGGCGTCTGCTTCCCGACATGTCCGACCGCATAATTTTGCGCGGTCGGGGGCTGCTGAAGGGTCAGCTCGCCTTCCGTGTTCCACGCAACGTAGTTCGCTCCCGCCCAGCCGTGCCCGCTGCCCATCCAGCCGCGGTCGCGGATGTAGATCGGCGCCTTAACGCAATCGAACAGGCCGCCGACCGACCAGCGGTGATGCGGCTCGCTGGCGTTGAAATCGATCCGGGATTCGCAGTCCAGGAAGACGTTCGGACCGCAAACTCTGGCATTGAATACAAACGCATGACGGGCCGTCTCCACATCGCAGCGCTGCACGAGCGACAGCTGACCCGTTACATGAAAGGCGTAGCGCCGACCGCCGGTAATGATGCTGACCATCTCCCGGACCTTGCAGTCTTGCACGATGACCCACTTCGCATGCCGATCGATCGTAACGAGCGAATGATCCAGATGGAAGCCGGTCACATCCCTCACCCAAGCATGCTTCACATGGTTCAGAACAACGAAATTCACCAAGTGGTTTTCATCCGCGAAGTAGGCCGCGCCACCCGGCTTGCCGTCCACCTGGGTATCCGTTACCGACGGGTCGAAGTCGGATTCCACCCGCAGGTTCTCCACGCCCACTTGTTCGATGCGCCCCGAATCATCATAGCGCGCGAGAGCCCCGCTGCCCCAACGATGCTCGATGGCGCAAGTGATTGGAGCGTCCACCGTGATGCGGCTGCCGCAGATTTCCCTAATGACCCGGTCGAATTTCAGGTCGAACGGCTCCCACTGCTTCGTCCCCCCAGCCTTCGGCCGCGGGGTGATCGAGTCCATGCCGATCGCCGAAATCCACTCCGCATTCCCGCGCCGGATAACGGCCACCGTATCCCCTACGGCAAACGATCCGGCGTCCGCCACATGGAACGTTTCGGCCCCGGACGGAACGTACAAATCCGTAATTTCCGCAAACGCGTCGGCGGATATCACGGGTTCCCCGGCGCCCTCGATGCGGAGCATATCCCTTCGGCCCGCTCCAACGGCGTGAAGCACGGTGCCGTCCGCTTCCTGCCCTTCGCCCCGCAGCACGACGCCGCCGGTCCGGATATACAGCGTACCCGCTATCCGGTAGAAGCCCCGCCGCAGAAGCAGCGCCCCGCGGAACCCGTCCGGTCCGGGCGGCATCAGCGACAACCGGTCGATCGCCTCCTGAATTCTTGCCGTATCGTCGCCTTCCCCAGAAGGACCGAGCGTAAGCTTCACAGGCACGTCAGGCAGCGGTACGCCGCCGCCCATGTAGCCGCAGCGGGAAAAATCCGGAATCCGGTTACCCTTCGCATCCGGCACATAAACCAGCGTTCCGTCCGTGTCCAAATAGGCCGCCCGCGCCCCTTCCTCGCCTACGGTAAACGAGAACGCATCCTGCACCGGGGCTCTCCCGGGAATGCTGAGCACGAGACGGATTTCATACAGGCCTTCAGCCTGAGCCGCCTCTTCAGGGAACGCGACGATCCGCTCCTCTCCTGCCGGGATCGGCCCTTCGCCGGCCCGCGCCTTCACTTGTCCCGTCTTCACATGCACTAGCTCCGCCGATACGCCGAGCGAGAGCTCCGCCTTGATCCAGATGGAAGGCGGAGCTTCTCCCGCCGCCAGCACCGCGGGCCGGCCGGTCTCCTGCCGCAGCGCCGGATGCCGCAGAGCGATTCGTCCGAAGTCGCAGGCCTGGTCATTGGCAGGCCCCATCTCGTTCATTGCCTTTGTCATGACCCTGTCACTCGCTTTCCGCCCCGGAGACAGCCGCTTCCCCGGCACCCGCGCTTTCGGGGAACCGGTAGGTGACCCAGCGCTGCGTACGGGCCGATTCAATGGCGCCGCTGACCATCAGGAACGTCCTGATATTATCGGTAATATCCGTAGCGGCCTTCGTTCCCTCCAGGACGGCATCCTTGAACATATCCAGCGTAACCTTTTTGCTCTCGGCCGTGCCGTCCGGAAGCGCAAGCTCCTCCCGGCTCCCGTCCCTTCTCACCACGTATGGCACATCTTCCGTCAGCTCGACGGCGCCTTCGCTGCCCGTAATCCGGAAATTGCCGTTCCATGGCGTCAGCGAACCCGTTTCCTCCAGGCTGCCGAAATAATTGACCCGGATGCCTCCCGGGAACTCGAAGAACGCTCCGTTCACCATGCTCCCCTCGCACCAGGTCCAGGACGGACGGAAGCCCTGCGCGCAGACCGATATCGGGTCGGAACCAAGCAAATACCGCATCAGATCAAAATGGTGAACGCTTACATCGGTAAACAGAATATCAGGCGAGGAGACGCGCCACGTTCCGCGGCGGACATTGTGCAGCCGGCGGAAGCTCCACTCCACGTAAGCGGGGTCTCCTATTATACCGTCGTCCAGCGCCCGCTTGACGGCGCCGATCGGAGCACTCCAGCGGTAGTTCTGGTTCACCACCACCTGCTTGCCGTAGACCGAGCGCTTCTCGTAAAGGGTCATCGCTTCCTCGATCGAGTAGGATAACGGCTTCTCGGTCAGCACGTGCAACCCGGCCTCCAGCGCCTTCAGCGCCAAAGCCACATGCGTCCGCGGCGGCGTAACGATCAGTACGGCATCCGCCGAGACGGCCCCCAGCGCCTCTTCCAGCGTTCCGAACGCAGGGATGCCCTGGTCCTGCAGGATGGTCCGGGCCTCGTTAACGGCCTCTTCGGACAAATCCACCAGCGCCGCCATGCGGTATTCCGGATGAGCTGCGATAGATTTTAACCAGGCTCGGCCGAAGCCGCCTACGCCAACTTGAATCAAGGACAGGGTCATTAGGTAAATCCTCCTAAATTTATCGTCTTTTGAGTCATTTTATATCAGCCGAGGTGCATGCTCAATGGGGTAACTTACTTTGCTATGTGCTAATTTACTGTGTTATGTGTTTTTTAAAAGGCAGTGCGGCCAAAAATTAAGCATGAAATGTGTTTTTTGTCGTTTTTTGCCGGAATTCGGGCAGGAAGGCTTGGTTTTACGGCGAAGGAGGGATATAATAAGAGTACATGAATCTACAGATTGGACTGAACAATAGCCATGAAAAAAGTTGGAAGAAACGACGCCTGCCCCTGCGGCAGCGGGAAAAAGTATAAACACTGCTGTCTGCCGCTGGACAACGCCTCCGGGATCATTCGGCTGCTGCCGGACCCGGAAGTGGTCGAAGCCTCGCGGGCGAACGGCGAAAGAATGCTGACATCGCTCCTCGAGAACGCGCCGTGGGGAACTCCGCAGTACCGCGAGACGGCGCAGGATTTGCTCAACCGGATGAAAGACAGCTATGAGACGTCCGTCATTGAGAAAGCGCTCCAGCTGTGGCTGATGTATTCGACGCGGGAAATGCCGCAAATCCGCAAAGCCGGTGTGATGCAGGCGGCCATCGAATATTCGATAGCGACGCTCTACGGCATGCCGGAAGTGACCCAGTCGCATTTGGCTGAAAAATATGAAGTCTCCCCCGGAACCATCTCGCAGCGGGCGCAGAAGATTCTGGAAGCGGCGCAGGATGCCGGTTTTGCCGTACGGGAAGCGGCGGATCCTTCCGCTAACGGCGAGCCGGACCAGTTAAGCGTGGAGCGCGCGATGCGGGATCTGACCAAACAGCTCGAATCCAACAAATTCGAGACGATTCAGGAGGCCCAAGCCTACTTCCAGCAATTGTTGTACGGCAAGAACGGCGGCTCCCAAGAGAAAGAATAAGCGTTCAACCGAAGAAGACCGAGCTTCCGATCCAAGGATCAGGAGTCTCGGTCTTCTTCTTTTTGCATGTACTGCTTGCGGTACATGCGCGGGGTCATCCCTTCGGTCCGCGCGAAGCAGCTGCCGAAGTAGGAGGCCTGGTTGAAGCCCGCCTCCTCCGCAATGCGGCCGATCGGCAGGTCGGTGTTCAGCAGCATTAATTTGGCCTGCTCCAGCCGGTAGCGCGTCAAATATTCCAAGGGCGTCAGTCCGAACACCTTGTTCATGCAGCGGGAAATGTAGGCCGGATGAAAGCTGAGGGCAGCCCCAAGCTCAGCGTAGCTGATCGGTTCCTTATAATGAATGCGAAGGTAGGTGGCCGCCTGCTCGGCCACTTGAACCGCCGGACCATCGCTGCCGCGGGTTTGCGCCGCCGCGAGCTCCTGCAGGATCTCCTGGAAGACGAGCTGATGCTGCCACTTGTTGCGGGAGAGGGTCTGCTCCTCGAGATACGCGAGGCGCTGCAGCTTCTCCGTGAGCGCGGGCAGCCTCGGAAGGCGTGTATATTGCGACAGCTTGATCGGGAAGGTGGCAAGGAAGAATTCCTCGTCCCGCTCCTGAAGCTCCTCCCGGGAACCGCCCGGTTCCGTATCCCCCGGCTCGATTCGTTCCCCTCCCCTCTGCCAGCTATCCGATACCGTCTCGCTCCAATGCCCCGCCGTCTGAAAATGCAGCCAATAATACTCCGTCGGCTCCGTGCAGGGAGCGGTGCCGTAATGAGGCTTATCGGGCCTCAGGATGACCGAATCCCCGCTTTCCAGCCGCCACTGCTGCTTCTCCTCGCCGATGTACAGCGTTCCGCTGCATACGACGAGCAGATCGAAGACACCGATCTTATTGCGGTTCGGATGCCTGAACCCTTCGGGCACCCGGGCCAGCCCGCTGACGATATAATGCGGCAAGGGCGGCACGTAAAATTGGATAAACGACATCATCCCACCTGCTCCCGAAGCAATTATAAAGAAATATTGAAGGTTCAGATCGTAATAATTTGCGTTTGAAAATTGATAGTTCCGTTCCACTATACCATTTATAATTTTCATATTCCAACACGAGCAATCACGCCTTGATTCCAGGGCAATTCTTAAGAAAAAGGGATGAAACGCTTTCATGAAAGATCCTGCTAAATTGACACTGTGGGGACTCGGCTGGCCGATCATGATCGAGATGTTTTTGCAATTTATGATCGGTACGGTCGATACCTTGATGGTCAGCCGTATTTCCGATGAGGCGGTAGCCGCGGTCGGGATATGCAACCAGTTTTTTCAAGTCGTGCTGGTCCTGTTCGTTACGATAGATAGCGGCATGGGTGTCGTCGTAGCCCAAAAGCTCGGCGCCGGCCGGACAGAGGAAGCCCGCAGTGCGGCCATTACGGCGCTGATCCTCAATATGCTCATCGGCCTGGTGCTCAGCTTGATTCTGCTGTTCGCCGCGGAGCCCATGGCTCGCCTTCTCCAAGTGCCGGAGGCCGTCATGCCACTTGCCGTTCCGTACCTGTCGATTGTCGGCGGAGGCACCTTCTTCACCGTGGTCGTCCTGACGCTAAACACCGTCATCCGTAATACCGGGAACACCCGGGGCCCGATGGTCATCGGCATTGGGATGAACCTGCTGCATATCGTCGGTAACGCGCTGTTTATTTACGGGGCGCTCGGGTTTCCGAAATGGGGACTCAGCGGCGTAGCCTGGTCCACGAATTTCAGCCGAATCGCGGCGCTGCTGTTCCTGTTCTATATTTTCCGGCAGGCGTTCCCGGTTCTGATCCGCATCCGCGACCTGAAGAAAATCGATGTGCCGATCCTGAAAGAAATCACCCGCATCGGCTGGCCGATGTCCATTAACGCCGCCTCCTGGACGTTTACGCAAATGATCATTTTCTCGATTATTGCGATGATGGGCGTTCATGAGCTGGCCGCCCGGACGTATATGAACACGATCGAATCGTTCTCCTTCTTATGCGGCTGGTCTCTCGCCATGGCGGTGCAGATCCAGATCGCCCATCTGTACGGGGCGGGCCGCATCGAGGAGGCTTACCGCGCCGCGTGGAAGGCTTTCTATGCCGGACTCGCCGTCGTGATGACGAATACGCTGCTTATGTATGTGTTCGGCAAACAAATTCTACACATCTTTACGGGCGACACCGACATCGTCCGGATCGGCCTCGTGCTGCTCGGCATGAATCTGCTGCTGCAGCCCGGCAAGATGGTGAACATGGCCTTCGGCAATGCGCTGACCGCCGTTGGGGATACCCGTTTCATTATGGCCTCCGGCTTCTTCTCGCTCTGGGTCATTTCCGTCGGAGTATCCTACTGGCTCGGCTTAACGCTCGGATGGGGACTTGTCGGCGTCTATATCGCCATGATCTCGGACGAAGCTATGCGCGGCCTGTTCTCCGTCATTCGTTGGAAGCGCAAGAGCTGGTATGGTGCAGCCCGTCCGGCTGCCGCCCGGTTCACCGAAGCCCGGTAAAAACGATGCACATACGACCAGGTTAAACGGCTACGCCGTCCTTGTCTTACAAGGACCAGCGCGTTTATCAAGGTTGATGCGATGCTATAAGTTGCGAACACTTATAAAGTCTTATCAACTAAAAAAAGCACGCCCCGGACGGCAGGAACTTGGATCTCCAATTCCTTGCTGCCGCGGCGTGCTTTTGGCCGTTATGTTCTTCCAACCAATATGGTCAAATCAACTGTTATTTCTTTAAGGTTCCTGTCTAAAGCTTGCTGGAGACGCTCTTCCGCCACTCCCCAAGACAAGGGCGTCATCCGGAGCAGCGGCTGGATGAGCGTATCGTCCAAAGCATAACGGTAGCGTACCCGGTCCGCTTCCACCAGCTTGAAATGCTCTTGGAAACGGCTTACCGTGCGATCGTTGGAATAGCTTGGTTTCCCCGTCCCCCCATGGATCAGCTCTCTCCACTCTTTGAGATAATCCTTCCCGGGAATCACCTTGATGAGCGCTCCGTCGTCCGTCAGCATCCGCCGAAACCCAGCATAATTGGAAGGGGACAGCATATTCACAATGCAATCGAAAGAAGATGGGGCAAACGGACAATGGGCAAGATCGGCAACGCACCAAATTGCATTCGGATACTCCCTCGATGCGAGCCGGATCCCATCTTTGGAAAGATCCACGCCGACTCCCAGCAGTTCCATGCCGAAATCTCGTCGGATAGTTTCCTGCATGCGGTGTAAATGCGTGCCTTCGCCGCATCCGGCGTCCAACAAACGGATGCGCTGATTCTCGGCTCGGCCGGCCTTCACGATCTTCTTGCACAGGATGTCATAGAGCGGGTCAAAAAATCCGCTTCTGCCAAGGATCCTTCGGGATGCAAACAAACGTTTATCGTATAGGGTATGGACGGGACGAACGGATAAATTGACATACCCCTGCCTGGCAATGTCGAAGCAATGACGACGGCGGCACACGAGACTTTGGGAATGAGCCGTTTCCATCGGACTGAAGCAGATCGGACACCGAAATAGGTCTTGATATTTGGATAGAAGATTAGCATGTTCGGACACAATAAAAGCACCCCGTTCATTCGTAATCGGTGAATGAAAAAAGGCACAGTCAAATAAACCCTAGTCATCTTTTTCAAAAAAATGACCGGATTATCAGGCTGTACCTCTTTCTATCGTAAACGAATGAATTGGATGATCATGCTTGAAGCACTCCCATGCGGGTCATGTTTGGTTAATCCGTTGGTTATTATAGCACAAAAATAGAGCGCCTGCCGGCGCTCTTACCCTAATGATTTATTCCGTATTAGTTCGAGATAAATTCTTGTACCCATTCGCCGTTATAATAAGCGACACCGATTTTGGTGTAGTTCGGGCTAAGAATATTTTGGCGGTGACCCGGGCTGTTCATCCATGCCGTCATAACTTCTTGCGGGGTACGTTGTCCCATAGCGATGTTCTCGCCTGCATAGGAGTACTGGATCCCGTATCGATTCATCATGTCGAAGGGCGAACCGTAGGTCGGAGACGTATGGTCAAAATAATGATTGTTGTACATATCCTTCGCTTTATCCAGTGCCATCCCTGTTAGGGCGCTGTCGCTCGCCAGAGGATTCAAGCCGGCCTTAGCGCGTTCTTGATTCACCAGCGTTAAGACTTGGCTGGCAAAGGCGGATGTCGTCGTGCTGCCGCTCGGCTGTTGAACCGTCGTTCCCGTCTTGCCAGGAACGTTCAGCACCATACCCGGCCAAATGATGTTCGGATTGGCTACTTGCGGATTAGCTGCAATCAGCGATGCCAGACTGATTCCACGGTTCTGGGAGATTTTCCACATGGTGTCATTGCCCGAAACGGTATATGGTGCAGCCGAGACCGCGCCGGCTCCTACAATCATGCTGAGTGCCAAGGCTCCAGTTACAATCGACTTCTTGAAACGCATTAAATAACTCTCCTTTTCACGGCCTGCGAGGTTAGCTGACGGATTCGGGTCAAAGAGCAAGCACCCGGCCACATGGCGTGGCTTCACCCCGGAAAACTTGGGTTCCCCCGTGCTTCTGAACTGAAGCTTCGGCCTTTAATTTGGACTCCAACAGGGACGGAAGCTCCCGTCCTGGTGGGCACGTCCATTTTAGCATGCTCAGTCCGCCCAGACACCCCTCAATTTTTCCCATGTCAAGGAATCTTACGAACGACCGTACCGGATCAGACTGCCTAGCTCAGTCTTCACAAGCCGATAGCCAGTCCACCCCTCGGATAACAGCGCCACCTGCCGATCCGTATCGAAGCTGTCGATATCCGCCGTCTCGTTCGGGGGGACTTCTTCTCCCGCGGACATATTGCGGAAGAAGATATACCGCCAGCGGCCTCCATATTTCGGCTTCAGCCCGACAATCCGAAGGCCCGCGCTGAATTTATCCTGCAGGCTCGCATAATTGCCTGGAGCCACCGTCGCGCAAACATACCGGTAATCGCCCGGAGCACCCGGTCCAGAGCCAGCTGCCTCAGCCGCTGCTGCAGCCCATTGCCGCGAAAATCCGGATGGACGGCGGATGCCTCGAAATGCACGACGTGATGCCGTTCCTCTTCATCCAAGCCGACATCGCCGCCCAGGTTATGCGTCCTGCCTCCCGGATAGTAGAAGACGCGGAAGGCCACTAACTGCCCCCTAACAGACACCCCCAGCGCAAACCCGCGACCCCGAAGCATATCGCACAGTTCTTCCCTGCTCAGCGGACAGAATGAGTCCGGATCCGCAAGATTCCGGGCGATGTACGACTGCAGCGCAGCCACAGCTTCCTCATCTCCGGCCGTCAGCTCGCGCACCGTAGCTTCCATCAGATCTCCCTTGCACAGCAGGCTCCAGATTTGAGGCAGCTTCCCTTGCTCGTTCATCTCCCAGCTTCACTCCTTTCACAACATTCGTTGACATCCTTAGTCGCGATTCGTTGACGTTTTATTTCGCGGCTTATCTCGACGGTCCGTTCACAACCTTCAGCGCTTCCCTCACGCTAAGCGGGGACAGCGGCTGCTCCGCGACAAAAGCCCTTACCGCGTTCTCATCCGTCTTGGAGTACTCGCGCAGCGCCCAGCCGATCGCTTTGCGGATGAAAAACTCCTTGCTGTCCGCACATTCGCTTATAAGCCGGAACAACAGCTTCGTGTCCGTTCGCCGCTTATAGCCCAGCTGAAACAAGATCGCCGTACGCTGCAGCCATAAATTCCAGGACGCCATCCAACATTCCACGCAGCCCGGAATTTGCTCCGGGAAGCTTGCCAAATGCGCTCCGACACCGTGCGATGCAAGCCAGTCCACCGTATCCCACCATGATTTGGCCAGAATAAGCTCCTCCAAGAGCTCGATCCGCGACGGATCCGTTTCTTTCCGGCGTTTCTCGAGCAGCGTCATGGCTACATATTGGAACTCCCGCTCCGGGAGCCGCCATAAGGCGCGCACCACCATTTCCAGCGCCTCTCCTTGCGGCACGCCGTGCTCTTTGATGAACGCCCGGGTAAGCTCCTTTCGCTCCGGCGATTTGATTCCGAGGAACGGGAACTGGCCGCGCATATAAGCCTCCATCGGCCCAGCCTGCTCCATATTGGCATGCTCACGCATCCAGGATTCCAGCCTTGCGACGTAACGGTCCGGCGTATTCATTCGCAAACTCCCTCCCCTGACTTCATCTTCTTTACCGTACTGCTCTCCGGTCCTCGGCCCCATTCCTTTCACCCTTCCTTACCGGATGAACAGGCGTATAAAAGGCCGCCGGGGAGATCCCGGCAGCCTGCAGCACTCATTTACTTTCTAACAAAGCCGGCAAAAGGCCGCTGCGCTTCCTCCACCGAGGAGAGCGGAACCATCTCGGCCGCCGCCATCATCCGCTCCCAGATCGGCCATACGACCGGAGACCGGTGGGCCGCATCCTTGGCCGCTTCGGACTTCCACTCGAAAAGCTCGATCAGCGTTCCGTCCGCCGCCTGCAGCTGCACGAAGGGGAAGTCGGTGATCAGCCCTTCCCGCCGAAGGGCAGGCTCGTGCTCCCGCAAAATTTCGCGCAGCTCGGCTTCCTTCCCCGGATGGGGACGATAGGACGCAATCGCAAACAAGGTTTTTTCGGACATCGGTACATTCCTCCTGTCACTTATCCCCGCAATACGGGGGTCTTACGCCTGCCGCTTCTTCATTTGCTCCTCGATCAACCTAGTCATTTCCGTATCGCTCCACTTCTTGAGCATCAAAACCAGCGCCCGTCTCACCAAGCCTCCGCGTCGGCGGGATACACCAGACCGATCTGACGCCGCACCTCATCCATGATGCTCATGACGGCCAGCGAATTCGCATGCGAGTTCACCCGGGATTGCCGCTGCCCGGTCCGGATCAGCGAGATGAATTCCTCGGTCTCATACCGCATCGTCTTGCCGCTCTGCAGCACCGTGAGATCATCCATCCGGCCGTCCCGGAACCGCAGCTCCACGCGCTCCGGCTGGTTGATTTTATCGATGACCAGCGTAGCGCGCTCTCCTTGGATCTCCGCCGGCAGGAACGAGTGGGCGATCTTCGAGTACATGATGACCGCGTCCATCTCCTTATATTTCAGCAGCAGGCTCCCTTCCCCGTCCACGCCTGAACCGAGCATCCAGCCTTGCGCCTGAATGCGCTCCGGCATCCCGAACAGCACCACAAGCGGGTAAATGCAATAGATCCCGAGATCCATCAGCGCCCCGTTCGAGAACTCCGGCTTGAACGCGTTCAGCACGTTCCCTTCCTTGTAGGCGTCATACCTCGAGGAGTACTGGCAGTAGCTCGCAAAATAACGCCGCACCTGTCCGATCTCCGGCAAATGTTCCCGTACCGCTCGGAAATTCGGCATCAACGTGGACTTCATGGCCTCCATGAGCAGCACGCCGTTCGTTTCGGCCGCCGCGACCATCGCGGTCAGCTCCCGCGTATTGGAGGCGATCGGCTTCTCGCACAGCACATGCTTGCCGTGGTTCATGCATAGTATCGCCTGATTCGCGTGAAACGCATTCGGGCTGGCGATATAGACGGCGTCGAACGTGTCGCTCCGGGCCATCTCCTCCAGATCGGTGAACCGATTCGCGATCCCATGCTTGTCCGCGAAAGCATTCGCCTGCTCCTCCGTTCTGGAATACACGGCGGTCAAGGCGAATTCATCCAGCTCCCGTGCCGCGTCGATCCACTGCTCCGTAATCCAATTCGTGCCGATCACAGCAAAACGTACCATATCCGCTCCATCTCCCTCTAAAAATCCTTGATTCCCGGAAACCGCCTCTCGACATCCGCCATCAGCTCCCGATAGGTCAGCAGAAATTCGTTCAGCGTAAGCAGCTCCGGCGTACGGAGGCGTTCCTCTTCCGTATGGCCGTTCAGTATGCTTTCCATGCCTTCCACCTGATACTTCAAATCCTTATATGTCTGACCCAGCTTCTCGATCATGACGCCGATCAATGCGTTGTATCGCTCCATCGCGGCACCCTCTATCGTTATCGGTTTGGCTTTCCTCTGAACTCCATTCTAGTCGATCGGAATCGGAAATCACAACCTTACCGTTTCGCAGTTCCCATCTTGGAGCGCAGCAGGTCAGAGTAGCCGTCGTAGGAGGTCACGGCGATGCCGTCCAGGAACAGCACATCGGTGATGCCCTGTTCCTTCACGAAATCGAGCACATTCGTCTTGAAGTACCGCAGATCCAAAAACAGCACCTGCTCATAATGCGGCAGCAGGAACGGAATAAACGGGTTGCCGTAGGAATCCTTGATGACCAGGAGTCGCTTCCCGTTCGCGTTCTCGGTCTCAATGCGTCCCCAAGGGGAATCTCCCTCCAGGAACACCTGGTAGGCTCCCCCTTCTTTGCCCGCATAGCCCGGGTCCACCACATTGCGCTTTAGCGGCACGTCATCGTACCAGTAGAGCGTGTAATGATGGGGAACAAAAGGCTTGTAGATCGTGATCGTATCCGGGTTTTTCTTCAAATTTTTGTTGAGCGTTGCGGCATAAGCGCTGCCAAGGAATCCCGGAACCTCCGCCGTATCATATCGGCTTAACGGAACGGCCGTTTCCCCGGTACGCTCGGCGAACGCCCTGTAAGCATAATAGGCGCCCAAGGCGGTCCAGTGATGATCCGTACGGAAATAGGTATATTCATTGCTATGATCAGCCAACGGCTTATAGGCGTCGACAGGAACGATCCGGCCGGAGAGCCGGCGGTTGACACCGGCGATGGCGTCCTTTTGCGAATCGGAGAGCGATCGGTATTTGTCCATATTCAGGAATTCGACGGCCGACGGAACAAGCAGCGAATACACCTTCACCCCCGGGTCGATGGACTCGGCAAAAAGATTCAGCGACTTCGCATAAGCCTCCGCGTCGCTGTCGTTATAGCTGAAGAGCGACATGGCGCGGTCCTTCACCACCAAGTATTTATCCGATTCCGTGCCTTCCAGCTGGCCCTTCTCGTCTTTGGCGGCTTGAGACTGCGGGGCCAAGGCCGGGGCCGGGCTATCCGCGAGCGCGGAAGCGGAAGCCGGAACGGCGGCGGAAGCATAGGTCCCGGACGCTACGCTTGTCTTGTCCAAGCCGGATGCGGGCGGGGTTGCCGCCGTCATGTCCTGGAACATGTTGTTGCCCTTCTGCACGACGATGGAGGCTTGATCCCCCGCCGGAATGCCGCGCAGCTCCTTCAAAGCGCTTCCCGCATGAACGAAAGCGTCCCGGAAGGCGAAATGGTCGGCGAAGTAATTGTCATAATCCCGGAAATAACTCCCCGTCCGGAGAGCTTCCCAGCTGAATTGGGGCAGCGCCTTGAGCGCGCGTTTCTCAAGCAGCGAGATGTCCTGGCGGTTCGGCACGGCCGCATTGTACAGCGACAGCAGGAACAGCGGAATCAGAAACAGGAAAACGTTCAATTTGTGCATGGCTTCCGTCCTTTAAAACCGGTAGTAGAGAAACGGATTGTAGGTGCTGCCCACGAGCAGCAGCGTAGAGACAGCGAATAGGCCGAAATTCATGACCGGCACCAATGTCCGTCCGAGCGCAGTATCCTGCAAGCGGAGGAGGTCTATGATTCTCCGCGCCAGGAAGGCCGGCAGAGGCGTCGCCCCGATGGCAGCGAGGAGGAAGATGAGCAGGTTATCGTAGAACACGATCCCGAGCTCCACATTCGCGAGCGGCTTCCCGGTCGCACCGAACATGACCTGGATCAGGCCGAGCCCCTCGCTCAGGTCGGTGTAATAAAACCAGACCCAGCCGATCAGCATAGCCGCGGTCAAATACGTATGGGACACAAGCCGTGGGGCCGCCTCCAGCAGCCGCGACAGGAACGCCCGCTCGAGCCAGATCAGCAATCCGAAGTAAAGGCCCCACACGATAAAGTTCCAGCTGGCTCCGTGCCACAGCCCCGTAAGGAACCAGACGACGAACAGGTTGCGGAGGTACAAGCGGCGGTTTCCGCCAAGCGGAATGTAGACATAATCGCGGAAGAAGCTTCCAAGCGAGATATTCCACCTTCTCCAAAATTCCGACGCCGACCGGGAAACGTACGGGTAGTGGAAATTTTCGCGCAGGGTGAAGCCGAACATCTTGCCGAGACCGATCGCCATATCCGAGTAGCCGGAGAAGTCGAAATAAATTTGCAGCGCAAAGAGCGCGATCCCGAACCAGGCCCCGAGCACGCTGTGCGTCCCGGCTCCGCCGTGCTGCAGCAAATTCGTCACATGCTCGCCGATGGTGTTGGCGATGATGACCTTTTTGCCGAGGCCGATCATAAACCGGGTGACGCCCTCCGAGAACAGGCTCAGCGAGAACGGGCGGGACTTCATCTGCTCCTCGATATCGACATACCGGATAATGGGACCGGCAATCAGGTGCGGGAAGAAGGAAACGTACAGAAAAATGTGGGCGGGCGATCTCGGCGCTTTGAGCGTTCCCTTGTACACGTCCGCCATGTACGAGATGATCTCGAAGGTGAAGAACGAAATGCCGATCGGCAGCCCGATCTCCTGATGCGGCAGATTCCAATGCAGCAGTGCGCTCATATTGTCCAGCAGGAAGCCGGTATATTTGAAATAACAGAGCACGAGCAGGTTGACCGCGACGGACAGGACGAAGAGCGGCTTCGCGAGCCGCGTCCCTCGGTACTTCTCGATGGCGAGAGCGAACAGATAGCCGAGGAAAGCGCAGGCGATAAGCAGCACAATCCATACGGGCTCGCCCCAAGCGTAGAAGGCGAACGAGAATACGATCAGTACCGCGTTGCGGTAAGCCATGCGGCCCGAAAGAAAATAAACCGCAAGGAGCATGGGCAGAAACAAATACAGGAAAATCAAGCTGGAAAAAACCACGCTGTGGCGCTCCTCTCCGAAGGTTAAGCGGATAACGGCGGAACCGCCCGCTTATTTGGCGTCTTGCGACTCGCTTGGCTTCACGTTAGCCCGGTACAGATCGCCATTCCAGTCGACCTGGGCGCCTAGGGCTTCCGCTACGAAGCGCAGCGGCACGTATAGATGCCCGTCCACGATCTGAGGCTCTGCGTCCATCGTCACCGTACGGCCGTTCACGGACGCTGATCTGCTGCCGAGACTTACCTCAAGCTTGGCCTTATCCTTTGTTATGGAAAGGCTCGATGTTGCCCCGTCCCAGCGGTACTCCTCCTTCAAACGGTTCAAGAGCACCCGGAAAGGCACCATGGTCACGTCTTGATCGACATAGCCGTAGTAGTTGCCTACGGATTGCCCGTTCACCTGCAGCTGCACCTGCGGACTAGCCGTCTGCCGGACGATCAGCGCGTTGCTGAGCAGCCTGCCGGGCGCCCGCAGCATCCGCCCCTTGTAGTACAGCGCGGAGCTGGCTCCGCCATCCAGGTTGATGGCGTCCTTCATCCCGATCTCCACCATCACATCCGCCATTTGTTCGATCGTGCAGTACGAGACGGTCCCGAAGACAAGCTTGCCTTCCTGATCCACTCCCGCGAAGCTTCGGACATTCGGCCTCTCCGTGACCAGCGGATCGTTGAACCGGTCCCGCTCGAAATCAAGATCGACCCGGCCCTCCGTCACCAGCTTCGGTCCGGCTCCGATCGCCATCCGTACCTGATCGATCGGCACACTCGCTTTCGTATCGAGGTTCGTGACGGTCTGGCTCACGCTGAATTTATCGCCGGCCTTTACGATCTTGATTGTACGGTCGAACGTGAAGTCGGAGGAAAGGAGCAGTACCTTCCCTCCGGCCGGAATCGCCGCCGTCCCTTCAGCGGTCACGGAAGCGACCTTGCCGTCCGGTCCGACGACGATTTTCACCCCAGGATACGACAGGTCGTCCCCGTAGTCCTTGGTGAACAGCCAAGCGCTATGAGGAACGTCGCCATAGTATACGTCGACGCCGGCCAGGAGCGAGCTCCAGCTCCCCGCCCTCACCGTGCTGTTCACCTGCAGCCGCTGGACCGACGCTTCTTTATCCGTCGAGACGGTAATGGACGTTTCCTTATCCCCGCTGTATAACAAATCGTTGTTATTCATGACGAGGCCATAGGGCGTCCGGTAGGATATATCCTCCGTGAAGGCATCGAAGAACGTACCGTTGATGCCGGCGGCCGCATCGTTATCCGCCAGCATGTCGCTGAATTTCTCCACGCTTCCGAGCTCGCGGTTCGCGGCCACGGCTTTCACTTGAATCGTCGGATCCTTAAGATTGACGCGGATGATATCAAGAGTGTACGTTGCGCCGTTCGATTGGACTTGACGGTGCTCGTGCGCAATGGGCGGCTCGGCTGCCGATGCGAGACGGGAGAAGCAGATAAGCATGACGGCGGCAGCCGCAAATATCATCCGATAGGGTTTCCGGAAGGTCAAGGTGACAGCTCCTCTTCTGCAGATCCGGTTGAACGATCTGGTTATTTATGGTACATATTCGGCGAAAAAAGTGAAAATCCTGTAGAATTCTGTAATTTAATAGACTAAGAAGGCACCTCTGCATGGGTTGCAGGGTGCCTTGGTAGATGGTTATGGAAAAGAACTACACCGCTCGAAGAACAAGATGAAGCGTGATCCCGGAAGGATCTTGAACGATAACGGCCGTTCCTTCCCGCTTGAAAGGAAGACCCGCCGCCTCCAGCCGACCAATTACCTTTTCAAGGGCTTCCGGCTCCGGCAGCTCTATCGTGTAGTACGACAAACCTGCAGCCGCCTGTGGAGCGAGCGCTGCCCCGACGCCGGCCCAGACGTTCAGCCCGATGTGGTGATGATAGCCCCCGGCGGACAGGAACAGGGCGGAATCGTCCATATGCGCCGTCACGTCGAAGCCCATCACCCCGTTATAGAAGCTGCGCGACCTCGCGAGATCCGAGACGTGAAGGTGGATGTGTCCGATGATCGTGCCCTCCGGCAGCCCTGTCCATTCCTTGCCTTCCGCCAAGTCGAGCAAACCGTCCCAATCGATCGGGTCAACCGCCATTCGGACCTCCCCGCGCTCGTCCCAGCTCCAAGCAGGCCGCGGCCGGTCGGCATAGATTTCGATTCCGTTATTGTCGGGATCGGCAATATAGAGCGCTTCGCTGACGAGATGGTCCGCTTGCCCGATATGGATGCCGGTGCGGATCAGATTCCGCAGAGCAAGACCGAGCGCTTCCCGGGTTGGAACCAGAAGCGCATAATGATACAGTCCAGCCGCGGAACGGCGGGGAAGCTTGACCGCATCCGGGATTTCCTCCAGCAGCACCAGCGGACGCTCCCCGTCCGCCGTAAGCTCCGCCGAGCCGCTCCCTTCCTTCAACACTTGGAGTCCTACCGCCTCGCGGTAAAAAGCGATCGATCGCTTCAAATCGCTGACTCGCAGCTTCACCAGACCGATTCCCGTATGCGGGTGAATCGTAAACGGCGTATCCTGAATGACATTCGGCATCGTTTTGCCCCTCCTGGTCCTCACCGCGGACGATCTCCTCGTCCGTTTTCATCATCGTTTTTCACTAACTTATTTTAGTATAGCTATTAAATATTTTTATTTCAATCCTAAAAACTCCCCACCTATTGTATCCAATAATAACCAAGCTACTCCGGTTTCTCCGAATCCCCCAATACGGCTGGGCGCTTGAATTCGTTGACACCTTCTGGGCATTCGCGGAATACAGTACCTTAGATCATCCTGAAAAAAAGAAGGTGCATTCCGTGCTAATCCATGTAATTTCCAAAGGAGAGAATTTGTGGCTGCTCTCCAATATGTACGGCGTTACGGTCCAGCAGATCGCGGCGGCTAACGCGCTCCCCGATCCGAGCAAGGTTACGATCGGGCAGGCGCTCGTCATCCCTGCGCCTCCTCGCTATACCGTCCGGCCGGGCGATACCCTGTGGCAGATCGCCCAGCGTTTCGGCACAACCGTCCAAGCCTTAATCCAGGCCAATCCCGGGGTTAATCCTAACCAGCTCTACCCCGGTCTCGTGCTCAATCTTCCGCAGAAGCCGAAGCCGCTCATTGAAGTAAATGCATTCACCACGGAGTTTAACCCGGCCGGGGCTGCCGAAGTACGGGACATCGGAGGTCATCTGACCTATTTGGCCCCGTTCGGGTACAAAATCAAGGCGGACGGCAGCCTCGAGCCACCGAACGATGTGCCTTTGATACAAGCGGCTCAGTCGACACGCACCGTGCCGATGATGGCCGTAACGAATTTCACCGCCACCGAGCCGGGCTCCAACAGCGCTCACATCATTCTAAGCAGCCCCGAAATTTCGAATAAGGCGCTGGACAATATTGTAGAGACGATGAAGAGCAAAGGCTACCGTGGGCTGAACGTCGACTTCGAGAACATCCTGCCGGCCGACCGGGAGCTGTATAGCGATTTTATACGCAAAACGGCGGCGCGGATGCATGCGGAGAACTTCTTCGCCTCCTCCTCGCTCGCTCCCAAAACCAGCGCTACCCAGACGGGCGTGCTTTATGAGGCGCACGATTATCCCGTACATGGAGCCCTTCTCGACTTTGTCGTGCTGATGACGTATGAGTGGGGCTACCGGTTCGGCCCTCCTCAAGCGATCTCTCCGATTAACGAAATTAAGGCCGTCCTCGACTACGCCGTAACGGACATTCCAAGGAATAAAATTATGATGGGCTTCGAGCTGTACGCCCGGGATTGGGTTCTGCCGCATGTGAAGGGACAGGAAGCCGAAACGTTCAGTCCGCAGGCGGCCGTCCTCCGGGCCGTTCAATATGGGGCGGAGATTCATTACGATCCGAAGGCCCAGTCTCCCTATTACCGTTATACGGATGCGCATGGGCGGCTGCACGAGGTATGGTTCGAGGATGCAAGAAGCGCTCAAGCGAAGTTTGATTTGGCGAAGCAGTACAACTTGCGCGGCATCAGCTACTGGGTGCTCGGGTATCCGTTCCCGCAGAACTGGCTCCTGCTCGCCGACAACTTCAGGGTGAAGAAGCTGATGTAACGACAACAAGCGTCCCCCATGTACAGGGAGACGCTTGTTTTATAGTATTTATGGGAATTACACTGTATGGGATTAAACGGGGAACCGGCTTCGCAGTTCTTCCGGCATTTCCCGTCCCGTGCGGGTCGCCATGTCCATCGTCACGCTGGTGACCTCCGCATCGGCGCACAGCTCTCCGCGATCATTGCGTATTTCCTGCTTGAACACGTAGCTTGAACGTCCTGCCCGGCCCGGATAAGTCCGGATCGTCAGCAGGTCCCCCTGCCTGCACTCCCGCCGGTAATTGATGTTGATATTGACCGTGACGGTTTGAATGCCGAGCTTCAGGAACGCTTCGTAAGGCAGCTCGGCATTCTCGTACCATTCCTCGCGTCCCCACTCCAGGTACTCCAAATATTTGGCGTTGTTCACATGGCCGTTCACGTCGATTTCCGTGGAACGGACGATGATATCGAGCGATGCTTCCATCCTGTCACTCCTCGCTGCTAATGAACGGTTTTGCCTTCCATTGTAGCACAATCACCTGCCGATTAGAAAAGCGAACGCTGAAAGCCCGCTCTTCCCTCACATAAAAAGAAACCGTTCCGGATAAAGGAACGGTTTCTGGGGTGCAGCCCGTTAATTGATGAACTCTACGAATTTCAGCAGCCGCTTCAGCATGACCGCGGCTTCCGCGCGGGTCGCTTGGCCGGCCGGCACGAACGTGCTGTCGGTTACGCCGCTCACGATTCCCGCGTTCACCGCGCCTGCAACGGCATCCTTCGACCAACTGGAGAGGGTGGAGCTGTCCTTGAAGGCATTCAGCTTCTTGGCATCCGTATCGCTCTGCTTCCCGGCCAGCTTCATGGCACGGAAGATCATTACCGCCTTCTGCTCGCGGGTAATCGTCGCATTCGGCTGGAACTTGCCTTCGCCTGTGCCTTCGATTAGACCCGCCTTGGAGGCTGCTCCTACGGCTCCGGCGAACCAATCGGTCGACTGCACATCGGAGAAGTCCGTTACCGCCGCCTCCGTCAGACCTGCTGCCCGTACGAGCAGCGCGGCAAATTCCGCACGCGTAATTCGTGTATCCGGAGCAAAGGTCTCAGCCGTTGTTCCGTTTACCACTAATTTCGAGGCGAGCAGCTCGATATCGCTCTTTGCCCAATGCCCCTTCAAGTCATCGAACGTCTTGGACGATTGCACGACTGCGTAAATGCTGTTGCCCGGACGTTTGATCGTCACTTCGATTGTTCCGTTGATCGTCGTTCCATTGCAGATTGAAATGAGCCTTCGCACATAAAAAAACAACCTTCCGAAAGCGGCAAGTTGTTTTAAGCTGATGACAAATATGAAATTCGCTGCTTTTCCTCCTGCCCCAACCCAAGCGCATGGAACAGTATATCGGTTGGGTCGGGCTTCCCTTGCCTGCAGGACAGCCCGCGCAAAAAACGGGGCTCACCGCGCCCCGGCCAATAGAACACGCGCTTTCCGGTTAAGCCCCGAACCGCTTGCGGTACCCGCACTTCCGGCACAGCTCCTCCACCGCTTTCCGTTCGGAGAAGCCGTAGTAAAGGTTGTTCGCCCGCTCCCCTTCGACGATCTCCGAGAACGGCGTCGTATGGACGTTGCCCAGATTAATGACCCCTTCGCCGTCCAGGCAGCAGGGCACGACCGTGCCGTCCACGAGCACGGCCGCCTGGCTGCGCAGCGCGTAACAGAAGCCGACGCCGTCGTCCTCCGGCGCATCCAGGCTGGGCCACTCGAACTCGTGGTCCTGATTGAGATAGACCCGGTCGGCGATCTTGACGCCGCTGCCGGGGACGACCTTCTCCTCGATGCGGTAGTCCAGACCGAATTCCTTCTCGATGATTTCCAGTGTGGCCCGGTTGCGGCTTCGCTCCAGGTTCGTCGCGTTGTCCTTCGTCAGATTCCACAGCCGGAACGAGAAGATGATCTTATGCTCGGCGGCTTCGCGGACGAACGATAAAATTTCCCTCAGGTAGCCCTCGCGGTCCGTCGATCCCTCATGACCGTCAAAGCTGTGCAGCGAGAAGTTCATCTGGCGCAGCGCCGGCTTGCCCAGCAGCTTGTGCTTCGATTTCTGTATCAAGGTGCCGTTCGTCGTGATATTGACCTTGAAGCCCTTCTCGTGGCTGGCGTCCAGCAGCTCGTCAATCTTCGGATGCAGCAAGGGCTCGCCCTTCACGTGCAGGTAGATATGATTCGTATGAGGCTTGATCTGATCGAGTATGTGATTGAACGTATTCAGCTTGATGAAATTTTTCGCCCTTGCCGTCTGCGGGCAGAAACTGCACGCCAAATTGCATACGCTCGTAATTTCGATGTACACCTTTTTGAAAGTTTTCATGATGCGTTCCCCATTCCAGCCCGTTTCTATGAAACCTATTATAGCATAACGGGAACGGGATCATAGAAAAAGCGGTGTCTATTCCCAGTACCTTCTCGACGCGCAGTGCTCGGCCGCCAGACGATAGCCGCTTAAGTCGATCAGCTCGATCGATTTAACCGATTCGGGGGAGTGAAGCATCCGGCCGTTACCGGCGTAAATGCCGACATGATGAACCGCGCCTTTCCCTTCTTCGTGGGCAAAAAAGAGCAGATCCCCCGGCTCCAGCCGGTCCTTCTCCACGGGCTTGCCATGTCTGGCCTGATCCGAAGCGTCCCGCGGAATCGACAGGCCGAAGGCGCGGTGCATCGAATACGCGAAGCCGGAGCAGTCGTAGCCGAAGGAGGACATCCCGCCCCACAAGTACGGAAGTCCGAGGAAGGCCTCTCCCTGCTTCACGATCGCTTGCCCGACGCCGCCCTCAGGGGCAGGCCCGGGAGCCGAAAGATCGTCAGTCAGACGCACATCCGCCGCCCGCAGGAAGCCGCTTCCCTCTGCAGTCCGTACCTTGACCCATTCCTCGCCTGTTTCCAATACAGGCAGCACCGTAAGGAAGCTGAGCTCAAGATGCGGTATCGGGGCCGATGGGGCGCTGTACAGCCAAGCTCTTCCCGACGCCACTTTCGCCTGCAGCGCCGTGGCCGGCCACCCCTCAGGCTCCGGCATAAGCTGGCGGCGCGGCACCCAGCCGGGATAGCCTCTTGCTTCCTTACGCGTCGCCTGCTCCGGGATCAGCACCTTCACCCAGCCGTCCCGCTCCTCTTCCGCGAGAACGAGGGTCCCGTACAGGATTTGCGTCTGAACCCGGTTCGCTTCGCATAAGTCCAGCTTGTCGGCTACCGACATGTGCGCAAGCCATGCCCGCAGGTCCGCCGGATGCCGCAGCGCAGGCTCATCCATCAGGCGCGGCGATTCCGGCTTCGTCCATACGGTCGCAACGGATACCGCGGCAATCATCCGTTTCAGCTGTATCATCCGACGACTCCGATCGTCCGGCTGTGCAGCACGTCGCGAATCCCGAGACCCGGCTCGTCCGGGAAGGTCATGATCCGGCCGTCGTACCGCACCCCTCCGACTACGATATCGCTGCGCATCATGAGCGGAGCGTCGAAGTCGAAGCGCGTAATGTTCTTCTTGCTCGCGGCCAAATGCGCAGCGGCCGTCACGGCGACGCGGGATTCGATCATGCTGCCCACCATGCACTCGACGCCGAACTCCTCGGCGATATGGTTGATGATCTGGGCCTTATAAATGCCGCCGGATTTCATCAGCTTGATGTTGATCAGATCGGCTGCGCGGCGCTTCAGCACCTCGAACGCCTGAGCCGGCGAGAACACGCTTTCGTCAGCCATAACCGGCGTCTCGACCGCATCCGTCACGGCCTTCAGCCCTTCGATGTCATGCGCTTTGACCGGCTGCTCCACCAGTTCGATGTCCAGTCCCAGATCCTCCATACGGCGGATGGCCCGGACCGCATCCTTCACTTGCCAGCCCTGATTGGCGTCGACCCGGATCTTGACGGCACTGCCGACGCGGCTGCGGATTTCCTTGATTCGCTCGATATCCTCCTGGGCGTCGTCCTTGCCGACCTTGATCTTGAGCACGTTAAACCCGTCCTGGACGTAACGGAGGGCGTCCTCTCCCATTTCCTTCGGCGCATTGACGCTGACGGTGAAGTCCGTCTCGATCCGGTCCTTGTAGCCGCCAAGGAATTGGTACAGCGGCAGACCGCAGTATTGGGCTACAAGATCGTATATCGCCATATCGACCGCCGCCTTCGCGCTGGAGCTGCCGATCATCGAATGATGCACGGCCTGCAGAAGCTGCTCGTATGCAAGCAGACTCTTACCCACCAGGAGCGGCGTGAACGTATTCACGATCGCCGAGTGGATGCTGTCGAGACTGTCTCCGGTGATGACGATCGTCGCCGGAGCCTCTCCCCAGCCGACGCGGCCGTCGTCCGCCTGAATGCGGACGAGCACCGATTCGGCGTTAACGACGGTGCGCAGCGCCGTTTTGAACGGCTTCTTCAAGGGAGTGGATTGTCTCATGACTTCTATGCTTCGTATTAACATGCTTGTTGCCTCCTTGGGCGTTCTATGCTGCCGTGCCGGGAAAGCGACAGCCGCTTCATGTAGCAATCCGGCTTCGCAAAAAATTTAACCCTCAACGCCGGGCTCCACGCATTCCAGCAGCTTTTCGGCCGTGCTCATGCGGGCTTCGATACCGAGCGGGACGGCGATGTTCGGGGAGCAGTGGCCGATCTTGAACCCCGACAGTGCCGGTTTGCCTGCCGGAACGATATATTCCTGCAGCAGCTGCTCCAGCGTGAGCGAGACCTTCCGCTTGTTCGGCTCGCAATTATGGAAGTCGCAGACCATAATGCCTGCCGCATCGGCGAATTTCCCGGCCTGCCTCAGCTGGTTCAGCATGCGGTCGATCCGGTAGGGCTCTTCGTCGATGTCTTCGAGGAACAGGATTTTCCCCGCCGTATCCAGCTCATAAGGCGTTCCCATCGTGCTCGCAAGCAGCGTCAGGTTCCCGCCGGTCAGCGGTCCGTACGCCTCCCCTTCGACCAGCGTCCGCAGCGGCGTGATGTCTTCCGTATAACGGAGCACCGAGGGGCGAAGCAGCGTCTCGAAATTTTGCACCGTCACCGGAAGCAAGTCCTCCCGCGTCAAATCCACCAGCATCGGACCGTGGAACGTAACCAATCCCGCGAACCGGCCGATCGCCGCATGCAGGAAGGTGATGTCGCTGTAGCCCCAGAACACCTTCGGGTTCGCCCGGATCAGCCCGTAGTCGAGCAGGTCGGCAATGCGCCCGGTCCCGTACCCGCCCCGCGCGCAAACGATCGCCTTGATCTCCGGATCGGCGAACATCGCGTTCAGCTCGCCTGCCCGTTCCTCGTCCGATCCGGCCAAATAGCCGTACTGCTTGGTCAGCGTCTGCCCGAAACGCACCCGGAATCCGAGCCGCTCCAGATAAGCCGCCGCTGCTGCTGCTTGGTCCCGGTCCACCCAGCTGGCCGGAGCCGTAATGCCCACGAGATCGCCGGGGAGAAGCTTGGGAGGCTTCACCAACGTTTTCATTCTGACGCCCCTTTCCCTGTTGGAACCTGTAAGTCCGACGCCTCTCCGGAACGCTTCCGCCCGCTCCGCCGCTTATCTTCTTCGCCGGATCTCCTCAAGGGGCGGCCCCTTCTCCCGGCGCACACCCCTCGTCCATTCATTCGCTCTTATTTCAAATCCGCCCACTTGAAGTCGAGAAAACCGAAGGCGTGCCGGACAATCCCGTCCACCTTTTCGCTTTGCAGATATACGTTATTGTAGAAGTACAGCGGCAAAATCGGCGCTTCGTCCATCAGAATCTTCTCGGCGTCGTGCATCATCTTGAAGCGTTTGGCTTCATCCGGTTCATTATATGCGTCCTTGATCAATTTATCGTACTGCGGATTCGCCCAGCCTGTCCGGCTGAACGGATTCGTCGACTGGAAGCCGTCCAGGAAGTTAATCGGGTCGGCGAAATCCGGAAGGAACGAAGAACGGGAGATTTGCAGCTGCAGCTTCTTCTGCTCGTCGGTCAGCACCTTGCCTTCCTTGTTCGCCAGCTTCACGTCTACGCCGAGGTTGTCCTTCAGCATCGCTTGGAGCGCTTGGGCCACCCGCTGGCTCACATCGTTCGTGTTATACGTCAAGGTCACTTCCGGCAGCGTCTTGTAGCCCGCTTCCTGCAAGCCCTTCTCCAGCAGCTTCTTCGCATCGGCCGGATCGAACTTGATCAGGCTTCCGCCGGCTTTGCGGAAGTCTCCGCCCGCCGGATCCTTGAGCCCCGGAGAGACGTAGCCGTCGGCCGGCTTTTGCTTCTGCTTCAGGACGAGGTCCACCAGCTTCTGGCGGTCCACCGCCTCCACGAACGCCTTGCGGATGTTGGCGTTGTTGAACGGCGCCATTTTCACGTTGAACCGGTAAAATGCGGTGCCCGCCCCGTCTTCCACCTTGACCTTGTTCTCGGCGAACAGCTTGTCGCTGAGATCGGCCGGAACGGCTCCCGTCGTGTTGGAGCTGTGCAGCTCGCCGGTGGAGAACAGCTGGTAAGCCGTATTGGAATCGTTGACCATCTTATACGTCACGCCGTCCAGCTTCACGTTCGCGGCATCCCAATATTGGTCGTTCTTCACGAGCTTCAGCTCGCTGTCGTGCTTCCATTCCGCCACCTTGAACGGCCCGTTGCTGACGATCGTCGCCGCTTCGCCGGCCCACTTCGGGCTTTTGTCCACAGCCGCTTTGTTCACCGGGAAGAACGCCGGATTCGCTACCATGCCGAGCAGCCAGGAAGCCGGCTGGGCCAAGGTCACCTCCAGCGTCTTGTCGTCCAGCGCCTTGACCTTCACCCCGTCGGCCGGACCTTTGCCGGAGTTGAACGCTTCCGCGCCTTCGATCGGATAAGCGAGGAACGCTGCGTCGGACGCGGTCTTCGGATCGAGCATCCGCTTCCAGGCGTACTCGAAGTCGCCGGCCTTCACCGGATCTCCGTTCGACCATTTAATGCCGTCCCGGAGCGTAAACGTGTACTTCTTTCCGTCCGGCGTAACCTTCCATTCCTTCGCCATCGCCGGCTCGGGGGTTTGGTTTTTGCCAAGCCTGGTCAGCCCTTCAAAAGCGTTGTTCACGATGTCGTAAGACACTTGATCGAAACCGATCGGCGGATCGAGCGAGGTCGGCTCTTTCAGGTTGTTGTAGAGGAGGATCTTGGACTTCGTTTCTTTGGCGGCTTCCTTCTGATTGCCTGACGCCGCACCCGGATCTTTACTGCATCCGGCCAGCGCCGTTCCGAATACCAGCGCGCAGCTGATCAGCATTGCGTAACCTTTTCTCATGAACAGTTCTCCCCCTAATCGATAATCGTGATTTTTATCCTAGAGCCGTCTTGATCGAAATCTTGGGCGGCGTTTGGAACGCTTGTCGGGCCCGCGGGTCCTGAAGCCAGCAGGCGGCCTCGTGGCTGCCCGTCACCGGAGTCGGCTGCGGCATGTAAGCACTGCATACCTCCATCGCATGACTGCAGCGGGCGGCAAAGGCGCAGCCGGCAGGCGGAGCGAACAAATCCGGCGGCGTGCCGGGAATCGGAGCGAGCGGAAGGCCCCGATCCGTGTCCAGGCGCGGGATGGAGGCGAGCAGCCCCTTCGTGTACGGATGCTGCGGCTGGTGGAACAGCTCCCGGACGGTGCCGGATTCGACCACCTGTCCCGCGTACATCACGTTCACCCGGTCTGCGATCTTGGCGACGACGCCGAGGTCGTGCGTAATGAGAATGATCGAGACGCCGGTCGTCCGCTGGAGCATCTTGAACAGGTCGATGATCTGCGCCTGGATCGTCACATCGAGCGCCGTAGTCGGCTCGTCCGCAATGAGCACGGAAGGCCGGCCGACCGCCGCGATCGCGATCATCATCCGCTGCCGCATCCCGCCGCTGAATTCATGAAGATACTGCTTCAGTCGCAGCTCGGGGTTCGGAATGCCGACCAGCTGAAGCATCTCTACGGCCTGCCTCCGGGCTTCCGCCCTCGACAGCTTCTGATGGCGGATAATACCCTCCATAATCTGCTCCCCGATGGTGATCGTCGGATTGAGAGCCGTCATCGCATCCTGAAATATCATCGAGATTTCCGAGCCCCGCAGCTCCCGCAGCTGCTTCTCGGTCAGCTGCGTCAGCTCCCGGCCCTTGAACCGGATGCTGCCCTGCGTAATTCTTGAGGTATGCTCAGGAAGAAGGCGCATGACGCTGCGGGCAGTTACGCTCTTGCCGCAGCCGGATTCGCCTACGATCGCCAGCGTCTCCCCGGGGTTCAGCGTAAAGCTGACGCCGCGTACGGCCTTTACTTCACCCCCGTGGGTCTTGAACGACACGTGCAGGTTGTCCACTTCGAGCAAAGCCTCGGACGGATGGCTCTTTGTCATGCCGGTTACCTCCTCTGTTTCGGGTTAAAAGCGTCCTGCAGGCCGTCCCCTACCAGGTTGAACGCCAGCATCGTCATCGAGATGAAGAATGCCGGATAGAACAGCCGCCACCAATGGCCGGACAGGATCGTCGGCAGTGCGTCGTTCGCCATCACGCCCCAGCTGGCGAGCGGCGGCTGAATACCGAGGCCGAGGAAGCTGAGGAACGCTTCGGCGAAGATCGCCGACGGCACGGAGAACGTCACCTGAACGATGATGACCCCGACCGCGT
This sequence comes from Paenibacillus gyeongsangnamensis, assembly GCF_027533625.1. Taxonomy (GTDB): domain Bacteria; phylum Bacillota; class Bacilli; order Paenibacillales; family NBRC-103111; genus Paenibacillus_G; species Paenibacillus_G gyeongsangnamensis. The sequence goes on along the minus strand of NZ_JAQAGZ010000005.1, from coordinate 208,712 downwards.
TCGGCAGCAAATGCTTGCGGATAATGTAGCCCGCTCCGGCACCCAGCGTCCGCGCCGCGAGTACGTACTCGGACGACTTCAGGCTGAGCACCTGTCCGCGGACGATGCGGGCCATGCCGATCCAGCCGGTGGCGCTCAAGGCCACGATGATGGTCAGAAGCCCGGGGCCCATGACCACCATGAGCAGGATGACAATCAACAGATAAGGGATGCCGTACAGCAGATCGACGAACCGCATCATCACATTATCGATCCGGCCGCCGAAATATCCTGCGATGCCGCCGTAGACGATGCCGATGGCGAAGTCGATGAGTGCCGCCGTCAGGCCGATGAAGAGCGAGATGCGCGCCCCGTACAGGATGCGGGCGTACACGTCGCGCCCCAGCTCGTCCGTGCCGAACCAGTGCAGGGCCGAAGGCTTCTGGTTGCCGTCGAGCAGCGATTGCTTGGAGTAGCTTTGGTCCGTGAGCAGCGGGCCGAAGACGGCAAGTGCGGCGATAACGATAATGAGGATGAGCCCTAGCATGGCGAGCTTGTTTTTCAACAGGCGAAGCCACGCCTCCTGCCAGAACGACAGCCGCGGGCGAACGATGGCCTCCGCCGTGCTTTTATGCGCCATCGGTACGAATAACGAATCCGGAACGTTCATGATTATGCCTCCTTCCGGTGCAGCTTGATGCGGGGGTCGATGAAGCCGTAGGCGATATCCACAAGAAACATCATGAAGAGGAGCAGCGCGCTGTAGAACACGGTCGTCCCCATAATCAGCGCATAATCGCGGTTGTTGATGCCGTCCACGAAATATTTGCCCATCCCCGGTATGGCGAAAATCTTCTCGATGACGAAGCTTCCCGTCAGCACGTTGGCCACGAGGGCACCGAGCAGCGTCACGACGGGCAGCACCGCATTGCGGAGCGCGTGCTTGAATACGATCATGAACGGCGAGAGGCCCTTGGCCCGCGCCGTTTCGATGTAGTCCGCCGTCAGCACCTCCAGCATGTTCGCCCGGGTCAGCCTCGCGATGATCGCGAGCGGTCCGGCCGACAGCGCCAGCGCGGGCAGAATCACGTGCTTCCAGCTGCCCCAAGTCGCTACCGGCAGCAGCCTCCACTCGACCGCCACGAACTTGATCAGCATCGTCGCTACGATGAAGTTAGGCACCGCGATGCCGATGACGGCGAAGATCATGGCGAAGTAGTCGATCAGCCGGTTCTGCCTTAGTGCGGCCACCGTCCCGAGTGCGATCCCGGATACGATGGCGAACAGGATCGATACCATCCCGAGCTGGAACGAAACGGGAAACCCCCGCTCGATCATGGAATTGACGCTGTCCGGGAAGTGCCCGATGGACGGGCCGAGGTCGAGCGTCAGCAGCGATTTTAGATAAAGCACATACTGCACGGACAACGGTTGATCGAGATGATAAAACTCCATCATGTTCTGAACCGCGGTCGGGTTGGCATTGCGACCGTCCTTCTCAAACGGCGACCCGGGTACCGCATGCATCAGGAAGAACGTGATCGTGATGATGAGCCATAGCGTGACGATCATGGAAAAGAGTCTGCGAACGATATATTGTGCCATGCCTGCCTCACCCGCCTTTAACTGAATGCCGTACGCATCGCCAGCTCCGTCATGACCAGCATCGCTTGGTAGGCTTCCAGAATGTCCTTGGCCTGGAACCTCACGACCGGGCTATGGTCCTCAATCGTCGTACCCGGCATCAGATGGGCCCATTCCGCCTGCCCGTAGTTGGCGAATTCGATCGACAGCACCGGCCGGTCAGGCGGAACAAGCGGCTTCACCCGGCTGCGTCCTGCCAGCGCCTCCTTCGTCTTCTTCCGAAGCAGCTCGCCGCTCTTCTCAGGGGTCAGGCACAGCGCCGCCGTGCGCGATATGCGCTTTTTCACAACGGCCGTCGTGACGCCCGGAATGAGCTCCTCCGCCTCGGCCGCCGTCTCGTCGTCCCCCGCCACGAGCAGCACGGGTACGCCGTAATGCCCCGCTACGTAAGCGTTGAAGCCAAGCTCTCCGATCGCGGTATCGTAAATGTACATATCGCGCACGGCGAAGATCATCGTATGGCCTAGCACGCCCTTCTGGGCCGCTCTCGTGTGGTAGCCGAGGAAAGCCGCTCCCCCGAAGGAGGCGTCCAGTCCTTGGACCATGGAGAAGGGCTTCACGTCGCCCGAAATCAGCTGCGACTCGGGATGAAGCTTCTCGATCAGTAAATTGTTCATCTTGGAATGGCTGTCGTTGACGATCACTTCCGTACACCCTTCGTCGAAGGCGGTGCCGATCACCTGATTCGCTTCCTGCGTCATGATGTGCTGCCCGCGTGGGTAATTGTGCTGTCTGGAATCGACGAACGTCGGGTCCACAAGCCCGGTAATGCCTTCCATATCCACAGAAATATACAACTTCATGCCTCTTCCTCCAAACTTGTTGGGTACCAGGATAAACGGCTACGCCGTCCTTGTCTTATAAGGACCAGCGCGTTTACCAAGGTTGATGCGAAGCTATAAGTTGCGAAAACTTATAAATTCTTATCAACCCAGGATAAACGGCTACGCCGTCCTTGTCTTACAAGGACCAGCGCGTTTACCAAGGTTGATGCGAAGCTATAAGTTGCGAAAACTTATAAATCCTAATCAACCAAAAAAACCCGGCAAACAGTTTCGGGACCACTTCATCCCAAATCACCGTCTGCTGGGTTTTATTTACGGGGTATGGGCCAGCCATACGATAAATAAAGCAGCTACACCGTGCCGGAAGAGGGGCTTCCCTGCTCTTCCCGGCCGCTTAGTGCGAGTTTATATTTTTTTTGCGCGTCCTTGTACGCTACGATCAGCGCCTTCTGCGAGGAGCCGTGATATCTCCGGCGAATCTCGGCCGCCACGGACTCGAGGTGCTGCATACTGTGGCCGATAAAGATCGAGCGGACAAAGTCCGATGTCAGCGGGATGGTCGAGGAGCATCCGGCATCGATGATTTTATGGCTCGCCGTATCCACGACCAGCCCGATAAAAAACGCGTTGTACTGCTGCGTAATCGGATTATTGACCGAAGCCTGCGCGTCGCCGATCACATAAATCGTGTCTTTGTCGTACATCATGCGGCTGCACTCCTTATTAGCATTCAGACTTGCTCCGTTCGGGATGTCGGAAGGGAAGCTTCCCACGACCGCCGGATGCTGAAATACTAATGGTGTAATATAGTCTAACATCACATTTACATGTTGTAAATATTCGAATTATCGGGTATGCAAAAATGTCTCGTACAGCAGTCCCGCCAGCTCCTCCTCCGCCTCGAAGAACGCGCCACGTCCCTTGCGCCGGACCAGGCCGTTCATGATCAGAACGAACCCCCACCGTTCCTGCGGCTCGAAATACATATCGCTGAGCAGGCCGTACGCGTCGCCGGCATGTCCTACGAGCCGGTGTCCCGGGATGAGATCGTCCGTGAGCTGAAACTGCAGTCCGCTGTGGCGAAAAAAGCCTTCGGCCCGGTGCCCCGACCAATGCGGGGCATGCATCCGCTCCGCCGTCTCCCGCCTCAGGATGCGCGTCCCCCCCAGCTCGCCTCCGCCCGCATGAGCCTTAAGGAACCCCGTCAAGTCCTTCACCGTCGTACGGAGCCCGCCCTGCGGACTGAACAGCGCTCCGTTCGTGCCCGGCACATAGCCGCTGTAATTGATCGCTTCAGGCCTCCGGCCCTGGAAATCATCGGTGCCGACGATAAAGCGCCGCTCGGCGTCCGAGTATTCGTACAGCACGGCGATGTCCTCCATCCGCTCAAAGTCGCTGATATTGAAGCTAGTATTCCGCATCCCGAGCGGCTCGAACAGATGCTTCCGGCAGTAGAGATCGAAGCGCTCGCCGGACAGCTTCTCCACAACCGCCGCAAGAAGGACCGCGCCAAGATTCGAGTATTCAAAATGGCCCGGGTCCCCCGGCGGCCCCTCGCCCCAGAGGCGGTCCGTATAGTATGGCCCGTCCGGCAGCAGCAGGTCGGCAAGCCGCAGCCTCGGCGGATTCTCCCTGCGCGAATCGGCGACGAAACGCGCATATTCATCTTGCAGTCCGGAGGTATGCGTCATCAGCATCTTCAGCGTAACCGGAAGCTCAGGGTACCGGGGATTCCGGAGGGGCAGCCCGAGCAGCTCGCCCGCATCCTGATCGATGCCGCACAGCCCCTGCTCCGCCAACTGCATGAGCGCCGTGGCAACCACGGTCTTGGAGATGGAGGCGATGCGGAAGACAGTATGCTCCGATACCGGGATATGGCGATCCAGATTCGCTGAGCCGTAAGCTCCGCTCCAGACCTTGTGCCCATTACGGATAACGGAGGCAGCCAATCCTGCAATCCGGTGCCGCTCCGTCAGCTGCCGGATCCGCACATCCAAATCGTTCAATCCGGGCGCCTCCCGCAATAAAATGTAAACCTTTTCAAAAGGAACATATCTCCATAGTAACTTAAAACCTAGCTTAGGTAAATTGTTTTTGCAGGGTGCTAATGGCCGCAGCATTTCTTAAACTTTTTGCCGCTGCCGCAAGGACAAGGGTCGTTCCGGCCTACTTTCGTGCGTGTCGTAAAATCGATGAACTCTCCCGCACCCGACCGCAATGGTGGAGTACCCGTACTGCGGTTTCTTAAAGCAGACAACTCGTTCGGAGAATAGCCCTTCAGGAACCATTGCTTTGTATTATTGTGGAGCTTCACAAGGTGATCCAGGATGACTTGTGCCGTGTTCACGTCATTGATCTCCAATTGTTCCCGAAGGTACTCAAGCACTTCGGAAGGCGTATCGCCGTTCTGAATATCGTATACGCAGTCCTCGACGATGCCGTCGGCCTCTTCCGGAGAAATCGTATAATGATTAACGATATAATGAACAAATTCCCTGTAGCTCGCATTTCGCTCCACGTAATCCGGGTCGCCCGCTTGCAGCAGCTGCTCTTTGGAGAATGAATAGAAAGGCAGCTCTTTTCTCATCCTGTGCTCTTTCTTCACCCGCTCGGAATCCATGACCGTAATATACGAGTATCCTGAATTACACTCCTCAGCCAACTCCTCGTAGTCTTGGGCCTCCTGCATAACCTGTAAATATTCACTCATGATGACATGTTCGCCGGAGTATTGCTTTATAAAGTCGTTCAGCTCGCTAAGCGTCAACGAGCCGTAGTAATATAGCAACCCTTGCGTAAGCAGGATCCACTCCGTATTCCTGCGAATCCTGGCTTTGTAGTCCTGCGTATCCAACGCCTGAAATACATGCTGCACTTCCTGCGGAATCGCCAATGTTTTCTTGCCTTTATAGGTTCCTGAGAAGATAAGGCTTCGATTTTTAAAATAATTCAAGTGGTACAGCTCCACAGAAAGTTGCCCTTGTCCTCCTCGATTCGCAAGCTTCTTCAGGAGGTCATAGCGGGTTTGATCCAACAGTTTTAAGCAGTAGGGAATTGCCGTCGGCACATTGTCTACCAACGCGTGAATCAAATCCTGCTTCTTAAGCGAGCTCAATCCCGGGATGGCTAAGCTCGACCGAATAGCGGACAGCTCATCCTTTGTAAATACGGCAAGCGCTGCCTCAAGCGTCAGCGGGATTTCTATCGCAGACCAACACTTCTCCTCTTCCTTTGCCTTTAGTGTATGACTCATTTCTTGCATTTTGTTCAAGGCGTTTAACAGAGCGTTCTTCTCATTTCTAGAAAAGTGCTTGTCCATAAGCTCATCCTTTCATTTAGCCGACGGTATGATCTTTTCTTCTAAACTCGCTGCTTTAACTGAACGATGAATTCCAGCTGCTTAGGGGCTGAATCGTGAATGGTCCAGGATAAACGGCTACGCCGTCCTTGTCTTACAAGGACCAGCGCGTTTACCAAGGTTGATGCGAAGCTATAAGTTACGAAAACTTATAGCTTCTTATCAACTAACAAAAGCCGCTCAGCAAGCGGCTCATGGATAACGTACTTATTTATTTCGCCGTCAGAAGCAGCTCAAGAATGGCGATGACCGCGAGATGAGCGGGGTAGAAGCTTCTCCAGAGCCAGCTCGGTATGCTTCGGTGCTCCAACCGGCGGTACAGCGCCGGAACGTAAGCAATAACCAGGGTCGGAATCAGACTGAAGCCTTCGATGAGCCAGTCCTTGAGGAACAAGTATAGAAGGTTCAATACGAAGTGACTGAACACCATCGTATGGCTTTTCGAGTATTTGTAAATGAGCACCAGCAGCAAGCCGTACAGGCCGTAATCAAAATCCAGAACCTCCATGAGAATGACTGAGGCGGCGGCGACAGGAATCCATACGCTTTTCTTGCGGTTCTCGATGAGATATAGTACCGCGATGCAGACGAGCAGCGTCCCTACGGCATTCACGCCCATGATGCCGAAGGCCAGCATGAAAGGAATTTGAGATACCGCCGCAATGAAGAAAAGGCGCCTCATATAAAGCTTTAAATTCCTCGTGTGCATGTACCCCAGCACGATGCAATATGCATAGATGGGGAAGGCGATCCGCCCGATGATTCTCCAGAGCAGTTGATCCTTGAAAAATACGGCGCCTACGTGATCAATAAGCATGGTCAGCATCGCGATCAGCTGCATGGGCTCCTCCTTGTAAAGCTATCGATATACAACCCGCTCAGCCTATCATATCAAGCCGATCCCGTTACTTCCAGAATAATTGTTGTGATTTCACAAAAAGTAGAGTTTATTTTTAATAGATTTGTCGATGCTAGTTTATAGTCCGTATTGCTCGGTTAATCATGGGATGATCCTTTTATACGAAAAATAAACGGAATTTACTCCCTTAGGAAGGAGGGGTCGATGTTATGCTGCCGCAGACCCGATTTTTCAAAGCATGTCTGGGGATCATTTGCATCCTTGTCATCCTTCTGCTCTTATCCAAGGTGAGCTTTCTCTTCAAGCCCGTCTTGTTGATATTTCATATTCTGATCGTTCCCTTCATCCTGTCAGGCTTTCTCTACTATTTGCTTCGTCCGCTCGTCGCCTACCTATGCGCCAATCAGATGAAAAAGACGTTCGCGATCCTATTTATTTACTTTGTGCTCATGGCTGTTCTCATTTTGTTTCTTACCCTCGTCTGGCCGACGCTGCAATTCCAAGTGAAGAACTTTATCGAAGGAGCTCCCCTGCTCATCCTGGCGTTCCAGGAGCAGCTCACGCGGTTTCAGCAAAACCGCTTGTTCTCCGCCTTTCTGACGAACGGAACAGATTTTTCGAAGCAGTTGTCGGACTACCTGAGCCATTGGATCACGGTCGCCTCAAATTATGTAACGCATGTCATTTCCTTCGTCACGAACTTTGTAATTGTTGTGGCAACCGTACCGATCATCCTCTACTACATGCTGAAGGAAGGCGAGCAGCTTCCCTCCTACATCCTGCGCTTGGTCCCCCGCCGGTACCGTAAAGACGGGCGGGAGGTGATGTCGGACATCGATTCGGCGCTGAGCGGCTTCATCGTCGGCCGCGTAATCATTACGCTTCTCCTGGGAGTGATGATGTTCATCGGCTTCCTGCTGATCGGACTCCCCTTCTCCCTGCTGATTACGGTGGCGGCCACGATACTGAACCTTATCCCTTATATCGGCCCGATCCTTGGCGCCGTGCCGGTACTTATCGTCGCCTTCGCCTATTCCCCTGGCATGGTCCTGTGGTCGCTGGTCGTCGTATTGATTGCCCAACAGGTCGAGGGTTCCTTACTTGCGCCCCATATTTACGGGAAGCGGCTCGATATCCATCCGCTCACGACCATCGTCATCCTGCTTGTTGCCGGCGATATCGCCGGCATTCTCGGCGTAATTCTCGCCATTCCGCTATATATGGTGGTCAAAATCCTGATCGCCAGGTTGTACAGCCTGTTCTTGGAGGAGAAGGTGGAGGAGCTCGTGGAGTAGGGCTTGGTATATTCAGGGTTCGTCTCCGGCAACGTTAATAAGTCAAAAGCAGCCGATCCTCGAGTAAGGATGGGCTGCTTTTTCATTTTGTACGGCGACTGTTTTCTTTTGTCAAGGATTACCTCTACCTGCTGCTTAAGCCGCCAGCTTAACGGATAGCGCCAGCCGCGGCAAAGCTATATTTCTTCCGAGACGTCTGATCATTCGTCTCCAATGCTTCCCGTTCATTGACTTTCTCACCCGGCTTTCGAGTTTTATCAAAAATCCAACGTGTTCCATGATACAGATGGTTTGTAAAATCCGCTTTAGAATCTAATAAAGTTATTGTAAAAGGCAATTTTTCAAAACCAGGATAAACGACTACGCCGCCCTTGTCTTACAAGGAGCAGCGCGTTTACCAAGGTTGATGCGAAGCTATAAGCTACGAAAACTTATAAATTCTTATCAAACAAAAAAGCCTGTCCTCAACGGACAGGCTCTTATTATTTCATTCGATAAATTCTGGCTTCATAGGGACTCAGCCGAAGCTCATCGCCTTCATGCGGCTGTCCAGAAGCATTCGTAAGAATCATTTCTCTCGCTCGTCCAGACATCGAGACTGGAAGATTACATGCAGCCGGACGGTCCGAAATGTTGAGGACGACGAGCCATTGTTCTTCCCCCAATACCCGGGAATAAGCATAAATCTGCAGGTCGTTCTCCAGGATCGGCTCGTAGCTTCCATAGACCATCACTTCATTGTGCTTGCGAAGCTCAATGAGCCGCTTATAGTAATAAAACACGGAATCCGGATCGGCGAGCGCCTCGGATACGTTGATCTCTTTATAGTTAGGATTGACCTTGATCCAAGGGGTGCCGCTGCTGAACCCGGCATTCTCCGTTCCGTCCCACTGCATGGGCGTTCTTGAGTTATCCCGGGAAAGATGGAGCAAGCTCTCGAATACTTCCTCCGGATCTCTGCCTTTGGCTACTTCTTCCTTGTACTTGTTCTTCATCGCGATATCGTTGTAATCGTCAATGGAACCGAAGCGGACGCCGGTCATCCCGATCTCTTCGCCCTGATACACGTACGGCATTCCGGGCAGCGTGTGCAGCAGCGTCGCGAAGCATTTAGCGGATTCCACGCGGTAACGGCCGTCATTGCCGAAGCGGGTCACGAGCCGCGTATGGTCGTGGTTGTTTAAGAACTGGGAATTCCAGCCTTTCCCCCACATGCCTACGTACCACCGCTTCTGGATGTCCTTAAATTTCGGCATATCCCAATGGGCCATATAGTCGCACACTTCAAAATGGAACAGCGTATGAAGCTCCTTGCGGCCTTCTCCTACGTAAAGCACCCCGTCCTCGGGCGTAACGAACGGAATTTCCCCTACGGTAAAAATATCGTAATGCTTCAGCACCTGATCGTGCATTTCCTGCAAATATTCATGGATTCCCGGATTGTTGCCCAAATACGAGATGTTCTCCGGATGCTCCGCATCGGGGAAGCCGGCTTGCTTGGCGAGCAGGTTGATGACATCCATCCGGAAGCCGTCGATCCCCTTATCCAGCCAAAACCGCATCATGTCGTAAATTTCTTCCCGGACCTTCGGGTTCTCCCAATTTAAATCCGGCTGCTCAACGGCAAACGAATGGAAATAATATTCCCCTGTACGCTCATCGTATTCCCAGGTCGAAGGAGTGAAATACGATCTCCAGTTGTTCGGCTCCTTGCGCCATATATAATAGTCCCTCTTCGGATGTTCCTTGGACGACCGGGATTCCTCAAACCAGGGATGCCGATCGGACGTATGATTGACGACCAGGTCCATGATCAGCTTCATGCCGCGAGCGTGGACTTCTTGAAGCAGCCTTTCCAGTGTTTCCATCGTCCCGGCTTTAGCCATCACGGAACGATAATCGGAAATATCGTACCCGTTATCGACGTCCGGCGAGCCGTAGCACGGATTCAGCCAAATGACGTCGGCCCCCAGCTCGCGGATATAATCCAGCTTGCGGATTACGCCCTCCAAATCTCCGTAGCCGTCCCCGTCCGTATCGTAGAAGCTTCGCCAATATACCTGATAGACGACCGCTTCTTTCCACCATGCTTTCGTTATGCCCTTCATGCCTTGGAGGCCTCTCTTTCCTTGGAGGAATGAATCAATTCAAAGCCCGTCGTATTTTCCAGCACCTGTACCTCGAAGCCGCTTCCGGTCTCCACGCCGCGGGTTACCTTGAGCGACAGATAGCCGGAGCCGATCCGGATGCGCTCCGCCGCAAGCTCATCCATGCCTTCCGGCAAATAGGGATCGATCGCGATCTCACGGGTGAGCGCATTCGGATGCAAACCGAGCATAGCCTGCAAGAAAACCACCGACGTGCCTGCAGCCCAAGCCTGCGGCGAGCAGGTCGTCGGATACGGCACGGGATGGCCCAGACTCGAATCGTGACCGCAGAACAGCTCGGGCAGCCGCTGATATTCGAACGCGCGGGAAGCCTCCAGCAGGCTGGAGATCACCTTGCCGGCCTCCTTCTTATAGCCCATCCGGCTTAAGCCCAGCAAAATCATCGCATTATCGTGCGGCCAAACGCTGCCGTTGTGATAGCTCATCGGGTAGTAGCCCGCGGCCTTCGTGCTCATCGTGCGGATGCCGTAGCCGCTGAACAGGTCTTCCGCGACAAGCCGCTCCGCAACGTGCCCGGCGCGGGAAGCGTCCGGCAGACCGGACATCAACAGATGTCCCGGATTCGACGTCACGGATTGGACCTTCCGCCCATCCCTATCCAAGGCGATGGCATAGAACCGCTCTTCCTCCATCCAGAACGCCTGCTCGAACCGGGCGCGCAGCGCCTCGGCTTCCCTAGCCAGCTTAGACGCAAGCCCGCTCTCGCCCATGGCCTCGAATACGGACGCCAAGCCGTTCTTCGCCTGGTACACGTAGCCCTGCACCTCGGACAAGGCGATCGGCGAGGCCGCGTAGCCACCCGAGGCGTGAACGATGGAATTGCTCGAATCCTTCCATCCCTGGTTCGGGAAGCCCTTCTCCGCTTCCTGGTGATAAGTTAAAAATCCCGATCCCGCTGCCGCGGCGGAATCGATCCACTCCAGAGCGCGCACGATATTCGGCTTCAGCTCCTCCACCAGTGCAAGATCGCCGGTCCAGCGGACATATTCGGCGATCAGGACGAGGAATAACGGCGTCGCATCCACCGAGCCGTAATAAGGTCCGAACGGCGACTGCTTCGTATTCACCAGTTCGCCGAAGCGGATTTCGTGCATGATTTTGCCCGGCTGCTCGTCACGCCATGCATCGGTCGTCGTTCCTTGATGCGCAGCGAGCGTTCTCAACGTGCCCTTCGCCTGCTCCGGCTGCAGCGGGAGCAGGAACAGGGACGCGATCAGGCTGTCCCGGCCGAACGGAACGGCAAACCACGGCAGTCCGGCCACCGTCGTATGTCCGTAGCCCACGTCGGTCATCAGCATCCGCAAATCCTGCACGCCGCGGCGGTACAGCCCATTAAACACGTCCGAATCGGAAGCGATGCGGGTTGTCTCTTGAGACCATACCGCATAGGACGCTTCCAGCCGCTTGAGGCCTTCCTCGAAGCTGAACATAAGCGGCGGCTGCCCTTCCAGCACGGGAGCAATATAGAAGCAAATACGCTTCGTTTCTTTAGGCTCCAGCGACAGCGCAAAACGAACATGGCCGTCCGCGTCCCTTTCCGTCTCTTCCAGGTCCCACCCGATCCGCGTTTCCCGCAGCAGGTTGTCCGCCCCTTGGTAACGGATCGCCAGCTGACGTTCCCCGGCTTCCGAGCCAAGCAGTTTCCCGACCTCACCCGTCCGGTACTTCCGGACGATGAACATGTCCTGGAAGTCGGCCGCGAAGGAAGCGGCCAATTCAAAGGCCGCGGCTTTCGGGAAATAATTCGTTACCGTTACCCTCTCGTACAGGACGCCGCCGTAGATGAACCGCTCTCTATGGAGCTCAATGGCTCCCTCATCCTTGCGGTCCTTCATTAGCCGAATCGAAGCGAAGTAGCTTCGGTCCGCGGCAGAGGACAGCAGCGTCGGCTTCTCCCCGTCGATGAACAGCTCCATCCGGCTTAAGAACCGCGTATCCTTGGTGTATAATCCGTGCCCTTGATCGTTATTTCCGGTGACGTCGCCTTGCTTGTCCGTAAGAAAGAACAAGTCTCCTTCTTTAATTACGCTGTAATCCATATGTCTAACGCCTCGCCCTCGCTTGGTTTATCCTTTGACCCCGGAGCTGGAAATGCCCTCGATGTACTGTCTCTGGAAGAAAAAGAAGAAGATCAGGATCGGCAGGGTGGTCAGCACAACCCCGGCCATAATGAGCGGCGTATTCTCGAACATCATGTCCTTCACGCTGTTCAGACCCACCACGAGCACATACATATCCGGAATATTGGTTAGCGTGCTCGGGATCAGGTAGCTGTTCCATGTCCCGGCAAAAGCGAGAATCGACATCGTAATCAGCGACGATTTGGCCAGCGGATAGACGATGCGCCAGAAGGCGCCCATCTTCGTCAGCCCGTCCAGCCTTGCCGCTTCGATGAATTCATTCGGCACCGTGATGAAAAATTGCCGCAGCATGAAGATGTACATGCATTGATACAGGAACGGAACCGTCAGCCCAGCGAACGTATTCAGCCAGCCGAGCTGCGCCATATTCACATACACAGGAATTAGGATCATATGGTAAGGCACCATCATCGTAGCGACGACGATCCAATAGATGACCTTGCTTCCCGCAAAATCCAGCTTGGCCAGCGCAAAGCCGGCCATCGGGTTGATGATCAGGTTGCCGAGAATGACGATCCCCGTCATGATTACCGTATTGAAAAGCCATTTAGGCACGTTATAGGCGTCGTTAGTGAAAAAGATTTTGTAATTCTTAAAACTCCAGTGGGATATGCCGGCTAATTTATTGACATCCTGCATCGAAACGAAAGACGTGTACAGCGTATAAAGGAACGGCAGAAGAAACAGCAGTCCGACGATCGTAATGACCGTATAATTGCTAAACAACGAAACGCGGTTTTTGAGCTGCATGGATGTCACCCCTTTTCGTCCAGCAATTTTTTCTGAAGGAATGTAATGAACATGATGATGAAGAAGAACAGGACGACGGCCGCGCTGCCGTAGCCGATTTTCATATACCGGATCCCGTTCTGGTAGAAATAGGTCACCACCGTGCTGGTAGCTCCCGCAGGCGAGCCCAAAGCTCCGTACCGGGAGATGGCGGCGATCTGGTCGTAAATTTGGAAAGCCAGGATCGTGGAGACGGATACGACGAAGAAGGTAACCGGCTTCAAATAAGGAACGGTAATGTAGCGGAACTGCTCCCACTTGGAGGCCCCGTCCATCTGCCCCGCCTCGTACAAATCCTTAGGCACTTCCTGAAGCCCGGACAAGTACACGATCATCGTAAATCCGCACTGCTGGAATATAAACAAGATGCAAACGAATAACAGCGCATAATGCGTATCGGCAAACCACGTCACGTTCCCGAAGCCGAAGATCGAGAAGAAATTCGTCACGAAGGTACCTTTCTTGAACAGCATCATAAACACCGTTGCGATCGCGATCTGCGAGGTAATGTACGGGATGAAGAAGACCGTCCGGAAAATGCCCTTTCCTTTGATCTTTTGGTTCACTAGAATGGCCATGAGCAGGCCGAGTATGGTTTGGACCGGAACGGCAATGACGACGATCTCGAGCGAATGGACCACCGCCTTGTAAAATTCCGGGTCATGCAGGATTTGAACATAGTTCTGCAGGCCGATAAATTTCGCATCCTTCAGGGAAGCGAAGTTGGCATCCTGGAAGCTCCGCACGAACGACTGCAGGAACGGATACAGGAACCACCATACCCACAGCACCAGGAAGGGCAGGATGAACAGCCACCCTACGGTGAGATCGGAATCGGCGACGAAACGGATCCAGGACTGCTTCTTCACCCGGCTTGCGGGCATATCTGTGCTAACATGATCGTAGGCAGCCATAGCGCACCTCCCAAACTAAATAATGGATATTCGACGTGAAAAAAAGCGTTCCCGTTTCATCGTCCGAAACGGGAACTGACCGGTTATTTAAACTGCTGCTGAACGCTGTCGAGAATCTCTTTCGGCGATTTGTTCGTTCCGCCCAGAATGCTGGATTCCAGCTGCTTCACGAGCTCATCCTTGAACTTCTTCGCTTCGACCGGATAGCCGAAGTCCGTGCTGTATTCAAGCGCCGGCTTCACGGCCTGGAATTCCGGATTCAGCTCGAAGTATTTCGAGGTCAGGCTGACGTTCGACGAGTTGAAGCCGAGCTTCATAAATTCCGTCTGCGTCTTGTCTTCCGTCATATAGTAAGCCGCCTGCGCCGCCGCTTGCCGGTTCTTCGAATCCTTCAGAACGATATAGGCGTCGGAGATCATCGTACTGCCGTTCACCGTCCCTTTCGGAACCGGAATCGCTACATATTTCAGGTTCGGATTGGCGTCCTTCAAATACCCTTTATACCAATAGCCGCCCGTCGTCATGGCCGATTTGCCGTTGGCGAACACTTCGCCGTCCCAGCCGTAGCCCAGAGACTTCGGTGTCACAGCCGAGCCGTCTTTGTACATATCCAGAATTTTTTGGAGCGCTTGAACGTTTTCCGGGGAGCTGATCGTCTTGCCTTCGCCCCAACCGCCGCCGTAGCTCTTCACATAGTTGGTGATGTGGTAGGCGTCGATATTGATCGTAATCCCTTTGACATCCTTGGTCGTCAATTTCTTAGCGGCTGCTTGGACGTCGTCCCACGTTTTCGGATAATCGGTCAAGCCGGCTTGCTTCCACATGTCTTCGTTAATAAAGAACATAGCCGGCATGTTGACGTTCGGAATGCCGTACTGCTTGCCGTCTTTCTTCCACAGCGCTACCGCCGACGGCGTGAAACGGTTCATATCGATGTTCGCTGCGGGAATCAGCTCGTCCAGCGAAGCGAACAAGCCTTTATTGATGTATTCCAGCGCGCCTTCATTGGAGATCTTGATAAAATCGGGCGCTACGCCGGCCGCGATTTCGCCGGGCAGCATGTTCCAGAACTGGTCGCTGCTCGGATACTGCTTCACCTTAAGCTCGATATTCGGGTATTTTTCCGAAATGGACGCCGCCGCGTCCTGGTATACTTTCAATTCCTGCGTGGTTCCCCAGAAGCCCATCGTGACCGTGGCTTTTTTCGCCCCGCCGTTTGCTTTGGCATCTCCCGCTTGGCTGCTGCTGCCGTTATTGCCGCAGGCCGATAAGCCCGCCGCTAAAGCAATGGAAAGAACAATGGCCGAAACTCTTTTCATGCTGCGCACTCCCTTTTTTGTTCAAATGTCTATCTGTAGGAATAGGTTAACGGTTTCGGGCACAAAAAAAAATTAATCAAATGATGATTAATTTAATAAGATTAGCTTTATTGATTTTTTTTAAAGCCCTCCTCCGGGCATTTTTAATAGGATTGACTTTTTTTCAATAAAATTAAACATGCTCCTTCCGGTATTCCTTCGGCGCCATGCCCACATATTTCTGAAACACGATCGCAAAATGCACTTGGCTGTTGAAGCCGACCATCTCGGATACCTCGTAAATTTTGTAACGGTAATCCTTCAGCAGCTCCTTCGCCCTCTCGATCCGGATTTCGTTGACGAAATGAAACAAGCCTTTGCCTACTTCCTGATTGAACAGCCGGCTGATGTAGTTGGCGCTGACCTGGAAGTGCTCGCCCAAGCTTTTGAGCGAGATATTTTCTTTATAGTTGGCTTCGATATACTGCACGATATTCCGGATCAGCGGACTGTACTCCTTGTTCGTTGCGGAAATCATGGCCTCCAGCTTCTTATTAAACAGGTCATGATAATATACGGAGAGCTCCTCAAAATCCTCGATAAACTCCAGGGTACCGCCGGCCTCCAGGTACTTCTCGCGGTCCTCCATCATAAAGAGGAGGCCCTCGTAAATTTTTTTCACGTCTCTTTCGTTCAGGATCTCCTTGCTGCGGATATACTGCTCCCATTCATTTAAGTTCCGGGCGAATTCATCGTACCGTTCTTCCCTGAGCCCGTTCTTCATCGCAACTATAAAGTCATTCACCCGGTCGAGCGACGGTTCCTCGTCACTTTGACGGTAATAAAACACAGGGTCGCTCGGATGATAAAATTTTTGCTCCAGCGCCTGCCTAGCCTGCGCCGCGGCCCGTTTGCCGCCCTCAAACGATTGGAACAAGTCGCTTATTCCGAATACCGTCTCGATATTGACAAACCGCATCAGATTCGAGCTAATCAGATACGCAATATCGTTGACGCGGGTAAAGCAGGCTTGTACGCTCTTGATTTCATGCTGGCTGAGGATCACTGCGTACAGATTGTCTTCGAGCTGCACGAATTCGGTTTCCGGCTCTTTGGACAGCAGCTCGGTTAACAGATTCCTAATCGTGCTCGGAAGGAAGGAGGCCGGGCCTTGGGCATATCTTTGGAGCACATGGGCCCACTTCTTGACGGAGAACAGCATGATGTACAGATTGCCTTCCCTCAGCTTCGTCCGTTCAATGCCTTCCGTGCTTCCCTGGAGCCAGCGGCGCAGAACCCCCTCTCCCGTAACCTCTCCGGGGACCGTGGCTTCGGGACCGGACTGCCGCTCGCTTTCCAGCTCTTCCTTTACCTTATACAGCACAGCCTCAATCTCATGCTCGTTCATGCTGGGCTTGTGGAAATAATCGACGGCTCCCAGCTTCATCGCTTGCTTGACCATCGTGAAGTCGTCGAAGCTGCTCAGGATGATGACCTTCGCGCGGATGCCCTTTTCCTTCATCTCCGTCAGAACTTGAATCCCGTCCTTGCGGGGCATCTTAATGTCCAGAATGACGACGTCCGGCTTTCGCTCCTCGATCAGCCGCAGGGCCTCTTCGCCGTCCGCCGCCTCCCCGACGATGTCCATTCCGCCCGCTTCCCAGCGGATGGACGATTTGATTCCGATTCTTACCAAGGCTTCATCATCCGCAATCAGCACCTTCATTCCGGCTCACCCTCTTCTTCCTGTTTCATGACCGGAACGACGATGGTTGCGGTCGTACCGTTGTTGTTCTCGCTTGTCATCGATAAGCCGTAGCCTTCTCCATAATGGAGCCGGATCCGCTCACGTATATTTCGGATTCCGATCGAATTCATTTGATCCGCCGTTCCCCGCGGCTCCGGGCTCTCCAGCTGCGCTGGGGCCATTCCTTTGCCGTTGTCGGCAACCTCCATCACCAGGTTCCCGGCTTCCTCCCGGATCCGGATGCTCAGCAGCCCCTTATAGGGGATACCGTCAAAGCCGTGGAAGACGGCGTTCTCGACCAGCGGCTGGAGCAGGAACTTGAGCGTCCGGTATTCCATTACGGCGGGATCGATTTCAAAGATCACCTCGAACTTATTCATGTACCGGAAATCGAGAATTTTCGTATAGCTGCGGATAAATTCGACCTCTTCGTTGACCGTCACGAAGTCGCTTTCCGTCTTGGCCGTAAACCGGATCACGGAAGAGAAGGCCGTCAGCGCGTCCTCGATTCCTTTGGCTCCTTGCATTTTGGCCATCCATTTAATGACGTTCAAGGTGTTGTATATAAAATGGGGGCGGATTTGCGATTGCAGCGCAAGCATCTCCACCTTCCGCTTCGCCTGTTCCTCGTTGTAAATGCGCTGGATCAGCCTGCGGATCTCCGACAGCATATGGTCAACGGTAACGCTGATTTTTCCTACGTCCCCCTGCTGGATATCGATCTTCACGTCCATATTGCCTTGGGCGATCTGCTTCATTTTGCCGTTCAGAATGAAGAGCGGCTTCGTAATACCGAGGGCGATATAGACGGAGGCTATAATGGACAGGCCGAGCAGCAGCAGCAAAGCGATCAAGATCGTGCGGACGATCGTATTGACGAAGCCGAACAGCTCATTCTTCGGAATGATGGTCAAAGCTTTCCAGCCCGTTACAAGAGAAGTCGACATTATGAAATAATTCATATCGTTCTCCCGCGTTTGCTGCTCCTCCCCGTGGACAAAGTCTATATCTTGCCCAAGCGCGCCGGCAGCCGGCAGCCCGTATTCGGACGGGTTGTTGCTGTACACGATATTTTGATTCTCGTCGATCAAATAAAACCGGGTGCTGTCCGTAAAGTGGATGTCGCTCCATAACGTCTTCAGCTTATCAATGCCGACATTGAGCAGGATCAGCCCGAGAATGTCCTTCGTATACGGGTCCACGACCGCCCGGCCGATCGAAACCACGGGACTGCTGTTCGTCGACATCAGCCTCTCCGGATGGACGCCTACGGGAACGACAAGTCCCCGCTTTTGCAATATCTTTTGTACGAAGGGCTCCCGGTAAAATTCGGTTTCGAGGTAACGGTGATTCATGTATTCATTATTGCTTCGTCCCACGATGATCCGATTCTTGCTTTGGTAAATCGCCACGGAATCCAGCAAATCCGTATACAGCATCATGCTGTTCCGGATAATCCCGCCCGCCGTATCGAAATCCTCGCCCCGTTCATATAAGGGGTAAGGCAGCGCATCGTAATCTTTTTTCATCATTTGAAAAATAGCCGGGTCATGCTCGGGAAACATCGACAGCCGCAGCAGCGGATTGAACGAGGCATCGATATTCTTGACGATTTGCTTGTTATTCTCAACCGCCGCGTCCAGAACCATACTCCGGTTCGACTGCATGTACAGCCAAGATAGCGTCCCGCCGATGGTCACGAAGGGGATAATAATAAAGCAGGAAAACGCGAGAATGAGCGTGTTCCTTAGACCTAAATTTTGTATTTTGCTCTTGAGGCTCGTCTTCATCCAGGCTCACTCATTTTCCGTCATTCATTATTTATACTATAACCAAATTGAGAAACAATGGGCAAATGGATGTCTATGAACCCCAAACCTCCTTCAGGGTCTCGCGGAACAGAACGTCGAATGCGGCGTCCTGCTTCTCCCCCGAGACGGGAGCGTGTTTGGCGGTTTCCTCGTAATAGGCGATTCGCTGTTCTAAAAATTCGTTGATCATGGAGATCTTCGGCTCCAGGCCGAATTCGACCCCCGACTTCTTCCGGGTAAGCAGCTTAACCACCTCTTGCTTCAGTCCGGAAGCAACGCTTCCGCCAGCGCTTCAAAATCCATCGGCGGCATGCCGCCCCGCTCCTCAATCCATTGGCAGGCGAGCATCGGACGCAGCACGTAGAAGTATTTTTTGATCTTAACGGCATCGTCCTGCAAATATTCTCGGAAGTTCCGCTTCGCCATATGCAAATAATGGTAAATGCTGGACTTCGGCGAGAAGGCTAACGGGGAGAGCTGCCGGATTCGGTCCGTCACCGTATGGCGCTCGGCATAGCGGATGGGCGACTGCAGCCATTCGAGCAAGGGCGGGTTCGATTTGCGGAACAGGCCCAGCGCCTTCTTCAAATCCCACCCGTTCACGTCCAGCTGATCGTTGATCGGACGCTCGATCACGTCTCTTTGCTCGAATATCGACAAGTACCAGTCCACGGGCCGCACATACAGGAACCTCACGTCGTAATCGCTGTCCTTGGACGACAATCCCCAAGCTCTGCTCCCCGATTCGCATGCGTATAAGATTCTTACCTGCTCCTCGCGCTCGATCCGCCGCAGTTCTTCTTCAATTCGGCCTCTAATCTCATCTTGCATGGAAATCATCCTCTGTATCGTTATGAACTCAAAAAAAGTATAGACCCAGGTTGCTCATTTATACGCAAATCATACCCTGAGGCCCTTTCGGTTGTAATAGAAAAAAGGACGCTGAGGCAAGCAAGCCTCAGCGTCACCCAAAAATATGGATATGATCTTACTTCGATTCCCCGAGAATGCCTTCGATCCGCTCCAGCAGTTCCTGCGGAAGCACAATCCCCGAAGCCTTGGCGTTCTCTTCCACCTGCTCCGGACGGCTCGCGCCGACCAGGGCGCTGGCGATGTTCGGCTGGCGCAGGATCCAGGCGAGAGCGAGCTGGCCGACCGTAATATCCAGTTCGCCGGCGATGGCCGACAGCCGGCCTACCTTCTCGATCTTCTCGGCCGTTATAGCCTTGCGCACGCCTTCCAGCTTGGCCGCGCGGCTATCCTGCGGAATGTCGGACACGGACTTGTATTTGCCGCTAAGCAGCCCTTGCGCAAGCGGGGAGAACACGACTTGGCCGATTCCTTTGGACTCGCCGAGCGGAATGACGTCCTTCTCGATATAGCGGTTGAACATATTGTAAACCGGTTGATTGACCACAATGCGATCCAGCAAGTATTTGTCCGCAACGGCCAAGGCCTCGGCCATCTGCACGGCCGTCCACTCGCTGACGCCGACGTAGAGGATTTTGCCCTGGCGCACCAGATCGTCGATCGTCCGGAGCGTCTCCTCGATCGGGGTTTCCGGGTCGAAGCGGTGGCAGTAGTAGATATCGACGTAATCCGTTCCCAGCCGCTTCAAGCTGGCGTGGCACTGCTCCATGACATGCTTGCGCGACAAGCCGCGGTCGTTGGGACCGTCGCCCATCGGCCAGAACACTTTGGTCGCCAGCACATAGGAATCGCGCGGATATGGCTTCAGCGCTTCCCCTACCACTTTCTCGGCGGCTCCGCGTTCATACACATTGGCCGTATCGAAGAAGTTAATGCCAAGCTCGTACGCCTTATGAATCGACTTCACCGCGTTATCCTGCTCTACGTAGCCGCCGTACGTAAGCTAACTGCCCAGACTGATCTCACTGACCTTCAAGCCGGTTTTGCCTAATTTGCGATATTGCATGTTCATTGCCTCCTAATAAAGTATATAGTTTGGGGAGAAATGTTCCCTCATCAAGCCTGTATAGCGAACCGGTCCCACCAACGGCCCTCCGGCCTCTAGCGCTCGCCTGCAGCCCGAGAAGCGGAAGCTGCAGCTGCGGCCGGAGCCTCGGCTTTGCCCCCGCTTCGGAGAACGACAGCCCCGGCCAAGCCGGCCAAGCCGGCGATCAGAAACACAGCATTGAACGAGATATAATCCGCCAGCCAGCTGCTTCCGATCATCACGATCGAGCTGACGCACAAGGTAATCATCGCATTGATGCTGATGCCCATCGGCAGGCGCTCTCTCGGGATTTGTTCGAGGATCAGAATGCCGCTGCTCAGGTTATAGCCGATGACACATAAATTCGTTAAGGCGAAGGCTCCGTATATCGTCCATAGGCTGGGAAACAGGATGATCAGCCCGCATGCCAACCCTCCTGCGGCCGATGCCATCACAAGAACGGGCCGATGGCCGATGCGGTCCGCCAAGATTCCGAAGACCATACTGCCGGCAATATTGGCCAGTCCCGTAATCGCCGTGAACATCGCGATCGCGGTGCTGCCGGCATCAAACGTCCTTACCGCATAAAGCGTATAATACGCAAGTCCGGCTTGCGCCGCTACGGTGCAGGAGAAGCCGATCACCGTGCGCTGATACGCCTTGAATTCGCGGAACATCGCCGGTATCGCCTTGAAATATTGAAAATAATTAAAATCGACCTTCGTGACCGCATCCGGTTCCATCTCTTTCATCATCGCAAACGTTAACACGTCGAGCAGGAGCAGGACGACGCCGATGGCGAAAATCAACGTGTAATTGTACGGATACGGCACTTTGCTCAAGATAACGCCGCACAGCGCGGAGGAACCGAGCGCCAGCAGACTGCCGGCACCGCTGCTGAAGCCGCGCAGCCGGCCGCGCGAGCTCTCCGCGACCAATTTGGCGAACAGGCTCATAAAGAACGGACCATATGCACCGACGAACAGATTGAACACTCCCCAGCCCGCAAGGAACAGCAAGACCATCAACTTCGGGTGTGATTCGGCAACCAGAGGTATCGTCAAGACGAACAAGAGAAAGACGATCCTTTGTATGAACAGGATTCTCACGAACGTCTTCGCCTTGTGCGTCAAATTCATCACCTTCTTGGCGAAGAACGGCTGGCTGACGAACGCGCCGATCGAGACCAGGGCGTTGACCAAGCCGATCTCGAAGGTGCTCGCCTTCAGATGGGCCAGGAAATAAGTAATGACGGCATTGACCGACAAGAATGTCATCGCATTCATAAACAACACCGTGTCCATAAACAAGAGAACATAATTTCTGCGATGATCATTCATAAGCGCGGTTCTCTCCTATCGATACATTCGCCGGGCGTCAACCCTGATAAAAATTGCGGACCCAGCGATGCCTGCGCAGAATGCGAAGCTGTTCGTCGCTCAGCGGGTTTCCGTCGCTGACGGCGCAGTTGTTCTCGACGTTGCGGATGGACCGCATCCCCGGAATCACCGTCGACACTGCCGGATGGCTGAGCACGTACCGCAGCGCCACCTCGGGCAGCCGGTCGAGGCCTACTCCTAAGTCCTGGACGATCGCCCGATTGCGCTCGGCGATCTGGCGTTTGCGGTCGTCCCGGAAGTAGCCGTTACGGAAATCGCCCTCGGGGAACGTCGTCTCCTCGTTGATCCGGCCGGTCAAGCCGCCCTCGTCGAAGGGCACGCGAACGATCACTCCGACGTTATGCTCGAGACAAGCGGAAAACAGCTCATCCTCCGGACTCTGGTCAAACACGTTATAGATCACTTGAACCGAATCCACGACCCCGGAGCGGATCAGCTTAATCGCGTTGGACGGCTGGTGATCGTTGATCGATATGCCGAAGTAGCGGATCTTCCCCTGCTCCTTCAGCTTGCGTACCGCCTCCAGCCAATCGCCGTGACCGACCCAATCGTCGTTCCAGACGTGGAACTGCTGCACGTCGATGGTGTCCAGCCCCAAATTGCGCAAGCTTTGCTCCGTGCATGCGATGACATGCTCCGCCGGGAACGTCTCCTCTACGGGCACACCGGGACGTGCCGGCCATTGGTAGTTTTTGGGCGGAATTTTTGAAGCTACGGCAATCGTCTCCGAACGTTCTCGCACCACCTGGCCGACCAAACGTTCGCTGTGGCCATTGCCGTAGCCGAGGGCCGTATCGATAAACGTAAGTCCCAAATCAATCGATTGGTGCAGCGCGCGAAGCGAATCGTCATCGCTCGCGCCGATCCAGCTGCTCTTGCCGATGCCCCAGGCGCCGTAACCGATTTCGGATACGCTTAGCCCTGTCTTACCGAGCGTACGGTACTTCATAGTCCGATTCCCTCCATCGTTAGTTATAGGCCGAACTCTTTCATTATAAAGTCAATCGGGATTCCATGTAAGAGCTTACAGCAAGCTAACCTAATTACCTGAGGGTAAGTAATGCTCCTAAAGTAGCTTCCTTGAAAACAAGAATGACTCTGACAATTCAGAAGTCATCCGCTCATGCGCTTGTTATAAAGGTGCCCCAACGTTAATGTACCCGTACCTTTGTCCGATCTCGTTTACTTTTTGGATGTCGACTTTACCGCTCGGAAGCGCGGCTACCTCTTCCCAAAATTTTCAGGTGGATATGCAATGGTACACATGGATAGATTAAATCCAAGCTTCAACATAAAACATCCCCTCTTCCGTCCTGACCCGGTATAGCTCATCGAATCCTTCGCTGAATGCGGGTACCTGCAGCTTTTTCATGACGCTCCTGATCCCTGCCTCCGGCACTTTGTCTTTCCCCGTACGCGCTTCATTTCTTTTCATCGATTCGGCGAAGTCCGGTTCGAAGTAATATCCCGCTACCCGGAATTTGTGCTCTTTGGCAAGGAAGATGTACTTGCTCCGATCTTGGGCCGTGGGATTGGTGTTGTCTACGACAAACGGCTGCTTGGCTTGGAAGGAAGCCTCTAAATAAATCATTTCCCTGTGCCTGGTCTTGAGCATGTCCAAGTTGATTCGAATGTGGGAGTTGAACATCCGCTCTTTAAAGAAGGTGGATTTGCCTGAAGCCTGGATACCGATAAAAATGACGCATTCCATCATTACTCATCCCTATCCGAATAGACATATTGGTCGATATAGTCCCGATCCTGCGAAAAAACCGGCGTATCCGGGTCCACGTCCCACTTGCTTCTTCGGGCTTCCCCTTTGAAATACGACTGTTTCGTGATGCATACCCCGCGTTTCTGCCAGACCGGAAGCTCGTTCCAATCGATCCCCTTGTCCGCCAGCAGCTTGTCCAACAGCCGTTTCCCGTCAAGTCCATGAAGCTCCTGATGCGGGAAGTGGGCCTGAGCCGTCATCGACATGCTATTCCTTATCGCATCCTGCTGCCGCCATATAAAATAGTTCGTTACCTCGCCCTGCGGAAGCACCCAGGCTCTGCTGTCAAAGGTCGCCAGCTCCTTGTCCGGATAATATTTCTTGATCGCTTCGTTAAACTTAGCCGTGGCCATGGAGGCGGACACCGATACCATTTTCTGCAGGTTGTTATCGTACCACGATTGGGTAGTCCATTGATCGTCATTCGTAAGGAGAAGCGAAATCTCGTCGCTCTGGTGATAAACCAGCTTGCAGCCCATGATCTGCCCAGCCAAATACTTACATGTATCCCATAGCGCCAGGGTGAGCGGCTCGTCGAACGGCTTGCCCATCCCGCGGGTAAAGCTATGAAAGTGGCAGCCGTCGATTCTTAGCACCACGGGAAGACGCCGCGGCAAACGGTGCCGATAGGCATTCTCATACTCCTTCATCCGGTTTCCGAAATCATCCTTTTTCATGGGCGCTCCACCTCCCCTTTCCCCCAAGCCGACATTGTACTAGTTTAATCCAATTTTCAGGATATCATAAT
Source organism: Paenibacillus gyeongsangnamensis (assembly GCF_027533625.1). GTDB lineage: Bacteria > Bacillota > Bacilli > Paenibacillales > NBRC-103111 > Paenibacillus_G > Paenibacillus_G gyeongsangnamensis. The sequence goes on along the minus strand of NZ_JAQAGZ010000005.1, from coordinate 184,045 downwards.
CCAAGCCACCCAAAAGTAAGAGTTCCCCTTAAATGCAAAAAATCTTCCCTGTCCGGTCCGGACAGGAGAAGATTCTTCAGCCGTTCTATTCCCGAATGTCGGGTTATAGACGATCTATTATTTTTTGTTCGGAAAGATGTGAAACGATATTTTAGCCCGTTCGGGTGCATTTAAATTTTTATATTTGCCAAGCTCCTCGGGAGATAGAAAATAAGTGGTAACCTCGCCTGATTTATAATCCTCATATACTTTGAGATCGTGCTTGGAAATTGCCGTATGTTTTCGCATTTTCACTCGTCTCCTTTAATCATAATAATGAACGCTAGTATGACTGTATATGAAAATAACATTACTCTTACCTTCTCATTGTAAAAAACAAATGTCAATTAGGATAGAGAAATACATTATAACGATGTAAATTTTCAGACTGCGCTATGGAATTTTTACAAAAATAAACGGTCACCCCATTCAAGGGTAACCGTTCATAAGCTTTATATGCAGCTAATCACAGCCGCAAGATGATTTTATGTATTTTTTTCTTCGTCTTGGTTATTCATTACGTTGTTGACCAAATTTTGCGTTGCATTCTGCGTTGCTTCGCCCGCATTTTCCAATGCATTCTGTACGTAATTCGTCGCCCTTTGCAAACCGTTTCTAACCGCATTCGTCGTATTCTCAACAGCATTGTTCTGGTTCTGATTATTGTCAGCCATCTGCTCACCTCCCTGTCATCGATTCAAGACTTAATTTGCCAAGGATAACGGAATAATATGCATCTGAATCCGGCTTTCATCCTTTACATCAGGTTACGGGTGCGGGGTTAAACAAGCTTAATGCGTTGTGCAGTCCCCAATGATCCGCCCACGTTATCTTACGGCCGCTGGCTACGTCTAGAATGAACCGGAATATTTCCCAGCCGACCTCTTCTATGGTCGCCTCGCCCGTCGCAATGCGTCCCGCGTTGATATCGATCAGATCGTGCCACTGCTCCGATAATGCATTGCGGGTCGATACTTTGATCACCGGTGCCATAGCCAAGCCGTAAGGCGTCCCGCGTCCGGTCGTAAAGACTTGCAAATTGATCCCCGAAGCGAGCTGCAGCGTGCCGCATACAAAATCGCTGGCCGGTGTTGCCGCAAAGATTAACCCTTTCTGAGCTGCCTTCTCGCCTGGAGACAGCACCCCTGCGATCGGACTGCTGCCCGATTTCACGATAGATCCCAGCGATTTCTCCACAACGTTCACCAATCCGCCTTTTTTATTGCCGGGTGACGGATTGGCGCTTCGGTCCGCCTGACCGTTCTGCAAATAGTGATCGTACCATTTCATTTCGCGAATCAGCGCGCGGCCGACCTCTTCATTCACTGCCCGGGGCGTTAACAAATGAACGGCGTCCCGTACTTCGGTCACCTCCGAGAACAAGACCGTCGCCCCTGCGCGCACGAGCAAATCCGCCGCGTATCCGACTGCCGGATTGGCCGTAACGCCGGAGAAGGCATCACTCCCGCCGCATTGCAAGCCGACGACTAGATCGGATGCGGGGCAAGTCACGCGCTGCCGGCGGTTTAACCGCTTGAGGCGCTCTTCAGCCATGCTCATGATCGATTGAATCATGGGCATAAACCCTTGATGATCCTGCAGCGACATGAGGCTAGCGGCCGGATCCCCGGCCGGTATCAATCGTTCCGGAAGCAGCTTCTCACACCCCAAACCGACGACCATGATTTCACCGCCGAAGTTGGGGTTCCTGCTTATATTTTGAAGCGTGCGGATCGGGATCACCGCATCGGGGGCATGGATCGCCACGCCGCACCCATAGGTATGATTCAATGCCACGACATCCGATACGTTCGGATAACTCGGGAGAAGCTCATCTTTAATCCGTTTGACCGCATAATCCAGGACTCCGGCAACACATTGAACACTTGTCGTAATGCCTAAAATATTTTTCGTCCCGACGCTGCCGTCTGCATTCCGGTACCCTTCGAACGTAAATCCTTCAAGAGGCGGCAGCGGTTCCGGCACACGGTTTGCAACGGGAAGCTCATCCAAGTCGGGAGGCTCCGGCAGCCTGACCAACGATTCGTCAATCCAGCAGCCTTGCGGGATCGGCCTGACCGCATAGCCAATGACTTCACCGTAGCGGATAATGGCTTCATCTTGCTCCAAATCCGTTAAGGCCACTTTATGGCCTTGCGGAACATGTTCCTTAAGCTGAAGACCGCAAGGAAACCCGGTTCCTGACGGCAATCCTCCCGTATTGACAATGATTGCAACGTTATCCTTAGGATTGACTTGGATATAGAGCGGCTTTTCGTTTTGATGGATGGGCATGGCCACGACGAGTTCCCCTTTCTTGTTCCAAAGAGCGATTAGATGGCGATCGTTGAATTGTTCTGTTCCGCGGCGCTTTCCTCGGGTAATTCGATTCTTTCCACCTTATTCACGATGAAGATGTAGGAAAGAGCTCCGATAAACAGGATCACGCCTATAAACAGAAGGGCGCCGCTGAATGAATGGGTTGTGGCCAAGATATAGCCGACCAGAATCGGAATCACAATGCCGGCCAGGTTGCCGAATGTATTAAAAATGCCGCCACTGATGCCAATCAGCTCTTTAGGCGACATATCCCCAACAAGCGTCCAGGTCAGGCCTGCCAATCCTTTTGCAAAAAAGGCAACCGACATGATCACGATAATCGCGGCAATCGAACTGGTGTAATTGGCTAATATAATGGTGCTGGAAAGAAGGAAACCCGTAATAATCGGCGTTTTGCGGGCTACCGCCAAGGACTTGCCGCTCTTCAGCAGCAGGTCGGAAACATATCCTCCAACGATGCCGCCCGCGAAGGCCGCTATATAAGGTATTGAGGCTATAAACCCGACCTTAAGCATGGACATGCCTTTGTCTTGGGCGAGATAGGTGGGGAACCACGTTAAGAAAAACCATACAATTGTATTTAAAGCAAATTGCGCAATATAGATTCCGATCATTTGCCGGTTCGTCAACAATAGACGTACGTGAGACCACTTCACCTTCTTGGGCTTATCTCCCACATCCGTAAGGCCCCCGCCCTGCTTGATATAATCCAGTTCAGCCTGATTTACGCCGGGATGATTCTTGGGATCGCGCACGATTTTAAACCAAAAGAAGGATAAAAGGATGCCGGCCGCGCCCGTATAATAAAAAATCGAATGCCATCCGTAGTTTTGTAAAAGCCACGCCAATACCGGTGTAAAAATGGCCAGCCCGAAATACTGTGCGGAGTTATAAATCGCAACGGCGCTGCCGCGCTCGTGCTGCGGAAACCACATCGTTGTGATTCGGCTGTTCGCGGGAAACGAAGGGGCTTCGGCCAGCCCGACGACAAATCTTAATGCGAACAGCGTGATAAAGCCGCCGACATACCCTTGGAAAAAGGTAAACAAGGACCATAGGAAGAGACCGGCGCCATAAACGACACGCGCTCCGAACCGGTCGAGCAGCCAGCCTCCGGGTATTTGTAAAAAAGTATATGCCCAGTTAAACGCGGAAAGAGCGAAGCCTAATGTAACCGCATCCAAAACTAAGTCTTTTTTCATGACAGGGGCCGCAATGCCTAACGTGGAACGGTCCAAGTAATTGATCACGGTCGTGATGAACAAGATGGCTAGAATCAGGTATCGCACATTGGTCTTCTTCGTTAACGTATGGATCGGAGTTTCCTGACCGGTCATTGAATTTCTCCTCCTTGTCGTAACAAACAGGGTTACCCTTCGAATTCAACCAGTGCTGCGAGCAGCGCTTTAATGTACCCGATGGAATATGCGTACCCGATGTTGTTATAATTCCATTGAATACAAGTATTAGGCCAGCTGTCGTTCTTTTCGATCTGCACCCCTTCCAGAATCGGAACGTGATCGGGGTTCAAGCAGCCGTTAAAGCCTACCTTGCGAAGCTCCAGCAAAATCTTGAACATGTTCATGTCGCCATCGTCCAGCAGCGCCTCCTCGAAAGCGCCTGCTGTCGGAAGACTGCCCCTGACATTACGGAAATGAACCAGGAACAGCTTGCCTTTTCGGCCATAATGATTGATTTCATTCAAGACAAGCGGACTTCCCCCCTCTTCGGCTCTTGTACCGATACAGTAAACATAGCCGACATGCTTGCTTGGAAACGCATCGATAATCCGATGATAACCAAGTCCGCCGAAGGCCGTTTCCGGATGAGGCGCGTCCGACGGGTGCATGCCTAAAAGCACGTTGTAATCCTCTGCCACGGGAACGAGTTTTTTGTAGGCTTCGCAGAAGCGTTCCCAATAGGCTTCATGCTCCTCTAATGTCGGGTGCGCGAACTTTTCCTTCGTAAAACCTAGACTCTCCCCGCGCGCGATGGCCCCCCCTCTTTGGATGGAACGATATTTGGTCGTCAAATAAGGAAACGTATCCCCTTCAAACCGTTGTCTGGCAACCGGGATCCCCGCTTCGCCGAATACCTTCATCGCGTTGATCGAATTTTCCAGCTCTCTTTCGCATCCGGGTTCATTCCTCATGAACTTGGTTGATAAATCCGGCAAAGTCACACGGTTAATATCCAGTCCGAAGGAACGAATTCTGCGCTTTAGCTTCAAGAGCGAGTCCAGGTCCGGATAGCCTTGCTCTTTTACTCCCGCAAAGGCGGAGCCTTTTCCGAAATCAATGCAATCGACCCCTAATTGGTTTAATTGTCTTAGATCGCCGTCGGTTAAATCAGCCGTGTACGACGTGATTGAAACTTTCATCATACTCCGCAGCTCCTATTCTCTCCCCAGCATTGTTACCGCTTTCATTATGTAATAAAATTGTAGTATGATCTTGGAAATAAAAGAAGTATTTAATTTTTATTGAAAAATCACTAGCGTTGCATTAAAATCGTTTGGATAAGTTGTCGAATTATTCTGAACAATGATTCAAGCCGCATCGCCAAAAGGTCGATCACCTCTGAAAGGTAGCTCTGTCCATTTGGTAATTATATGGTAATTTACTCATCCATCTAACAACGGTACTTATTGCTTTTTTCGTCTACCCTCGGATATCCTTTGAGGCAAGCGATGTATTCGTTCCATCCAGTCTTGAACGGAATCCCATAATAAGATTTTCAACCATCGGTAGAGCTGAAGCAGGCTGTGACGAGTTCCTGTTTCCAGTTTCACCAATACCAGTAAGCAAAAAGCAATCAGTGCTGTCCATACTTGGTTCATCACGGCTTGTTCGCTTGTTCCGTAAAACGACTTAATCCGGATGTGCTGCTTCATCCATTTGAAAAAGGTTTCAATCACCCACCGTTCCCGGTAGATCTGTCCAATTTCTTCGGCATTCAGATCAAATCGATTGGTTAAAATGGCGACAGGGTTGCCCTCGGAATCTACCGTGTGAATCAGACGCAGCACGTTTTCCATTCTCTTTTGCGGGGTACCGACATAGACCATTTCATCGGTAAGAACGGCGCTCTCTGGCGGCAAGCTAAAGGATTCTATCGGACGAATCATCGTATTCTTCTTCGTTCGGGTCACGAAGAAAATGCCGCGATCACAGTAATCATCGAACCTCCCGTAGTCGATGTAGCCGCGATCATACACATAGGTGACTCCGAGTTCGTTGACTAAAGCATCCATCTGAGTTCGATCATTCTTTTTTGCCGAGGTGATCGTCACTTTCTCGGGAACGACCGTCTCATCATCGATGTATTCCAGCCGGAAATGCAGTTTAATACCTGCTTTTGTTTTTCGGAATTCTGCCCATTTGTACTTTTGCAAGCACAGTCCGATGGTTGTGGAGTCAATGATTTTAAAATCCTTCCGTAACATGGAGGGCGATGTATGTTGGCGAATACGTAAAACCAACTGCATAAAAACATGCTCCAGCAAAGCGGGATCGACTTGGTTATGTTTCCGACTCAATTGAGCAGCAGAGATCGATTTCAACCCAAGTTCTTTCTGGAAGTCTTTCGAAAGCACATCATCGGCGATTTCACGCAGTCCGTCCCGCTGCTGAATCTGAGCATGAAGGAATAGCTTCAGATAGGACAGCGTAGTGAATTTCTTAACGTACTTATCTTGGTTCGTTTCCTTCACTTTTTCCGTGAACGATTTCGTACAAATGGGTGCTAACCATTTACCAAATGAAGAAAATAGAGTATCCTTGTCCATGGGCTTAATCCTTTTCAGTGGATTATGGACAGGAACTACCTGCCATTTCATTGTAAAGGATTTTTTTATGCCCTGATGATAAAAAGGCAGAAGATTATGAACATTCAGAGAAAATTAATGCAACGCTAGTGATAAGATTTATAAGTTTTCGAAGGCTTATAGCTTCGCATCAACCTTGATAAACGCGCTGGTCCTTGTAAGACAAGGACGGCGTAGCCGTTTATCCTGGGCATGGAACAACGCCTATAAGTTTCTTCCTGTTTATAGTTACCCATCCATCCCGGATAAGAAACGCCGTCTTGCATAGCTGCGTCTGCTTATTTCGTCACGTAATAGCCTGCGGCCGCCTGCACCGTCTGCTGCATCGGCAGATGATACGGACACTTCTCTTCGCACAGCGGCTTTTCTTTGCACGGTTCATACTCCGCGCATGCGAGGATCTTATCCTTCATCCGGTCGTAGAAGCCGTTTCCCTTCGGAAGCAGCCCGAGCGTCTCGCGGATCCGGCTAGAGATCATGACATCCGGGATCGCTACGCCTACCGGACACGAGCAATAATTGCAGCGGCGGCAGTTATGGCTCCCCAACTGCAGAGCGAGGCTTTCCAGCTCACTCCGCTCCTCGGCACCGACCTCCACACGCATCGCCGCGATATTCTCACGCACCTCTTCTACGCTGACCATACCCGAAATCACCGTGTGCACATCCTGACTATACGGGTAGCGGATCGCCTTCTCAACCGGCTGAATGAATCCGCCCGAAAGCGGCTTCATCGCGGTCTTGCCCATGCCTTGACGATTCGCCTCCGGTATCAGTTCCTGAAGGGCGAAAGGCTGCGCCAGATTCAAATGAAACAGCACTTGATCGAACTGGCCCTTGCTGATCCACTTCGCGAGCAGTTCAGGGCGGTGACCGGTAATGCCGATGAACCGCACATGCCCCTTATTCTTCATCTCGAGCGCCGCATAGTAAGCGCCGTCCTCTTCCATCGCCGCTTTAAAGTCCTGAACGAAATTGACATAGTGAATCTGCAGCAAATCGATGACGTCCGTTTTCATCCGGTCCAGGCTGCGTTCGATCTCTTCCTTCGCCGTCTTGTAATCCCGGTTATTCGTCTTCGTCGCCAGAAAATATTCCGAGCGGCGGTGCGAGATCGTCTCCCCGATAATCTCTTCGGAATTGCGATAGCCGGCGGCCGTATCGATATAGTTGATCCCTTCGTCCAGCGCATAATTGAGCGCGGCCCGCGCTTGCTCCAGCGGCACGCCGGGCAGATTCATCGCCCCGAAACCTAACGAGGACACCTCATAGCCTGTCTTGCCGAACGTCGAATAACGCATGCTCCCCATCTCCCCTGAAATGACAATTAAGCCTACGAAGCCTTTACCGATATTATAGTGGAATCTCCCGTAAAAAAATAGTTCTAGCAGAGCCGGACCGCTTGCTTGCGGCTGGCGATTCGGCCCCAAATCCAGCCTATTCGCTAGATTCACCCTAAATTTTAGAAAAAAAGAAGACACAGCGGTCTCCCCTAACTTCCGCTGTGTCACGCGATTCATCGCTTATCAAAAGTTCCGATCCCGGGAAATTGATCCTTTGATCCGATCGTCCTACTAAGATTAATCGTCTTTTTTCGACTTATCGTCGGAGGCGTTCGATCGGTTGTCATTCCCCTTTTTATCGTTGTTGCTCTTGTTGTCGTCCCTCTTCGGATCGTCCTTTTTACCGTCGTCCTTGGCATCCTTAGAGGGCTCATCCTTTTTTCGGGAATCCTCCTGCTTCTTGCCATCCTGCTGCTTGGAATCCGTGCTTTTCTTCAAGTCATCCTTCGCTTGCTCGTCGGACCGCTGCTTATCTTCGTCCTTCTTCTGCTGCTGGTCCTGTTTGTCATCCTGCTTCTTGCCGCCGGCGTTCCGATCGTCCTGATTATCTCCGGGACGGGAAGCGCCAGGAGCTGTCGTTCCTGGCTTGGTGTCGGCGCTTGATCCCGGCTTACCGTTCACGGGAGCCGAAGGGGAGCTGCCCCTTTTATCATCGTTTCCGTTACCCGACCCGTTGTTCTTGCTGCCGTTTTCATTATCGCCGTTCTTGTTGTTATTGTTGCTGCTATTGTTTTTGGAATTGCTCGGGTTATTGGCACCGTTTTTGTTATTGCCGTTGTTACTGTTGTTGCTGCCATTCCCGTTTTTGTTAGTACTGTTGTTATTGTTGTTCCCGTTGTTGTTATTGCCACCGGGCTTCTTCGGATCGGTCTTGTTATTATCCGTTCCGTTCTTCCCGTTGTTGTTCTTCTTCTGCTGCTCCTCAAACTTCTTATCCAGAGCTCCGCTCTTCTCTTCCTCCACCAGCTGCTTGATCGCCGCTTTGCCAGGAAGCCGGTCCTGCTGCATGATTTGCGCAACCTCCGGTTTATCCTTGAGAATTTGGAGCACGGATTCCTTCTTCAGCTCATCCACCGTCAGCGGCGTCCCGCTGTTCTTGGCGTTCAGGTAAACGGTATATTTCCCCATGGACAAACCGTTCTCTGCGGCCGCGGTACGCACTTCCTGCGGTGCCGCGAAGGCCGCTACCTGGTATGCGCTTGCCTGGTTCGGATGTGTTTCCTGAATGTGCTTCGTCACCTGCTGCTTCAGCTTCTCGGCAAGCTGGACGTCATTCACCTTGCTGTTCTCGTTCACTACCGTGCTGGCGATGACGATTTCGCCTTCGCCCTTGGCGAGCGCTTTCTGCTCGGCCTTGTCCAGCAGCTTCGAGGTGACCTGGTCGATCGGCTTGTTTTTGTAATCTAGCGCCTCGATCAGCTGAACGCCGTCATCGTTGAGACCCCTGAGCTCAAGCACGTTTTCTTTCGTATCGATGCCCATTTCCACGCTGGGATTAATGTCCATCGATACATAGGCGACTACCTCCGGGCTGCCGAGCTTGCCGCTGAAGCTCGCAAACAGCACAATGCAGAATACGACGGCGGCTGCAAGCGCCGATTTTCCGGCCACGGACGGGCTGCGCCAATGGAAGCCGGCGTCGGCATAGACGATTTCCTCGCCGATCTCACAGGTACGGTTCTTGCGCGCTACCCGATCGAATTTGCCGTCCGGACGCATCACGATAATGTTGCTTTCCGTGATGTCCATCACAATCCCTTTATTCATTCGCGGCCCCCCCTTCTTCCGAATCTTCTCTAATATGTAGGTATTCCCTAAGAAACGGATACGGTCCGTTGTAAATCAGCGCAACGGCAATGATAAACTTGCGGTTACGTTCCAACGTTTTCCGGGATACCTCCACTTGGTCAAGCAATTCCTTAATCGGCAGCATTCGCTTGGTCAGCATGACACGCATAAGATCGACATCATTCGACAACGTTTTGGCGATGCTGAACAACGCCTGCCGGGAATCATCATGCTTTGGGGACGCTTCAACCAGATCATTGAACCCAATGCCGAAGTCCTTCAGGCACCGGTTCAAATCTATGATTTCGCTGCGCCGCTCCTCCATTCCTTTTTGTTTCTCGTATTGTTCGATCGCTTGGTGAATTTCGATCGGATTGACGATGTTGTCCTCCTCGTCCTCCACCTCGAACGTACTATAAGGAATTTGCTGGGAGAAGCGCTGCTCCTTGCGGACGTAGTCGATCAGACGCCGGCGGATGACCTGTTCGGCGAAGCCGAGGAAGGATCGCCCCGCTTGCTGCGAATATTGATTGATCGCTTCGTTGAATGCGGCAAGCGCAATGCTGAACTCATCGTCCCTTGCCGGGTCTACATATCGTTTACAGAAACGGCTCGTAACCTTTGCGACATAAGGCTGATAATCCGTTATAAATTGATTCCGAAGTCGCAGATCACCTTCTTGTATTCGAATCACAGCCTGTTCCGGTGTTTGCGAGCCGGCCGTATCAGGGTGGTGAGACTGACGTTTCCCGAGAAACTTCTTGAATAACACTAACAGCAATCGTTCCACCTCACACTAAAATTTTCGCTACCATCCAATCGATTACGGGGGTTGTGTAAGTCGTGCGAAAAAGGTTTTTTTCAAGGATTTTTTTGTAAAATCCAGAAACCTCTGCCTGTCCCCCATGACATGAAAAAGTCCCTTTCCTTCTCGCGTGCGCCGGCAGCCGGCTATGGAAGAATGGGCCCTTAGCCCCAAACGTAGCGCTGCCCGCTGACAGCGGGACGGCAGGAACGGAAGGAGGCAGCTGGAGCCGGGGCTTCGCACTGCGCGATAAGGTTAGGGACGGAATCTTTCGGAGCGGCTTCGGCCTACGAGCGGCCGCGCAGCGTTTTCTTATTCTTCAGCCGGTCGCGGCGTTTGCTGAGCGCATTCAACCGTTTGATCAACGCAGCTTCCCATTCGGCATCGCCGATTTCCTTGGATACCATCAGAAGATCGAGCGCCATGTCGATTTGACTGCGGACGACGTCCATCGGATCTTCATTCTCGGTATTGACGCAATTCTCGAACAGCTCGGCTTGATCGCGGCTTTCCACGTATTCCTGAAAATCCACCTCAAGCGCGCCGTCCCCATGCGCATATTCGGCTAATATTTCATACTCGTTCTCCACTTGATGATGGACCTCCACCCGGTGGCACACCGGACAAAACAAAAGAGGCACATTATGGATTTGGGTTCGGATATGCTTTAAGGTTCCTTTAGTTCCGAGCATACTGGCTCCGCAGCAAAAACTCATCGTGTTATGCCTCCCTTATCGAATCACAAGCAGGGCTTGTTGCATTCTTTCTATATCGTATTCCGCATTCATTCTCAAAGTGCTGTGCTCATTGGCATCCTACGTGCCGCTCCAAGGAATAACGGCATTCATGCTTACAGATATTAACCATTAACAGCCTTAATCGTAAGGCGGTTTTATACCGTAATACCGCTATCCGTAAAACTATTCGACCCCTCACCCTAAAAATCCTCTTTTTTCGCCGCCGAAAGGTGCAGTTAAATGTTTCCTAGGTATATGGAATAGGAAAGCTTATTCCAACTCTATGTATGAAGGGAGCTCGATTATGATCAATCCACGGGCGAAAGAAGGGTTGGAAGGCTAGTCCGCTTATGGTTCTCCATGCCCAAGCCCAGTACCGCAGGAAGCCGTGAAGTTTTCGCCGGAAGTGCCTTCCGGAACCGCTTCTAAACGGAATTGGCTAAGCATATAGTGAATTAAGGAATGCCAACCGAAGCCGGGCTTCCCGGACCGGTTGACCTCTCGCCAATCGCCCCGGACCGTGCCGTCGGTTCCTGCGACTTGCGACGGACTTCGGACCATCCGCTGCTGCGATCCCTCCCGCACGCAGCAGGATGGTCCGCACTTATCAGCCTCCCTGGGAAGGAGTAATCGGTATGAAGATGATTCCGATCGGCTCAAAGCAAATCACGTTTGTCGCGTACGACGATCAGGCGGCCCAGATGCACATCCAGTATCATACGGGCCAAACCTATACCTGCTGCGGGGTCAACGAGGACCAGGTGCAGCTTCTGCTGCAATCGCCCAATCCGTATGATCTGATCGTTAGAATGACGGGAAAGAACGCTCTCCCCACCAAAGTATAGAAGCCCGGCTTCAGACCGAACCGGCTTTGCCCCTATCACAGCGCAGGTAACGGCTGTATCCGTCTTTAAGAGCAGCCGATTGGACGGTTACCATATAGATCAAGCACTTACGTACAATCCCAAATGCTTTCCTCTGATCTCCAACCGGCTGAGGGCCGCGGTCTCCTTGCCACGGGCGCTCCTCAGCATGGTTTGGAGATTATTTTTTCCTTCCGTATATGAAGACTCCGTACAGGAAATCATAGATTCATAGAAGCCTCAACATCGCTCGAGTTCACCCGTTCATGCGAAAAAATCGCGCCGGAATCCGTTTTCAATAATTTTCATGCATTGACCGGCTTGGCATAAAAAGGTACTCTTATCTTAAGATCAGATAGCAACAACCCGGAAAGAAAAGGATGTGGATCGATTGCCTAGACAGCTTGTCATCGGAAACGGCAAATTTTTGATTAATCTGGACAGTCATACGTACATGCGGGACTTATATTATCCCTATGTAGGGCAATTGAACCACGTCGGCGGATATCAATGCAGAGTCGGCATCTGGGTGGACGGTTCATTCAGCTGGCTTTCCGACCCGGAATGGAGCTTTCAGCTTTCCTATGTGGAGGATTCGCTCGTAACCGAAGTAAAGGCGTCCCACTACCATTTGGGCATCACCCTGATCATTAACGACGGCGTACATCAGCGCGAGGACATCTACTTGAAGCGCGTCCGCATTCAAAATCATTGGGAGACGGTTCGCGAGGTACGGATGTTCTTCAACCAGGATCTCGTCATCAACGAGACGGAGGTCGGCGATACGGCCGCCTATTATCCTCTTAACAACACGGTGTTCCATTACAAAAAAGACCGCTACTTCATGTTCAACGGCCTCACGGGAACGGAAGGGCTCTTTCAATATACAACCGGGGTCAAGCGCTTCTACAACGCCGAAGGCACGTGGCGCGACGCCGAGGACGGCCATCTGATGGGCAATGCGATCGCCCAGGGCTCGGTGGACAGCACGATCTCCTTCCGGCTTCATGTGCCACCGAATTCGGAGGAATCGCTTTACTACTGGATGACGGCGGGCAAAAACCTCGAGGAAGTCAAGAAGCTGGACAGCTATGTCAAAGAAAGCCATCCGGGCAATCTCCTGGACCGGGCGCAAATTTACTGGAAGCGGTGGGTCAACAAATCGGAGCGCGACTACGGCAACCTGAGCGAGGCGTGCATTCGCTTATACAAGATGAGCCTGCTGATCGTCCGGACACAGACGGACGTGAACGGGGCCATTATCGCCGCGAACGACTCCGACATCATGCAGTCGAACCGCGACCATTACAGCTACATGTGGCCGCGCGACGGCGCGCTTATCGCTTATGCGATGACGATGGCAGGATATCAAGGAATGATTACGCCGTTCTTCCACTTCTGCGCCAATGCGCTCTCGCCGGAGGGCTACCTGCATCACAAATACAACCCGGACGGCACCGTCGGGTCTTCATGGCATCCCTACCTGAACAACGGCAAGATGCAGCTGCCGATTCAGGAAGACGAAACGGCGCTCGTGCTGTTCGCGCTCTGGCAGGATTACGTCCGCCACGGGGTGATCGAGCTCCCGCAATCGTTGTACCGGACGCTGATCCGCCGCGCGGCGCGGTTCATGTCCAGCTACATCGAGGCCGATCTTAATCTGCCTAAGCCGAGCTACGATCTGTGGGAGGAGCGCTACGGCATCTATACCTTCACCGCATCGGCCGTTTACGGCGGGCTGATCGCCGCCGCGAACTTCTGCAGCCTGTTCGGCGACGAGGAGCGCTCCAGCAGGTACCGGCATACCGCGGAGCGGATCAAATCGGGCATTCTGAAGCATCTGTGGGATGAGAAGGAAGGGCGTTTCGTCCGCGGTCTCTATCTGGAAGGCGGGCAGTGGGTCCAGGATAAGACTCTCGAGAGCAGCGTCTACGGCATCTTCGAGTTCGGTGTTCTGCCGGCCGACGACACTCGTGTCGTCAGCACGATGAAGGCCAACAAAGCCGGACTTACGATCAAGACGGACATCGGCGGCGTAGCCCGTTACTATCACGATTATTACTTCCAGCGCTCGTCCGATATTGATAACGTTCCGGGCAACCCGTGGATCATCTGTACGCTGTGGATCGCGGAGTGGGAGATCGAATACGCCAAGACGCTGTCCGATCTGGAGTCGCCGCGCCGTACGCTCGAATGGGTCGTCTCGCATGCGATCGAGAGCGGCATTTTGCCGGAGCAGCTCGATCCGTTTGACGGCAGCCCGGTTTCGGTAGCCCCGCTCACCTGGTCCCACGCCACCTATGTCCTGACGGTTGTAAAATATACGGAGAAATACAAGAAGCTGAGCCTTTAAACCAAATACAGAGCTTGGTACCCTCCCTCTGGAGGGCTTTTTTTATTTATAAGAAAGTCAAAACCTCGTTCCATTTCACATATTTTTCACAAAATTGATGTCTGTTTTGTCCTAAATTCACATTCTCTTCACACTATCTTCACAATAAATTCGCTAATATTATTTCAAAATCAAATTTCACGCGCGCCTCCAGCCCCTCACCTGAGTCATCTGCTGGAGACCCGATTACATAGATCAACCTATCGTTAAAAGGAGGCGGCTCAAGTCAAAGGGATCGGAAGCGAAAGGCTCGCTGCACAAGATCGTCAAAGTACATAGACAAGGGAATAGAGTGGATGAAAATAAACAAATACTTAAGCGCTTACAAAACCAATGACGGAGGTACTAAAATGAACTCAAAAGCCATGTCTAAGATATTCTCGCTTGCCACAGCATTTTCGATGGTAGTGTCCGGCCCTGTCCTAGCGGCCGAAGCGGACGCGACCAAAGATTCCTCAAGCTTCTCCGACCTGAAGGACCTGGATGCGGCCACCAAAGCCAAGTTTGACGAACTGATCAAAGGCGGCGTATTCGACGGCGTGAAGGATAACGTCTTCGGGCTCAAGGATAAAATGAACCGGGCCCAATTCGCCAAGGTCGCTTCGCTCATTTTTCAGTTAAAAGTAGACAGTTTTTTGAAAGCGTCTTCATTCTCCGACGTCAAGGCGGACGACCCTGCCAATGGTTATGCTCTCCCTTATATCGAGGCCATCTATAAAGCCGGGATCACCGACGGATATGCCGCAGGTCAGTTCAATCCGGCCGGCGAGGTGACGAAGGAACAGCTGGTCGCCTTCCTGCTGCGCGGCTTGAATTTGGATACACAGGCCAAGGCGACGCCCGGAGTAAGCGATCAGACGGTTTCCGACTGGGCTAAAGGGTATGTCGCTCTGGCCCTCCAGAAGAAGCTGATGACGAGCGGTACCGACGGGAGCTTCGGCGGAACCTCGGCGGCCACCCGAGAAGTGCTTGTACTGGCAGCTTATGAGGCCAAGAAGCAGGTTGTACCGGCGAAGCCGGATACGGTCACGAAAGTTTCGATTGCCAAAGCGGAAGCAACCGGGGCCAAGACCATTACCGTTACGCTGAACGGCGCCATTGCCGATACGTCCAAGCTGAATGTGTCCATAAGCCGAGGGTCCAGCGCCGTGACCGCCACGCCGAAATGGAATGACAACAAAAATCAGGTGACGTTAACGCTCGATACGAAAATGACGGAGGCCACCTACTCCGTTAAGCTGGAAGCCGTCAAGGACGGCGGATTAACAGTGGACAAAGGCACGGCCGACGTAGCGGTACAGAACGAAAAGATTACAAAAATCGAATTCGTCTCCAGCTCCGATACGGTAGCCCAGGGCGAGAAGGTCAAAATTGCTTTTAAAGCCTTAAACCAATACAACGAGCAGTCGGACTTGTCGGCTTCGCGGTTCAATATCGTGACAAGCCCGGACCTAGGAGCCCAGCTTTCCGGCAGTGAGCAAGCCCTTTCCGTCAACATTTATAAAGCCGTTAACAGCTCTCCTGCCCTCCTCGTGCGGGATCAGCTCTTTGCGGTCACGATCATCGCTCTCGACAACACGGCGCAGGCGAGCAAGACCTTCAAGGTCGGCGACCGCCAATCGATAGCCAAGGTAGAGCTCGGGGATCTGAAGCTGCTCGGAGGGAAAACCCAGCTGGAAGCGGGGGACAGCGCCTATCTCGCTTACAAAGCTTATGACCAGTACGGCTTTGAAGTAACGGATCTGAAGACGCTTCGCGACGGCACATCGACTTACAACACCGGTGCGAACGCTCTGGTTTCCGGGACGACGACGGACAGCAACGGGCTGCAGGTCGATAAAGGCTTTGACTTTTACGACGATGAGGACGGGGATGATCGTCCGGAATTGAAGATCAATACGGTAGCCGTGGACATGAGTACCTTCTTGGTCGAACAAGAGCTGAACCTTACTGTCGTAGCCCACCAGAGCGGGCAATCCGCAACGAAGAAGGTGAAGCTGAACGCCCCGAAAATTCCTTATGAGATCAGCTTCGGCTCAACCAACAATACGATTGCTTGGGGCGATGACGACGTTTATCTTCCAATTGTAGTTAAAGATAAATTCGGCAATACGCTTTCGGGCGATGATGTGCTGAAATACGCCGGGGATATAAGTATTTACGCATACGGCTCCGCAGGTGCCGAGGTCGGAACCGAAGGTCGGATCGAGATTACGGGAGCCAACAAGGGCAAGATTCGAATCGGGGGACTGAAGATTAATGAAGAGACGAGGAAATCCGGCAGCTTGACGATCAATGCGCTCGTTACGAAGACCGGCAAATCGGCTACCTATACGACTACGATCTCGGAGAAGCGGTATCCGAACCAAATCTATGTTTCTTCCGAGCCGAAACCGAAGATGCTGCCTTCTCTTGCGCCGTTCGGCGCCAATGCCTCCACTACGGAAGATAAGATGAAGCTGAAGTTCAAGGACCAGTACGGCGAGGATTTTGACAAGGACTATGGAGGCTACGAAGTGGAGCTCTCGTTCTCTCAAGTTGGCGGGAACAGCTCGGTTACCGGGAATGTATACTTCTCCAAAGGCTCCATGAATGGTACGCCGACCTGGTCGATGAATGCCGACCCGAAATCTGGAAAGCCGAGCACCCTGAAATTTATCGGCGACGATACCCGCGCGGACGGATACAGCACCGCTTCTACTTCGATCAAGGCCATTCGCGACACGGACTTGACCTTTACGCCAATCCAAGGGGACAACTACGAAGGATCTTACCAAGTAACGGCAAGGCTGTTTAAATCCGGTACGAACCGCACCCAAGTATCCTCTACCTCGCGTACCATAGACGTCATTAAGCCGGAACAGGCGGCGAACCTAACGTACTCGCTCGCAGCGATGTCGAACGGCTTGTATGCAACCCACGAGCTTGACTATGCGAGCGTATTGACTGAAAATCCGGCGGATGCGCTCCCTTCGACGAATATCCAAGGGGTATCCTCGCCTGCGTCGGACATCGATTATATGATAAACTGGAATGCCGCCAAAGTGGAGGTCACGGCCAAAGACAGCTCGGGCAACAATGTGGCCATGCCGAACAACCTGATCCGCGGCATCTCCATCTCCAACCCTAGAGCCGCTCAAGCCGTTCTCAAACCGAAATCTGACTCCATCGGCTATGACGTTTATGGCGTCCGGGGATTGGAGGCAGGAACGACATCCATGCTAGTCTCCTTCTACCCGTCCAACTACACGGGCATTAGGACGGCGCTTCTCGAGAATGTGCAGGTGAAGAAAGACGCTCCCGT
Organism: Paenibacillus gyeongsangnamensis; assembly: GCF_027533625.1. Taxonomy (GTDB): domain Bacteria; phylum Bacillota; class Bacilli; order Paenibacillales; family NBRC-103111; genus Paenibacillus_G; species Paenibacillus_G gyeongsangnamensis. Next base: position 166,608 of record NZ_JAQAGZ010000005.1, on the reverse strand, counting down.
CACAGCCTCGCTCTCCGCCGGAGAGAACGGCAAAGGCAAAACAATCTGGTTGTCGGTTCTTAACGGCCTGAGCATCAGCAGCGGCGACTCTGTAGTAAGCAATCGGACCGCGAAGAAGAAAACGTTCGGCGATATTAAATTGAAAGATGCTTACGGGTACACCGAATATAAGAACTATGGCGTATACCGGACTGCGGACTTGTACGGAACGATATTTTATGTGAGCAGCCTGAAATGGTCCGATCCGGCGAATCCCGGAACGCTTCGGATCGATGTCGATAAAAATGCCGGTACGGCCGTCTACTATTATCAGCCGGGCCCGGGAGGCAGCCGGATCATTTCCTTTACGGCAACGGTGACCAGCGGCGGCAAAACGCAATCCGTGGACGTTTTTGTAGACGCGAACAATTAAACAGGCGATTGGTACAAAGAGGGCTCTGCTGCGGGAATTATCGCAGGGCTCTCTTTTTTATCCGATAGGACGAAAAAAAGAACCGAATGGCCGGTTCCCCAGGAGACCGCCGCTTCAGTTCATTCGGAAAGCCGCTATTCGTGCACGTAGGTCGCTTCGTACTTGTCCGCATCCCACAGCTGCTCCAGCTCTGAGGGGTCGCTCATCTCTACTACGATCAGCCAGCCTCCCTCATAGGGCTGCATATTAATGATGCCCGGGTTTTCCTGCAGCTTGCGGTTCACTTCCAGTACCTTGCCGGAGACCGGCGCGTAAATCTCGGTTACGGTCTTCACCGACTCCATGCTGCCGATCGGGTCTCCCGCCTTGAGCGAATCCCCTGCTTCCGGAAGCTCGACGAATACGATCGTGCCGAATTCCTCCTGCGCGAAGTCGGTGATCCCCATAAAGGCGCGGCTGCCCTCCACCCGTACCCATTCATGATTCTGGCTGTATTTCAGCCCTTGCACGATTTCCATTAACGGTCGTAAGCCCCTTCCTGCCACTATGTATTCTTTAACGCTAAAAAAACCATTAGGCCTGCCGGTAAGGGCAGGCCGAGGTTTATCGGTATTGAACCGTATAAAAGATGGGCTTACTTCGCAACCAGGTGCTTGTCGCCTTTTTTCCAGCCGATTGGGCACAGGCCGCCGGATTGCAGAGCTTCCAGCACGCGAATCGTTTCTTCTACGCTGCGTCCAACATTGTTGTGGTGAACGACTTGGTACATCAGCTCACCCTCTGGGTTGATGATGAACAGGCCGCGGAGCGCAACGCCCTCGTCTTCGATCAATACGCCGTAGTCGCGAGCTACGGATTTCGTGATGTCGGAAGCCAGAGGGAAGTTCAATTGACCCAGGCCGTTTTGGTCAACAGGCGTGTTGATCCAAGCGCGGTGGGAATGGATGCTGTCGATGGAAACGCCGAGGATTTCAGTGTTCAGCGCTTTGAACTGGGAAGCCGCTTCGCTGATCGCCGTAATTTCCGTCGGGCACACGAACGTAAAGTCCAGCGGGTAGAAGAACAATACGAACCATTTGCCTTTGTAGTCGGACAGGGATGCTTTGCTGAAATCTTGTCCGTTGCCGAGTACCGTGTCCATTGTGAAATCCGGAGCTGGTTTACCAACCAAACGTTCTGCCATGATATAAAATCCTCCTTATGAGTTAAAATTTAAGTTTGTTTTTACGAGATAAATCGTATCATTCCAACCGTGCCTAAGTCAAGATTAAAACAATTATTTAATAATAATAATTATAATTTGTCACATTTTGTACACATTTTGTTCGATAATGTAGAAAAAACTCTCAAGAATGATCCATTCTCAAGAGTTTCTTCGATGTCTTCTATGCCAAATCCTGCTTACTTGCGGATAGCGTTCACGATCAGTTCGCCCATCGCAACGGTGCCGATCGCCTTGCTCTTGTCTACGGCGATGTCGCCCGTACGGTGACCGGCGTCCAGCACTTCCTTCACGGCGTGCTCGATTGCTTCAGCCGCGTCGTGATAACCGAAGGTAAGGCGGTACATCAGCGCGACCGACAGAATCGTAGCGATCGGATTGGAGATGCCTTGGCCTGCGATGTCCGGAGCGGAGCCGTGTACCGGCTCGTACAAGCCGAAGGCGCCTTCGCCGAGGGAGGCGGAGGACAGCATGCCGATGGATCCCGTCAGCATGGCCGCTTCGTCGCTCAGAATGTCGCCGAACATGTTCTCCGTCACGATGACGTCGAAGCTCGAAGGGCGGCGGAGCAGCTGCATCGCGCAGTTGTCGACAAGCACATGCTCCAGCTCCACGTCCGGATATTCCGGAGCGATCCGGTTCACGACTTCACGCCACAGGCGGGACGTCTCGAGCACGTTCGCTTTGTCTACGGAAGCCAGCTTCTTGCGGCGGGTTTGGGCGATTTCGAACGCTTGGCGTACGATGCGCTCCACTTCCGTCACGTTGTATACGCAGGTATCCACCGCTTCTTGTCCGTTCGCGCCTTCGCGGCGGAACTTCTCGCCGAAATAAATGCCGCCGGTCAGCTCGCGCACGACGATCAGGTCCGTACCCTCCAGCACTTCAGGCTTCAGCGTGGACGCTTCCTTCAGGCAATCGAATACGTTCGCCGGACGGATGTTGGAGAACAAGCCGAGCGCTTTGCGGATGCCGAGCAGGCCGGTTTCCGGACGAAGCTCCTTCGAGTTGTTGTCCCACTTCGGACCGCCTACCGCGCCAAGCAGAACGGCGTCCGCTTTTTTACAAATGGCGAGGGTTTCCTCCGGAAGCGGCGTTCCTTTCTCGTCAATGGCGATGCCGCCGAACAAGCCGTGCTCGAATTCAAAACGGTAGCCGAACAGCTCCTCCGTCTTCTTCATCACTTTAATTGCTTCCGCCACAACCTCGGGACCGATACCGTCCCCGGCGATGACGGCGATCTTTTTCACGTCTGCCATGTTTTCACTCCTCCAGAATCTCAATATCTCATTAATAGCACACTTGTCTCTCTTTTACAAAGATATAAAAGCTATCATCGCGATAGGCTTTGACTATAGCGCTGCCCAAAGACAAGAAAGCCTGATTTCCTTTATTTTCCAACAGTCGAAGGAACAGGCTTCCCTCCGGAATAGGCCCGATTTTTCCGATCGAGTTGTTGTATTGACTCTTTGAAAGGTTTACAATAATTTTAATCAGTCTCAATTCGATCCCACAGCCCAAAGGAGTCATTATTCATGAATTACCGATTCTCCGATACGATGGAAAGCTTCAAGTCGTCCGCGGTCCGCGATATTCTCAAGCTGACGCAAGGCAAATCGATCATCTCGCTCGCCGGCGGCTTGCCGAACGAGCAGTACTTTCCGGTGGAAGCCGTCCGCGACGCCTTCTCCCGTGTGTTCGACCAAGGCAAAGGCGTGCTGCAGTACGGCCTCACGGAAGGCTTTACGCCGCTGCGGGAAAGCCTTGTAAAGCATCTGGCGCGCAGCAAGAACATTCATGTCGGCATAGACAACATGCTGATCACGACAGGCTCACAGCAGGCTATCGATCTGCTCACGCGCGTATATATTGAGCCGGGGGACGTCATTCTCGTCGAGAAGCCGACCTACCTCGCGGCGATTCAGGTGTTCCAATCCTACAAAGCGCGGCTCGTATCCGTCGACTGCGACGAACACGGTATGAATCTGGAGGATCTGGAACTCAAGGTTCAGCAGTATAATCCGAAGATGATCTATGTCATTCCGACCTTCTCCAACCCGTCCGGTAAGGCTTGGAGCCTGGAACGGCGCGTGGGGACGCTCGATATCTGCAAGCGTCACGAGGTGCTTATTCTCGAAGACGATCCTTACGGCGAGCTGCGCTTCGGTTCGGGCGAAACGTTCCCTACTCTCTTCTCCCTGTACGGCGAAGCGGAGAACAACCCGGTCGTCTATACCAGCACGTTCTCCAAAATCGTAGCCCCCGCCCTGCGGACCGGCTGGGTCGTCGGCGATCCGCGCGTCATCCGCAATATGACGCGCGCGAAGCAGGCGGCGGACCTGCACTCCAGCACCATGGACCAGCAGGCGCTGCACCAGCTGTTCGAGCATTTCGACCTGTACAGCCATATCGACCTGATCCGTACGCAGTATGAAGCCCGGATGCGCCAAATGCTCGAGCTGCTTAAGGCGCAGGCCTGGGAAGGCGTGCACTGGATCGAGCCGAAGGGCGGCATGTTCATTTGGGTCGGAATGCCGCAGGGAATCGATACGCAGGAGCTGATGAAGTACGCAGTGGAGGAAGGCGTCGCCTTCGTTCCCGGCGTCAGCTTCTTTGCGGACAACCCGGAGAACAACAAAATGCGCCTCAACTTCACGCATACGGATAGCGACCAAATGAAGCTGGCGTTTGAGCGGCTCGACCGCGCCTTGAATCGGATGCGCGAAACCGCCGCGCTGTAATTATTACGGCCAGGATAAACGCGCCGGTCCTTGTCATATAAGGACAAGGACCGGCGCGTTTTCTTTTCAACCCAGGATAAACGGCTACGCCGTCCTTGTCTTACAAGGACCAGCGCATTTACCAAGGTTGATGCGAAGCTATAAGTTATGAAAACTTATAAATTTTTATCAACTAAAATAAATCCCCCTCGCTTTCATTCCGCTGCCGGATGGGAAAACGAGGGGGATTTTTTTGTTAAATGAGGGTTACATTATCGCGGCTGCTGCGGGCAGGCGACTTCCGTTTGTCGATCAGGCGGTTGATCGCGTCAATGTAAGCTCTTGCGCTCGCTTCCAGGATATCGGTGCTGACGCCCCGTCCGGTCACGGCGTAGTCGCCCTGCTTCAGTACCACGTGTACTTCACCAAGCGCATCCTTGCCCTGCGTAACGGATTGGATCGAGTAATCGTCCAGCTCCACGTCCTCTTGCGTCGCTTTGTCGATAGCCTTGTAGATCGCGTCCACAGAGCCGTTCCCAACGGCCGCTTCCTCGATTGAACCATCCTCCAGCTTCTTCAGACGGATCGAAGCCGTAGGCGTCGATTGGTTGCTATAGGACACTTGCACGCTCTCGAGCGCGTAAACCTCCGGCGTCTCGATCAGCTTCTCCTCCAGCAGCGCGATCATGTCTTCGTCCGTCACGTTCTTCTTCTTGTCGGCCAGATCCTTGAACTTGGCGAATGCCGCATTCACCTGATCATCGCCCAGGTTGTACCCGAGATCGACCAGCTTCTCGCGGAACGCGTGGCGTCCGGAATGCTTGCCGAGCACGAGCTTGCTTTCCTTCAGACCGATCGTCTCCGGCGACATGATCTCGTACGTCGTCTTTTCCTTCAGCATGCCGTCCTGATGAATTCCCGATTCGTGGGCGAAAGCATTCGCTCCGACGATCGCTTTGTTGCCCGGAACAACCATGCCGGTCAGCTTGCTGACCAGACGGCTCGTACGCGCAATTTCCGAAAGAACGAGCGACGTCTTCGCTTGGAAAAATTCCTGTCTCGTCTCCAGCGCCATCGCCACTTCCTCAAGGGACGTGTTGCCGGCCCGTTCGCCGATCCCGTTGATCGTGCCTTCCACTTGGTCGGCTCCGTTCTGGATTGCCGCGAGTGCATTAGCCGTCGCGAGCCCCAGATCGTCGTGGCAGTGCGCGCTGAGCTGGATCTTCTCGATGCCCGGCACCTTCTCCTTCAGCGTTTTGAAAATGTTGCCGAATTCGTAAGGCGTCATGTAACCGACCGTATCCGGAATATTCACGACCGTTGCGCCGGCGCGGATCGCCATCTCCGTCACTTCGCACAAGAAATCGAGCTCGGTGCGGCCAGCGTCCTCCGGCGAGAATTCGATCTTGTTAAAATATTTCTTCGCGTAACGAATCGCCGCTTCGGCCGTCTCCAGCACCTGTTGCTTCTCCATCCGCAGCTTATGCTTGCGGTGGATCGGCGAGGTTGCGAGGAACAAGTGGATGCAAGGATCCTGAGCATCCTTGAGCGCTTCCTTCACGGCGTCAATATCCTGCTCCCGGGAACGGGCCAAACCGATCACGGAGGCGTTCTTGACGGCACGCGCGACCGCATTCACGCCGGCCAGGTCGCCGGGCGATGCGGCAGGGAAGCCGGCTTCCATCCGGTCGACGCCGAGCTTCTCCAGCTGGAGCGCGATCTCCACCTTCTCCTGCATGTTGAGATTGACTCCCGGCGACTGCTCGCCGTCCCGCAGCGTCGTGTCGAAAATGTAAATTTTTCTCATGTCGGTCACCTCCTCCAAGTTTTGCGAAGCAAAACTGCTTCGTAAGCTTCTGCTTAAGTTTTCGGTAGAAAACTGCTTCGTAAGCGTAATCTTAGTTTTGCGAAGCAAAGCTGCTTCGTAAGCATCTGCTTAAGTTTTCCTAAGAAAACTGCTTCGTAAGCCCAATCGTCCGCCAACCGCAGCCTAACGAATTAACGATGACAGCCATCGTTATTTCTTCATTCTTTAATATCGTTATAAGTTAACGATATTAAACATCGTGAATCGCGTCAAGTGTTGACTTTTCCAACCCTTCACGCCCGATTGCAGGATAAACGTGCGAAAAACGGACCGGTTTCCCGTCCGTCTTCCGCTTTAACATCAACCAAGCCTATGAAACGGCCGAATGTATCGGTCCGATGAATCCAATTACTTCTTGATCCAGTGCATCAATTCGCGAAGCTGGGAACCTACTTGCTCCAGCTGATGCTCGGACTCCAGGCGGCGGGTAGCCGTCAGGAATGCGCGGCCGGATTGGTTCTCCAAGATGAAGTCGCGGGCGAATTTACCTTGCTGGATGTCGGACAGAACTTCCTTCATCGCTTTCTTCGTTTCTTCAGTGATGATGCGAGGGCCGGTTACATAGTCGCCATACTCCGCCGTGTTGGAGATGGAATGTCTCATCGTAGCCAGACCGCCTTCGTACATCAGGTCAACGATCAGCTTCAGCTCGTGCAAGCACTCGAAGTAAGCCATCTCAGGCGCATAGCCTGCTTCAACAAGCGTTTCAAAGCCGGCTTTAACGAGCGCGGAAGTACCGCCGCAAAGAACCGCTTGCTCGCCGAACAGGTCGGTTTCGGTTTCTTCGCGGAACGAAGTTTCGATTACGCCCGCACGCGTGCAGCCGATCCCTTTTGCGTAAGCAAGACCGATTTGCGTCGCTTGTCCGGAAGCGTCTTGGTGAACCGCGATCAGGCCCGGTACGCCGAAGCCTTCAACATATACGCGGCGAACCATGTGACCCGGGGATTTCGGAGCTACGAGAAGAACGTCCTTGTCCGCAGACGGGTTGATTTGGCCGAAGTGCACGTTGAAGCCATGCGAGAACATGATGGTAGCGCCTTGCTTCAGGTTCGGCTCGATTTCGTTTTTATACACGCTGGCTTGGGTTTCGTCCGGCATCAGGATTTGCACCACGTCAGCCAGCTTGGTAGCTTCGGCAACGGAGAATACTTCGAATCCGTCGTTCTTCGCTTGTTCGAAGGAACGGCCTTGACGAAGACCGATAACAACCTTCAAGCCGCTGTCACGCAGGTTTTGCGCTTGGGCGTGGCCTTGGCTGCCGTAACCGATGATTGCGATTGTTTTACCTTTGAGTACGTTCAGATCTGCGTCTTTTTCATAGTACATAGTAACTGCCATGGGATTTAGCTCCTCCTTTGATTTAAAACCCTGAGAGCGGGTGTCCAAACGGACCACCGATGATGCGGAGCGTCATCCGCTTGGGCCCCCGCTCACAAGGAACATGATTAATATGATGAATAACCGGTCAAACCGTTACTTCACGACGCCGCGAATCATGGCCGTAGCTCCCGTGCGGGACAGCTCCTTGATGCCGTAAGGCTTGAGCAGCTCGACCATCGCGTCGATCTTCTCGGAATCCCCGACGACCTGAACGATCAGCGACGAAGGGCCGATATCGACGACCGCCGCGCGGAAGGTTTCCACGACGCCCAGAATTTCAGGACGGGCACCGGGTTCGGCGAATACTTTGATCAGAGCCAGCTCGCGCGCCACCATCGGATTCGAGCTGAGGTCGATAACTTTGATCACGTCGATGAGTTTGTACAGCTGCTTGGAAATTTGCTCCAACATCTTGTCGTCGCCCGTCGTGACGATGACCATCCGGGACAGGCCTTGCTCCTCGGATTCCCCGACTGTAATGCTCTCGATATTGAAGCCCCGGCGGCCGAACAGGCCGGATACGCGCTGAAGCACACCGGGCTGGTTATTGACTAGTACGGAAATGGTGTGTTTGCGAATCATTCCGAATCCCCCATTAACATTTCATCTAAGGCCGCGCCCTGCTGTACCATCGGATACACGTTCTCGTGCTTGCGTACAACGAATTCGACCAATACCGGTCCAGGGGTATCCAGCGCTTCCTGCCATACGCGGCGGGCGTCTTCCTTGTTGGAAGCGCGCAGGCCCTTCACTCCGTAAGCTTCCGCGAGCTTCACGAAATCCGGGCTGCCGGCGAGGTCGATATGGCTGTAGCGGTTGTCGTAGATGAGCTCCTGCCACTGGCGAACCATTCCCAGCACCTGGTTGTTGATGACGACAATTTTGACCGGGATGTTGTTAATGGCGCAAATAGCCAGCTCCTGGGAGCACATCTGCATGCCGCCGTCGCCGTTGATCGAGACGACCAGCCGGTCCGGATGCGCCACCTGCGCGCCGATGGCGGACGGGAAGCCGAAGCCCATCGTGCCGAGACCGCCGGAGGTGATCCAAGAGCGCGGATGATTGAATTTATAATATTGTGCAGCCCACATTTGATGCTGGCCCACGTCGGTGGATACGATCGCTTCGCCGCCCGTCGTTTCGTGAATCATTTCGATGACATACTGCGGCTTCAGCTCCGTATCCGAATCCTTGTAGCTGAACGGGAAGTTGCGTCCGCTCTCCTGAACCCACTTGATCCAGGCTTCGGATTTCGCCGGCTTCGCCTTCAGGTTCGCCAACTGGAGCACGGCTTTCACGTCGCCGACGACCGGAATCGCCGTCTCGACGATCTTGCCGATTTCGGCCGGATCGACGTCGATATGGACGATCTTCTTCGCCTTGGGGGCAAACCCGTTCACGCGTCCCGTAACCCTGTCGTCAAAACGTGCGCCGATGCTGATCAGCAAATCGCAATTTTGAATCGCATGGTTTGCCGTATACGTTCCGTGCATCCCCGGCATACCCATCCACAGCTCGTGCGCGCTCGGGAAACCGCCGAGGCCCAGAAGCGTTGTCGTTACAGCGATCCGGGTCTTCTCCACGAACTCCAGCAGCTCTTTGGATGCGTCGGCATACACTACGCCGCCGCCGGCAAGAATAACCGGCTTCTCGGCCTCGGCGATCGCCTCCAACATACGGTCCACCTGCAGCTTGTTCGGCTGTACCGTCGGGTTGTAACCGCGGATCTCCACCTTCTCCGGATAATGGAACTCCGCTTTCGTGTTCGAGACATCCTTCGGAATATCGATCAATACCGGACCTTTGCGGCCAGTCGACGCGATATGGAACGCTTCTTTTACGATGCGGGGAAGCTCCTTCACGTCGCGCACCAGGTAGCTGTGCTTCGTGATCGGCATCGTGATCCCCGTGATATCCGCCTCCTGGAACGCATCGGTGCCGATAAGCGAGGTCGCCACGTTGCCTGTGATCACGACAAGCGGCACCGAGTCCATATACGCCGTAGCAATCCCCGTGACCAGGTTTGTAGCTCCCGGACCCGACGTTGCCAGACAGACGCCGACTTTGCCGGTCGAACGGGCGTAGCCGTCCGCCGCATGAATCGCTCCCTGCTCATGACGCGTCAGCAGGTGGTTGAAGTCTTTATTGCCATGCATGGCATCGTAAATATATAGAACGGCTCCGCCCGGATACCCGAACACGCAATCGACGCCCTCGAGCAGAAGGCTGCGCAGCAGCGCCTCCGAGCCTGTTACGACATCCGGCCTGAGCAGTTCTTCACGAAGCTGCTCTTTCGACTTTTGTGTGGTTTGAACAATCATTTGGTGGGCCTCCTCTCAAATTCTCGCGAATAACCAAAAAACCCCTTTCGTCCCAGACGCAACAAGTGCATCTGCGGGACGAAAGGGATTGAATCTTCCGTGGTACCACCCAGAGTTTGTCATAAGCCTCACGGCAAACGACCTTAGCAGGTAACGTGCGCCGCTAGCAAGCGCAGCTCTTACCCTCAGCACGGTAACGTGTGCTACTCCGATTCTCCCTACTAGCTATGCCGCTTTTAAGCGTTAAAGCCGCTTGATACACGTCATACTTTTCAGGAAAACAGCTCCGAGGTGAGCTCGTACATAAGGGATTAATGGCATTGGTCTCAGCAAATCCGCCGCTCTCTGAACATAAGAGCCCTTATAACTTCGTCCTCATCATAGCCGATTACAAGTTCATCTTTTAGTTATTATATGCCGAATTCCTGCTATAGTCAAGCGCAAATCCGTCGCTCTCCGCGTCCGGCGGGAGCCTGGCAGGACGCGGTTCGGAGCGGCTTTCCCGCGGCAGCGGCCGTTTTTTTTACAACCGCTTCCGCCCCCTTCCCCGGCAATCCAACTTTTACCTGCCCGCTTCAGCGAAAAAATTCGGTCCCAGCCGCTAACCATAATATGCAAATGAAATGACTTTCAAGGAGAGGATCCCATTGAAACGATGGCTGCTGTCATCCACCATTGCGGCGCTGACGGCTCTGAGCGGCACACTGATCCCTGCCGGGCTGCCAAATGCCGCCCCAACCGCCGCCCGGATCGCGAAACCGCCGGTACCCCGTCCCGAAGAGCCGCGGCTCGCCTTTCCGGTCATCAGCGACGTCCACGTGCAAGCATGGGATGCGAAGTCCCAGGCCAAGCTCGCAGCCGCGCTGCAGGACCTGAACCGGATCCGGCCGAAGGCGGACGCGCTGGTCATAAACGGCGACCTCACCAACGGGATGCCTGCCGATTACGCCCGTCTGGCGAAGCTGCTGAAGCAGTATCCGCATCCCCGGAACATGCTGTTCTCCATCGGCAATCATGAGTTTTACAAAGCATGGTTCAAGGAAGGCGGCGGCGAGAGCCGGTCTGCTTTCCCCAACGGCGAGACGGAGCAAGCCTCGATCGAGCGGTTTTTGCGGTTTGCGGGAGTGGAGAACGTATATTTCGAGCGCCGCCTCAATGGATATACGTTCATTTTTCTCGGATCGGAGCAATATCGTCAGTCCCATCCGGATAATCTGGAGGACGCCTATCTTTCCGGAGAGCAGCTTCAATGGCTGAGGACAACGCTAAAGAAAGCGGCCGTCGACGGAAAACCGATCTTCGTGTTCCTCCATCAGCCTTTACCGTATACGGTATCCGGCACCTCCTTCTGCTGCGTGAACAACCGCGGGATTATCCAGCATGAGGAGCTGAAAGAGATCCTATCGTCATACCAGCAGGTCATTTTCTTCTCCGGCCACACCCATTGGAAGCTGAAGCTGCCGACGACGCTCAAGCGGGACGGTTTCACGATGGTTAACTCCTCTGCCGTCGTCCAGCCTTGGACGGGTGACGGCAAGGGCGGCGAAAATGCCTCCGGACCGAATGAGAGCGAAGGGCTCTATGTCGAGGTTTACGGCGATGAGGTGCAGATTAAAGGCCGTGACTTTTTCCGCAGACGCTGGATCCCAGAGGCTCAGTTCTCCTTGCCGATTCCAATGGGAACGAACCGGCCTCATGAATAACGGAAACGGGAGAAGGCCGTCTCATGGAAAAGCGCATTCGACCCGAAGAAGTCCATGAAGGCCTTCGGCGTCACGGAGTTCGCCTTTTATTAACGACGTAGCACAAAGCGCCAGGTTTGCGGCTGCCAGCCATACCGAAGCGCACTGAGGAAAAATCCGAACGTCGGCCACGGGTCGTCTTTAGAGAGAATGTCATCGGGAAGAGTAGTCGTCCAAAACGGCGGATCCATGGCCATACGCTTCGGATTGCTTAGAAAGTGCAGGATATCCCCGGGTAGTAAAGACCTTCCCCGCTTCCCGACGATGTATTCGTTGACCGGCTGAACCTCTTGCTCGCCTGCGAGCTGATATAATATCCAAGGAAAATCGACTCCGGAACGAATGGACAAATGCGTGGAGCTCCAGAATCGGGGATTGATCTCCATCAGCTTCGGCTCGCCGTTCCGGGGATCGATCATGTACTCCACATCGGCGACACCAATCCATTCCATGCCGTCCATGAGCTTCTGCGTATGCTCGATCAGCCCCGGTACATAGGCGCTCTCATGAACCGTGCTCGGTCCCCGTTCGATGGGGTAATTGCGTATCTCCTGCTGAACGAAAGTGGCTTTCAGTTCATGCCCCGCATCGTAGCATACACATACGTCATATTTTTTTCCCTGCGGAATGAGCTCTTGAATCAGGGGATACGGGTACTGCTCATGTACCGTATTGTAAGTTGCGAACAACGCCTCCGGCGACTCAACGAAACGGATGCCCCTTGATCCTGAGCTGTGGGTCGGTTTAATGACAAGCGGATACTGCATCGATCCGGTTAGCTTGCGGAGCCACTCCGTCGTTATCGCTTCGTTTCCTTCCATAAACACGGTTCGTGGAGCGGGAACACCGAGCTCAGCCGCCCGCCGCAAGGTCTTACCTTTGTCCGCAGCGATATGGTAGCTCTCCGTAGGGGGCAGCGGCACCTTGCAGATCGGCTCGAGCTGATGCCTGTACTTAATAGCAAATTGCATCGTATCGTCGTCCATGGGGATAAACGTATCCACCTGCTCCCGGTTAACGGTATCGATTAACCAGGTCAAATAGCGTTCGGACTCTGTCTTTACATCTGGGCTTAGCAGCGTTTTACTGCAATATTTGGAAAACCCGCTTGTGTGATAGCGCGACTTCTCGGCTACCAGCGTACGTATTCCCTTGGAACCGAGAGACCGGACAACAGCCAGGGTTTTACTTAAGAACCCGTTGGTTAACAAGACGGTTTCCATTCGAATCTATTCTCCTTCGTTAACGGCCCTTTTTCGATTGATGCACCGGTCTTCAGGCTTTCTTTATTAAAGAAAAGACTTCTCCTTTAGCCTGGGTTTCGGTATAAACCACGCAGGATTGGCAAATCTTCCCGTGCGACTGGCAATTATTCTTTTCGAATTCCCAGCATGGCTTAACCATTTGATCATAGGCCGGACACGTCTTGCAGATGTCGGACGGCGTGCAGCACATCTCCCAACAGGGGCCAAGCGGAAAGCCGGGCTTCGCTCGGGACTGCCGTTTGCCTTCAAACCATCTTATCAACGCGTCTACGACGTTCGGGTCCAATTGCGCCCCGGCAATCGATCGGACAAGTCCCATCGCTTTGTCAAAAGGAAGGGGCTCGCGGTATTTCCGCCCGCCGATCTTGGCCAGGAACGTCTGGACTACCGCAATAATGCGGGCGCCCACAGGAATTTCATCCCCCCGGATACCGGCAGGATAACCGTTTCCATCCATACGTTCATGATGGTAACGAATGCAATCCGCCACCAGTTTGTCGCCGATCGTCATCTCGACAATCGACGCGCCTACTTCCGCATGGAGCTTCATCTTCTCAAATTCCGCTTCGGAATATTTCCCTTCCTTCAAATAAAGCTCCTCGGACAAGCCCAGCACTCCGATATTGCTCAAATACGCGGCAAGGGAAATGGATGCAATCTCTTCCTTGGGCAGCTTTAGCTCCTGGGCAATCGCTACGGAATAACGAGCCATCAGTTCGGAGTAGCCTACCGTGTACGGATTCAAATTGTCGATCGAACGCGAAATCATTTTTAACAGCTCGGTATAGGAAGCGGCATAAGGCTTCATCTGCTCTTGGATGTTCGTCAATCGGGTCATGTCTTTCGCCGCCGCGCGGATGGAGGCCAGCCGTTCCGATTCGCTGAGTCCGCTGGACGTTACCGGCTGAACCCTGCATACAAGAACGGCATCGCGCCAGGAAAGCTTCAATCGGCAGAAGATGAAATGGTCGCCTTTTCCGCTGATCATCAGCCGGGGAACCTGATCGAATAACGGCTCCCCTTCATGGACCACAACGTCGCCGTCCTTTCCGGACAGGAATGGTTCGATCCATTCTCCTGCGCTGGCCAAGCTTCGCTGACATTCCGGGCCGAAGCCCTTTTGGGCAAGCGTATCATAGCGACCGCCCTTCTGAACGAACACGGCCGTTGCCGTAACATCCAGAGCCACTGACAGCATGTGGATCATCTTCTGGATCAAGGTGTCCGAATCCAAGGCCATCGAACAGACGTCATGCAAAGCGGTTCCGGAAGTAACAACCACGTCGTGATCCAGCTTCATAGCGTCCGTTTCGATGAGGACATCCAGAATACGGGGCAGCAGGCCGGCAATGAATCGCAGCTGCCTTTTCTTCAAACCCTGCAATCTTCTCATCGGAGCGATCCGGATTAAGCCGTGATCGCCTACCGGCAGACTGAGGACAGGGACCTCTCCCTCTTTAATAAACGCCAGATTCGGGGTTGGCGCCGGCTGGGCCGGAATACTGAGCGGGGGCAAATATCGCTCCTTGCCGCCCGCTCCCTTCCTCTTCTCGTTCACCTCGCTCCGAACCGCTTTAAGCACGTATTGCTTGTTTTTGGAATGATAAATATAAAAGGCAAATTCCGGAGCGGATACGACGCTGCCGATTAGCTCCAGAATGGAGGTCAGATTATTTTCCAGCCCCGCAGACGGCTGCAGCCTCTCCAGCAAGGTCAGCGCATGCGATAGCCTACGGTCTGCTCTTCTCTTCATCCCGTTCAATATCAACAGGCCTGCAAGGGAGAGAATCAACATACCGGTTACGGCCAGTACCGTCCAGTCGGAATAAGAAGTGTACAACTGGTACAAGCCAAGCAGCCAATCGTTTACCTTTTCCACCATGCGTAGCTCCTTTCTGCTTTAACCGTTCTCGGTGCCCGTCCCATTCTCCGGCGGATTCGCCGTTTGCTGCGGATGCTTGCTTTGCTCCTGCGGCTTTGACTCCAGATGGTTGGATAACGCAAGCCTCTGGGCAAGCTCCTTGAGCTTCTCGTTCAACTCGGAGATTTGAACCGATTGGTAAAGCACAAGCAGCAGCAAAACAAGCGTCGAAAATAAAAATACAAGGGCCGGTGGATAACTGACGCGAACCCATGAAGCCACCCGGTCAACCATCTGCGGGAATGCGGACACCGCCAGAATGGCTACTGCGGCCCCCATCCAGGCGATGGAGTTGCGCTCGCTGATTTTTTGCTGGATCAACAACCGGACAACGGCAGCCGCGAAGAGCAGCCCGCACAGCAGCACGATGTATTTTAACGGCTCACTCATGGTTAACTACCTTCTTTGTTAATTGATGACGTAACAGCACGATACCGATGCTGACCATGATTTTGAGCATATACTTGACCGGCT
This sequence comes from Paenibacillus gyeongsangnamensis, assembly GCF_027533625.1. GTDB lineage: Bacteria > Bacillota > Bacilli > Paenibacillales > NBRC-103111 > Paenibacillus_G > Paenibacillus_G gyeongsangnamensis. The sequence goes on along the minus strand of NZ_JAQAGZ010000005.1, from coordinate 151,281 downwards.
TCAGACCCGCATGCATGCTGGTCCCCGCCGTACGCTCCTTCATTTGCGCAGGAATTTCCTTGACTGTGTAGCCCCGCAGGATCATTTGGATCAGCATGTTCGCGTCCGGAAAATCGGCAGGAAACCTTTTGCTGACGGAATAGTAGCCGAAGACTTTGACGCCGATGCCGCGAAGCCCGGATGTCGGGTCAAGGATGGAAACGCGGGTTGCGCGCCGGATCAGCCAGCGGAAAAATCCGGTTGCCGTCCGTTTCAGCAGACCGGGATCGTAACGCATGTCCGCTAAATAACGCGAACCGATAACGATGTCCGCTTCCCCCTTTTCCAGCTCCTTGATCAAGTCCGGAATGGATGACGGCAGGTGCTGGCCGTCCGCATCAAATTGAATCAGGTATCGGTATCCCTTGGCATAGGCGTATTGGTAGCCCGTCTGCAGAGCCGCGCCGTAACCAAGGTTACAGGGGTGGGAAGCGACAATAGCCCCGTTCTGTCCGGCAAGAAGGGCGGTCCGGTCATGAGAGCCGTCGTCGATCACCAGGATGTCCGAAGGCAATTGCAGCTTCATGAGACCTTGAAGCACTTGGGAGATATTCGCTTCCTCATTAAAAGCGGGGATGATAATCAAGTATCGGTTCATTATGATCTCTCCTTAGGACATCCTACTGTGAAGAAAACGTTGTGCGGACCATGCGAGAACGAGCGCGCCGACCAGCGAGCCTCCCAATGCGCCATAGCCTAGCCCTGCTGCGCCCAGGACGGGTATCAGGCACAAATCCAGCCCGATATTGACGGCGGCGGCGGCAAAATAACCGAACAGGGGGACGGTCATTTTGCCGATCGTCATGAAGAGCCGCAAATAGACCAAGGTGATGGCCTGTCCGACCATAGCGAGCGAATATCCAGCCAGAATGGTTGAAGTCATCTCCTCGGACCGGAAGTCGAAGGAGCCGCGGACAAATAGCAGCGTAATGATGGGATGCCGGAGCATACACAAGATCAAAGCGGCCGGAACCGTGATGAGCAAGGTGAATTGTACCGCCCGGCGCAGGGTGGAGCTTAACTGCTCCCTGTCTTTGACGTTCCAGGCCTGGGACATCTTCGGGAGAATGACCACGGTAACGGCCGAAACGAACACCCAGTTTGGAAATTGGGATAAGCGATAAGCATAATTCAAACCGGAGATCGTGCCGGTGCCTAAGCCCGAAGCCAGCCCGCGTTCGACTGCCAAAATCAGCTGCGTGCTGATTAATATCAGCAGATAAGGCCAGAATGTCCGCGCGATGGAGGACATGTCCTCTTTCAAGCCCGCCTGTTCAATCGCGTTTCTTTGACGAACGGGGTAAGCCTTGACGATTCTCCGGATCAAGACGCCCATGAACAACGCTTGCGCTGCGGTGCCGATTAAGATGGCGCCGGAAATTCCATATACGCCGCTCGGCTTCGGCACCTGCGCGGCCAGCAGGAAGAGCAGGGTCAGCAGGCCGGCGATGTGATAAAGCAGCGGAGCGAAGGCCGGCGGAGCAAACGACCCGCGTACCTGCAGGAACGCCGAGGCGATGAAAGCCAGCGGGAGCAGGATGACGATCGGCGTCATCAGGACATACAAATCCCAACTGGCCTGCAATCTTTCCGGAGCCAGCCCGCTGCCGATCAGCCTCAGCATGGGCCGGCCAAACAAAAGCATGATCACGCACAGAACAATGCCGGCCATAAGTACCCGCCGCGTCAATAGCCCGACGCCGGACAGCAATCGCGAATGCCGCTTCTCCGCATTCCACGCCGCGAACATCGGAACGCAAGCAACGCCAAGGGCGGAGGCGAACAAGTTATTCCCGAGCGTATCGGGGAGAAAGTAGGCCAGCGTGAACGCATCTGCTTCAGTCGAAGTACCCAAGTAGGCGGCCGACAATAAATCTTTGACGAAGGCGGCGATCGCCAAGGTTAGATTAATGACCGCAACCGTATTGATGGTGCGCAGCATTCGGCCCTGCTTCTTCAGCTTGCCAATGGAGTCCAAGAGGGTCTTCATGGGAACCGGCTCTCCTCGGCAGCTTGGCCGGGCTGCCCGTTCCCGAGAGCAACGGCCGGATAAGAGTCTTTGCTTGGCTCCAGAAGCTTACCCAATGGCACGAATTCGAAATCCTGCAGCAGCCGTTCCAGCTTGCCTAGCGTAGACCTCAGCCGATAGTAATGGGACAACCGGACAAGCGGAGAGCCCGGCAGCCTGGGCTGATCCGGGTCCACCTCCCAAGGATGAATGTAGATCATGCCCGGACGTGTCCTGTTTACGGAACGCAAGGCTTGCCGAATGAAAGGATATGGCAGGACCCGGAGATAGAACCCGCCGGAAAACGGCATTCGAATCCCTTTCATCTGAAGCACCGTAGGAGGGAATTCGAGGAGCTCGAGCTTTCTCCCGTTAACAACAGGCATAAACGGCTCTAGCGGCGCCCCGTCCACACCCGATAACGGCGTACGGAACGGCTGCAGGCTGGAATCGCAATGGAAGCCTTCTTCCTCCATGATTCGGAGGTAATGAAACCGGTCCTTCGCTATCGACCAGGATGGAGCGCGAAACATCGTGACCGGGCTTCCCGATATTTCTTCCAGCAGCCGCTTCGACAATCGCAGATCTTCACGGAATTCCTCTTCGGAGAGGCGGGTAAGCATCCGATGCCAATATCCGTGCGACGCAATCTCATGACCGCGGCCCGCGATCTCCGCCACAAGCTCCGGGTGCCGGCTGGCTACACAACCCAGAATGAAGAAAGTGCCTTTGACCTCATACTTCTCGAATAATTCCAGCAGCATACGGGTGCTCCCCGCTACACGATCCTCGAACCGGTGCCATTCCTGATGCGGGATATCAAAGTCGCTGGTCATGTACCAATCCTCAACATCTACGGTCAGCGCGTTAAGCACGGACAGCCTCTCCTTTCCTGGTCAAATGAATTCGTCCCCTTCTATCCCTCCCCGTGATGCAGCGGTACGGGCCCGTTCCATATGGAATCGGGATTATCTAGAGGATCCTTATCCAAAGTAAACTGATAGATCACCAGATGCTCGTCCTCGTAATATACCTTCGGGCGGGGATGAGTCTTCATATATTCCTTCAGCCAAGCCTCGAATTCGGCATTCGCTTTTTCTCTAGCTTCATATTTGGGCAGCAGCTTCTTATAGAAGGAAAGAGATTCCGAGACCCGGAAGACGGTTTTCTCCTGATACACAAACGCATTAGGCGCAATATTCCGGTCCGGCTCGGTTTCACCTCTGCGGGTCGGAAAATCAGCCTTGCCATGGGGATCGTACGTGTCAACAAAGTTTTGCAAAAATTGATGAAAGCCGTTTCCGAGCACCAAGTCATAGCCCTCATCTTGCGAGTAGATGGTCCATGTTTTGGGCCGGAATTCGCTCGCGATCCGCAAGTATTGACGCACCCCTGACTCCCATTCCATTTTATAAGGCACAATAGGCTGCAGATGATAACTACGTAGAAAGAATATAAGAAGTACTAGACACAGTGCAGGCTCCCAAAATCTTCTCCATGGAATCCAAACAAGCGCGCGCCAAAGCGTTGCCATGCCCATTCCCATACCAAGCGTTGCTCCGATCCCCCACAAATTGCCCACCCGCGAGCTGATGACCTCGCTATGCGTGATTGCTCCTCCATACCAATAGAGGAAAAACGAGGAGATGCCAAAAACGACCATCGCCGCTTCGGGCAATCGTTCCTCCCGGCGCTTTCTCGTAAAGATAACCCCGAGCAAAGTCACGAAAATTGCAGCGGCCGCCGTATAATCCCACACGGTTAACGGAACCGGAGGAACGTTTACCCTTCCGTTAAGAAACTCGTTGACCGCATCATTGTCCACCGTTTTCGTCAGCTTCGACAGCACAATCAATTTATGCAAAAACACTTGCGCATAAGAAGCAGCTGCGGAGATCACCCCGGCGACGGCAATCCATAAGCTTCGCTTATAATAGGCTTTAAACGATAAACAGATCGCTGCCCCTACCGCGCACGCCACTCCCATGGCCAAATAGCCATAAGCAAGCGTATGAGCGAATCCTGCGGCACAGCAGGCAGCCAGCATGGCCGTCAGCTTATCCCGAGCCCCGCTCTGCAAGTAGCGAATGGCAAAGTAGACTGCCGGCAGAACGAATACCAAGGAAAATTCCTGAGAGTTCGTCCCCACCTGACGTTCCCAGCTGTAGTCCAAGAATACATATCCGGACCATCCGTAAATCGCTGCCGCCAAAATACCGGCATACCGGTTGCCGGTAAAGCGTGAGATCAGAATGTAAAAGCTGAAGGTAATTAGCAACGTCATGACAGGTCCGCTGTCCTTCAACACATATAATTGGTCGATCGCTGAAAACTTGTGCAAGTAAGCTAGAATGATATGAAAGCCGGCGGGATAGAACCCGTCCTGAAACAGCAAGCGCCGTTCGATATATTTCATCCAGGCCAAAGCGACGTAGGAGTCCGCAAGCGGAGGCGCCGCATGCATGACCACATCATAGAACCGGATATAACAAGCGCCGGCAAGCACTCCCGTCAACAGCAAGGCGGGCGCATGCTTGAGTATCGCCTCGAACCATATGTAAATCCGTCGTCTGGGCCCAGATTCATGTGCCGTCTGGTTTCCAGAAGCTATGTACTTCCGATACTTCTTTACGGCCAGCTCGCTCTTGCCCCGAAGCTTGGCCAGAATCTGCTTTAAACGAAAACCCGTTTCGAGAGCATCGTAGAACCGGTATCTAATAAAGCTGACAGCCTGCTCCCGGATATTCGCTTTGCTGCCGCGCAGATACGGAAAAATAACAATAATACCCGCGATAAAAATTAAAGCCAGAACCTCATACAATCTTGTCAGCACAAGCAAGTATCCCAAAACAATATAAAAACAGCAGGCCTTGACGAAGAAGCTGCTCATTCGTTCCAGCCGGTCGTTTCCCGAATCAACGAAAGCCAGCTTCGGCCAAACCCAGAATAAGAGCCAGAAGGCAAATGCGTAATGACTCAGCTGATACAATTGATTGGCAAATGAGTCGTATTGCATGCGCACGTCCCTCCCGGCTAAAGCATTCCGACATGTAAACCATCAAGATGTCGCGTACAAATAATAATCCAGCTTCTTAAGTACTTTAAGTAAGTTTTGCGTTGAAAGCACGGCAAACATGACGGATCCAAGAAGCAGCCCGATCACGGCCCAGCTATAATCAACCCAGCGGGTGAGCAAAAAGCCGGTCAGCACATTCACGGCTAACGCGGGGACTAGCGCCCGGTTCACGAATTGCGGCTGCGATAATGAAAACAAGATTACCGCATTCATCAGTCCGATGGATAGAATCGCATAAGCGGCCAACGAAATGTAAAAAACGAACCAAGTAATCCAACTCGCGTGACTGCCATCGTCTGCAATTAAATGTTTTCCGTAATAAATCATATATTTATCATCGAAATAAATAAGGGCCCAGTATACCAGTAGCGCACTGATCAAGCTTGCAATGGAAATGACCCCGAGCATCTTCAGATACATCGACCGGTACAGATCGTTCATCCGCTGCGTGTCAAACCCCAGAAAGCTCTTTTGACTCGTTTCCAGATCCCGCATCATCTTGCTGACGACAACCTCGCTGATTCCAAGCGGAATCATTAGCACCAAGAGGGCAAAGTCCAGCCCAAGCTCATAGGGCCCTCGAAACCACAGGAAATAAGGCATGTACTGCTGGTCCGGGTCCCAAGCATGATCGGTCGACCATGCCATCACGCGGTCGGTGTACAAGAAAGCGAAATAGAGGAAGCCATATATAAAGTAAGGCATCACCCCATATACCATAACGGACAATCGGGTCAATTTGGGGGCAATGCCCTTCTCTTCCTTCTTCTCCGCTTGCCTGAAAAAATAATAGGCCAAACCCATCCCTGCAATGGATACCAACGATACCGCGATGAGCTGAGCTTGAATAATCGGCATGTCGACAATTTTGAAGAGCAAGTACACTATCGCGATCCCGCAAGCGATCAGCCCGGTGAACGTCAGCTCTTTGCGAAGCAAGTACATCACGGTAACCGAGAGCCAGATGGAATTCAGAAAGAAATAATAGAGCACGATAATCCAAAACATGCTGGACGGGTACAAGTTAAAGATCACGTCGGCAAGATAGATGACGACGGATACGCAGGCACAAGCCAGAAACCCGACGCGGATGAAGTAAAAGGTAATTTTTCGGCTCATATAATAATAATGCTGAGATAAATAAAAAAAGCCCCTTCTTGCTATTGCTTGCGTAAATCCGCCTACGGTGAGGAAGCTCAGAATCGTTCCGATCGCAATACTCGTAGCGAAATCAATGGATAGCCTTTCATAGGACCATAATGAAAATCGGAGCGTCAGCATCGCGAATACGGAAATCGCCATGGGCAGCGCGAAGATCAGTCCGCGCAAGAAGCTGCGGATGACTTCCATGATCAGCCTGATTCCGCCGAGCTTCTCCTGAAGCTCAAAGGGGGTGGATACGAACCTTTGGCTTACGGTATCCCAAATTTCGTCTGCGAGGGCGAATACATCTTCCACACCGAAGGCCGCTTCCGCCCGTTCGTCATTCCAACCGAGCGATTCGAGGATAGCCGCGATCTCATACCGGTCTTCCGGCTGCCGCCTGCGCTCCAGAACCGCCTCCACTAACTGCTCGAACGCGGAGGCAGGCTGTTCCTCAAGGTAGGCAACGGCTGGACTATAATCGGCTTTACTCATGCATCACCAAGTCCCGGAATTGTCATTTGAACAATAAGCTCGACTAGTAGTCCGTTGCGTTCCGCCCGTTCCACCAGCTCCGGCGTAATTTTCTCTCCTCGGCCGGCGATTTTTCGGCCATCCCGCCCGAATAAATCTTCCCCGACGATCTTTCCGACGATGTACCGGTAACGAATCGCCATAATTTCCGAATCGATGGCCTTGCTGCCGCCTTCCGCATGGGAATGGATGTCGGCAGAGGGCCGGGCTTCGGTTCCTGACAAGCTTTCCTGAACTTCTTCCCTTTTTTCCTTCGGCTCATCGTCTGCGCGAGCTTCGGCACGGACTTGATCGGGGTCCGCGGGTGCAGCGTATTCATGGGCAGACGAGGGTTCGAACGCCGGGGCTGCGGCAACAAAATCATCGATCTCTCCCCAAAAATGCGAACGCCCTCCCTCCCCGGTCGGTTGCGAATTGCCGCCGGCACCTCCTTGGTACGGGTTCTCTTTGGCCTGAACCTCGAATGCAGCTGCAGGCATCTCCACCGCTTTCGAAGCGGGAACGGGCTTATCCCCGAAGAAATAATTCGTGCCTGCAGAAACGAAGGGCTTCTCCTGAGCCGTTGTTTCCAGCGTTAATCCGTCAGCCGTCGTCAGAAGAGAAGCATAGGCATCGCCTAATGCTTTAGCTGGAAAAGGCACCACGTTGTTCGCTTGGGCTGCAATCTCTTGCTGCTGCAGGGTCAGATCGGCAACCGGCATGTCGCTGGCCTGCCGCAGTTCGTTTACCGGCGGCTGTTCTTCCAATCCGGCCGCCTCGATGCCGGCGGACATCTGCTCATACGCCTGCTCTTCAGTGACAAGCTCATGCTGAGGCGCCGAAGAGGCCGTGAACGAAGGGCTAACCATCGATTGGCTTTCTTGCAGCGCCCCCTGCAGCATCGCCTCGATGGCATTAGGCAGACGCTGGTATGCAAGCTCCTGCAAATCCCTGTCGTTATGCCGGGATCGTTCCTGAAGCAGCTTATCACGTTGCGCGAGCAGCCGCTGCCGTTCCATCCTTAGCTGCACAGCTTGATCATGTAAGGCTTGCAGCTCGCTATCCTGAAGCTGCTTTAGCCTTCGGATGGTTGAACGTACCTGGCTCTTCTTGTAACCGAACCAAATCATCCGAAAATTTGCTGCGCCCCGCTCCATCATTTACCCCTCCTCGTCCCGTCGTTACTTTTCTTGCCCGGATCGCAGCTCCTGCAGTCTGTCGATCAAATTCCTTTGAATCGCTTCTTCGCTCCCCTTATCATGAAGCCGGTCGCCGGCTGGATTATTCTTTATGTCGCTTAATTCTTTAATCGCCTTCAAGATGGCTTTCGTCTGCTCGAGATGAGCATCCGTCAATTCGCGGGTCAAGTCCTGCTCCCATGCTTCGTCCGGCTTCTTCCGCTTAAGCTCCCCAATCTCCAGGTGAAGCTCCTCAATTTCCGCCTGTATTTCAATGACTTCTTGCTCCAATGCGGATTTGGCCTTCACGTGATCCTCGCGAAGCTCTTCCAGCCACTGTTTAACCTGCTTCGGATCATATCCGAACAAGGACTTTTTCACAATCGCGTCCCCCTCCCTAGGCAACCCCCTGTCCTAAGCCTTCTATAGATTCGGTCAAAGCCTGAATCCTCTCCAATTCCTGAAATACGAGATCAAATTTCCCCATACGGTTATAGGCGGAGGAAATTTCAAGCAAAATCACCGGTACGTGTACCGAAACGGGAGCCTCATTCACCGCATGCCTGAATTGCTCGACCGCTTGAGGGTCCAAGCCGTTGGCAGCGAGTGCATAGCCTCGTTCCATATAAAGCCGCTGGCGGGCGAGCGAAGCGGTCCGTTTCGGCACATCCGTTTGCCGGGTCCACTGTTCTTCAACGCGAACAGCCAGCCGGATGTAGCTCTTAAGATGCAAATCAAGCACTTTATCGAGCGTAAAAAAGTTCATCGCCCGTTCACGGCCATCGCGGCCGAGAGAATGCCGTAGCTCCGCATTCTGCAACAGTCTGACCATGCCCTCGGCCAAGGCGTCGGGGTCTCGGGGCGAAACCAGAATACCCGCTTCTCCAACCGCCTCTTTCACTCCGCCGACATCGGTGGAAACAATGGCTTTTCCCGACATCATCGCCTCTACGACCGAGTATGGGAATGCCTCCGAAATACTGGACAGCACAACAAGATCGCCGCTTTGGTAGGCGGCAGCCATATTACTGGTATGGCCCGCAAAGATGACCGTCTCCTGCAGCTGGAGCTGCTCCCGTAACGCCAGACATTCTTCATAATAGGAAGGCACAGATACGGAGCCGTATATAATGATTTGTGCATCCGGAATGGATTCCTTCACCTTAGCCGCCGATCGGATTAAAGTAAGGATATCCTTTAAAGGATCGATTCTGGCTATGCTGACAACCGTAGGCTTTGCGTGAGGCTCGCTGGGCGTATCGGTAAACACCGTATTGTCCACACCGTTATAAATAACCTTCACATTCCGCTGCGACACACCTAACCGGGTTTCCCAGCGGGTATTATAACCGCATACCGGTGATACCTGGTCCGCAGTGTAATAATTCAGGCTGACAACCGACTGGATAAATCGGATTAGAAACGTGCTTAAGAAGGAAGAGTACTCCCTCTCCCTCTTGCCCAAGGACAAGTATTGCTCCCGCAAATATACTCCGTGTTCGGTCAATAAATACGGCGTACGGTTGCGCAGCTTGTCAATGGCGCATGGAATGCCGCAGAAGCCCGAAGCGGAGGAATGGGTAACATGGACTTTCGGTACCGGGGTATTCACAATATTCAGGAAGCGATATAACCAGCCCAAGCTTTGAATCATTCCGTAAATATCCGGTTGGCTGATCCGATTGGCAGAATCTCCGCATAATCTAAGCAGATGGGCTTTATATTGTTCCCAAACCAATTCGGATTTGAAGGTTGCCTTATATTCATACACCTGCAGATAATCCTGCAGCGACAGCAGCAAAAGTCCGAATTGCGCAGGATTTTTCTGCGGCCGGACGATTTCCTCCACCAGCTTGATAAATAAGGGAAGAAAGTGCTTTCTGATATTCTCGTCATCCGTACGTTTCTTGGATTCCAAGATGCGGGAAAAAGGTACGTCGAGGTGCTCGCTAGGCTCCTCCGTGCCCCATAACGGAATTTTGATAATTGAAGCATTGCTGGACACAGGGAATTTCTGCGTGACGAACGGATTAGCCAGAATACTATATATAATAAAATCAACATCGGGCATACGTTGGACCAAGAGATCGCACCAAGTGCTTACTCCGCCTTGATGATACGGATAGGTACCTTCGGTTGAAAGCAAGACCTTTATTTTATCGTTTGCTCCCATATTCATCACCTATCTTTCTCGTCGCCCGATCATAGTAATAAAGAATCACAAAAAGTCGAAAATAATAGTTCTATAGAACTATTTTACTTTTATCAACCGTTTAATGCTACTAAAATTTTATTAAAAAACGATCAAGTCGCCCGAACCGATGGCGAGTGATCCGATTTTGATATTCATAGACCATCATACCATGTGTTTTTTCAAAAAGTATTGGGTAAATATTAGGAACCGATGAGGTTATGGCTCCAATTCAGTCTAATTGTTAGGATTATTTTAAGTGGAGAGGCTGCGGCAGGATCTAAACGCAAAAAAGCCGCCGGGAATCCCGGCGGCTTACGTCGGACGCTGAACTAAGCGTTCACTTTTTGCTTAGCCGTGTCAGCCAACGTATTGAATGCGTTGATGTCGTTTACCGCGAGGTCCGCCAGCATCTTGCGGTTCACTTCTACACCGGCCAGCTTCAGGCCGTGCATCAGCTTGCTGTAGCTCAAGCCGTTTTGGCGAGCAGCCGCGTTGATCCGGACGATCCACAATTTGCGGAAGTCGCGTTTTTTCTGACGGCGGTCACGGTATGCGTACAGCAGGGATTTCATAACCTGCTCTTTAGCGGTTTTAAATAATCTATGTTTGGAACCGAAGTATCCTTTTGCAAGCTTCAAGATTTTCTTACGACGACGAGTGCGGATAAAACCGCCTTTAACTCTTGCCATGACAATCTACCTCCATGAATGTTAGATGAATATCCCAGGTCTACCCGAAATTACTTAATGTTAGCAAGCCCTTGCTTCAAGCGTCTTACGTCGCCTGGAGCCATAACCGGGTTCGTTCCGAGAACGCGCTTCTGGCGTGCGGATTTACCGGACAGCAGGTGGTTTTTGTACGCTTTGTAACGTTTTACTTTACCTGTACCTGTGATTTTGAAACGATCTTTCAGGCTGCTGTGAGTTTTCATTTTAGGCATGGTGTGTTCCTCCTTAAGTATTCGTTCGTGCTTTTATTGCGGCTTCGGTGCCAGGATCATGATCATGCTGCGGCCTTCCAGCTTCGGTCTGCGTTCAACGATACACAGCTCTTCCACTTCGGTAGCCATACGCTCCAATTGGCGCTGTCCGATCTCGGCATGGGCAATTTCCCGGCCGCGGAACCGAACGCTCAGCTTCACCTTATCGCCTTCGTTAAGAAACTTCACGACATTACGAAGCTTCGTTTGAAAATCGTGCTCGTCGATCGTCGCGCTGAGGCGTACTTCCTTCAGTTCCACGATCTTCTGGTTCTTACGGGCTTCCTTTTCTTTCTTCTGCGTTTCGTAGCGAAACTTCCCGTAATCCATGATGCGGCATACCGGCGGCTTTGCCGTCGGAGCGACATTCACGAGATCCAGGTTAGCTTCTCCTGCAATCTGCAGAGCTTCACGAATCGGTTTGATACCCAGCTGTTCGCCGTCAGCCCCGATCAGACGAACTTCCTTCGCCCGAATATCATCGTTAATGATGTGATCTGTACTTATGACCAGCCACCTCCAAAGGATTGTACAAAAAAAGACGTAGGCGCCATACGCCCACGTCCTGTTGGTCAAGTGATCTTCATTCGAACTTGGCTCGAATACAAGGAATAACTTCACTCTAGTCATAACCAGCCAACGCAAGGTCGGTCAGGTGAGAAGCGGGCGCTTCTTCTTTCGCACTGAAATACTATATCATTATTTACGCTTCCGTGTCAACCCGTTGTTGATCGCCGGCGTCAGCTCGCCTGTTTGCTCTGCACATCCTCCAGCCGGATGACCCGGGTGTGCTCCGTATGGCTCCACTGCTTGTTGTTTTGGGTGAAGAACGCATAGAACGTGATCGGCCACCAAGACAGCAGGAACAGCGGGAACGTAACCAGATATTTATAAGATTTCCAAGGCGCTTTCTCGAGGACCAGTGCGATAACGAACTGCGCATAGGTCAGCACGGAAAAGGCGGCAAAGAACATCGGCGAAATCTGATAAAGCGAGGTGAATCGCGGCAGGCCCGGAAGCGTCACGTCGATCCAGAGCACTACCGTTACGAGCGAGCCGATGAACAGGTTGTATACGTTGAGCGCATAGACGGCCGTATCGATCTTCGACCAGCTGCCTTCCTTGATCCCCTGCCAGAACAGCGGGAAGAAATAGCGGCGGGCTACCTCGAAGTGCCCCTGCATCCAGCGCAGACGCTGGCGGGCCGAAGCCTTGAACGTCAGCGGCTTCTCGTCGAACACCTTGGCGTCATAGTTGAATGTCGGGTTGACGCCGCGCTGCACGCAGCGCATCGTAAACTCCAAATCCTCTACAAGGCTTGTCGCTCCCCAGCCCATTTCCTTCAGCAGATTGGAGTCGAAGCACATGCCTGTACCTCCCAAGTAGTTGGCGAGGCCGAGGTTTGTCCGAGGCAGCTGCCATAGACGGTTGCAGTACCAGTAAGTGACCGCATAAGCGGCCGTGATCCAGGAATCGTGCGGGTTCTTCGTATCCAGGTAAGCCTGAATGACCTTGGACCCGTTGCACAAGTCGTTGTTCATGTGCTTCAGGTAATCGGTGCTCACCAGATTGTCGGCGTCGAACATGACGACGGCATCGTACTGGCGGGGCATCTTCCACATTTCCTTGAGCATCCATTCGATCGCATAGCCTTTGCCCCGCAGCTTCGCATTGTGGCGTTCCATGGCATGAACGCCATGGTCGCGGGTGATTTGCGCCGTTCGGTCCGTACAATTGTCGCAAATCACGAATATATCATAGAGTTCTTTCGGATAATCCAGGTTTTTAAGGTTCTCGATCAGTGCGCCGACGACCTGCTCCTCGTTATGAGCCGCTACCAGCACGGCAAACGTTTTTTGCGGTGCATGCTCGGCTTTATTCTTGCGTCGGTACCAACCGAAAAACGTCAGAACCAGCTGGTAGGCACCGATCATCGCGATCACAATCTGGATACCTAACAGTATACTGTCCAGCATGAAATATCCCCCTTTTTTTGTATGTACCCCTTGTTTCGTCTCTGTTTGTGCTTATTCATTTCATTCGTTGGCGTTTATTGGGTTGTGCGGGTTGCCGTATATGATTTTCCTCTGTTTAGCCCGTTTTGTCAAATCTCATGGGCGCTCTCTTCGCCACGCATGAGCATCCAATTACGGTAAAACGAGGGGAATTTCGCTCAGACGCTCCGCCTTCCCTCTTTTTAACTCTTATTTTCATCGATTTTCATTCTTTTTATAAGCGTCCGCTGGAAAAAACCTTCAGAGGCTCCTGCGCAAGCACCTCCAGATAGCTGTCGAACAACCGGCCGAAAATCTCATCCCACGATTGACGCAGGCTGTAGCTTCTTCCTTCAAAAGCCAGCCGTTCCCGCAGGGACGCGTCATCATACAGCCGTACGACGGCTTCGACAAATCCCGCCACGTTCCCCGGCTCGCAAAGCAGACCTGTTTGCCCATGCCGAATATTGTCAGCTACACCGCCCGCTCTCGCTCCAATCACGGCAGTCCCGGAGGCCATCGCCTCCAGCACCACGTTGCCGAACGTTTCGGTCGCCGACGGAAAGACGAACGCATCGGCTGCCGCGTACAGGTCGCTCAGCGCTTTCCCCTGCTGGAAGCCGGTGAACGTCAAGTCCTCCCGCTCCCCGTGCTGCTCTTGCAGCGGCTTCAGAAGCGGACCATCCCCGGCGATGACCAAATGGGCATTCGCGCGGATCCGCTCCGGCAGGGCGTCAAACGCCTGCAGAAGCACATCCGTGCTTTTCTCCGGCGCAAGCCTGCCCACATAAAGCAAAACGAACTTGGCTGGGTCGATGCTCAAGGAGCGCAGCACCTGCGGCCGATCGACCAGCGGATGAAACCGGTGCACCTCCACCCCCCTGGACCAGATCTCCAGATGCCTCAGCCCTTTTTCCTGCAGATGGCTTCGGGTGGATTCGGAAGGAACGTAAATTTTGCGGCATTCTTGATGAAACCAGAGCATGTATTTCCACAGCATCGGTTCCATCCAAGGAAGCTTATAATAGGATAAGTATTGGTCGAAATTCGTATGATAGGAAGCGACGATCGGCACATGATTGCGTTTGGCGTAATGCAGCCCTAAGAGGCCAAGGTTAAACGGCGTCGCCACATGGATGAGATCCGGCGCAAAGGCGCGGAGCGTTCTCCCGAGGTTGACCGGGTTGGGGATGGCCATCCGGCATTCGGGGTATAATAGGAAGGGAATACTGTAAAATCTCTCCACCATCCATTGCTCCGTATCGGCTGCGGCTGTGCTTTGGGGTGCGAACACTTTGCATTCGGCGCCGCGCGACTCCAAGTACTTCACCCACCGGCCCAGCGTCTTGGCTACACCGTTCACATCCGGTACGAAAGTATCCGTAAACAGGGCTACTCTCATAATTAACCTCCTCATTGTTTGTTGAAACAAAAGGGCTTATGGCGTTTGTTCGAGCAGGCTCCGAATCAGCAGTATATGCCTTCGGCCGCTCTTGAAAACGGATTTATCGAATTTGAACTAATATATAGGAATTAATCCGATTTCAAATGCAACACGTGAACTCTCCGGCACATACTCTGTCTTCCGTTTAATGATAAACAAAAAATTTTGTTACAAAAACAATTTCGTCGCAGCAAAAGGGACAAACAAACGTTCACAATTCTTTCACAGCTATTGTAACGAAGGAGTGTTAAGAGAACGTCAATACAACATTAAATCGTTCTTTATATTCTGATAATGTTCTATTAACATTTACCCGGTATACTCAAATATATGAACGAATGCGAGAGCTTATCCCCACTGCAAGGAGGCGCTTTGGTTTGAGCCGTGTTTTGAGCTGGCTTCAGCACCATGAGAACCGGATGTTTTGCTTGGTGAATCAAAAAATGCATCATACAGCCCTGGACCGTTTCTTCAATACGATTACGCACCTCGGCGGCGCAACCGCCACGATCATGCTGGCGCTTTGTCTGGCCATATTCGCCCGGGGCGACTGGCGGACCGCAGGTTTCGAAATGTGCGCAGCACTGGCCGTCAGCCACCTGCCCGTCGCCATCATAAAGAAGAAATATCCGAGGCTTCGCCCTTATCTTGTACTACCCGATACCGTAACATGCAAGAACCCGCTCACGGACCATTCTTTTCCTTCCGGCCATACGACGGCCGTTTTCTCCGTAGCGGTGCCGCTGATGTTCATCGGCTCGAGCGTCGCTATTATTTTGCTGCCGCTGGCATTGCTTGTGGGCTTATCGCGTATATATTTAGGACTGCACTACCCGTCCGATTGCCTGGCAGGCTCCTTAATCGGGTCGGGAACGGCGCTGATGGCCGTTGCCGTGTTCAGCTAGAACGGCAGCATCAGGCAAATCTGGTGGATTCCCATTGGCAAGGTAGGGTGAAGCATTATGCGGAAAAAGAGGGTTTTATTGTTATCCGAAGGGTTCGGCGCCGGCCATACGCAAGCGGCCCATGCATTGTCCGACAGCCTTCGCATGCTTGCTCCCGATGTGCAGACCCGCGTTCTTGAGCTCGGATCGTTCCTGCATCCGACGCTGGCACCGCTGATCTTCACGGCATACCGTAAAACGGTAACGACCCAGCCGAAGCTGTACGGTCTGATGTACCGAACTCAATATAAAAAATCGCTCAACCGGTTGACGCAGCTTGCGCTGCACCGGATATTTTACGCCCAGACGGCGGAAATCATCCGTCAGCTGCAGCCGGACACGATCATCTGCACGCATCCTTTTCCCAGCGCCGTCATCAGCCGCTTGAAGCGAATCGGTCTGGATGTCCCTTTATGCACCGTCATTACGGATTACGATGTCCATGGGACCTGGGTCAGCCGTGAAGTGAACAAATATTTGGTGTCTACGAATGAAGTAAAGGAGAAGCTGCTTCGCCGGGGGATTCCCGAAAGCAGCATCGAAGTGACGGGAATTCCCGTTCACCCGAATTTCTGGGCGCAGCATAACCGGGAAGAGCTTCGCGCGGCCTTCTGCCTGCAGCCGCTGCCTACCGTGCTTGTGATGGGCGGGGGATGGGGGCTTGTGAAGCAGGAAAACTTCCTGAATCACCTAACCCGGTGGCGGGACCGGATTCAGCTTGTCGTCTGCCTGGGCAGCAATGGAAAAGCATTGTCGACGTTAAGCGCGGACGAGCGGTTCCGTCATCCGAATATCCGCCTTCTCGGTTTTACGAAGGAAATCGATAAATGGATGGACGTTTCCGATCTGCTGATTACGAAGCCAGGCGGCATGACCTGTACGGAAGGACTCACCAAAGGGATTCCGATGCTTTTCTACAAGCCGATCCCTGGGCAGGAGGAAGAGAATCTCCAGTATTTCACCCAGCACGGCTTCGGGGAGCAGATCAAATCGGCTGAGACGATCGACCACTGGCTCCAGCTCCTGATCGAACGCTATCCGGACGTCGTGCAGCAGCGGCAGCTGCTCACGGGAGCTGCGGCCGGATACAATCCGGCCAATTGCCCGCAGGCCGTTATGAACATTTTAAGAAAATAAGCCAAACAGCCCTTGATCTCTTCTCGAAGAGCTTCAAGGGCTGTGTTTATTAGTATTGGAAGCTACTCTTGCTCCTTGTCCTCATCGGAAGATTTAAGGGCCTTAAGATGCTCGGCCAGCGCCTCTTCCCCTACGACGACCTCCAGCCGGTGAATCGGTTCGCCCCGCTCGAAGAACTTGGTCTCATATTCGGTCATGACCAGGTCGGTCCGCGCGCCTTCCGCATGAAGGTTTAAGGAAATATGGCGCATCCGAAGCCCGAGATCTGCGAAGGAATTGAGGGAAAACTCGAAAAGCGATTGGGAGTCGGTCTTAAAGTGGATTTGTCCGCGAGAGTTCAATATCTCCAGGTACTTGTTCACGAAATTCGCATGCGTCAAGCGGCGACGGGCATGCTTCTTCTTCGGCCACGGATCGCTGAAATTCAAATAAATGCGTTCGATCTCATCCTTGGCAAACATCCGTTCAATCGCTTCAATATTATACCGCGCGAGCCGCAGATTCGAAAGATCGCCGTCGTGCTCCTCACGGGACAGCTTCGCCTTCTCGCTGGCTCTCCGGACCAGCTCATCATACATATCCACGCCTATGTAATTGATTTGCGGATTGAGCGCGCTCAGCTGGCTGATAAACCGCCCCTTGCCCATTCCAAGCTCCACATGGATCGGCCGGTCGTTGCCGAACAGCTCCGACCATCGGCCGCGATACCGCTCGGCCTCCAGCACAACCAGTTCGGGCTGGGCCTCCAGCGCTTCTATAATTCCTTTACGTCCTCTTAACCGCATAATGACTATCTTTCCTCCACTGCTTAATGTCTTGATCGATTATACTCCCATTTGCGGATAAAAGAAAGACCGGCCGGGCTGCTGCGGCAGACGCGGCCGGTTCTTAAAACGCCCCGCTTCCTTCTAACCATGGAAGCGGGAATTATCGGATATTGCCTTCGTCACGGTTACGGCCGCGGAGACCTGCAAGTCCGATCAGACCCAGCAGTCCGAGCCAACCCCAACCCGTTCCCGTCCGAGTCGTGCCGTCGGCATAAGCGCGGTAAGAAGTCGTGTTATAGTTGCCGCCGTACCCGTATCCCGTACGGTCCGTCGGGGTAGTATAAGTGTTCATCCGGTCCAGCATATTGTTGCTGTAATTCCGGACGGTATTAGCCGTATTGGTTGCGGGATTGGTGGTGTTGGTAGGATAAGTGCCTGTTCCGGTTGTGCCGTATGCACCCGTTCCGGTCGTACCCGTAGTACCGTAAGTGCCGGTCGTACCGGTTGCAGTCGTTCCGGTCGTACCCGTCGTCGTTGCTGTGGTGCTGACCCCGGTGCCGTCCGTCGTAGTCGTTGCCGTCGGATTCAACGTACCGGTCCCCGCTGTCGTAGAAGAAGTGGTGGCCGTTCCCGTAGGGGTGGTTTCCGCGAATGCTTGACCGCTAAAACCCAGAGCTGCCGTCAATGCCAAAGCCGCTGCCGTCTTGGTAAACTTGTTCATGTCGAAGTTGGCTCCCTTCTGCCTTGCTGTAGTGTGCTGCAACCATAGCATGGGCTTTGCCGCAAGTTCCTATCCCGTCTGAAGATAGGTGGATGTTGCTATGGAAAGAAGTTCGCTATTTGCTGCGTTTTCCGTTAAAATATATCGGTAGCCCGGTTTATACCGGAGCTTGTTTTATAGGAAGAAGGTGTACACGAGATGCAAAACACAACGGTAGAGCCCCGTTTATGGGGGGATAAACGTTTTCATACCTGGAATTACGAGATGCGAAATCAGTTTGGCGGCAAGGTATTCAAAGTCATGCTGGATGCGGGCTTCACCTGCCCGAACCGGGACGGCTCGATCGCAGCCGGCGGATGCACGTTCTGCAGTGCCAGAGGCTCCGGCGATTTTGCCGGCAGCCGCCGCGACGATCTTGTCACCCAATTCAACAAAATCCGGGACCTGCAGCATCAAAAATGGCCCGAGGCCCATTATATCGGCTATTTCCAAGCCTATACCAACACCTACGCTCCCGTGGAGGAGCTGCGCGAATATTATGAAGCGATCCTCCAGCAGCCCGGGGTCGTCGGACTTTCCATCGCCACAAGGCCCGATTGTCTGCCGGACGATGTTGTGGAGTATTTGGCGGAGCTGAACCAAAGAACGTATCTATGGGTCGAGATGGGACTTCAGACGGTGCACGAGCGAACCTCGGAGCTCATCAACCGGGCCCATGATACGCAGTGCTATCTCGATGCGGTGGCCAAGCTGCGAAGACACGGAATTCGGGTGTGCGCCCATATCATTTACGGGCTCCCGCAGGAAACGCATGAGATGATGCTTGAAACCGGCCGCGCCGTCGCCCGGATGGATGTTCAAGGAATAAAAATTCATTTGCTTCATTTAATGAAGAAAACGCCGATGGTGAAGCAGTACGAAGCCGGGCTTCTTCAGTTCCTGGAGAAAGACGAATATGTGAAGCTCGTGGTGGATACTCTGGAGTTTTTACCTCCGGACATGATCGTTCACCGGTTGACGGGTGATGCGCCTCGGGAGCTTTTGATCGGACCGATGTGGAGCCTCAAGAAGTGGGAAGTGCTCAATGCGTTCGATCAAGAGCTCGCCCGCCGCGACACATGGCAAGGCAAGCTCTGGACCCCTTAAGCCTTGCGCGCAAGCGCAGGGCGCTTTATTTTCCGGCGCATGAACCGAACCGGGCACGGGCGCGTTTACTTCATCGAGAGTAAACAAAGGAGCTGGTGCCCATGAAGAATAAAGGTTGGATGATTGTCATGATCGGAGCGCTGGTCGTCATGGCGGCAGCTTGCAGCCAAAAGCAGGCTGCGCCTGATACGCCGCCGGGTCAGACGGCCGCCCCGGGCAAGGACGCGGGATTGGCCGCGCCGCCCAAGGCGGAGAGCGGTGCCGGCAAGACGGGCCCCGGCAGTGAAGCGGGCGGCGGCAGCCGCGCGGCGGATGCGGCAGCAAGCGCCGGAACGGTCGGGGGCACGCCGCCGGCGCCAAGTGCGGCGCCGAAAGAGGCGGCTCCGCCGGCAGCTGCACCTGCGCCGAAGCAGGAGGCCGCGCCGGCGGAGGTACCGAAGGCGCCGGTAGCCGCCGCGAAGCCGGCGGAAGCGGCCCAGCCGCAGGCGAAGCCGGCGCCGGAGCCCGCGAAGCCGGACAGCGCAGCCGCCGCGAAGCCAAGCGCCCCGCCGCAGGCGGAGCAACCGAAGGCGCCAGCTCCCGCGCCGCAGCCGGCGCCAAAGCCGGCCGCGGCAGATGTAGCCGCCAAGGCCGAGCCGATTTTTAAGGAAAACTGCATGGCTTGCCATGGCGGCAATTTGGAAGGCGGCGTCGGCCCCAACTTAACCAAGATCGGCGAGAGGAAAACTAAAGCGCAAATTGCGGAGCAAATTAACGGAGGCGGCAAAGTGATGCCTTCGTTCAAAGATGCGCTCAGCGCGGAAGAAGTGGAAACGCTGGCGGCTTGGCTTTCAACGAAGAAATAAGACAGCTCGGAGGCGTAACGAAGTGGGATTTTTATCGATTCTCAGCACCGCTCATAAATTGATAGAGGAACGGCTGCAGCCGGGCGAGACGGCCGTCGACGCTACGGCGGGCAACGGCGTGGATACCGCCTTCCTGGCAAGGCTCGCCGGACCTTCCGGTACGGTTCACGCCTTCGATATTCAGGCGGAGGCGCTGGAGCAAACCTCGGGCCGCCTCGCCAAGGAGCGGCTGGGGGACCGCGACGTGCGCCTCCATCTGCGCAGCCACGACGAAATGCTGGAAGCGGTACCGGCCGAGCAGCATGGAAGCGTGGCCGCGGTCATGTTCAATCTCGGCTACCTGCCCGGGCAGGACCATGCTACCGTCACTCGGCCGGACACCACGATTGCAGCGCTCGATGCAGCGGCCCGCCTGCTTCGCAAGGGAGGCATCATCACGATCGTATTGTATACCGGCCACCCTGGAGGCCAAGCGGAGGCGGAAGCGGTGGAACGCTGGGCCGCGGAGCTTCCGCAGCGTCTGTATCAGTCGCTGCAGGTCCGTTTTGTCAACCAGAAAAACAGCCCTCCCTATCTGATTGCGGTAGAAAAACGGCAGATTGATTGATATAATCGCTGTAGTAAACCAGACAGATAGCAGAAAGTAGGGAGAGCGTTGAAACCATATCCGCTGCAATGTAAACCGGAATTCAAAGAGAGAGTATGGGGCGGCCGCGCGCTTGCGCAGTTCGGTCTCGAGCTGCCGGAGGGCCACATCGGAGAAGGCTGGATGATCGGCGACCATCCGAACGGAACGACCTCGGTGGTGAACGGCGAGCTAGCCGGCATGGGCCTGGACCAAATACGGGAGCAGTACGGCGAAGCGTTCTTCGGCAGCAAAGGCTTTTCCAAGAAAAACGGCCGCTTCCCGCTTCTGATCAAATTGCTGGATTGCCAGGACGATCTATCCGTGCAGGTGCATCCGACGGACGATTACGACCGTCTGCCCGCCGGAGAGCTCGGCAAGACCGAGATGTGGTACATTCTCGACGCCAAGCCCGGCGCCAAGATCATTTACGGCTTGAAGGACGGCGTAACCCGGGAGCGGCTCGCCCAAGCGATCGAAGAGAACCGCATCATGGATGCTTTGAACGAAGTGACGGTGGAAGCCGGCGATTCGTTCTACATTCCGGCCGGAACGGTACATGCGCTCGGTGCGGGCGTTCTCGTAGCGGAGATTCAGCAAAACTCCGACAGCACTTACCGACTCTACGATTACGGCCGTCTCGGACTGGATGGCAAGCCACGCGAGCTTCATGTCGAGGACTCGCTGAACGTCATTGCTTATGAAGGCGCCGGGGCAACCTACATGAAAACGGACCTGAACGCTTCCGGCGAATGGCTGACGTTAGCGCGCTCTCCGTTCTTCGTGACGGAGAAGGGCCGGGTGAGCGGCGAATGGAAGCTGCAAACGACGACGGACAGCTTCGTGATCCACATCATTTGCGACGGCGAAGGCACGATTCGCTGGGCGGACGGCGAGCTTCGGGTAAAGCCGGGTGAATGCTACCTGCTTCCCGCCAATTTGGGCGACTATTCGCTGGACGGCAGCATGACCGTTCTCCGCAGCTATTTGCCATAGCCTTTCCATTGCAAAAACGTCCGGTCCTCCGGACGTTTTTTTGCTGCCGCAAGCCAGGATAAACGGCTGCACCGTCCTTGTCTTACAAGGACCAGCGCGTTTATCAAGGTTGATTCGAAGCTATTAAGCTGCAAAAATTTATAAAGTCTTATCAACTTAAAAAGACCGGTCCCCTCGGGTACCGGCCCTTCTTCTTCAACGTTTCCCCCGCTTCGATCGGGAACTTACGCCTTCGGCTTCTTCTTCGCCGCGAGCTGCTGCTTGTACTCCTCGATAGTAAGACCCTTGCTCTTCGCTTTCGCTTCCAGCTTCGCCTCATAAGCAGCTTGGCGCTGGGCTTTCTGCTGCTGCTGGTACTGCTGCACCGTCAAGCCTGCCGCCTTCGCCTTCTGCTGCAGCTCCTCGCGCTTCGCCTTCTGCGCCGCAAGGTACTGCTCGACCGTCTGGCCTTTGGCTTGGGCCGCTTTCTCCAGTCTGGCCTGATAGGCTACCTTCTGGTCGGCTTTATACTGCTCGACCGTCTTGCCAGCAGCCTTCGCCTTTTCCTCCAACGCCGCTTGGCGGGCCTTCGCCTGGGCCGTCAGCTGCTCGGCCGTAAGCCCTTTGGCTGACGCTCTCTTCTCTAGCTTGGCCTGCTTGGCCGCTTCCTTGGCTGCTTGCTTAGCTGCCTGCTTCTTGGCTTGATTCGCTTGTTTGGCTGCCTGCCTCTTGGCTTGCTTCGCCTGCTTGGCGGCGGCGTGCTTGGCCGTTTTCGCCGCCGTCTGATCCGCAGCCGGAGCCATGCCGCCATCCGCGGCGAATGCCGTACCCACCGAAGCGGCGGCAATCAATGCGCCCAGAGAAACGGTGATCCATGTCTTTTTCATGCTCATTTGGATAGACCTCCCGGTCGTTCAAAGTAATCTTTCATGAGCTAGTGTATCCCCAAGTTATGACAAGGCTGTGACAGAAAGCTTAAACCCGGCTTAAAAAAAGAACGATCCGTTCGTAACTAGTGAACCACTATACGTTCCAGTTACTAGTGTATCTGTGAACGCTCTATGTACTCGGAAGTTCACTACGGTCTATTACATGGCAGCCCGGCACTACGCTACTGAACCTAGGTTCCTTTGTAGCGAACCTGGATTCACTAACGCCAGGCCGTCGGCCGTTTTGCGGGCTGTACTGAACCTCCGTTCCTTACTAGTGAGCCTGCGTACGCTCCATGTACCTGGAAGTTCACTACAGCCTGTCGCTTGGCGCCCGGCACTACGCTACTGAACCTAGGTTCCTTTGTAGCGAACCTGCATTCATTAACGCCCGGCCGTCGGCCGTTTTGTGGGCTGTACTGAACCTCCGACGGTCGGCGAGGCCGGCTCGAGATCCGCCAGGAACGTCCGCACCCGCGCCGAGCCGTCCGGCGGATAATAAACGACGAGCAGCTGCGGCTGCGACCGGTCCGTCTCTCCCTCCTGCAGGTAATGCTCCAGCGAGAACGGCAGCACCTCGATCATCGCGTGCTTGTGCAGCTCCTTCTCCTCGAGCCCCAGCGCCGCGAACGACTCCGATACGGAGCCAGGCTGCTCGGCCAGCCGAAGCATATAGTCGGCCTGCCGGGACTTGTCCAGGGTAAAGTCCCACCAGATTTTGCGCGGCTTATATTTATGATTGAGGAAGTAATCCAGCTTCATGAGCCCCTGAATTACATCCATGTCCGGCGTGCCCCGGTGCTCCAGGAAGGACTGAAGCCGCGTAAACAGATCCTCCAGCTGGTGTCCGATCTTCTGCCAGCCTCTGCCCTCCCAGTAATCCCCAAACGCCTGGAAAAAATCAAAGGCCGAAGGGAATTCCTTAGAGATTAAATATTCGACGGTATGGTCCATCCGGTGCGCGTTCCAATATTTCTCCAGCACGTCCTCCACCCGTTTGATCCGGATCAGGTCGGAGAACGGAAGGATGTCGTTGCCGAGGATCTCGTAAGGGGCGCGGTCCATATAAACGTAACCGTACTTATCCGCATCGTGGCGCATCCCCGTGCCACGCAGCATCTTCAGGAAGCCGAGCTGCAGCTCCTCCGGCCTTAGCTCGAACACGTCGTTGAACGTTTTGCGGAACGAGCCGTAATCCTCCTCCGGCAATCCCGCGATGAGATCAAGATGCTGATCGATCTTCCCGCTTTCCTTCACCTTCGTGACGGTCCGTGTCAGCTTCGCAAAATTTTGGCGGCGCTTCACAAGGCTGTTCGTGAGGTCGTTCGTCGACTGTACGCCGATCTCGAACCGGAAGATGCCAGGAGGTGCGTTCTCCGCGAGATAATCCAGCACCTCGGGCCGCATAATGTCCGCGGTAATCTCGAATTGGAACACGCAGCCGCGATGATTTTGAATCAGGAACTCAAAAATCTCCATCGCGTATTCCCGCTTGATATTGAACGTCCGGTCCACGAACTTGATCAGCTTCGCACCCGACTCGATTAAGTAAAGCAGATCGCTCTTCGTCCGCTCCATATCGAAATACCGTACGCCCACTTCGATGGACGAAAGGCAGAACTGGCAGCTGAACGGGCAGCCCCGGCTCGTCTCGAAATAAACGACGCGGTTGGCCAGCGACGGCTGGTCCTCCGCGAAGCGGTGCGGTGTAGGAATGGCATCCAGCTGAAGCTTGGGACGCGGCGGGTTGACGATCACGCGCCCGTTCTTGCGGTAGGCCGCGCCGAACACACTGTATAGCGCGCGGTCTCCCCGCAGCTCCTTCAGCAAGTGAAGGAACGTCTCCTCCCCTTCGCCGACGACGATGAAATCGACCTCGGGGATGCGTTCCATCCAAAACTCCGTGTCGTACGACACCTCCGGACCTCCGAGGACGATCGTCAGCTCCGGCATAATTTTGCGCAGCATCCCGATGACCGTAATCGTTTCCTCGATGTTCCAGATATAGCATGAAAACCCGACGACGTCCGGCTTCCGCTGGTACAGATCGGAAACGATGTTCATCGCGGGGTCTTTAATCGTATATTCGACGATATCGATATTCGGAAATTCGTTCCGGCTGAACGATTTCAAATAACGCAGCGAAAGCGACGTATGAATGTATTTCGCGTTTAAAGTGGATAACACAATGTTCATGTCGATGTTTGGACCCTCTTTGCATTCGGTTACCAGGCCCTGAAGCGCCTATATGGTGCGCATCCGGCATGGGCGTAGTTCCCCCTATTTTACACCGATTCCCTTTTCAACACAAAAAAAAGAAAACGGAACCGTTGTCCCATTTTCTGCTTAATGCATCGTGTCTTGGAGCCATTCGTTATCCGGCGTCAGGCTGGCCAGAAGAAATTCGTCCTGTCCTTCTTCGGACCATACGGCCGCTTGCGTGTGCAGCTGCTCTTCCACTTGTTCTTTCTGCGTAATTAATGCCTTGACATCCCCGTCCGTCACGTCGATCGTTTGCTGCAGCCGCTTGCGCTGCTCGAGCCGCTTGGCCAGTTGATACAGTATCATTTGTCACAGCTTCCTTTCCTGTTTTGGGGTCAGGTCTTATGTTAGCTTCCGAACATTAAGGCAAGATTAGCGGAACATCAACGGTTCGTTAAAAAACTCGGGTGTTTTGTAATCTGTCACAAATTGCACGGATTGCACCGCCTCATGCATTAGCTTTTCCCATGATTATGAAATAAATGCATCTTGTTTCGCGAACCGGCTCGTTCCATGGTATAGTGGAAGCAAATTAAGCATGTTCACAAACCAGGAGGCTCTAATGCACAAGAAGAAAGCGAACCCTTCCCAAGGCGCGCCGGCCAAAACAAGGCTGTATACGGTCAAGGAACCGTCCGGGCTGCTGCCTTTTTTATTGCATACGCTCGCCGGTCAAGGACGCAATTCCGTGAAATCGATGCTCGCCCGCGGACAGATTTCCGTGAACGATAAGGTCGTGACGGCCTACGATTTTCCACTCGAAACGGGCTATGTGGTTGGGATTAACAAGGACAAAGTGATCGAGCCGTCCCCTTTCGTCGGACTGACCCTTCTGCACGAAGACGACGACATCATCGTAATCCAGAAACAGGAAGGACTGTTGTCCATCGCCTCCCCGCAAGAGAAGGACATGACCGCTTACCGTCAGCTGATGAGCCACGTCCGTCGGCAGAACCCCAAAAATCGGATCTTCGTAGTGCACCGACTCGACCGGGATACTTCCGGCGTGATGATGTTCGCGAAAAGTGAAGCTATGCAGCAGACGCTGCAGAACGACTGGCAGGAGATTGTGAAGGAGCGGTCTTACGTGGCGCTGGTGGATGGGCAAGTGAAGAAATCCGAAGGAACGATTACCTCCTGGCTGAAGGAAAGCAGCACGCTGAAGATGTACTCCAGCCCATATCCGGGCGACGGCCAGCATGCCGTCACCCATTACAAGAGGCTGCAGGCGAACCGCAGTTTCTCCTTGTTGGAGGTACACCTCGAAACGGGCCGCAAGAACCAAATACGCGTCCATATGCAGGACATCGGCCATCCCGTAGCCGGCGACAAGAAGTACGGCTCCAAGTCGAATGAAATCGAAAGACTCGGCCTGCACGCCCGCGTCCTGGCCTTTCTTCATCCAAGGACGGGGCAACTGATGCGATTTGAAACGGATATTCCGAAGCCGTTCCTGAAGCCTTTCCGTGAGTCGTCCCCGGGTCCGCGGGGCAGAGGGTAATACGGGTGCCTTCAGCCGATTATCCGCTGCCTTACAGCAACTAAAGTTTCTTCTTTCACAGCCGTGATTTCCCGGATCAATGCGGACGCCCGGCCGGCAACCCGTTCTTTGAATTCCGCATCCTGAAGAGCGGCCAGATTGATCTCGATCGTGAGCAGAGCCGACTGGGCTGCGGACTCGAACAGGATGGCCCCTATCCCCAAATCCGAAACGACGCTCTTATTGGACGCTTCCGCCAGACGGGCCGCGCTTCGGATCCCGTCCCGGCATGCCTCCAGGATGCGCACCGGTACCTGTGCGGCTGCCTCTGCAGCCTGCTGCAAAGCTTGCATGCGGATTTCCTTCTCCTCCTCCGTGGCTTTGGGGAGCCGCAGCGCCTGCATGTATCGCTCGAACGATTCGATATCCTCCATTAGCAAGGTCTCGCATTGCGCCGACAATTGTTCCATGACGTTTAGTACCTCGGTCACTAACGGCCGGATGGCGATATACTTCTCTCCTTCCGACAACCGGCCAACCATCGAGGTCATCGCTGCGCCAAGCGCGCCGACGAGCGCAGAGACGCTCCCTCCGCCCGGCGTCGGAGCAGCGCTTCCGGCTTCGCGGAGGAAAGAACGAAGTGTGCTGTCCCAGGTAATCAAGCGCTGCTCCGTCATCGTCCCGCCTCCTTGGCATCGGCTTGAAGCGCGATGGCTTTCATTAAGTTCTCGAACAGGATCGCAGTCGTCAGCGTACCTACCCCGCCCGGTACAGGAGAGACGGCCGATACGGCCTCTCTAACGTCCTCCGCCGCATCGCCGACAATTGCGCCATCGTCTGTTTCGTTGATTCCCGCATCGATCACCACGAGCTTCGGGTGGACAATTCCCTTCGTAACGACGCCGGGGCGGCCGACCGCCACAAATGCGATGTCGGCATGCCGGAGATGAAAGGCGATGTCCGGCGTCCGGGAATGGCACAAGGTGATGGTAGCCTGCTCCCGCTGCAGCATATGGAACAGCGGCAGTCCGACCGTCTGGCCTCTGCCGATCAGCGTCACGTTCTTGCCCTCCAGGCGGTAGCCGTAATGCTTGAGCAGCCGGAGGCATGCCTCCGGAGTCGCCGGATACAAGCCGGGGGATCCCGTTACGGTAGCCAGCTTATTGGTTGGAGTAACGCCATCCACATCCTTCTCCGGAGAGATGACGCGTTCTAATGCGCCAGCGGACAGATTTGGCGGCAGAGGGAGCTCCAGCAGAATGCCGTGCACCCCCGGATCCTCATTCCATTGAACGATCAGCTTCGTAAGCTCCGCTTGAGTCACCTCACGGGGGAATGTATGCAAGCTGAACGTCACTCCGAGCTTCTCCGCCAGCTTGCACTTGGCCTGCGCGTAATACGCCGAAGCCGGATCCCCCTCCACCAGCAGCGTACAAAGATGAGGTTGAATCCCCTGCTCTTGGTATCGCCTTACACACTGTCCAACGTTCTCATAGACCAGATCGGCCGCTTCTTTCGCCTTCAGCAGCTGTGCCATTTAACCGTCTCCTATCCCTGTAATCTTACAAAACATTCATTAAAACGAAAAAAAGCATTCGCGCAGAACCCGATGATTCGAGTTCTTAGCAAATACTTTTCCCAGGCGAGCGGCACGTTCATGGCCGCAGGCTCCCTCGTGGTTCATTCCACTCTTCTTCGCCAGTCACCTGCGGGTTATTTTCTTTCATCATACCAAAGCGTTCGGCGGAAAGAAAGCCCGAATTCATTCTCGACACAGCCGGATTTCCCTTGATAAAATGAAAGTGAAAATACGAGCAAGGGGGCCGTATCCTAGCGGCACACACGTATAAAAACTGCCAAAGCTGCGGGATGCCGCTGGCGCGAGACGAGCATCGCGGCGGAACGGAGCTCAGCGGCGAAAGAAGCAAAAAGTACTGCAGCCACTGTTACCTTAACGGGGAATTCACACTGCCGGACCTGACGGCCGCGCAGATGCAGCAGAGAGTACAACAGAAGCTGGTGGAATTCGGCTTTCCCCGGTTCTTAACGGGTTTGTTCACAAGAAATATTCCAAAGCTCGAGCGGTGGTCTAAGCCCTAACGCTCTCCGGCAGCGGAGAAATGCGAAAATTCGGATTGTATGCGGGACAAGGAAGGAGGCCGTCATGTTTTCCTACACGATTGATGAAGAACTGAAGCTAAAGCTGCTGGAAGCGCGGGATGCCGAGGAGCTGTTCCTTCTGACGGACAAGAACCGAAAGTACCTGCGGGAATGGATGCCTTGGGTGGATGGGACCAAGACGACGGAGGACAGCCTGGTGTACATCGACCAGGCGCGCAAGCAATGGACCGCGCAAGAGACGGTTACCGCCTGCATCCTGTATCAGGGCGCGTTCTGCGGCATGATTGACCTGCACGGCATCAGCCGCCTGAACCGCAAGGGGGCGATCGGCTACTGGCTGTCGGCGGATAACCAAGGGAAAGGGATCATGACTCGCGCCTGCCGGGCGATGGTGGATTATGCCTTCACTTATCTGGGGCTGCATCGCGTTGAAATCAGTGCCGGGGTCCATAACCGGAAGAGCCGTGCGATCCCGGAGCGGCTCGGCTTTCAGCAGGAAGGCATTGCCCGGGATGCTCAGCGGCTGTATGACCGGTACATCGATTTGGTCATTTACAGCATGCTGGACCATGAGTGGACGGGCGGAGTGCCCGCGGATAAATGAAATCATAGAAGCCCGCCCCTTATGGACGAAGTCCATAGGGAGCGGGCTTTTGGGGTTACGAGCCTCTCTTAGAAGAACCCTCCGCCAAACGGAAAGCCGAAACCGCCGCCGAAACCACCGCCAAACGGAAAGCCGAAACCACCGCCGAAAGCGAACGGAGACGTTCCGATGGCCAGAAGATCGAACAACACCAGCGGAATGAACGCCGATGTTTTCACCTGCTTGCCCTTGGGCGCTACGATCAGCCGGTTGCCGCTGATTTTCACCAGCTTGCCTTCGACCACAGTGCCGTCTTTTTTGAGAGCATAGATTTGCTTGCCAATGAGCTTTTGCACATCCTGCTTGCGAACCGCTTTTTGCATTTGCATGCACCTCCCATACTTTTAGCGTCGGGCCAGGCCCTTGTGTAAATCTTGGGGATAACGCTATATAGTACGGATGGTGCCTCGCTGCCGCCTGTATGGCTGTCCCTGTCCCGGCAAAGATGTGCCGTTGTCCTCTAATGTATCCGATGGAGATCTCCAACGGACGAGCCATGGGTCTCAAGATCGGCTTTAAGCTTTGCGCAGACGCCCCAGCTCCTTCGTGATAGCTTCAATCTCGCTGATGCTGAACTGCATTTTTCCCGCCACCATGTCATAAATGTCCCGCAGGTCATCATACTGGTCGTCGTTCAGCTTGGAGGCCTTGAGCGCCGCCCCTGAGGCCATGCGCAGCTTCTTCTTGATTTCCTCGATCATATATTCCGTATTTTCCAGCGTATTCAGCGTCAGATCCATGTCCGTCTCCTTTTTATCCTCAGTATTTGGATGAAATCCTTCTCATCATTGTACCACGTTTTGTGAACCGGCGTCCCCCTGTACTATAATGAGGGCATCGTCGCTAATGAACGAAGGAGGCGCATACTCATGATTCATACGCTGCATTTGCAAACGAAACAACGGGACGAAATGATCGACATCACCGGAAGGATCGCCGAGCTTCTCAAAGAAGACAAGCTCGAGGAAGGAGCCGTCGTGGTCTACTGCCCTCATACGACAGCGGGTATCGCGATCCAGGAGAATGCGGACCCGGACGTCAAACACGATGTGCTCATGCGCCTTGACGAAGTATACCCATGGCAGCATCCGAAATACCGCCATGCCGAAGGCAATACGGCATCCCACATAAAGGCGATGACGGTAGGCTCCTCCCAAACCGTCCTCGTGGCCGGAAGCCGTCTGCTGTTCGGCCGCTGGCAGGGCATCTACTTCTGCGAATTCGACGGCCCCCGCGACCGCACCATCTTGGTAAAGTTCATCCGCGGATAAGCGCCTAAGCGATTCAGCGAACAAGCGTCGAAGCTTCAACGCATTGAAGCAAGGGGCTGCAAAGAATCCCAAGCTTGCTGGGTTGTGTCATTATCCCTGCAGCCCCTCGCACAAATATTTGACATGCTGCCCCGCCAATTTCTTTACGTCATCGTAAGTTTGATTGTAATGAATGTTATAAGAGATGAAACCGTGCAGCGACATGAACAGGCTCCAAGGCAAGCTGTACATTTTCTTCTCGCTGTCCGGCATCTTGGATACCACGGCCCTCACGACTTTAGCGAACAAATCCAGACACTGGGCTTGCTCGTTTCGCGAATAACGCTGCAGCTCCGGATCCTTGATCATGAACATGATCTCGTAATGGTTCGGGTTTTCCAGACCGAACCGGATGAATTCGAGCATCAGCCGCTCCAGCTGCCCCATATCCCCCATCCGTGTCCGTGAGATCATTTCCCTTTGCCGCTCCAGCAGCATCCGGAAATCTTCCGTTACGAGCGCGTAGAATAATTCCGCTTTTTCCCTGAAATGATAATACAACGCGCCATGGCTGTAACCCATCGACTTGGCGATGCTTCGCATCGTTAAAGCATGATAGCCATGCTTGATAAAGAGCTGCCTGGCTTCGTCCAATATCCGCTCACGGCTCAGCTCCTGCTCTACTGCCTTTCTCGCCAACTGTGCTCAACTCCCATTATTCGGCTTTATGGCCTCTATGATATATAAAAAGCCGCCGTGCTCCCTGTCATGGAAGCTCGGCATGCTCGATATAGCGTTCCTCTCCCTGCACAATATGCGCCTGTCCTTGCGTGATATCGGTCATCCAAGCGGTGAAGGCTTCCGCTTCTGCAGCCACCGGAAGACAGGTCAGCGTCACCTTGTCGGCGAAGACGTTGCCGCCCATCAGCGTCCCCCGTCCGCGCAGCTCGTTCTCCACCTTGCCCAGCCAGGTGTAGTCGATCTCCACCAGCACCTCACGGTGCAGTACGCGGTACACTTGTTCCGCTGCGGCCAATCCGGCGACCGCCCCGTCCGTATAAGCGCGGATGAGACCGCCGGCGCCCAGCATAATGCCGCCGAAATAGCGGGTGACCACGACGACGACATTCTTAAGTCCCTGGTTCTTGATGACTTCCAGGATCGGCTTGCCGGCTGTGCCGCTCGGCTCCCCGTCATCGGAGGCCTTCTGAATCTCGTCCCGCTCCCCGATCATATATGCGGAACAATTATGCGTGGCTGACCAGTGCTCCTTCTTGATCCCCTCGATAAAACGGATCGCTTCCTCCTCCGTCTCTACGGGCTGAGCGTATCCGATAAAACGGGACTTCTTGATGACGATTTCCGCTTGGCCGAAGCCTTTCACGGTTCTGTACTGCGCCAGCATCGCTCCTCGTGCCGCCTCCTTCGATCCCTGCCGCCGGCCCGGCTGACGGACAGCAGCTTGCAAAAAAAGCAGCCACCCCGCGCAAGGGGTGAACCGCTTTTGTGCTTGCCTCGAGGCTTATCGGGTTAACCGAGCCTCCAGCGCCGCCTTTTCCTTCTCATATCCGGGCTTGCCCAGCAGGGCAAACATATTTTTCTTATATGCTTCGACTCCGGGCTGATCGAACGGATTCACACCGAGCAGATAGCCGCTGATGCCGCAGGCTTTTTCAAAGAAGTATACCATGTATCCGAACGTATATGGCGTCGTATCCGGCAAGGTGACGATCAGGTTAGGAACACCGCCGTCCGTGTGAGCCAGCATCGTGCCCTCGAACGCCTTCTTATTCACGTAGTCCATCGTCTGGCCGCTGAGGAAGTTCAAGCCGTCGAGGTCCTGCGGATCCGTGCCGATCGTGATTTGCTCCGCCGCCTTCTCGACTTGAATCACGGTCTCGAACAGGTGGCGGGAGCCTTCCTGAATGAACTGGCCCATCGAGTGCAGATCGGTGGAGAAGTCGACGGACGCCGGGTAGATCCCCTTGTTGTCCTTGCCTTCGCTCTCGCCGAACAGCTGCTTCCACCACTCCGATACGAAATGCAGGGAAGGCTCGTAGTTCACGAGAATTTCCGTCAGCTTGCCCTTGCGGTACAGTGCGTTGCGCACAGCGGCATATTGATAAGCTTCGTTCTCGGCAAGATTCGGGTTCGAATACGCTTCGCGCGCGTCGGTCGCGCCCTTCATCATCGCTTCGATGTCGATGCCCGCGGTAGCGATCGGCAGCAGACCGACTGCCGTCAGCACGGAGTAGCGTCCGCCTACATCGTCGGGAATGACGAACGATTCGTAGCCTTCCTCGGTCGCCAGCTTCTTGAGCGCGCCCTTCGCCCGGTCCGTTGTGGCGTAAATCCGCTTGCGCGCGCCGTCCTTGCCGTATTTCTTCTCCAGCAGCTCGCGGAAAATGCGGAAGGCGATCGCAGGCTCGGTCGTCGTGCCCGACTTCGAGATGACGTTCACCGAGATGTCCTTGCCTTCAAGCAGCTGAAGCAGGTGGGTCAAGTAGGTGGAGGAAATATTTTGTCCGACAAAATAAATCTCCGGCGTCTTGCGCTTGCCCTTCGGCAGCAGATTGTAGAAGGAGTGCGACAGCATTTCGATCGCCGCGCGCGCCCCCAGGTAAGAGCCGCCGATCCCGATCACCACGAGCGCGTCGGAATCCGCTTGAATCTGCTGCGCCGCCTTCTGGATGCGGGAGAACTCCTCTTTATCGTAATTCACCGGCAGGTCGATCCAACCGAGATAGTCGTTGCCGGCCCCTGTTCCGTTATGTAACTGTTCATGCGCCACCCGTACCGGTTCGGACAGGTAGTCTACCTCGTGCTGCTGAATAAACCCGATCGCTTTGCTGTAATCAAAATGCAGTTTGGCTGACATGGTTTCTTAGCGCCTCCTATCCAGATCTTGTTCCGCTTCTCTGTTTGTCCTTAATTCACAAAATGTCTATAGAAATAGAATACTTTACTTCACCGCCCGAAAGCAAGAGTCTCATTCACAGCGATCTCTTGAAGTGCTACAATTGAACCAGAGGTGATCCAATGAAAACCGTAGCATTTATCGGACTCGGCACCATGGGCAAACCTATGGCAGCCAATTTGCTCAAGCAAGGCTTTGCCGTCCGTGCATACAACCGCACCCTGGAAAAAGCGGAGGAGCTTGCGGCGCTCGGCGCCGAGACCGCGGCAACGCCTGCCGAGGCTGCAGAGCATGCCGACGTCATCATCATAATGCTCAGCACGGACGACGTCGTCCTGGAAGCCGTCTTCGGCGGAGAAGGCATCGTGCATTCACTGCGTCTCGGACAAACCGTGATCGACTGCAGCACCGTGTCTCCCGATACGAGCCGCCGGCTGTACCGCGAGCTGGGCGACCATCTGGTCGACTTCCTGGACGCGCCAGTTACAGGCAGCAAGCCTGCCGCGGAGAGCGGCACGCTGGTCTTCATGGTCGGCGGACAAGAGGAAGTACTCGAGGCGCAGATGGACGTATTCCAGGCGCTCGGCTCCAAGATCGTATATATGGGTCCTTCCGGCTCCGGCTCGTACGCCAAGCTGGCCCATAACACTATGGTCGGCATCAATGCGCTGGGCCTTATGGAAGGATTGTCGATCGTAACCAAAGCCGGCCTTGATCCGGAAAGCTTCCTGAGCATCGTGCTTGCAGGCAGCGCGGGCAGCAAGCAGGCGGAGCTGAAGGGACCGAAGATCGTGAACCGCGACTTCAGCAATCAATTCTCGCTCAAGCTGATGCTGAAGGATCTTCTGCTCGCCTCGAACGTAACCAATGGCTTCCAAATGCCATCGCCGATGCTCCGCACCGCGGCCGGCATCTTCCAGATGGGCCTCAGCAAAGGGCTCGGAGAGGACGATCTGAGCGCCGTCGTGCAGTGTTATGAAGATTGGATGCACGTCCAGGTGGGCGGGGCGAAGAGTGCGGAAGGAGCCGCTCCAGCGGAAGAACGCCGCCGCAACGCCCGCATTGCCATGGATATCAAGCTGCACTTGTCCGTCTATCAATGGGAACAGGAAGGCGCCTTCTCCGGCCAGACCATCGAGGGTACGCTCATCGATCTGTCCGAGAGCGGCATCCGCCTCATGTCCTCGTTCCCGCTCGCCAAGGACATGTTTATCGTCATCCACTTCCCGCAGGAGGCCGAATTGCCGCCTGTTACGGCCCGCATCATCCGGATCGACCACGAAGGGGAGCAGTTCCGCTACGGCTGCATGCTGTCCGGCTTGCCGCCTTACGTCCGGCTGAAGCTGGAGGAATACATCCGCAGCAAATCCGAGACGAGCCCTTCTATCGTTTAATGCGAAGCAATTATCTACTAAAAAACCGCCGGAGTTCTGTCCTAACAGCGCTCCGGCGGTTTATTCGTATTCAGCCGCTTATTCTGCCACGTAGGAGCAGATATAGTCGGTTACCGTCTTGATCTCCAGCTTGAATTTCGCGTTCGCGGGAACCGTGAATTCACCCGTTCCGTTGATCTGCAGCCATTCGCCGGAGCCCGGCAGCAGCACCTTGAGCTCGCCGGCTTGGATCTCCATGATTTCCTTGGTATCCGTGCCGAACTCATATTCGCCCGGCAGCATAATGCCCAGCGTTTTCTTGGTGCCGTCCGCGAATACTACGGTGCGGCTGGTCACTTTACCGTCGAAATAGACGTTGGCTTTCGTTTGAACCGTTACGTTATCGAATTGGGACATGATCTTAGAGCTTCTCCTTTATTGCCGCTGCCGCTTAACCGAGCAGCTGCTTCACATGAGCTACGACGTTCTCTACCGTAAAGCCGTACTCGCGGATCACGACGGGACCCGGAGCCGATGCGCCGAACTTGTTGATGCCGAGGACGGCGCCTTGTTCGCCGACATAACGCTCCCAGCCGAAGGAATGGCCCATTTCCACAGCGAGACGGGCTTTCACTTCAGGCAGGATGACCGAGTCCTTGTATTCCTTGGACTGCTTGTCGAACAGTTCCCAGCTTGGGACGCTGATGACGCGAACGCCCACGCCTTCTTCCGCAAGCTGCTTCTGAGCCGCTACGGCCAGCTGAACCTCGGTGCCGGTAGCGAGAATTTGCGCCACAGGCTTGCCGTTCGGAGCGTCGGACAGCACGTAAGCGCCGCGGTCGACCGAACCTTTGTCCGTGCCCTCCAGGGTAGGAGCCGCTTGACGGGAGAAGATCAGGGCTACAGGGCCGCGCTTGTTCTGAACCGCATAACGCCAAGCCGCAGCGGTTTCGTTGCCGTCCGCAGGACGGATGACCGTTACGCCGGGGATGACGCGAAGCGCCGCAAGCTGCTCGATCGGCTCGTGCGTCGGTCCGTCTTCGCCGACACCGATGCTGTCGTGCGTGAAGACGTAGATCGCCGGTACATTCATAATGGAAGCCAGTCGAATCGCCGGACGCAGGTAGTCGGAGAAGACGAAGAACGTTCCGCCGAATACCTTCAGGCCGCCGTGCAGCAGCATGCCGTTTACGGCAGCGCCCATACCGAACTCGCGCACGCCGTAATAAAGGTTCTGGCCGCTGTAGTCCTTAGCCGTCAGTACGCCCAAATCCTTCATGTGAGTCATCGTGGAGGACTCCAGGTCGGCGGAACCGCCCACCAGGGACTTCACGTTCTTCGCGATCGCGTTCAGCACGATGCCGGAAGCGGTACGCGTTCCTTTGTCAGCCGGTACATTGGCCGGAATATCTTTATCCCAGCCTTCAGGCAGCTCGCCCGCTTCTGCGGTCTGGAACTGCTTGGCCAGCTCCGGATACGCCTTCGCATATTCTGCGAATTGCTTCTCCCATGCTTCGTAGGCCGCGATGCCTTTCTTCTTCACTTCGGCAAAATGCGAGCGGACTTCGTCCGGCACATAGAAATGCTGGTTCTCGTCCCAGCCGTAAGCTTTCTTGGTCAGCGCCACTTCCTCTACGCCGAGCGGAGAGCCGTGCGGACCGACGTGTCCGCCTTTGCCCGCTTTGTTCGGGCTGCCGTAGCCGATCACGGTTTTCACTTCAATCAGAGTCGGACGGTAGTCGGCCTGCGCTTCCAGCACGGACTTGTGCAGCGCTTCGAGATCGTTGCCGTCTTCAGCGCGCAGTACTTGCCAACCGTAGCCTTCAAAACGCTTCGCCACATTCTCGGAGAAGGACAGGTTCAGCTCGCCGTCCAGCGAGATATCGTTGGAATCGTACAGCACGATCAGCTTGCCCAGCTTCAAATGGCCGGCGAGGGAAGCGGACTCCGAGGAGATGCCCTCCATCAAGTCGCCGTCGCCGCAAATGACGTACGTATAATGGTCGATGATATTGAATTTGTCGCGGTTATATACAGCCGCCAGGTGCGCTTCCGCCATAGCCATGCCTACGGCCATACCGAAGCCTTGTCCAAGCGGACCGGTCGTCGCGTCCACGCCTGCGGTGTGACCCACTTCCGGGTGACCCGGCGTCAGGCTGCCCCATTGACGGAAGTTTTTCAATTCTTCCATCGGCAGGTCGTAGCCGCTCAGGTGCAGCAAGCTGTACAGCAGCATGGAGCCGTGTCCGGCGGACAGCACGAAGCGGTCGCGGTTGATCCAGGTCGGCTGATCCGGGTTATGTCTCATTTGTCTTGCAAACAGCTCATACCCCATCGGGGCCGCGCCCATCGGCATGCCGGGATGTCCGGATTTCGCCTTCTCCACCGCGTCGATCGCGAGCGTACGAATCGTATCCACAGATAATTGTTCGATTGATTTGTTCGTTACAGTCATTGTGATCCTCCCACTCTTCTTTTTCTCGGCAATGCATTAAAGCCGGAATTCAGGAACCTACCTAATTGTTCACGTGTGCATAACAAGCTGGCAGGATGATTCACTTGCCCTATTGTACCATTCCTCGTGTAAGTTTTCCATATGGAACCTTGAATCATACCTTAGAAAATCATTTTAACAAAGCTTTTGATCGAAGCCCACGCGAAGAAGCTGTATTCGTGCTCTAAATATTAGCCTTTCTTGAAAGATCGGAAAGCTGAAGGTGAACTTAAAATTTTCCATATCATTCAAAAAAAACGTTTCCGCTGCAAAGGAATTCACCAGGATTTGGCGAATATTACCTTAGCAAGCGCTGTTCCCGGATCCTCTTACTCTTCGATTGGGAGTCGATTTATGAACCATCTGCTGCTGGAGCTGGCGGATACCCGCCAAACCTATAGAAAGCTGCTTAATCTCTACTGGATGACCATCCTGCTGACGATTTTCCTGGAATACGCCATCCATGGAAAAGAAGCGTCTGCACTCAGTTCTTCCAATTTCATCGGCAGTCTGACCCTGCACGGGTTCACCCTAGCCCTCGTCACGGGAGCGGTCGAGATCCTCTACCGTTACCGTAAAATGCAGAACGACTGGCTGCTCACCTTAACCGGCATTATTTATGCTTCCACCATCATTTGGATGAATCCGCAGATAGGAATCGTACCGGCCATCTTTATCTTTCCCATTCTGACATCCGTTCTGTCCTTCAACAAGAATCGCATTCTGGCGGCCTTCGCCCTGATCCTGGTCACCTTCGCCGCGCTATACTCCGCCAGTCCCGAGCTTCGCGTTACGATGCAGCCCATTCATACGATCGGCATTCTCTTTCTTTACACCGGCGTTACCGTCATCGCGCTTGCCATTACCAGCAGCGGCATCGAGCTGCTCGATAATCTCAAGCACGCCACGGAAGCCAAGCAGGAGCTCCTCGTCAAAAATATTCTGATGGACAAGCTCGCCAAGATGGACGCGCTCACCGACATGTACAACCACAAGACGTTCCATGAGTATCTGGACAAGCTGATCGAACAGCATGAACGCAACCTTCTGCCGCTGCAGCTCGCCCTGCTCGACATTGACAATTTCAAAAAAATTAACGATACCTACGGCCATTGGGTAGGTGATATCATTCTCATGCGCGTCGCCGGCATTATTAAAGAAACGGTTACGCCGCACGACTTTGTAGCCCGTTACGGAGGCGAGGAATTCGCCGTCGTGTTTACGGAGAAGTCCATGGACGAGGCCCATCGTCTGGTGGAGCAAATCCGACAGCGCCTGTCGGTTACCATCCATCCCGAGCTGGACTCCCAGGCGGCCACGATCAGCATCGGACTTCAAGGATACGAAGAAGGACTGCGCAAGGAAGGTTTGTTCAAGGGCGCCGACGCCTCTCTCTATGAGGCCAAGCGGTGCGGCAAGAACCGTACGGTGGCCAAAGCGGCGACCATCAGCAATCACGTAGGCGCGTAAGCGGATACAAGTTTTCGTCTTCCGCCCTTTTCACCTGCTGCCACGTTGCCCCGTTAAGACGGCGACGATGGCAGTTTTTTTCCCTAAAAAAAGCCCGCACCCTCTGTGAAGGATGCGGACCTGCTCCATTTCAATTGCATCAGCTAAAAACGACCGTCTTGTTCCCGTGCACAATGACCCGGTCTTCCACATACCAAGCTACCGCGCGCGCCAGCACCGTGCGTTCGATATGGCGCCCGATCCGCTTCAAATCATCCACATTGTCGCGGTGGCTCACCCGCTGCACGTCCTGCTCGATAATCGGGCCGCCGTCCAGCTCTTCCGTCACATAGTGCGCCGTAGCGCCGATGATCTTCACCCCGCGGTTGTACGCCTGGGCGTAAGGCTTGCCTCCGACGAACGCCGGAAGGAAGGAATGGTGAATGTTGATGATCCGGTTCGGAAAATGCTCGATGAACTTCGGCGAAATGATCTGCATGTACCGGGCAAGAATAACGACGTCGACCTGGCCGGAGACGAGCTCCAGCTGACGGCACTCCGCTTCCGCCTTCGTATCGGCGGTCACCGGAATGTAATGGTATGGAATGCCGAGCGGCTCGACAAGCTCGCGCATGTTGTTGTGGTTGGAGATGACCATCGCAATCTCCGCATCCAGGTCGCCCGACTGCCAATGCCACAGCAGCTCCAGAAGAGCATGGTCCTCCTTGGATACGAAAATCGCCAGCCGCTTCTTGCGGCTTGCCCGGGTAATGCTCCATTTCATGGAGAACTGCTCCGCCACTAGGGCGAAATCCGCTTTCAGCCGGTCCCGGCGCTCATTCAGGCCCTCAAGATCGAATTCAATGCGGATGAAGAACAATCCGCCCTCCGGATCCATCGTATACTGGTCGGATTGGACGATATTCGCGCCGTGCTCGTACAAGAAACGGGATACGGCGGCTACGATACCCGGCTGGTCCGGGCAAGAAACGAGCATCCGCGCACGGTTGCTCAGGTCGATGCTTCTAGGTTTCGGTGTCGCTTTCGGAATCATAGGGTTTCTGTGCTCCTTCTTACTTCAAGCTATACGACGGCAAAGACATGCTCTCCGGCAAACCAGGCCGTCAGACGGTGATTCAGCTGCTCCTCGGTCAGCTCGGGGAACAGGCTCTCTGCAATAATCATATCGTACAAACGCTCCATCGGCTCGCGGCCGTCCGCTTTCTTCGCCTTGGCGTCCGTCTTGAGCACATCCCACATGCTCAGCACGAACTCGCGCGCATCCACATCCCGCTTCTTGAAGAAATCGCCAAGCTTCTCCACATCAGCAACAAAATCAGCGCCGAAGCGCTCCTTTACCGTACCGCTGAGCAAGGCGATCTCCGCCTCGTACATCGGACGCTGCGTGCTGTCTTCTTTCCCGATCCACGGCGTCTCGAGAATGAACGGCAGATGCTTCAGCTTCTCGTGATGCACGATGCCGTGCATCGCCTTGAAACCGATCCAGCCCGCGCCTACCGGCGCATGGCGGTCTTTGCCCGCGCCCCGCGGATTTTTGCTGTCGTTCAAGTGGATGACGGCCAGACGATCCAGGCCGATCGTACGGTCGAACTGTTCCAGCACGCCGTCCAGATCGTTCACGATGTCGTACCCGGCGTCGTGAACGTGGCACGTGTCGAGACAGATCGTCAGCTTGCCGTTGTCCTCGACCTTCTCGATAATGGCCGCCAGCTCCTCGAATCTGCGGCCCATCTCCGTGCCTTTGCCCGCCATTGTCTCGAGGGCGATATGCACGCCCGTTTCCTTCACGCCGGACAGCACTTCGTTCAAGCCCTGCGCAATGCGGTCCAGCCCGTACTCCGCGTCCTTGTCCGTAAAGGCTCCGGGGTGCAGCACGATCTGCTTCACGCCCAAATAGTCCGTGCGGCGGATTTCGTCCTGCAGGAAGCGTACCGCCAGCTCGTAGGTATCGTCTTTATACGACCCGAGATTGATGATGTAAGGCGCATGCACGATGATTTCGTGAATGCCGTGCTCTTCCATCACCGCCCGGCCTTCCTCGATAAACTGCGTTTCGATTGGTTTCCGGCGGGTATTCTGCGGAGCGCCGGTATATATCATGAATGTGCCCGAGCCGTAAGAGACTGCCTCCTTGGCCGCGTTCAGCAGGCCTTTATCGGAGAACGAAACGTGCGATCCGATTCTGATCATGGGTAAGTGCTCAGCTCCTTTTTTTTCACTTTCATTTATTTTACTAGGATTGCCTCAAGAAATCTAGAATAGGAAATAGAATCCTGCCCTTACGACGACGGGGCGATGCGTTCGAGCTGATCCCGCTTTCCCGGATCCTTGGCGATCGGCTTGTCCATCCGTTACTTTACCATATTAAGGAATTCTTTTTTCATTTCCCATCCTCATTTTATTTTCCCTATGCCCAAATTGAGGTATAATAGGAAATTGAGGTGACCGATTCCATGCACAACGCGTTTATGTGGTTTATCTTCTTCTGGGTATTTGTTCTGCTCTTCATGATGTCGGTGGGCGGATATTTTATGTTTCGGAAGTTTTTCAAGGTTCTCCCCAAGGAGGACGGCAAGTCCAAGCTGGATTGGCAAAATCATTACGTCGACGCCTCCCGCCACTTGTGGACGGAGCAGTCGAAGGAATTCCTCGATCTGCTCGTCGCTCCCGTGCCGGGGCCGTTTCGCGATATCGCCAAGCATTCCATCGCCGCAAGAATCGGACAGGTGGCGCTCGAAGCGAATGCCAAGGAAGTGACGCGAGAGCATTGCATTGAAGGTTATATTCTGGCGACGCCGAAGCGGGATTACAATAGCCTGATCAGCTACCTGGACAAAATGCAGATCGACTATACGCCCTTCAAGCATTTGCTGCAATAGAATGCTTCTTGTCGGAACTGCCCGAAAGTGACCGGCCCGGCCGCTTTCCCCTTCAGCTTAACCCCAAGCCGATGCCGGCCCAACAACAAAGCCGCCCTCCGGACTCTGAACGCAGTCCGTGAGGGCGGCTTTGTTTCGTCATGCCGTCCGGGTAGCCGGTGAGCACCTGCGTGGCGGAAATGAGCTGAATCGAGTTCACCGCCCACGCGTAGCGGCGCGCATCCATATCCGAGAACGCTCCCGCGCCGCGCCCTCCGGCGACAGCAGGCCAAGCAGCAAAGCTAACGCCATCAGCGCCGACATGAACCGGGTAACCGGATGATAAGATTTTGTCATAATCAAGCCCTATCTCTTCTTTTATTATCGGAAGGCCGGCGAGATTTTGTTACCTTTTGCTGCCAAAAAAAGAACGGCCCGAAGGCCGCTCCCGCGCTGCATAT
The DNA here is from genome assembly GCF_027533625.1 of Paenibacillus gyeongsangnamensis. Classification (GTDB taxonomy): domain Bacteria; phylum Bacillota; class Bacilli; order Paenibacillales; family NBRC-103111; genus Paenibacillus_G; species Paenibacillus_G gyeongsangnamensis. The sequence goes on along the minus strand of NZ_JAQAGZ010000005.1, from coordinate 109,295 downwards.
GCTTTTTATGACGGAAGACGGGATTTCAGCAGCTCCCGAAGTCTCCCTGGATAATCCGTGATGATGCCGGACATCCCGGCTTCGATGGCCGCAAGCAGGTCTTCCTGCCGGTTGATCGTGTATGGATATACCGACAGCCCGTGTGCCGCGGCATCGGCAACATCCTCCGGAGAAATCAGCCGATAGTAGGGGTGAAGAGAATAAACCTCAAAGCCGGATACCTCGGCTACTTTGCGGTGATTCGCGAAATTCGAGGAATACAGCAGTCCGATGCGAAGCCGGGGCTCCGACCGCTTCAGCCGCTGCAATACTTTGTGGTTGAAGGAAGAAACGACAACGCCCTCAAGCCGGTCAAACTGTTTCAGCAGCTCGAACAGGCGCTCTTCAAGACGCGGCGAATACGCACATTTGATCTCTACATTGATCATGATTCCGGCAGGAACCATGGAGAATACTTCCTCCAGCAGCGGAACCGGCTCTCCCGCGTACCGTTCGGCGAACCAGCCGCCGGCATCCAGCCGCTTGAGCGACGCCGCCGTCAGCTCGGCAATGGCTCCCTCCCCGTTGGTGGTCCGGTTCACTGTAGCGTCGTGGCATACGACAAGCTCCCCGTCGGCCGATACGTGAATGTCGAGCTCAATCGCGTCGGCCCCCTGGCGCAGCGCCAGCGCGAACGAAGCTAGCGTATTCTCAGGCGCTTCTCCCGCCGCTCCCCGATGTCCGATAATCAACGGTTTTGCTTGTAACGAAGTCAATGACATCTGCTCCTTTCGTCCCCGGCCGAACCCTTTTCCAGCCGATACTTTACGAACGCATCTATTATGCGCCGGAACCTCGCCTGTGACAAGGTACCGGGGGCCGCCCTCATATAAAGATTATGTAAAGCCGCTTACTTCGTCAAATACTCGGCATACCGGCCGACGGCAAGCTCCAATTGCTCATCCGGGAGCGTACGTACGCCGTTCAATACAAAAGAAGGCAGGAACCGCATGCCGATTAGATTACTCGTCGCTTGGAACGGCTTCGTCAGCTCGCTGATCGCGTACCGGTTGTATCCGCCGGCCTGGTACGCCTCCTGCGGCCCTCCTGTCGACAGTGCAAGCCCGAATTCCTTGCCGTGCAGCTTGTCTCCGCCCGAGCCGTAGGCCCAGCCGTATGTAAGCACCTCGTCGAACCATTGCTTCAGCAGCGCCGGGGCGCTGTACCAGTAGAACGGAAATTGAAAGACGACCCGTTCGTGCGCGAGCAGCAGCTTTTGCTCCTTCTCCACATCCACGCGGAAAACGGGGTAATGCCGATACAGGTCGTGGACCGTGACGCTCCCCAGCGCGGCCGCGGCCGCCGCCAAACGGCGGTTGACCCGGGATTGCTCCAGATTCGGGCGGACGAGAATCACCAAGGTTTTTGCTTGTGTCATCAAGAACGCCTCCTAAGATAGAAGGATGAAGGCCTCTTAACTGCTTGGCTCATCATCCCGTTTATGCTTGTTCCGCCGGTTGCCTGTTTACTTCCTTCACCCTTGCCCAGCTGCCTTCCGCTCATGAAACGGCATGCGTCTCTTGAAGCTCCTTGATAATCCTTTTGCGCTTGACGAGATACAAGAGCGCCAGCGCGGCCAGCCCGTAAAGGGCCAGAATGAACGCGTCCCTGGCAATGACCGAGGCTTCCCCGATCGAGATCAGCTCCCGGAACCCTTCTACCGCGTAGGTCATCGGCAGCAGGGGATGAATGAATTGGAAGAACCTCGACTCCAGCTCGACCGGATACGAACCGCTGCTCGAAGTCAGCTGCAGCATCAGCACCACAATCGCCACGAACCGTCCGACATCGCTGCCGAGCACCGAAATGAGCATGAACAGGATCGCGGTGAAGGTCAGCCCCAGCAGCAGCGCAAAGCCGTACATATGGATGGCCGGCAGCACCGTGGGAATGCCCAGCCCGTTATGCAGGATGAATACGGACAGCACGGACTGGAAGACACTGACCGAGGCCAATGCCAGATACTTGTTCGTCAGGTAAGAGATCGGCCGCTTCGGCAGGGCCACGACCTTGTTCAGGTCGATGACGAAGAAAAGCACGAGCGAGCCCACCCAGAGCGACAACGCTATAAAATAAGGCGCGAACCCCGTCCCGTTGTTCGGCACCGGGTGCAGGTTCTGCTCCGTCATCTTCACGGGGTAGGTGATCGTGTCGATCCGCGCGTCGGCCTGGCCGTCCTGCGCAGCCATCCCCGCCGCTTCGCCGAGCTTCGCGGCAAGCTCCGCCTGGCCTGCATGGATGTCCTGCAGGCCGCTCGCCAGCTGCACGCTGCCGTCGTAGAGGCGCGTGTTACCGTCCCGCAGCTGCTGGAAGCCGGACTGGAAGGCATTAAGGCCTTCCACGAGCGCCGTGCTTCCCTGCTGCAGCTGCTTCACGCCGTCGGCCAATTGGCCCAGCCGGCCGGATATGTCCTCGATCAGCTGAGCGTTCCGGTTCAGCTGATCGAGCGAAGCCCTGACGGCGCTCTGCATCGCCGTCAGCCCGCTCTGCAGCTGGGCGAGCTGCGCGTCCAGCTGATCCCGCCCCTGGCGCAGCTGCGCATTCGCCTGCGTCAGGTTCGCGCGCAGCCGGCCGAGCGACGCCGATACGTCGCGCCGGTCCTGCTCCAGCAGCAGCCGCTGCGCGTTCGCCTGCTGCAGCTTGTCGACGGCCGCGCGGAAGCGCTCGTTGCCGCTTACCTGGCTGATCTGCTCGCCGAGGGCGATCAGATCGGCCAGCGCGCCGTCGAGCTGCGCCTTCTGCTGCTGCAGGCGGGCCCCCGCGGACGCGTCCCAGTCCTTCTGCAGCTCGTCGATGCGCTTATTCGTATCATCCAGCGAAGCGCCGACGTTATCCAGCGCATTCAGGCTCGACTTCACCGTCTGGGACGTCTGGTTCATTACGCCCTGCAGCTTATCGGCCTCGGCGGCCAGCTGGTTCACCGGCTGCAGCAGCTGCTTCAGCTGCTCGGGAAGCTTGCTGACCCCGGCCGTGCCAACGCCGATCACCGCATCCAGACGGATGATGCCGTTCTCCAGCTGGTTGGCGCCGTTCAGCAGCTTCGTCAGTCCTTCCGACAGCGGAACCATGCCGTCCTGCGTCTGCTTCAGGCCGTCCCTCAGTGCATTCGCTCCATCCTGCGCCTTCTTCGTCCCGTCCGCGAGCTGAGAAGCGCCGTCGGCCGCCTTTTTGAGCCCTTCGCCGCCGTTCAGGATCTGGTCGAACAGCACGCGCAAATATTTGGCCGTCATCTGCTGCTCCAGCTTATAGCTCACCTGATCCATGATGCTGCGGACCACCTTGACCCCCAGCATATTGGCCCCTTCATTCACCTGATAAGTCAGCTGGCTCGCCCTGGGCTGCGGCGTCCCCGCACTGTAAGCGCGCTCCGTGAAGTCGGCCGGAATCGTCAGCACGAGAAAATATTGCAGCCTCCGAATGCCTTGATCCCCCTCCTCCGGCGTAACTTCCCTCCAGTGCGTCTTCGTATCGTTCAGAAGTTCCTTGGTCAGGTCCGACCCCAGATTGACCTGCTTGCCTCCCTGCAGCATCCCTTTGTCCTGATTAATCACCGCCAGCGGCAGACGGCTGACGAAGTCCGTCGGATTCCAAAACGCCCACAAGTAAATAAAGCTATACATCAACGGGAGCACCATCAGTCCCAGCACCGACCGGCGCATGATACCCGAGCTCCACATCTGTTTGATATCGTGCATCGCCATTTGAAAACCGTTCACGCGCATCACTCGCTTTGTCCATGAATAAGGTAATGATAGTATACGGGAGCCCGGTTTAATCTATCCTTGACCGGTTCCCGCCAAATCAAAAAACCCCGCTATGCGGGGTGATTGTGCCCGTATCAAGCACGTAGATCCAATGACTTGCCAAGATACGGATGCGGAGCCTGAGCGGCCGCGAAATCGCTGAGCATCACGGCGGCCATCGACGCCTGGGAATCCTTGATTTTGCTCAGAAGGGCTATGCCTACGGCTTGTTTCAAGCTATCGCCGCCGTTTACGGCATTCATCACTTGGCTTATTTCCATCGTCTCACCCCGGAATGGCTTTTTTATCCAGTATAACGGGGACAAGCCGATCCGGCAACTGAAAAAGGATTTTCCCCGCTCCGCGTGGAACCTTAAACTATACGACCTATTCGGATACAAAGGGTGAGCTAAGATGAATTCCATGACCGGGTTGATTGGAGCGGCGCTGCTTCTTGCCGTGCTCGGGGTAATCGGCTGGCTTCGCCGCAGGCGCAGATCCTCCCGCGTAACCCGCCTATCCAGCTACAGCAAAAGCCGCGGCATCGCCAAGATGAGCTGCAGCTTCTGCAAACGCAAAGTACCTGCGAAGGAGCTGTCTTACTACGCGCGCCACGGCAAGGCCATCGGCGTTTGCAAGGCTTGCCGTCCGCAGGCGGAGCGCCAGGCGCTTCCCCGTTTGTAATGCCTCGGCCAATACAAAAAAGCCTTGCATGCGCAAGGCTTCTTCGGAATGCGGTTGAGAGGACTCGAACCTCCACGGGCGTAAGCCCACTACCCCCTCAAGATAGCGTGTCTGCCATTCCACCACAACCGCGTGTGTAAATCATATTATAGCTCCTTCCGGAAGCGGAGTAAAGCTCCAAAACCTGAGAGGCTGCGGGACGGGTCCGCCGCTGTGATCGTACGAGGCGCCAAAAAACAAGCCCGGCGATCCTATGATCGTCGGGCTTGTTGATGTGTGATGCGGTTGAGAGGACTCGAACCTCCACGAGCTTACGCCCACTACCCCCTCAAGATAGCGTGTCTGCCATTCCACCACAACCGCATATTACGTGTGACGAGCTGTCCTATCGAAGCTACTCCTTCGACGTACCCACCGGGTTCTCATCCTGAGCGTCACAACTTTGTTGGTGACCCGTAGGGGATTCGAACCCCTGTTACCTCCGTGAAAGGGAGGTGTCTTAACCCCTTGACCAACGGGCCTCGCCAGTAAGTTTTCGTCACCCTTTTTGAGCGACAAGTGTTATTATAGCCGAAACGATGGAGGTTGACAAGCCCTTTTTTAAACCTTTTTTAAACCTTTTTTAACAAAAAGGATGACGGTTCGTTTGGGTCTTGCTCCGCGGTTATGCTACAATCGGGCTATCGCAATGCAGTCTGTTACCGAGGTGTCCGATCATGCTTGTATGCCGTCAATCCGAAAGCAAATCGTTTGAAACCGAGCTTCGCGCCCCCCTGCCGGACGAGACCGTCTGGATCCATTTGGAGAACTCCGAAGCCGGGGAAGTCGAGTATGTGCTCAAAGATCTGTACCATTGCCATCCGCTGGTCGTGGAAGATTGCATCAAGCTCAATCAACGGCCCAAGTTGGACCGCTATACGGATCATATCTTTCTCACCTTCTTCCCGATTATCGACAAAAAGCTCACTGTAGCCGAGCTCGGCATTATCATCGGGGCCAATCATGTGATCACCGTATGCAAGAAGCCGATTCCCCTGATCGGAAAGCTGAAGGATCACTTCCTGCAGATCGAAGGCAGTATGAAGAATCCCGGCGCGGTTCTCCATCAGCTGCTGGACCGCTGCGTAGACGATTACACGGAGATCATCAATCAGGTGGAAGACCGCGTAGACCGCATGGAGCGCCATATTTATAAGAATCCTTACCTAAACATTGCCAGGGAAATCTTCCAGCTTAAGCGTACGTTCCACCAGCTTAGACGCATTATCGTAGAGGAAAAAACGATCATCGGCTCCATTAGACACCAAACCTTTCCTTACGTGCGCAAGGAAGCCGATGTTTATATTATCGATATTTACGATCATATTTCCCGGGTTGTCGACTCGCTCGACGTATTCCGCGAATCGCTAACCGGACTTCTGGAGCTGCAAATGAGCATGAAATCCGACCGCATGAACCAAATCATGAAGACGCTGACGATCTTAAGCTCGATATTTCTGCCTCTTACGTTTATTGTAGGGCTGTACGGCATGAACTTTAAAGAGATTCCCAAGCTCAGCTGGGATTTCGGCTACGGCTACGTCTGGGCGTTGATGATCGCAGTCATTGTAGGGATGTGGATCATCTTCAAGTGGAAACGCTGGATTTAGACGGAAGTCTACTGAGTAGAAAAAAGCCATTCGGAACGTCACCGGCCCCTTGCCTCCCTTGCGTTCCAATGGCTTTTTGTCATGCCTCGCTCGTGCCCTTTAATCGGCCGCATATCCGTTCGGGTTGTTCGACTGCCAGCGCCAAGCGTCCACACACATATCTTTGATATTTTTTGTGGCCTTCCAGCCAAGCTCTCGTTCGGCTTTATGCGGGTCGGCGTAGCAAATGCCCACATCGCCGGGCCGGCGGTTCGTCAGCTGGTAAGGGACCTTTTTGCCCGAAGCCTCCTCGAACGCATGGACCAGCTCCAGCACGCTGCAGCCTTGTCCCGTGCCAAGATTATACGCTTCGACCCCCGTTGCGGTCAGTACTTTATCCAGTGCCTTCAAGTGTCCAAGCGCCAGGTCGACGACATGAATGTAGTCCCGGACCCCCGTACCGTCTACGGTCGGATAGTCGCTACCGAATACGCTCAGCTTCTCCAGCTTTCCTACCGCCACCTGAGTGATATAAGGCATCAGGTTGTTCGGCACGCCGTTCGGATCCTCACCGATCCGGCCGCTGGCATGCGCCCCCACCGGGTTAAAATAGCGAAGCAGCGAAATGCTCCAAGCCGGATCGGCTGCGGCCAGATCCTTTAGAATCTCCTCGATCATCAGCTTCGTCTGTCCGTAAGGATTCGTCGCGCTGAGCGGGGAGTCCTCCGCAATCGGCACCCGCTCCGGCATGCCGTATACGGTGGCGGAGGAGCTGAACACCAGCTTTTTCACGCCATGCTCCTGCATCACTTCTGTCAGGATTAGTGTACCCGTAATGTTGTTATGGTAGTAACGCAGCGGCTGCCGCACCGATTCCCCCACGGCTTTCAGTCCGGCAAAATGAATCACCGCTTCAATCTTATTTTCTTCAAAAACGTTCCGGAGCGCCTCTTTGTCCAGCAGATCGACTTCGTAAGTCTGTATCGTCCGGCCGGTAATCTCCTGTACTCTCTTGAGGGCAACCGGACTGCTGTTGACATAATTGTCCACGACTACGATATCGTACCCTTGTTGAAGCAGCTCTAAACAAGTGTGGCTGCCGATATATCCGGCTCCGCCAGTTACTAAGATAGCCATATCCGTCCCCCGCGCCATGATTTTATATATGTAAAATACCATGAACCTTACTGCCAATTGTACCAATTTTGAAAAAATAAAGCCATTTACTATTTCGAGAGGGATACTCACGGCTTCGACTGCGAGATTCTGCAGCGCACGCACAAGCCGCTTTGACGCCCCCTCTGCTCGGGTTCTCATCCCGCCTCCCTCCTCCGAACGCAAAAAAACCGCCATATTGGCGGTTTTTGTTCTACGGAGAGAGAGGGATACTCGAGGCTTTGCCTGCGAGACTCCGCGCGCACGTGCACGCCGCTTCGACGCCCCCTCTGCTCGGGTTCGACTCCTCTGCTTCTCTCCGTATACAGCACAAAAGCCGCCTTTCGGCGGCATTCTATGTGCTATATACGGAGAGAGAGGGATACTCGAAGCTTCGCCTCCGAGACTCCGCAGCGCACGCGCACGCTGCTCCGACGCCCCCTCTGCTCGGGTTCGAACCCCTCTCCGTCTCTCCGTATATAGCACAAAAGCCGCCTTTCGGCGGCTTTCGATGTGCTATATACGGAGAGAGAGGGATTCGAACCCTCGCACCACTTACGCAGTCTAACCCCTTAGCAGAGGGTCCCCTTGAGCCACTTGGGTATCTCTCCAAGAAAGAAATGGCTCCCCGAACAGGACTCGAACCTGTGACAACTCGATTAACAGTCGAGTGCTCTACCAACTGAGCTATCAGGGAACGGTAATTGTTAATTTATCATGATTGCGTCTGCAAGTCAAGATGCAGTAGCTTCAATTTTCCGCTGCATCGTCCGCACGCGAACCGCTTCGGGTCAACCTTCCGTTTGCGCATGTATTCCATTCGGCAGCTCAAGCAAACCAGCTTGTACCGATAAGGCTCTTTCCTCTTCAGGCTCGCCGGCAGCGACCGGCAGTAGCGCGATCCGCCCACCTGCTGCAGCAGCTGCTTGAAATCTTCGTCCCGGTGCTGGAACCCGCGGTTCAGTAGATGCAAATGATAATGGCACAGCTCATGCTTGATGATTTTCTCCACATCGGCCGCCCCGAACTGCTCGTACTGCAGCCAGCTGATTTCGATATCATGCGACCGCATGAAGTAGCGGCCTCCCGTTGAGCGCAGTCTCCGGTTGAACCGGGCCTGGTGCAAAAAAGGACGTCCAAACGACGACATCGAAATATGCTCAACCCACTGCTGCAGCTTTCGGTCATCCATCGGTTCTCCCACCTTATCTCCTGTGTATCTCTAGGTTCTCCTCTTGAATTGTAACCGCAGCTTAGGCTAAACTGTCAAGTAGGAATCCTGCATTCGGATAAAATCATGCCTTTAGTATGAGAGGAGCCTCACCCAACTATGCCCAAAATGAGATATGCGCTGCTGCAGCTTAGCGACCGGCTGGAATTTGTTGAGATGCCCGCGACGCACATGTACCAGCTCGCCGCCCTGAATCAGCGCCTGCACAAGGAGCTGGACAAGCTGACCTCAGACTCCGTGCCCGCACTGCCGGTATTCATCGCCGAGTTTGACGAGCTCGAGCTCGTGCACCCGAAGTACGCCGTTCAGCACGGACTTCAGTACATCAATGCCCTGGAGCAAGACTTTTCTTCCATCCAGGAAAAAGAATACCCCCTCGTCTCCCTGCTGACCGAGATCCGGGCGCTGCAAGCCCAGCTGGAGCAGTGGTACGAAGAGGAAGAGGAGCTGGCTTAGGCTGCGGTAGAATCCTAAGCCTGGACCTGCACCATCCTTCCCAGCCGCCCATATGATGAAGCATATGCAGCGAGATGGGAAGGGGCTGATGGGCTTGCCGCAATGGCTGTGCAACCAACTGATGCGCGCCTTTTATAACAAGAACCGCCGGCAAATCCGGTTATTGAACGATTGCTGGTTTTTTTACCGGACACGGAGGCAGGAGCCGGATTCCACGGAGTCCCAGCTTCCGCAATAACGTAAACGCCATAAAGCATAAGCCGGGAAGCAGGGCACGAACACCCCTTCCTTCCGGTTTATGCTTTATTTTATGCCGGCAGCCGGCGGCCGATACGCGTAACAATAGGACATGGTGCAATCGGCAAAAAAAGAAGATGAACGTCCCCCTAGTCGGAGGCCTGTTCTTCTCTGGTTTCTTAACGCTCTTGCTGCAGCCTTGCTACTGCGGCTTCTTCATCGTGAGCCCAACGCGGCCCTTTTTTAAATCCACGTTCAATACCCAGACCGTAACGACATCCCCGACGGATACGACATCCATCGGATGCTTCACGAACGAGTTGCTCAGCTGCGAAATATGGACAAGCCCGTCGTTCTTGATGCCGATATCCACGAACGCTCCGAAGTCGATCACGTTCCGCACCGTCCCCTGCAGCTCCATGCCCGGCGTCAGGTCCTCGATCTGCAGCACGTCCGTACGGAACACCGGCGCATCCAGCTCGTCGCGCGGATCGCGTCCCGGCCGCTGCAGCGAATCCAGGATGTCCCGCAGCGTCGGCACGCCTACGCCCAGCTTCACCGACAGCTCCTCCGGCTGCAGGTGCTGCAGCATGTCCTTCAGCTGCTGGCTGCCAAGCTGCGATAGCTCCAGCTTCAGCTCGCGGAACAGCTGGTCCACCACCGGATAGGACTCCGGATGGATCGGCGTATTGTCGAGCTGGTTCTTGCCGTCGCTGATGCGGAGGAAGCCTACGCACTGCTCGAACGCCTTGGCTCCGAGGCGGGGCACCTTTTGCAGCTGCTTGCGGTCCGTGAACTTCCCGTTCTCATCGCGGTATTTCACAATGTTCTTGGCCAGCGTGCTGTTCACGCCCGACACGTAGGAGAGCAGCGACGCCGAGGCCGTGTTGAGATCGACCCCAACATGGTTCACCGCCGATTCCACGACGAAGGTCAGGCTCTCGTCCAGCCTCTTCTGGCTCACATCGTGTTGGTACTGCCCTACGCCGATCGCCTTCGGCTCGATCTTCACGAGCTCCGCGAGCGGATCCTGAAGCCTGCGGGCGATGGAGATCGCGCTGCGCTCCGCCACGTCCAGATCCGGGAATTCTACCTGGGCCAGCTTGGAGGCCGAGTACACGCTCGCTCCCGCTTCGTTGACGATCAGGTACTGCAGCTTCCGGGTCTTGATCTCACTAATCAAGTCCGCAACGAATTGCTCCGTCTCGCGCGATGCCGTCCCGTTCCCGATCACGATCAGCTCGACGCCGTATTTGTCGATCAGCTTCTTGAACTTCTCCTTCGCCTCGGCCACCTTATTATTCGGAGGCGTAGGATACGTTACGGCGATCTCCAACATTTTGCCGGTATCGTCGACAACCGCGAGCTTACAGCCTGTCCGGTACGCCGGGTCCACGCCCAGAACGACCTTGCCCTTCACAGGGGCTTGCAGCAGCAGATTGCGCAGATTCTCCGCGAACACCTCTATCGCTTTCTCCTCCGCCTTCTCGGTCATCTCCCCGCGCACCTCGCGCTCAACCGATGGGGACAAGAGACGCTTGTACGCATCCTCAGTGACCGCCATAAGCGTCTCCCGGACCGGAGAAGGGCCTTTCAGCACCTGCTTCGCCATATAATCATGGATACGCTCCACAGGAACGTCCAGCGCGACCTTCAGCACCTCTTCCCGCTCCCCGCGGTTGATCGCAAGAATCCGGTGCGGCGGCAGCTTCCGGACCGGCTCCTGGTAAGCGTAGTACATCTCGTATACCGATTCCTGCTCCGCATTCTTGGCCTCAGTGCGCAGAATGCCTTGCTCGAACGTATGCCTGCGCACCCAGGCGCGGATTTTGGCGTCATCGGCCAGCTGCTCGGCCAGGATGTCCATTGCTCCCTGAATCGCTTCCTCCGCACCTCCGACGCCTTTGTCTCCGTTTATGTATTTCGCCGCCTCCGCCTGCAAATCGCCTTGCTTCGGCTGCTTCCAGATCCACTCCGCCAGCGGCTCCAGCCCCTTCTCCTTCGCCACGCTCGCCCGCGTCTTGCGCTTCTGGCGGTAAGGCCGGTACAGATCCTCGACCTCCTGCAGCTTCACGGCCTGCTCAATGCCCTTCCGCAGCTCGTCCGTCAGCTTGCCCTGATCGTCGATCAGCCGGATCACCTCCAGCTTCCGGTCCTCCAGGTTGCGCAAATACGACAGCCGTTCTTCAATGTCGCGCAACTGATTTTCGTCGAGCTCCCCCGTCATTTCCTTGCGGTACCGCGCGATAAAAGGAATCGTATTCCCCTCGTCCAGCAGCCCTACGGTCGTTTTGACCCGTCCTGCCGGCAGCTGCAGCTCGGAAGCAATCTGCTTCAGGATGCGCTCCTGGATCGCCGCCTTCATTTCCTCCGTTACTTCCACGACCGCCCGAACCTCGTCTGCCGGTATTTGGACGCTTTGCTCTTTTACCATTTGCCGTATCCCCTCTCTATCTCCGAACACAAAAAAACGGAGGCCCCCGGACCCCCGCTCTCGTGAACAAATTAAAACTCGATCAGTCCCACGCTAATCTGCAAAGCTTCATCGACCTTGCGCATGGTTTCCTCATCCAAGTGCGTGATTTTATCCGTTAGACGCTGCTTGTCGATCGTCCGAATTTGCTCCAGCAGGATGACTGAATCTCTGTCAAAACCGTGCGCTTCCGCCTCAATCTCCACGTGCGTCGGCAGCTTGGCCTTTTGAATCTGCGCTGTAATCGCCGCCACGATAACCGTAGGGCTGAAGCGATTGCCGATATCATTCTGAATGATCAATACAGGCCGAATGCCGCCCTGTTCCGAACCTACCACCGGTGAAAGATCCGCGAAAAAAACATCGCCACGTTTGACAATCAATCGTTACACCCCGCTAACTAGACGGTCCAGCGTATTGTCCGCTTCTTCCTCCGCCTGAAACGCTTCCGAGGCCATGTGTAGGTTAATCTTTGCCATCTCCATATACCCGCGCTGCATCGATTCCCGCAAGTGCCGTTTTTTCCGTTCGAGCAAATACAATTTCATGGCTTGACGGATAAACTCACTGCGGTTGGAATTCTCCTTCTCGACCAGAACATCCACTTCCTGCAGCAAATAATCCGGCAAACTAATCATGATTCGCTTCGTGTTCTGAGCATTGGACACCTGAACATGCACCCCCAAAAACATTACAAAACCTGTCCTGACTATGACGTCCGGACGACAATCTCACTCGGCACATCCTTGGAGGATGCCTTCAAATGACATTGCCCCGTATTTCCATTATAACAAACTTGCAGTTAAATTATACAAAATCAATATATGCACAAGGTATATCAATTATGTTATACCTGACGATCACAAAGTGCGCTACCCAATACATATTCGCGGTAAAAGGGGAAAATCCTCTCAAGCCCGCGAAAAATTTCAGTGGAAATTGCCCCCAGTCACCGGATCCTCCGGCTCCCACCGGTGGCGAAGCAGCGGATTCAGGGTATATACCACTTCCCCATTCCTCACGTAAACGCGCGGAACCCGGTGCGAGATCATGCAGATGATCTCGTAATTGATCGTACCGATCCATGCGGCATGCTCCTCCGCCGTAATCCGCTCCTGACCCTGGCTGCCCAGAATGACAACCTCTTCTTCATTAGAGATATCGGCAAGTCCGCTCACATTCAACATACATTGGTCCATGCAAATTCGGCCAACAACCGGAACCCGAACGCCGCGGATGAGCATCTGCGCCTTCCCCGTCATCAGCCGGGAGAAGCCGTCCGCATAGCCGATGGGAAGCGTGGCGATCATTTCCTCGCGCTCCGGCCGGTAAATCGCCCCGTAGCTGACGCCCTCGCCGGCCGGGACCTTTTTGACCATAGCAATCCCCGACTTGATGCTCAGCACCGGCTGCAGCTCAACCCGCTGCTTGTTGACCTCCTCCGACGGATAAAGACCGTACATGCTGATGCCGAGCCGCACCATATTGAAGCTTAAGCCTGGCGTATCGATCGCTGCCGCGCTGTTGCCGGCATGCACGAACGGAAACTCCACTCCGCGCCCGCGGAAATGCTCCACGACCCGCGCAAATCTCGCGTACTGCTGAAAGGTGTACGTTTTGTCCGTCTCGTCCGCGCAAGCATAATGTGTGAACAATCCTTCGACGTGCAGCCCCGGCATAGCCATCGCCCGCTCGATAAAAGCAATGGCTTCCGCCTCCGAATTCAAACCGATCCGGTTCATCCCGGAATCGATCTTCACATGAAGCTTCAGAGGCTGCTCCTTCAGACCGAGCTTCTCCCAAGCGTCCAGAAGTTCATGCGTATATATATTTAGCGTCACATCGTGCTTCCAGGCCGTCTCCAGCCCTTCGGGCGGCGTGAAGCCCAGCACCAGGATCGGTGCCGTAATGCCCGCCTGCCGAAGCTCCAGCGCTTCATCCAGGAACGCAACCGCAATGTAATCGATCCCGTATTGCAGCGCCTCCCGGCAAACCTGAACCGCACCGTGACCGTACGCGTCCGCTTTGACCACCGCCATCATATGCACATCCTCCGGCAGCACCCGCCGAAACTCCTCCAGGTTGTGCCGCAGCGCATCCAACGATATTTCCACCCTAGTAGGCCGGTAAAACGAATCCACAAGCTCCACCTTCTCTTACCCTAATAAAATCAAGGGGAAGCTCCCTGACGGCTTCTCCAGCCGAAGGAAAGCTTCCCAGCCTTCGCTCAATAAAACCATGTTAATCCGTTCCCCCGGCACTGTCAATGATAAAACCGTGACAAAAGGCTGTAAGGAAACTGTTACCACAAGTGTCTGGTACGCGTTCCTTTCCCTTTACCCGAATCTTCTATTCTTGAATCAGCCAATCAGGTATAATGGAAGATGCACCGACAAATCCGACAAGAAAGGAGATGAATCTATGAGCGACGACATTTTGCATCAAATCCTCGGCGAGATACGCGGAATGAAGCAGGATTTGACTGAAGTCAAGACCGGTTTGGCGGAAGTGAAGGATGAGGTAAAGTGTACTAACAAGCGTTTGGACTCTTTGGAGACTGAGTTCAAACAATTTAAATCCGAAGTCCGCGCCGAGTTCCAGGTCCTCAAAGCGGGCCAACAAGGCATTCGCAATGAAATCAGTGACCGATTTGACGAGGTTAAGCGAGAGCTTACTCGCCATGACCATGCTATCGCCATCCTAAACAATCGCCTGTTAAACAATGAGGTTGAAGTCAAGAGCTTAAAAGACAAATAACCATCACTGTTAAAATAGATTAGCTCCCCACAATTAGTCCGAGGTCAAACCTGACACCACACCGGACAACCCGGGGCCCTTTTCTCCTCTCTTAGAACAAAACCCCGTAACTCATCAGCTGCGAGGCCTTGTTCCCTTTTGAACCAGGATTTACTTTTCTTTTACTAATCTTATGCGGTCATTATTTCCCCATTTCCCCCTGTACTGCCTGCGCTACCTTGATCATTTCCGTCATCGGAAGATCCCCGGTAGAGAGACGGAATTCGACCCCATCATAAGTCCATGTCAGCGTCTTCTTAGCATCCCCTGTAACCACCGCAAGCGTAAAGCCCAGATCTACGATATCTCCAGGCAGAATGGATACCGTCTGCGTTACCGGACGAGATTCCACCAACGTGTAGTTGTACTTTCCGGAGTAACGAATCATGACCGCCTTATCGTCCCCGAGCGGAATCTCGCTGGAGTCCTGCTTCTTCACGCCCGTCGGCGCGTACCGCGGCTCGATCATACCGAACGACTGCTGTTTTGCAGCGCTGCTGCTTGTCGTGTTCGAGCTTCCTGCTGCCGTACCGCCTGCTGCAGACGTGCCATTCGTGCCGGACGTTTTACCGTTTGTTCCATTGGCCCCATTCGTACCTGCGGCTCCGTTAGCCCCCGCTCCCGTCGCGGCTCCATTGGTACTTGCACCTGTCGTTGCCCCATTAGCGGCTCCAGCAGCTGCACCATTCGTACCCGTAGCGCCGCTTCCTGCACTCCCCGCTGCCTTCGCGCTGTCCGCCTTCGTGCCTGCAGCCGCTCCGGATGCCCCGTTTGCTGCGCCCGCTGCTCCATTCGATACCGTCCCTGAAGCACCTGCCGCTCCATTGGTTCCTGCTGCTCCCGCTCCGTTTGTCCCGGCGGCTCCATTCGCTCCTCCATTAGATCCTACAGCCCCATTGGCACCGGATGCTCCGGTCGCACCACTGCCTACACCTGCATTTGCCCCCGTACCTGCTGCGGAACCGTTTGCCGCTTTTCCACTTGCGCCAGTACCTGCATTTGCTCCAGTGGTTCCTTTGTCGCTGCTGCCAGCCTTTGCTCCGGAATCGGCTGCACCTGCTTTGTCCGCCGCCTTCGCGTCTCCCTGCGTCATCGTAGGCATCATATGACTTGTATTCCAGCTGGTCATATTGCGCTGCATATCAAAATAATCCTTCTCGAACTTCGTTCCGAATTCAAATTTATCAAACTTCACAACCACCATGACATTGGCATTCGCATCCGAGACCTCCACCTGCTTCGGAGCATACGTTTTCTTGTCCAGCCATACCTTCTGCCGCGCAAGCGAGGCGTTCTGATAATTCGCCGCCACATCGAACACATACCCTTTATCATCCGTTGTAAATTGACGCTGATTATCCATCAGAATGCTTTGCACAAGCGACTGATACAAGTAGACTTGTCCTTGATTTTCCGGCCAATCGCTCTGGAAGCGGAAGCTCTTATTCAAATGAGGCGTCAGAACGAACACCCCATCGTTGTTCCGCAGCACGATTTGCGTGATGTCCTTCTTCTGATTCGTCAGCGCAATCCGGTAAAACGCCGGCGCTTCAAAACAAACCTCCACCTGATACTCCTGCGGCTCCTGCCCCGTCTTAAGTATCATTTGACCGGTCCCGTGATAGCTCTGCAGCCTTCCGATGACCCCATCCAAATCCTTAACCACCGAGCCCGCATTCTTCTTCCCTATCCCGCAACCGGCCAACACCAGCGTCAGGCACAGCATCACCGTCACTGTCCACTTCCACCGCCGCATAGCTTCATCCCCTCCACGACATGATCAAGATTGAACTGATAACATGTCTATGTAGGGACTTGGCCGATTATGCAGACAAGGTTTGGGGAGCAAATAAAAACTCCTATAACCGGTTAGTCATAGGAGTTGGGGAGAATTGGCCTCTTGTGAAGAATGTTCAATCAAGTATTTCACAATGGAATCAGCACATTCTTCTATGGAATAAATATTTGTTTGAACTACAATGTCCGGGTTTACAGGGGGCTCATAGGGGGAAGATACACCTGTAAAGTCTTTAATTTCCCCCTTTCTAGCTTTCTTGTAAAGACCCTTTGGGTCCCTTTTCTCACATACCGTAAGCGGACAGCTAACGTACACTTCTATAAAATCTTTATCCCCGAATATTTCCTTCACCATTTGCCGGTCACGTTGGAAGGGAGATATAAATGCAGACAGTGCATACAAACCCGCATCGACAAACAGCTTGGCCACTTCTCCGACCCTTCTTAAGTTTTCGCGGCGGTCGTCAGGACTAAATCCAAGATTTTTATTCAACCCGTGCCTCAGATTATCCCCATCTAAAATATAAGAACGTATTCCTAGGTCAAACAGTTTCTTCTCCATTGCACTTGCTAAAGATGATTTCCCTGAACCCGAAAGTCCGGTAAACCAAATTACGCCACTCCCATGGCCATTTAAGACTTTGCGCTCCATAGGAGTTACAACTCCATGATGCCATATAATATGGTCCGTTTTCGTCTCCATCCAGTTCACCTTTCTTTTTTCTTTAATTGTTACTTGCTTAAATAATATATTATCGTTTAAATGTTAAGAAAAATTTACTTTTCGCCGTATTACTGTATATTAGCAATAATATCTTCTTCATAAAGTTTATTATTTTGACAAATATTGAACGTATAGTTTATGTTAATGCTTTTAAAATATAATATAAAAATAATTTGAAATTGGAGACTGCAAAAATAATGATTTCATTAATGGGTTTAAAAGAGAAGTTCCCCGAAAACAAATCTCGATTACTTATTAGTTGCCCAAAAGATCCAAAAAAAGATGGGGGACTGTTTGTACTCGACTTTGACTTAAATAATATAAGTAGAATTTTCACAGGCGATTGTCGAGGCATAGCACCAAATAAAGATGGTTTTTTTGTTGGTACTAACTCACATGGAGTACTTCAATTAGATAAAGAGCTTAATATCATGAAACAACACAATGTACCGCAGTTGGATATCCATGGATTAAGAATGGATGAAGACGGTCTCCTCTATATAGTTGAAACTAAGCATAATTCTATTGGTATATATCAAACCAATCCTTTTAAACGTATAGATGAACTTAAAATTTCAAATTCGGAAACGGATGAACACCATATCAATGATATTTGGATTGAAGATGGAAAAATTTACGTATCCATGTTCTCGTTTAAGGGAGGATGGAAACAAATTGATGGTAATTATGACGGGGTTATTGCGCGGTATAATCTAGAAGATAAAGAAATGGAGGGGATACTGCTCAATGATTTACAACTTCCCCATTCCGTTATGAAAATAAACAATGAATTATTTGTTTGTGAATCGTTAAATATGAATTTAATGAGAGAAAATAAAATCGTAGCTCAATTTAATGGCTTTACTAGAGGATTGGCTTATGATAGTCTTCATCTTTATATTGGACAAAGCGAAATGAGACATCTGAATAGAATATTGTCTAAAAACACAAACGTTTCACAAGACTGTGGTATTTATGTTTTTAACATAGAAACCAAAACAAACCGATTTATTCATATTCCTGCTAATCAAATTTATGAAATTTATAATTTATCGCAGGAAACAAAACAATATCCTTCTTCAATTAATTTGGGTGACCCAGGGGCAGATACTTTTTTACTGTTTAATGAATGGCACGAACATGAACAGACGCATAGATGGACAAAAACAAACCAAACAACCATAATTTTAGAAACCGATAATATGGTCAATACATTAATTATAGATGCTTTTAGCGGTTACCCATATGAATTAAATTTATCTCTATTTTTTAATGGCAAGCAAATCTTAATTACAACATTTAAAGGAAATGAATCCAAATATTTCGAGATCCCTTTAGATAATTTCAAGGGTAAAGCCGAGATTACTTTAAAAACAAACCTTCTATGGTCTCCTTCTGAATCACTTGGTACAAACGACGATAGATTTTTAGGAATTGCAATTAGGAAGATCGCATTTTCTTAGTTACTTACCATAAAATTGCTTCAATCTTTTTTAAAGCAAGGGGCAGAAAAAGTCCTGCCCCTCAATCAATTCTGCCATTTGCATTAGAGCTCGAGAAAGAAAGGGATAAATACGATTATAACCAATTCGATAATCAATATTTTTAAAAATTAATTCATCATTGCTTCTGAAACCTCTTTCCCCAACTTAACACTAAAATTCATTCCTCTATCATTTGGATATATCTGTGAAGTGTTTGCCAGATATAATCCTTTGTAAGGTGTTTTGTATTGTGGTTTAAATTTTGAATACTGCATAGGCCATATTGGCTGAGCATAGCGATCCCTTGAAACGATAAAATCTTCTATCATTTCTTCTTTGAAATGAGGATGAATTTTCTTTAAATGTCTTATATATTCCTTTAATATTTCTTCATCTTTCATTGTTAATAACTTATCGTCAACACTCAAATACTTGGAAAAATATAGAAGTGTTTTGCCATCGTAATTTTCTGAGGAAATAAAATTTGTATGTTCGATTAAACCACCATACGGTATCTCATTATCACTTATGTTTAACCAATAAATGTCGCTCAATTTTTTATTTATTACCATAAGAGAAACAAGTGCACAATCATATTTGATTTTTTCCAATGGTGTTTTATATTCTAAAGAAGCATTCTTTATTAAGTTTACAAACACCGGTAAAGCAGCTGTACATAATACAAAGTCATATTTTTTATATTCGTTGTTTACGATTAATCCTTCACAAATATTATCTTTTATAACTATTTCTTGTACATCCGAGTTTAAATTAATGCTAGCTCCTTGGAACTTAATAACCTCTAACAATTTTTCATTTAATGTGTGAAAGCTACCTTCCATATAACCCAGCAGTTCTTTTTGCCCACCGTCTGATCTTGATCTAAAACGTTGAACAATTCTTTCCCAGATCCAAACTGCTGGAATTTTGTTATAATTCTCACCGAATTTTATTCTAAGCATGGGTTTCCAAATAACATCCCAAACTTGTTTTCCAACTATTTTTACCATAAATTCTTCAGTTGTCATATTTTCCATTTTATCTATATTTTTGTATTTAGAAATAAATAACGTAGATAAACCAAACCTGATCCTACTAATAAAATTCAATGGTTTAAATTTTAATAGATCGAACGGCGTTGCGAATGGATATACAGTTCCGTTTGTATAAAAACCAGTCATGGTTTCTTTCCAAATCAATTTATCTTCTAAATTTAAATCTTTAACTAAATCCAAGTAATATTTATCGTGTGTAAAGATATGATGATAGTATTTCTCAATAATTGAATCACCAATTTTCAATGTTCCAGCCAAACCACCGATATCGTTGCTTCTTTCATATATATCTACTTGAGCATTCAGGTTTTTTTGGAGATAAAATGCAGCTGACATTCCAGCAATACCGCCACCTATAACTGCAACTTCCACTTCTGAACACCTCCATTTATTTGTTCCATTGTTCTTTTTAAACCATCTTCAAGTGGTATGTTGGGTTTCCATTCTGTAAGCTGTAACATCTTTCTATTATCACACGCGAAAGACATGATTTCGGTTTTACGATATGGGATCGCTCCAATATTTATTTTTGAGTCAGTTTTTGTTAGTTTAGATATTATGTCAATTACGTCAATTAGCTTATATTGTTTACCAGAAGAAATATTAATGATCTCACCTGCAAGTGATCTTTTCTTACTTATCTCAACTAATCCCCTAACGAGATCATCAATGTATATAAAATCCCTAGTTTGTTCGCCAGGAGACATATCAAAATCTGATCCAGACATCATGTTTTTTATTGCTTGATTTATGAAAAAACGATCCTTTTGTCCAGGTCCATAGATCAGCGAGGGCCTAACGGTTACAACTGGTATATGGAAAATATTGTAAAACATCTTGCATAATGATGTAACCGCAGCCTTTGTCCCTGAGTATAAAGAGATTGGGCTAGAATATTTATCTTCTGTAAATGGTTGGTCAATAAACCCATATTCCTCACATGTACCTATATTGATCAAACTATCAATCTGTAAATTATGACTTCCAATGATCGACAAAAGATTTGTTGTACCTAATATATTAGTCGATATCATTGCATCTAAATCAGCCAAATCTCTACTTGGGTTAATATTTGCGGCCAAATGAAAAATAACATCAGGCTTAATGTTTAATAGTATTTTTTCAAGCTTTGGTTTATCTGTAATATCACACTCAATATCGCTTGTACTGTTTACGTTAGCTAACGTTCTACTAATTCTATAAACGTTTTTGCATCCTAATTCTTCAACTAAATAAGTATAGAGATTTACGCCAACGAAACCTGATGCACCTGTAATTAATATATTTTTATTCTTGTAATTTTCCATAATTCCCCTTAAGAGATAGGAGACCTAAACATTAGTTTAAGCCTCCCTAAATATTTATTATTTAGAAAATGTCCATGCAATATTTCTTTCTACAGCACAACTCGTGTAAGAATTGATTTGTTTTTTACATAGTTGATATACATTTTCATTAGTATATTCTTTATACCAATCGCAAGTTAGTTTAATACATTTTTCTACACTCATCGAAGGCTTCCAGTTTAAAATAAAATGAGCTTTACTACAATCTAGGTTTAGAAGTCTTGCTTCATGTGGTTGGTTTGGAGATGAAACATCTTCCCATTCACCAGCCGGAAAATTTTCAAGAATCTTTGTTACCACTTCTTTTACTGAAATAATAGCGTCATTGGTTGGCCCAAAGTTCCAATTACCTATATATTTCTTAGGATCATTTGTTAATTGAGCTCCTAACCATAGATAACCGCTTAAAGGTTCCAGAACATGTTGCCATGGTCGAACCGAGTAAGGACTTCTCACCTGGATCGCTGTCTTCTTCTCAATTGATCTTATGCAATCAGGAATGATCCTATCCTTTGACCAATCTCCTCCACCTATAACATTACCTGCACGAACTGATACAACTGCTTTTTGGTGGGAATCATAATTTTCCGGATTAAAGAATGAATTAATGTATGCATTAACGACTAATTCTGAACATCCTTTTGAGGCACTGTATGGATCGTATCCACCCATAGCATCCGTTTCTTTATAACCCCAAATCCATTCTTTGTTATCGTAACATTTATCACTTGTTATATTAACAACAATTTTAACTGATTTACTCTTTCTCACGCATTCAAGAACATTTACCGTACCCATTACATTATCCTCAAAGGTCTCCCTAGGAGATTCGTAGGATAATCGGACTAACGGTTGCGCAGCTAAATGAAACACGATTTCAGGTTTATACTGTTGAAATACAGATTCTAGTTTTGCTAAATCTTTTATATCACCGCGAATATCGACCATTTCATTTTGAAGACCAGCCAAAACATAATTATCTTTCTCTGTATAGGGATCAAGTGCATACCCAACTACATTTGCACCTAGTTCTTTTAGCCATATTGCTAGCCATGAACCTTTAAATCCAGTATGCCCTGTAATAAGAACTTTTTTATTTCTGTAGAAATCATTAAAATACATCTGCAGTCACCTTATTTCCCCACTTTTTCCAAGGAGCTTTCTTCTCCTGCCATAATTTCTCAAGAAGTTGCATATCTCTTACAGTATCCATACATTGCCAGAAATCATCATGTTGGTACATCATTAATTCGCCATCAATTGCCAATTGTTCAAGAGGTTCTCTCTCAAAAATACAATTTTCGGCTTCTGTTACATAATTAAATACTTCTTTATTAAAAATAAAGAATCCACCATTTATTCTTCCTTCAGAAGTTTGTGGCTTTTCACTAAAACTTCTAACCAAATCGCCTTCAACCAACAATTCACCGAATCTAGAAGGTGGGCGAACTCCAGTAACAGTTCCAATTTTACCATGGGAAAGATGGAAGTCTAATAATCTGTTAATATCCACATTACAAACTCCATCGCCATACGTAAGCATGAAGATATCCGATTGAATATATTTTTGTATTTGCTTAATTCTTGAACCTGTCATAGCTTCTTCTCCGGTATTAGCCAGAGTTACTTTCCAACTATTTTCATCGTGTGAATTATGTAAGCTTATGTTATCTTTTTTCCCCAGATCTACTGTAAAATCGCTATTCATACATTCATAATTTAAAAAGAATTCTTTTATAACATGTCCTTTAAAACCTAAACAAATAACAAAATTATTAAAACCATGGTGAGAATAGCCTTTCATGATATGCCACATGATAGGTTTCTCTCCGATTCTAACCATGGGTTTAGGTATTGTTTCAGTCATTTCCTTAATTCTTGTACCTTTACCTCCACATAATAAAACAACTGGAATATCTCTATAATTCATTTTTATCCTCCTCTGTAGTTGCTGCTACCTCATGTATATGATTAATTTTTGGTTGCTTTGTAATTAATTCTCTAACAATATATCTAGGTCTTCCCTTTACTTCATTAAATATTCTTGCAATATATTCTCCAATAATACTAAGTGACAATAATTGAATAGCTCCTAAAAATAAAATTAATACAATTATTGTAGAAAAACCATACGGTGTCTCAGGATAAACAAAATGAAGTACGATATAATATATAATCCCTAATAGCGAAACCAATGTAAGGATTAGGGATAGTGTAGATATCCATTCTAGGGGCTTATACGAAAAATTATATATACCCATCTTTGCCCACTTAAAATTTGCAAAAAAAGGTATGCTAGTTTTCCCTAAATGTCTATCATCTCTTATGTACTCTACACCTATTTGCTTATATCCCACCCAAGACCTTATTCCTCTAAAGAATATTTCATTTTCCTTTAATTTCTTGATTTCATCGATAACTACTCTATCAATAAGCCCAAAGTCACCAGCATCTAAAGGCATTTCTATATATGACATTTTCTTAAATACTCTATAAAACAACTTATATCCAAATCGTCTTAGTATTGATCCTTTTCTTTTAGTTCTTACACCATAAACAACCTCAAACCCCTCTTCCCATTTTTTGATGAACTCGAGGATTAACTCAGGAGGGTCTTGAATGTCACCATCAATGATGACAACAGCATCGCCATTTGCATGATGTATTCCTGCCATAGTGCTGGGTTGTGAACTACCAAAGTTCCGAGCCATCGTAATACCCATAACTCTTGAGTCGAGCTCATTTAACTTTCTAATTTCTTGTACGGTATTATCTTTACTACAATTATCAACATATAGGATTTCAAAATCATAGTTACATTTTTGAAAAGTATTATAAATTCTTTCATACATGGGCCTAATATTTAATTCTTCATTATATACAGGCACAACAACCGAAACAATCCCTTTTGACATTTTTATGCTTCTCTCCCATTTTCAACTTCACTCATCTTAGTTAATTGAGTTATAGAGATACCCTCTTTAAGTAAGAATAAGAATCCTATTATTGTAATAGGCAAGTATTGAAATACCCTTAAAACAAGAGCGTAACTAAGGGAAATTTCCTTTGTTATGCCAAATACACTTAATGCTTTTGTAATAAAATATTCAAAAGTACCAACATACCCAGGGGAAGAAGGGATCATTATGCCTAGATTAACAACAACTAAAGTAAAGAACGCTAAATAAATTGCTCCATTAAAATCAAAAGCCTTTGCTAGTGCATAAAATAAGCAAGCTTCCATAGACCATATTACTATAGAATAAACAGCTATTGGAACAAAATTTTTTTTGTTTTTTATAATATCAAAGCCATCAATAAATTTTTCAATGATTCCTTTAATGCTTTTGTTGTAATTACTAGGAAGATACTTTGTAAACAAGTTGATAAAAGCTATTGTTCTTTCTTTAAATAACACCAAACAAAAGATGAATCCTAGGGCACAAAAAAAGAATAAAGTTGTAACTAATCCAATTTGCTTAACCCAATTTGGGAAAGGATATACAATAGCAGTTACTCCTAAAAACAAGAGCAATGTGATTCCGTCGTATATTCTTTCTAAGATTACAGTTGAAAAAACTGCAGTAGCACTAATTTTTTCTTTCTTCCCCATTAAATAAGCTCTTACGAATTCTCCAATTCTAAGCGGCAATAGATTATTAGCCATATAGCTTATACAAATAACTGGAAATAAATTGTTAACTCTCACCTTCTTTATGTTTTTTAGAATAATCGCCCATCTCATACTTCTAACCCAATAACTAAGAATTTGAATAATAACTGCTGGAATTAATATTAAATAATTTAAACTAATAATGACTTTCCAAACATCGACAAAATTAATTCCCTTTACTACGAAATAGACCAATATAATGCTAACCAATATCCCAACAAATAATTGAATTTTTTTCACTTTTTAGTTCCTCGTTTATTAATTTTTTGTGGAGTATTGGAAATTAACCAAACTAAATCCAAAAACTCTTGGATCACCTTCAACTTTTACTACATCACCTAAATACTTAAAGATTATATTTCCCTCTCCTGAATCGAGAGGAATGTCAATATTATATGAATTAGTTTGACTAGCTGATATTTTTATTTTTTGAACAAGATTATTATTATATAGTAATTCAATTTCTTTATCTTCTTTTATATTAGGTGGGAGTCCAATTGAAAAAGATAAGTTTAATGTTTTAATTGTAGAATAAGGATTATATGCTTTTACATAAACATTCCCATTACTCCAATACCAGCTTTGTTTTTCATTTGTTTCTAAACCATGTACACCTGATACGATATCTAAGTATATGCTTTTCCCCAAAATCTCCATATTTGCCGCGCCTGTCTGTGTATTAGGTTTATACACAAGAGTTACTCCATCTTTCCGTAGTTGGGGGGTCAAATCTTTTGAATCTAGCATAGAATTAAGGTAGATGTCCTTTGACCAATCACTAACTAGAACATGGTCCCTAAGAATATATAAGACCATTTCCTTATGTTTTTCTAGATTATCAGGCATTATTATATTAATAGGTTTCTCTTCATTTTTTAGCTTTTCGTTTAATTTATAATACTCACTTATCGGGTTTTCTTTATTTCCAGTAAAATTTCTCATTTGATCAGTATTAACATAGTCGTAATAATAAGTTATAACCATACTTAGAGTTATGAAGATCAATCCGTACAAGGGAATTAATCTCTTTGTGATTGAGGATCTATTAAATGACCCATATAAGCCTAAACCAATCACAGAAGGTATAAGTACAAATAAGTATTGTACGGTTTTATATATACTCCAAGAATGACCTCTCAATTGCGTATTCCATGGGTTATGTGCTATATATGTAAAGTAAAATAAAACCAACAAAAAGGAAGAAGATAAACAAATAAGATATAGTAGTTCTTTTTTATATTTGCCCTCAGTAAATCCTTTTATTATCAAGACAACTATTAAAATTGTGAAGATTGAAAGTATAACATTTAAAAAAGGATATTTATTATAAAATGCCGCTTCATACATTATAGGATGAAGAGATAGAACTAGTTCAACATAATCCCATAACGTATAATCAATTTGCCATCCTACAACAGCAGATAATTGATGCTTTACTGATTGTATAGCTTTAACCAAGGCAATATTACTAAATATTATTGTGATAACAATTACAACACTGCTTTTCAAAAGTAAGCTTTTAACATTTTTTTGCTTAATTGAAAGATATATCAAAATAATACTCAAACTTAAGAATGCAAAAGGCACCAATTCATTATAAGTAATAATTAATACAGCTATGGATAAAGAGCTTAATAATATATTTTGTAATGAATTTGTCTTATTAGTTAAAGCTACTGTCATAAAAGTGAACACTAACATAATAACTACCATTCCATAAGACTGAGGAAAGAAACCAAATAAAGAATTCTGAATAGGAATACCAATATGGAATGAAGTAAAAATAACAATTATTATAAGAGCAGCATTAGCTAGTTTTAATACATATTTATTAAATAGCCAAATTGCAAGCACTAGCATGAATTGCCCGACAGCAAGAACTGGTACGTAAACATCTAATGAAAAATGTCTATTATAAATAGAAGCAATAAATGAAAGGAAAAACTGAGCCCCCATCCGGTAACCCATGACTTGGTACATTTTCATTTGAGTTAACCAAGGGCTATTCGCATCCGGCTGAGCTGGATCAAAATAGCTGTGTGTAAGTAAGTAATCAGAAATAGAAAGATAGGTGAAGGCGTCAACGTAAGGATTAAAAGCTTTAAATATTAGCATTGGACTTAAAACTATTATTCCAGACAAAAAAGACAAAAACAGAACTATGGCTGTATGCTTCGTTAATAACCAATTATGAAGAGTCCTATTCCGATATTCTATAATTAAAGTTATTAAGCTCAGTAAACAAGAGATACCTAATAAATAATAGCAACTTTTAACAAATGAAAACCCTGCGTAGCTTGACCAAGAAGAAAATAGAATTAACCATAAAAAGCCTAACAAAAATGCTAAAATTAATTTATTATTTTTGAAAATACTTTTGCCGAAAATGTAAGACAACCAAATTCCGGATGAAAATATAATAAATAAAATTCCAATATAATACCCTATGTTGATCATACTATTTCCCTTTCAATTTTTTGAGAGAAAAGCTCATCGAATATATTTGAATATCTATTTATTAAAATTTCATCTTCTTCTAGTAAGGAAGAATATTTGTCTGCAAAGGAATCAATATAAGTATAAAAATATCTAGCTTTATCTTTATAGACATTACTGTTGAATAGATTCCCTAAAACATCAAGGTACCTATCAGCTGTTACTTGAATATTATGTTCTTCTTTTACAAGTCTATATCCGTAATCGCCCATTTTATTTAATAAATTTTCATCTGTTAATAATTTTTCAATTGAGTTAGAAATTTCTTTTCTTTCAATATTCTCATCACCAACTGAAATTTTAATTGAACATTCATCTGGTAATTCAATAAAGGTACCCACATTACTAACTATTACTGGTTTACCAAATCCCAAAATCCTCAATAGACTTGCAGATGTTTCGCCTTGAGTAGGGTATCTTAAATTTATACAAACATCAGATAATTTAATATAATCTTTAAATTCATCAAGAGTAACAAATCCTATATACTTAACATGTGATTCCAATTTTTGTTCCCGGATCATTTTACTTACTTCATACACATTCTTTTCGTCTTCACCAACAATTAAATACAAAAAATTTTTATATTTATTCATTAATTCACTTATTGCATCTAACACTAAATGAATTCTCTTAGCTCTAGATACGAAACCAAATGATGCAAAAATCAACACATCTTGAGGTATACTGTATTTTTCTCTTAGAGATTTCTTTTCGGATTCTGTAATTAATTCTATATCTTCGGTAAACAACGGTGCTACTTGAACATATGCATCATTTTTTATTCTCAGAATTTCATTATATGCATATTGAGAATGTACAATAATTCCTTTGGAAGAATCGATTATTCTTTTATTTGCAGGATATTGTAACGTATGTTCAGTTTCCCACATAACCTTTCGCTTACCCATTTGTGATTCTCTTGCAAAATGAACTCCCTCTGGACCATAATTATATTCCATTTCATTAACATACTTATCCCAATTATTTCTTCCGACTGTTAACTGAGCTATTAAATGATGGAGCGCATAATCATGTAGTACCACAACACCCGGGTATTTAAGAGCAGTAAGATAAATATTTTCATGATATTTCGAATTATTACCAATATGATAAATTACTTCGTCGTAGCTTTGGTAAATTTCTTGGTTGAAACTATCAATTGAATGTATTTTGTAATTTGAATTAATATTCGAATCGGTAGGTTGGAAATTATCAACAAAGATGTCGATATCTAAATGATTTGAGAGAACAGGAATTAACTCCTGATTATAATCGGAAATTCCTGTTTTTTGTGGAGATAAAGGAGTGAAGATTGCTACTTTCAAGCTTTGTTCACCTCATATTTTGTCTATTCTATAACCAAGCTTTTGATTGTATGATCCCAATTGATATATTTAACTGTCTCGATTCCTTTTTTTCCGAGTTGGAATAGCTTTTCTTGATTTTCAATTAAATTATTAATATTGTCAGCAATCTCTCTAGAGTTTGGGTTACATACAAGACCATTCCCATTGTGACGAACAAATTCTAGAACTCCACCAGAATCATTTGTTGTGATTACCGGCTTCCCACTTTTAAAAGCTTCAATTGTAATGAAACCATAATCTTCATCTTTGGGTGCAAAGAAAATCATACTTGCATTAGAGTAATAATTTATTAGAGTTTCATCATTTACAAATCCTGAAAATTTAACTCTATCTTCTACACCCTCTTTTACCACTAAATCTCTTAACTTTTCCTCATGCTTTCCTTTACCTGCAATAACTAATTTATACTCTTTATTAATAAATTTTAGAGCTTGAATTAAAAGCTCCACTCTTTTTAATGGATCAAGCCGTCCAGCCGAAAAGATATATTTTTCAAAATTACCTTCTTTATAAGAGCCATCCAATTTGGTTGGTGGATATAGGACTTCACTTTCTATACCATTATACTCTTTCAAGCGATTTCTAACATTTTCTGAAATACAATAAATTTTCTTAGCTTCAGCTAAAGTCCTATTATCAATTTGTCTAATATGGTTAATTATTTTTAGATCATTACCTGTTTTTGAAAATTCAGTATATGGTGTATCAAGAAGATCATATACAGGTCTATGTTGATGGAATAACCAAACAACTTTATTAGGATGATTTATTACATAGGTAGGATATTTTGTGCAAATAACTTGATCTATTTTTTCTCCATTGCTTTCAGTTAAATCAACCATTTTCCATTGAAGAGCATTATCTATTAATTGTTCTTTAGGATACCATTTAAAAGGAACATTGATTATTTCAGATTGATAACCTCTCATATTTAGCTGGTTATTTAATTCTTCTACTAGGATTTCTGCACCGCCATAATTAAAAGGTATTTGAGCTGCGCAAATAGCAATTCTTTTTTTTCGGTTAAACAAGTTAAATACCCCCTACTTTTTCCCTATAATTGCATAGTTTTGATAGCTATATAATAAAGTATTGATTTTCTCCATGTTTTTATTAAATATTTTATTTTGCTCAATATGTTCATCAACATATTCCAATTTTACTTTATCGTCAACTGGTTTAAGATGCTTTACTTTTATATCGGTGAAACCTACCTCTTCCAGAATAAATCTTAAAGTGTAAGCATGAACTGGTTTTATATGAGTCATGTCAATAGTAAATCCAAATGCTAAATTATATAGACATTCAGGATTAGGTGTTTCCAAAATAAGAACTCCGTCCTTATTTAAGTTTTCATATGCAGTTCTTACTAGTTCCAAAATTTGACCCGGCTTAAGATGTTCAATTACATGCAAAGATATTATTGCATCAAAATTCTCATTTGTTTCCTTTAGAAATTGAATTGCATCCATATGATGTACATTTAAACCTTTATTTTTTAAATGATCAATCATATCAGAATTTAAATCTATTCCCGTTGTAACAAACCCTCTTTCTTGCATTGCACTTATTAATTCTCCTCTTCCACACCCAACATCTAATATTTTTGCACCATTAGGGATAAATGGAAGATACACTTCTACTTGCTCTTCTTTAATATTGGCCTCATTACCCCTAAATCTATCCTCGAATTCAACATAATTAATATTGAAATCTTCATCTTTTTCTTTTTCGCTATATTTATTTTCTATGGATGATAATCTTTGTTCTATACTTTCATTAATTTTATAATCTTTGAGGATCTGTCCAATGTTAAAAAACGATTGATTATATTCCTCTATTTTGTAATTTATTTTATTTTCTAAATCAATTATTTTATTATATATTTGATTTAAACTATCTAATTGATTATTATAATGATTGTTAAAAGACTTATTATCTCTATATAATTCATTTAAAGATCTTGTAATTGAAGCATTGAATTCTCTCTGCTGCAAGAACGGTTTAGTTACAAGCCAGTATAGTATTTTTCTTATAACTTTCTTTATGAAAACTAAAGAGGGACCAATAAACTTTCTATGAGAAGTAATTGGTTCACTCACAGGAATATTCCAAGTTAAGTTATTTTGACTAATTTCTCTTTCTAACTGAGTGTAATCTTGAATATGAAAATTAAATAATCTATTGTTATTATTTATTTCTTTCTTTTTATTTTGGTTAATTTTTAATTTAAATCTTTCTTTGAAATCTTTCTGAAACATAAAATCACCTGTTTTCCATAATTATGTTATTTCCCATTTGTGATCTACTCTCATCACGCCGATATCATTTCTCTCAGAAAAGAACATAAATTTTTTTGCCTTGACAATATAATCATAAGGTTCCCCCTCTTTACTATGAACAGCAACATCAAGCCAATATTCTCCTGGAAGAAACTCGCAAGAGTCAACAATAAATTTTACAATTCCATTTGTTGATATTTTGGAACAATCTATCTTATCAACATCTGTATTCGTACCATAACAACACAATCCGTCATTTCTAAATAATCCAATTCCAAAAGAAATATTTTTGTTATTAGACATAATCTCATAATTCATTTCAATTATTAAACTTTCTCCAGTACGAAAATTCCTTTTTTTCTCACCTTGTTTATTTAGTAAATTAATTTCATGAATTCTAACCTTCTTGTTTCCCCATCGATCCACTGATGCATCAATGGATAATTCACTCACAGGAAAGTCTTGATTTTCATTGATTGGGGTATTACTTAGGGTTGTTACACTAATGTCTTCTTCTTGATTCAATCGATTATTTTCTTCATCAGCTAAGTCGTTTAAATACTGTATTATCACTTCTTTAGGATGACCTTCCGCTTTTACAACACCGTTCTTAAGCCATATTGAATAATTACAAAGTTTCTCAACTATGGAATGATCATGAGTTACGATAACGATGGTTTTACCTAGACTTTTTAGTTCCGATATTCGGTTAATACATTTTTGTTGAAACGCTGAGTCTCCAACTGCTAAAACTTCGTCTATTAATAAAATATCCGGGTCAACTGAAATGGCCACAGAAAAAGCAAGTCTCATATACATACCTGATGAATAGGTCCTTATTGGTCGATAAATAAATTCACCAAGTTCCGAAAATCCTATAATGTCGTCTAACTTCTCAGTAATATCTTTTTTGCTCAATCCAAACAAAGAAGCATTCATATATATATTTTCAATACCATTAAAATCAGGATGAAATCCCGCTCCCAGCTCCAGCAAACTACATACTCTGCCCTTTATATTTATCGAACCCTCAGTTGGAAATATGATTCTGCTAAATAGCTTCAAAAGGGTGCTTTTTCCTGATCCATTTCTTCCAACTAAGCCGACTACGTCTCCCTCTTGAATTGAGACACTTACATTATCTAATGCACGAAATATTTTTTTTTCTGCTTTTTTATTGATACGTAAAATCTTATCCTTTAACGTTTTCGGTTTATCATCAATTATTCTGAAGTCTTTTGTTACATTAAATGTTTCAATAACAATCATATATGATCGCCTCATTCATATTTCTTCAGCAAAATTTTTGTTCAATTTTGCAAATACTATCCATCCTAATGAAAAAAAAATGATAGCCACTAGTAGACATATCCATACTGTATTTAGTACAGGTACTCTTCCATAATAAAATAAATCATGATACAAATCGAAAATCGGTTTTAATGGATTTAGACTAAAAATATGCTCATATTTTTTTGGAATTAAATCAGATGGGTAAATAACTGGTGTAAAATAAAACCATGCTGTGACTAGCACACCTATAATATGTTCAACATCTCTGAAATACACATTTAGTGATGAGAAAAGTAGTATTAAACCGAAGGTCAGAATTAAGTGAATTAATAAAACAATTGGAAACCAAATAATAATTATACTTAACTTTAGTTTGAGGAAAAATAAAAAAGGTATGAGAATTATTAATCCAAATAAATAATTGATCAAGCTTCCTAGTAGTACAGATAGCGGTAATACTTCTCTAGGAAAATATATTTTTTTTATAAGATTACTATTCCTTACAATACTCCCAGTCCCAACTTGTAGTGATGACTGGAACATAATCCATGGAAGCAAACCAATAAACATAAATATATAATAATAATCAATATCCATTCTCATGACCGTTGAAAAAACCAATGAGTAAATCCCCAACAATAGCAATGGATTTAAGAATGTCCAAAGAAATCCAAATACTGAGCCTTTGTATCGTGTTCTTAAATCATATAGGGTTAAATTTATAATCATTTCCTTATAACTATAAAGTTCTTTAAATTTATTCATCACCTTAATAACTTCTTTCTCCAGTAATCTAAAATATCATCTAAACTTTCTTCAATTGAGATTTTTGGTGACCATCCGACTTTTTTTCTTATTTTTTCGTTTGACCCGATGTAAATGGGGATATCTACTGGTCGAAATTTTGTTTCATCTATTTGTACTTCAATATTTCTTGTGCATTGACTTATTAAATACTTTAATATATCTCTTATTAAGACAGGTTTGCTGGAACAAATGTTATATACTTGTCCAAATTCGCCGTCAGCTAATAAATCATAATAAGCAATAACAATATCCCTTACATCTGTAAAATCTCTTTGTGAATTCAAATTACCAACTTTAATTAATGGAGATTGTATACCTTTCTCAATATCTACAACTTGCTTAGCAAAATCTGCAGTAACAAAACCAAGTGATTGAAATGGTCCAATATGATTAAACGGTCTTGCATGTATAATTTGCAATCCAAAAGAATGATAATAAAGTTTCCCAATCATGAAAAGTGAAGATTTGGATAAGCCGTAGGGATTGCTTGGTTGAAGGATAGTTTCCTCATCTACAGGTAAAGTAGTGGTAGGGCCATATTCTTCAGATGACCCTACTGTTAAAATTTTTGTATTTTTACAAATGGTACTTAATTTTATAGCTTCTAATAAATTTATAGTTTTAATTGTGTTTGTTTGAAAGGTCTCTTCAATGTTGTCCCAAGAGTATCTAACATTGCTTTGTCCTGCAAGATGATAGATATGATCCGGTTTTGTTATGTTTAATAATTCTGTAATCGCCTTTATACTAGATAAATCATTATTAATAATATTAACTTTATGCGAATTGATCATAGTGGAACTACTTCTTGTAGTTCCACTCACTTCAAATCCTAGAGTAATTAAATGCTCAGCCAAATATCTCCCAACAAAACCATTAATTCCAGTAATTAGAGCTTTCATTTAGCAAGACTCCTTTTTAGGATGCTACTTTAAAGCCCTTGTAGTTTTTTTAAATCACTCTCAACCATCAT
The DNA here is from genome assembly GCF_027533625.1 of Paenibacillus gyeongsangnamensis. Taxonomy (GTDB): domain Bacteria; phylum Bacillota; class Bacilli; order Paenibacillales; family NBRC-103111; genus Paenibacillus_G; species Paenibacillus_G gyeongsangnamensis. The sequence continues at coordinate 75,553 of NZ_JAQAGZ010000005.1, read as the reverse complement.
TGTTATCAACTGTTCAAAACCTACTTCAAGCTTCCAACCAAGTTTCTCTTTAGCTTTGGTACAATCACCTAACAAGAGATCCACTTCAGCCGGTCTAACAAATTTAGGATCAATAACTACGTAATCTCTCCAGTTCAATCCAACATGTCCAAATGCAATCTCAACTAATTCTTCAACTGTATGCGTCTCACCTGTGGAAATAACATAATCATCAGGCGTTTCTTGTTGAAGCATAAGCCACATAGCCTTCACGTAATCACCAGCAAAGCCCCAATCTCGTTTGGCATCTAAGTTCCCCATGCGGAGTTCTTTTTGAAGACCCAACTTAATTCTGGCAGCTGCATCAGTAACTTTTCGGGTAACAAATTCAACGCCGCGGCGTGGAGATTCATGATTAAACAATATACCAGAGCAAGCAAACATATCGAAGCTTTCACGATAGTTTACGGTAATCCAGTGACCATAAACTTTCGCTACTCCGTAAGGACTTCTTGGGTAAAACGGTGTCGTTTCTTTCTGGGGTGTTTCCACTACTTTACCGAACATCTCGCTGCTGGATGCTTGATAGAATCTTGCTTCGGGTTTAGCCAAACGTACAGCTTCTAGTATATTCGTTACACCAATACCAGTAGATTGACCGGTGAGGACTGGTTGCCCCCAGGAAGTCCCTACAAAGGATTGAGCAGCCAAGTTATAAACTTCATCCGGATTAGATACTTTTATTGCATTTATTAGTGAACCTTGATCCAACAAATCTCCTTCAATAAATTCGATCTCGTTTTTGATATGTTCAATGTTCTCCAAAATCGGCACGCTTGTTCTTCTACGAAGTCCGTAGACTTTGTATCCTTTAGATAATAACAATTCTGCTAAGTAAGATCCGTCTTGTCCTGTAATACCAGTAACCAGTGCTTTTTTAGTCATGATAATCTCCTTCAATGAAATGTATATTATAAGTAATGTTCAAGCTTTTGGGTTCTCAATTCTTTAAGTAACAATTTGACTTCTTGAGCCTTATCTTTAGTACAAATCAAAGTAACATCTTCAGTATCAACGATGATTAGATCTTCGATTCCCAAGGTAGCAATGAGTTTTCCATTACTCTCAATAATGCATCGTTTGGTATCAATATTAAGTATGTTTCCTTTAATCACATTTCCATTCCCATCTCGATCGTTAATGCGATCAAGCGCGGTCCAACTTCCTACATCATCCCAGCCAAAAATACATGGTATCACATAGATATTGTTAACTTTTTCCATGATTCCGTAATCGATCGATTGGTCAGGCATTTTGTGAAACTCTGAATTAATTACGTTCCTTTTCTGATCTGTGCCAAATGCAGCTTTCATTGTTTCCAGAACATCGTGCATCTCAGGCATTAGCTCTTTAATATACTTTCTTATAACAGCAGTTTTCCAGATAAAAATACCGCTGTTCCAGAAGTAATTTCCGGAAGATAGGTATCCTTCTGCTGTTTCTAGATTTGGCTTTTCAACGAACTTGTTCACTTTATGAACATCCAAGTCATTCACTTTATTAATTTCTTTAGTGCTCTCAATATAACCATAACCCGTTTCCGGATAAGTTGGCTGAATTCCGAGAGTAACCAAGTGACTGTCCTCTTGGGCAACCTCTACAGCGGTTTTAAGTATCCTGATAAAGCCTTCTTCATTCTCAATAATGTGGTCAGAAGGCAACACTACCATTGTGCTATGTGGAAATTTCTCTTCGATAAGTATGGATGCCAAACCGACACAGGGTGCTGTATTCCGACCAATCGGCTCAATAATAATATTGTCATGCGGAAGATGTGGGATTTGAGCTCGAATCAGTTCGGCATAAAGCTCATTAGTCACAATAAATATTTGACTAATATCTATTAAATTCTCGAGTCTAGCAATGGTTTGTTGAATCATAGATTTATTCCCTGAAATATTCAGGAACTGCTTGGGCAAATGAGTCCGGCTCTTCGGCCAAAATCGTTCACCCTTCCCGCCAGCCATAATCACCGCTGTAATAGTCATATTGTAGCTCCTCCTAGAAACAAACACATTACAAATTTCTCTATTATATGACAACTATCTTATTATAACGTACTAAAATACGACAAGGCAATGATTTACAAATTTTTGGTTACACAACTAAAGTACGATACATCTCACGAAATTCATTAATAAGCGTTTTTATTAACAAACCCATTCATGATAGTCATCCAAATGATTTTAATATCAAAAATAAAGCTCCAGTTCTCAATGTAGAAAATATCGTGTTTTATCCGTTCTTCGATAGAAGTATCTCCACGAAAACCATTGGATTGAGCCCATCCGGTAATACCCGGACGAATATGATGCTTCACCATGTATTTAGGAATTTCTTCTTTAAATTGCTCTACAAAGTAAGGACGCTCCGGCCGCGGGCCAACCACACTCATATGGCCAAAAAGCACATTAAAGAATTGAGGCAGCTCATCCAAGCTTGTTTTTCTAAGGAACGACCCGAATTTGGTCTTGCGGGGGTCATTCTCGGTCGTCCATTGAGTATTGGATGTCTCCTCCGTTTGAACCCTCATGGAACGGAACTTATACATCTTGAAATGCCGCCGATTTAAGCCTACCCGTTCCTGTTTGAATATGATTTCCCCTGGCGAAGTTAACTTAATTCCGATTGCAATAAGGATCAGCAAGGGTGAAGTAATAATTATGGCGATTAAGGAAAAAATAATATCAAAGGCTCTCTTCAAGAATCGGTTCCTGAATTCATCTAACGGTATATCCCTAACATTGATTAAAGGAATACCTGCGAAGTTATCGAAATAGGGTCTTGATGGCAAATAGTCAAAGAAATCCGGTATAATGAGTGTTTTTACGCCTGCTTTTTCGCAAGTATTTATGATTTTGCCGTATTTCTGGTAAGCATGTAAGGGAAGCGCGATGATAACCTCATCAATTAACATGGTATTAATGATTGACTCAAGATCATCAATCCGCCCGATAATAGGTTTATATTTCTGATGATTCATTTCATGGGCGGCCAAGTTATCGTCAAGAAAACCCACGACTTCATATCCCAATTCGGGATGCTGCACTAGGTTAGCAAAAAATCTTTTCCCTAAAGTACCAGCACCCAAAATTAATACGAACTGGCGATTGTAACCTTTTTCTCTCAGACGTTTCAATGAAGTCTTCAAAATGAATCGATAAAAACTGATGGCTAGAATATTATTTACTAAATAAAGCAGTAAATAGGAACGGGAAAGGTTTAATTCCTTAAAAATAAATAAGAAGCTTAGTAGGATTAACAAGCTTATACTGTATACTTGGACAATGATAAACAGTTCGTAGGAAAACTTCTTTTTCCTCTTGGGTGTATAAAAGTTATAAAAATAGCCAAGAAATATCGCTACGGCGCCATAAACTAAGCTCCATAAAGCATAAGTCTCGATCGGTAATGTTTCATCATTGGGTATCCAACCGCTTTTAAACTTTAACCACCAGGAGAGTAAGAAAACGATTTGGATACACACAAAGTCGGTAAGAGCATAAAATTGGGATAAAAAACTTTGGCTTCGTCTTATCATGTTCTCACCTCACTGACCCGAATCGGTTTAACAAAATAGATGCGCTGAGCTTAACTAAAATACCGAGATATACCATCCAATTGATTAGAAAAAAATACTTATCCCGATAATGCTTCCTATGAAATAGAAACATGGCGCGATGAAATTCATAAATAATTTTGAGAGGCTTTCGTCTGCTGCTTGCACCTTTATAATGAATGATTTGTGTTTTAGGGTAATAGTAAATATCCCATCCTGCCTGTTTAATGCGATAGCACCAATCAATATCCTCTCCGTACATGAAAAACTCTTCATCCAGAAGTCCCGCTTGATCAATAGCTGCCTTACGAACCATCATAAAGGCTCCGACTAAGCAATCTACAGGATAATCTTGATCAGGATCCAGATGTGTCAATTGATACTGATTAAATCTAGGATTCTTAGGGAATCTTCTTGCTATCCCGGAAGCGTAATAAAAGGATGCTGAAGGGGTAGGAAACCCTCTCCTGCACGCCTTATCCAAGCTCCCGTCAGGCAATACGATTTTGCAGCCTGCTGCACCTACGTTGGGGTTTGAATCCATGAAATGAATCATGGTTTGAATTGAATCCGGTTGAATTATCGTATCTGAGTTTAGAAGAAGGACATATCGACCTTCAGCCATCATAATTCCTTGATTATTTGCTTTGGAGTATCCTAAATTATCCTTGTTGGCGAGGAATCGAACAGCTGGATACTGTTTTGGAATCTTTTCTATCGAAGCATCCTTGGAAGCATTATCCACAAGAATAACCTCATATGAATACGATGTTTCGGATTCAAACACAGATTTGAGGCAGTTTAGCGTTAACTCACAGGTATTATAATTAATGATAATGATACTTAAGTCCATAATGATCTCCAACTTTAGACATGATGTGACTATTATACCATGAAATATTTTCAAAAAGATGACAAAGTAATTATTCAAAAAATGTAAACAAACGTCGGTTATTTGATTTTTTTTTGGATTGAATCAACCTTCTCTTGTAAAGCAATCGAGATAAGCTTCTCCAAAAGCTTCCCCATGCACCCAAGACGGAAGGCTCCTTGATGATGAAATACACCAAACTTTGAATTTCGTAAGCCAATATAAATGGAAAATCTCTTAAAATATATAACCAGTGATCATTCTTTACGATCATTTTATAACGATTGATGTAAGAATATCTACGGATGATTACTGGAATTTGATGTCTTGATTCTTTTTTCCAACCCCGTTCATGATATGCGATAGCATCAGGACAAAAGTATGCAGTCCACCCCATGATTTGAGCTCTCCACGCAACATCTACATCTTCTTTGTAAGCAAAAAAATCATCATCAAAGAAGGAGCCTTCTATGCTTACATCCTCAATCATTTGGCGCAAATACAGGGCTGCCGCACCGGAAACTCCGAATACTTCATCTTGTTTGGTCCATACATCGGCAGACTGACCAGCTCCCCGGTCAAAAGCTCTCCTGGCTTTTGTCATTTTTAAACCTGTACTGTCGATCCGGTCTGGCGATTGGCTTAATAGAAGCTTGCCTGTCATACTGCCGATTTTCTTATCTAGATTGTCCTCAACAAACTTAAGCAAGTTCAATACATAATCCGGATGCAGAGTTACGTCAGGATTTAATACCAACGAGTACTCACTCTCAGTAAGACGAAAAGCTTGATTATGTGCTGGTGCGAAACCGACATTCTCCTTATTAACTATAAGATGAATGTTATTTTTAAATTCTGCAAGTATAGACAACGTTTCGTCATGAGAGTTATTGTCAATAACAATGATTTGATCTATCGGATAGTTTTGTTGTAGGACAGCATTTAGACAGTTACGTATATAAGCTGAACTATTAAAGGTTACGATATGAACACTTACTTTTCTCATATTTAAAGGCTTCCTAACTCACAAAGAAATTCTTTTAAAGCGTCCCTCCAGGGCCTTAGATCCTCTAACCGATTACTTCGTATCGCTTGATGATCCATTACTGAATATGCAGGACGCGGAGCGGGTCTAGGATACTCTTTCGAAGAACAAGGTTCTACTGAAACATTCAATTTCTTTTCTTCCATGATGGCTTTAGCGAATTCAAACCAGGAGCAACTCCCGGTATTTGTTGCATGATAAATCCCAAACTGCTCGGTCTTTATTAATGCAAGCAAAAATTTAGCCAGGTCCTTTGTATAAGTGGGCGAACCGAATTGGTCATCCACCACCTTCAATTGACCTTTTTCTAGAGCAAGCTTCAACATCGTTTTAACAAAATTATGGCCATGAGATCCGTACACCCATGAAGTACGGACAATGAAATATCGGGAGGACAAACTGCTGACGAGTTCCTCTCCTGCATGCTTGGAATGCCCGTAAACGTTGATTGGTTCTTTCCTATCATATTCTTTATAAGGGACATTCTTTGTGCCGTCAAAGACGTAATCTGTACTAATGTAACAAATTTTCGCTCCGATTTTCTCCGCAACTACGGCTAAATTACGCGCTCCGAATGCATTTACGGAATAAGCAAGATCCTCTTCTTTCTCAGCCTGGTCTACTGCAGTGTACGCGGCGCAATGGATAATTACATCGGGACGAACAGAATTTAGGATAGCTTCGCAATCCTCAACCGAGGTTACATCCAATTGTTGTCGATCTAGACCAATAACGGAAAGTTCGTTATTCTCTCCAAACAATTTTATGACATCGTGCCCCAACTGCCCGGCCGCTCCAGTAACCAATATTTTCATAGGTTTTCACCCAATCGATTAGCGTATTGTGTCATGTAATATTCCCGATAAGTTCCAGATCGGATGCGATTCCACCAATCCTTATGATTCAAATACCAATTTATAGTTGATCTTATGCCCGATTCAAAAGTGAATTGAGGTCTCCAACTAAGCTCAGTCGTGATCTTCTGGGCATCTATGGCATAGCGACGATCATGTCCAGGACGATCCTGTACAAAGGAGATGAGAGATTCAGGCTTATTCAATTCTTGCAATATTGCCTTGACGATTTGCAGATTCGTACGTTCATTTTTGCCGCCAACATTATAGATCTCTCCGCTTCTCCCAGCATGAAGGACCAAATCAATTGCTCTACAGTGATCCTCCACGTGAAGCCAGTCACGAACATTCAATCCGTCTCCATATACAGGGAGCGGCTTTTCCTCGAACGCATTGGCGATCATGAGAGGGATAAGCTTCTCCGGGAATTGATATGGACCATAATTGTTAGAACATCTCGTTATGTTGACATTGATCCCATACGTTTCGTGATATGCGCGCACCAGCATATCAGCTCCTGCTTTACTCGCTGAATATGGGCTGTTTGGGGAGAGGGGGGTGTTTTCTGAAAATAAGCCAGTTTCCCCTAAAGTACCATACACCTCATCGGTCGAAACGTGCACAAATTTCTTAATATTGTATTTGCGCGCTGCTTCTAAAAGAACTTGGGTACCCGTCACATTCGTTTGCACGAAAATACCCGGGTCTAAAATGCTGCGGTCAACGTGCGATTCCGCAGCAAAATGAATTACATAATCCGGACTCATTTGAAATATTGTATCGACTAGCTTTCGATCCGTTATATCGCCCTTAATAAAGGTATACTTTGGATTATCTTGAATAGAAGTAAGGTTTTCTAAATTCCCGGCGTAAGTTAGCGCATCCAGGTTTATGATTTCATAGTCGCTGTAACTCGAGATCATATGATGGATAAAATTACTCCCGATAAATCCAGCTCCTCCAGTAACTAACAGCCTCAAGAACACCCCTCCTGTTTATTCAAAATGAATGTCCGCATCCTGCAGTAACGGAAGCCTCTGATCTTTATCCGAAAGGATTGGATTAGATACCGGCCAATCAATACCTATCGACGGATCATTCCATATAATCCCTCTATCGTGCTCCGGTGAATAAAACTCGTCTACTTTATAAAAAATTTGTGTATTTGCTGCAATTGTGCAGAATCCATGTGCAAATCCCTTGGGAATAAGGAGCTGGCGTTGATTAGCCTCACTGAGAATAACACTGATCCATTTGCCGAAAGTCGGTGAGGATTTGCGAATGTCGACAACAACATCACATATGGCACCGGTAAGAACACGAATCAGTTTAGTCTGAGACTTTGGACTATTCTGATAATGCAACCCGCGAATCGTACCCGCCTCTACCGAAAGAGAATGATTGTCTTGAACAAAGGAATGCGATATTCCATGTTCCTGAAAAGTGCGGGAGTTATAGCTTTCTATAAAATAACCTCGGGAATCCGCATGAACCTTCGGCTCGATAAGAAATACACCGGATAAAGCCGTTTCAAGTGTCTTCACCCTAGTCCACCTTCTAACTTATTTTATTATCCCGAATTCTTCTGACAGCGTGATGGACTGCGCCAGTTCGTTCGCTTTTTTTAAGGAAGCATGGGTACCGGCATCCGTCCACCATCCCCCTAAGATATCGTAGGCCATCTCATTTCTGGCAATATATGCGTTGTTAACATCCGTTATCTCGAGTTCCCCTCTGACGGAAGGATGTAACGTCTTAATAATCTCGAAAACCGTTCTGTCAAACATATAAATACCGGTAACCGCATAACTGCTCTTAGGCACGGCTGGCTTTTCTTCAATCGATAGGATTCGAGAACCTGACAATTCGGGTACACCATATCTCTGAGGGTCATGAACCTCTTTAATAAGAATACTAGCGCCGCTGGAACGCTCTTTGTATTCATTTACAAAAGTAACGATGCTATCCGAAAACACATTATCCCCTAGAAGAACGACCATTTTATCGTCGCCTACAAAATGCTCAGCAAGACCAAGCGCATGTGCAATTCCACTGGCCTCATCCTGCACTTTAAAAGTAAAATCGACTCCCAATTCTCTTCCGCTGCCTAATAAACCTACGACATCCCCCATGTGTTCTTTTCCAGTCACTACTAAAATGTCACAGATTCCGGCTTCTTTTAATTTTGAAATGGAATGGAATATCATTGGGTATTTCCCTACCGGCAACAAATGCTTGTTCGTTACTTTTGTTAAAGGGTATAGTCTTGAGCCCGTACCTCCGGCTAAAATGATTCCTTTCAAGATGGAGCCTCCTTATGGATGAATAACTATTAAGTTTATAAATTGAGTTATAATCGGATATACTTCAATCTTTTCTTTATTAGCTCCCCGATAGCGGAAGGTGAAAAATCTTGCTTTATGGTTTCCTGACCGTTTGCTGCGACCCTAATGCAAAACTCTCGATCCGTTACTAGCCGCTTCATGAAGCTTCCTGCATGCTCCACATCCGGATTGGCCCAATGTTGATAAGCCTTATACGGACCATGATCAGTACCAACAGGTATCAATTTATAATTTACAACGCAAGAATTGTTTTGGTTCATAAAATCGGTATTAGATGACCAATTTGTGCCAATAACCGGTTTGCCAAGATACATAGCTTCTGCCAACCCAAGTCCAAACCCTTCACTACGGTGCAAGGAAATATAACTGTCGGTAGCTTCAATAAGAGCGTTCGTATCTTCACGGCTAAGGATTTGCTTTATTGTATATATATTTTTATAATCCGAAATTAAGCCTGTTAATAAATCAAGCTCTTCCAAATTAGCTTTCAACGTATTAACCTTAATGACCAAACCTACACTCATATCATCCGGACGGAATGCTTTTTTAAACGCCTCAATGGCGGCAAGAGGGTTTTTTCGTTCCTGGTAGCTCTTTACATCATACATCGTAAGAAATAAAAAACTTTGTTCCGGTAAATTAAAGTAACTCCTATCCCGCTTAGTAAAATGATTAACTTGTATGGAATGAGGAATTTTCACTACCGGAACCGGGCTTTTCATTGAAATGGAATCTGCAACGAATGCAGAAGGAACCCATACTTCATTTATCAGCTCGAAGCTGTCAACCCACTCATCAGGGAAGTCCGGCAACTCCCAATGCCAGTAACCGATATTGTATCTGTTCTGGAAGATATCACTGCCATACTGAGCGTACACTTCCATCATTTGCTCTGCATTAATATGAAATAAATTTATATTAAATGCAGGACTTGTTACTTCTTTATGCATCCAAGAGGTATCGCTCATTCTCGCACTGTTCGTGCCGGTAAAATTAATGATGCCAAAAGGAATTTCAGCAGCAGATAGACTTTTAGCAGCGATTCTGCAAGATTCTCCTATTCCCATTTCCGCTCGAGCATATCCAATTAAGTTAATACCATTGCCGGCCCAGTGAGAAGAGTTGTTTGTTTTTTGCTGCCCAGCTATAGGATATGCCTGCTTCAGTATCCTTTTTTTGATTGCCGTTCTTGCCGTTTGAGGGACAAAAGGAATTATTAAAACTTTGAATTTTACAGCCATTTTATAAAGAAGCTTATAAATTTGAGACTTTATTGTAAACACCACCATATTTTGCAGAATTCATTTCCGCCACTTATTTTGTGAAAATTGTCCTAATCATTCTAACAAAGTTCATTTATAAAAACTACTATTCCAAATTTATTCCTTTTTTGATCATAATCATCTTTTAACATTATTATTGCATTGGAATCCCTATTGTTTTTATGATAGAATTTTGTCGTAATTTCCACATTACAAAAGGAGACTTATATGAGTACCAAAAAAACGTACGGCCATCCCTACTCATCTGGGTTAAACAAACAATCGAAAACTTCTGACACCAGCTCTATTCTTTTCTGGATCCTTACCGGCTTTACGCTTTTATTCCTTATTTGGGCCCCGTTCCAAAAGGCGCTGTTCAACGGAAACAGCTTCGATTTCGAGCGGCCTATTTATTCGTCCTTCGTCTGGTCGTCTATTATCCTCGTACTTATAGGGATTTTCGCGTTTTATCGTTGGAGCTTGAAAAGTTCCTCGGAGCTATTGAGTTTAGCTGTTTGGCTGGTTCCCATCACTTATGTGATCTCCATGTTTGGCGCGGGATCCCATTATTACGCAACAAATATGATTTATATCCAAACGATTTACGTCACTTTTTTGTTGCTGGGATTCTTCTTGGCCAGAACCGATTTGGGCGCCGCGGTATTGAAGAATGGCTTCATGACATCGGCCTATGTGATCGTGTTTTTCGGCTTCTTCAACTGGTTCGGCAACAAACAAATTGCGTTTTCTTGGGTGAAATGGTTCGCAGCCGAAATGAGAGGAAATCCGATTTATCAGGATGCCGTCATGACGGACACCAACGGTTTGCGCTTAACCTCGGTATTCCAATATGCTAACAGCTATGCAGCCTTCTTGATCGGCGTTTTATTGTGCACGCTCTTTCTGGTTCTCTCTTCAAAGAAATGGATTTCCATCGGTATTCATGGCTTCCTTGCCGTTCCGATCATCATCTCGTTCTTCCTGACCCTGTCCCGCGGCGGATTGGTAATTCTGCCGGTTGTCCTGCTGTTGGTATTGCCTTTCCTTAAGCCGTATAAACAAATTTTGTATATCGTGCACCTGATCGTTTCGTTCGGATTATCGTTTACCATTCTCTCGAAATTAACTAATATGGGGATTGAACTTAATAAAAGCTTTTCGGCCGCCTCTTCCCTCCGCGCTTGGCTGATTCTCTTAGGCGTTTCGTTAGTCAACGCGGTCCTTGCGGTGCTTATTCAAAGGTTCGCTTCGGATTGGCTGAGCCGTAAGCTTGAGCGTTTTGACAAATCTCGTTATGCCAACGTGGCGATTCCTGTAGTTGCATTAATCGTAGGCGCAATCGGAGTAACCGTATTGTTCGCTGATCTGGGTTTCACCAAGCTGCTGCCCGATAATATTCGTACTCGTGTTGAGAATATTAACTTCCAACAGCATAGCGTATTGGAGCGCGGTACCTTTTATAAAGACGGTATGAAGCTGTTTGCGGATTATCCGGTGTTCGGCGCCGGCGGCGGTGCTTGGGCCGCTCTGTATGAGAAATACCAGAACAACCCTTATGTCAGCCGCCAGGCGCACAACTTCTTCCTGCAGTATCTGGTAGAGGTTGGCCTGGTAGGATTCATCGTGTTCCTTCTCTTGCTGGCAGCCGTTTTCTATATTTACATTCGGAACTACCTGAAGCAAGACGAGACGACGAGAGACAAACGATTTATCTTTTACATTCTTGTCATTTCCTTGCTAGTTCATAGTATGATTGACTTTGACCTTAGCTATGTATATCTGGGGGTACTGCTTTTCCTTAGTTTGGGCGTATTGATCTCCAAGGACGAATTCGAAATCAAAGGCGCTTGGATTGAGAAGCTGGTTAAAGTCAAATGGGCTTACCCGTCCCTGCTTCTGGTTTTATCGCTGGTATGTTTCTTTAATGCCGTCTCGGCATTAACTGCGAACTCTTTATATGCTAATGCGGTTGCCGCGGCGCAGATCAACAAGAACATTACGGAAATCTTCACTCCGCTCGATAAAGCATTGAACCAGCATCCGAATCATCCCGATTATGCCGGATTCAAAATCGATATTCTGATGCAAGCTTACCGGCAAACGAAGGATGACAGCTGGTACAATCAAGCTATGGCCTTAATGAATCAGACGATGGCCAAAGAGCCTCATAATCGGACTTTGCTTGAGAAACAAATCGGTGCTTATACGGAAAAGGGTGACATTCCAAAGGCGCTGGAGCTCGTAAATAACAATATTCCAAATTATCCTTGGGATATCACTTTGTACGAAAAGAACATCTCGATGAATTTCGATTTGGGCAATGCCTCTCAAACCGCTAACAACACTAAGCTGCGGGATCAATATTGGAATGCCGCATTTGATACTTATAATCAAGTGCAAGAGAGAGTAAAGCAGCTGGCATCCCTGCCTAAAGAACAGTTGCAAGGACGCGAATTCGGCTTAACCAAAAATATGGGCTTCGCCTTGGGACAAATCGACTTCATTCGCGGAAAGTTTGCCGAAGCCGAACCGTTCCTCAAGGTTGGCCTGACGGATCAATTTGACGATCAGTTAAATAAACAGATGACTCGTTGGTACTTGGCCGATCTGCAAAGGCAAGGAAAAAACGATCAAGCCCTATACGATAAGCTGATCGCCAAAGATCCAAACGAAAAAACGGAAATTTTTAAATTAGTGAACGCCAAAATTTAATAGATTTGTAAGATACAAATGGTAGCCTTTTGTTACGACAAAAAGCTACCATTTTTGCGTAATTGGTGATAAAATGGACCCTGGGTCCTACTACTTTTGGTTAACAATGGCAATAGCCATGTTATATAAATCACGCTGGAAGGGAGGTGAAACCTAGACATGCGTATGTTTTATAGAACAAATCAACTAGAGAGCTTTGAAAGGAGTAGGACTGATTTGAAATCCGCTGTAATGAAGAAGACGTCTCAAGTTTTGGCAGTCCTTATGATTGTTTCGCTGCTGTTACCGGTACTCGCGTTTGCCGGAGCCGGATTTGGTAACGACGTAAGCTATAACAAATCCACCGGTTCCATTACGGGCTCTGTATATACCGATGTGTATACGGTAGGTCAAGGTGTTTATGTTAATGTTTATTCCGATTCCGGTGTAACTTCTGTCCTTGCCACATCTGTGAACAATGTCACTTATGATTCGATGCGCTCTGTAAATAGGGCTACATACTATGCATTCAGCATTACACTCAGTCAACCTAGTGTTAGTGACAGTGTGTATCTGAAAGTATATTCTGACAACACTTCCGTGTTAAGCTCAGTTTATAACGCAGTTTACCAAGTGACGACGCCGACGCCAACGCCGACGCCGACGCCGACACCGACACCGACACCGACGCCAACGCCAACGCCGACGCCTGTACCTCCAACAGTTACAAACAATACCTACTTGGTGATTCAACCGGCTCGTTTCGACGTTAAGGTTAACAGAACACAGTCAGTAACTAGTGTTACTTACTTCGATGGCTCAAACTTGTTGGATGTCACCAAAACCGCGCAGCTTTCCATCACTTCGGATACTTCCAGTTTTGCAAGTGTTCAAAACGGAGTTGTCCAAGGTCTGCGTGTGGGTACTGCGGTTCTGCAAGCTGTATACGGCAACACTAGCGTAACGGCTAACGTTTATGTTACTGCCAACTCGGATTCGAGCTCTACAACGTCTCCTGGCGGCTCTACTGGCGGTCCTGCAGGCGGCTCTACCGGCTCGACTTCTTCTTCTGCAGTACAAGTAACAGCGGGCTCTGACGGTAAAGTCGATGCAACGGCACTTGCTAACGCTTTTGCTTCCAGCACGAGTGTACAAGTCAACATCAGCGGCGACAAAGCTCAGCTTCCGGCTTCCGCACTTCTGGATGCAGCGGGCAAATCCGGTGCAGCCGTAACGATCGTTTCCGACAAAGGTACGTACACGCTGCCATTGTCCGTTCTGAAGCTGGACGCTTTGGCTAAAGCTCTCGGGGTAGACGTGAAAGACCTGACAATCGTCGTTTCGATCACCAAAGCAAGCGGCGACGCTGTTACCGGTATCGCAAATGCGGCTGCTGCTCTTGGCGGCAACACGATCGCCGATGCGATTGACTTCAATGTAACGGCTGCAGGTAAAGATGGCAAATCCATCTCCGTAGGCTTCGGTACTACTTATGTATCCCGTACACTGAATGCAACTAAGGCGATTGACGGTAAGAAAGCAACCGGCGCGCTGTACAATGAAACAACGAAAAAGCTTAGCTTCGTACCTTCGACTTTCGATGGTAAAGTAGCTACGCTGAAGCGTAACGGCAACAGTATTTATACCGTAGTTGAAAACAACAAATCGTTTGATGACCTCGCTAACCACTGGGCGAAAGCCGATGTGGAGCTGCTGGCTAACAAACTGGTAGTGGAAGGCGTATCCGACAAGAAATTCGACGCGGACCGCAACATCAGCCGCGCAGAGTTCGCAGCTCTGGTTGTTCGTTCCTTGGGTCTGACTTCCGTATCCACGGACAGCAAATTCAAAGACGTAAAAGCCGGCGCTTGGTATGCTGACTCGGTATCCACCGCTGTTTATGCAGGTATCATCAACGGTTACGAAGACAATACGTTCCGTCCGGATGCGCAAATTACTCGTGAAGAACTGGCCGCTATGGTCGTTCGCGCTCTGAATTATGCAGGCGTAAAAAGCGATGTAAATGCAATCCAAGCGGCAAACGTACTGGCGAAGTTCAAAGATGCGAACAAGATCGTTTGGGCGCAAAATGAAATCGCCGCTGCCGTTCAAGCAGGCATCATCAACGGTTTGACGGATGATACCATCGGTTCTGCCAACCAAGCAACCCGTGCACAATCCGCAACCATGCTGAAGCGTTTCTTGAGCGCCGCAAACTTCATTAACTAATTGGCTGCTCCCATAGCCAATTCGTTGGAAAGAGGCCCGATACTACGGTATCGGGTCTTTTTTTATCTATTAAGGTATTCGCAATAAGAAGCAGGACAAGGAGGGTACTAAAGGAAAAAAGCCCTTCCTGTTGAAGGAAAGGCTCATTCAAGCTTATGCAAAATAACTATTCATCCCATACCGATTGGCGAACGGCGGCATAGAACCGCTGCCAAGCGGGTGACATCTCCCGCTGCCACGGGCCCGCCTCCAAGTCCAACAGCTCGCTATAGTCCGGCTCCGGCTTTGCCTTGGGCGCACGCCCTCTGCGTGGCTTTAACGTGGGCAGATCCTCGGTAGATGCGCTCACAGCCGGCTTCGTGCTCGAGCGTTCTTCTTCGTCTGCTTCGGCAATCGCCTCGACATGGGCGTGTCCATCCGTTTGAGGGGAATCGTCTCGGGCACTGCCTATTGTCACTTCCACGCTTCTCGATCTCCGAGCCATTCGTTCATTCCGCCTCCTTATTTCCCCATCCATTCCCGCCGCAGCGCGAACAGCTCCTTCAACTCGTTCGTGGACATTTCGGTCACCCAGTTCTCTCCGGTTCCGACAATTTGCTGGCTCAGCCCTTGCTTGCGCTCGATCATTTCGTCGATCCGCTCCTCCAGTGTGCCTAAAGCCACGAATTTGTGCACCTGGACGTTACGGGTTTGCCCGATTCGGAATGCCCGGTCGGTCGCTTGATTCTCCACCGCCGGATTCCACCAGCGGTCGAAGTGGAACACGTGATTGGCCGCAGTAAGGTTGAGGCCTGTCCCTCCCGCCTTGAGCGAGAGAATAAAGATGCCGCAGCGCTCCCGTTCCTTCAGACCCTGATCTTGGAACGTTGCAACCATTTCATCCCGCTGCTTCTTGGGCACCCCGCCATGCAGAAACTGTACCCGTTCGCCCAGCTCCTGTTCGAGCATGCGCCGCAGCAGATGACCCATTTCGACAAACTGGGTAAAAATGAGGCAGCTATCGCCCTCGTCCCTCAGCTCCTGTACCATGGCCATGAGGCGGGATACTTTGGAGGAGCGGTCCTCCCACGTTGCCGCCCCGGTTTCTTTCAGAAATAGCGCCGGATGGTCGCAAATTTGCTTCAGCTTCGTAAGAGCGGCAAGAATTTGGCCCTTCTTCTCGATACCCGTCAGGTGATCGACGCTCGCCATCAGCTCTTGCACGACGTTCTCGTACAGCGTGGCCTGCTCCACGGTCAAGGATACGTACGCCTTGGTCTCGTACTTCTCCGGCAGATCCTGCTGGATCGCCGGGTCTTTCTTCACGCGGCGCAGCAGGAAAGGACGAATGAGCTGCTGGACCTGCATGACAAGCTCGTCTTCTCCGCCCTTTTCGATCGGATTCACGTATTTATGGGAGAAGGCGCTTAAGGTGCCGAGGTAGCCCGGATTAATAAAATCGAAAATCGACCAGAGCTCGGTCAGACGGTTCTCGATCGGCGTCCCGGTTAGCGCGATCCGATGATCGGCTTCGAGACGGCGGACCGCCACGGACTGCTTCGTATAGGCGTTCTTGATGTTCTGGGCCTCATCCAGGGCAATCGTATCCCAATGGATCGCTGCCAGCTCCTCTTCGTCGATCTGAGCCAGATTGTAGGAGGTCAGTACAAGATCCGCTTCCTTGATCGCCTCTTCCAGCTCATCTCCCTTTCCCCGCTGCGGACCGTAATGCAAGTAGATATTCAACGATGGAGCGAACCGTTCGAGCTCTTTTTGCCAGTTGCCAAGGACCGACGTAGGGCAGATCAAGAGTGCTGGAGCCACCGTCTTCGTGCCGCCACTCTTCTCCTCCCGCGCATGCAGCAGGTAAGCGATGAATTGGACGGTCTTGCCAAGGCCCATGTCGTCGGCCAGACAGCAGCCTAGACCGAAACGACGCATGAACAGGAGCCAAGATACCCCCTCGCGCTGATAACGTCTTAAATCGGCTTTCAAGGCTTGAGGCGGCTCGACCGCCGGGATCCGCTCCGTATGCTGCAGCCTCCCGATCAATTCCGCCATCTGGGTGTTCAGTTCGACCTCGATGCGCAGCTGCTCCTTCCAGGCTCCGGCTTCATCCCCTTCGGATACAGAGCCGGCCCCCGGCTCTTCCTGCTGCAGCAGATGCATCTCCAGAATCTCGCGGAAGCTGAGCCCTTTCTTCCTCCCGGACTGTCTAAGAGCCATCTGCACCTGCGCGACAAACGCGGGATCCAGCTGAATCCAGCGTCCCCGGATGTACATCAGCCGCTTCCTCTCCGCAGCCATCCGGAGGAATTCATCCTCCGACAGCTCCACGCCGCCGACGGCGACCTTCCAATCGAACTGAACGAGCTGATCGGCGCCGAAGAGCGCGCTTGCTTTGGAACCGCCGCCCTTCAGCTTGGCACGAAGCTTCGGCCGATGGCGGCTCAGCTCCTCCCACCAGGACGGCAGAAAGACGGAATACCCGGCCTGAAGCAGCCTCAAACTGCCCTCCTGCAGAAATTCGTAGGCCTGGGCATCCGTAAGCTCCGCTTCGGCTCCTCCCTGCCACGCCAGCTCTTCCAGGGAAGGAATCAGCTCCGCGCAGCGGTCCCGATCCCGTAAGAAGCGATCCGTATAGGCCGCCCAATCCGCAGGAAGCCGGTCCTCGGCCGAAGGCATCACTAGCACATTCGCATCCTGTTTGTCCTGCAGCACAAGCCGAAGCTCCCATGCCGCCTCCCCGTCTGAGTCCAGGTCCGGCTCCGCCAATTGAAAGCAGGTGCGGAACGGGACCTCGTCCTTTTTCCAGCCTGCGGCGACGAGCCATTCCTCTTCATCGAGCCGAAACCCTTGCGGCTCCTGCACTTCCGGCGAAACCTCCAGCAAATAAGGCTTCTCCGCAGCAAGCCGTTCCCACGCCTCCCGGACAGCCGGATGGCTGTCGATTTGCTCTTCAATCGCCGCGCTAAACCATGCAGCATACGCCGGATTGCCGCTGAGAAGCCGGCCGTCAGCCTGCAGCCGATCATCAGGAAGCAGGAGCTTCCAGCTGCGCCTTCCTTCCTGCCAAGCTTCAGGATCCGGGGCATACCACCCTTTCTCCAGCGCCTCCTTGAAAATCACCGCCGCTTCCCGTGCCTGCTGCAGCTTCTCGGACCATTCCACCCGAGTATGCACGGAAACGACAGGCTCCGCGAAGTAGTGCAGCGCCGTAAAAGGAGACAGGAATAGCCGTCCCGTCTCGGTCTCCTCCTCCAGCCAAATCCCGTATAAGCTCGGCCGGTGCCAAGCAAAAAGCCGCAGCCTCAGCTCCCGCGCCGTTACCGGTACGCCTCCCTGCCAACGTCCGGATACGGTCCACCTGCCTCCGCCGACCGCTTCGCCGTCCGCCAGCAGCGTATCTAACCCGATCATCCCGCCTCGGCCCCTTTCCTCAGCTTGCGCAGCTCCTCCTGAAACGCTCTTAACCGGGCGTACCGCTTCACTAAATAGCCGATGTACGCTTCCCAGCGGTCCTGCCGCTTCAGCCGCTTATAGATCGGCTGCAGCTTGCGGAGCACGCGCACGGCCCGCTTATAGGCATCCCGGTTCTTCTCTGCGACCAGCGCCTCCACGCTATGGTGATACCAAGGGAGCAGCAGCTCTCTCTGGGAAGACTCGATCGACTTGAGAATCGCGTTCGGTACGCTGAGCGGCTGAACTTCCAGCAGCAGGTTCAGATCGACCCAAGCTTGATAATGTTCACTCTTTAGCAGATAGTCCGAATAGTAACCATAGCTGTCCGGCAGCATGCCCAGCACGGTCTCCTTCCATTCCTCTTCCATAGGCAGACGCGCTTTGACCTGCTCCCAGTAGCCGAAGTACGTCCGCAGTTGGGACGGAGATGCGTTCACGGCAACCGGCTGAAGCCATCGCACCCACAGCAGCAGCCGCTCCCATTCCTCCTCCATGACCAGATAGTCGGTAATGGCGAAAAAGTCCGCCGCTCTCGCATTCCCGAGCCGCTCCTCCGCCAGCTCCATCGCTTCCTGGTCCTTGCCCGCCTGAACCAGATGAAGCAGCAAAGCGTGATTTAACATCTCCTTGCGGTACACGGAGGCCGTCTCCCGGCTTGCCTCCTCATCCAGTCGGGACATCTCGCGAGCGCTAAGCGCTTCCGAGCCCTTTGTGCGAGACAGCACGTGAAGCCAGAATGTGGAATAGATCAAACCCCAATGCACCGGTCCGGACGCACGCGGGAAGGCCGCCTCGAACAAAGCATCCGTTAACTCCTCCAATGCGTCCCTGGAAAGCCCCTTCAGCTGTTCGGAGGTCCATTCCTCCGCTATTGACAGCAGCTCCTGCGTCCATTCATCCCTTGCTTCAAAAACTTGATCCCTCAGGTCAAAATAAGCATACGAATAACGGATCTGGTTGCGGTACAGCTCGTCCAGTTGATCGAGCAGAAACAAGCAGGCATGCAGCGCATAGACCTGACGAACGCTCGGCTGCCAACCGGCAGCCGCCTGCATCAGCTGCTCCATCGTCCGGCGGAACATCGGGGTCACCGCTTGTCCTAACCGGTACCCTCCCACATTCAGCAGCTCCCCGAAAAATTGGCGCCACTCCGCCGCGCTTCCCTTTTCCTGGGGCGGCAGCAGATTTTGCTTCCGATGAACAGTCGGCGCATTCGCCTTTCTCCCGGAGGGCAGCAACAGCTCTTCCGGCGCGAAGCCCATGTCCTCGCAAGCCTGGAACAGGACGGCCGCGATATGCTTGCAGTAGCCTCCGAACGGACAGTCGCAGCTGCTGCGCCGCAGCTTTTCCAAATCCACCTTCACTTCATACACTTCACTGCCGTACACGTTCGCGTAGCATTGATCGCCTTTGCGCTCGAAATCATCCACAAAGCCGTCGGTATAATACGACCAGCCGCGCTTTAAAATTTTATGGTCAAAGGTGCCCAGCACCTGTTCCTTCAGTCCGTCTATTGTAATGACTTGCATTGTCTCGCCGTCCTCCGATTATCCCGCTTCCTTTACGACTTAGTATATCATGCAGGCGTAGGCAGGGGAAAATAAAGAAACGGCAGCCATCCCTTTAGTAGGGATGCTGCCGTTTCCTCTGGCGTACGGCCGGATCTTAGAATCCGCCCATGCCGCCCATACCGCCCATGCCGCCCATATCAGGCATAGCCGGTTTGTCTTTTTCAGGCTTGTCAGCGATAACCGCTTCGGTTGTCAGGAACATAGCCGCAACGGATGCTGCGTTTTGCAGTGCGGTACGGGTTACTTTCGCAGGGTCAACGATACCCGCTTCGAACATGTTCACCCACTCGCCGGATGCCGCGTTGTAGCCGATGCCTACTTTTTCTTTCTTCAGACGGTCTACGATTACGGAACCTTCTTGTCCTGCGTTAGCCGCGATCGTGCGAATCGGCTCTTCCAGAGCACGCAGAACGATGTTCACGCCGGTTTGTTCGTCGTCTTGAGCATTTACAGCCGCTACAGCGTTGTATACGTTCACGAGGGCCGTACCGCCGCCGGATACGATACCTTCTTCAACCGCTGCGCGAGTCGCGTTCAGGGCGTCTTCGATGCGAAGCTTGCGCTCTTTCAGTTCGGTTTCGGTAGCTGCGCCGACTTTAACAACCGCTACGCCGCCGGACAGTTTAGCCAAACGCTCTTGCAATTTTTCTTTATCGAAATCGGAAGTCGTTTCTTCCAATTGGGAACGGATTTGCGTGATGCGCGCGCCGATGTCTTTCTTGTCGCCGGCACCATCCACGATGATGGTGTTTTCTTTCGTTACGCGAACTTGACGAGCGGAACCGAGCTGCTCTACACGAGCGGACTTCAGGTCAAGTCCGAGCTCTTCCGTAATCATTTGGCCGCCGGTGAGCGCTGCAATGTCGCCCAGCATCGCTTTGCGGCGGTCGCCGAAGCCAGGAGCTTTAACCGCTACGCAAGTGAATGTACCGCGGAGCTTATTGACTACGAGCGTAGCTTGCGCTTCGCCTTCTACGTCTTCCGCGATGATCAGCAATTGCTTGCCGGATTGAACCACTTTCTCGAGCACCGGAAGAATTTCTTGAATGTTCGAGATTTTCTTGTCCGTGATCAGGATGTACGGGTTGTCAAGGATCGCTTCCATTTTATCCGTGTCCGTGATCATGTAAGGGGAAGTGTAGCCGCGGTCGAACTGCATGCCTTCCACAACTTCCAGCTCGGTTGCGAAGCCTTTGGACTCTTCTACGGTGATTACGCCGTCCTTGCCCACTTTCTCCATCGCTTCGGCGATCAGTTCGCCCACTTCTTCGTCAGCTGCGGAAATCGCCGCAACTTGAGCGATGGATTGCTTGCCTTCGATCGGCTTCGCGATGTTGCGGAGCTCTTCGACAGCCGCTTTAACCGCTTTGTCGATCCCTTTGCGAACGACCATCGGGTTAGCGCCTGCCGTTACGTTCTTCAGGCCTTCGCGGATCATCGCTTGAGCCAGAACGGTTGCCGTCGTCGTACCGTCGCCGGCTACGTCGTTCGTTTTGGTTGCTACTTCTTTCACAAGCTGAGCGCCCATGTTCTCGAATGCGTCTTCGAGTTCGATCTCTTTCGCGATCGTTACGCCGTCATTGGTGATGAGCGGGCTGCCGAATTTCTTCTCGAGAACGACGTTGCGGCCTTTAGGACCGAGTGTTACTTTTACGGCGTTTGCAAGCGCGTCAACCCCGCGGAGCATCGCGCGGCGAGCGTCTTCACTGAACTTGATTTCTTTTGCCATGAGTGAACCCTCCCGAATCTTCAATAGGTTTTATTTAAACGTTCCGAATCGTCGTAAGTAATTCGCACGAACTTAAGTAAAGGCGGCTTGATTAAGCCAGGATGGCGAGAATGTCGCTCTCACGCATAATCAGCAGCTCGCGGCCGTCGTATTTCACTTCGGTGCCGGCGTACTTGGAGTAGATTACACGGTCGCCTTCTTTAACTTCAAGCGGAGTGCGCTCTCCGTCTTTGAGTGTACCGCTGCCTACGGCTACGATTTTACCTTCTTGCGGCTTTTCTTTAGCCGTATCAGGCAGGACGATACCGCTTGCTGTCGTTTCCTCCTTAGCAATGGCTTCAATGACTACGCGATCACCCAACGGTTTGATCATGAGAAAATAGCCTCCTTTAGATTTGGTTACCTTATTAGCACTCGAATGTGTTTAGTGCTAACAACAATTTATATAATAATCACTTCAGCCTAATTTTGCAAGTGGTTTTACAACAATTTTATCACCTCACTCATTCTGTCCACGAAATGGATGATTATTCCTCGGGCAGGCGAAGCGATCCTTCTGTCATGCCGGTTTCCTTGCAAAAATAAAAAGTCTGCCGGTTCGACAGACTTCGAGTTGTTCCGCTAAGCGGAGCCTTCGCGCTCCCAAGCCGCATCCTGTTCCAGCTGCTTGCGGTAAACGACCCCGGACAGGAAAACGCTGAACTCGTACAGCACAATCATTGGCAAGAATACGATAATGGCGGAGGCCGCATCCGGAGGCGTAATCATCGTGGCGACGATCACGAGGATCATGTATGCATAGCGCCGCATTTTGCGAAGGCGCGCCGGATTCATAAGCCGCAGCTTCGTCAGGAACATCACGACGATCGGCAGCTCAAACAAGAGAGACAGGGGGATCAAGATATTGAACATAAACGAAAAATATTGCGAAATCCCGTACGTTTCCTTCAGATTCAAGCTTTCGGTGATCGAGGTGGCGAACATAAACGCCATCCGGAAGACGACGAAGTATCCGAACGCGAGCCCGACAAGGAAAAGCGCGAACGCAAAAGGAACGAACATCAGGGAAGCCTTCTGCTCCTCGGCCCGAAGCCCCGGTTTCATAAAGGCCCACAGCTGATAAAGGGCCACGGGCAAAGTAATGATAAGCCCCGTGATCAGGGCGCAGTTCATATATAATTTTATGGAGTCCCAAGGGGAAAACACGTTGAGCAAATCAATGGAATTCGCCGGAGGCATGCTGGTGATGTACTTGATCATCGGCTTTGCCGCGATCAGTCCAATAACCATCCCGAGGACGAGTACGATCACCACGCGGATGACTCGCTTCCTCAGCTCCGTCAAATGCTCCACCAAGCTCATGGCTTCTTCTGTTTCCAACCGCACTCACCTGCCTACGTTCAAGGTCTACTGAAGAATCAATCCGGCAGCCGCCGAGGGTCGCTCGGACGGGATTCCGCCGCCCGTACGGGCGCTGCCGAGCCCTCATGCTGCGGAGACGGCTGGGCCGCAGCTTCCTTCGGCTTCGGAGGCGCAGGAACGACCTGCGGTGCCGCTTCCGCCGCAGGAGTCACGTCCACTCGAGCCGGAGCGGGCTCTGCAGGGGCCGGAGGCGTAACGTCTTTACGCACAGGGGGTGCCGGCTCGTCGTCCGCCATCAGGTTGCGGGCACCCTCCTTGAACTCGCGGATCGTCTTCCCGAGCGAGCGACCCAGCTCCGGAAGCTTGTTCGGTCCGAACAGCAGCAGCGCGATCAAGCCGATGAGCAGCAGCTCCGAAAATCCAAACATCGTCATCGGTCCTTTCTATGGTAACACTCTTTCATTCATTAACAGTTATATAATCCGCCGTATCCGAGCTCCGTAATGTCCGGCCGGACAATCCGTTCCCCGGCACAAATCCGGGGCAGCAGCACATCGAACGAGGTGTACGGGTCATGCATGACGCAGCCCGGCAAGCCCATGATCGGCACTCCCTCCAGATAGCCCATCAGCAGCATGGAGCCCGGGAGCATCGGCGTACCGTAGCTGACGATCTCCGCTCCCGCTTGCTTGATCGCACCCGGCGTCCGGTCATCGGGATCGACGGACATGCCCCCTGTTACGAGGATTAGATCCGCGCGGTCCTCCCGCAGGAAGCGGTGGATTTCGCGTACGATCACATCGCTCTCGTCCGGCGCCAGCCGCTGGTCGATGACCTCGGAGCCGAGCGCGGCCAGCTTCTCGCGAACGACAGGACCGAATTTATCCTGAATGCGTCCCTTGAACACTTCGCTCCCTGTCGTAATGAGTCCTGCGCGAAGCGCTCGAAACGGTTTTACTTCCGCTACGGGTCCCGCATCCGGCGCTCCGGCCGCGGCAGCAAGCTCCGCCTGGCGGATGCGCTCCTCCTCAATAACGAGCGGAATGACCCGTGTGGCAAGCAGCGCCTGTCCCGGCTTCACTACCGTGCCGGTCTTGATCGTGGACATGACCACTTGATCAAGCGCATTCACGGCGTCGATGCGGGCCTTGTCGATCTTGGCCAGCCCGTGAATCGTCGATTTCAGCGTAATCTTGCCTTCATGGGGCTCCGTGAGCTCAACGTTCGGTCCCTGAGCGGCCAAGGCCATGCGCAAAGCGGCCTCATCCTCATGCAGATAGCCCGTCTGCAGCTCCATCGTATAAATATGCTCCTTGCCGATGCTAAGCAGCGCCGGAATGTCCTCCGCCCGAATGACATGACCCTTCTTGAACAGCCGGCCCTTGAACTGTCCCGGAATGATCTGGGTCAAATCGTGCGCCAGCACCAGTCCGACCGCGTCCTCCACCTTCACCTCGCGCAGCATCGAATCAGACTTCATCGCCGTGGTCTCCTTCACGCCCGGTCAGAATCGCGAGTGCATGCGGTAGCTGGCCCATAATCGCCGACAAATTCTCCGACACGCCCTTCGGGCTGCCGGGCAGGTTAATGATGAGCGTCCGGCCGCGGATGCCCGACACTGCGCGGGAAAGCATCGCCCTAGGCGTCTTCTGCATGGAGATCATACGCATCGCCTCGGCGAACCCGGGGGCCTGCCGGTCGACGACCGCCAGCGTCGCCTCCGGCGTCACGTCCCGCGGAGCAAGACCGGTTCCTCCGGTCGTCAGGATGAGCTCCGCTCGGAAATAGTCGGTCATCTCGATCAGCGCAGCCATGATCTCGTCCTTTTCGTCCGGCACCACGCGATATTCGATGATCTCCCCGCTGATTTCCTCCTCGATCAGTTCCCGGATCACCTGTGCACTTGTGTCTTCTCTTTCCCCCCGGGAACCGCGGTCGCTTGCCGTTAAGATAGCCACCTTCCAGCGCATAAGCTTGCTCCTCTCCTCGGTTCGTTTCATTGTATCGTAAACTTGTTAAGAAAAAACGTCAATGATCTGTGACAGATCATCTCTCAGCGCTAAAATCGCCGCTCTTTCCCCCGGTTTTGCTGAGCAGCCTCGTCGGCCCGATTTCCATCGTCTTCTCCGCCGCCTTGCACATATCGTATACGGTCAGCGCCGCGGCGGATACGGCGGTCAGCGCCTCCATCTCCACGCCCGTAAGTCCTTTGGTCTTCACCGTCGCTTCGATATACAGCTCGTCTGTCCCGTTATCGTCAAAACGTACGTCGATCCCGGTCAGCATAAGCGGATGGCACATCGGGATCCAGTTCGACGTATTCTTCGCCGCCATCACCCCGGCCACCTGGGCAACCGCCAGCACGTCGCCTTTGCCGATCTTCCCCTGCTTGATCAGCTCGAGCGTCGCCCTCTGCATCGTGACCTTCGTCCGGGCGGTGGCCGAACGAGACGTTTCCGACTTGCCGGAGATATCCACCATACGGGCCCGGCCCTGTTCGTTGAAGTGGGTCAGCGTCCCCTGCCCTTGCTCTACTTCTCGCTCAGTCATCGCCTTGATTCCCCTCTCTCCACGATCATGCGCGATTCAGTAATCAGCTCGTTAATGTGGAAATCGAACAAGCCCATCGGCACCTCGGAAATAATCTGCTGCTCGAAGGCGGCTGCGATAATATAAGGCTTGGGCAGGCCTGTCCGCACGTACTGCTGCATGAACCGGTCGTAGAAGCCCCCGCCGTAGCCGAGACGCCCCATATTCAGGTCAAATGCGAGACCCGGTACCAGCGCCACATCCAGCTGCCGGATATCGTACAGCTGCTGCGCCTTGGCGACCGGTTCCCGGATTCCCCAGGACCCCCGTTCAAGATCCGCGTAGGATCGGACCTCGAACAGCTTCATCTGCTTGTACGCAGGCACCACCTTCGGCACGACGACCCGCCAATGCCGCTTCCAGCAAGCTTCCATAACCGGGGTAACGTCGACCTCGGTCTTGACCGGCATGTATGTGAACAGCGTCGGCTTCCGCCGGACGGAAGGCTCTAACTGAAGCAGCGTCTCCAGGCGCTCCACCACCTTGTCGCAAATTTGGGCGGACTTCACTTTCCGTTCTTCCTCCAGGATGGAGGAACGCACCTCCTCCGCCTTGCGGCGAAGCTCGATTTTTTTCTCTTTAATATTCATGAAACGGCCTCTCTTCGGTCGTACGATAGGTCGGATTTCGGATACTTTCCATTCTAATCCGGGCCGGGCCCGATAGCAAATGCTGCCAACCCGGAATGAGAACGCCTATACGTTTCATTGTCGCTCGAAACGATTCCTTATATTTTACCATAGAATGCTGAGAAATACCGAATTTCAAGCGAATTCGCCAGGATATACGGCTGCGCCGTCCTTGTAACGGAAAAAAACGGGCTTTACGCCCGTTCTGCCGCCGCCTGAGCCGTCAGCATCAAGCTTCCATGCACAGGCAAGTGGTCGGAAGCCCGCGTCGGCTCCGTCCAGCATTTGCCTTCCTCGGGAAGGTTCGTCAGGATGTGGTCGATCTCGCCGCCGCTCCGTACCGTCGGTCCCGGCGTCCGCAGCGGAAACGGGCTAAGACGCAGCTCCCGAATGCATGCCGCCAGCTGCGGGTCTTGAAGCCCGCTGTTGAAGTCGCCCATCAGCACCAGCGGGGTACGGACGGACTGCAGAGCGGACTCTAGCCGCGGCAGCTGGCGCTGACGATCCGCGGGCGTAAGCCCCAGATGCGTCGTCGCCACCGTGACGCGCTCGCCGCCGAGACGCACCTCGGCGGTCAGCAGAGAGCGGGGCTCTTTTATGCCGCCGAGGTCGTGCACTTGCACGGACTCCAGAGGATAACGGCTGAGCAGCATGACGCCGTACTGCGAGAGGCCGCTGCGGATGGCCGGAGCGAAGGCGTAATGCATGCCGAGGGCATCCGCGAAATAATGGGCCTGATCCGTCAGGCCGCTGCGCCATTTCAGCCGATCGACCTCCTGGAGAGCGATCAGGTCGGCCTGGTTGTGCCGGAGATCCCGCACAATGCTCTCAGGGTTCACCTGTCCGTCCAGGCCTTCGGCATGCCGGATGTTGTAAGTCATCACGCGAATCCGGGCCGGATTTGCGCTTGCCTGCGCCGGCCCGGGGACAGGACGAACCGAAAGAATTGCCGTCCCCATAACGGCAAGGAGCAAGACGGCCAGGATGCTTTTTATGGATAAAGATGGCGAAGGTCTGCCCGGAGTCGTTGGAATGATCTGCATATTCGCTTACCTGCTTTCTACTAAATAGGAATGCCTTATCGGATCGAGCATACGATAGGCCGGCGGCGTTTGTACACCGTAAACGGTTGGAAATGATAACGGCGGCAGGATATGCTACACTAATGGAAGAATACAAGGGAAGAATGCAAGAAATGTGGGAGGATTAAGATGCTGCTGCAAGTTTCCGGAATTACGAAGAGCTACGGAGTCACTCCGGTGCTTTCCAATATAACGCTGCAAATCGAGCCGCGGGAGCGGATCGGCTTAGTCGGGGTGAACGGGGCCGGCAAATCGACGCTGCTGCAAATCATTGCGGACGAGATGTCGTATGATTCGGGGGATATTTTTAAGGCGAAGGAAACGAAGATCGGCTATTTGAAGCAGAACAGCGGCCTTTCTTCCGACCGTTCCATATGGGACGAGCTGATGAGCGTCTTCGCCCGGTTTACGGAGACGGAGGAGGAGCTGCGGCGTCTGGAGAGCCTGATGTCGGATCCCGCAGTGCTGGCGGACGAGAAGAAAACGGAAGAAACGATGAAGAAGTACGCCGAGCTGTCGGAATGGTTCCGCGAGCGCGGAGGCTATGAGACGGAGGCCCGGGTTCGGGGGCTGCTGCACGGAATGGGGTTCGGCGATTTCGATCCGGCGACGCCGGTCAATACGCTGAGCGGCGGGCAGAAGACGCGGCTGGCCCTTGCCAAAATGCTGCTCGAAGCGCCCGACCTGCTCATGCTGGACGAGCCGACAAACCACCTCGATATTCCGACGCTGACGTGGCTGGAAGGCTATTTGCGGTCGTATCCCGGCGCGATTCTGGTCGTATCGCATGACCGGTACTTCCTCGATGCGCTGGTAGGCGCCATCTACGAGGTCGAACGGCATAACTCCAAGCGGTATACGGGCAACTACACCCGTTATGTAGAGACGAAGCAGGCGGATTACGAGGCCCAGCTGAAGCAGTACGAGAAGCAGCAGGAAGAGATTGTGAAGATGGAGGAGTTCATCCAGCGCAACATTGTGCGGGCCTCCACGACCAAGCGGGCGCAAAGCCGCCGCAAGGCGCTGGACAAGATGGAGCGTCTCGACAAGCCGCTGGGCGATTTGAAGCGGGCCAGCTTTTCGTTTGAGGTGGAACAGACGTCGGGTAAGGATGTCCTAGATGTCCGCGGCGTAGCGATATCGTACGACCGGAAGAAGATATTGTCCCGGGGGATCAACCTCCAGCTGCGCCGCGGCGATACAGCGGCCCTGATCGGACCGAACGGGATCGGGAAGTCGACGCTGTTGAAGACGCTGATCGGACAACACACACCTGATCAAGGGCTCGTGGAGTGGGGCGCGAATGTGAAGATCGGTTATTACGATCAGGAGCAGACGGGCCTGAATCCGGCGAATACGGTGCTGGACGAGCTGTGGAACGAATATCCCCACCTGGAGGAGGCGCGTATCCGGACGGTGCTCGGAAGCTTCCTGTTCAGCGGCGAGGACGTGTTCAAGAAGGTCGGGTCGCTGAGCGGCGGCGAGAAGGCCCGGGTCGCCCTGGCGAAGCTGATGCTGCTGAAGGCGAATATGCTCATCCTGGACGAGCCGACCAACCATCTTGACCTATATAGTAAAGAAGTGCTGGAGTCGGCGCTAATCGATTATGAAGGGACGCTGCTGTTCATTTCGCATGACCGGTACTTCCTGAACAAGATGGCGGAAAATATGCTCGAAATGACCCCGGACGGCGTTGCCGCTTATCTGGGTAACTATGACGACTACCTAGAGAAGAAGCAGGAGCTGGCCGAGATGGAGCGGCAGCGCCTTGAGGCGGAATCGGCCCGCGGAAAAGCCGTCAACGCCGGGGGCAGCGGCAATGGCGCCGGAGGCTCCGGCGTTGCTGCTTCGGCGGGGGCCGCCGGTGCGGGCGCGGCCAAGAGCGGCGACTACGAGGCCGGCAAGCAGGCGAAGCGCGATGAGCGCAGCCGCCAGCGCAAGCTGGAGCAGCTCGAGCAGCAAATCGCCGAGCTCGAGGAGGCGCTCGGCGCGCTGGAGCAGGAGCTGGCACTGCCGGAGGTGTTCAACGACTACGTGCTGCTGCAGGAGAAGAACGCGCAGATCGAGGCGAAGAAGGCACAGCTGGCGGAGTGCTACGAGCAGTGGGAGCAGCTGGCGGAGTGAGCGTAAGAATGAGTGAGAGTAGAATGCGTGTGAGTGTAGAATGCGTAAGAGTAAAATGAGTGTGAGTGTAGAAAGAATGCCTCTTGCGGACCTAAGCTCACTACTAGTGAACTTGAGTTCATTGCCGTAGTGGGATTGGGATCAAGCGGTTAGAGGTATTTAATGAACTTCGAGGCGCTACTAATGAACTTTCGGACGCTTCATGTCACCTCAAGTTCATTACAGCGCTCAGACGGCAAGAAAGTGTATGGCTCTTGCGAACCTAAACTCATTAATAGTGAACTTGGGTTCATTACCGTACTGGAATCAAGCGGCTCGAGTTATTTAGTGAACTTCGGGGCGCTACTACTAATGAACCTCCGGACACTTCATGTCACTTCAAATTCATTACAGCGCTCAGAGGGCAAGAAAGTATGCCTTTAGCGAACCTAAGCTCATTACTTATGAACTTGGGTTCATTACCGTACTGGAATCAAGCAGCACATGAACGGTTAGTAACTTTGGTTCGCTGCGACGATGAAACCCAGGTTCATAACTTGTGAACCTGGGTTTATTCGCGTTCTGGACGCTTGGAAGCGAATCGTTCTTATCAATTGACTGCAAGACTCACTAAGCTTCATACGGCGGAAGCCCCGCCTTCCCGCTCCTGCAGATTCAGCAGCAGCAGCGGCACGCTGCTGTAGACGATCATCGTCGCCGCGGCGACGATGCCTGAATCGTTGAGGGCAAGCGCAGCCAGCGCGCCGATGACGTTGGCATAGCACCCGTGCATAAGACACGGGTAATCGGTTTCCCACCGGCGGAGCCGGCCCTTCGGACGGAACACCAGCACGGCCATGACGACGAGCCCGGTGAGCAGCACCTTGCTCCAGGCGGAGACTCGGATCAGGTGCACGTTCATCTGCAGTTTGCGCAGCATCATGGCACCGATGACCTCGAATCGCCCCTGGCGCAGGTCTTGAAAAGCGTGGCCGACATGGCTCGGCCCTGCCGTCAAGGCGTTCGAGCCGGCGAGGGCGGCGGGCGTGCTGGCGGCTGCGACAGAGCCTGGTGCTGCGGCGGTTCCGCCGAAGCTCCAGGCGGCGTTCAGCAGCCAGAGGCCGGCGAGCGCAGCGGCAAGCGGCAGCGCGAGCCACGGCACCAGGCGGCGCAGCCGGAGACCGGCGCAGCCGCAGTGCAGGCGCGCGGCAAGCGCGCCGAAGCCGGCTGCGCCGGCGAGGGCACCGCCGGCCTCGGCGCCGAGCGCAGGGGCCGCGAGGAAGGCGCAGAGCGCAGCGCCCAAGCCGGCGGCCGAAGCGACGGCGCGCCGCCGCGGGAGGCGACGCTCAAGCCAAGCGCTGAGTCCGAGAATCCCGGCTCCCAGCAGGACACCCATATACTCGTTGCCAACGCCATAATAACGGGCCCCGATCTGGGGATCGTAGCTCAGGATGGAATAGCGCATGGCTTGCCCGCCCGTAATTACGTCCAATACAATCAGCAGCACGGTTCCCGCCCCGACTCCCAGCAGGACACGATACAGCCCCTCCTGTCGGCGCGTCACGAATCCGGCAGCGACACCTCCCAATGCAATCAAACCGATCAAAGCGGCAGATTGCTGCATCATGGTGCCGTCCGGGAACCGGCCAAGCACTAGCAACCCGGCGGGTACGGTCAGCACGGTCAGCAGCGTTCCCCTAACCCAGCGACCTTTCTCCAAAGGGCTCCTCCTCAGACCGCTATACAATCCGATAACCATCACCAGAATCTCAAATCCCGCCAGACCATACAGAACCGGAGGCCGCAGCTTGTAGATGCGGCTTATTCGCTTCATTTCATTTAATAGGTAGTTCAACGCGTCATCGCTAGTCCCATAACCGTTGAGCATCAGCTCGGCCGCCTCAGCAGCTCCCCTGCTACCGCCGGATTCGAGGGGGGCGGCGTCAAGGGAGCCGTTCATGCTCCGCTTTTCCGATGCCCCGGCAGACCGTCTCTCCGGCATCTTCCTCTCCACAGCCGATATCGCTTGACCAACCATCGGCAAAGGCTTCTCTATGCCGAACTCGGCAAGAAGCGTCGGTGCGACATCCACCGATGCCACCACGCCGGGACGACGGGTGGAAGCGGAGCTCAGCAGCGCACTCCCTTGGGCCGCCCGGTCCCCCGTCCAGCGCAGCACCGGTGTAAGCATCAGCTTACCCTTGACCGCCTCCGAGTGTGCCCCGGGACTCAGCATCCACAGTACCGTGCCTGAGCTTCCATCGAGTTGTTTAACGAGCTTCCCCAGAAACCAGTCCATCGACTTCAGTGTCTCCTGCTTCCGAACGGCGAAGATGTCCGGGTTGTATTTTCCCCGCTCCTCATACAGCCGGTACAGATCCCCCAGTTCGACGACCGCTAGCGCACCGCCTCCTGCTGGAGCCCCCATTGCCTTCGCGTCCTCAGTCTTCCTCACCTCCGGCTCTTCCCTGCCCGCACTTCCCAACCTCTCCCCTTCAATGCTCAAACCCTCATTTACTCGCCCATCAGCCTTCCCCTCCCTCGGCTCCTCCCTGCCCACACTTCCAGTCCTACTCCCGTCTCTATACAAAAAATCACTCACCTGCGCGAGCAGCAAGTCATATCGAGTCATTAGCCCGTACGGACCCTTTCCGTCCGCGGCAAGAAGGCGGCTCCGCTCGGCCTGTCCAAAAGGCACCCGTCCTCCCTCGTCCATGCCCATCAAAAAGACCGGACGCCGATGGGCATCAACACCGCCGCCCGGCCGGTCAAGGTTGCCCCATGCGCCCACGCGTACGCCGCGCTCCTGCAGCATTCGGCCGAGAAGACCAGGCTGCGCACGGTACGTTTGAATCGCATTGCGCGCCCGCAGCGCTTCCAAATCCGGGACAAGCACCGCTTCCTTCTCCACCTTCCTGCCGCTGAACCGTTCCATCCGCACCGCAGGCTGCCCCCCGTCCGCCCACTCCTCCTTGTCCCATCCCGCGCCGCCTCGCCCATCGGCGAGTTGTCCCGCCCCCCACGTGGCGTAGACGGATTCAAGACCCTTCCACGGAACGCGTACGTTCATCGCCCCAAGCTGACCTGTTCGCAGAAGCGCTTGCCATGCCGGAAAATCGGCGAGCCCCAATGGCTCAAGCTCGGCAAAGGACAGCCCCGGGATCGACAGTACCACGACTTTTCGACCCCCGCCCCCTTCCTGCCGCCCTTCTCCGTCCCCGTGCGCACTGCGTTCCGCCAAATTCCCTACACCGCCCTGGACAACCTCCGGCTCCGCCTTCCCTGCAGTGGATAGGTTCTCCGCGTTCGACGGCAATCCCCACAGGCTCATTCCCATGATCCAAGCGATTGCGACAAGCAGCGCCGTTTTCGACTTGTTCAGCATCTTTCGCCAGAACCGATATCCACAGCCCACGAATCATTCCCCCTCGTTGACACGCCGCCCGGGCAGATATGCCGAATTTCCGAACCGCCGTATAATTGGTACGTTTCCCAAATTCAGATGCCTTATCCAACATGTGCACAACGATGGAAAGGTCTTTCTTTATCCACAAGATTATCCCCAGAAAAAAATGTCACTTTGGCCAGAAAAATAAGGCTTTTTTTATTCATCCACAGAGTTATCCACGTTATCCGCAAGCCCTTTACAAAATCTTTATCCACGCAGCCGTCGCATAACCTAACCCGCAAAGTGCTGCTTCTGCGCGCTTTTCCGGATTTATGCACATTATGCACAAGGGCTGTGGATAAGTTTTATCCACAGCCCTTTTTTTCCTGCATATTATCCGTTAAGGTATCGTGATCTCCACTTCGCCTGCAAAGGCCGCATCCTCCGCTTTCCCCTGCGGCCGTTGATCTCTCGCCGCTTGATTGCAAGCCGCCATAAACGCATAAGCCGCCGCCAAAATAATGTCCCCGTTCACCGCAATGCCCCGGTAGGACGTCTGGTGAGCCTTAGCCGTCACGATCGCCTCTCCGTTCGCCTGCTCTCCGGAAGAAAGGGAGTACAGCTCAAGGTCCGCAAACTCCACGTCAAAAGGCAGCGCCTGCTTAATCCCCGCCACAACCGCTTCAATCGGGCCATCCCCCGACCCTGTGTACAGCTTCTCTTCGCCGGTCGCGTTGTTCCTTACCGTAACCGAGGCCATCCGATGACCCGTACTGCCGGTCACCAGCTGCACGGCCTCAAGCTTATAGGGCTCCAGCACTTCGCCTTTCGCCTGACCGACCAGCTCCAGCAGCTGGTGATCGTGAACGACCTTCTGCCGGTCAGCGAGCGTCTTGAAAGCGGCGTAGAACTCCTCCAGCTGCTGTTCGTTCAGCTCGACGCCGAACTGGCCTGCCCGGTGCTTGATCGCATGACGGCCGGAGTGCTTACCCAGAATGATCATGCTGCGCGGAATGCCCAGCTTCTCGGGATCCATGATCTCGTACGTATTGCGGTTCTTCAGCAGTCCGTCCTGATGGATGCCCGCTTCATGCTGGAAGGCGTTGCGTCCGACAATCGGCTTATTGAACGCGATCGGGAAGCTCATCGCCCGGCTGATCATTTGCGACGTGGCGTAAATTTGCTCCGGCTGGATCGCCGTCTCGACGCCCAGCGTCTCCTTCCTCGTCTCCAGCGCCATGACCAGCTCCTCCAGCGAGCAGTTCCCCGCCCGTTCGCCAACACCGTTGATCGTGACCTCCACCTGGCTGACGCCTGCCCGAACCGCCGCCAGGCTGTTCGCTACCGCGAGTCCCAAATCATTGTGACAGTGTGCGCTGTAGAGCACCCGTTCCCCGCCGCGCACATTCTTCATCACCCGCGTAAACATCGCGCCGTATTCCTCCGGCAGCGCATAGCCTACGGTATCCGGAATGTTGATGATCGTCGCCCCTTCGGCGATAACCGCCTCGATCATCTCGAACAGGAATTCGTCTCCGGTACGCGTCGCATCCATAGGCGAGAACTCGATGCGGTCCACGAACTGCTTGGCGTACGCGACCATTTGCCGGGCAATACCGATGACCTGCTCCCTCGACTTGCGCAGCTGGAAATCCAGGTGAATATTCGAGGAAGACAAGAACATGTGCAGCCTTCTGCGCTCCGCATCCGCCGTTGCCTTCACCGCTGCGTCGATGTCCTCCTTGACCGCCCGGGCGAAGCCGCAAATTTCGACCCCTTGAATTTCCCTTGAAATTTGCTGCACCGCCGCGAATTCGCCGGGACTCGAGATCGGGAAGCCCGGCTCGATGACGTCGACGCCCAGCTTCGCGAGCTGGCGGGCGATGACGATTTTTTGCTCCGGCTCCAGCGACGCTCCAGGGGCCTGCTCCCCGTCTCTCAAGGTCGTGTCAAAAATCATAATTTTCCGTTTTCCGGTTTCCGTTGTCATAGGTCTGTTCCTCCTTAGATTAAAAGCGAATTTAAATTTTTCGGCCTATATAAAGCAAATGCGATGATAAACCAAGCAAATACGGACTTTCTGCGGCCTCATAGACCAGCTCCATCACGCGGTTCCATTCCGGCTCCCCGAGGCCCCGCCAATAGTCCGTTTGTTCCTGACTGAAACGCCCGATACCCGAGGAGGCGACCAACCGGACGCTCTCAAAGCCTTGAGCCTGCATGAACGGTTCGATCTCGTCAATGTTGAAATAATACGCTCCTGTGAACCGGCCCTCATCCTGATGGTCGAACACGCCCGTCTCCAGGAAACGGTCTATCGCTGCGGCCCGATCGAGAGGCTTCCAATGCTGCGGGTGCATGAGGGAAGTCGCCATGAATCGGATACGGGACATGAAAGCGACGAAGACCAGTCCTCCTGTGACGGTGACCCGCCGGAGCTCCCGAACGGCCTTCACGCGATCTGCTTCCTCCTGAAGATGATACATAGGCCCCAGCATCAGGGAAGCATCGAACTGCTCCTCCCGGAACAGCATGAGCTCCCTCGCATCCGCCGTATGGAAGCCGCGAAACTGCTGCCGTAGCCCCAACTCCTCCGATTTACGCTCGGCCTGCTCCACCAGCACCGGAGTAAGATCCGTCAAGGTGACCTCGTACCCGCACCGTGCCAGCTCCATCGCGTATTTCCCCGGGCCTGCACCGTTGTCAAGAATATGCCCCCGTCCGGGCAGCAGTTTGCGGATGAAATGCCAATTCACTTGGAATTCCATCGGTTCCCTGTCGAGGCGGCCCCACTCGTCGAACCTGCTGTAATACCGGATAACCGCATCCTCCATACGGATCACCTCCAACGGATGGTTGAACAGCAAAAAGACCTACCCTCTCCTACAACCAGCTTGTAAGAGACGACAGGTCTTGACCTACCGCGGTACCACTCTACTTGACTCCGTTCTGCCGAATGCAGCCGAAGCCCATCTCAAAGCCCTGTATCGGGGGCATCCGTCGAAGTTTACGGACCGATCCGTTCCAGAACCGCCTAGGCCGTCCGTTCGCGAATCCATCGTTCAACTTCGCCGCTCCCGGGCGAGTTTCAAGCCTGCGCCGACTGCGTCGCACCAACCCGCAGCTCTCTGGACAGCGTATCCGGCCTTACTTGCTCCCGTTCCTCGCGTTCTTGTTATTTCGACTCTAACACTATTCCTCTAAAAACCAAAAAGCCCGCCGCCTCTTTAGTATCAAAGAGACGACAGGCTTGATCCTATCGCGGTACCACTCTTGTTGACCTCTCCGCCGGTAAACCGGGGAACGGAGAAGCCCGCTCGACGCCTGATCACGGAGGCGATCCGTCAAAGCCTACTTGCCGCGATGCAGCGCTACAACCGGCGTGTTCCGCTTTGCCGCTCCCGGGCGAGGTTCACCGGACTCCCTGACTGCGTTGCACCTACCCGCAGCTCTCTGAACAGGTCCGACGGCTACTGCTCCCGTTCCTTGCGTTTATCAAGATTTGTTTGAATTATAGTATGCGCAATCGGAAATGTCAATGCATGATTCGGCAAAAAAAAGCCCCGGCATCCGAAACACGTTTCGGACACAAGGGCTTAAATACTCCGGGAAACCGTTATCCTTCCGAACCGATCATCGCGTAGCGAAGAATGATGAGCACCGCCAGAATCCACATGAGCCAGTGCACCTTGTATTCGCCTTTGCCGCTGAGCTTGGCGATGGTCGCCAGAATCACGTACGTCACGATGCCGAAAGAAATGCCGTTCGCAATGTTGTAAGTGAAAGGCATCAGGGCGATCGTCAGGAACGAAGGAATCGCGTATACCATATCTTGAAAATCGATTTCTTTCACGGCCTGCATCATCAGCACGCCGACCACAATCAGAGCGGCAGCCGTAGCAGAGCCGGGAATCAAAGCCGCAATCGGAGCCAGGAACAGCGCGAGGAGGAAGCAGACGCCCGTCGTTACCGCCGTAAGGCCGGTCCGGCCCCCTTCGGCTACACCTGCAGCGCTCTCGACGAAAGCCGTCACGGTGCTCGTCCCTACCAGGGCGCCTACGCTGACGCCCGCCGCGTCGACCATCATCGCTTTGCCGACGCGCTTGTTGCCTTCTTCTTTGTTCTTCATGATGCCCGCGCGGTTGGCCGTACCGACCAATGTTCCGAACGTATCGAACAATTCAACGAATGTAAACGTAGCAATGACCGAAATAATTCCGGCATGCATAATACCCGCAAAATCGAAATGGCCGAACGCCAGCTTGCTCATGTCCGGAACCCAGGTCGTTTTCTCGCTGCCGAGGCTGGCGAGGTTCACGACCGGAGAACCGTCCGGGTTGTGAAAAAAGAGCCCCACGAGCGTCGTCAGCAAAATCCCGAACAGAATCGCGCCGCGCACGCGCAGCACCATCAGGATGGAAATCAGCACGAGGCCGACAATCGTCAGCACCACGTTCACGTTGTGAAGGCTTCCGAGGTGGAACACCGTCTCAAAGCCCAATACGTCGGTGAACTTGCCTTTGGGAATGTCGTTTATGCTCTCTACGGCGACCGTCAGCAGGCCGCTGTTCTTGAGACCGATGATCGTGATGAACAGCCCGATCCCTACCGTGATGGCATGCTTGACGCTGTCCGGCACGGCCACAAGCAGCATTTGGCGCACCTTGGTGACGGTCAGCACGATGAAGATCAAACCGGAAATAAAGACGGCCGCGAGTCCCATCTGATACGTAAACTTGCCCTGCGAAGCGAGAACGACTGTTGCAAAATAAGCGTTCAGCCCCATGCCCGGCGCCAGCGCAACCGGAAAATTGACGAAGAGGCCCATCGCGATCGTCACGACGCCCGCCGCCACTGCGGTAGCGAGGAACACCGCCGTCCAGTCCATGCCCGTCATGCCGAAGGCCGTCAGCACATTCGGATTGACCGCCAGGATGTAGGCCATCGTCATGAACGTGGTGAGACCGGCCATAATCTCGGTGCGTACCGACGTGCCGTTCTCCTTTAATTTAAAAAACTGGTCCATTCCTGAAACCCCTCCAAAGATTGGTATGGTATTCGAGGAAACAACGACAAAAAGCCCGGGTTCCCTAAACCCAGGCTTCCAAGCACAAGAAGCACCGCGGACTTGTCCGCGGACGCTCTCATTCTTGTTCGTAGCCAGATCATTTACGGTGACCTCGTAGAAACTCCCGGGCCCATTCCCGGGATTATACGAAACGGTTATTCCCTTGTTTTTCAACCTTATTCTAAAAGCGCAAGCCCATCTTGTCAATGGATTTTCCGAACATTATCATATAATTATCAAAATTCGTTCGGCAAAAAGCCCGCGCTTTTCCACAAGGGAACAGCACGGGCTTAGTATCCTGCAATATTTCGGAATTTATTCCCACTCGATGGTAGCAGGTAGTTTCGAAGTAATATCGCACACGACGCGGTCGACGTTCTCAAATTCGTTGACGATACGTACTGAGACTCCAGCACATCCCAAGGAATGCGCGCCTGCCGTCGATGGACGTCACTGCACCGATACCTACGGTGTATTACAATAGAGCTCCCAATCACTGGGTGAATCGGACAGTCCTCGTACTTACACAATTGTCAATAAATACTCGAAAACTTACTCGTGTGCATTTAAAGATAACTTTTACGTGTAGATCGAAAGTACCGGTTCCTGCGACTTCAACTCTGTCGTTGCCTACTCTACGTGAACTTCCCACAATCCTAAGATTGCCTGGATTTGCTTTATCGGTAGGTGTTAATGTCCATTCATAAACAATGTCTCTATCACGACCAGAACAAAGGGCTCCCGTGCATATTAAATTAGCATCTGCAAAGTATACGTTGCGAGTTCCTGGCACCCTTTTTATTCCTTCGCCTCTTAGATGTGACTTAAAGCAACAACCAACTGCACCTCGGCGTTTACGGCGTTTATGACCTTTACAGATAAATGATGGAACAGACAGCATAGCATTTCCGATTCGGGTACTGATCATGCGATTTTGGCACTTTCCCCCACATCCACACGAACATGACATCCTGATACACCTTCCCATCAAATTGGATTATGGTGTATCGTATGTGATAACTTGTTCAAGTGCATGGATAAGTATCATATGAGAGTGCCCAAATGGGAATCTGATAATTTCTTGGTTCAACTTGAAATCTTCGATTAGCTCATTGATTTTTGTCATAAAAAATACTCCCCTCTATTGCTCAAAACAACGCAATAAAAGAGAGTAATTTTTTGCACTCTATTGTAGCAGGTGTACGCGGATTTACAATATCGTCAACGCCAGAAGCCCTTCTGTATCAAGGATTTCGAGCGTTTCATGACATTAAATATTTCCAACCTATTCCCACTCAATCGTTGCCGGCGGCTTCGACGTCACGTCGTACACGATCCGGTTGACGTTCTCCACCTCGTTGACGATCCGAACCGAGATTTTCTCCAGCACATCCCAAGGAATGCGCGCCCAGTCCGCGGTCATGCCGTCGATCGAGGTCACCGCGCGAATACCTACAGTGTAGGAATACGTCCGGGCATCGCCCATGACGCCGACGCTCTTCATGTTCGGCAGCGCGGTGAAATATTGCCAAATCTCGCGGTCAAGCCCCGCTTTGGCAATCTCCTCGCGAAGGATGGCATCGGAATCGCGAACGATTTTCAGCTTGTCCTCCGTCACTTCGCCCAGAACGCGAATCGCGAGCCCCGGACCCGGGAACGGCTGGCGCCAAACGATCTCCGCAGGCAGACCGCACTCTTCGCCCACCTTGCGCACCTCGTCCTTGAACAGCGCCTTCAGCGGCTCGACGAGCTCGAACTTCATGTCCTCCGGCAGACCGCCCACGTTATGATGGGACTTGATCGTATGCGCCGTAGCCGTACCGCTCTCAACGATATCCGTATACAGCGTGCCTTGCGCCAGGAAGGCGAAATCGTCGAACTTCACGGACTCTTCCTCGAACACGCGGATGAACTCGTTGCCGATAATTTTGCGCTTCTGCTCGGGATCGTCCACGCCGGCCAGCTTGCCGAGGAACCGCTCGCGGGCGTCGATCTTGACCACCTTCATGTCGAACTTGCCGACGAACGTCTCCATTACGCTCTCAGCTTCGCCCTTACGCAGAAGACCATGGTCGATGAACATGCAGGTCAGCTGGTCGCCGATCGCCTTGTGAATCAGAATCGCCACAACCGAGGAATCGACGCCGCCGCTCAGCGCGCACAGGACCTTCTTGTCCCCAACCTGAGCGCGGATATCGCGAATCGTGTCCTCGATGAACGACTCCATGCTCCAGGTGCCTTCGCAGCCGCACACATGGTACAGGAAGTTCTTGATCATTTCGTTGCCGTAAACGGAATGGCGCACCTCCGGATGGAACTGCACCGCGTACATCCGCTTCTCCGGATGGCTCATCGCCGCTACCGGAGCGTGCTCCGTGCTTGCGTCCAGAATGAAGCCGGCCGGCAGCTGAACGACGTGATCGCCGTGGCTCATCCAAACGGTCTGCTTCTTGTCCAGACCATGCACCAGGCTGCAAGCGTCGGTGAAGTCCACCTCCGCCTTGCCGTATTCGCGCTTGGCGGCCGCTTCCACCTTCCCTTCCAGCTGATGGGCCATCAGCTGCATGCCGTAGCAGATGCCGAGAATCGGCACGCCCAGTTCGTACACGGCCGGGTCGACCAGCGGCGATGCTTCTCCGTACACGCTGGACGGGCCGCCCGAGAACACGATGCCCTTCGGCTGCAGCGCCTTCAGCTTCTCCACCGGTGTATTGTAAGGAAGCAGCTCGCTGTACACACCCAAATCGCGGATCCGGCGCGCGATCAGCTGGTTGTATTGCCCTCCGAAATCCAGCACAACGATTATTTCATTCGGTTTTTCCATGAGATTTCATTTTCCTCCTGCCTTATTCGGTCCAATCAATGAACTATATTATAAGCTTCCGCAGGGCAAAGGGCAATGTTTTGTTCCCGCCGGACGGGCTTGGGAAAAGATGGTTTGCCGGGACCTGTGACAAAAACGCCGAAGTGCCCTGCACGGGGCAGGACTTCTTCAA
This sequence comes from Paenibacillus gyeongsangnamensis, assembly GCF_027533625.1. GTDB lineage: Bacteria > Bacillota > Bacilli > Paenibacillales > NBRC-103111 > Paenibacillus_G > Paenibacillus_G gyeongsangnamensis. Next base: position 34,700 of record NZ_JAQAGZ010000005.1, on the reverse strand, counting down.
AGAGCGGTTTACTTAACCGCCGACGGCTTGACTCCCTCCGGGATCGGATTGACGTAAGGCGCGCCGCCGAGCCGTTCCTTCAGCTCCGCCTTGGCCTGTTCGATCAGCTGCGGATTCTGCATCGCCTTGGCGGCGGTCGCAGCCATCACCTTGCCGGCATGGAGCATCCCCTTATGCCCGATCGAATGAGCGCCGAGCGTCACCCACTGCCAGCTGTGCGCCGGAGAGCCGACGGCGAAGCAGGCCGTCATGCATTGCGCGGTCGGCGCGATCCAGCTTACATCGCCGACATCCGAGGAGCCGGGCATGCTGCCCGGAATCTCCCGGTACGGCAGGAGCACGTCCGAGATCGCCTTGTCTTTCTGAGCAGGTGCGAACCGGACAAGGTTGCTCCCGTTCCGTTCCTCCGGGGTGAGCGTTTCGCGGATTCGGGCCGCAAGCGCCAGCTCCTCTTTATCATGAGCCGGAATGCCGAGCTCCGTGAAGCATTCATGCATAACGGTTTCGAGCGTCCGGTTGGGAATCAGATTAGAGCACGCCTTATCGAATACGATGCTCACCTCGGTTCCCGTCATGAGCGCGGCGCCTCTGGCGATATTGCATACCCGTTCATAAAGCTCGCTCACCTGAGAAATCTTTGGCGCCCGGATCAAATAGAGCGACTCCGCTTCGCCCTGGACGACGTTCGGGGAGTGACCGCCGCTGTTCGTTACGGCGTAATGAACCCGCGCCTCGGGAATCATATGCTCCCGAAGGTAATTGACCCCTACGTTCATCAGCTCCACGGCATCGAGCGCGCTCCGGCCGAGATGCGGGCTTGCCGCCGCATGCGACGTGCGGCCCTTGAACTTGAAATAAACCTGGAAGTTCGCCAGCATCGAGACGGACAACACGATGTTCAGATCGCCCGGGTGCCAGCAAAGGGCAAAATCGACGTCGTCGAATATCCCTTCGCGAGCCATGAACGTTTTGCCGGAGCCGCCCTCTTCGCCGGGACAGCCGTAATACCTTACCGTGCCTGGGATGCCGTTCTCCTCCATGTATTGCTTTAATGCTATCGCGGCCGCCAGCGACCCGGTACCCAGAAGGTTGTGCCCGCAGCCGTGGCCGTTGCCGCCGGCTTGGACAGGCTCCTGAACGGAAGCGCCTTTGACCTGGCTCAGACCGGACAGCGCATCGTATTCGCCCAGAATCGCAACGATCGGCCCTCCGCTGCCGCAGCTGCCTACGAAGGCGGTCTCCATTCCGGCCAGGCCCTTTGTGACGGTAAAGCCCTCTTGCTCCAGCGTTTCGCATAATAGCGCCGCGGACTGAAACTCCTCGAACCGGGTTTCAGCAAAGCCCCACAGCCGGTCGCTCACGCCGATCAGCAGGTCCCGTTTATTTTCTATCAGCTCGGCAATACGCTCTACATCCACCATAACATCCAGCATAAAATCTACCTTCTTTCTGTTTACGAATCGATAAGAAACGATAATTTAGATGATCAATGATTAATTCAATAAAACTATAACGCCACTTCCGCATCGGACATGGAGCCCGGCTCCGCCTCTGCCGATTTTCCCTTCGTACGAAGCGCCAGGGATACAAGGAACGGAATGAACATGCCTACGATCATCACCCAAAAGGCCGCCTGATACGAACCGTTAAAGCGGTGAATCATAAACCCCATTAAGGAAGGAGCGATGATGCCGGCCGTCTGCCCGCCGAAATAAATGCAGCCGGTAGCCGACCCGACCGTGTCTTTGGAGATATACTTGAGCGGCAAGGTTAATGCCGGAGTGACGACCAGAACGGAGCCGATCGTGCTGAGGCATTGATAGAAAATGACAAGTCCGACGGTCGACGCCTGAAACATCAAATAGATGCAAATACAGGACAAGAGGGCGCCGATCATGACGAGCAGCTTCTCCCGGCCGACCAGCGCTTTTTTATCCAGCAGCCAACCGGTTAGCAGGACGCCCGCAAACCCAACCAGCGCCGGAATGGAAGAAAGCGCTCCCATAGATACCATGCTTAAATGCCGCACCTTCACCAAATACGACGGCATCTAGGAATTCATTCCCCAGGTCACGAGGCTGGCTCCGAAATAAATCGCCGTCAGCTGCCAAACAAGCGGAATGGTCAGCAATTGCTTCAAGGGCACTTTGCTTTTATGAGCCTTCGGCTCGGCTGCCTTCTCATCCGAACCCGCCGGCTTTAGGAAAAAGAACAGGATGATGCATAGAACGACGCCGAGCGCTCCAAGAACGAAAAACATGTTCCGCCACCCGAACGAGGAGATCAAGGAAGCGGCAACGAGCGATCCGAGCATGCTTCCGAGCGTCGTAGCCGAGGTCAGCACGGATTTGGCCCGGGCTCTTTGCTTATAGGGAAACGATTCGGCTACCGCCACCGTGCTAGCCGAAGGGTAGCTTCCCTCCCCGATGCCGAACAGAAAGCGCACGACGAGCAGCGAGACGAAGGACCACGCCCACCCGCTGACGACCGTAAACAAGGACCAGAACAACGCGGAAATCAAGATCACCTTACGCGAGCCGAAGCGGTCCGAAAGCCAGCCGCCCACCGGCTGCATCATAGCATAACTCAGAAAAAAGCTGCTTAAAATAAGCCCGATCTGAGATTCGTTTAAACCGAACTCCTTCGCGAGCGGAATGCTCGCCACATTAATCGCTACTTTGTCGAAGTAATTGACAATCCACGTGATGCATAGCAGCCCCAAAACCACATACTTGCTGTAACCTGCTGCCGAACGGGTATTCATGGGCATTCCTCCAAGCAATGAGGTGTACATCGCCGTTCATACGGCCCTGCCGTGCGCATCGGAATTTATGGACATATTTTGGACGATGTCTTAAATTAATAATAGTACGGTTTGCCGGATTGTGCAATCCTTTGTTCACATTTTCCTAATAAATCGGATTTCAGTATAATGGAGATAAGCAGCAAAAGATCGGGGGCCTTATATCATCTTGATACGATTGGGTGTCATTATCGCGGAGCAATCGCTGCCGAAGCTTCAAGCCGTCCAAGGGGAGCTGGGCAAGAGCGAGCTGATTCTGCTGACGTATTCCCGGCTGGAGGAAACGAAAGCTTTATATACGGAGCATTGCCATCGGGTTGACGGAATGATTATGACCGAGCTCAGCTACCGTTATTTGGAGCTGCAATGGGGCGGCTTTCCGGTCCCCACCTATGCCTACCACATCCATGAGGACGATTTCTACAAAATCTTGTTTCAAATCAGCTTGAAGCGGCCGAATCTCGATTTTTCCCGCGTGTTCATTGATTTCATCTACGATGAGAACGGATATTTGGGACTGAAAGAGGTGCTGGGGCCGGCGAGCTTCCCTCAAACTAAGCAGCTGCCGGAAATCCGGGAGGACTTCTACGATACGGCGCTGGAGCATCACGTTTCCTTGTGGAGGCGGGGAGCCATCGACTACTCCATCACCAGGGTCGGCAACATCGTTCCCCAGCTGGAGGAGCTCGGCATCCCGCACTTGTATTTATTCCCGTCGCAGAAATCGCTGGTCCAGCAGTTCGAGCACATCGCTACCGAAATCGAAGTGCTGAAGCTGGCCGACAATCAGATTGCCGTCGGGCATCTCTCCATTCACGGCCTGGACAAGGAGCCGCCCGGCATCAACGACCTCGAGCTGAAGCTCATGCTGCTGCACAAGGCGCTGCTGGAGTTCACGGTGGAGGCCAAGGTGCCGTTTATTATTCAAAAAGCGGGCAACAGCTTCGAGCTCATCAGCTCCGCCAAGGATTTGCGCGCCATCACGGATGGCTTCACCCGCTGCTCGCTGACGGCTTTTCTGCACGGGAGCGTTCCTTTCACCGTCGATATCGGCTGGGGCACGGGAGATACGATGTACAAGGCACGGACGAACGCCCAGTCGGCGAGCCGGCAGTCCTCGGCCAGCACGATGCACGGCACGTTCGTCATTCAAATGAACGGCCAGGTGATCGGCCCTCTCGGCGAAGAAAGCTGCCTGGATTACCGGAACGAGGTCAGCCCGCAGCTGCAGCTCCTGCACGAAACGACGGGCATCTCAACGCTGCAGCTGCAGAAGATCGTAGCGGTGCTCGCCAAGACCGAGCGGTCTGAAATTACGGCGGAGGAGCTCGCTTACCATCTGGGCGTCACGATCCGAAGCGCCAACCGCATTCTGAATCAGCTGGAGGAGAAAGGAGTCGCTGAGGTTACTTACGTGAAACAGGAAAAGCTGCGGGGCAGACCGAAAAAGATTTACCGGATTCAACTCGGACCCCAGGCGCCAGGATAAACGGCCACGCCGTCCTTGTCTTACAAGGACCAGCGCGTTTACCAAGGTTGATGCGAAGCTATAAGTTATGAAAACTTATAAATTCTTATTAACTAAAAAAGAAGCCAGTAAGCCGTCCTCCCGGAGGAGAACGGTTTACTGGCTTCTCGCTTGCTTGAGGCGCCGCCAGGCTTCCTCAAGCACCCGGCGGGAAGGGCCGGCGGTGCCGGCCGGATCCGCGTACCGGAGCGCTTCAAGGAGCCTCGCCAGCTGCTGGAGCGCCTCCAGCTGGGCCGCGCTCCGGCAGGCGCGGCTCGCCGCGTACTCGCGGAGCGTCTGATCCGGCCGGGCCCGCCCGTAGCGCCGCTGCACACGCTGCCAGAGCCGGTCGCTCCGGCGCAGCAGATCGGACCGCCGCAAGTCCCGCGGCTTCCCGACAGCCGGGTCGGCGGCTTCGGGCAGAGGCGGCACACACAGCTTGCGGGTCATCCACAGGAGCATAAACCCGAGCGCAAGATGAACGGTTGTCCACAGGGATAACCGGAGCTGCTCCGCGGAGGGGACTGTGGATAATAATCCGCGGACCCATGCCAAACCGGCGGAAGGGGTGGCTTCAGCCAGAGAGCGCGACGCTTCCGCGATGCGGGAGCCAAGCTGGCCCGCCTGCTGAAGCAGAGGCCAGACGGCTTGCCCCACTTGCGCGGACTTGCTCTGAGCTTCCGCCGTCTTGACCGCGGCAGGGGTCCGCGCCGCGTCCGCGCTTCCTCCTGCGAAGCCCGGGGTCGGCTCGAACGGAACCCAGCCGGCCGCGGGAAGGTACACTTCCGCCCAGGAGTGCGCGTCTCTTTGCCGGACCTGCACCGTATAGCGCGGCTCCCCGTCGCTATACTCCGTGGCGACTAGCTCGCCCGGGGCGAAGCCCTTTACCCAACGGGCGGGCACCCCTGCGGACCGGAGCAGCACCACCATCGCGCTTGAGAAATAGTCGCAGTACCCCGCCCGCTGCTCGAATAAGAAGTAGTCGACCAAATCCTGCTGCGGGCCGGGCGGAAGAACGTCCTCCATCGTATACGCATAATTGGACCGGAGGTACGCTTCGATCGCCTCCGCTTTGGCCAGATCGGCGGACTTGCCCTCGGTAATATTCGCCGCAAGCTCCCGAACCCGCTGAGGGAGGCCTTCCGGCAGCTGCAGAAACGTGTCCCTTATTTCCGGAGGGACGAGGGTATCCGTCACTTGACGTCCGAGGTTATCCCGGTCCGGGATAACCTCGGACGTCAGCTTGTACCACGCGAGCGGGTCGCTCATCGCAGGCAGTCCGATCCGGTCCGCTTCCGGCTGCTTCCACAGCCACTCGGAAGGGACGATGCCCCCCTGAACCGAGCGCATTCCCTCTACCGAAACGATCTCCCCTCCGGCGAACAGCAGCCGGTTGACGGACGGATTTTGTACGGTAATTTCTTGGGACACCCGGGCGGTCCACGGCGGCTCTTCCCCGGACGGGGCCTTCATCGCAGCCTGCCCGACATTCTGAATCTGCCCGGTATCCGGCTGCGTCCATCCGCGTCCGGTATACCGGCTCTTGGCTTCGCCCCGCCAATAGGTGAGCCGGGAGGTTACCGCACTGAAGACCGGACGGTCGCTCGGCTTCAGCGGATATCCCAGCTGCGTATCGTCGGTGCCGTAGCCGGTCTCCGCCCAGGAGGCCTCGCGGGAATCCGCCGTCAGCTGCACCCCCTGGAACCGCTGAAGCCATTCGTCGACATACCGCTGCCATTCCAGCGGCTTGGCGGGTGCGGGATGCGCCATGGCTCCGAGCAGACCCGTCAGCATCCCGGCGCTTACAAGCAGCAGCGGCAGGAGGACCGGCATCCGGACCCGGCGCATCGCTTCCTGCTCGGGGACGAGTTCGCCCCCTTGGGCATCCAGACGCCATCGTTCCCGACGGCCCGCCTGCAGCAGCGCCTGAAGCCAGAAGCCCGCCCCCGCGGTCCTCAGGACGGCTGCCCACAAATCCACCTCGAATACGGATTGCATCACCAGCAAATATGCCAGCGTCATGAAAGTAAACCAAAGCACCGTCCGCCGTTCCAGCACGAAGGACTGCACGACGGAGATAAAGAACGCCCAACCGGACAAGAACAGCAGCGTCCGTGTGGCAGGCTGCCAGTTCTCCAGATGTCCGTGCAGCCCGTCGGCCGCATCCTGCAGGAGCGACCGGCTCCAATCGGCCCACCATCCCGCTGCCGGGATAGCTTGCCCGTTGTGAAGCCAGGCCGTGACCGCCACGATAGAGAACAGCTTCAGCGGCCACGCGGTCCAGCTCCGCATCCGGAACGTATCCATGAAGAGGAGCAGGGCGAACATGACGACAAACGGCGTGATCGAATACAGCTCGGTCACGTTCGAAAGGCGCTGCAGCGGGTACAGCCATTCCAGCAGCTGCAGACCCAGCAGGGCGCTGAGGAACGCGTCCGCGAGCCAGTTATTCCGTGCCGGTTGCGGCATGGCCGGCACCCCCTTGCCCTGCGGCGTAGCTTCCCGCCGCCAGCACCGTCACCCGGCAGCCGATCGCCTCGAGCTGCCGCTTCCAGTCGTGCACAGCGTCCGGGAGCGCTCCCGCGCCGCCGTGCACGTACACGACCCGCGCGGCGCCCCGGGGCAGCGCGCGGAGCACCGCCGGCAGCTGCGCGTCGGCGCGCGCCGTCACCAGGGCCGCCGCCGCGGCGCCCGATTGCCGGAACTCGCGCAGCGCGAGCTCGGCGAACGCTTCGGGGCGCGCCCCGCCGTAAGGCACGCCGGCCAAGAGCTGCAGCAGCTCCGGCAGGCGCGCGCGCCCCTGCGCGTCCAGCGCGCTCCCTTGCCCGTCACTGACGGCAAGGCGCACCCGCAGGCCCAGCTCCAGCGCGCGCTGGGCCAGCCCTGCCGCGGCCTCCGCCGCCACATCGGCGCCGGCCGCGTCCAAACAAACGAGCTGCAGCCCGGCGGCGGGCAGCTCGGTTTCCACCGCGCGCAGCTCGCCAGTGCGCGCGCTGGAGCGCCAGTGGATCCGGCGAAGCGGATCCCCGGGCGCATACGGCCTCGTGCCGCACACCTGCGGCACGTCGGCCCAGCCCGGCGGCCGTGCCGCCGAACGCGGACCTGACGGTCCCGCGCCCGGCTCCGCCGCCAGCTTCCACGGCCGGGGCAGCACGTACAGCTGCCCCGCGCCCCCTCTTCTGCAGGTGACCGGCAGAAGCGAGAACCCGTCGCCCGCGCGCACCGTCAGCGCAGCCACGCGGTAAATCCCGCGGCGCAGGCCCGGCAGCTGCAGCGCGAGCTCCCAGCCGAAGCCGCTAGTCCAGCTCTCGCGCAGCAGCAGCCGTTCGCCGCTGCCGAGATGCTGGAGCTCGGCCTCCACCGTGAGCCACACGCCCGGCAGCCAGCGGAGAGCGTCCGGACCTTCAAGCCGGAAGCAGAGCGTATACGGTTCGCCCGCATACCACCGCAAGCTCGCCTCTGCCGGCTGCACAAGCCGGAGCCGCCCCCGCAGCAGCCAAAAGACGGCGATCGCATACCCTCCCCATAAGCTGAAGGCCGACGCGAGAAACCAAGCCGTCCTTCCGCCATGCATCCAAGCGGCATACCAGACGCCGGTAAGAAGACACAGCAGTCCGGTCCATCGAAACCAGGCACCCATCGCGAGGCTCCTCCGTTTACCCGGCCGCCGTCCGCCGGACGGGCACCGGGGTCGCCGATACGAGCGATGCTACAACGGTCTCGGTCTGCCGGCCCGCCAGCTGTGCGGCGGGATTCAGCAGCAGCCGGTGGGCCAGCACCGGGACAGCCAGCGCTTTGACGTCATCCGGGATGACGAAGCTTCGGCCCGACAGCAGCGCCTGAGCCTGCGCGGCGCGCATCAAGGCGATCGTCGCCCGGGGGCTGGCGCCCAGCGCCACCTCGGGATGCTGCCGGGTCGTCGAGGTCAGCTGCACGATGTACTGCTTCATCGTTTCGTCTACATGGACGGAACGGGCCGCCTTTTGCAGGTGGACAAATTCCTCCTTCAGCAGCACGGTCCGCACCTGCGCCAGCGGGAACGTCTCTTCCATCCGATTCAGCATTTCGATTTCATCGCGCACCTCGGGATAGCCCAGGCGCAGCTTGAGCAGGAACCGGTCCAGCTGCGCTTCCGGCAGCGGGAACGTTCCTTCGAAATCGGCCGGATTTTGCGTGGCCAGAATGAAGAACGGCTCCGGCAGCGGATACGTCGTCCCGTCCACCGTAATGCGCTTCTCCTCCATCGCTTCGAGCATCGCCGCCTGCGTCCGTGGCGAAGTCCGGTTCAGCTCGTCGGCCAGCACGATATGCGCCAGCAGCGGTCCCGGCCGGAAATCAAACTCCCCGGTCCGCTGGTTATATACCGACACGCCGGTTAAATCCGAAGGCAGAAGGTCCGGCGTACACTGAATCCGCTTAAAGCTCCCGTCCACCGTGCGCGCCAGTGCGCGGACGAGCATCGTTTTGCCGACGCCCGGCACATCCTCCAGCAGCACGTGCCCTCCGCACAGCATGGCGACGAGCAGCTTCGTAATGACCTCGCGCTTCCCTACAATCACCTTTTCCACCTGAAATACAATGCGTTCCAGAACGGCCTGCGGCTGATCTTGACCTGATGAGGACAATGACATGATGAATAACCTCCCTGTACCGAATCACGAGCTCCGGGACAATCCCTCCCGCTCGTACTCTATGATTCTAGTATGGACGGTTTTTATAGAGTTTAGACGCCTTCCCGCCGGAGCGGGATCAGGCCGCCGGCCCAGCTGAAGCCGCCATGAAGCGTGGTGGCGATTCTCGCGGTACCGTCGGCTCCGGGGGCCTCATACGAGAGAATACTGCCTCCCGTCAGCTCCAGACTGCGGCGCAGCGGCACATACAGCACGCCGTTACGGAGCTCCATCTCGGGTAACGATACCGTGGCAGCCGGTTGAGCCGCAGGGTTCGCCGGATCCGCCCCGCGATATACCCGCAGCGTGAGCCGGCTCAAATCATAATCCACCCGGGTGATGCCGTAGCGTACGATTGCGGTCCGTTTCTCCCCGTCCCAATCGACGGTTCCGCCCATCGCTTCGGTCAGCTGGCGCAGCGGCAGCGAGAAATACCCGTTTCGGAACACATAGCCGTCCCGGCTTAGCAATAGCTTACGCTCCCCGAGTTCGATCTCCAGACGCTCCGGTCCCGGAGGCTCGGCTGCGGCCACGGCGGTCTTCGGGGCTTCCACGGCTTCCTCCGCTACAAGCTTATCCCCCCACTCATCTTCGCGCTCAAGGGAAGCGTCCCATTGGCTTGTGAAGGCGCTCCAGCTCACCGATCGCCCCCATTTCGACTTGCCCACGCTGAATTGGACAGGCTTCACCTCCGTGCTCAGCGAAGCGAAAGCGTACCCTTTTTCCTTAAACCAGCGGATCACCTCCGGGAGTGCTTTCACCGATTCATCATGGCCGGTTCCGTCGTGCATCAGGACAATATGCTCCCACCGGTAAGGGGTGTTTTGTATCGCCCGGATGATTTCCTGCGCCTTGACGCCGGGGCGGGTGGCATCCCCGCTGTCTACATTCCAGTCCACCACTTCATAACCCGCCTGTTCAAGATAGTAGAAGTAGAACGAATCGAAATTGCCGGCCGTGCCGCCCGGCGCCCTTATGAGCCGGGGTGCGATTCCGGTCGTTTCCGAGATGATGCCGTCCGTCTTCCGGATCTGGCTCCAGAAATTGCCAAAGCCCGAATAAAGCTGCTCGTAGACGTGGTTATAGCTGTGATTTCCGATAGCATGGCCTTCCTTGACGATCCGCTCCGCCGTGCGGGGATACGCCTCCACTTGATTGCCCAGCACGAAGAAGGTCGCCTTAACCCCTTCCTCCTTTAAAATGTCGAGCACCTTCGGCGTCAGCTTACTCGGCCCGTCATCGAACGTCAAATAAACGGTAGGCTGTTCCGGCTTGACGTAGCTTTTGCCGGAATCGACCCGTTTGCCAGCCTTGAGCTGGTTGTACGCGGCTTCGGCCTCCGTCTCTCCGTCGGCCTTGGCGATTCCCTGGATCAGCCCCGCCGGGAACAGCAAGAGGAGCACCAGCAGCCAAATTCTTATTGCGATTCCCCGCTGCGTTGAATCATTGTTGTGCCGGTACGTCATATCCCAATCCCTCCGCATAATCTATCAATTGATAAGTTCTAATAGAATATATGGAGAGGCCGGGCATTGTATGATAGGCGCAGAAAAAAAGAGCAAGCCCTTCCGGGGCCTGCTCTTCTCGTATGCGGAACGGTCAGTCGCCTGCCGCTACATGGCCTTGATTGCGGCGGATCAAATGAACCGCCTCATCGTAGTCTTCCTCCCGCACCGTCACGCTAAGGGAATAGCGGAGCGTTCTGTCTTCCACGCCGTCTCCGCTCTGGTCGTTCGCTTCCGCATCGAGGAAACGAAGACCGAAAAAGGCCCCTGCGGTGGAAGCATCGCCGGAGGCGGCGCCGGTCCCGCTGGCCCCCGCTACGTAAACGCCGGACGGCTCCGCCCCGGCGATCGCAAATGGATACAGCAGCGGCGTATCACGGTCCAAGGTGTCCGGCAGGACACCGATCTCGATCCGCTCCACCGGGTAGGCTTGAAGCTTGATACGTACGTCCTCCGCCTCATTCTCGGTATAGAAATAAGCTTGAATAGTTTGGCTCACGGCATAACACTCCTTTATCGGCTTGGAATGGGCTTCACACCTCATTACCCTGTCTTGCCCTAGCCTACTCAACGGAAGAAATGCGTATACCGCGTAGTTCAACATATTTCAGGGAGCCGGGACCTGAATAAACTAGAATTTGCCGTCGAGGTCTGCCAACATGAGGACGGAGCACTTTTTTGCAGTACGCCAAAAAGCAGCATTCGGATATCCGATCGCCGCTCTTTTACACTTATACCACCGGCCAACGAACCGACTCTCAGCCCTGGGCCTTCACGGCTTCGAGCACGGCCTCCACATGGCCTTTGATGCGTACTTTACGCCACTCCTTCAGCAGCCGTCCCTGCTCGTCAATCAAGAAGGTGGAGCGCACCACGCCCATATATTCCTTGCCGTACAGCTTCTTGAGCTGCCACACCCCGAATAATTCGCACACCCGGTGCTCCGGGTCGGACAGCAGCAGGAAAGGAAGCTCGTGCTTCGCAATGAACTTGCCGTGAGCCTTCAGTTCGTCCGGACTAATCCCGATAACCTCCGTACCCAGCTCGGCAAATTGTCCGTTATAATCCCGAAAAGCGCACGCCTGTTCGGTACAGGTCGGCGTCATATCGGCCGGATAGAAATAAATGACCACCTTCTTGCCGCGAAACTGATGCAGCGATACATCGGAGCCGCTGCTGGCCGGGAGGGTAAAATCCGGGACGGGCTGTCCCACCTCCAGCGCTGCGGCCGCTGCTTGATCCGTCATATGCAGTCCACTCCTTCACCAATTTTCTTTTATCTTTATCCAAAAAATACACAGCTTAATGCAGCAAGGCCAGACTTCCTGTAGGAAGCCCAGCCCGCCCGTCTGCCAGCCTCAACCTGTCATTCCGGCTTATCCTTCACCTGCTTAAACGCTTCTGCCGCTTGCGTCCACTTGGCCGCAGCTTCCGGGCTTTCCGGCAGCGCTTTGTCGCTCTTGACCGACCCAGCCAAGGCAAACAGCAATTGCTCCGGCATGATGGCTTCGTTATCGTTGTTCGCGGTAACCGCGACAATCATCTTCAGCCCCGGTACTATGAATATCCGCTGTCCGCCGGAGCCCGCCGCAAAATACACCTCTTGCTTCCACTGGGCGGACGCCGTATCGGGAGCGAGCTGCTTCATCCACCAGTAATAACCGTATCCGCCCTGCGTGCCGTCATTGAACTTCTGCGGCGCACGCTTTTCCCAGGAAGCGTCGATCCACTGCTCAGGCACGACCGCGCGGCCGTCCCATACCCCGTGGTTCATGTAAAGAAAGCCGAGCTTGGCCATATCCCGCGGAGTCAGCATCAGGGACCAGGCGCCAATGGAGTACCCTTGCGGGTCCTTCTTCCAATCGGACGCCGTAATGCCCAGCGGCTCGAACAAGCGGGGCTTCGCATAATCGTACAGCGTCTGGCCGGTGGCCTTCTGCATAATGCCCGACATGAGATGCGCATCGCCGTTGCTATAATGAAATACCGTTCCCGGCTCCGCCCTGGAAGGCTTGCTGAGAATATACTTCATCCAATCTGGCGAGCCCATCAGCTCCAGCGACGACTGCTCTCCGTTATTGTTCCAGTCGAGGCCCGAGGCCATATAGAGCAGATGCTCCACTGTCATGTTCGCTTTCTTGGGGTCGCTCGCGATTTCCGGAAAATAATCCGAGACCTTCTGGTTCAGGTCCTTCAGCTTCTTTTCTGCGACCGCCATACCGACTAAAGAGGATGTAACGCTCTTCGTAGCCGAATGCAGCTCTTGGATGGTATCCGCCTGGTACCCGCTGCTGTAAGCTTCGGCCACCAAATAGCCGTTGCGGACAACGACCACGCTATGTAAATTATGGTCCTTGTACGATTGCAGCGCTTCCGCCAGCGTCTCCGAATCCATGCCCTGCGCTTCAGGCGACGTCGTCTTCCACCCGGCAGTCGGCCAATAGTCCGGCTTCGCCGCATCGGTAAACGCAGGAGCCTGCTTCGAAGGCTGCCCTGCCGCTGACGGAGGGGCAGCCTGTTGCTTGGCACAGGCCGCTAACGATAGTGCAAGAACCAAGCTGCACAGCAGCAGCACGCTTCTTTTCATCCCCGGATTCAACCTGATTCCTCCTGCCCTTATCTTTCTATCTTCATATGATGTAACCATAAATTCCGCCATAAGTAAAGTTTTCCCAAACCAAGCGAAAGCCACCCCCGATGACCGGAGGCGGCATGCCGCTTAAGCTTGCTTATTTGTTATGAATGAAATCCTGGAGCGTTGATGTCAGCTGGTCCTTCAGCTTCGCGATCAATTGGTCCTCGGTGATGCCTTTATCCTTCGCGATATCCGCAAGCTTCTTGCCGTCTTGATTCACGGCTTTGTCGAACTCCTCGCCGGTCATGCCCAGAATATTCGCAAGATCGGCGGAGCTTACGCTTTTCTGGATAGTGAAATCCTCGCTTGCTCCCAGCTGTACGGCGTGGTCCTTATAGCCGGGCGTATCGAATGCGGTTTTCACGTACTGGGTGATCTGCGTATTCAGCTGATTCGCTTCATCGGAAGTAATCACCGACTCGTTCAGCGCATTGGTGACCTTTTGCTCCAGCTGCTGGACGATCTGATTCGTGACGTCGGCACGATTTGCCCCTTGGGCCGATACGATGTCCGACAAGGTTTTACCGCTGCCGAGCTGATCGTTGATATCACTGTCTTCCATGTCCAGAATCGAAGACGTCTGCAATACGATCGTGCCAAGGTCCGGACTTACCCGCTGATTCAGCGGTATGGACGTGTTGGGCGCCGGCATCTCGACCGCACCGTCATCATCCGCATAAGCCCTCGGCGTCACTACGCCGCCGAAGCTGCCGAATAGCAGCGCTGCCGCTACCGTACCCGCCATTACAGTTCCAGTCCATTTTTTCATTACCATTCTCTCCACCTCTATCCGAATTTTACGAAGGTCTGCCGGTTGCTTGTTCCTGCAGGCGCCTTCTGTATGTAATCGATTTACAATTTGAAGTATAAACGCGATTTGTTAATTAATTGTAACGGCAACCTTAGCCGGAGATAAAAGAATGCTGAAATCCAGATTAAAAAATGGGACTTTTAGGAAGATTTTCGGAATGACCGCATAGCAAAAAGCCCCCGCTCCCGAGAGGAGCGAGGGAATGGCCGGAACGGCTTAGGAGCCTGCGCCGCGGTACAGCTTCACGCCGTAGTTCCAAACGGACAGCCCGACGAAGAGGAAGACCATTCCGACGACGGGAGTCAGGAGCGCGAAGGCCCCCCAATTCGCACGGTCCAGGAAATACGCCGCAGGGTAGAAGCCGACAAAACCGAAAGGCAATATCCACGTCAGCAGAATGCTGAGAATCCGGTTGTAGATGGTCACCGGATACCGTCCGTAGTTCTGCAGATTCCACAGCAGAGGCAGAATGCCTGTAGGCGAATCGGAGAAGAACGACAGCGCCGTGAAGAAAATATAGATGCCGCCGTAGATCATGATCGATCCCAGCACCAAGAGCACAAACACAATCGGATCGTACCACGTGAGTCCAAGGCCCAACTGCGACCAGGAGTAGACCATAATGACGAAGCCGGTCAGGGCGCTGAACAGCGACGAAGGGTCCATATTTTCCAACATGAGCTGGATCAGGTTATAGGCGGGCCGCGTCAGGATGCGGTCCATTTCCCCTTTGACGATATAGCGCTCGGTAAAGCCCCACAGGTTAAAAAAAGTAATAAACAAGCCGTAAGGCACCATAAAATAGCCGTAAATGAACAGAATCTGATGCTGGTTCCAATCGCCGATCGAGGCCGTGTGGAGGAATACGACCAGCAGGAAGAACAGATTCAGCCCGTTGAACAAGAGGTCGGACAATACCTCCATCCAGAAGTCGGAGCGATAGGTAAGCCGCGTTTTCATGTAATTTTTCAAATAATCGACAAGCAGTCCCGCATAGAACATGACGCATCAACCTCCTTGCACGAACAGCCGCGTCCGCGCGCCGCGCCACAAGCCGTATAAGGGGACAATCAGCACCAGGAACCAGACGAGCTGCACCCCTAGCACCTGAAAAGCGGCATCCCCGGTCACCTTGCCTGTGAACACGGAGCCCGGCAAATAAGTAATCGCCGGGAACGGCAGCAGGTTCATGAGCTTCTCCGCCCAGCCGGGGAAGAAGGACATCGGGACGACAAGGCCGGAGAACAGGTCCACCGCCACCCGCTTCATGCGCATCATGCCTTCGTTATTTTCGAGGAAGAAGGCGAATAGCCCGGTAATAATATTGATCTGCGTATTAATCAGGAAGCTGAAGAACAGCATGATCAGGAAAATGACCCACACCTTCGGGTCCGTCGGCAGCTTAACCGGAAAAAGGAAAGCGACGACCACCATGCCGGGAGCGGAGAAGAGGAAGAACCGGAACAAGCCTTCCCCGAGGCCCTGCATCATTTTGACAATAATATAGTTATAAGGGCGGATGAACTGGATGGCGACGCTGCCGTCCTTAATCTCGTTTGCGATTTCCCGATCCAGGTTATTAAAGTAGAA
Source organism: Paenibacillus gyeongsangnamensis (assembly GCF_027533625.1). Taxonomy (GTDB): domain Bacteria; phylum Bacillota; class Bacilli; order Paenibacillales; family NBRC-103111; genus Paenibacillus_G; species Paenibacillus_G gyeongsangnamensis. The sequence goes on along the minus strand of NZ_JAQAGZ010000005.1, from coordinate 19,179 downwards.
AGCCCTCGCCATCCACGATACGGCCACGTAGGTCGTCATCTGGCTGACGGTCATGCCGCCGAGCAGCTCCTTGCTGCCGTAAATGGCTTTCCACAGGAAGTAATAAGCGCCGATATTTAGGGCATAGATGATAATGCCGCTGTAATAATTCACCCGGTAGGCGAGCATCATGAGGAACCGGATGCGGAGAACGTCGAGATACGCACTAAGCATGGACGGACACTCCCTCTTCCGCCTCGCTCGCCGCGGCGTCCTTCCTGGCCTCCGCCGACCCGGATTTATAGATTTCGCGCACGATGTCGTCGGTCCCGGTTTCGAGGATTTTGATATCCGTAATGTCCATCACGCCGACCACCTTGCCGAGCACGACCGATACATTGGCTTGCTCCTGGGGAATCCAGACCTTCGCCGTTTGCGCATTCTCCTGCGTCCAGGTAACGCCCAGGCCCTGGGTGAGCCGCTCCAGACGATCCAGCGATACGGCTTCGGGGAACTGGAAGACGACTTCCTTGCCTTTGCCCCATTGGGTCTTTAGCTCCTCCAGACCGCCGTCATAAATGATGCGCCCTCCGTCGAGCATGATGACGCGGGAGCACAACGCTTCAATATCCTGCAAATCGTGGGTGGTGAGCAGAATCGTCGTGCCGTAGCGTTGGTTCATGGATTTCAGGAACTCGCGGATCTCCGTCTTCACGACGATATCGAGTCCGATGGTCGGCTCGTCCAGGAACAGAATTTGCGGATTGTGAATGAGCGACGCCGCAAGCTCGCAGCGCATCCGCTGGCCGAGGCTCAGCTTCCGGACCGGACGGCTCAGCAGCTCGCCAAGCTGAAGGCGCTCCGTCAGCTCATCCATGCGAAGCTTGTATTCCTTCTCGGATACGCGGTACACCTTCTTCAGCAGCTGGAACGATTCGATGACGCCGATATCCCACCAGAGCTGGCTGCGCTGTCCGAAGACGACGCCTATATTCTGAACGAACTTCTCCCGCTCCTTGAACGGGATATACCCGCCGACCCGGATGTCCCCCGAGGTCGGGACGAGAATGCCGGTCAGCATCTTGATCGTGGTTGATTTGCCGGCGCCGTTCTCGCCGATATACCCGCAAATCTCCCCTTGCGGAATTTGGAAGGAAATATCCTTCACCGCAGTGACATGGTTGTATTCGCGCCGGAACAGATCCCGCACGGCCCCTTTAAGGCCTTCGCGGTTTTTCTGGACCTTGAATTCTTTTCTGAGGTTGTGCACATCGATCGCCAGCATGGTTATTCTCAGGTACCTCCTGTCGTATTTTGCCGAAGCTTGCGAGTGATTCGGTAAAAATTTTATAATATTAAGCAAATCTTTCCTGAACTTACGGATGCATGATCCCGGAGCAATGTCAGAACCTATACATGTTCATGATACACGAATGCTACCTCGAGTAAAAGCCGTTTCCCGGCAGAAAGGATCGGATAACCGATGGTAAAGACAGTGAAATGGTTTTTTATTGCGCTGCTGCTTCTGGTGCTCGCGGCAGCCGGCTATTATACATATGGTTTCCTTCGGTTTGCGAACAACATTCAGAGCCACCCGTATTCGTCCAAAATCGGCACCGGCCTGACCGCCAAGCAGACGGGCACCGGCTCAGCCTACTCCGGCCAAGCTTACCTCCCGCCCAAATGGGAGGGCAAGCAGCGCGTCAACGTTCTGATTCTCGGAGGGGATTCCCGGGGGCTCAAGAAGAATGAAATTCCGCGTTCCGACTCCATGATGGTGGCGTCGATCGATCCGGTGACGAAGAAGGCTTACCTGTTCTCCATTCTCCGGGACACGTACGTGAAGATTCCCGGACAGGGGGAGGAACGCATTAATACGGCGCTGTCGACCGGCGGCCCGAACCTTGCCATGAAGACGGTAGGGGACTTGCTCGGTATCCCGATTCAATATTATGTGTACACGGACTTCAAAGGCTTCATCGCGCTGGTCGACGCCATCGGCGGCATCGATCTGGACGTCGAGAAGGATATGAAATATACCGACGCCGAGGACGGTCACGAATACGACATCAATTTGAAAAAAGGCATGCAGCACCTTGACGGCAAGACGGCGCTGCAGTATGTTCGCTTCCGCCACGATGCGCTCAGTGACTTCGCCCGCACCGAGCGACAGCGGAAGTTTCTGCAAGCCGTGGCTGAGAAAATGCAGTCTACCAGCTCGCTGATCCGGCTGCCCAGAATACTGAACAGCATCGATCCGTATATTGAGACGAATCTGGCGACGACCGACATGCTGAAGCTGGGGTCCCTCGCTTACGAGGCCAAAACGGAAGGCATGGTCAGCCAGCAGGTGCCGCCGCAAGAGCTGCTCATCGAGAAGCGGGTGGGCGGAGCCGACGTGATCGGCGTCAACAAGGATAAGCTGCAGGCCTTCGTCCAGGCGCTGCTCGAGGGACGGGATCCGAACGCGAAGCCGGCGACCGGAGGCGGCAAGACGGCACCGCAGCGCAGCTCACGCAGCGGCGGTTCGGACGTCGGGCTCGGCAGCGCGAAGTGAGCTTTACAGCGAAAAAACGCTCCGCTTTTCTTCGGAACTTGCGTTCCTCGGAAAGCGGGGCGTTTTGGCTATTATGGATTCAAGATCTAAATCCGGTCCACAGCAGGCGCCGATGCCGATTTTCTCGACAACAGCAGGTAAGCCGCATACAGTGCGATGAAGAGAACCATGGCGGAAGCGGACCAGCGGTACATACCCGCATAGCCGGTCACCGTGGACACATAGCCCAGCAGGAAGGAGCCGATGGCGATGCCGAGGTCGATGGAGTTGTAGAATAGGCCTGTCGCCGCCGCCCTCCGGCCGGGCTTCGACCTTTGGATCGTCCAGGCCTGCAGCGACGGCTGCAGCATTCCGTACCCGACGCCGTAGCACAGAGCGGACAGCAGCAGCATGACCATGCCGCCGGTATACGACAGCAGCACAAGGCCAAGCCCCGTAAAGACCGCCCCGGCGGGAAGTACGGCGGCATGTCCCTTCCGGTCGAACAGCTTGCCCGAGAACGGGCGAACCACCAGCACCATCATGGCGTTGAAGAGAAAGAACCAGCCGACATTGCCTAGATTCGTTTCTTTGCCGAATAAAGCGATGAAGCTGATCAGACCGCCATAGGTGACGGACAGCAGCAGGCTCAGCAGACACGGGAACATGGCCCCGGGGTCAAACCAAGCCATGCGTTCCGGCGCCTGCGCAGCAGCGGCAGCGGAAACCGGGCGCTCCTCTTTGTGAGAGGCTTCGGACGGCTTGATCCATGCCGCGAACACGAACACCAGCGCCGCGAGCGCGCTGGATACCAGAATAAGCCGGTGAAAGCCGTAGCCGTTCAGCAGCCATAGGCCGATGACGGGAGCGAGCGACATGGATAAGCTGGTGGACAGGCCGAAGTAGCCCATCCCCTCTCCCATCCGGCGCACCGGAATGACTTGGGAGACCAGGGTGCCGAAGGCGGTTCCCGCAAAACCGAAGCCGATGCCGTAAACGATACGGATGACGAGCAGCAAACCGAGCGTCGCCACGGCCGCATAGCCTGCCGTAGAAATCGCGAAAATGATCAGACCGCCGAACAGGATCGTCCTAAGCCCGAACCGTTTGAACGCCGCCGCCGTGAACAGCCTGGTCACGATGGCCGAGAGCGCAAAGAGGCTGATGACCAGACTTACGGTCATTCCCCCGCCTCCCAGCGTGCCGGCCACATAAGCCGGGAGCGACGGCGTAATCATTTGGATGTTCATATAAATACACAGATTGCAAAGCGTTAACAAAATAAAACTCTTGGTCCATAGGGCCGAAGAGGTACTCTCAGGTATCATAATTTCTTTGATTCTCCTCTCCAAGATGCTTGCCTAAGCGGAAAGCCGTTTACTGATCGGATCCGTTATTGTAGGCGGCCTCCGTAGGTTCTGAGGTCTCCTTCAGCGCTGCGGCCCGTTCGCCGATCCGCTTCAGCGCCTGTTTCAATGCCTCGCACTGGCTTTCCTGCACACATTCGAGCAGCTCCTGCAGCGTCTGCCGTTCGAGCGGCTCGAGCTCAGCGGCCAGCTTGCGTCCTTCCTCCGTAGCGTAAACAAGAAACGAACGGCGGTCTTCGGAGTTCGGCTTCCGGACGGTCCAGCCCTTGCGCTCCAGCACATCGAGAATGCGGGTAACCGTAGGCTGGTCCCGATCCGTCCGCTCCGCTAATTTCTTTTGCGGCACACCTTCTTTCACGCACAGCTGATTGAGCAGACTCCACTGCTCGGGCGTAATACCGTAAGGCCGGAACCGGTTCGTCAGCAGCAGCACGACTCGGCGGTACGTCTGCGCCAGAATGACGCCGAACGGCTCCTGATCCGGTGTCGGATTAGGTTTCATACACCTTTCTCCTTTCCCTGCGGGCGAGTATACCATCAAATGATGGCGATTTAGTTGTTATAACAATTATATATATTACAACTAATTTACGTCAAGACGGTTTTCTTCCGGAGCAAAATTCCTTATAATGTACAGAATACCTTACTCCGTTCGCGAAACGGCTGACCTTGTTCCACGTTACATGATCATGATAAGGAGAAGATGCTGATGACCGAACTCATGATGGTCGATGCCTTTACCGACCGGCCGTTTCACGGCAATCCGGCTGCCGTTTGCTTCCTGGACGCCTTTCCCGGTGACGCTTGGATGCAGCAGGCGGCGATGGAGATGCAGCAGTCCGAGACGGCCTTTCTGTGCCAGGAGGGCCCCGACTACCGGCTCCGCTGGTTTACGCCGGATGTCGAAGTCGACTTGTGCGGCCATGCCACCTTGGCGGCGGCCCATGCGCTTTGGGAAACGGACCGGGTGCCGCTTCAGTCGGAGATCCGCTTCCATACCCGCAGCGGCCTGCTTACGGCGAGGCGGCAGGAAGATTGGATCCGGCTTGATTTTCCAAGCGAGCCCGTAGTTCCTATGGAATGCCCACCCGGTCTGGCCGAAGCCCTCGGAACAGCCGAAATCGGATTTACCGGAACGAACCGGATGGATCTGCTCGTTGAGGTCGCGGATGAAGAGACGGTCCGCCGTCTAAAGCCGGACTACGCCTTGCTCTCCGCCATTCCCGTTCGGGGCGTCCTTGTTACCGCCCGTTCCGATTCTTCCGGCACGGACTTCGTCTCCCGCTGCTTCTTCCCACGGCTCGGCATTCCGGAAGATCCCGTGACCGGATCGGCTCATTGCGCGCTGGCACCCTATTGGGCGTCCAAGCTCGGGAAGCGGATCTTTACAGCAAAGCAATGCTCCGCACGCGAGGGCACCTTGCGGATCGAGCTGACGGAGACGCGGATGCTGCTCTACGGCCAGGCCGTTACCGTCCTGAAGGGAAACCTGCTCCCTCCGCCGCGCAGATGAAAACGAACGATTTTACATAAAAAAAGGATGCGATCAGAATCATGAACCAATCTTCATTCCTTGCGAGCTCCCGGAGCCGCTCCGAGCAGCTATATCAAGACGCGCTGCAGCATATCGTCGGCGGGGTAAACAGTCCCTCCCGCTCGTTCAAAGCCGTCGGCGGCGGCGCACCCGTCTTTATGAAGCGAGGCCAGGGCGCCTACTTCTGGGATGCGGACGATAACCGCTACATTGACTATTTGGCCGCTTACGGTCCTATTATTCTCGGCCACGCCCATCCGCATGTAACGGAAGCCATCTGCCGCGCGGCACGGAACGGCACGCTCTACGGCACGCCGACCGAGCTGGAGATCGAATTCGCCCGCCTGCTGAAGGAAGCGATTCCGTCACTCGATAAGGTCCGTTTCGTCAACTCCGGCACGGAGGCCGTCATGACGACGATCCGCGTTGCCCGGGCCTATACGGGCCGCAGCAAGATCATCAAGTTCGCCGGCTGCTACCACGGCCACTCGGATCTCGTGCTCGTCGCCGCGGGCTCCGGCCCGTCCACCCTCGGGATCCCCGACAGCGCCGGGATCCCGAACAGCATCGCGCACGAGGTGATCACCGTGCCCTACAACGACCTCGCTGCGCTCGAAGCCGCTCTCGCCCGCTGGGGCGGCGACGTCGCCGCGGTCATGGTCGAGCCCGTCGTGGGCAACTTCGGCATGGTCATGCCGAAGCCCGGCTTCCTCGAAGGGCTCTGCGCGCTGGCGCGGGGCAACGGCTCCCTCGTCATCTACGACGAGGTCATTACGGCGTTCCGGTTCCACTACGGAACGGTACAGACCTTTGATGGCCTCCCGGGCGCGGACGGTGCCGCAGGCACCGCCGACTTCTCGGCCATCGAGCCGGACCTGACGGCCCTGGGCAAAATCATCGGCGGTGGACTGCCGATCGGGGCCTACGGGGGCCGCAAGGACATCATGGCGCAGGTGGCGCCCTTGGGGCCGGCTTATCAGGCCGGCACGATGGCGGGCAACCCCGCGTCGATCTCCGCAGGCATCGCCTGCCTGCAGGCCCTCCAGGAGCCGGGTACGTACGACCGGCTCGACAAGCTCGGCGCGGCGCTTGAAGCGGGCCTCGCGAAGTCCGCGCAGCGGCACGGGGTGCCGCTGACGATCAACCGCATCCGCGGGGCGTTGTCGACGCACTTCTGCGACCACCCGGTTACGAACTATGAAGAAGCCCAGGATACCGACGGAGAACAGTTCGCCGCATTTTTCCGGCTCATGCTCGAACAAGGGATCTGCCTGGCTCCGTCCAAGTATGAAGCTTGGTTTTTGACCACTGCTCATACCGAGGAAGACGTGGCCTATACGCTGGAGGCCGCAGACCGGACCTTCGCCCGGATGTAGCGTCGGGCAGCAACAATAAATTTCATTTATCACCTAAATCACGAACTATTATCGAAATTCGGTAATAGTTCGTTCGCTTTTTCAAAACCGCGAAACGGCGCGATTTTTCCCCATTATTCACCAGTTATGCAAAATAGATAGCGCTTACATCAATCAATTACCCTTATTGTTCTATTGTCTAAGGTACAATTTCATGGTATTCTAGTAATACTTTAAGCAGCATTACAATCGGATATAATGTAAGGTTTTCGTCATGAAGGCCGCGATGATATGCGCTCATTTTGTCGAAGTGGGCACATTATTTTTTTATCTTCGACCGCTTTAGCGCTTTTTCGCGTCAAACAAAGAACTGTAGATCAAGTCATTTATGCAGGTTTAATGTATTTTTATTCAACCTCTCTGCCGATGTGACTTTGTCCGCTTTCTTATGCGACATGAGCAAAACCTTAACTTACGGATGATCCGCCACATTTTATTTGGGAGGTGAAGGTCAGCCTGCTGACCATCAGAACATGAATGAAGTAATGCGCAATGAAGGCCGTTTTCAGAACCTTTTGGCCACCGAGCACGATAGCTGCGGTATCATTTGTATTGTAGAGAAAGACGGCTTCCCTTCCCGTGACAACATCCAAAAGACGATCGACGCCCTTGTTAAATTGGAACATCGTTCGGGTTTCATTAACGGAGAAGGAGACGGCTGCGGCATTCTGACCGATATTCCGAGAGCGCTGTGGGAGAAGAAGCTGACCGACGCCGGCCTGGACGGCAAACTCGTTTATGACGAGCGCTTCTCCGTTGCTCATATTTTTGTACCGCGCAAGCTGGACATTTCCGTTGCCGATATGCAAGCGGGCATCCGCGAGCTGTTCAAGCAGCATCAAGTCAGCATCCTGCTGGAGCAGGAGAACCAAGTGGACAGCAGCGTTCTGGGCCCGAACGGCCGAAACGACGAGCCTACCTTCTGGCAAATCGCAGCTCTGTGCGACAAACAGGAAGTGAAGGTGGCCGACCATCTGTTCGAGCTACACGTGGCGATCGAGGCCAAGTACAACGTTCACGTAGCTACCCTCAGCAATGTCACGGCCGCCTATAAAGTCATGGGTGCGGCCAGCATCCTTCCGTTATATTACAACGATACCCGCGATCCGCTGTTTGCGGCGCAGGTCACGATCGGCCATAACCGTTATTCCACCAACACCCAATCCAGCTTCTTCCGCGTGCAGCCGTTCTCCCTGCTCGGCCATAACGGCGAGATCAATACGGTGAAAAAGCTCCGCATCGAAGCGGATATGGTCGGTGTACCGCTTGTCGACGGCGGCTCCGACTCCCAGGACATGAACCGGACGATCGAGACGTTCATCCACCGTTTTAACCTGAGTCTGTTTGAAGCGATGGAGATCGTATTCCCTCCGATCCTGAACGAAATGAAGCTGTACCGCGAAGAGCTTCAGGACTTGTACGTATACTTCCGTCAAATGTGGGGCCATTACGCCCAAGGTCCGGCCGGGATCGTATCCCGTTACGGCAACGAATGCATCTTCAGCGTAGACGCGCTCGGTCTTCGTCCGGTATGGATGGTCGAGAGCGAAACGTCCCTGTATTTCTCCTCCGAGCAAGGCGTCATTACGGTCAGCGACATGGTTGCGGATCCGAAGCCGATCGCCCCTGGCGAGAAAGTCGGCGTTGTCTTGACTCCGGGCGAGCACGTTCAGGTCATTCCTTACCATCAGGTACAAAGCAAAGTGCTGGAGCGCGCGAAGAGCCGCGGCATCCAGTTCGACGGACTGCGCCATCATTTGAAAAATACCGCCCAAGCTCCGGAAGCGGCCGCTTCCGAAGATCTCGCTCCGACGGATGCGATCTATAGCGCCTTCGGATGGGACCGCGACGGCATTCAGCATATCGAATCGATGGCCGAAACCGGCGCCGAGCCGATCCGCTCCCTCGGCCATGACAGCCCGCACGCGGCGCTTGCATGGGAACGTCAGAACATTCCGGATTTCATTAAAGAGAGCGTAGCGGTCGTAACGAACCCTGCGATCGACCGGGACCGCGAGATGGAGCATTTCTCCACCCGGATCATCGTCGGCCCTCGTCCGTCCGTATACGGGCAGCCCGATCAGCGTCCTCGCGTCGAGCTGCTGTATCCGGCCGTACTCGAAGGCAGCAACGGCACGGATTCCTTGTCGGAGCTGAAGCAGCCGAGCCTGGAGCAGCTGATGGCGATCTTCCAAGGCGCCGTCGTGAAGCTTTCCTTGACCTTCCCTCGCGGCGGTTCGCTGCAGACGGCGCTCGACCAATTGGCGCAGGATGCCGTTCAAGCGGTACGCGGCGGCGCCATGCTGCTTATTCTCGATGACAGCGAAGCGCATCAGAACGATCGTCTCTGGATGGATCCGCACCTCGCGGTATCCAAGGTCGATATCGCACTGCGCGCCGAGAAGCTGGGCTCCGGCGACAACCTTCGCCGCCAAGCGACCGTCGTGCTGCGCAGCGCTTCGATCCGCAGCCTGCACGATATTGCCGTAGCCTGCGGTCTGGGCGCGGATGTAATTTCCCCTTACGTGCTGTTCGCTACCGCATCCGCGAAGGATGGAGCGCCTGCGGCGCGCAAGGTGTTCACGGCACTCATGAAAGGCCTGGAGAAAGTCATCTCCACCATCGGTACCCACGAGCTTCGCGGCTATACGCGCTTCTTCTCCTCCATCGGACTGAAGCCGGAGCTGGCGGAAGTGCTGGATATCGTCAACTACCTGGGCAGCGACAAAGCGGGTACCGGCTATGCCGAGCTCGAAGCGAACGCCGAAGCCCGTTACAACGACTTCTCCAACCCGAAAGCCAAAGCGGCGAAGAACTTCCGTTTCTTCCAACGCATGTGGAAGGCTCTCGGCGATGCGGCCTCCGGAGCGGCTTCGTATGAAGATTACCGCAATAAGCTGCAGGAAGAAGAGAAGAAGAATCCGATTTCCATCCGTCACGTAGCGGATTTCAATGTTGAGAAGGCATTGGCTGAAGGCCGCAAGCCGCTTGATCCGTCTCAAGTAGACATCAGCATTGGCGGGCACGATCTGCCTATGCTCATCTCGTCCATGTCCTTCGGTTCGCAGAACGAAACGGCGTTCCGCGCCTATGCGGAAGCCGGCGAGCGCCTGAACATGGTTACCATGAACGGCGAAGGCGGCGAGATCAAAGACATGCTGGGCCGCTACAAGCGGACCCGTGGCGCGCAAGTGGCGTCCGGACGTTTCGGCGTCAACGTCGAGCTGGCCAATGCCGTAGCGTTCCTCGAGATCAAGATCGGTCAAGGCGCAAAACCGGGCGAAGGCGGTCACCTGCCGGGCTCCAAGGTTACGGCCAAAATTGCAGCTGCACGGAACGCAACGATCGGCTCTGACCTGATTTCGCCGTCCAACAACCATGATATTTACTCCATCGAGGACTTGGCGCAAATCATCTCCGAGCTGAAAGAAGCGAGCGGACGCAAAGCGAAAATTATCGTAAAAGTACCTGTCGTACCGGGCATCGGAACGATTGCGGTCGGCGTAGCCAAAGCGGGCGCGGACGTCATCACGCTTTCCGGCTTCGACGGCGGTACGGGCGCGGCGCGGATTCACTCGATCACGCACGTCGGCTTGCCTACCGAGATCGGCACGAAGCTCGCTCACCTGGCTTTGATCGAAGCTGGCCTTCGCCACCGCGTTGAGCTGTGGTCCGACGGCGGCATGAAGTCCGGTGCGGACGTTGTCAAGATGGTGCTGCTCGGCGCAAACCGCGTAGGCTTCGGCTCGATCGCGATGCAGTCCATCGGCTGTACGACCTGCCGCGGCTGTCACCTCGACACCTGTCACGTAGGTATCGCAACTCAGATCGATTCCATGGAAGAAGCTGAGGAAAAAGGCCTTCGCCGCTTCGTACCACGCGTATACGATCTGGCGGTCGAATCCCTTGTCCGCTTGTTCGGCGGCATCGGTCAAGAAGTGCGTGAAGTCGTAGCCGGCCTCGGCTTCAATAACCTGCAGGACCTGGTAGGCCGTTCCGACTTGCTGCAGCAAGTGAGCCACCTGGACCGAATCGACCTGTCCGACATTCTTCGTCCGGCTCCGGTTTCGTTCGCGGCAGCTCACGAAGTGGCCCTGGCGGAAGCAGCCGCAGCAGTATCTTCCGATATCCGCATCGCAGCCGGCGCCGAAGGCCAAGAGTTCTTCCCGGATTCCGTCTCTTTCGAGACTACAGTCGAGCGCAAATGGCACAAGGTTGACGCTGAGTCCCGTATTCTGGGCAGCCGTTATGCCAGCCACCGCGTACGCGACCGATTCGACGGCAGCTACGATTCGCTGCCTGGCGTGGACATCACCATTACCGACGGCTCCGTGCCAGGTAACGGTCTTGCAGCCTTCAATGCGCGCGGTATTGCGATTACGGTACACGGCGGAGCTGAGGACGGCGTAGGCAAGATGTCCTCCGGCGGTAAAGTAGCCATCATGAAGGCGCCTAGCAAGCACAAGCAGTTCATCAACGGTTCCGTCGGCAAGTCGTTCGGTTACGGCGCACAGCATGGCTTGTTCCTGATTCAGGGCAACGCCGATACCCGTGCCTGCATCCGCTTCTCCGGAGCGGACGTCGTCTTCGGCGGCGAAATCACGACACCGTTGCGCGACGATCTGGGTGGATTGGCCGCTCGCGCGAACCTCAAAGGCTTCGCCTTCGAGTACATGACCAACGGCCGCGCCGTTGTCATGGGCGATCCGGGTCCATGGATCTGCGCAGGGATGACCGGCGGCGTAATCTACCAGCGCCTCGTTCCTGAGATGGGTCTCGACCAAGCTGCGATCGAGCGCCGTATCGCGAAAGGCGCGAAGGTGAAGATCGAATCCATCGGACAGCAAAGCATCAGTGATCTGAACGAGCTGCTCGGCGCTTACCGCGATGAGCTCGAGAAGTCCGGCCAAACGGAAGCGGCGCAAGGCATCGACCACCTGCTCGCTAACCTGCAAACGAACTTCGTGCGCATCGCGCCGGTAGGCTTGCAAGCCGACCAATCCGTTGCAACCGAATAGTAGAACAATTAGCTTTCCCCCTTGAGCTTTCGGGCTCAAGGGGGATTTTCTTTTGTTAGTGAAAGTATTAGACCGGAACCCCTTATGGTACAAGGAGTCCCGGTCATCTTATCGCTAGTTATTTGAATATTAGTTATAAATTCATCGCCAGAATGAAGCAAATCATGGATCTATTCAATAAAGGTATATACTGCGTCGTTGAACAGTTGTTCCCGTCCCTCAGTTACTATTTGAAACCGAATAACTTACTTAAGATTATAGAAAATTTCCGTTTCGAGCTTTGTTTCATCAGCATTCCAATGTCCATATACCTCCAATAGGGGAAGCTCATGGTGTTCTCCTAAAGCTTTTACTGTCGATTTTATGCTCTCATAGGTTTTGTTTAACTCCTTATATGGTCCGATATGTTTGCAATAGGTATATTTTTGTAAAATAACATTTCTTTTTTCCAATAATGAATCTTCATTAGGCGGAGAGATCAACTCTATCCCGGCAAATATGATGTGATCACTATCATAAACTACGTGATTAATTCCTGTGTGAGAGAGTTCTTTGTTACGAACTTCCTTCCAAACCTTATCCAACAACTCGAAAATTGTTTCACTGTATGCTTTGTTTTGATCATGAATTTTAGAAAAACCGAACAATGTAAAGCTTTTGCTTTGATGAATAATAACTGGTTCCATTATTATCACCCTTATCTCATTTATTTGACAGCGCTTACGCTAATATTATCATTTGATACATTATATCTCCCGTTTAGCACTTGCTGGATCGATTTGAAATTAAAAAATGGTACGCACGAAGGGCACCATACAATGTAAGCCCATCAAAAATCAGACGAATAAACGCCACGATAGAGTAAAAAAATATCATCATTTGCAAGCTGGAATCATCTATAGGAGGCGGCCCGAAAAATAATTTAAAATTGAATTGAGTCACGATGATCACCGTAATCAGAATCGTAATTACCCCATAAACCGTAGCCTTCTTAAGCCACTTGTTTAAATTCGTGGTTCGGTCACAAATTCGAGCATAGGAGATGAAGGTTGAGATAAACCCAATTACACCTAGAGGGATGTAATAGAAAACAGGATTTGAAAACACAAAAAATTCTCGAAATGCAATTAATCCCTTTATTCCACCTAAGCCGATTAGATTAGGTACAAAGACTACATATTCATATAAATTACCGAAAAACGTTAGACCTAACCCGAATATAGCAAGAATAAGAAATGCGCTGAGCTTTTTATCCCGTAAGCTTTTCATTTTTCCACATCCTGCCCATTTGCCATTCTCCGTTACCTTAATACGTTGCGTTATATTTAGTATAGAATGGGTCACTAAATCCATGTTGTCCATTTAACTTATGGACCTCATTTCCGCTTTGCATCACCTTATTCCTGAACTCAAGTGCTTATCAAGCCATTCCTTTGATTTTTGCAGCATCCCGATCGTTACGTGATGGTTCACTCCGGAGTACTCAACTATTTGCAAACTCTCGGAAGGCGTATTTGACTTAAGATTCATAAAGTATCTTTGGCTGTCGATAGGAATTATCGTGTCTTCCTTACCGTGTAGCAAAAGCAATGCTTTTTTTCCTTCAAAGCTTAAATGGGATATAGGATCATGCTCCTCTAATGATATCCTTTCATTTGGATTCATCGGAGGTCTTCCATCTTTTTCACGATATAACTCTTCAAATTTTACCCATGCACAAGAGCCATTTATAACTATCGCGGATTGCACCCGGGAATCATTCGAAAACGCACCCGCGCTATAAATCCGCCGCATGAATGTCCGATAAAACCGATGTGATCATCGGTTTTAGAAAGTTCGCACACTAGTTCCCCTGCTTCTTTAACACTTTGGAAGACGACATCCCAAAAATATTGTTGCAACACGAATTTGTCAAAATAATTGAGGATTCCCCGTTCACCATGATGCGGCAATTCCGGCACAATGACCTTATAACCCCAACTTGATACCGTGGACGCAAAGAACATGTAATTCTCGATATTTGACGCCCAACCGTGATACAAAAGAACGGTACCTATCGGCTTGCATAATGGACTTATTTCTAAGCATGGTATAGTAGAAATGCGATGCTTTCTGTAATTATCCACGATTGTCTCCCTCACTGCATTTGTTACATATTTAGACTATCATAAATTACAGTAAAAAACTTCCGTAACTTTACTTTAGTGTGGAAATATCCTGTCCGTAAATCTTGCTTTAAAAATAAAAAAGGGTTCTTCACTCCACCCCGGGGTGGTTGGAAGAACCCTTTTTTTCAGCTTTTCGCTTAAGCTTTAGCCGCGCGGTAAGCCTCAATATACTGAGCCGCTTTCTTGGCTACCAGACTGTAATCGCCGCTCTTGACCGCATCCGCCGTTAGATCGGATCCGATGCCTACCGCCACGGCGCCGGCCTTGATCCACTCGCCCAGGTTGCTGAGCGATACGCCGCCTGTAGGCATGATGTTCGCTTGCGGCAATGGTCCTTTGATCGCTTTGATCATCCCCGGGGAGTACAGGTTGCCCGGGAACAGCTTAACTACGTCCACGCCTAGCTCCAATGCCCGCTGAATTTCTTGAATCGTCATAACGCCCGGCATGACCGGAATCCGGTACCGGTTGCACAGCGTGACCGTATCCGGATTGAGGGATGGGCCTACCACGAATTCCGAGCCGCTCAGAATGGCCGCGCGGGCGGTTTCCGGATCAAGCACCGTGCCCACTCCGATAATGGCGAATTTGGATGCATCCTTCGTCGTGCTGGAATACTTTTTCGCCAGCTTCTCAATAGCCTGCAGAGCAAAAGGAACCGTCATCGTCACTTCGATGACCTTAATGCCGCCCTCGATGGCCTGTTCGGCCATCTCCACAACTTCATCCGGCGTTTCGCCGCGGAGTACCGCAACGACGCCTTGATCCACGATTTGCTGAACGAGCTTCAACTTTTTCATAGAATGTACCATTTCCTTCGCTAATAAGAATTAGGGCTATTAACATTCTACATGCTTAACGTTCTACGTGCTTAACGTTATTCATGAAGGCTTCAACCTGCTCCCAGGTCGGGATCCCTTCCCAATCGCCTTCCATTTGGACCACCATGCACCCGATCAGGTTACCAAGCTTGACGGCTTCCGGCAAGCTGTATTCTTTAAGGAGTCCGGCGAAAAATCCGGCACAGAAGCCGTCCCCTGCACCCACTGTATCCACAACCTGCTCCGCCTTGAAGTACGGAACGGCAGTCACGTTTTCTTTATCCACGATATAAGTCTCGTCATCCCCGCCTTTTACGATGGATACGGCAGGAAGTTCACGCAAGCGGTCTACGATCTCATCGAAGCTTTCCGTCCTGTATAGCAGCTTCAGCTCGTCCAGACCGGGCAGGAAATAATCCGCTTCCTTGGCGAGCTCCAGAAGAACCTCGCGAGCCTCCTCAATCGACCATAGCTTCAGACGCAGGTTCGGGTCGAAGCATACCTTCACCCCGTTCTTCTGCGCGAGCCGGATCGCTTCCTTGGCCGTTTCACGGCAGCTTGCGCTGAGGGCGGGAGTAATCCCCGTGACATGCAAATATTTCGCTTGCTTGATATATTGCTCTTCCAAATGCTCCGGACGCAACGTACTGGCGGCAGAGCCCTTCCGGTAGTAGTAAACGGAGGTTTTCCCCGATACGACCTCCCGCAGCATTAAACCTGTAGGAGCCTCCGATGTCAGCTCCGCTCGGGACACATCGACGCCTTCGCCGCGGATCTTCTTCAAGATCATCTGGCCGAGCGGGTCCTTCCCTAACCGGCTGAACCAGCCGACTCGGTGGCCAAGACGGGCCAAGCCGATAGCTACGTTGCTCTCCGCACCGCCGAACAACCCTTGGAAGCCGGGAGTATATTCAATTCCTTTGGAGCTCGTCGGCATCATGAGCGCCATCGTTTCTCCAAAAGTAATGACTTCCGGTTGAAACATTTGAACAGGCTTCTCCGCTTGTGTTTGTCCCATCGCTTATCGAGCCATCCATCCGCCGTCCACGCACAACACGTGTCCGTTCATATAGTCGGATGCCGCAGAGGCGAGGAACACAGCCGGTCCTTGAAGATCCTCAGGCGTTCCCCATCGCGCCGCAGGAATGCGCACCATGATTTGTGCCGTACGCTCTTGGTCGGCGCGAAGAGCAGCCGTATTGTCCGTTTCCATGTAGCCGGGAGCAATCGCATTGACTTGAATGCCTTTGCTGGCCCATTCGTTCGCCAGCGCTTTTGTAATCCCTGCAATCGCATGCTTGGAAGCGGTGTAGCCCGGTACGTTAATGCCTCCTTGGAAGCTGAGCATCGAGGCGATATTGATGATTTTGCCGGATCCCTGCTTGATCATCTCGCGTCCTACCAGTTGGGACAGGAAGAAAGCGGAGTTCAGGTTCAGATTAAGCACATCGTGCCAATCGGAAGCCGCATGGTCCGCAGCCGGAGTGCGGCGGATAATGCCGGCGTTATTCACGAGAATGTCCACTTTGCCGAACACGGACAACGTTTCCTTTACAACGCCATCAAGTACGCTTTCATCCATCAGGTTCGCAACGATCGTATGCACCTTGCGGCCCAACACTTCAATCTGCTGCTGGGTTTCCTGCGAACGGTTATTGCTCGTTACAATGACAACGTCTGCGCCGGCTTTAGCCAAACCGATGGAGATAGCGCCGCCCAAACCGACCGCCCCCCCGGTCACCAATGCTACTTTTCCAGTCAGGTCAAACAAACTCATCTTTAGCACCCCATTTAAACGTTTTAAGCTTATCCGTACTCGCTTATAGCCCGGATTACTTGTCCTCTCTATTATTATAAGTTAATTGCCCCTAATGCGCCATACTAACGGGCCAAATCATGCACCGCGCAAGCGGCGCCGGCTCTGCAAATTCCATCCATTATTTATTCTTATCCGTCATGCTGGGACAAGCCGAAAAACAAAAAAAGCCTCTCTGAAATACAGAGAGACTTGATCTATCACAGGATTGAGTTGAAAGGTGAAAGCGTCCCAGGAGGGACTCGAACCCCCGACAACTCGCTTAGAAGGCGAGTGCTCTATCCAGCTGAGCTACTGGGACTAGTCGATTGGAGCGGGTGATGGGAATCGAACCCACGCTACCAGCTTGGAAGGCTGGAGTTCTACCATTGAACTACACCCGCATAAAAAAAGAAATCGGGACGACACGATTCGAACATGCGACCCCCTGGTCCCAAACCAGGTGCTCTACCAAGCTGAGCTACGTCCCGTTAAAAATTATGGTGCCGGTAGAGGGACTTGAACCCCCACGGTTTCCCTCACGATTTTGAGTCGCGCGCGTCTGCCAATTCCGCCATACCGGCATATGATTTTGTTGGAGCGGAAGACGGGAATCGAACCCGCGACCCTCGCCTTGGCAAGGCGATGCTCTACCGCTGAGCCACTTCCGCATAATAATCTAACTACTAATTTACAAAATAACAGTACGAAATGCAAGTAAATGATGGAGCGGAAGACGGGAATCGAACCCGCGACCCTCGCCTTGGCAAGGCGATGCTCTACCGCTGAGCCACTTCCGCGAATTGAAAAGTGAGCCATGTAGGACTCGAACCTACGACACCCTGATTAAAAGTCAGGTGCTCTACCAACTGAGCTAATGGCTCATAATACTACTGCTTGGGTTACCCTCTTGCCAGCACATGTAATAAAGAAACTGGGGATCTAGGATTCGAACCTAGGCATGACGGAGTCAAAGTCCGTTGCCTTACCGCTTGGCTAATCCCCAATAAAAATAAACAATGGGGCGATCGATGGGACTTGAACCCACGAGTGCCGGAGCCACAAACCGGTGCGTTAACCCCTTCGCCACGACCGCCATGTTTCGTGTAAAAGGCTGTAATGGTGCCGTCGAGAGGAATCGAACCTCCGACCTACGCATTACGAGTGCGTTGCTCTACCGCTGAGCTACGACGGCATGAGATCTGTAATTCGATAAAGATGGCGGAGCCGACGGGATACTCTCCGTTACACTCCGAGACTGCGATGTACTGCTAACGAAGCTAATGCTTCGACGAACCCTATGGGTTCTCATCCCTTACAAAGAAGGATTAATCATGGCGGAGCCGACGGGATTCGAACCCGCGGTCTCCTGCGTGACAGGCAGGCATGTTAGGCCTCTACACCACGGCTCCACACTGAGTATAAATTGGTTGCGGGGGCAGGATTTGAACCTGCGGCCTTCGGGTTATGAGCCCGACGAGCTACCGGGCTGCTCCACCCCGCGTCAGTAAAAATGATATATGGTGGAGGCTGACGGGATCGAACCGCCGACCCTCTGCTTGTAAGGCAGATGCTCTCCCAGCTGAGCTAAGCCTCCATGGGATAATGACCCGTAGGGGATTCGAACCCCTGTTACCTCCGTGAAAGGGAGGTGTCTTAACCCCTTGACCAACGGGCCTTGCTATGTATAGGAAAGTGATCATATCACTATCCCATCGGACTACTTAAGAAAGTGCTACGGAGAGAGAGGGATACTCATCTCTTCAAGATGAGACTGCGATGCGATCCTAACGAAGCTTAGCTCCGACGAACCTCACGGTTCTCATCCCTTACCAAGAAGCATTGCTACGGAGAGAGAGGGATTCGAACCCTCGAGACGCTTGTGACGCCTACACGATTTCCAATCGTGCTCCTTCGGCCAGCTCGGACACCTCTCCAAGAAAAGAGTGGCTCCCCGAACAGGACTCGAACCTGTGACAACTCGATTAACAGTCGAGTGCTCTACCAACTGAGCTATCAGGGAACAATGCTTGGCGACGTTCTACTCTCCCAGGACCCTTCGGTCCAAGTACCATCGACGCTGGAAGGCTTAACGGTCGTGTTCGGGATGGGTACGCGTGGTTCCCTTCCGCCATCGTCACCAAACATAAGTATGGCGATGTCCCCGCCAAGGAACATCTTGGTGTTACAGCTCAGAACGACTTGCGCCCTGAAAACTGGATCGAAACATCGTACTTTAGCTGAGGTAATCTTGCTTGCTTTTGCTTTACCTGGCCCCCGCAAAGTACTCGGAATCCGCTTCGTCAGCTTCATCTTCACTTTGTGGATAAACCTATGCTTCCGATGTGGTTTTGCTGTCGCAAAACCTGTAGGATAAGCCCTCGACCGATTAGTATTCGTCAGCTCCACGCGTTGCCGCGCTTCCACCCCGAACCTATCTACCTCGTCGTCTACAAGGGGTCTTACATACTGGGAAATCTCATCTTGAGGGGGGCTTCACGCTTAGATGCTTTCAGCGCTTATCCCGTCCGTACTTGGCTATCCAG
>NZ_JAQAGZ010000049.1 GCF_027533625.1 Paenibacillus gyeongsangnamensis | reverse complement strand
CACCTGAAGTGGCTTCACACCGTCATCTCCAACGCGAAAGCTTTTATTGGAGGAACCTTTCACGGCTTAGATCCTAAGCATCTTCAAGCTTATCTTGACGAATTCTGTTACCGATTTAACCGCCGCGAATTTAAAAGCGAGTTGTTCAATCGACTCGTACAATGCTGTATCTCGACTACCACGATTACCTATCCTGAGCTAGTTGGATAATCAAATAAAATAATTAATCTAAAAATTGCTTTGGAGCATATTGATGGGATAGTTATAAATCCAGGAGAAACATTTTCGTTTTGGAAACTAGTAGGTAAAACGACAAAAGCCAAGGGTTATATCGAAGGTTTAATGTTATCACATGGAGAAATTCGAACTGGTACGGGAGGTGGGCTATGCCAATTAGCTAATATGCTATTTTGGCTGGCTCTTCATACACCGCTTGAGATCAAGGAACGTCATCATCATAGTTTTGATATATTTCCTGATGATAGAAGAGTTGTCCCTTTTGGGACAGGAACAAGTGTTTTTTATAATTATGTAGATTTGCAATTTTACAACCCAACAAACTTTACGTTTCAATTCAATATATTTTTATCCGATGAATATTTGGAAGGAACGATAAATTGTAACGCGGATTTGGAATTCATATACAAAGTGGAAGAAAGAAATCATCAGTTTTATCAAAATGAGGACAGGTGGTATAGGGGAAATGAAATATGGAGGATGGAAATAAGCAAGCATGATAATGAGAATCTTGTTAATGAGGAATTGATAATTAAGAATAATTCAGAAGTTAAATACATGAAATCAAACGAATTTACTGAATCTTTGTAAGATATTCAATGATGTCTATTCCATCGGATTACACCGCACATTTACCTCGTAGCAACGAAGCCGGCGTTTCGTCGCAGGGGGTACGGTCGAGAGCTGACGCTGAGTCTCATTGACGTTATCATAAACGCTAAGTTAAGATAAGCAAGTCATGTAACCGATTTAAAAAGGATTAAGGAGGCTTTTTATGTTCCAAGACCCGCTAGACCCTAATCCATATTCACAAGAATATGCCCAGAAGCTTGATGAACAAGATGAGCTTGGATGTTATCGAGAGCAATTTTATATCAAACCGGATTCGATTTATCTGGATGGCAACTCGTTGGGATTACTATCCAAACGTGCCGAGAAAACGTTACTGGAAATCCTAGAGGCGTGGAAAACGCAGGGGATTGACGGCTGGACACAAGGCCAATACCCATGGTTTTACCTAGCTGAGAAGCTAGCAGCCATGAGTGCACCGTTAGTCGGGGCATCCGAAGATGAAGTGATCGTAACGGGCTCAACAACAACGAATTTGCATCAGCTTGTGGCCACCTTCTATAAACCGCAAGGCAATAGAACCAAAATTTTGGCGGACGAGCTGAATTTCCCTTCGGATATTTATGCTCTGCAAAGTCAGTTGAAATTGCATGGATATGATCCTGCCAAGTATCTCGTTCAAGTAAAAAGCCGCGATGGACGCTTCCTCCAAGAAGAAGACATTATTTCTGCGATGACGGACGAGATTGCACTCATTATTTTGCCAACGGTACTGTACCGGAGCGGTCAATTGTTGGATATCAAGCGCTTAACGGCTGAGGCCCATGCTCGCGGCATCCTCATTGGCTTTGATGGCTGCCATTCCGTTGGATCTATCCCTCATTCCTTTAGTGAATGGGATGTCGATTTTGCCTTTTGGTGCAATTATAAATATCTGAACAGCGGGCCGGGCGGAACGGGTAGTCTGTACATCAACCGTAAGCACTTCGGGACTTCTCCAGGCTTAGCGGGATGGTTTGGAACACGAAAAGATAAGCAATTCGATATGGAGCATCAATTCCACCAAGCTGAGACGGCAGGTGCTTTTCAAATCGGTACGCCTAACATCCTCAGCATGGCTCCGCTCATTGGTTCGTTGGAGCTTTTCACAGAGGCCAATATTGAAAAGCTGCGTCAAAAATCTCTGCATATCACGCAATATTTCATGGATCTGATCGAACGTGAATTAGACGGGATGGGCTTTATGATCGGGAATCCGAGAGAGGATGAGCGTAGAGGCGGGCATATCAGCCTGGAGCATAGGGACGCAGCCCGAATCTGCAAAGCCCTCAAAGAGGAGCAGCACATTGTCCCTGATTTCCGCGCTCCTAACATTATTCGTTTAGAGCCAATTCCACTCTACACAACCTACTGCGATGTGTGGGAAACCGTGCAACGATTGAAAACAGTCATGACGGAAAAGCAGTATGAAAAATTCGATAATACCCGTGATGTAGTCGCATAAGCTTGTGGAAGGAGTACCTTTTAACCATGATAGATATTTCTCGCCGTTTGGAAAAAGGGGTTCCGACTTGGCCCGGAGACACGGCTTTCTCCTATGAAGTCAGCTGGTCCAAAGAGCAAAGCGGTTCGGTAAACGTAGGAAAGCTCACGATGAGCATTCATACGGGCACTCATATTGATTCGCCTTTTCATTTTGACAATAACGGCTGCAAAGTGATGGACCTCGATTTGCAGCTGTATATCGGTCCGGCACGCGTGATAGATGTATCCGGAAGATCGAGCATCGGTGCGGAAGATTTGGCGGCTTATGATCTAGACGGTGTCACTCGCCTGCTGCTGTGCACAAGCTCTTGGTCCAATCCGGATGTATTTCCTTCGGAAATTACTTATTTGAAGGCGGATCTAGCGGCATTTTTAAATAAAAAAGGTATTCGACTGATTGGTGTAGATGTCCCCTCTGTCGATCCATTGGACAGTAAAGAGCTTGCGGCTCACCATGGCCTGCATGCTTATGACATTCACATTTTGGAAGGGCTTGCCTTAGATCATGTCAATCCGGGTGATTATGAATTGATCGCCCTTCCTCTTCCTCTGGCAGAGGCGGACGGCAGTCCTGTAAGAGCAGTGCTTCGACCATACACAGCATAGAAAAGGAGCTAAGATCATGGCCGACTTGCCGAAAAATGAAAATATAGTTTCAGACTTTTCCAAAGCAATGTCCTACGGAGACTACCTTCACCTGGATCAAATATTGTCCAGCCAGATTAGACTGTCTGACCACCACGATGAAATGCTGTTCATCATTATCCACCAAGCCAGCGAGCTTTGGATGAAGTTGATCCTGCACGAGCTGGATGCCGCGCGGAGCTGTATACAGCAAAACAATCTAGAGCCTGCCTTCAAAATGCTGGCTCGTGTCTCCAGAATTCAACAGCAATTGGTCCAATCTTGGGACGTATTGTCCACGCTGACTCCTGCGGAGTACATGCAATTCCGGCATAAGCTGGGCAGCTCCTCAGGCTTCCAATCGTATCAGAACCGTATGATCGAATTTATGTTTGGATTGAAGAAGCCGAGAGTGCTTGCTGTCTATGAGCATCAGCCTGAACTCCACCGGCAATTAACTGCAGCGTTGAACGAGCCGAGCATCTACGATGCTGCCATCCAAGCGCTTGCCATACGTGGTCTCGAGATCAATCCTGCTTATTTGCAGCGCGACTGGTCGCAAGAATATACTGAGAACGACAGCGTTAGAGAAGCTTGGCTAACCGTGTACAGGGACGTTGAGCAATACTGGGATCTGTATGAGCTCGCAGAAAAGCTCGTCGATATCGATAGCCGTCAGCAACAATGGCGTTTCAATCATATGGGTACAGTGGAGCGCGTTATTGGATTAAAGCATGGAACCGGCGGATCTTCCGGTGTCGATTATTTGAAGCATGTAGTCAGCCAGCGCTATTTCCCTGAATTATGGAGCCTTAGAACGGTATTGTAATAGTAAATTGTATGAGAAAGCTTATCCGGCTTTTGATAAGCTACTGGGTGAAGAGAACGCTTTCGGTTTTTCTTTGTCTTTTTTGACAATAATGACAAATTGGATGTCTGATGGACGCAGGGAAGGTATACTAATCGTACTAGCTGTTGCAAGTGGGGGGATCTTGATTTGAATTTTTATCAGGACGTATATACGGCAGTGTCTATGCTTAACATTTTACTTGCTATTGTCGTTGTGTTTTTGGAAAGACGCAATGCGGCGGTGACCTGGGCGTGGCTGATGGTGCTGTTTTTCCTCCCTGTTGTCGGATTTGTACTGTATTTGTTTTTGGGACAAAACCTGACCCGAAGAAGGTTTTATAAAATACAAGAGGATAAGCAGAAAATAATTGATGCGCTAATTCAGAACCAGAAGCGGGATTTCCGGCAAAAGGGCGTCCATTACAAAGACCCTTCCATGGCGCAGTATCAGGATATGATTTATATGAATCTGACAGGAAGTCATGCCTTGTACAGCCAAAATAATGAGGTGGAAATCTTCACGGAAGGAACTGCCAAGTTCGCAGCGCTCCTGCGGGATATGGAAGAAGCGAAGGATCATATTCACTTGATATACTTTATTGTACGGGACGATGGGCTCGGCCGGCGGCTGATGGAATTGCTGACAGCTAAAGCGAAGGAAGGGGTAGAGGTTCGCTTCTTGTACGATGCGATCGGCAGTTCAAGCCTGTCTAAACGTTTTTTTCAGAACTTGAAGGAGGCCGGGGGGCAGGTAGAGGCCTTTTTCCCTTCGCGCATCCGTTATATCAATAAGCGGCTCAATTACCGCAATCACCGGAAGCTGGCGATTATCGATGGACACTATGGCTATATCGGCGGGCTGAACATCGGGGAGGAATATCTCGGATTAAGCAAGCGCTTTGGGTATTGGCGGGATACGCATTTGCGATTGACGGGCGGGGCCGTCCTTCAAATGCAAGCGCAATTTTTGCTCGATTGGAACTTAGCGTCAGCATCACCGGTTTCACATGAGCTCAGTTATTTTCCAATTCGGGTGTATCAGGGCAATGTGGGCATTCAAATCGTATCGAGCGGGCCGGATACGGAATGGCAGGAAATCAAAAACGCATACATCAAAATGATTTTGGCGGCAAAGGAAACAGTGTTGCTACAAACGCCGTATTTTGTGCCGGACGAGAGCTTGATCACCGCGCTCAAAATGGCGGCGCTTTCCGGTGTTAGTGTAAAGCTCATGATTCCGAGCAAGCCCGACCACCGCTTCGTGTACTGGGCGACACGTTCGTATATCGGGGATTTGCTGACAAGCGGGGTCAACTGCTTTCTATATGAAAAAGGCTTTCTCCATGCGAAAACGATCGTGGTTGATGGGAAAATTGCCACTGCTGGAACAGCGAATATGGACAACCGGAGCTTCAAGCTAAACTTTGAAGTGAATGCGTTCATTTATGATACCGAGGTGGCGGGCCGGCTGCAGCGAATTTTTGACCAGGACCTGGAGAATTGCCGCGAGCTGACGCTTGCTGCTTATCGTAAGCGCCCGCTGATCCAGCGCTTCGTGGAGGCGATTGCCCGATTATTATCGCCGATTTTGTAGGACTGCAGGTATTTGTCAGATGACAAGAACAATATCCTATTAAAAGACGCATCTAATGCGGCTTTTTCATTTTATGGGATAAAGTGCTTGTCATTAGGCGATGACAAGCACTTTATCTCATTCCCGACAGATCGCTTTGAAGGGGATTAACCCTAATAAAGCCACCGCGGCTTGCTGATTAAAACGGGGAGGATAGCGCAAAAATACATCATTAATAAGGCTGCCGCACCCGGCAGCCTTATTACGATTGGGCAGGATAATGAAAAGTACATGAAGAAGTAAACCAATAAAACTGTCCACTTTTCTTTCCAATCCTTTGAGAAACTTATGGAAGGAGCTAGTGTTATTGAAGGTGCGGTGTGGAATTAAAGGAATCGTTATAAGTAATAACAAACTATTGACTATAAAGAAGTATGATGAACAATTTGGTGCTGATTTTACGTTACCAGGCGGAGGCCAAGAACATGGTGAAAATTTGATCGAAGCGCTGAAACGTGAATTTCTAGAGGAAGTGGGTTGCCAAATAGAAGTGAAACAGTTCAGATTTTTAAGTTAGGGAAAAATCATCACGGGAATAGCATGGTAGATCCGAATACTGTAAGCGTCAAAAAGTCCTCAGCGCGCCTAGCTAATTTTTTATGAGTCTTCTTAAATCAAACCGATTTTGTTCTTGCAAACGTTACTTAATATAGGAAAGGCAGCAACAAAACCATCAATACCCAGCAAAACCGTAGCATTAGAACTTTGATGAGAGGAGGAAACTTTCGTCCCACTTACCTCGGTGAATGCCGATAGACTATTTTTAAAAAATGGAGGTAATCACATTATGAAGAGATTAGCAGCAGTTTTGTTGACAACGGTTTTTGTTTTATATTCGGCACTTGGTTTCGGTAACTCTGCACAAGCGGCGACCTCAGCGAATTGTGTTAATGGCGGTTATTCGGTTGTCATTGACGGCAAAACGTACAAGGGCGACCAAACAATCAAAATGAGTAGCTTTGTGACAAAAGATATTCAAGTGATCGGTACATACAATGAGTTCTCGCTTAATGTGGACACGTTTTCGGTGAAAAACTACACCCTTACTGGTGTGGCAGGCCCTGGTGATATTACTGGAGGCAAACGCACCGTTGTGTACACGGAAAAAACGCCGCAACTTCCAAGCAATCTCGTTGGAGAACTGGAAATCCGTTTAGATAAAGGTTCCATTAGTTTACTGCGTAATGGAGCAATCAAAATGAAAATTCAGGCCAATGACTGCTCACAGGGCGGCCTTTTCCAACAAGAAGCCGATTCCAATGTTGTCATTAAAAATGTTTTGAGCGAAGGATTCAGTTATATCAAAGTTAATGCGACGGGCAACCTGACGTTTACAAACGGAGCCGTTAGCGGATACGATAGCCCGCAAAGTGCAACAAACATTAGTTTTGATAGCAATACATCTTATTGGAATGTCGCTGCGGGCGGGCGCGTAGGTATGGTAATTGGCGAAGACGGCGTTCAAGGCGGAGCTCCGACAACACCGACGAATCCTGGCTGAACCGAAAACGACTAACTCAATAGGATTGGTGAAACCGCCGAGTGATACGAACGCTTGGTGGTTTTTCATTTCACTTAGTCTATGTTAAACTTTGTTGTTGATTTTCTTATTGATTAGACTGCCGCTGTTTTATTACGCTATTGTCTTCGTTAGCGTAATGATATGGACTTTCATCTTTGGTACGGTTCAGCATATCGCTCTTAAGGCGAAATTCCATTAATTGCACTCGATAATAATGACATTCAGCCATAGGTCTGAATGCCATAATGGCGCCGTCATAAACTTCTGAAGGCACTGGATCATACAGCAAGTCCTTTTTCTCGGTTACCACCTTTACTTGGAATCGTTCCGCAAGCTTTTCTGTTTTCTTCAATCCATTCTCAGCATAATCCCATGCCGTCACCTGATATCCTTGCCTTGCCAGAAATACGGCGTTTCTGCCTTCTCCTTCATATGGATCATTGCAGATGAAGCATGCGGGTGCTGGAGCGTATTACCGATTGTATCGCTTTATCGGGATTCGGCACCTCGATTCCTACCGTTAGAAGCAAGCTTAAGACGAAGCCGATCATCAGCAGCATCGAATATACGGCAATCTCCGCCCACTGGCGTTTTTTCAGTAATCCCGGAAGTTCAAGGAGCGTCAATACCGTAAAAGCAACAATCAATGCAAATACCTTCATGAGGTCAATCCCCTTCAATCGTTTTCAGCTTTGTCAGGGTAAGTTCTTTGACCGAACCTGCGAAGCTTTGCATCAACTTGTACGTTAACCTCTAGTTTTCGGAACTCTTCCGGCCAATTTGCGGAGAGCTTTCTCCATTCAGCTGGGTATTTACGGTGTACGGCTTCACCGAATTTGAAAATATCGACTCCCCACTTTTGCGCTTTGGCGAGTGCGGAGCCGATTTCATCTTTAATTACGGCAGATTTCTCGGCTTCCAATCGTTTAAACATATCGGGCTTTGTTAAATTGACCGTCTCCGACATCTGCTCCCCCAGATTGCCTTCTTCTTTTATTTTCACGTTAATCTTCAGACGGCCGTTCATCATCTCAGGCTTGACCTTGACGGAGGCCCGCGTAATTTCAAGACTTACGTCCCTTGGCTCCTCCTTGGGCGATTTCACTACAATGATACCGCCTTTCACATCCCCAAGTATCCATAGCAAGCCACGGGTTTCTTTTTTATCGAACCAACCGATCAGCTTATCCTTGCGCAATATGGCCGTATTTTCCAGCCGTAGCCTCTGCTTGCTATTTCCATCTTGTTTAACTTCCAAAATTCCGGGTATATAGGGATCGCTGGATTTGCTGTCAATCGTTTTTAAGAAATCGTGTAAATTGATTTCCGGGATTTGGGAGGTAGAGATTGAAATTCTGGCAAGATTCTCGATCGCATCTGCGGGAACTTTTTCCTGCTCATGCGTACTCTTGATAATATCCGAGGCTTTTCCTTTGGCAATAAAGATGCGGCTGCCCTCACGAAACTCATGATCCCGGTTCATAAACTCAATCAGAGGAACTATGCCCGATTTGGCCGTTGCCTCACCGATCACAATCACTTTATTATGCGCAAAAAATAATTTTCTTTCCGCCTCGAACGTCGCGTTTCGGGCAGCCTCAAAAACCGTCCGGCCTTTACTTGTAATAATGAATGTTACTTTACCTCGGCCTCCGCCTCCGCCTCCGCCTCCGCCTGAAGTGTGAGTTCCTTCTTGATCTCCTGCGGCAGCTTTCACTTCACCCGGCTTTAGGATTTGAAAAGTAAGGGTAATTGAGCCTCTTTTCTCATTGTCAATACCGATCGCCTCAACAATAGATAGCGTATCCAGCTCCTTTCTATTCCAGCAGCCGCTAACGGCAACCATCGCCAAGATCGACAGGGTGCAAAAAAGAAGGCGGCATTTCACAGCCGGATCCCCTCCTTCTTGCGAAAGGAAGAGACGATCAGCAGAATGCCGGGAATAACCACCATATAGAACAGCGCATACCACGTTAAAGTTTTGTAGCCGGTGAATTCCTTTAATTCCACAACGCTTGGAGAGATCATAATGCTAAGCGGAACAAGAATCGTGCCCATCGGAAGCACAAAGGTTTTATAATCCTTAAAGTTGAACATCTGCTTCAAGCCAAGTACGGCCATATAATAATAAAACGATATTTTCACAAAAACGCCCAAAACCCATACTCCGACATGAATGGATTCCAGATGCTCCAGAAAATTTCCAATGCTGATCATCTTTACGACTTGGAAGAACGGAAAGGAAAGGCGTTTGGCATGCTCGATACCATACACGGTTAATACGGGGATGGTAATCAGCACAAAAAATATACTTATAAATATCATACTGACGAGGATCGCTCTTTCCGCTTTTTTCCGGTCGTTCAGAAAAGGCAAAATCATAGTCATCCCTATAATTTCTGTAGTTCTGGCCGCGGATGTAAAGCCGTTGTACAGAACTGGCATAAGTCCACTTTCCAAGACAGGCGACAATTCTTCCAAACGCATCTCATTGAACAGGAGCAACAGGATGGTAATAACCGTAACCATAATGAGCGGCGCAATCAATTCGGACAATCGGCCAATGACTTCGATGTCCTTTCGGACGGCATAAGCGCAAAAGAGAGTGAGCGAGGCGGCGAAGAATAAAATGGGAGTTTCAGGCATAACCATCGTCGTAAGAAACAAATCGAATTGAGATAAGGTGATGGCCGCAAAATGAAGGAAAAACCATATGTATAAAAAACCGATCCCTTTACCCAGTTTCCCTAGGAGGGTTTGACTATATTCGATAATGGACTGTTCCGGATATCTTCTCCACAACAGATACAGGGGAATCGCGAACAAGATGTGGAAAGGAAAGTTCAACAGCTCGGCGATCCAAAAATCCCGATTTTTCGGCGGCGACGTTAGGCCGGGAAGATACGTGAGCGTAATGACTATTCTGCTAAGGATCATCAGATAGACGAGCTGTTTGTAGCTGATTTTGTTCGATACCGTCATCCATTACCCTCCCTTCCGCTCCGATTGCGGGTTAATTCGTCGAGCCGTTTTCCGGTGGCGCCGGCATTTGCTTCTTTTGCTGCCTGTCCGTATTTGAGGTCCCGAGGCCCTGAGGCCGTCGATGCATGGCCCACAAAGGAACCCTCACCAGCACATCCTTCATATCGCCCAAATTCGAGGGTGTCAGAGGAGACGTATAGGGAACCCCAAAGGAACGAAGAGAACACAGGTGAGTCAAAATTCCGGCGACGCCTAACCAGATGCCGAACTGTCCGGCAAAGCCCGCCAATATAATTAGCAAAAGTCTTGCAATCGTAAGCGGCTCAATCAAGGCCGGGACAACAAACGAAGTAATTGCGGTAAGAGCGACCACAATAACCATCGGCGCCCCGATCAGTCCAGCCGAGACGGCCGCTTCTCCCAGAACAAGTGCGCCGACAATGCTTACGGCTTGTCCGACCGGTCTTGGCAGCCGGATGCCCGCCTCTCTCAAAATTTCAAAAATGATCTGCATCATAAGCGCTTCAATTATGGACGGAAACGGAGTGCCTTCCTTGGAAGCCGCGATACTAGTCAATAATCTTGAAGGCAGCAATTCCTGATGAAATGTCGTAATCGCCACATAGGCGGAAGGCAAAAAAACGGAGATCAAAAAAGCCATCCATCTTAACATTCTTATAAAAGTCGCGTAGTACGGACGTATATAATAATCTTCACTGCTTTGAAAAGCCTCGATCAGCAAATACGGAGCGGTGAGCACGAAAGGGGTTCCGTCAACAAGTATGGCAACTCTGCCCTCCAAAAGCTTTGCACTGACCACATCCGGTTTCTCACTGTTTCCGATTGTGGCAAATATGGAGAAAGGTGCATCCTCGATAAAAGATTCAATATAGCCTGACTCCAATATGGAATCGGTTTGTATCTTTTGAAGCCTCTTCTTCACTTCAAGGACGATATTATTATCAACAATGCCCTTAACATACATAATGCCGACGTCCGTTTTCGTTTGCCGGCCGATTGTCATTAATTCCAGCTTCACATTCGCATTCTTGATTTTTCTTCTTACCATAGAAACATTAACTTGGAGGCTTTCCACAAAGCCTTCTCTTGGTCCTCTTACGGTAACCTCGGTTTCCGGCTCGCTTACTCCTCTTGTTTCAGCGCCTTGAAGAGCAACGGCTAGAGCCGCATCCGAGCCGTCAATGAATAAGACAGAGTTTCCGGATAAAATGGCATTCGTCGATTCCATCAAAGTATTGACTTCAGTCAGACTGGCAACGGAAAGTATATTTTCTTTAATGACTGCCAATGGATGTTTGCAGGGAATGCCCGATTCGAGTCGAGTCCCACGAAAGTCCGTCATCAATGTCATGATGACATGTTCCTGAAGCATTTCCTTATCGACCAGACCTCTCAAAAACACAACAAACGCATCGATCTGGTGTTCCGTTCCAATTTTGAACCGCCTGACGACAAGATCGTCTACATGCTTAAATTCGCTCATGACGGTCTGTAGATTCTCGTTTAAATCTTTAGAAAGGTTGAGTGCTTCCGATTTAATTTGATGAAAGTGGGGTTGAGATACCGCCAGCCTGGTTAATTTATTAATTAAATTTATCAAAAGGAATCACATTCCAGTATCGGTTATTTTTCTTGTAACATGCTGTATTATTTTACATTTGATAACATTTTATGCAAACCGCACTTGACGTTAGCTAGCTGTCCAATTGTAAACGTCAATAGCCCCAAGCCTATCATTGTACTGGGGCTGTTATAGATTTATCACGAATTAAAGACATGGCACATCAGTGAAATAGACGATGACCAAGGCAAAAACGGCTCCAGCGACTTCGGATCACGGGGATCCTCGAGCTGCGGCAATTTCTCGAAAAGATGCATGAGGTACTTAAACGGATGCAGTCCATTCTCCTTCGCCGTCTCGATGATACTGTAGATCGCTGCACTGGCCTTCGCGCCTCTTGGCGTGTTAGCAAACAGCCAGTTTTTTCTCCCAATGACAAACGGCTTGATCGACCTCTCGCTGCGATTGTTATCGATCTCAAGCCTTCCGTCCTTCAGAAAAGCGGTGAGCTTCTCCCACTGATTCAGACTGTAGGCGATCGCTTGTCCAACCAAACTTTTCGGCAGCGTTCGCGATCGCTGCTGATGGAGCCATTTCGAATAAGCCTCCAATACCGGAAGGCTTCGTTCTTGCCTTACGGCATGCCGTTCTTCCGGCGTGGCATCCTTCAAGTCGCGTTCAATGGCGAAGAGCGCATTGCAATACGTCAGCCCCTGACCCGCCGCCGTGTCCGATTGCCCCTTCTTCTCCGGCGACGCTTTTAACGCTTCGTCATATTTGCGCCGGGCATGTGCCCAGCATCCGACTAGTGTAACACCAGCGACTTTGTGGTAGCCTGGATAACCGTCCACATGCAGATACCCCTTAAAGCCGGTTAGGAAGTTCCAGGGGTGTTCACCGCCCCGTGTCATCTGGTAGTCATAGAGCACAGCCGGCGATACGCCTCGGCCGGTCCGGTAGAGCCACAGATACGATGTGGATTCAGCTAATCTTCCCGGTTCGCGCAGCACCTGCAGTGTCGTCTCATCTGCATGCAGTGTCTCCTGCCGGAGCAAATACGCCTTTATGGCATCGACCATGGGGGACAACCACTGCTCCGCGCCGTAAATCATCCAGTTCGCCATCGTTTGCCGGGACAATGTAAAGCCCAAACGGGCGAACATCTGCTCCTGTCGATAAAGCGGCAAGCTGTCCACGTACTTCTGGCACATGATATGCGCTAGAATCGACGGAGAAGCGAGGCTCCCCGGATAGACGGGCCTCGGCATCGGCGCCGTGACGATAGGCGTCTGAATGTCTTCGCGCTCACAATGGCGGCAGGAATAGACCTGCCGCACATGTCGGATGACCTTGACTTGAGCCGGCACAATGGCGATCTCGCTGCGTGTCTCAGTACTCATCTCATGGAGCGCGCCGCCACAGCACGAGCAGAGCTGATCCGTTTCACTGAGTTCATAGGTCACGGTCTCAATCGGCAAACGTTCCAGATCCGCTTCGCGCTTACCGGTCGATTTTCGGCGCTCGTAAGTTACTTGCTCCGTCGGCAGCTCTTGCCCTTTAGGCGTTGCAAGTACCTCGGCTTCGTTGAACAAATTCAGCTCCAATTGATCGGGGCTCGTCTTCTCGCTTGATGCACCGAAGCGTTTTTGTTGCGCAAGACGGAACTGCTCCTCGTACCATTTGAGCTTAGCAGTAAGCTCTGCAATTTGTTGCTCCTGCTTGGCGTTTTGCTGTTCCAATTGTTTGATTGTCGTTAAGGTATCCGCTCGATTTTCCATACCGAATAGATTCGGTGAATGTCACTTTATCCCTGCTGCAAGGTATGGCGATACATCGAACTCGAATTAAACGACCGTTTCGGCCGTGACTTTCGGGTGTGCCTGCCGCTGACTAAGCGAAAGTCCATCCAGCAGCCAACGAAGCTCGCGGGAAGAGATGGTTGTTGCCGTGTCTGTGCTTGCGCGTGGCCACTGAAACGTGCCGCGTTCAAGGCGGCGGTAAAACAGCCAGAACCCGTTGTGCTCCCAGTGCAAAATTTTGAGTTTGTTTCGCTCGCGATTGCAGAACACGAACAAGCACGGCGAAAAGGGATTGAGCCCGAAGCCTTCCTGCACGATGGCAGCTAATCCGTCGATGGACTTGCGCAGATCTGTTGATCCAGACGCAAGATAGACGTGTTGGATACCAGATAATGTTAGCATGGCGCTTCCAGAGCTTGCACGACTTCTCTTAGCAGCCTTGGGTCGAAGCCAGAGCGGATCTCAATATGGGCTGGACCGATGTAAACGACAAGGGAAGCATGGTTGGTAAATTGGACGGGATCAGCAACTGTTAGCGGCACCCAGTGTGTAGGGGTAGTTACGACCTCGGAAGGAACTACTTTAAGTTTGCGGAACCAATACTTCAACTGCTCTTTTGTAACATGATGAGCATCGCACCACGCTGACATTGTAAGCCCACTTGCTTTGTAGTCCGGGGGCAGTTTAATGTAGATATTAGTTCTAAAAGAGGTAAATTATGTTATGGTAATGGATAATTATACCAAGGAGTGGGTAGAGAGCATTCGTTACAAATTAAATGCCCTAGACCTAGATGGTACTCTGCTAAATAGTCAGACCCTGTTGTCTGCCAAACATATTGAAGCAGTTAGAAAAACTCAAAATGCAGGGGTTAAGTTGTTATTGCAACGGGTAGATATTATATGCAAACGATGAGGATTATCGAAGAATTTAATTATGATGGTATTTTCGTTTTGAATGACGGTGCATTAATTATTGATACAAAAGATAATAAAGTAATATATGAAAATTCCTTCTCCATGCATGATGTAGAACAATTGGTAAAGGTCTGCCGAGAGAGAAATATTCATTTTGCTGCTTGTACCGCATTTGATTATTTTGTTGAATTCATTGATGATGTTCACGTAAAATATTACGGGAAATATGGTATTAATTACACAATACATGAAAACCTGTTATCTATAAAAGATAATGTAATGAAATTTATCGTCTCCGCCCCATCAATAATAGAAAATTGGACACATAATGAGTTGAAGATTAATATCAGCATTAAAACGGACGCGCCACATTTCAAGGAATATGCTCATTTCAAGGCAACTAAAAAGGAAGCTTTGGCTAAAGTATTAGAATTAATGAATTATAAACCGTCTGAAGTCATTGCTATAGGTGATTTTTATAATGATTTAGACATGATTGAATACGTAGGATTAGGAATCGCAATGGGAAATGCGCCTGATGATGTCAAAGAGAAAGCAAATGAGGTGACCCTTTCAAATGATGAAGATGGAGTTTATCATGCGTTAGAAAAGTACCTACATCAGTAGCTTGCTAAGCTAAACGTGTATGATGGCTCAATAAATATTAGGAAGGGCTGCCGAAACGGATCGGTGACCTTGTCTCATATTTCGGGCAGGGTAGCGGGGATATGAATAATCGCTTTTTGATTGAAATGCTTTAGCGGGATCTTATGAAAGCGAAGAAAAGAAATAAATGTTATCTTTAAAACCTCTTGCACCTTACGTAACGTAACGTTTTATACTAAAGACACCGGTAAATAGCTAGCGCCAAAGAAAGGAGTGGTTTATGCAACAGAATTGGAAAGTGGGGGATCTTGCCAAATTGACCGGACTTACTGTCCGGACTTTGCGGTTTTACGATCAAATCGGCTTATTTTCACCGTCAGGGCATTCCACAACCGGTCATCGGTTGTATAACGAAGCCGATATCAAACGACTGCAACAAATCTTGTCTCTTAAAGATTTGGGCTTATCGCTTGAAGAAATTCAGACGGTGCTGAAAGGCCATACGTTTGCCCCGTCTGACATCGTGGCTATTCAGATTGAACGTATCCGGAAAATTATTAAAACCGAGCAGAAGCTTCTGGCCGAACTCGAACGCGTGGCCGATTGAATGAACCATCAGGAGCCACCTTCCGTTGATGCATTTATTTCACTTCTGGAAACGATGAAGATGAGCCACGAAAAGTATATCATTGAATACCGGCTGAACTGGGAACGCCGTTTCGATCTGCTCAGCGATTTTCTAAACGATAATTAGACATGAGCTCTGTAGGAGGAGAATTTACTTATGAAACAACGATTTACGACTCACTCTACATTCCAAATTGAGCGCATTTACCGTACCTCTCTGGAACGGGTGTTTGCGGCATGGTCGGACCGGGGCGCCAAAGCGCGCTGGTTCCAGCCTGCCGAGGTATTCGACTTCCGCGTAGGTGGACGAGAATTTAGCAGGGGTGGCCCTCCAGGCGGACCTGTGTATACATTTGAAGCCTTTTACCAGGAAATCGTGCCCAATGAACGTCTGGTATACACGTATAGTTTGGACCAAGGAGAAGTCCGGATATCGGTTTCCATCGCGACTATTGAATTAAAGCCGACCAGTGATGGCATCAAACTGATATTTACAGAACAGGGAACGTTTTTCGACGGCCACGATATACCGGAACAACGTGAGCATGGAACTAAGGAATTGCTGGACCTTCTCGGGAAATCCCTTGGGGAAAGCAACGCAGACACCTTCGAACTCGTATCTCGTCGCAAGTTGGATGCCCCTCGAAGTTTGGTGTACCGGGCTTGGACGGAGCCGGAACTCCTCGCCCAGTGGTGGGGACCTAACGGTTTCACGAATACTTTCCACACTTTCGATTTAAGACCCGGAGGCGTCTGGGAATATACCATGCATGGCCCTAACGGAGCCGACTACCCGAACCGAAGCGTATTTCATGAAATCGGGCCTGAATGTATTGTGCTAAGGCACGAATCCAGACCTCACTTTATTCTGACTGCTACATTCGAGGACGTCGATGGTGGAACAGAGATCACTTTTCGGCAGACTTTCGAAACAGAGGAAGAATACACCCAGCTCAAACCAGTTTGCGAAGAGGCGAATGAACAAAATTTAGACAGGCTCGGATTGCTCATGAAGAGGCTTTCCGAATAAGTTTGATAAACTCCCATACATCCGATGCTCTTACCCCGTACATCTGTGTTAACGGGTACCTGATGGAGTTGAAAAACGTAACCACGCAAAAGACGAAGGAACTGCTCTGGCAGTCCTTCGTCATGTGGTGGTGGTGGTGGTGGTAAAACGCAGAACCCGTCCAGAGGTAGAACGGGTTTCGCGTTTTTTCATTTCAGCGCCTCGGCAACTTGAGAATCTAGCGTCATGTCCGTAAACCAGTTAGGATAAAGCGGCGCAGGACGCGTCAACTGCTCCAGTGCCGCGATCTCCTCCGTTGTCAGCTGCAGCTCGGACGCCTTTAAATTGTCTTCCAACTGGGAAACTTTGCTCGATCCGACCAGTACACTGCACACATGAGGCTGTGTCAACAGCCAAGCGAACGATACTTGTGCCGGTGTGGCGCCATGATTTTGGGCGATATCCCGAATCGTATCCAGCACTGTAAAGCCCCATTCCTTGTCGTGCGGAAAAAAATCGAAGCCACTCAGCCGGTTATTCGGATCGCTCAGATTGTCGCGGGTATATTTGCCGCTTAAGAAGCCGCCGGCCAAAGGACTCCACACCGTTAGACCGACGCCGCTCGCCTTCATGAAAGGAACGGTATCGTGCTCGATATCCCGGCCGACCAAGGAATAATACATTTGCCCATTAATGAAGGTCGCCCATTTGCGTTCGCGCTGCATCTGTACGGCATGAGCGGCCATCCAAGCAGGCCAATTGGAATAGCCGATATAGCGAACTTTACCTTGCCGGACAAGATCGCCAAGCGCCTCCAGCGTTTCTTCGAGCGGGGTGAAAGGGTCGGTCTTATGAACGATGTATAAATCTATATAATCGGTGTTCAATCGCGCCAAGCTCGCCTCGCATGCCGAAAACAAATGCTTACGAGACAGGCCGGCTTGGACAAGGCCAGTATCTACTCGAAAGCCGACTTTAGTGGCGATGACCGTCTCTTTCCGACGCGCCCCGAGCAGCCGGCCGAGGATTTCCTCGCTTTGCCCGTCGGCGTAACCGTCCGCCGTATCGAAGAAATTGATGCCCGCGTCTAGCGCCAGGTCCACCAGCTTCTGTGCCTGATCCTGCCCTACCTTGTATACGCTTGGAATGTTGCCCGAGCCGAAAGTCATAGCCCCGAACGCCAGTTTCGATACGATCAATCCGGAATTGCCCAATTGTCCATACTTCATTTTTCATCTGCCTCCGTTTATTATTGTTGTACATTTCTTGATTTAAGTATATAGAACAGTATCCTCGGCACTCTTGAACGAACGAATCGCGATTTTGTACAAAATGCTCATTCTACACAATTGTTGTGTTGATCGCCTCCCAAAAATTGAGATAAAATGAAAAAGTAGTATTTGAGTGTCTCGCAAGGCATTTTCGATAAAGGGGGTAGAGCTTCTTGCCCGATTATCCTGTTGTGTCAAGCGATGTGTTCGGCTGGTCCGAAGTGAAGCTTTCGGGCTGGGAAGGTGTATCCCCGCAAGAGGCTTTCGAGCCGGCTCTGGCGAGCCATCTGATTGTAATACATACGACACCGCAGCCGGTGCGTGTGTTTGAGCGAGCGGATGGGTATCGCGGCGAGGGAACAGCGAAGCAAGGTGACATCAATTTATTTTCGGCGGGCGATATGTCGTACTGTAGGTGGGACGGAGCGCTTTCCTTCCAGCGTCTCGATTTATCGCCGGCATTGACGGACAAAGTCGCCGCCGAGCTGGAGCTTCCTATTGGGAGCGGCAGTGCCATCGATTTCGGAAGGCACATTCGGCTGCAAGACGACCGTATTACGCAGATGGCGCAGTGGCTGCTCGAAGATTTGAGAAATGGGGGGCTCGGCGGCAAGTTGTATGTCGATTCGCTCGTCCGGATGCTGTCCGTTCATTTGCTCCATCGCTACGGAACCGCCTCCGGGCACCGCGAGGCGGTTCCTCATCGGCTCGTTCGAAAGCAATTGGACGGTGCTTTGCAATATATTCACGCTTATCTCGAGCAGGATATTTCCTTGGACGATATTGCGGCGGCGGCACATGTCAGCTCATCCCACTTAGTCCGGCTCTTTAAAGAAGCTACGGGGCTTGCCCCTCATCAATATGTCATTCGCGAAAGAATTAACAAAGCGCAAGAGCTGCTCGTCAAAGGCAGTTCCGTCCATGAAGTCGCCGCGTCACTCGGCTTCAGCGATCAAAGCCATTTGCACCGCCATTTTAAACGAATTGTCGGCGTCACCCCACGCGAGTATATCCAAAGTTTCAGGTAACGGCATGATCTGCGAACTATAGAAAAATGCTAAGCTAAACTTTGAGTGTAAAAACGGCTTGTGGTTATATGATTTTTAGCTAATGGGGGATGAGGTGCAATGAGAAGCAATAAAGAAATGTTTGAGTTGATATTAGGTGTAGCAGAAAAAAATGAACGGATTCGAGCAGTCTATATGAATGGTTCAAGAACGAATTGCAATGCTCCAAAAGACATTTTTCAAGACTACGATATTGTTTATGTTGTAACGGAGACAGCCTCATTTTTGAAAGATAAAAAATGGATAAACATTTTTGGAGACTTAATTATGATTCAAGAACCGGATAAGTTAGATCAAGATATCGGTGCGAAAATGGATTTCGATCGCACTTACGGATATTTAATGCTATCCTGAATCCGTGAAAGTGAATATATGAAAACAATAGAATATGAACGTCCGGTGGCTTAAAATGGAGAAAAGAGAGGAACTCTTCGTTTTTCTCAACTTCACCCGGAGGTGCAATGATGAAACCTGTTCGATTCAATTTGGACCAGTCGATGGAAACACTGACAGCACATTCTGGTCTAGCACTCATCGGCTTGCTTCTTTCACATACGCGGACAGCCAAACGTCTCATAAAAAATAGATTACCTGGCGTTCATAATCCAA
>NZ_JAQAGZ010000048.1 GCF_027533625.1 Paenibacillus gyeongsangnamensis | reverse complement strand
GGCCGCGAGCGCCCAGGGCGCGGGCGCAAGCGGCGCCGACGCGCACGCGAGCACGGCGGGCACGGCGATGCCGCCCGCCACGGCGAGGCAGGCGCGCAGCCCCCGCCTCGCGCCGCCGATGCGCAGCGTCGTGCCGCTGCGCACCCAGACGGGACGCCGGCCGGGCAGCGGCGTCCCGTCCTCGGCGTGCGCGTCCATCTCCGCGCCGCAGAGGGCGACGACCGCGTCCCGCTCGAACCGCAGGGATGCGCCCGTCATCGTAAACTCCAGCGCCGCCGCATCCGGCGCGTTCCCGACCAACAGGTTCGCCGCGCGGAGGGCGAACCCGTCGGCGGCTCCGCCGCTCACGACGCCGATGCCGCGGTACCCGAACCGGCCCGCGTCCTGCACGGTCGTGAACAGCCCGGGAGCCTCCACAACGATGCTCATCCGGATCTCCCTCCTCCTCCGTAAGCTTATATTTCTTCATTTACTTCGCATTCGCTTCCTTAGTCCCGCTTGCTCCATCTTCCCGGTCTTCCCCGGCTTCCTCCTGCGCTCGGCTTAAACGAGCCTCCAGCTCCTTATACCTCGCCGCGGACACCGGCTCGAACCTTACGCGGTCTCCCGGCAGCAGCAGACTGGCCGGCTCGCGGGCGGGATCGAACAACCGAAGCGGTGTGCGCCCGATAAGCTGCCAGCCTCCCGGCGTGGCCGCCGGATAAATCCCCGTCTGGCTCCCCGCAATTCCGACAGAACCGGCGGGAACGGCGGCTCGAGGTTCGCTTCGGCGCGGATTCTCCAGCCGTTCCGGCAAGCCGCCCAGATATGGAAACCCCGGAGCGAAGCCGATCAGATGCACCGTATACAGCGCCGAGCAGTACATGGCAACGGCCTCCTCCGGGGATAGCCCGCTTCGCCGAGCAACCTCCTCCAGGTCGGGACCGTAAGCTAGCCCGAAGCAGACGGGTATCGTCCGCAGCTCCAGCGATGCTTCCGTATGCCCCAATTCCTCCTCCAATCCCTGCAGCTGCTCATGAACCCAGGCGCAGACAAGGTCATAGGGCGAAGCGTCCGGCAGTCCGCCGCTCATACCGCTAGCCGAATGACTTGACCGTTCGGCTAATCTCCCTTCATATACCCGCCAAGGGTCGTAATAAACGGTAACCGTCGTATAAGCGCGCGCCCACTCCGTAATCGCGGGATTGCGGCAGCGGTCCAGGCGGCGGACGGTACCGTCCACTCTCAGCCGGGTTCTCTCCCCGATGGTCCCGTCCCAACGGATGACGACCGCCGCCTCACCTAGCGGATACAGCTCATAACCCTTGCCGGGTTCGGCGAAGCTCATGCCCGGAAGCCCCGCTGCGTCAGCCAGGCCGCGCAGGCCTCCGTCCAGGCGCCGGCCGGATGTTCTTCGGCCAGCCCCAGACCGTGCCTGCCGCTTTCGTATACATGAAGCTCGAACGGTACTTGCTTCTTCCTGAGTGCTGCCGCAAACATGAGCGCGTTCTCGACGGGAACCGACGCGTCGTCCGCCGTATGCCATATAAACGCAGGCGGTGTTTGCTCCGTCACCAGCAGCTCGCCGGACAACTGCTTCGCCTGCTCCTGTTCGGCGTTCTCGCCCAGCAGGTTGTCCCTGGAGCCGGTATGAGCCATTTCGGTCAGGCTAATTACCGGATAGCAAAGAATGAGCAGATCCGGCCGCGAGCTGAGCCGCTCGATCGGGTCGGCCGCTTCCTTGCCGTAATCAAACTGCGTGCCTGCCGTTGAAGCCAGATGGCCGCCGGCTGAAAATCCGAGCAGGCCGACGCGGCTCGGATCGATATTCCACGCTTCCGCATTATGCCGAACCGTCCGTATGGCGCGCTGCGCATCCATCCAAGGCTGCGGATGCCGGTAAGGCGCCACCCGATAATGAACGACGAACGCCGAAATCCCGAGACCGTTCAACCAGCGGGCGACCGGTTCTCCCTCATGCGCCGCCCTGCGGGCATACCCGCCTCCCGGGCATACGATCACCGCCGCTCTCGGGCCTCCTCCTTCTACGAGATACGGAACCAGCGTCGGCTTGTCTTCTTCCGTCTGTCCGAGAGCCCCCGGCGTTCCCTCCGGCCAAAGCAGCAATGACGGCATAATGAAATTCCTCCCTTTTCCAAAACTATAATAAAATCATACTATAATACGGGATCGGATTAAAGACCTGAAGCAAGCACGCGTTCTTGTAAGGAAAGGAAGCTGATGTACATGGAGCTGTTAAAGAAAAAATATTGCGGGAAGGCATCGTTCTAAACGAGAGCATGCTGAAGGTGGACGCCTTCCTGAACCACCAGATGGACCCTCAGCTCATGCAGGCCATCGGCACCAGGTTCGCAGAATGCTTCCGGGACCATAACATAACGAAGGTGCTGACGATCGAATCGTCCGGAATCGCCCCGGCGCTTATGACCGCCATGAGCCTTGGTATTCCCATGCTGTTCGCCCGCAAAAAAAAGTCGCTCACCCTGCAGGACGACCTCTACACCGAACGGGTGTATTCGTTCACCAAGCAGGAAACGAGCGACATTACCGTTTCCAAACGTTATATCGGACCGAATGATACCGTATTGATTGTGGATGACTTCCTTGCAAACGGAGAAGCCGCCTTCGGACTGTGCCGGATTGCCGAGCAGGCCGGGGCCAGAGTCGCGGGAATCGGCATCGTGATCGAAAAATCATTCCAGCCCGGCCGTAAGAAGCTGACAGATGCCGGGTACCGGGTCGAATCGCTGGCACGCATCGCTTCGCTCGGCAATCATCGCGTCACCTTCGCCGAAGAAACGGATTAGCCGGCTCCGGCCATCCATTTCTTCCCCCGCCGATAGCCGGCGAACGGCCCGGTTCTCGTCAGCGCTTCCCGTCCCACACCACTTCCCAGTTACGGTTCAACGCCGCCTCGATTGTTCCTTTATCCATAATATAGCCTGCCAGCAGCTCCGCCATATCCGTCGGAATGTCCTTGACTACCGTCTTGCCTTGGAACATCGGATAATTGCCGCCTCCGCCCGCGCGGTAATTGTTCATCACCACATCATATTCCGCCGCCGGCTTGATCGGCTGGCCTTCATAATTCAGAAGTACGACCCTTTCCCCTACCGGGCGGGAAATATTAAGCCTGTACTCGATCCCTTCCCACATATCGTAGTTGTAATGCTGAGGCTTCGGATCGCTGAATTCAGCGCTGATATGAATCGGCCCCTCACCGTCGTATCTGGCAAAATAAGAAGCCGACCGCTCCAGGGCGTCTTTAATGTCCTGCCCCGTAACGCGAATGACCTGTAACGTGTTCGGATAGATGTAATTGGATACAATATCCCGCATCGTAATATGCTCCGGAAACCCGGGAGATATGTTATCGAACAGCGCGGTATTGGAGATCGGCGCTCCCGACAGCTCCATCTGTACGCGGTTAATGAATTCGATCAGGGGATGCTCCTGCAGCCGGACCTGCATCGGATCGGTGACTTTCATATCGCCCATGAGGCGGCCGATCGGCTGATCGAGCCAGGTCTGGGCAAGCTCCTCATGCGGCTTCACGAGTGCCAGTACCGCCGGATCCGCTTCCGCTCCCTGCGCGGGCAGGAGCTCGGAGGTTTTCCGCGTCACGGTCCACCGGCCCTCCCGCTTCTCCAGCGTCAGATCAACCTTGCCAATGAACGCCCCCGCGCTGCCGGGCTGGACGACCAAGACGCCATTCACCTCGGTCCCGGACAGCATCCGGTGCTGGTGGCCCGTGAGCAGCACATCGAAGCCAGGCACCTCCCGGCAGATAGCATAGCCCTGATTCTCACCCGTTAACGGTTCGGTCGGCTCCCCCGTTTCCAGGCCTCGTTCAAAACCGCCATGATAAGAAACGATAACGACGTCGGCCCGCTCTTCTTCGCGCAGCCGCTTCACCCAGCGTTGTGCCGACTCCAGCGCGTCCTCGAACCGGAGCCCCCGAATATGTTCCGCCTTCTCCCAATTAGGGATGTAGTGCGTCGTCAGGCCCAGTAAGGCCACCCTCAAGCCGCCGTCGAACGTTTTGACGAGATATGGCTTTCCAAAAAAAGGCTCACCTGTCGATTCATCGACAATATTGGCGCTCAGCCAAGGGAAATTCGACTCCCTTACCGCTTTGCCCAGCAGCTCGGGACCGTAATTGAATTCATGGTTGCCGATCACCGCGGCATCGTACTCCAGCTCGTTCAAGGCCTGCACCATCGGGTTGTCCGTTTCCACATTCAGCCGGGCGTGATGGTATGCCAGCGGCGTTCCCTGAATAAGATCCCCGTTGTCTACAAGCAGCAAAGGCCCGCCCTTGCGGCGTTCTTCCCGAATACGGCTCGCAAGCCTCGCAAATCCGTATTCCGTCGCTTGGTTATTTGCATATTGGATCGGAAGCATATGCCCGTGCAGGTCGCTCGTTTCCAAAATGGTCAAATTCAGCATTTCCGCCATTTCTATCGTTCAACTCCGTTTTCTTGAATTGCTTTCACTATACCAAATTTAGGACAAAAGAAACAATTATTCGAGATATTATGGGAAATTATGACAACAATTCTAACGACTTCACAATTTTTTTACTGTAGGCTTGGTACAACATGTGATATAGTAATTATTGTATTTTGATTCAAGCCCATATTATTAGGAGGTCAATTTTTCATGATCAAGAAGTTTGCGGCCATTTCCATGGCCCTGGTACTGACTGCGGGTATTGCCGTAGGCTGCGGCAAAACACAAGAGAAAACACCGGCAGCTCCGTCACCAAGCGATAACAAACCGGCAGCACAAGGCTTCGTTCCGAAGGAGCTGCGCGTGCAATTCGTTCCTTCCCAGAATGCCGAAACGCTGGAAGCCAAAGCGAAGCCGCTCGAGAAGCTGCTTAGCGCGCGTCTGAACATTCCGGTGAAGGTCAGCGTATCGACCGACTACAACACCGTTATCGAAGCGATGGCTTCCAAGCAAGTCGATGTAGGCTTCCTGCCTCCGACGAACTATGTAGTTGCTCACGATACGAAGAAAGCCGCCGATCTGCTGCTGCAAGCTACCCGCCTCGGCGTAGACGATGCAACCGGCCAATCGACCAAAGACCTGGTAGATTTCTACAAATCGATGATTATCGTTAAAGCCGATTCCCCGATTAAAGACATTAAAGACCTCAAAGGCAAGAAAATCGGCTGGCAAGGTACGACTTCCGCAGCAGGTTACACTTACCCGGCGCTTCTGCTGAAGAAGAACGGTATCGACCCGCAAACGGACGTTCAAGGCATTCAGTTCCAAGGTCATGACAAAGCCGTTATCGGCCTGCTGAACGGACAAGTCGATGCCGTAGCGGTGTTCCAAGACGCTCGCGTCACCGTGCAAAAGGACTTCCCGGACGTATTCAAAAATACGCGCGTACTTTCCTTCACGGATAAAATCCCGAACGACACGATCAGCGTACGCAGCGATATGGACCAAGAATGGCGCAAGAAAATTTCCGATGCATTCATCGCAATCGGCAATGACCCTGAAGGCCAAAAAATCATCTTCGACGTATACTCGCATAAAGGCTATGTACCAGGCAAAGACGAGAACTTCAACCTGGTTCGCGACGCCAACAAACAACTCGGCGGCAAATAATCTTGATCACCGCCGGTATGTAAGAGAAGAGCATCCGCATAAATCGGATGCTCTTCTTTTGCATGACTGGGAACCGTCTTTGTCTGCGAATCCGTTCAACGGCAGAGGTACAGATTGTTGGCCAAGGAATCGCCCACGATTAGTGAACCTAGGTTCGATACTACCAAACCTGGGTTCATTACAAACCCGGCCAGCGCGGATTTCGGAGCGTTACTGAACCAGACGACGCTACTAGCGAACCCAGGTTCATTAGTTGTACCCTTGGGTTCACTACAGCCTATTGGCCGTGTAATCGCCCGTCATTAGTG
Source organism: Paenibacillus gyeongsangnamensis (assembly GCF_027533625.1). GTDB lineage: Bacteria > Bacillota > Bacilli > Paenibacillales > NBRC-103111 > Paenibacillus_G > Paenibacillus_G gyeongsangnamensis. The sequence goes on along the minus strand of NZ_JAQAGZ010000048.1, from coordinate 15,441 downwards.
AACCTAGGTTCGATACTACCAAACCTGGATTCACTACAAACCGAGCTAACGTGAATTTCGGAGCGTTACTGAACCAGACGGCGCTACTACTCGCGAACCCAGGTTCATTAGTTGTACCCTTGGGTTCACTACAGCCTGTTGGCCGAGTGTACGCCCGTGATTGGTGTACCAAAAGCCACTGTAGTTTTAATGAACGAAACCGACGCACTTTGGTGTTACGTAGGTTGAATTTGCTCAAACAAAAGAAAAGTGTAACCGACGATGGTGGCAGCTTGTAAAGGAAAGAACATGACAGGCTTCAGTTTGGTGAGCAATAATAGCTGACTACGTGCTAAGAGCTGCAGGTTTCGTTCATATCAGTGAACCTGGCTTCACAAAGAAAACAGCCAAGTCCGGAAAAATGGACCTGGCTGTGAACGGCTTTGGCTCACACAATGCGCTTGCGAAGCCAACCCGAAATATAGTCGATGATGGATACGGTAACGATGATCCCGAGCAGGATGATGCCGACCCGGGACCAGCTGTGCCCGTTGATCGCGAAAATCATCGGGGTACCGATGCCTCCGGCCCCGATAATGCCAAGGAGCGTCGCGGAACGGACGTTAATCTCGAAGCGGAAGAGCGCATAGGACAAGAAATCCGGCAGCACCTGCGGAATGACCGCGTAAGCCAGCGTCTGCCACCGGTTCGCACCGCTGGCCGTAAGCGCTTCGGTAGGCCCCATATCCATGTTCTCAATAGCCTCGGCGTACAGCTTGCCCAGCATCCCTACCGAGTGCAGGCCGAGCGCAAGAACGCCTGCATAAGCGCCCGGTCCGACGGACTTGATGAAGATGATCGCCATAATGACTTCCGGAATCGTACGGATAATGCTCAGTGTGATCTTCCCGCTGCCGGAGATCATCCGCGAACGGCTCATATTCGCGGCCGCCCAGAAGGCGAACGGCAAACAAACGACGGCGGACACGAAGTTGCCAAGGTACGATATGGAAAGGGTCATAAGCATGTTGCGCAGCAGGTCCTCTCCTTCTCTGATGTACACGTAGCTCCAATCCGGATTCAGCATGCCTTTGAACATATTGCGGGTCATCACCTTGGCTGTTTCCTGAATGCCCTCGAAGTGAACGCCTCGGACCGACCATATGAACAGGAACAGCACGGCAGCTGCGCCAAGCAGCATGAAGAACCGCGCTTTTTGCGGAGATATCGGCTTGTTCGAGCCTTTCAGCAGCAAGGATCGGATGCGTGTGCTGACCAAGTCAATGACTATTACGAAGAGCAAAGTATAGAAGATAATGACAAAAGCTTGATCGTAACGGAACATATCGAGCACGTTGTGCAGCAGCAAGCCGATTCCTCCGGCGCCTACGAGACCGAGGATCGCAGATGCCCGGATGCTGACTTCAAACGTATACAGCAGATGCGCAAGGAAGGTCGGAGCCACTTGCGGCAGCACTCCGAATCGAATCCACTGCAGCTTATTGGCCCCTACGGCCGTCATCGCTTCCATGGGACCCGGATCGATCGCTTCAATGGATTCATACATGAGCTTGGACAAGATCCCGTACGTGAACAGGAACAGCGCGAGCGTACCCGCGGCAGGACCGAAGCCGACGATGATCGCGAAGAGCGCGGCGTAGAGCAGATCCGGAATCGTCCGGATCAGGTTCATCAGAAGTCGCGCCGGCATGCTGATCCAGGCCAGCCGGGTGACGTTGCGTGCAGCGAAGAGCGACGTCGGGAAGGCGAACAGCGCGCCGAACAGCGTTCCGAGCACCGCCATCTGAATCGTTTCTTGCATCGGCTTGATGATTTTCGAGCCGAAGGCCCAATCCGGCGGGAACATTTCCATCAAGAAATTTCCGATCTGAGGGAAGCCTTCCACCAGCTTCGTCAAGGTCGCTTCCGTCTGATACGCGCTGGCGAACAGCAGGGCAACCAGAAGAACGATCCATAAATACAATTTCATTCGGGAAGGCGGGAGTGCAGTGTTACGAGATCTCAACGGGAACCCTCCCCAAGCAGCTCGTCCTTCTTAATTTCCCGGCCGTAAATGGCCGCGAAGGCTTCGTCGGTCGCCTCCGATACCGGACCGTCGAAGACCAGCTTGCCCGCGCGCAGTCCGATGATCCGGGTAGCGTATTCCCGGGCCAAATCAATAAAATGAAGGTTCACAATCGTCGTAATGCCCAGCTCCTGGTTGATCCGCTTGAGATCGTCCATGACCTGGCGTGTCGTAAGCGGGTCCAAGGAAGCGACCGGCTCATCCGCGAGAATAATCTTGGCCTCCTGAGCCAAAGCGCGGGCAATCGAAACCCGCTGCTGCTGTCCTCCGGACAGCTCGTCCGACCGAGCATAGGCCTTCTCCCGAATGTTGACGCGTTCGAGCGCTTTCAACGCGAGCTCCACATCGTGCTTCGGGAACAAGCCCAACAACGTCCGGATCGTAGAATGATATCCTACCCGACCCGACAGCACGTTCCGTAGTACGGATGAACGCTTAACCAGGTTGAAGCTTTGGAAGATCATCCCGATATCCCGGCGAAAACGGCGCAGCTCGGCCCCCTTGGCCGCCGTAATGGAACGCCTGTCAATCAGAATTTGACCGTCGGTAATTTCATGCAGCCGGTTGATTGAACGAAGCAAGGTAGATTTACCGGCTCCGGAGAGACCGACGATCACGACGAATTCGCCTTTCTCAATCGTCAAATTAATATGATCAAGACCGATCGTACCATTGGAGTAAACCTTCGACACATTCTGAAATTCGATCATAGTTAAACTTATTAACCCCTTTTATGTAATATAGGTCCAACATTACTTTTTTCGACATCAAACGTCTTTCTCCTTTTCCAGCTTCATTATTTTTATGTAAAGACCTTCACCAACCAGAAAATCAGATAGGCCCCTGGAAGAAGGAGTACCTGCGCCAACAGTGTGCCCGCCCACCGGGAGAGCATCAGAAGACCGAACATCTTGCTCATATCCTCCGTATGACCTTTCTCGTTCATCGCCTTGTCCATCAAGAGAGCGACCTGGGGATCGACAAACACGGTGAGCAGAATCGTAGCGATCCCGTTGATCAGCCCGGAGGACATCGAAGCCGTCATCCGATGCTCGGGTATGAGGGTTGAGGCGAACAACGAGCACAGCACCCCCACCGTATAAATGCCGGTAACCGCGGCGTTGACAAGCAGCAGCCGTTTCGGAATCCCTCCTGCCCGAAGCCGCTTCAACATCTCCAGCCGGGGATAGCGGACATGATGCTTTACCTGCCGGAGCTGCTCCACCGTCACGGATGTCGCAACCATCCGAGGAATAGAACCTGCCGCTTCCAGCTTGGAGATCAACCGCACCGCGAGCCTCACGGCGGTGGGAAACAGTGCAATCGAGAGCAGCGTCCCTCCGGAGGCGGATAAAATGATGAAATGAAACCACGTTTCGAGGGGCATTGACGGATCGGATATGGCCGCGTCCACCATATGTCCCGTAGTAATGCCCTGTACCATGTTCGAGGTTCGGGAGACCAGCACGATAACGCCGGTCAGCGATAACGCCACCGCCAGCTTCCGGGCGCGGACGCCTCCCAAGCGGACGGCATAGGACAAGGTCTCCGACGCGTAGATGACAAACGTCAGCATACAGGTGATGATCAGCATCATCATGATGTTCCGGCGGCTCCTTCCAGCTGCTCCAAGTCGCGGCGAACTTGTTCCGCCAGCAGCTCGGCCAGCTTCAGCAGCTCCGCGATTCGTTCTTCTGTCCACTCCCCTTTATGGTGTATACTGTAACTATCGGCCTGTTCGCTATAGCGATGGATGTCCTTACAGCCTACCGTCAGAGCCATTCCCTTCAGGGCATGGGCATATCGATAGACGCTTTCGCCCAAGCTGTCCGCCGGAAGCAGCCCGCGGCTCCATTCGCTGATCTCGCCTTGAAGCTTCACCGTCCGCTCCACTGCATCCTGCAGGAAAATGCGCTTCGAGCGGAGCACAATTTGCTGAAGCCGTCTTATCTTGTCTTCGTTTGGGGATGAAGCCATTCTCGCTCAACTCCCTATTCCAATGATAAATGCTTGCTATTATTCCTTAAGGATGTGGTCCCAAGATGAATCTGAAACCCATTGCGCTTGTCGATGACAGCTCGCCGTTCTGTCTGCTCGTCAAGCAAATTTTCGAGGACCGGTACGAGGTCGATACTTATGCGACAGCTACGGATTTCCTGACCATGATGTCCCGGGTATCGCGCTACGCCCTTATCATCCTCGATATCAATATGCCGGGCATGGACGGATTGGAGGCACTGGAGAAGCTGAAGAAGAGCCCCGCTACCCGCTCTATTCCTACTCTGCTCCTCACCGCGGATGCCCGCAAGGATACTGTCATTCGGGGAATGAAGCTGGGTGCTCAGGATTACATGGTGAAGCCGATCGATCCGGCAGCGCTGGAGGAACGAGTAGCCGTGCTGCTCGGAGAAACGCTTCTGAGGGTGGAGGATTAGATTAGGGTACATTACATAGAATGCGGTCCGCCGGCTGGGCTACCTATGCCGACGGACCGCTTCTTTTCGTTGCACAAAAGGCTTTCCTATCCTCCGGCTACGTCCCTTCGGGTAAAGATCAGCCAAGACACGGCATAGAACACGAGCCAGTAGATCACCAGCACCGTGATGGAGAAGCCCAGCGTCATGCCGGATAGCAGGGGCATGCCTCCGCCGGAGTAGTGGCTTAAATCCGTATTGGCGAATAGCAAATATTTAACCCAAGTGTATTTGAGGGAGGCCAGCACCATGACGATGGAATTCGCCGTCAGCATCAAGAAGATCGATAATCCGATCGCCAGCGAGCTGCTGCGGAACGCGGCGGAGATCATGAACGCCAGCGTCACCGCCATAACCATCTCAACCGCCTTGAATCCGTACGCTTGCAGAATGAGCTTGAACGTCGATTCCGGGCTTACGGCCCCGCTCACTCCGAATAAAACCAGCCCTACGAGATAAGAGACGATGACCAGCAGCAGCAGGAGCACGGCCAGGAAGAGCAGCACGGAGATATATTTGGCCAGCAATATTTTCCCTCGCGAGACGGGCCGGATGAGCAGCAGCTTGATCGTTCCCCACGTATATTCCGCCGCAACGCTATCCCCCGCCACAATCACGGCGAAGATAAACGCCAAACCCGTTATATTCGTCGTGAACGACATGAATTGGAGCACATGATTCATGCCGGTCTCCACGACATATTTCATCAGGATGGCCATCGCAATGACGGCCAGCACGAGAATTCCCAGCATGATCCAAGTCCGTACCCGTGCATAAATTTTCATTTGTTCATTCTGAATTAACCTGAGTAGGCTAGTCAATCCGATTCCCCCTCGTCACCTCGAGGAACTGCTCCTCCAGCGTCTTGATCTGCGCACGGATGCCGTATACGGCTATGCCGGCGGCGACCAGCTTCGCATTGAGCGCAGCCGCCTCCCTGCGGTTCGCCAGCTCTACGATGAGCTGCGAGCCCACGCCGAGCCGAGCCTCTTTCCCGGTCAAGCGGAGCGCGGCCTCCGGCGAATCGACGTCGAACCATACCTCGATCCGTTCCTCTTCGCTTTGCGCCTCCTTGAAGGACCTGACGTCCAGCAGCCGTCCGTTCTGGATGATGGCCACGCGGTCGCACATGAGCTCCATCTCCGACAGCAGATGGCTCGAGACGATTACCGCAAGCCCTTCCTCCCGGGCGAGCTGACGCAAATAGTCGCGCAGCTCCCGTATGCCCTCCGGGTCCAGGCCGTTCGTCGGCTCATCGAGCACGAGCACCGCCGGACGGTGCAGAATCGCCTGCGCTACCCCGAGCCGCTGCCGCATCCCCAGGGAGTACGTCTTCACTTTATCGTGAATGCGGTTTTCCAGCCGGACGAGCCTGACGACCTCATCAATTCGCGTCTTCTCTACATCCGGCATCATTCTGGCAAAATGAACGAGGTTCTGGTATCCGCTCATGAAGCCGTAAAACTCCGGATTTTCAACAATCGCCCCCACATGCACCATCGCCTGCTCAAACTGCCGATTCACGCTTAACCCCTTGATCAGCACTTCGCCGCCGGTCATGGAGATCAGCCCGACCATCATCCGGATGGTCGTCGTTTTTCCCGCCCCGTTCGGTCCGAGGAAGCCGAAAACTTCGCCGGGCCGGACTTCGAAGCTCAGCTCGTCGACTATTGTTTTGGAGCCTATTTTTTTCGTTACCGATTGCAGCTGTACTACCGCGGTATCGTCCATATTACCTCCATATCGCAAATAACGCCGATTCATATCATTGTCAGTGTCCGCCCTAGCGGACAGGAAAAGTATACCATAAGGAACGGGCATGACCAAGTAATGCGAATATGTTTTGCATTATTACTGAAAACCATTTCATTCCTTGTTTATGTCTATTCCGTGTCAATCTGCCGTCCGATGCTTCATCCCCGGCTAACCGGGTTAAATAAACCGCGGCGATCCATCTTAAACTAGTTTTTCAAAATCATAGGTTTATAACCTAGCAAATCGGGCAATTCTATGACTATCACTTCTAATTATTCTAGAGGAGGATCACCATAATGAATGTTCGAAAAATGCTTGCGGGATGCATCCCGCTCTTCATTCTCATGCTGCTTGCCGGCTCCATGACGGCATTCGCCTATAACGCGGACGACGACCCTGCGGAGGCGCTGCCGGATCCGGCTTTCGTCGCCCGAATGATCGGACCCGTGCTTCCGCCGCCGGTGGAATCTTCACCTGCCGAGCTCCCCGCCCGCTTGCAATATCAGGTTGCGGCCGGGGATACATTATACAAAATTGCCAGATCCTTCGGTATTTCCGTATCGGATCTCGTTGCCGAGAATGCTCTGTCCGACCCGAATCAGCTTTCTATCGGCGACAGGCTTCAGATTCCACCGCTGAATGAGGGAATAGCGCTGCCGTCGGGGCAAACCGCGCTCATCCACCAGGTCATGACAACAACGCTGACCGCCTACACAGCCGGCTTCGAATCTACGGGCAAGACTCCGAACAGCTCCGGCTACGGCATTACCTATAGCGGCAGCAAAGCGGAAGAAGGAAGAACGATCGCCGTCGATCCGTCCGTCATTCCGATCGGCTCGAAAGTTTTCATCGATGGGATCGGCGTGCGTCAGGCCGAGGATATCGGCTCGGCGATCCGGGGCTCGCGAATCGATATATTTATGAAGGATTTGGCCGATGCCAGGGAGTTCGGTGTCAAGAAGAACGTCAAAGTCTATGTGCTGTCCACAGACGCGGTGTAGGCAAACGATGGATGGGTCTTGCGCGGGGCGCAAGGCCTTAACATACGCGGACGGGAGCCGCTAGCCGCCGTATTTTTGCTGCAGCTTCCGGATGCTGGCCATCAGATCGCGCCCGATGATGCCCTCAAACTGCGGATACAGCGCGTTCCAGACGCGAATCCACTCCGCTTTTTCTTCGGGAGACAAGGTTGTGATCCGAATGTCCCTGCGGCGTTCGATTTCGATCAGCTGCTCCTGATTCATCCTTATGGCGTTTTGATTCGCCCAGCTCGTCGTCTCCCGCATCGCGTCCATGATTTGTTCCTTCAAATCCGCCGGAATGCGGTCCCAGTACGATTTGTTCATCAAGACGGCATAGCCCAAATAAGAATGATCGCTCAAGGTCATGTACTTCTGCACCTGATAAAATTTCTTCGAATTGATATTAGAGATCGAATTCTCCTCTCCGTCGACCGAACCCGATTCGAGTGCGCGATATACGTCGTTGAACGGAATGGGAACCGTCTTTACATCAAGCGCGTGAAAATACGTTTCGATCACTTTGCTGGGCAGAATGCGGAATTTCAGTCCTTGGAAATCCGACGGATGCACGATCGGCCCGCGATTGCTTGTAATTTGGCGGAAGCCGTTGCCCCAATAAGCCAAGCCTACCGTGTTCTTCGCTCCGAGCTTATCGAACAGCCGCTTGCCGATTTCGCCGCTGAACGCTTCCAGAATAGCCTCGTTGCCCCGGAACGCAAACGGCAGATCCCACAAGGCGAATGCCGGGACGACCTCGGATACGTTGGAGAAAGAGGGGGCGATCATCTGCACGTTGCCCCGCATCAGCGCCTCGAATTCATCGCTTTCCGTATAGAGTACCCCATTCGGGAAAACTTCCACCTTGACCCGGCCGCCCGTCGTTTCTTTCACCCGCTGGGCAAAATGCGACGCGGCGAGCCCCTTTGGGGTATTCTCCGCGACGACATGGCTGAATTTGATGACAAGCTCTTGATCGAAGCCTGTCTGTTCATCGTCCTTGACGATCGGCGCCATGGACAGCGTCGGATAAAATCCGATGCCGGCCGCAGCGGTTAAGCCGAGCAAGACGAAGAGAATGGTTCCGAGCACGGGTTTCATTTCGCTTCCGCACCTCTCCTTCGTTGATTAGAATTTATAAGTTGTCGTAACTTATAGCTTCGCATCAACCTTGATAAACACGCTGGTCCTTGTAAGACAAGGACGGCGTAGCCGTTTATCCTGGCTTATGGCCTTAGTATACACGAAAATAATGCCGGCCGCGGAAACTCATGATTTGACGGTACCCCGGACACACTAAGGAAAAGTCGAGACGGAGGGGTTCAGGGTGTATACGAAACTTCACCTGATGCTGATCTGTACGGCATTATCGCTGATCGTTACGGGCTGTGGCGCGAAGCAGCAGCCTTCCTCGTCCAAACCGGGCGCCCAATCGCAGCAGCAGGGCAAGCAGATCGATACCCAGCTTCAGCAGCAAATGAAGATGTATCAGGAGACCAAGAAGCAGGAATTCGAGCAGCAGGCTAAAATACGGAAGGCGGAGAAAAGCCACCTGAAAAAGCTGGAAGCCGAGCAGAAGAAAACGCTCCGGCGGGAGTTCGACTTCCAGGAAAAGATGCGGAAAGGCGAGTCCTTCCGGGAAGAGAAGAAACAGGGAACATCCGGCGCCGGTGAATCCAAGGAAGGCTCCACGAAAGGAAAGGGCGCAGGGAAATCGGGCGGCTCGTCTTCGTCCAAGGATAAGAAGTCATCCGGTTAGCAGGAGAAGGACTCCAGCAGCATGTGAGGCGCGCCCTGGCACCTCTGACCCGTTACATTCGCCCGTCTTCCGGGGTATTCCCGGGATGGGCTTGTTTTGTTTTTGTTTCCATTCTCGTCAGGCCTGCGGTATGATGAAGAGAAGCTGGTATTACGGCGTATACGGATAGCGGGAAAGGAGCGGCCGAAGCAGGTGCTGCAGCGTTTGAAAATCAATTGGAAAATCGCGCTTCTTTCCTTCGGCATCGTCCTCTTCTCCTTGTGCATCGGCGGTACGATCCTTCTCGGCGGCATCGTTCGCCTGAAGGAGGAAGAGCTCGGGCGGCGGCTGCTTGTTACCGCGCGCACGGTTGCGCAAATGCCGGAGGTGCTCTCCGGCCTCGCATGGCCGGATAAGCGAAGCGGCATCCAGACGGCCGCCGAGCGCATCCGCATCATCAACGATGCCACGTACATCGTTGTGATGGACATGAACCGGTTGCGGTGGTCCCACCCGGTCGAGAGCAAAATCGGCACCCCGTCGCAGGGGACCGACGAAGGCTCGGCCTTTGCCGAGCACACGTACGTGTCCAAGGCCAAGGGGGAGCTCGGCACGGCGCTGCGCGCCTTCGTGCCGATCATGAACGCCGACCATGTTCAGGTCGGCGTCGCACTTGTCGGCCGCATCATGCCTACGGTGGGCCAGGTGCTGCTGGAGCAGAGCGGTCAGGCCTTTGCCGTGCTGCTGCTCTCGGCGCTCTTCGGCGTCTGGGGCTCATGGAAGCTCGCCCAGCACATCAAGAAGCAGATGTTCGAGCTGGAGCCGCACGAAATCGCCAGATTGCTGGTGGAGCGTACGGCGACGTTCCATGCCATGCATGAAGGCGTCATCGCCATCGATAAGAATGAGATGATCACCATTTTCAACGATAAGGCGAAGCAGATGATGCGCATCTCGGGCAACGTGATCGGCAAGCCCATTGGGGAGGTGCTCCCGGATACGCGGCTGCCGGAGATATTGCAGCTGAACCACCCGATCTATAACCAGGAGCTGAATGTGGGCGGCGCGCTGATTATGAGCAACCGGGTGCCAATCAAGGTCAACGGTCAGACGGTTGGCGCCGTGGCGATCTTCCAGGACCGGACGGAGGCCACCCGGATGGCGGAGGAGCTGACCGGAGTCAAGGCGTTTGTCGATGCGCTCCGCGTACAGAACCATGAGTATATGAACAAGCTGCATACGATCGGCGGGTTGATCCAGCTCGGCAACAAAGAGAAAGCGCTCCAATACGTGTTCGAAGTTAGCGAGCAGAAGGAGGAGCTAACCCGTTTCCTCAGCGACCGCTTCAATAACGACAGCCTGACCGGGCTGCTACTCGGCAAAATCAGCCGCGGACGAGAGCTGGGCATCGAGGTGGAGATCGACCGGCAGAGCCGTTTGGAACGGTTTCCGGAGCAGCTGAATCAGCACGACTTCGTCATCCTGCTGGGCAACCTGATCGAGAACGCCTTCGATGCGCTCCAGTCCGGTCAGGCGGACAAACGAATTTTTATCAGCATTGAACAGGACGAGGAAATTCTGTCCGTTCTGGTGGAGGATAACGGCGTCGGCATGGACCGGGCCACCCAGTCGAGAATCCGCGAACGGGGCTTTACCACCAAGGCCGAGGCCGGGGGGAGCCGCGGCATCGGGCTCTATTTGATCGACGGGATCGTCCGCAGAGGCAACGGAACGCTGCAGATCGACTCTTCCCCGGGCGAAGGCGCTTCCTTTCTCGTCTCGTTTCCTATGACAAGCAGGTATGAGCAAAGCGAGGGACATTCCATATGATTAGGCCATCTTCAAACCATCCTATACCCATAAACGTGCTTCTCGTAGAGGATGATCCCATGGTGCAGGAGGTGAACCGCCAGTTCGTCGAGCGTGTCGCCGGCTTCCGCATCGTCGGCGTCGCTTCGAGCGGCGAGGAAGGGCTCGCCATGGCCCGTGAGCAGCATCCCGACCTCATGATTCTGGACATCTTCATGCCTTTGATGGACGGTCTGGAGACGCTTAGCGTCATTCGTAAGGAGCAGCTCCCTATCGATGTGATCGTTATCAGTGCTGCGAACGATATGCGGACGATCCGGCGGATGCTTCAGAACGGCGCCGTCGACTACATCATGAAACCGTTCAAATTTGAACGGGTGAAGCAAGCGCTGGAGCAGTACAGGGCGATGAAGGCCTCCCAGGAGAAGGATCTCAGCGTCTCCCAGCAGGAGCTCGATCGGCTGCGCTACGGCGGGGAGCAGCAGCCGGGAGCCGCTCCGGCAGCGGATAACGCTCCGGCGCCGACCGAGCTGCCCAAGGGGCTTCAGGCGGTGACGCTCAAGCAGATCATCCAGTTCCTCAAGTCCAGCACGGCGCCGCTGTCCGCCGAAGAGGTCGCGGAAGGTGTCGGCATCGCCCGGGTGACCGCCCGCCGCTATCTGGATTACCTGGAGAAGAACGGCGAGCTGCGGCTGGACCTTCAGTATGGCGTCGGCCGGCCGGTGAACCGGTATTTCCTTTCTTCCCGCACAGACTGATTTGTATGCGATTCTTTAGGAGCGCGGCCACGGCCGCGTTTTTTAATTGTTCCCATGCCCAGTTCCCCACCCCATCCTGCCTTGAGACCAAAAAGATCAAAACAACCATTATGGTCAAATGATTCCCTTCTTTACTTGAAAGCGATATCATGATAACACAAAAACGTATCATTGAAAGCGGTAACCTCACCCTACTGCTAGCAAACGTTTACAAATTACTTGAAAGAAGGTTTCATCAATGAAATCAACCTGAAAAATTTAACCATACAGGTCCTTTTCACGATTATCATCGGTATCGTGATCGGCCAGTTATTACCGGAATTCGGCTCGCAGCTTAAGGTGCTCGGCGATATTTTCGTCAAATTGATCAAAATGGTTATCACACCCCGTCATATTCTTTACGATTGTCATCGGTTTCGTCAACATGGGCGATATGAAGAAAATCGGACGCATTGGCAGCAAAGCGATCCTTTATTTTGAAATCTTATGTGACACAAAAAGAATGAGGAACTTCCAATTTTAGTTTCCTTTTCAGTCCCTCGTTATAATTTCCGCATATTAAATTTGGGAAAATAATAAACTTGACCATTATTCTATAGAATATTTTTTTCAACTTGATACATTTATAAACAAAAAATAATAAAATTAAGGGTGGAATTCATGAAGATTAATTTCAAGAGTCTCACGTTTCAAGTTATTGTTGCCATGATCTTGGGTGTCTTGTTTGGGGTATTCTTTCCTACACAGGCAGGAAACATGAAGGTTTTGGCAGACATCTTCGTAAAAGCCATTAAAATGGTTATTGCTCCTATTATTTTCTTAACGATTGTCACTGGTATTGCTGGAATGGGTGACATGAAGAAAGTGGGTCGCATTGGAGGTAAAACCTTATTATATTTCGAAGTAGTCAGCACTGTTGCGTTAGCAATCGGAATCCTTTTTGCCAACGTATTTCATCCCGGTACTGGCGTAAATGCTCATTTAGCAAAAGGAGATATCACTCAATATACAAAAGCGGCAGCCGAGGGTCATGGATTCATGGATTATATCCTCGGAATCATTCCTGACAGTTTTGTAGGATCATTAGCTAAAGGGGATTTACTTCCTATACTTGTTTTAGCTGTTTTGTTTGGTGCTTCTTTGTCGGGGATGGGGGAAAGAGGAAAGGTCGTTCTTGATTTCTTTGAGAAGGTTTCCGAAGTATTCTTTAGAATCGTTAATATCATTATGTATTACTCTGCGGTTGCAGCGTTTGGTGCAATAGCTTACACCATTGGTAAGTTTGGAGTGGGTTCCTTGGTTTCCCTTGGAAAGCTATTCGCTCTTACACTTCTTTGTATGGCAGTGTTTGTAATTGTTGTTTTAGGTGCTATTGCTAAGTTTTACGGCTTTAATGTTTTCAAATTTATCGGCTACATTAAAGATGAAATCTTCCTAGTGCTTGGAACTTCTTCTTCTGAGTCTGCTTTACCTAAAATGGTGAAGAAACTTGAAGATTATGGATGCTCCAAATCGGTTGTGGGTCTTGTTATTCCAACAGGGTACTCGTTTAATCTGGATGGCACGAACATCTATCTAGCATTTTCTGCTTTGTTTATCGCACAAGCATATGGAGTCCCTTTAAGTCTTTGGCAACAAATCGTCTTACTTGGGGTTCTAATGCTAACATCTAAGGGTGCAGCAGGGGTAACAGGAGCAGGATTTATTACACTTGCAGCGACTTTAGCTGTATTCCCAAGTGTTCCAGTTGAGGGTATCGCTTTGCTTCTTGGGATCGACAGATTCATGTCTACAGCCCGTGCTATCACAAACTTAATTGGTAACGGAGTGGCTACAGTAGTCATAGCCAAAATGGAAAAAGAATTTAAGCAACCAGTTAGGGAGATTGAAGGAAATAAAGCTAGTATTAGTGCATAATTAAAAAAGCAAATACATCTATAAAAATAAGAGTATGATGAAGGATATAATTCCTGACTCATACTCTTTTCTTTATCTTAAACCAAATTTTGGCTATTGTCGGACGAAATGTTCGCGTTAATTTCAAAAGCCGGCTATATCACCCCAACCACGAAACCGAAATCCAAAAGACGTTCGGAGCCGATCTTCCGAAGCTTAAAGGTAAAGATCAGGCCAAGCTTTACTATATCAAATTTGCATCTCCGCCTCCAAAACACGCTACCGGGTTTCTCAATTAAAGCCAATAGGCGAATGGATTGGTTCAGTCTCATATCTTTGATATCCTGTGGACAACAAAGATGTCAATACGGCTTTACGCCAAGCGGATTGAGGATATCGTCAAACTGATAGAACAAATGAAAAGCAGATGGAGCAAAGCAAAAAGTCCGCAGAAGCTTATAAATTCGCAAAACAAAACGGACTATCCTTTTTGGATAGTCCGTTGCTTATGTAAGCCGCTATTTGATATGCAAAGGAAATGGTCGGGACGACACGATTTGAACATGCGACCCCCTGGTCCCAAACCAGGTGCTCTACCAAGCTGAGCTACGTCCCGTTGATAAGAAAAGTTTTTATACTTACCCTGAGTATGCGACCATTGGCCGACTGCGAAGCTTTCCTACCGAAGATTATTCTCCGACGAACTCCCTCGTTCTCATCTAACTCATGTCACTTATTTCATACGTGCCCTGAGAGATGCGGCCTTTGGCCGACTGCGAAGTAATCCTACCGAAGTTTATGCTCCGACGAACTCCTTCGTTCTCATCTAACTCATGTCATCGTATTTCATACGTGCCCTGAGAGATTCGAACTCCCGACCTTTTGATTCGTAGTCAAACGCTCTATCCGGCTGAGCTAAGGGCACAAAATAAGGATGCGGTCGAGAGGACTCGAACCTCCACGGCTGTTACACCACTAGAACCTGAATCTAGCGCGTCTGCCAATTCCGCCACGACCGCATATAAATTTGTTGGTGCGGTTGAGAGGACTCGAACCTCCACGAGCTTACGCCCACTACCCCCTCAAGATAGCGTGTCTGCCATTCCACCACAACCGCATATTCAATTGAAAAGTGAGCCATGTAGGACTCGAACCTACGACACCCTGATTAAAAGTCAGGTGCTCTACCAACTGAGCTAATGGCTCATACTATAAAATGGTGGAGGATGATGGATTCGAACCACCGAACTCGGACGAGAACAGATTTACAGTCTGCTGCGTTTGGCCACTTCGCTAATCCTCCGCATGATTGACTAAGTCAAACATGGTGGCTCGGGACGGAATCGAACCGCCGACACGAGGATTTTCAGTCCTCTGCTCTACCGACTGAGCTACCGAGCCCGATGACGTACTATTCATTAAAAAATCCCACAGAGTGGGGTCGGCTTGGCGACGTTCTACTCTCCCAGGACCCTTCGGTCCAAGTACCATCGACGCTGGAAGGCTTAACGGTCGTGTTCGGGATGGGTACGCGTGGTTCCCTTCCGCCATCATCACCAAACCTGCGCTTGCGCGCTTCAGAGCTTGCACCCTGAAAACTGGATCGAAACATTGTACTTTCGCTGAATTTTCTTTATGCTTTTGCTTTACCGGGGCCCCCGCAAAGTACTCGGAATCCGCTTCGTCAGCTTCTTCTTCACTTTGTGGATAAGCCTATGCTTCCGATGTGGTTTTGCTGTCGCAAAACCTGTAGGATAAGCCCTCGACCGATTAGTATTCGTCAGCTCCACGCGTTGCCGCGCTTCCACCCCGAACCTATCTACCTCGTCGTCTACAAGGGGTCTTACATACTGGGAAATCTCATCTTGAGGGGGGCTTCACGCTTAGATGCTTTCAGCGCTTATCCCGTCCGTACTTGGCTATCCAG
>NZ_JAQAGZ010000047.1 GCF_027533625.1 Paenibacillus gyeongsangnamensis | reverse complement strand
GCACAATCACTATCTGCCGCATCAGTCTCTGCAAAACCATACGCCGGCTGCTGTGTATAACCGTGACGTTATTCTATTATCCACATGTGAATGACAAAAGAGAAAGCCTTTCTCCCGCGCCTTCGCTTGGGCTACGTCCTCAACCTATGAACATCTTCTTCAGTGGTAATATCTTTCAATATTTCCATCACTGATCGATTAACTGCTTGCCCCTTTGGGGCAATTACAACAAACATTGTGCAAGATTTCACACCTTAAAAATCTAAAAAAACTGTCTTGACATCTTGTAGCACCATAAAAAATGTATGTGGCAATCACTAGAAATCCCTTGGCAAATATGCTTTGAGGAAGCATGGGAAGCATATTGCAACGGCTCAATACCAATCGGAGCAGTATTAGTTGACGAACAAAATAATATCGTTAGTCGTGGAAGAAATAGGATTAATGAAACCTATGCACCTGTAAAACAAACATGCGGCAATAAACTTGCACATGCCGAAATCAATGTATTGATGCAGGTAAGTAAAGAAACACAAATGAGAAATTTAACTTTATACACAACGACAGAACCTTGTATTTTATGCTTTGGAGCCATTGTCATGTGTAATGTCGGAAAAGTGAGGTACTCGGCTAAAGACCTTTTGGCAGGTGGCTCCAACTTAAACAATTCCAATAATACATTCATTGAGGGAAGGTTAATTGATATTCAATGCGATCAAAAACGATTAGGCGAAATACAAAGAGTTTTAAGAACGGATTACATACTTCGTTATCTTAATAAGGAGACAGCCCAGAAATTACTTTATGGTTTTACAGAAGATTATCCAGAAGCGGTGGAGTTGGGGAAACGTTGGTTTGATCTTAATAAACTTGAACACGCAAAACAGAACGGATACCACATTGGCAAAATAATAGATGAAATTAATCAAGAACTAAGTTAGAGATATATAACAAATTGTCAATGAAAGCACGATTTTATAGATCAGATTAGCTGGAGGGGCAATAATATGGGGGATTTCGTGTTCAATATGAATTATGAGAAGAGAGATAAACTGTTAGGTATCTCTGGTGAA
Source organism: Paenibacillus gyeongsangnamensis (assembly GCF_027533625.1). Taxonomy (GTDB): domain Bacteria; phylum Bacillota; class Bacilli; order Paenibacillales; family NBRC-103111; genus Paenibacillus_G; species Paenibacillus_G gyeongsangnamensis. The sequence continues at coordinate 20,934 of NZ_JAQAGZ010000047.1, read as the reverse complement.
TGGGAAGCAGGAAGGGGATTCAAAAGTGTTAGGGAATTTGATTTAATTAACATTAGTATCTTAAAAACAGCTAATTGATGATAATTTCATTGACCCACATGAAAGTCATAACAGTTCTCCAAGCGTAGAAAAAATTTTTAACTTTATGACAAAGTATCCTACCATATTAGCTAAAGGCTATGCTACTAGCCCATTGCGTAAAGATTACAGAGTATCTTTAGACACGCTTTTTGTTCCAAAGGAGTATGTAACTAATACGTTGAAGAAAGATTTTATTGCCTTCTGCTTATAAACTGATGAACTTGAAACGGATGAAAAATTATATGCTTGGTGGGATTAAGTCTTAAGAACGTATAAATGAGTAATTTTACAGGGGGACCTCATAGTATGGTGATGCTCTTAAAATGGGTTAACTTAGTTTTGAGAGGCCTCATGGAGCTTGGCATCGTGGTTGCACTGGCTTACTGGGGGTATCGAACCGGCAAAAGTACGTTCCAAAGCACTTTGTTGAGCATTGGCGCACCATTACTAGTCTTTTCGGTGTGGACCTTTATCGATTTCCGTAAGGTAGCCCCGATGCCTGAACTCTTCCGCCTTATTCAAGAATTGATCCTCTCCGTATTAGCTGCCGTTGCGTGGTACGTAGCCGGACAACGTACTTTAGGCGTATCCTTAGCTCTAGTGTCGATTGTCCACCACGTTCTGGTGTACCTTTTGGGAGAACGGCTCTTGAAGTAACTCTATTGGTTGAGAACTCGAACGGCTTTTAGGCATGTGGCTTTTGTAATGAAAAGTTATGGATAAAACATGGATTTTATCTGAGTAGGAGAGTGAAAATTAGTGATACATATTGGACTGGACTTTGATGATACTTTAATGGATACAAGGAAATCTATTGTAAGTGTTCTTAATAAACAACTTAAACGGAATATTATGTTCGACGAAGTTACGATTTATGAAATATCCGAACTTTACGGGCAGAGTTTTGAAGAATTTCAAGAGTTTTTTACCATTAACCAAGATGAATTACATCATATGGAACCATACCCTTTCTTACAAGAAACACTATCTAGGTTTGTCGATAAAATAAAATTTACAATTATGACTGGAAGACCAATTGAATGGATGGAATCCGCAAAAAAGTGGATTAAAGAAAATGATATTATTGTTGAATCTTCACTATGTGCATCGCAATTTGAGAATGGGAAGCTAGAATGTGCAAAATTAAATGGGGTATCACTTTTTATCGAAGACCATCCAGCACATGCTCTCACCTTAGCTGATGGTGGTATCAACGTTCTATTGATTGATAAGCCATATAATCAAGAGTGTCAACATGATAGGATAACGAGAGTAAGGGATTGGAAAGAGATTGGTGATATTCTTGATGCTTTTGTATCATAAAATTTAAGTACAATTTCGATAAGAGAAGTTTCATGCAAATCGCCACAAAAACGAAAAGCGATCAGTGATTTTCCAACTGACCGCTTTTGATTAGCTAATTATTCTGATAGTTGATGACCTTTAACAAATCCGAAATGGTGGTTGTATGCATCATTTCGTGTACAATGGCAAAGCCGATCACATCGCCAACCGTTTCAAGCTTAAAGTCACGAATTTGGAATGGATTTTCTAACTTTTCTTCTGCTCTATTGGCAAAGGTTTCGTTTAAGTCGTTAGATTGCTGCTTCAACAGAGTTATAAGTTCATCTTTTGAAGGAGGAGTAGTCGTCCATTCAGAAGGCTTTGTACCGCCTTTAAAAAGGTCTACAAATCCTTCAGGAAGCTTTGACGATTGACTAATGCGTTTGAACACTAGTGAATCCATAACTGCGATTAGATGACCTAAATTCCATCTAATGGTGTTATTGAACTGCGGGGGTTGTACATCAAAAAATTCTTCGCTGACGGATTCAACTTTTCCAATTGTCATAAGACGTGCAACATTAACTGTGTTGATTATGGCGTGAGAGCTCAATGGTATGAACCTCCAAATTAGATTTTTTGCTTACTTCTAAATTGTAACTAAAGAAGCTGCTGGTATGCAAATTTCCCATTCCATGAAATAGAACTCTTCCGCTGAAAGATAATGCCCAATTGCTGACGGGATTGCCTATCCGAGAGTTGCTGAATATAATGACCGATTACAGAAAAGGAAAAGGATGCCTTCCATGAATGTGTAGGCATTGCGTGGACAGATTGTCCGTCACCAGCAGGACAACTTACGCCGTCAACTCGCGGACATTATGCGTTAGCAGTAACACTTGAATATCAGAAAAATTGGACTAATTCTTCATTGTAATACGTAAATTTTAATTGAAAATAGATTATAATATAAATAGACCTGTATAGGAGGTAAAAAACATGTACCCAAATAGTTATACTGGCTCGTCGAGAGTTACCATGGGGCACATTTTTCCAGCCCTATTTTTTAGCTTACTGTTTGCTTCTGTAGGACTTAATATCGGTGAATATGTGCCAACGGCTTTATTTTTACCACTGATGGTGGTGGAACTAATTATGATTATTGCTGCTACGTTCATTCGTCGCAGTAAGAGGGTGGGTTATGGTTTTTTATATTCATTTACAATTATTTCTGGAATAACCTTATATCCAGTTATAGCAAATTATGTTTCTGTAATTGGAGCTTCAATGGTTCTGCAAGCATTCGCCGTAACAGTGATTGCATATGGCGGAGCTGCTTTATATGCAACAATCTCTAAGTCAGATTTTAGTTTTCTTAGTGGGTTTCTCTTTATCGGAATAATAGCTTTATTGGGGATGGGTATTGTCAATTTTTTTGTTCCTTTTTCAACAACCGCTGCATGGATTTACACATTGCTTGGGATACTGATTTTTATTGGATATACGTTATTTGATATATCACGAATCACCCACTATGGTGTAACTCAAGAAGAGATTCCATTTGTTGTATTATCTTTGTTTTTAAATTTCGTTAATCTATTTTTGTTTATTTTACGACTATTCGGTTTGAATTTAAAGCGTGATTAATGATAAAGGTTGAACCTCTGTTCAAATACTTTTAGCATAGATTAACGTGCTTTTAAGACTAAATTAATTAAGGTTTTGGTGCAACTATTAAAATGAATCAAAGATAGTCGCCTTATTGTTGTTTGATTATGCTGTTAAACCAAACATATTATTGATTAATTGTACTGCAGAAAGGACAGACGAATGAATGCATTCGACCTGCCCTTTCTTTATCATATGCATGACTTCGATTCCGGCAATTGTTTTCTCTGCAGCAGTGATTAATTTTTGTTTCACCTGGATTGTCCGAAATCTTCACCGTGTCTCCGCACAGATCGATGACGGAGGTAAAATATCCATATTGCAAGACTCACGGATAGGAACAGGATTTGCATGAGGGTTCGGGGAAGCGTCCTCTGGACTCGTCGCGAGGCCATTCATAGCTATGTATATGGGAAATGGGGCTTAAAGGTCCTTTTTTTCTTTAGTAGGAAGTTTGTATTTATAAGGCTCCCCAAAAAGAGTATGCTTGATAAAAAGGTGAAATTGAATAAAATAATGGAGTTGAGTTAATTGAGAAGAATTTCACTTACAATGATCAGGAGAGATCTGCTCAATATTCCGCAATATTCAGTTCCCAATAAATATAAGATAAGAACTTACAACAAGGGTGAAGAACACATTTGGGCAGCTGTCGAGGTAAGCGTAAACGAGTTTAAAGATGAAGCTGCGGCTCTAACGCGTTTTGGTCAAGAATTCGGACAACATCTTGATGAGATGTCATTGCGCTGTCTATTTATGGAAAACGAACATGGAGAAGTAATAGGAACAACTACGGCATGGTACGGTACACTTGACGAAATGGAAACATGGGGAAGAATACACTGGGTAGGAATAAAGCCGGCATATCAAGAAAAGAAACTTGCAAAACCATTGTTTAGTGCTGCCCTTAAAATCTTATCTCGGTTCCATACAAAAGCATATTTAACCACTCAAACGACAAGTTATCGAGCTATAAATATGTATTTGGATTATGGCTTTGAGGCATTTATTACGAAAACGGATTGTATTGAGGGTTGGCGTTTATTGGAGAATAAATTAAATCGAACAATATTAAAATGATTTTTATACGACATCTTTTTTAATGCTGCATGTGTCCAGTGCGGGCGCCGCTTGAGCGGACGCGTCAGCTGGCGGACAAATCAACGTCAACCGTCTGTGCAAGCGAATCTGGAGCATCCGGAACTGCTGTCTGCCACCACAAGCACTCCTTCTGATGTATGCTCCAGAGGGACGCAGCAAATTGTGAACGCGATGACAAGACATGGGGTTAGGAGAATGATAGTCCTCACCGGTTTCGGTACTAGTAGAGCAAGCAGGCAGCAGCTTGGATTCGGAATGAGGACGTTGGTAAAGCTTGTTTCATTGTTTACTTATAGGGGATTTCATGACAAAAGAGAAACAGGACGACTTTGTGCGGCAGAGTGGATTGGATTGGACGATCGTTCAGCCGCCTACGCTCACGATAGGACCAGCAAAAGGACAATATAAGCACGGATCCTTCCACCTTCCATGCTGGGCAGAGTATCACGTGCCGATGTGGCAGCTTTTATTGTTGATGAGCTGGAAAATTCACGTTATGTAAAGCAATCGATGTTTATTCATGATTGATAAAAGGATGGGTCCAAGGTATACTACCCAGACTATTCGTTCTTCGACTCCGATGCGATTAATCCCAAAATCATACCCTTGTCATAACCTATGTTCCATACTCGAGATGAGATGCTAGCGAAGAAAAAGTACGTCATTGCGCTAACGGATACAAGAGTTCAAAAACATCACGATGAGGCTATCGTGGGATCGTCGGGCGGCCTTTTCTACGCTGGCAGTAAATATCAATACATACAGCTGATTTCATATTAAAATAGGTAATTTGGATGCAGGGAGGGGGTATTCGTTCCATGAGAAAAATCAAACTTGCCAATGGTACGATGGTGGAAGTTGAATGACTAGGTTGAGCTCTAACTTCCGGTTTAATCATACCGATTGAAGAGTAATTTATGAAGATGAATTTTTCCATGCAAATTGACATCACCGATAGGAGATCCGGTCTCTGTTGAGAAAGACTTGATAGTCATTACGGTTTAAGTTGAATAGTAATTTTAATTGGGGAAGGAATGGAATGTGTATGATTTTTAGAGAATATGGAAACACAGGATGGAAGGTCTCGATGCTCGGATTAGGCGGTCATGAATTTTATCCGGGTGGAAGAATTAAGGGGTTTCAAGATGATTTTGATAAGGCTGTTACACGCGGGCATATTTTCCCCAATTTTGGGGATAGCAATCGTGAAGAAATTATGATTCATGCATTAGAAAGTGGGATCAACTTTTTTGATGCTACGATTGATTCAGAGAAGGAGGCACTTGGCCGGCTGCTAAAAAAATTGGCTCCAAGCCACGAGATTCTGATTCAGACACGTCCAGAAGGTATGTGCTACAGTTATGATCCTAATAATCGCCAAATGAGCGATTTTCAACTGCTGCGAAATGAAGTTATTCGCATATTGAAGCTGATGCAGCTAGAGAAGATTGATATATTTAATTTGGCTTTTATGAAAGCTGCTCTAGATGCGGATCCTGAATATCTGGATAAAATCTCATACAATATTCAAGTCTTAAAACAAGAAGGCTTGATCAGATTTGCTAACGCGGATACTTTTTCCGGGAATGATGTTTATCTGCAACAAATTAACAAAGGCTGTTTTGATTCGATTTACATCAACTACAACTTGGCTGATAGGTTTATGGAAAACGAAATTGTACCAGCCGCGAACCATAAATCTATGGGTATATTAACAAGAGAATTGTTCATGAAAGGAAAGCTTTTTGCAATGGGGGAGGAAGCCGGATTTCTTGACAAACAGCAATTAGCCCAAATTTTCATCAAATGGAATCTGCAAAATACAAGTGTTTCGACTGCCGTTATCGGTGTCGCCACGGTTGATCAATTGAAATCGAACTTGCAGGTGTTAAACGATTTGACGATCACACAAGAGGAACAGTCTATGATTGACAAAATTCTTGAAACTGAACTGTATAAAGAAGTATCGAACACAAGAAAAAAAGCATTTTTTGCGCAATAGCTTGTTGAATAAGCTTCATAAATATGAAAGTGGTGAGCCCTTTCACAAGATGGAAGCGACAGTTGAACTTACCTCGATCATCCGCGCATTATTATCTAGGGAAGGTAATTAAATCATCATTCGGTAAACCTAATGAAGACAATAGTTGTCGGGTGACAAGAACATTATCTCATTAAATGCCGCGTAAATCGCGGCTTTCTTGTTTTATGGGATAAAGTTCTTGTCAATTCTCCTTGACAAGAATTTTATCCCACTCCCGATTTTGACAAAAACTTTATCTCATTTCCGACAAGAGGAATTAAAGGTATACTGAAATTACGATTGGGGTACGTCTGTGGTGGGCGGAGAGGGGACAAGTAACTCCTCTTCGTCATTGAGCTATCGGGCAGCATAGTTGAATAAGTTAATGCTGCAGAAATGTGCTTTTATTGATAAGATGCCATTAAGTGGGTTTTTGCAAGGGAGTGGTGAAGATGTTCTTAATAGTTGATAATGATATTATTCTAAAAGTGCTTGAACCTGACGATGCTGAAAGCTTGTATGCGGTAACAGATGGTTCGAGGCATTATCTTCGAGAGTGGCTTCCTTGGGTTGATGGGACGATTGATGTAGAAAATACTAAATCATTTATTGAATCTTGTCAGAAACAACATTCTTCTAATAACGGATTCAATACAGGAATATGGTTTAAAGGGAACATTGTTGGCTGCATAGGATATCATTCTATTGATTGGGCAAATAAGAAAACCAGTATAGGCTACTGGTTAGGTGAACAATACCAAGGTTATGGAATTATGAGAAAATCCTGCAAAATAATGGTGAACTACGCATTCAACGAGTTAGGACTCAATAGAGTTGAGATACGATGTGGTTCTGGTAACTTAAAGAGTAGAGCTATTCCGGAAAAACTAGGATTTATGAATGAGGGGCTAATTCGACAGACCGAATGGCTATACGATCGTTTTATTGATCACTTTGTTTATGGGATGCTTAAGGATGATTGGAAAGTATCTTCTTAAACTAATGGAGACGATAGTGGAGGAGCTTGCTTTAGGCATTTCCTTTTTCGATTTATCGAAGTAACGGGTATTAAAATAAACCAAAAATCCTCTAAAAGGAGGGGAACAGTATGCGGAGGATGAATTACGTGATTTACGTAATCAAAAGGAGAGTCGAAGCTCTTTATAGAAATATAGAGATCATCCATCGAAAGGAGCCCTCCAATGCTGCTTCCACAGGAACTCGGTAATCGGTTCGATCAGCTCATACAGTATAGTCAAGAGATCAATAGACGAAATCAAGGCTCGGCAACGGCCATCGTTGTCATCCATCAGGATAAAATCGTTGCAGAGCATTACTCCGGTCATCATTCCCAGCTAGCGGGAGCCAGGGAAGTACAGCCCGACTCTCAATTTTACATTGCATCCGCAAGGAAGAGCTACATTGGATTAACTGCTGCCCTAGCCATATATGAAGGCAAGTTACGTCTGGATGATAAGGTCACTGCCTTGTTGGACAATTATCATACGGATTTATTGGAAGGCACGACGATTCGCCACTTACTCACTTATTCCTACGGACTGAGAACTGACGACCACGGCGGGTTGTACCGTGATTTTAAAGCCGGCAGCGGTTGGGCTTACAATAATAATGGCATTCAAATACTCGAAGAAATCATTCAATTAGTAATGGAGCAATCCGTTGAACAGATCATCCAAGAACGCATCTGCGGCCCGCTAGACTTTCGGGAAACAACGTGGAGAAGAGCTGACCATGAAACTTTAGTTAGAGTGATCCATGATCCTGCTGGGCCACCGGAGTCCAGGCTCGGCCACCTGTTCGTCTCTGCCCGTGAGCTTGCCTTTTGGGGATACCTGCACTTAAAGAGAGGATTTATTAACGGTAAGCAGGTCATTCCTTCACAAGCCATCGACCTGTCAACTGCCGTACAAAGTCCCTCCTTCGATGACGCAGAGCTGCCGCAAAACGGATTCCTCTGGTATGTTAAAAGGCGGGAAGCACGCCAAAGCGAAATTGGACGAGCGGTGCCGTGCGGCTCCTATCAGATCGTTGGGGTCACAGGTCCATTACTTCTCGTCGTGCCCGAGCTCGATCTTGTAGTGGTCCGAATGTACAACAAGCTGTACAACTATGGAGATTCGAACAACGATTACTTATTCTATTTAAGGGAATTTGGTGATAAAGTCATACATTCCGCTCAGTCACAAACAAGTTGACGCCGGTTATTGCCGTAAAATATTGGACTCAGGCGGCGGCGCTGAACTAACGTGCAGTTATGCGCAGAAATAGTGGTATAAAATCACAAAAAAACATGGGGACTCCAATTCCATGTTATGGTAATATCGACGTATTAAATCAAACTTAGATAAATTAAAAGAGGGGAATTATGCTATGACCACTGTTGGAATCTTAGGGACGATACATAATAATGAATTAAGAGATAGGTATCAATGTCCTCTCGATCTTTATAAGGAGATTATTTTGGAGTTTAAGCCGGATATTATATGTGGCGAAGTTCATCCGAGAAGCTGGGAAAAGTACTTAAATAACAAAAATGAAAAAGGTTATTGGGGAGAACCCGCTAGTGAATATTGGGAACTGATTTTCCCTTTATATGAAGAGCACAGTATTGAGTTTGTCCCCATTGACTGGTTTGAACCGGATGTCTGGAACAATTTTTCGCCATTCGAAGATTATTCAAAAGAGGAAAAGGCTGAGCTTGAGAAAATTGATGACGAATGGTTTTCAAAGCAAATGAATGCTCACTCTTATGGAACTATTCCTTTTAATTCGAAGGAGTTTGATAATTTATCCAAGCAAAAATATGATTGGTTGTTTCAGATCAATCCAGTATCGCAAAATTTTCGGTGGATAGTCAGGAACCATATTATGATTAAACGGGTAGTAAACACATTTAAAGCCAATCCCGATAAAAGGATTCTTTGTATTGTTGGCGCAGACCATAATTATTTCTTTTATGAGGAATTAAGAAAGGAAGCAATTACACTTATATATCCTTTAAGATAATAACTTCATCCCAGCATGGCAGAATTGCGCTAACGGAGTACGTTAGTTGAAAAATTTTGGTGCCCTACTGTTACCCTCGAAAATATACGTTTTTGTGAAATATTGCAAACATTCTCCTAGCGTTTTATCATATACTGTCAATAATATGAGAATCAACTATAAGGTTGGAGTTAGTGGATATCAAAAACCAAGGAGTGATGTAGCATGCAAAAACATAGTAAGGATCTGCCCGAATTAGAAGGGGATTACTCACTTTCCCCGCAGCAAATTGCTTCCTATCAGCAGGACGGACACATCCTGATCAAAGCAGCGGCCAATCCGGCTGAAATTGCCGCCTACCGTGAAGTGATCTCTTACGAAGTGGTAGCACAGAAAATTGGGAAATATACGAAGCCTCTTAGCGAGAGGGATACTTATGGAAAAGCTTTTATCCAAATTACGAATTTGTGGGAAACGAATCCGGCGGTTAAGCGCTTTGTCACGGCAAGGCGATTTGCCAAGATTGCGGCCGAGCTAATGGGAGTCCAAGGTGTGCGTATTTATCATGACCAGGCCCTGTTCAAAGAGCCCGGAGGCGGGCATACACCATGGCATCAAGACCAGATTTACTGGCCGCTCGAAACCGAGCATACCATTACGATGTGGATGCCGCTTGTAGATATTTCAGAGGAAATGGGATCAATGACGTTTGCTTCGGGGTCCCATAAGTCCGGTTATATTAGTAAATTGGTCATTTCCGACGAATCCCATAAAACTTTGAAAGAATATATCGACAGTAAAGGCTTTGGTAGGGTAACGTACGGAGCTATGAAAGCCGGCGATGCGACGTTTCATGCGGGATGGACGCTCCACAGCGCCCCCGGAAACCCGACAATCAGAATGCGGGAAGTGATGACGGTTATTTATTTTGCCGATAACACGCGAATAGCCGAGCCGGATAGTAACGCCCGGAAAAATGACCTAGATAGATGGTTACCGGGCTTACATGCCGGCGAATTGGCAGCTAGTAGGCTGAATCCGTTGGTGTACAGCTCCTCCAAATAAATTGTATTGAATAAATTCGCTATACTTAGATAGCGTTTACAAATGCCGTGATTGTAACTATTAAATATACTTGAGCGGAGGGATTGCAGTGATCGTTGGAAGAGGTACGCATCAATATGGGGTACAAGAAGGTTGGGCGAAGGTTCCAGTCCATGTAACGCTGGGTTATACCCATGGAATTGTCGTGGACTCGCAGGACAACGTCTACATATTTCATACCGGCAAGCCATCCTGTATCAAGTTTGATAAGGACGGCAGATATTTGTCGTCTTGGGGCGAAGAGTTCGAAGGGGCGCATGGTTTCTATCTGCACACAGAAGGTAATGAACAATTTTTGTACGTTACCGATTCGAAGCTGGCTTTCGCGGCGAAATACACGCTGGAAGGTGAGCAGCTGCTTAAGCTTGGGGTTCCGGATCTGCCGAACGTCTATGATGCCGAGCATAAATATGCCCCGACCGATATCTGTGTAACTCCGTACGGCGACATACTGGTCACCGATGGCTACGGACAATGCTGGGTTCATCACTATGACACTCAAGGCAACTACATAAGTTCCTGGGGTGGTAAAGGTTCCGAGCCCGGCCAGATGAAATGCCCCCACGGAATCTCGATTGATCTGCGTCACGAGGAGCCGGAAATCTACATCGCCGACCGGGGCAATTTCCGAATTCAGGTGTTTACGCTGGACGGGAAACATAAGCGATTCATCACGGATGATATGGATATGCCCTGCAGCTTTTACTATGATGGAGACGAAGTCTTCTTCCCGGACCTACATAGTCGGGTGACGATCTTTGATAAGAACGATCGGCTGATCGCCCATCTTGGTGAAGATCAGCAGGCCTACAAGCAAGAGGGCTGGCCGAATCTGCAGCCGGAGTATTTCCGTCCTAATAAGTTCAGCTCACCGCACGGGGTTTGCGTCGATTCGCAGCATAACGTGTACGTCGCCGAGTGGACGCAGCATGGGCGGATTACTAAGCTGATTCGCAAGCAGTAGCAATGTCAGACCAACTTTTAGATCTAGTATTGTCGCTGTTTTCTTTATTCTTTTTAACTAGGTGAGGGTTAACGAGCACTGCTTAGTAGCCTGTGACGGGAGTAAAGTTATTGGCACTTCGATGGGGATTGATTGTTTGTTACGACTTGGTTTATTGAAAAATTGGCGCGCGGCGTTTTATCAGATCCATAGACATATGTACAAAATACGGGTTTTGTGAATATGTTTTAAGATTGCCTGACATTCCGTTTAGCGAAAGTGGGATAAAAAACTTCCGGAATTAGAAGTCAAAACAAATATCAAAATGAAAATCAATCAGCAAGGCTTGACGACATGGCGTCAATGGGTGTCTTTCCATAAGCCCTCCCTCAAGCATTTTCCATGACCGCTATACATATGTTTGTTCTCTAGCCTATGGAAAACCTCCTTTACGGCAATATCCGAAGCGATCTCGATAATTTCGTTTCCAAAACTCGCACTTGAATCCCTTGGGTCCATTTTTCCGCCGACGCCGATAAGCTTTTCTCCTTTTGGAGGAAGGAGGTCCAGTTTTACTGTCTCGGGATGAAGGGCCATCATATGCGATGTCTCCCATCCGCCTGCATGATCCCCGGCGCAGTCATAGAGATGGTCGACCAGTAAATGATCTGCAAAAGCCCATGCCAGCATCCCATGGTAACGGCTGTAATGCCTTTTATTAAATGTAAGGACTGCGGCCCGTGCGAGGTCGATCAGGGGGTAATGCCCGGCTACCAATACCCCGACCTTAAAGCCTAATGACTCGGCTTCCGCAAGAATATGCAGAAGCAGTTTTTCATAGCCTAGAACCTGCTCCGTAGCGGAAAAAGGCATTCGCTCAGGCAGGAAATTATCGGGGTCCAGCTCCATCTTTTCAGCTATAAGATGCCTATCGGCCGCATTTGCCTCCATTAAAGCCTCAACCCTGCTCTCACCATAATATAAGGGCGGAAAAACCAACCCTCCTCCTTTTTCCGCACATCGGACGGCAATCCCTTCAGCCTGCAATGAATCCGCGCCTACAGCATTATGCACACCATGCCACTCCAGAGTTCCTATCGGTATGTAGACTACCGGACATTCCTTTCTTCTGGCTACGATCTGATCGGGGCGTAACATATGGTATCTGACCTCATTATTCATAACTTGCCTCCATCCTCATTGATAATCCAGGTCGGGTAAATCGAAGTATATCAGCATTCCCGGAAGGACCACGCTCATAATGTCCTGAGGGTCGTTAAGACGGGCGGTTACCCAATCCTCATAGCTGCACATGCCGATTGCTTCAATGTTGGCAATGCGTTCATCCAGAACCGTCCCCCACTTCCGCACGGATCATTTTTTCTAACATCTCTCGGGTGGGCCTCGTCACCGTGTCGCTTCGCAAATCGATCATTTTCACAGGTATTCCTCACTTATCTTGGAACATTCATCTAAGGGCTAAACCGTATTACCAATCATTCTTATCCATTTCTTGAATGAAATAGACAAGCCAAATAATTACATTTATATCATTACTCATCAAAGAAATCAATACAAAATGTTACATTTGTTAACATGTAACTGATTTAATTTTAGGCTGATTTCATTGATTCGGATCCTGCTCTAAACTTGACCGGTAAACCATGGAGGGATGTGATTGCCCAAATCATAAAGGGAAAGCCTGTAGTTGTATGGACTACAGGCGACTACAAGCAACCGGATCGATGGAAAACTTGGAAGCATGGGAATGAAGAAATTAAAACTCCGCTGGATCTGCATGCTGTGGTATTGATCGGCTTTGATCCGGATCATGTTTATATCGATGATCCGTTGACTGGGAAGAAGGCACACAGAGTAAACAAAAAAATGTTTTTCCGAACATGGGAAATCATGGGTAAGCAGGCACTAACTTTTCCATCAACTCCCACTTCGTGGCAGCTACGCTTGTACTACCCCTTCCCTCGGTTTTAATGGTTTATCTCACATATACTCACTCATTCGCAGGATTTTAACACCTTGGTTTGCAGATGTTATTCAGGAGAGAGCTTATCAGACATAGCTATCCCAATTTTGGGCATACGGGAACAGAAGAAGTGCTGGAACATTTCTCCAAGGGTTATTCTTCTGCACGCATACTCCACACTTACCTTGGGGTTCACCATCCCATGACTCTACGGGTCTATGCCCTTACATTCCTTCGTTACACCTGACCAAGGCGTGGAGACCGATAACGTTTAGCTGACGGGTCTGAGCCCTTATCGGGCAGTAACTCGGTCCTCCGTGCTTTCTTTTTCAATCCTGCGAATGAGTCAATACACATGGTTCTTTATCTGTCTTAAGCAGCTTGATTATATGGAGGAACAACTCTTTCTGAAGAGAAGACCTCTCCTCGGTTTGCTATACCAACGATGATTCGGGCCAGTTTTCCAATCACTTTAAATACCGATTGTTGTTTCTTCATTTTCTTGATTTGAACATTGTACTCGTGAAGTTGCTGAAATACAGGATTATTTCCAATGAGCTGCAGTGTGGCTAGATATAGATATTTACGCAACGTAGCGTCCCCCCTTTTGGAGAGTACGATCTGGCCTTTCCTCTTTCCTGAGGTGCTTTCAGCTAGGTTTAATCCTGCTTTACGTAATAGCTGGCGTCCGTGGGCATACTGTCTGAGATCACCAGTACCTGACAGAATTGCTGCAATACAGATAGACCCCAGGCCGATCGAACGTAATTGGTTGGCCATTGGAATACCGCTGAGCAATACTTCGATATCCTTTTCAATTGTATCTAGTACTTCTATAATCCGTTCAAACTCTTCTAATAACCGCTTGAGATCCTGTTTTGCTTCGAGTAGAGCGGTTGTGTCACCTATACATTGCTTAGCTGTGGCAATAAGCTGTGCAGCTATTTGCATGCCGGTGAGCCACCGGCTCGCTTCATATGATTCCGCCAGCCTGCAATCACTTCTGGTACAGATAGAGACTCTATATCTTGCGGCAGGGGAAATTCTTTAAGGGTAGCTAACGAACGCTTGCTTTTCCAGTTATTAAATACAGAGAAATACTCTGGGAAGCGTATGTCTAACCAGCGAATAATCCGGTTTTGAAATCGTACACTATTCGTTACCCAAAATTCCCGGTCACTCATCATCGTTTGCAACCTTTGAAAGACAATAGCGTGCCTAGCGTAATCATAGTAGAAGCCTCGGCTAACCACATCAGCAATGACAAGTGCATCCTTCGGATCACTCTTGGATGGGGAATTATCGCGGTTTTCCTTGTTTCGTTTGGTGGTAGCTGGATTCACCATTACAACCTCTTTGCCCTTTTCCGCAAGCCAATTGGCAAGGTTATATCCATAGTGCCCTGTTGGTTCCATACCGATTATGACGTTCTTTAGATGGTGCTTCTGTTGAATTTCATCGATCCATCGTTCTAACTTCATATAACCTTCAATTGTATTGGAGAAAGAAAGATGCCTCTTGGTAAGTATGATTCCTCGAAAATTTGTTGCTTGTGCTACATGGGTTTCTTTCGCTATATCGATTCCCACAATTAGGTGAGTGGTGGAAATTCGTTCGATCCGTTGATTTTGAGCGTCTGATTGTTTAAACTTCATAAAAGAGCGCCTCCTTGATGGTGTTGGGTTTAACCCGTTGACAGACCCATCCGAGGCGCTCCTTTTTTTTCAAAGTCCATTTCTTAGGACTAACAGGAATGTTTAGCGCAGTAACGTTGCCGTATTTATCGCGGCAGATCTCCTTCAATAATTAGCGATACTGTCACATCTCATCAATTCATTGCGATCCATCAATATTAGACACTCCATATGTGTGGAATTTGGAAACAAAATAATAAAAAGAAAAAAACGACATCTCTGCCGTTTTCATTTAAGGTGTCTGACCTCATCGTTGCCAGCTATGCTCGCCCACTCTGGTTGCTAATCTCGTCGGCGCTCGGGCCATAGATGGACGGAACCGGGACCTCAAGCAGTCGTAGATAAACCGTTAGTTGCCCCCGATGATGGTACCAATGATTGAGCATTAATGTACGCACCATTTCGATTCGGGGCACCTCTAAGATCGCGATGCCTTCACGGGTAAGCTTCCACGTCTCCATCAGACCGGTTTCTCCCCATGCGAGAAGCTTGTTTTCAGCCAAAAGCATGTATTTATCAAACGCCGAAAGGATCTCGTTCAACGATGTTGCCTCAGGCAGAGGAACTACCGGGACTTCGCGTGACTGTTCATCCAAAAACTCAGCTAGGCCTCCTGGTACGCCTGCGGTATGCAAAGCAAGCTGACCTAATGACATCGACTTTTTATGCGGCTTCCACGAAAGCTTGTCTGAAGGCACCCTTTCGAGCACTCTCCGGGTCGATTCCGCTTCCCGTTTTAACTCTCCAATCAACCTTTCTGAAAAATTCATAAGGACTCCTCCTCGAGATGATGGACTAAACTAACAATACCATAAAAAAAACGAGAAATTTCTTTTGGATTGCTAAGTTTAGATAGTTTGAATCTAAACGCGCGGACCCCTGACCTTATCGCTGCCAGCGATTCGCTCTGCCTCGGTGGTTAGTTACACTTGGGTTCACCGTTCCTTGGGCGTTTCTTTTACACCGGCATTAATGAATGTTGCAAACAATGACAATGGATACACAAAGCACGTGACACGATAACCCCAATGATTACTCAATTATGGTGACCACTACCGTCGAAACCTCCATGATGGGACGAATCACAGCCCGTGTGTCGGTCTAAGAGAATGTTCTCCGATCTTTTGACAAATGTCGTTCCCATTCCATTTCATGCATAACTGCCCGTCCCTCGGTTTAGCGCCGCCAAACGAGTCTAATACTTTTTCATTTCAGTCTACAACATTATTGTTCAGTCTAAATCTTTATTATTCGTAAACACCAGTATCATGAATAGGTAAATCCTATCTCCAAGTAACCCCTCGCTTCACTAAGGATTTTCTTGGCAACTATTTCTTAGATTTCTATCCGCATATACATCGCAACAATGATTACGTATATGATCTTTGGGTCGATCTTTTAGTTTTTTTAACCAAGCTTACATAGGCGATGATGGACAACGAGCTGGTGGTTAAAATAATGACTCGTAACGGTACAGCAGAATATTCACCCGCGATTCCCACAAGGGGGGAAGTAACGGAACCTAATAAAAATGGAATGACACCTAGCATTGCGGAAGCACTACCTGCAATGTGCCCTTGCGATTCCATCGCTAATGAAAAAGAAGCAGGTCCAGTGATTCCATTCGAAGCAACGAAAAAGAAGAGCGGAATGACCAGCGCAATTAATGGGCCATGAGTAAGTATTACGACCAGGACCGTCGTGCTGGAGAAAAACGCTAATGACAGCCCCGTCAGAAGAATTCGACGCTCTGTCACCCGTCCTGCCAACCCCCTAACCATCTGAGATCCCAAGATTAAGCTAATTCCATTCAATGCAAACAGCATTGAAAACATTTGGGGTGACACACCGTAAATCTTTTGATAAATAAATGAAGTACCGGAAACGTAGGCGAAGATGCCTCCCGCCATAATTCCCTGAACGAGGGCATAACCCATAAATGTCCTATTCTGCAGCAAGCTTCTAAAGTTCCTCAAAGACTCCATAACGTTACCGGGAACACGTCGCTCGACAGGTAATGTTTCCTTCAGTTTCCATGTCGTTATAGCCGTTAAAAATATTCCCAGAAAACCTAAAAAGATAAACACACCCGTCCATGTAGTGTAAGAAATAACGATACCCCCTGCAATCGGTGCAAGTAATGGAGCGAGACTCCGAATCATCGCTATGAGTGAAAAGAACTTCGTTAATTGAACTCCACTATATAAATCACGAACAATTGCACTAGATATCGTCCCAGCGGATATGGCAAAGCCCTGTATGAATCTTAAAACAATAAAAACGGTGATATTTGGTGCAAAAGCACAACCAAATGAGGAAAGAGAATATAGAATCATAGCGATCATCAAAGGTTTACGTCTGCCATAAACATCACTGAAAGCACCCGTTACGATCTGCCCCATGCTTAATCCTAACAGGCAAGCTGTTAAACTAGCTTGGATCATAAATGCGTCTGTTCCAAAAAACTTCATCATTTGTGGAAATGATGGGAGATACATGTCAAAGCTAAATGGCCCTAACGCAGAAAAGGCTGCCATCAGCAGGGCAAATCTAAGCGGACGTTTATTCTCTTTTAAGTCCATTGATTCGGAAGCTCCTATCCAATCATTTTTTCAGCATTGAAAGACACTGAGGTATTCATTATAATCCACATCGCTAATTACAATAAATATATTTTTTTTAAAATGATTGAAAGGTGTATTTAACTATTCATTAACGGTCTACATAGCAATGTTAGCCGCTTCCGGTTTTGGAATCCGAATATACCAGTTGAAATCGCACAAAAAGCGACTGTCTTTATTGCAGCTATTTCATTCGTAAACTCAAACGATCTATAAAAGGAAGCTAATTTTGCTTTTTTCCGTTGGCTCCAATCCTTTTGGATACGTAGAAGTTGGGTCTGATCAATAAGCCAAGAAATTACGACAATCATCATTCAGAACTTTCTGCAAGTTATTCAGATCTTATTCAAAATCACACAATCTTTATGCATCTATCCCATACTTCTTACTAAAAAATGACAATTTATTTTCCATTTATAAAATCAATTGTTCAAGCTGTTTCAGTAAAGTGACATTCAATCAACCCCTTTAAAAAATTTTATCTTATACATAAGAAAGCCCGTACCATCAAGGCACGGGCCAGCGACATTTATGTTCAAACTCAACGACATTTTATGTTCAAATCAGCGACATTTTTAATTACAACTCACATATTGATTTATGATCTTTAGGTGAAATATGAATTTAGATTACAGTCGTTATAAAGGTATTCCTTGCCGCGACAGTTCCCACACATATGAAGATAACTGCCCGTTTGTTCAACGACAAAGCAGACTGCCGCGGCAGTCTGCATGATTACGCTATCGTACCCGTTTAGTTGAATAAACAAACATTTAATTGAGTGCACTGTCTGGTTGTGTTTCTGAGAAGAGTTTCTGAGAACTAGCGCGATCTCTCTCATAGAATTCTCCAAATTAACTACTTCATCTTTAGTTAAGTACCGAGATATAATATGAAATGTTGGAAATGCAAGAAAGTCTCGGACTTGTCTGAAAAGATCATAAGTCTCAATATTCTTTTCGTGCCTCAAATCATCGAAAATGACCTGATTTTTTTGAAAATCCAGATCACTGTTCGCGTTCAATGAATGAGTTTCGAAGGAGAGTAGAGAGTATAATTTATTTAGATCGTTGCCAAATCTGTCTACATAAACAATTAGAGCGCTAAGACTAAAGATCTCTATATTATTCTTTGTATATAAAGAATACCAATGAACACTCTCTTTGCGCTTCGCATTGCGAAGATTCTTAATAAGTTCAAAGCGCATTTCGGAAACCTCTTTATACAGAGATTGTTTATTTAGTTTAGTTTTGATTGAGTTCTTCATTTCTTGTAATTTCGCCACAGAATAACTTGAGGATATTCTATCTGCAATTATCGGATTGTTGAGATGCTTCAATTCCTCTAATTTATAGAAAGTGTAGTAACTTGCAGCACGTTTTTCAACAAATTCTATACCGTCTTCAAAAATAAACATTAACGATGCAAAAGTTTCAAGAGCTGACCTTGTTGTTATCGCAGCTGAATTAAGTGATCCATGGTCTAAAAGAATGAAAATCCCATCGAATTGTGCTAATAACTTCCGAATATAACGAAAGTATCGTGACTTCCATTTGATTAAAGGGAGTTCTCCGTCCCGTTTCCAAAGCTTTTTCTAATATATGCAGGGAATATTGAAGGTTTTTACTGAGAGAATTAAGGAAAATTAACCGTTTATCCGGATGCCGGTCATGACATTGGGACAATAACGTATAACAACCCGTTGCTTTATGAGTGGCTCTTACGACACAAAATCATGTAGAAGAAAGGTGAGAGAGATGAACCACCTTGTATTTAAACAATTTGAGTTGACGAGAGGTTTTTTTATCGGTACAGTAGAGTCCATCCCAGAGGAGATAATCGATGTAAAGCCGGAAGGCTTTAACAATACGATCCATTGGCACATCGGTCATGTATTAACGATTACAGAAGGAGTTATTAGCTATCCCCACAAATCTACAATCCATCTGCCGGAAAACTATATCGAATTATTTGACACAGGCACAAGGCCGACTGAATGGAAAGGAGATATACCTTCTGTAGATAAACTCATCTTGCAATTAAAGGATCAGTTGGTCCGTTTACAACAAATTCCTTCTGGGAAGATAAATGAGAGACTGGATAATCCATTTAATGGACTTGAAACCTTCGGAGAATTCGCAAGCTTAGTGTTATTACACGAAGGCATCCATTTGGGACAAATTTCAATAATGAAGCGAATGATCGAATATGTTAAATAAATCATTACTACGACATTTTGATTCGTTCGCTCCCTTGATTACCATATATAGGTACCTGAGTAGTAACAATAATTCTATAAAACACTAGTCGTTAATTTCACTAATCTGCCCGTCCCTCGGTTTACTTGTCATAATGAACTATACTTCAACTGAACGTCAGCCGTAGAGATTAATCGCGTCAGATTAAGGTCGATTATTGATTTCCCTGACGCTATCATGGCAACTTCATAGGACTCAATCTGACAGGATCGCCGATAGCGTACGATTATTTCCGTTTCGTGAGGTGACCCCATATACTTTAATACCTATTTAAATGTACTGTTATCAGTCCATACGTAATAATCAACTGTTTTTCCTGCCGGAATATAGATACTTTCTGATGCATTGTATGAATCTCCCGGGGCTATTTGAACGCCAGTACACGTTTAGTAAGCATCGCTACAATTAAAAGGGGACGCAGCAAACGCTGATGACGCGCCATAACGATAATTGAATCCCAGAATAACAGCAAAATAGACGGAGGCATTATGCAACCGTCTATTCCTGAAAGGGGGTTACTATGGGATACCTTAGGTATATGAAAATCTATGAAAATCCGGAACGACGGATTACTCTGGATATTGACACATTTTTTAAAGTCGTCCAAACTCCAAGCAACTTGGACTCATATAATGGCAGAAGAAACGGGAAGGAGGATGTCACTATGGGATTTGATGGATTAGGTGGAGTAGGTGGAGTAGGCAGCTGTGCTGGTTTGTTTACGACGACGGGTGTAATTCTCGTACTGTTTATTCTGTTGGTCATTGTTTCTCGCTCATTGTTTATCTAAATCGTTAAACCACCAACGCCCGGTTCCTAACGCAGCTTGGGCGTTCTTAGTAGGGGTACCGCCAGCCAAATAACGTAAAACCCACGCTAGGACAGTTTTTACCAAAAAAAAGTCGGTTTTCCTGCTCTAAGGATTACCGACTTTTTTGGTTTTTTGTATTCAGCTATCGGTTGCAATAGGTAAGCGTTTGAAGTGATCTCCAGCTTTTCCCCTGCTCCACACGGAGCGTGCCAGTTTCCCAGCACTCCGCGTTCCCTCTAACTGAATGTACTAGATCATAAGTTCCTCGTTACTCATAGATTTGGGTGAGTTAGATTGGTTCAAGTCCGTATCTTTCACGGTACTGGTTGACTTTGATTTTCATCAAATCCGTTATA
>NZ_JAQAGZ010000046.1 GCF_027533625.1 Paenibacillus gyeongsangnamensis | reverse complement strand
ACAATGAAGTCATCCACATGATCGATGTAATCAATTAATTCCGCATCAAAACCGAGTGTGTTATAGTAGTGGTAGGGCAGCAGTTCAAGCTGCAAGTCCATAAAAATGCACCTCGCGTATGGTTTGATGTTGGTAGGGGTACCTTCATTTTACCATTTCTCGCTTCGGTGCATTTTTGTTTTTATGCTATTTTATGAGCTTTTTGAACAGGCTCTATAAGCTGCAAAAATTTATAAAGTCTTATCAACTAATAAGAGCCTGGCTTCTCATGAAGCAGGCTCTTTGTTTTTTACTCCTCTATTCGGTTAATATCATAGGGCCATCCTTCGTAATAGCCACCGTATGCTCAAATTGCGCCGACAAGCTGCCGTCCATCGTCCTAGCCGTCCAGCCGTCGAAATCAATGAACATTTCCAGCTTGCCCTGATTGATCATCGGCTCGATCGTAAAGACCATGCCTTCCTTCAGCAGAATGCCTTTGCCCGGCTTGCCCGCATGCACAATGGTTGGCTCTTCGTGCATCGAGCGGCCGATTCCGTGGCCCACCAAGTCGCGAACAACCGAAAAGCCCGCCCCCTCCGCATGGGACTGAATGACATGCATGATATCGCCCATCCGGTTGCCGGGGACCGCCTTCGGAATACACATATCCAGACATTCCTTGGTAACGCGGACAAGGCGCTCAGCTTCCGGAGAAAGCTTACCCACAGCGTACGTATAGCAAGTATCCGCATGCCAGCCTTTGTATTTACATACGATGTCCATCTTGACGATGTCGCCTTCCTGCAGCGGTCTATGATCCGGAAAGCCATGGGCTATCACATCGTTAACCGATGCGCAGGTTGCCGCGGGGAAGCCTTTATACCCTTTTGTGACCTGCTCCGCTCCATGCTTCGTAATGAAAGCCTCGGCAAAATCGTTGATCTGCATTGTGGTCATCCCGGGCTTGATCATCGCCCCGGTTTCTCTGTGGCACTCCGCCAAAATTTGACCGGCGTGGCGCATGAGAGCCATTTCTTCCGGCGTTTTCAAAATAATCATCTTCCGTTACCTCCCGGCACATTAGAGCAAGATTACTTCATTGTACGCCAGTTGAAATAAAAATTCACCTTTTTGACCATCCTTTTAAGAAGAATATTCTCTTTTATTATACTTCGTGGTAGAATTAATAATGAATCTAATAACGACGAGGTGTCAACTTCATGCCTTTGAATAGTCGGTATTATGTAATTTACGATGAATTCTCTATCTCGATTTGCACCGTGCTTGACGATGTGTTCGACGCATTGGCAGGGGGATCCAGTCTTTACGGGTACACCGATGATGAGGAGATCGCACAGAATATGCTGGCCGAATGCTTTAATGGGCTTGAAAAACAAAAATAGTAGTATCGTAGTATCCTAATGTAATATAAAAACGACAATTTCTTACAAAAGGTTAGAGTATTGTTCTAGCTATAGGATAAGCACCAGCGGCCAAGACCCTAATCCTTATCCTATAGACTAGCATGAATAAATCAGCCCTCGCCGTTGTTTTGACGGGAATGATTTTGATTCTTTACCTTCTTGGAACCGGATAGCGGTTCGTTGTTAGGCCCGTGCCCGCGTTGAGTATGTCTGCCGCTCGGAGGATTAACGGGCTGCGGGATATCTTTTGGCATCGCTTGGTCTCCTCTCTACACTTCTTTGTCCGTCAGGATGGAATCATTCGTCGTCTTATCATGATTCAGCGCATCCTGATGCCGATGGTCATTGGTTTGCTGCTGCACCTGCTGGGCTTGATGGCTTGTCACGGCCGTTTTCTCGAGGTCTTTCACGACGTTCTGCAGGTTTTTGTCCACATTGCTATGGTTTCGCGTCATCGTACTGATCCTCCTGTCTTAGCCGCTGGTTACGGCATGCAGCTGTTGGGCGCACTCATGAATGTGCCGGACATAATCATCCGCCAACGTTTGAATCGTATTGGTTCGCTCATCTACGCTGACCCCGTCACACTCAACATCAATCAGTTCCACCTGCACCTCACGCGAATCTACATAAGTGCATTTGAAATCAAAGCTGTAATTGCTGTGACCCGCCGTCGCAATATGAACTCTCAGTACGTTCTCTTGCGCTTCATCTGCCCTTACTTCGGCGTGATCGGATTGGCTCAGAACGATCGGCATCGTCCTCTCCCAGGCTTCGGCCAAGGCGGATCCCGCCAATTGAAGCGTCTCGGTTCTGCTCATCTCATAACACCTCCACGCTATTAAAATGCGATGCCGCCGCCCTCTTTATACCATGGCCCCAACGTCAAAAAAAGCCATGCCGGTCCTTCCGAAGCTTATCCTCCGACGAACCCCGTTTCTTATCCCGCCGGCCTGCTCCACGGCAAAAAACGACCCTTACGGATCGTTTGTTATTTTTGGGACGGCGATTGCCATTTACAACTCTTTTCTTATTGCTGAAGGTGATAAGGAACGGTCGTAATGATAACGTCCTTATGCCTGAATAACCAAGCACGCAGGAGCAGCGCGCTTTGATTATGGAGGATATGATGCCACCATTTTCTCGGGATGAATTGGGGCACGATGATATGGATATGGTCCGGCTTGCCCCCCTCCCATCTTTCCAAGGTCTGAATGAAACGTGAAATCGGTTCAAGAATCGATCGGTACGGGCTTTTGAGTGTAATTAATCTGCAAGGATTTCCCCATTCTTCCCACTTGTGTTCCATCTTATCGATGGATTCATCGTCAAACCCTACATAAACCGCTATCACCTCGGTACCCAAGCTTTTCGCAAACGTCACCGTATTATTGACGACACGGTGTACCCCCGATACCAGCACGATGGAAATGATGCGATGCTGGGTGGGACGCGTTTGTTTGGGATCGATCCTCAGTTCCATTGCGATTTGATTGTAATGCTTTTTAACGAGGTTCGAGAACGCGATAATTAAAGGGAGTACAATCAGAACAACCCATGCACCATCCACAAATTTAGTTACGGCAAAAATAACTGCCACAACCGCCGTAATGATCGAGCCAATAAAGTTGATCGCAAATTTCGATGCCCAATGAGGTCCTTTTACTCTTTTCCATCGGCGAAGCAAACCGACTTGCGCAACGGTAAAGGATAGGAAAACTCCGATCGCATACAGCGGTATGAGTGCGTTCGTTTGGGCATGGAACGTAATAATAAGAATACTCGCTAATCCGGCTAACACAAAAATTCCGTTGGAGTATCCTAAACGGTCTCCACGATTGGTTAAGGCGCGGGGCAAAAAACCGTCGGCTGCCACGATCGCGCTCAATTGAGGAAATCCCGTGAAAGTCGAGTTCGCTGCCAATATCAATACAACGAAGGTAGACCAGATAATGACTTGATATATGGCTCCATGCCCAAAATAACCTTCTGCCAATTGCGATAGCATGGTGTTATTCGGATCGGGAGCAACACCCTTTACGTAGAGATGGTATGCGAAACCAAACAAGGTGACCCCTGTAAGGATGCCTAGGGCGATATAAGTTTTTATCGCGCTTTTTTGTTTAGGCTCCCGAAAAATGGGCACTGCATTGGAAATCGTTTCAATCCCCGTCAGAGCCGAGCAAGCCGAGCTGAACGCTTTCAGTATCAACAAAGTCGTTAAACCTTGTGGAAAGGTACCGAATGGAGGCGTGGTGTCCTGTACAAAGCCATGCTGCAAATCGTCCAAAAAGCCGTTAATAATCAGGAAAAGCATACATGCCATGAATAGGAACGTGGGCCAAGCGAAAATAACCGCGGATTCAGCGACACCGCGTAAATTGATCATCACCAGGATAAAAACACAAACAATAGCCAACATGGTTTCATATGGCCGAACAGGCGGATACGCGGATGAAACGGCTTCTACCGCTGCGGAAACGGAAACGGCAACGGTAAGTACATAGTCAACCAATAAGGAGCTGGAGGCCAATAACGAAGGCCAATGATTCTTGAAATTATCTTTCGCTATTGCATAAGCCCCGCCACCGGTAGGGTATGCCGTCACGCCCATAATATACGATAGGATCAGAATTCCAAGCAAAGCTACCGTTGCCGTGGTTATAGGTATGATTAACCATTTAGCGGAAGAACCTAGACCGATCAGTTCGGTCATTCCAGACTCCGGCCCATATGCGACCGACGAGTAAAGATCCGCAGAGAGGATCGGCAGTGCCAGCATCCAAAAAATTTTGGTATGCTGAGCATGCAGCTCTTTTGTCCGCATGGGCCGGCCAATAAAAACTCTTTTAATGTTCGTGAAATTGGCGAACGAATACCAGATGCCAATCAACGCCAAGATGATGAAAACCGCTTCAATGATTCTCGCTACATGAAAATGTCCATGCACATCGATCACTTCCCATACTCTTATTCGGTAGTAGCCGTTTACCCGGGTCACTCCCATATCATTTGCCGTGGATTAACTTTCCATACCTATGAAATCTAATCCGTTGAGGCAAATGAACCACCTCTCGTCATGGCCGAATAAAACACATCTTGTAGGTTCTACTTTTTGATGACATTTCTCTCTTTTTCAATGTACCGGATATTCCAGTATTTTGATATAGTTAAAATTCAATCAACCGTTTAGCATGGTGTGGGGTGAACCGAAGCCTCGCTCATCCCAACTGCTCGCTCTGCAACAAAAAAACGACCCTGAAGGGTCGTTGTTATTTTTGATATATGGCGGAGAGGGTGGGATTCGAACCCACGGTAGCCTCACGACTACGGCGGTTTTCAAGACCGCTAAGACGTTCGAAATCCCGTGAACCCACACCACGACTACATCTTTCACGATTTTACCGTTCTTTACGTCGGCGGTCTGGAATATTGCGTTCTTTATGGAAAGTGACCGCTAGATTTCTTCATTAGAATACATCAGCTACGACACTACTTACAAGATAATTGCCATGGTAGTTTTTACCGAACAAGTTGGAGACAATATCGTTTGAAGGACACATGATACACGCTGACCATTTCGTCTGACTTCTGGACAGTATCGTCCGTCATGCCCGATTACGATGAACGCAAGGATTGGCTCATGGTATACGGAGCGAATTTAATTCTAGTTTCGGCTTTCCTGTTATGATTAGTCACTCAATGGAACGTACGCCTGAATGATTGGCTCCCCACGTTTTCTTTTTGCAGCCGCTCGGTGTATCCCATCCACAACTTCATACAGTCCGCTTGAATATTTACATCCGAGTACAATTGGAGGAATTGCTGATTGGTCTTGCACAAAATAGTCAGCAACTCGGGTATCAGTGGAATTATGTTCGAATGAGCCGTGTTCCCTCTCTAAGTCATCAAGAGGTATTTCTTGAAGACGGTACCACTTGTATTTCAAAATCCGTCTATTTAAGTTTTCTTTATCGATTGACAGCCGGCTTTTATGAATGAGCAATACCTGTTCAGCAACTGCTGAAGATGGCACTTTATCACTGCTGTTTACCATTGAGTCTATCTCCTCTTAAAATCATTTCGTTTCGTATGATACTGATTAGAAATGCCCCACGAAGTTTTGAAAACTGCAAAAATATTTAAAACGAAATCGGCAAATTAACAGGTAACGTT
Organism: Paenibacillus gyeongsangnamensis; assembly: GCF_027533625.1. Classification (GTDB taxonomy): domain Bacteria; phylum Bacillota; class Bacilli; order Paenibacillales; family NBRC-103111; genus Paenibacillus_G; species Paenibacillus_G gyeongsangnamensis. The sequence continues at coordinate 17,450 of NZ_JAQAGZ010000046.1, read as the reverse complement.
CTGTACATGAGTGGGGCATCACGCGGCGTTCAATGACGAATCATTGACGTTCACGGCTCGGAGATATGGTGGGAATATGTGTGTCAATCTAGGCGTATAAGGATATAAAGGGTACGTCTCTCTTACGAAGGGGTGGCATGGGTAGGCTATGAAGTACTTTGGTTTATCTGTTCATGAATTAAGTTCAATGAGGCTCTAATTATAACTCCTCTAAGTTGTTCATGTGTAATCGACATTTCAAAATAACGATTTTCTTTACTGTCTTTTTTAAACTCTCGTAGATTTATTGATTCTAAGAAATTATTTTCATTCGAATCACTAAACAATGAAGTATGATACTCTAATCCATGAGAAAATTCATTTCTGATTGAGTAAAATATTCGTGAAATTATGTCTATCGGCAATTCAGAATTGTTGTTGAATCTTTTATCGACTATTGACCTCTTCAGATATTTTACCAGTAGGTCGTTGTCCGCTTTACTTAAATATGTTCTAAAGAACTTAAGAATAACCCCTAGTTTATCCACCTTCTCAGAATCTATTTCCGGGTTCTGTATGTACTCATACGACTCAATTAAAGCCATCCACATGAAAATCTGAAAACTCCTATTGCCTAACCTATGGGAAAATGTAAAGTCCGTGAATGAAATTGTACGTGCAAGTTGGTTTACTAATCGTCTTGGGAAGACATTTATGTCAGTTAAATTGTAGCATCTGTTAAGAAAATCTATAGCTTTACCATTATCATTAAAATATTGAGTATAAAAAACAATGTAATCTTCATTTATTGGATAATCCAATTGAACTTTCTCCTCCCCTATATTTGCCCGTGTCTCAAACATCACGGTTCTTATATATAATTTCAATATCAGGTTTCTTCATCTGAATATAATATTGCATCACCTTGTTTTTTAATTTAAGCAATAATGCCACAGCTTTACTGAGATTCCTTAGAGATCTGCTTAAATTCTTGCCGTCACCTAAATATTTATAGGTGCTACTCATCGAAATTAGATCGGAAAACAGAGCTCGCTCTGATCCATCAATTCGATCAAAAAGTTCAAATTTGTTATTTTTATTTTTTCTTATTGATTGGATTAAATCTTTATTATCTATTTTTGGGTAATGAAATGAATTATTTCTGAAGCTATTGAGATTATTGTACAGAATTCCATTGATACAGTTTATAAACTGATTAAATATCTCTTGGTCGTCTGCATTAAACTTCGTTATAAAAGTCTTTATCTCCTCAAACTGTAAGGAATGACCAAAAAAATCAAATGCCTCCTTCAAGTGTGATGAAGCTAATCTAAAGTAGTACTGTGTTAATGCTGAATGCCCTTCTTTATCAAGATGATGTAGGACTTTTGAATTCGTATATAGGATATCATTACAAATAGCATAGAATTGTATCACCCATCTTGACACTAAATCATTCTCATCAAAGATTTGACCAAATTTTAAATCCACACAATCACCTACTAACTTAGTCTTGCCCTATATTTTACCATATTCATCTTGACGACTTACGTTTTTCTTACTTTAGCGTATATCGTTGAACGTGGAACGCCCGTCTTACTGGATATTTCGTTGACGCTAACTCCCTTATCTTGCCGAGCGTGATACAGGTCGCCGCCGTTTTTTAGAAGCCGCAAACCGTTGGTACGCCTAACAACTATGCCGCACGGATGATATATGCTGTACAGACTATATGTAACTATGCCACGCGGACTAAATGTGATTAGCCGTCTCGCCGCCTGATCACGTACGATCACGTAAGGGTCACGATGGATCTCGTACCGTCACCACGAACCAACGTAGACCCCCACGTTTTCAAAATTTGCAAAAAAATTTTTTGCGGCATTTTCGTAATCGGCACGTCAACAGCCGCAAAAACGGGGTGGGGGCGGGGTGGCAACGTCTGGCAACGTCGATGGATCGGGGTCGGCGTTTTTGAAACGAATGTGTGCGTTACACTAGGCGAATAGCTCTGTGGGGTGCCGTCGCTCATGCTGACCAGTGGCAGGGGGGTACGTTGGGGAACATGAAAAGACGAACTGATCGTCTCAGTACGTCTGCTTAGGGTTGACTCCGTATTGCTGCATATGATTAGCACGACAATGTGACGTTAAGTCGCTGCTCGCCGTCTATTTCGGCGGGTTGTTTTAGATTCCGTTTATTTATGCTCCTCAGTCAGTCAGATGAATTCAAAAGAGAATCTGATTCGTTATAGCCTATATAACATTTGATTTCATTATTTACATTCTGTTTTGCTAATGCAAGTAATCTATGATTTCCATCTTGGACAAATGGCTCAACCATATGCCATTGCAGTATAGTGACATAACGTAATTCATCTTTAAATGACCCATTTTGAAGAGCATTGTATATGCCATCTACCCTGTTATAATGATCGGTATATGGAGGCGAGTTTAGGGTATGCAATCGTTCTAATCCATTACGAAGGGACTTGTCATTGGTGTGATTGGGGTCTCTGGTGCTATTGGTTAAGTGCAATACCCAATCTGCACATGGATACATTGAGATTCTTAATAAGTCTTTTACTAAGATATCTCCTTTAATCCATTTTTTTCTGTCCTGATACCGAATTTTTTCATCTGTAAAGTGTTGATCATCAGGATCTCCATTTTTGCTTACATATGACTGTTTCACGATTTCTATCACTTCTTCAGAAGAACTTGGCTCTTCATTTTTTACATATTTTCTAATTTCTTTATAATTGGCATAACACAAATTACGCATATTATTTATCCCTTCCCAATTAAGTTACTTTATTATCACGAACCAAACTCAACAATTTTTACACTCTTCTGCCCGTTATACCGAACGTTCGCCTTCCGTAATCAACACGGGGCTACCCCACCGTCCGAGGTTCGGGTTCTGCCGTCCACATTCATATTACACGAGGCGTATACGTATGTAAAAGTGCCGTCGCTCTTGGTTGGCGGCGGCTGGGGTACTGTTATACAGTTTAGGTAATCGCCTGTTCCTTTACCTTAGCGTAGATTGTTGACCGAGGAACGCCTGTCATCGACGAGATCTCATTGACGCTAAGACCGTTCTCTGCACGTGCAGCGTACAGTCCCAACGCCTTCTTGACCTGCTTTTCGTCCTGCCCTTTCCGCCCCATATGTGTTCCCTTGGCTTTGGCACGTTCTCTGCCTTCCGCTGTCCGCTCGTTGATCAAGTCCCTTTCGAACTCCGCTACGGCACCCAACATCGTGAACAGCAGCTTACCGGCTGGTGAAGACGTGTCGATGTTGTTATTCAGCACGACCAGATGGATACCACGTTCCTCAAGCTGCTTGGCAATCCAATGTAAATCAAACGTGCTACGAGCGAGCCTGTCCAGTTTAGTGACGACCAAGGTGTCACCCCGACGTAGATACGCCAGTGCATTTTTTAATTCCGGGCGATCCGACTTGCCGCCGGATTCCTTTTCCATAAAAACCTTCGTGCAGCCATGTTGTTTCAAAGCGTCCCGTTGCAAATCCAGCTTCTGATCTCGTGTTGAGACACGTGCGTACCCGACCATTTCCATGCTGTTCGTCTCCCGTCTAGATGTCTAAGTAACTTCTGTACATTATATTCTAGACTAAGTTATAGACGTTTTCAAGTATGTAAATGGACGAAATAATTGGACACATGCCAGTACGTCCAGAAGTATTAACTTCTAGACGCCAGCCTGATGACTTATCTGTTGCAGTGCATGAAAAAAGCCCTTAAGGTTCATCGACCCCCCCTGGGCGTCATTTTTTTGTTGTATTTGAAGATTGCACTTTTATTGACGTATAGTTCATGTCTGAGATCATCGACAGTCTTTTTCACATGCTCATAGAATGGATGTAAATTTGCTTCACTGTAATTGATTCGTTCTATAACTTCGCCATGAACCACGTCTGCAATTGACCTCTCCCAAATCTCAACAAACCTGTATAGGTTCTCAAAATACTGCATCGTTTCAGGCAGGACACATGAGTTTTGTTCCGAAAATAAATCAAGCATCTTCTTATATTTTGGTAAAACTTTTTCTATAAACAAATTATTATCGTAGGCGATAGATCGGTTTATATAATCAGTTCTTTCAAGTTTCGGTACATACTCAATTTCGTTTTGTGAAAGAATTTCATTCTCCTTTTTGAATACATCTTCTCTCAAATGTCTGTGAGCATCGATATAGGCAATGCAAGCTAATAATGGTGCGTACAAGTTATCTAACTGCCTTTCAATAAAGTTTAATCTCCGTTGGAATCGATATTGAACAAAAGTGAAGTATATCGCTATCATACCAACGACTGGTGTAATAAAGGGTGCGAACGGTAATATGTAATTTTTTATCCAATCCATGTAATGTCCCCCTTCCTCACCCATTATACATAATCTCGAACAGACAGTCCGAAAAATGTCATACACGCCGCGGCTTTAACTCGTAGACCAATTCGTAAAATCCACGTACAGCAATACTTTAACGTGTTAAAGCACGCCAGAGAACGGGGTCCGAGGTTTCGTGGGGATGACGTTCGCTGACGTAACATCTTGATGGGAACGTTCCACTAACGGTTGCTAACATGCTTGCAGCTGTAGATACGCCGAGTTATCGGCATCATACTTTTAGCGTACGTTTTGACGACGTAAATAAAAAGACGGCTGCTGCAGCAACCGCTTTCCCGCTATCGTTCTCCGAGGGAGTTTAGTAAATCACAACAGCTTTGTCATAAAAGGTTTGGTAAGTTTTCTCATAATCTGTAGTTTTCCAGTTACCCACAAATTCAGTACCTTCATATAAAGAAACTTTGTTATTATTCATTAAACAAATACTATTAGCATATGTAAGGGACAAACCAATGTTAGGATAATTTTTTAGCAATAACATAACCTTTGATCCCTTTTTGGGAAATTCAAATCGGACACCAGAAAGGTTAATAATATCTTTACGATAAACCCTACTTAAGACAATTTCTTTTTGGGTTAGTACTCCTTTTAGGACGGTTTCAACTGATATTGTAACTTCCCTGTAGTTCTCTTCATACTTTCTTTTCTTAATGATTCCTATAAGAATATGGTCGGAATTTTTAATCATGTCTTGAGGTGAATAAATAGTCATTTTAGCGTTTAATGTAGGTAATAAAGGATTTAACAATGTTAGACAAATAACCAGTATAAAACCTATTCCAGTTTTCCTCATAATTCCACTCCAATCAATTGGCATATGACATAATATTCCCATTGGTGTTAGAACTAAATAATATTAAGATTTCTGCCAGATAGCTTAATGACAAAATCAAAATGAACTTTAAATAGAGCCTAAATCCTTGGCGTCAGATTCGCATATAACTGGCGGCGAACCGTCTAATTCACGCGACCGTGGGATGGCACGTTAGCTTGTGTAAGGATCGTTGATCCTGCTGCGGCATAACGTCGTCAACCAGGACGGCGTGTCACGTTATCAATATCGTTCGGGTACGACGTGGGTCAACGTTAGGGGATCTGAAAGCGGGCATGTATAAGTGAGCAACGATAGCACTTCGGCTAACGTTGCAAGCCTATTACTGTAACGGAGATTACGTATAATACATTGTGTTCATTATTGATAAGTAAGTAAGCTGTTTTCGTAAAGATTGTTACTATTTGGTATAATAAAATGGCTATGTTGGGCAAAGGAAGGTGAAAGAAATGGGATGGAACAGAACATCACTTTTTGTTTTTCTGTTTTGTATGTTTTTGATAATTGGATGTAGTAATCAAAAGGAATTACCGCTACCGTCTTCTGCAAAGACAACAGATATTCAAAATGTAATTTATATTCCTTTTCCTTACTTCGAGAATACACCAGCAAAAGGAGAAGGTTGGGTACTAAGTAGAAATGCAAATGGTTTTTTTATCGTGCAAGTTCTAAATGATGGAAAAGCAGTTGCGACATTCCCCGTAAATGAACCGGAAAGTCAAAGGGTAAATGAATCTATCAGATTAGGTGGACACAAATACTCTGTAATTAAAATAACCACGTACAACGACAATGTTTCAGGTATTGTTACACTTAAACAATTGAACTAACGAAAACGTTAGTCAAAATAAAAACGCCCAAGGGTTCGTCCCCAGAGGCGTTTTTACGTATTCCCGTTATTCGTCGACCACAAACTGACACGTACGTTTCAAGAAGTAGCTGCCGTTTATCTACTGCGTGTGCTTCTCGATGATGCCGCCAACGTCCAGCAGCTAGTCGTATTGATATACCGTGACGTGCAGCTGTCGTAACATGGCGTCATAAGCTGGCTACTGGTCGTCAGCAGCTTCGTATTCAGCCGCTTCACTTGCGTTACCCCCGTTTAAGCACCGTATAAGCCGCTGATAAGCCGTTTTAGATACGTTCGGCATCGGTCGATAATATCCCTGCTGGACGGCTTCTGACGGCTTAGAATGGCTGCTAACAAGCTAGAAAACCCGCTCCAGTCGTACGAACGGGCAGGATATTGAAATAAGAACCGCAATCGATAAGAAATTAGATCTGCCTCTGTGTTGTATAATAGTATTGCGGAGACATAGTAGTCGGGAGAATCTACATGAGACGAAACGGAGGAAAACTGAGTGGAAACACTCTCTTTGCTTGAAGCTTTATCCCAAGTCAGGCGATACCAATTCGCACAGATAGACGGGCTTCCTGCTGAAAGGCGGATAGTCATTCCCAAAGGATTTCGCAACCATCTGCATTGGCAATTGGGACATAACATTGTCGAAACGGATAATCTTTTGTTTAAACTGACTGGAGAACGCCAACTCCCAACGGCTTTTCAATATTATTTTGCTAATGGCACCTCACCGAAGGCGTGGATTGGCGAACCTCCATCCTGGGATGAACTTACCGAACTGCTTCTGTCCCAATGCGATCAGGTTCGTAATACGATTGAGACCGACAACTATGAATCTGCCCTTCAGCTCGCACCTCATTTGTATCATGAATGGCTCCATGCTGGAATCATCAACGCCATGGTCAAGTTAGTTTGATCTTGCCACGTGAGAAAGTGTATTGCGGACCGGGGAACGGCTTACTACGGCTCCTACGAAGCCACACAGCCCGCTCCAGTGCGTCCCCTACGTCGTTTTCAACGTTGTCTCATTGTACTTGGACAGCTTCTGCCGCAAACGTATTAGGAACCGTCTCGCTGTTTCCCGATGTCCCAACTGTAAGTCGTCGCTGATCTGTTACTGGGATGCGTCAGGCTCATCACGGCACGGCTTTCACGTCCGCCGCGGCTAGAGGACGTCACCAGACTCGCATAGAATGGCTTGCGATTACGGCTAATCAACGTTCTGTAATCAACAGGTCACATCTAGTTACGATTGCATTAGCGTTACAAATCACGTCAGTGAATGTGCTGCTAACGTTCGAGAACGATCTACACGAACGCAAATTACGTGCCCAAAATCGAAATCGTAACGGTGCATGACGCAGAGCATATATGACGTAGAGCATATTTATGACGCAGAGCATAGACCATGGACATCCGTACAAGTACGAAATTGGCTTGTTTCATGTCCGAAATCGAACTCCAAACGTTTTGCCGACCAATAACGTTGTTCTAACGTGTTAAGCGTTATGAGCGTTATAAGCGTTCCAAGTGATCTAACCTTCGGTTGACTTTCGATGTTAGAACATCTCAGTCCCATAGTTAAATATCCTGTTAAAACTGTGAACAAGATGGTCTGTTAAGATCATCGCGTTCTGGGGCGGCGAAGCCAGCCACATTATTATTACGTTATTTGGTCACTAATTTCCTTTAAGGGAAAGACGCTGAAACGCTTGATACACCTGGGTTTTTTTCCGAGTTTACTAAGTTTTATCTAGTAAAAAGGATTACGTCGGAAACAACGACAACTATGTTATTGTCCCCGACTTTGATTCGTTCAGTACGTTCCTACATTTTACAGTTCGTTATTCAGCCATTTCGTCAGTAACGTTCTCATTCTTTTTGACGGAATGTAAATTTGGATCGGCTTTCCTTCACGTACAGCAGAACGGAAAATCCATTGAAGTAAGTCCGACAACGCCAGTAAATCTTCGTCAATCTGAACGTTATGCTGGTAAAAGAAATGTTTCTCAACGGGGTTCATGAAACGGTTCAAACAGAAAGCAAGAACGGTCTTATGCTTGTACTTATTTGTGGCACGTAAGTTGAACGCTGTGAAAGACGCCTTTCCAACCGCACTATTAGCGTTGTTCTTCGGTTCTTCTTTGCCGAAACCGTTGCCTTTCAGTTTGTTCTTGGCATCTTTAAAGGTCGTCCAAAGGAAATTGTCTACACTGGAATTGGTTACGTTCCGATAGTAGTTGTACAGTTCGTTCTTTAACTGTTTAACCTTGGAACTGTTGTGTCCGTTATCGAACCAACTTTTGGACAGTGCCGTTTCTGTGTCTCCAATCTCGTTCTTCTTACCGACGTAAATTTGAATCAACTGGTTAAGGTGCGAACGGTCTTCAGGAACGTCCGACTTTTGCTGTAGCTTGTATCGGTCGGCTTCTTTGACAACTTCACAGTATTCATAACTGACGTTGTGCAGATCGTAATAGTATCGCTGAATCTGACCGTCGAACAGATAAGTCATAATGTACACTTGCTCGAACATATCGAACATCTTTGCAGGAAAGTTCCATAGAAATGCGGTATTATTTACGGAATACAGATTCCCCGCAAGTGCGTAATGCTTGACCTCGTTGTATTTGGTGTTCAGTTTTGGGTCTGCCGTCCAAACAACACGACTATGGGCGTCAATCTCGACTAAACCGCTATTTAGCAAAACGGGGATGTCATCTTTCTTTAGCGTTCCTAAAATTGAGATGACTTCCATTACTTCGTCCACGATTAACGTATAATTCGCCCAACGCAACAAATCCATTAGCTCATCGTCTGCCATCGCAAACAAGGCGTGTGTCGTTGCAATGTCTTCACCGTTGGCGATCAGTTTCTTAAACGATTCCAACTTCGTACCGTGTCCGTGCTTGGTGTCTGGTTCTTTGAAGGCTCGGTTGGTCACGTTAGACTTAATGCGTTCCACTTCGTCGAGGAACGGTGTAACATAGACAAACTTCTGGCTGAGTCCTGCTTCCTGCATAAGTTGGATGGCGTAGCTAGTTTTGACTGTTCCCATCATGCTGTCGATTACGGTTACCTTTTTAGTGTTCACTGAAATCATCTCCTGTTCGTATTTGTGTTTTTGTGCATAAAAAAAGCCGCGGACAACATTCTCAGCGGCATAGTTTGAAGCGGATTGATCCCTCGTCTTTTGTATTGACCTTTGCTGTCCCGTTTCCCCCCTCCTTTTAGCCCAACAAAAAAAGCCGACAGTCACCGTGGACAATCGACCTTGTTCTGGGCAGCAAAAAAGGACGCCAATGGAATCTATCCATCGAACGTCCTGTTCAAAAGCAAAATCATAAATGGACACACTTTGGGCGTCCAATTGTCAAGCAACCTAACAGACAAACTAACACCGTAAGTCGCTTAGTTAGAACAAATGGGCAGACTTCTGCTACCCTATATACTATAATACCATGTCCTATACACTATTTCATTAGGACGTTACTGGTTGCACAGGATCATTCATCCATATGTCACCTACTGCAGTTTTGCCCCACATAAAAACCGCCCTTTCGACTAAGACAACTTGATGAACTTTTCGTATTGCTCACGAACATCATCCGTATTTTGATTTACATATCGATTGACCATTTCCATTGAGGAATGTCCAAGCAATCGGCGTAAAGAAAAAGGGTCTCCTGTAGCTTTGATGTAGCGGGTAGCAAAGGTGTGGCGAAACGTGTGTGGGCTAACACGAACGCCTGTTATTTTTGCCTTTTTACCGATTGAACTAATACGTTTGGTCGCCCAATCTTTGTCCATTGGCTGCCCATACTCGTTAAGAAATAGATTTGCAGCTTGACCATTCTTTTCGTGCCATGCAAGATAAATCGCTAACAATCCTTGCGTTCTCTTCCCAAAATAGACGGTACGTGCTTTACGAGTTTTTGCTGATTCAGCCCTGACTAGTGCCGAACGTTGAGTCAGATCTACTTCGCATGCAAAAATTCTTAAACATTCCCCAATGCGAACTCCCGTATCGAGCAAAAATGAGATGAGTAATGCATCACGTAGTCCTGTAAGAGTCGTCATTTCACAAGATTCAAATAAAGACCTCTCCTGCACCTTTGTGATAATTTGAAATTCTTCCTCTGGTACCTTCAACAGATTTACATTCTCAAATGGAGACTCTTTTAACAATCCCTCGCTCGAAGCCCAATTAAACATTGCTTTGACAGTTCTCAACCTTATGTTTATAGTCGATGACTTCAGTTTCTGAACGGTCAACATATGTGAAATCCATGCACGAACGACATCCCGATTTGGTACAAAATTATCTAGACCGCCGTACTCCAATGCCATAAATCGGCGTAACCAGTTCATGTGCTTCCTATAGTCCTCTAACGTCCGTTCTGCCGCTCCTGCCGCTTGTCGTGCGGTATAGTAACGGTTAAACAGCTTATCTAATGTCCAAACGTCCGGCGGTACGTTCTCCAGTTGTGGGTGCCGTGAGTGTGACGTTTCTAAGACCGATGGAGTCAGGTGGTCTAGAAACCGTTGCGGTACGTCTATGCTGTTCATTCTTTTGCCGCGTTTACGGCTTGTTATGACGCTGTTTTCGTTCATATTATATCCCTCCCATTGACTTTGAACCCAACGGTCACGAGAACGAAAAAACGCAGCTAGACCGCCTAATGAACGGTAGCTGCGTTGAAAGTCTTAAGTCACATAAACGCCGTTATATCAACGTTTTTTGACGTATAGGTATGTATGGCGGAGAGGGTGGGATTCGAACCCACGGAGACCTTGCGACCTCGGCGGTTTTCAAGACCGCTGCCTTAAACCACTCGACCACCTCTCCGGGTGACAAGATGCATTGTATCACAGAACAAAAACGAATATCAAGCGTTAATTTCTGCTGATTTTTAGCACGTTGCCCATGTATGGCTGAAGCACTTCCGGTATCAGCACACTGCCGTCTTCCTGCTGATAGTTCTCGAGAATAGCCGCCACCGTACGTCCCAAAGCAAGCCCTGAGCCGTTCAGCGTATGGACGAACTCCGGCTTCGCCTTCGCGTCGCGGCGGAAGCGGATGTTCGCCCGGCGCGCCTGGAAGTCCTCGAAGTTGGTACAAGACGAAATTTCCCGGTACGATCCGCCGCTCGGGAGCCATACTTCCAGATCATACGTCTTCGCCGCAGAAAAGCCGATATCGCCCGTGCACAGCGTCAATACGCGGTAAGGCAGCTTGAGCAGCTGCAGCACCTTCTCCGCATTAGCCGTCAGCTTCTCCAGCTCGTCGTAGGACGTTTCCGGAGCCGTCAGCTTCACCAGCTCCACTTTGTTGAACTGATGCTGGCGAATCAAGCCGCGCGTATCCCGGCCGGCCGATCCCGCTTCCGAACGGAAGCATGCGCTGAAAGCGACAAAATATTTCGGCAAATCCTCAAGCGCCAAAATATCGTCCCGGTGATAGTTCGTTACCGGCACCTCCGCCGTCGGGATCAAGAAATAATCCGTTCCCTCGACCTTAAACACGTCTTCCTCGAACTTCGGAAACTGGCCGGTACCCAGCAAGCTGTCCCGATTCACGATATACGGAGGCAGCATTTCTTCAAATCCATGCTGATCCGAATGCAGGTCCATCATGAAATTGATCAATGCCCGTTCCAATCGGGCGCCGAGACCCTTATAGAACACAAAACGGGAACCCGTCACCTTCGCCGCCGCTTCAAAATCAAGGATTCCGAGCTGCTGAGCTACTTCCCAGTGAGCCTTCGGCTCAAATGCAAAGGAAGTCACTTCACCGACACGGCGAATCTCGACATTCTCTTCCTCCGTATGACCTACTGGGACGCTCTCATGAGGCACGTTCGGAATGGACATCAGAATCGCATCCAGGTCCACTTCCAGCGACCGAATTTCATCATCCAACGCTTTAATGCGGTCACCGACCACCTTCATCTCCTCAATCAGGTGATCGGCGTTTTCTTTCGCTTTCTTCAGCTGCGCAACTTCCTGGGAAACGACATTCCGACGGTTCTTGAGCTGCTCCACTTCCTGTAGAAGCTCCCGTCTTTTCGTATCGAGTCCAGTGAAGCGGTCCAGCTCCTCGAGGCTGCCCCCGCGGTTCGCCATCCCCGTCTTCACTTTGTCCAAATCACTGCGCAGCAACCTTACATCCAACAAGGAGATCCCTCCTACCTCGTCTTACGTACCATGTCCAGAAAGTATCCATGCATCCGTTCATCATCGGTCAGTTCCGGATGAAACGAGGCCGCCAGCAAATGGCCTTGACGGGCTGCAACGATTTGATCCTTGTATGTTGCGAGCACTTCTACATTCTCCCCTACTTCTTCGATTAGAGGAGCCCGAATAAATACAGCACGTACATCTTTATCGATCCCTTTAATATCCAAATCCGTCTCGAAGCTTTCCCGCTGACGTCCGAACGCATTGCGCGCCACCTTAATATCCATCAGCCCGAGATGCGCTTCCTCCTGTCCGGCGATTTGCTTCGCCAGCACGATGAGACCGGCGCAAGTGCCGAATAGCGGCTTCCCTTGCTCCGAGAATTCTCGAAGAGCGTCTATAAAATCATACGCGCGCATCAGCTTACCGATGGTAGTGCTCTCGCCGCCCGGAATGATCATACCGTCCACGTCCTGCAGCTGCTCCTTACGCTTTACTACCACGCCTTCTGCGCCCGCCTTCTCAATCATGCGGATATGCTCGGCAACCGCACCCTGCAGCGCCAGAACACCTATTCTCATGCGGCTCAACCCTCTTCCCCGCAGCCAAGATACGGCTGGTTACCAGCCGCGGTCCTGCATGCGCTCAGTTGCGTGAAGCTTGGAGATCTCGATGCCTTTCATCGGTGTACCGAGGTTTTTGGAGATATTTGCGATCAGCTCATAGTCCGTATAATGCGTCGTTGCTTCTACGATCGCCTTCGCGAATTTCTCCGGATTGTCCGATTTGAAAATACCGGAACCGACGAACACTCCGTCGGATCCCAGATGCATCATGAGAGCCGCATCCGCAGGCGTAGCTACGCCCCCTGCAGCAAAGTTGACAACCGGAAGCTTGCCGGTTTCATGTACTTGAAGCAGCAGCTCGTACGGTGCGCCCAGGTTTTTCGCTTCCGCCATCAATTCATCCAGCGACATGGCTTGGATTTTGCGGATTTGGCCTACCATCATACGCATATGACGAACGGCTTCGACAATGTTGCCTGTGCCCGGTTCACCCTTGGTACGGATCATGGACGCGCCTTCGCCGATTCTTCTGAGCGCTTCGCCGAGATCCCTGGCTCCGCATACGAAAGGAACCGTGAACTCTCTCTTGTTGATATGGAATACTTCATCCGCAGGCGTCAACACTTCGCTCTCGTCAATGTAATCTACGCCCATGGACTCAAGAATTTTTGCTTCGACAAAATGACCGATCCGCGCCTTCGCCATGACCGGAATGGATACGACCTTCATAACTTCTTCGACGATGGTCGGGTCAGCCATACGGGCTACGCCGCCGGCTGCGCGAATATCGGAAGGCACGCGCTCAAGAGCCATTACTGCGGATGCGCCGGACGCTTCCGCGATCCGCGCTTGCTCTGCGCTCATGACGTCCATGATGACGCCGCCTTTTTGCATTTCAGCCATACCTTTTTTAACGCGGGATGTTCCGGTTTCCATATCCGATTCCTCCTGGACATATCATATCTGTTTAACAAGATCCGAGATCGCTCTCATAAACTAACTAAGCAATAATTTTACATGAACCGACTTAAATATACAACAGGATCATCGGATTTTATCCCTTCTTGACCCCGCTAATCGTGTTCATAAAGAAGTTCTTGATGGCCCGGAAAAACAATCGGATCCAGCTTCCCTTCTCCACATCCTCTGCCGCAATCAAATTCGTCGTCTGCTCTGTTCCCATATACGAGACCTTCACCGTTCCAAGCACTTGTCCCTTGGTAATCGGAGCGACCAGCCTGCTCTCATCGGCCGGCGCAGCGGTAATCTTGAATTGATCCGCCGGAGCGCCCTTCTTCGCTACGACCGTAATGCCGGTTTGGGTAACGACAGGGACCTGCGTGGCTACACCCTTCTTAATATTGACCGTTTTCAAGGAATCTATTTCCGACTTGGCCGTCAGAACCTGCTTCGTTTCGAAGTTGTTAAATCCGTAGTCCAAAATTTTCTTGGACTCTTCAAAACGCTTCGGTTCCGTAGCCGTACCCATGATCACACTGATGAGACGCATACCGTTGCGTTCTGCCGTTGCCGTGAAGCAATACCCAGCCTCGTTCGTATGGCCGGTTTTCAAGCCGTCCAAGCCTGGGTAGGCGTACTTCTTGAAATTCACGTTCGAGCTGTTGCCTTCGATCATCCAGTTCCAGTTGATCATCGGCGTTTTATCCCGATCGCGCAGCTTCAATGAAGGCGTTTTGGTAAAGTCGAGAATCTCTTTGTGGTCCTTAATCAAATTATAGGCTAGGAGGGCGGCATCCTTCGCTGTAAGCATCGTCTCGCCTTGAAGTTCCTTCGGTGCGTATTTTCCGAGGTCCGCTCTGGTCAGTCCGGTAGCGCTTATAAAATGTGCCTGATCCGACAACCCGAATTTTTTCGCTTGGTCATTCATCATCTTCGCGAAATTTTCTTCGGATCCGCCGCCCAACCGTTCAGCCAACGCAACGGAAGCATCATTTGCCGAATAGATCGACATAGCTGAAAACATTTGCTTTACGGTCAACTGCTCGTTTAGAGCGAGTAACCCACCGGAACCAATGACGTCAGCTGCATACTGACTCGTATTAACCATGTCATCCCACTTCAAATTCCCGTTCTTAATCGCCTCGAGGACCAGATACTCGGTCATCATCTTCGCCATACTGGCCGGAGGCAGCGGTTGGTTTTCATTGAACCCATATAAGATCTGGCCGGTGCTGGCGTCCATAAGAATTGCCGATTTCGCCTCCAGCTTCAGTTCCGGTGTTGGAGCTGAGGCAGCGGGCGGATTCGCTGGCGCATCGGCGGCCAGTGAAGTTTGCGGTCGGACAATGGATAAAGATAAGCTAATCGCTAAGAGGGCCGTCGTTACCAATCGAGTACGTTTATTCTGAAAAAACAACCTTCTCACTCCCAGTTCAAATTCTTCTTTCTCCAAACATGCATTTCCTATTGTACCATATGCCTACTTTCTCTTACAAAAAAAGAAACGGAAGCCACGCTTCCGTCTCTCTCTTTCTATAAAATGGATTACAGTGAATAGTTCGGGGCTTCCTTCGTGATTTGCACATCATGCGGATGGCTCTCACGAAGCCCCGCACCGGTAATGCGAATGAAGGAGGTATCATTGATCAGTTCGGGTATGTTATGCGCTCCGCAGTAGCCCATTCCGGATCGGAGTCCGCCGATCAATTGATAAATGGTATCCGCGAGCGGCCCTTTGTAAGGAACGCGGCCTTCGATGCCTTCCGGAACAAGCTTGCTTTCGTTTTCTTGGAAGTAACGATCCTTGCTGCCTTCCTTCATCGCGCCGAGGGAGCCCATTCCGCGGTATACTTTAAACTTACGTCCTTGGAAAATTTCCGATTCACCCGGGCTCTCGTCAGTTCCGGCGAAGAGACTTCCGATCATTACCGCGCTGGCGCCGGCGGCAATCGCTTTTGCCACGTCACCGGAATACTTCACACCGCCGTCTGCGATAATCGGCACGTTATATTCGCGGGCTACCGAAGCGCAGTCATAAATAGCGGTAATTTGCGGTACCCCGATCCCTGCAATGACGCGCGTCGTACAAATCGAGCCTGGACCGATACCGACCTTGACGATGCTCGCTCCGGCTTCGATCAGATCTCTTGTGCCCTCACCCGTAGCAACGTTGCCTGCGCAGATCGGGAGATCCGGGAATTGATCTCTCAGCTTACGAACCGTGTTCAAGATATTGATATGATGCCCGTGCGCCGAGTCCACGACAATCAGGTCGGTACCTGCCTCAACCAGAGCCGCAGCGCGCTCCATCACATCCTTGGAGACGCCTACCGCAGCGCCTACCATCAGGCGGCCATGCTTATCTTTCGCGGAGTTCGGAAACTGGATCGCTTTCTCGATATCTTTAATGGTGATAAGGCCCTTCAGCACATTGTTCTCATCCACCAAAGGTAGCTTCTCGATTTTATGCTTTTGCAGAATGCCTTCCGCTTGCTGCAATGTCGTCCCTACAGGCGCGGTAACGAGATTTTGCTGGGTCATGACTTCTTTGATCTTAATCGAATAGTCATGGACAAAGCGCAGGTCGCGGTTCGTCAGGATCCCGACCAGCTTGTTGCTCTCATCGCAAATCGGAACGCCGGAAATGCGGTATTTGGCCATCAATTCTTCGGCATCATAAACATGGTGCTCAGGAGTGAGGGAAAAGGGGTTTGTGATTACGCCGCTCTCAGAACGCTTTACACGATCTACTTCTTCCGCTTGCTGGGCAATTGTCATGTTCTTGTGGATGATCCCGATGCCGCCTTCTCTTGCCATTGCAATCGCTAAAGCCGATTCTGTAACAGTATCCATCGCGGAACTCAAAAGAGGAATATTCAACTTAACAGCACTAGTCAATTCCGTGGAGATATCAATTTCCTTCCCGAATACTTCAGACTTCCTCGGAACCAGCAGCACATCATCAAACGTCAATCCCTCTTTGACAAACTTAGTTTCCCACACGTTTCATTGTCCTCCTTAAATTCGTACATGCCGAAATTTATTATTGCAATCTTATCAGAAGCCCATTTTTAGTGTCAAGCACAAAGTAATGACAATGTTATCGTTCCACATGGAACAATTTTAAGTCTATAAAAATGAAGAGCCCTCTGGGATTACCCAAAGGACTCTTCACTGGCTTGGCGACGTTCTACTCTCCCAGGACCCTTCGGTCCAAGTACCATCGACGCTGGAAGGCTTAACGTTCGTGTTCGGGATGGGTACGCGTGGTTCCCTTCCGCCATCGTGACCAAACATAAGTATGGCGATGTCCCCGCCAAGGAACATCATGTATTACAGCTCAGAACGACTTGCGCCCTGAAAACTGGATCGAAACATCGTATCTTTCGCTGAGTAATCTTGCTTTCGCTATGCTTCCGATATGGTTTTGCTGTCGCAAAACCTGTAGGATAAGCCCTCGACCGATTAGTATTCGTCAGCTCCACACGTTGCCGCGCTTCCACCCCGAACCTATCTACCTCGTCGTCTACAAGGGGTCTTACATACTGGGAAATCTCATCTTGAGGGGGGCTTCACGCTTAGATGCTTTCAGCGCTTATCCCGTCCGTACTTGGCTATCCAGCCGTGCTCCTGGCGG
>NZ_JAQAGZ010000045.1:21097-26216 GCF_027533625.1 Paenibacillus gyeongsangnamensis | reverse complement strand
CAATTGCGAGAGGTTCTGAACCGCTTCTGATTTCCACCGATTCAGGACATTGCTATGAATGCCGTGCTCTGAAGCGAGCTGCGAAACCGACTTTTCTTCCTTCAGAATTTCCAGTACGATGTGGGCCTTTTCTTCCGGCGTAAACTTCCTTCTACTGGTCGTCATACAACTAAGAAACTCCTTTTTTTCTGTCTAGTTTCTATGTAGCATTATATTTTCTTCCGGCGTAAACTTCCTTCTACTGGTCGTCATACAACTAAGAAACTCCTTTTTTTCTGTCTAGTTTCTATGTAGCATTATTTTTCCTCCGTTTTACGATAAAATCATTATTTTGTTAAACGCATCCTCATCTTGAAAAATAGCTTCGTTGAACCTACATTGTTGTTACCCTGCATAATGACTACCCTTTTCGGGATAATTGCTATGTTCCTTGTAATGCCTAAATATCCTTACAAATACCCTTCCTGCCAATCCGTAATCCTTCCACTCACTTTTACAGGGAGTAACAATGTCAAATCTAATGTCTTGTTCGTTTTCTACTGTAATATCATCACCAGAATGCCTACATAAATCTATCTTGATGACACCATCAAAATTATCGAAATCCTTACCATAACCATATGTAGCAACGGTTCCTTCGAGTTTAAGTAATTTGAAGCTAACTGCTATTCCCATTCAAACCAACTTCCCTTTGTCCCATTTGGTACATTATACCATCAAATGCAAAGAAAAAAGCTACCCATTTTGGATAGCTTAATATCTGTATTTTACATATCCTCTGTTATAATTTCTTAATCTTTGCTAAATTGTCCTCTTACTTCACTTCTAAAATCAGCGAAATCCGCCTCTATCAGATGCAAAACAAAAAAACTTAGTTTTTACCTAGATACTAATAAAATAAAAGAAGACCATTGAAAACACGGATCTTCGGTCTTTCATTTATCATTAATCAGTACAAATCTATTGTATGCCCCAATTGCAGAGATATTGTTATTTGAGTCTAAACTTGTTCGACAATATGAAGCCACAATGAAATTGTTACATACTGTTGTTCTTTTTATTATCGCATCTCCAAGTAAATTAACGCCCATATTTACAAAGAAATTGTTATTACTTTCATTTTTTATCTTACTCTTTAACCATACAGAATACTCATCCTGAGTTGGAACTGTAAAAAATGCTACGGCAAACAGCAGTACTACTAGCAATTGAAATAATTTAGACAATTGTATTACCTCCAAACGTACATAAATATAAATCAAAAATATTCTACTTTTTCAGTATCTACTTTAAGTGTTATTATTAAACACTTATTTGAATAAATATATGTTATCCGGAAAGAATTATGCTATAAAGGGGTGACATTATAAGTGTTGATGCCTTCCCTAAGAGCAGATTCTACCTAATATACCCCCACCTAGAAAAACCCTATTGTATATGATTTTTATCGTCTATTGCGATAAAAAATTTACAGGTGAGATACTCGGATTTCCTTGATATATAAGCGATACAGGAATTTTCATTTTTATCATCCCCCCCCCGTATGACACTGGATATTTAACAATATATTGTTTCTCGGGCAAGGCTTTTGATTAAAATGTCAAAACCCTTGTTGTTTTCAAGGGGCCTTGCACTATCTAGGTAAATGCCTCATAAATTGAATAACAAATTGAAAAGGAGGCGTTTTAGTAATATGTATTATCTAAACTTTAACAGGTATTATCCAAACTTTAATGTGGACTGGAATCCATATTTCATAAACAACTTTGATCCTTATTCAGGACACTACACAAGGCAAAGAGATCTAACAGGGATTTGGCAGAGCAGAAATATAAGTTACATTCCTCAGTGTACGTCAATAAGTTTTCCTGAAGCCAGAGTAACCCCAGAAACATTATTATTAGCGGTAGCTGGGGGCATTGCAGGAATAGCATTTTATGTGTGGGAGAAATATTTTCAGGAAGATGTCGCCAAACATGGGGATGCTTTTTACAAGTGTGTAAAAAAGCTAAACCTTCCATACGTCGATTTTGATGCAATAGAAGCTTGTTTAAAAGCCGATCCTTGGAAGCTTAGTGCTGAAGATGCATTAAGGGTAAGAAACCGATTCGAAACTTTATTCAATGTGGAAATGGCAGGAATTAAAACACTTGGTATATCACCTAAAATCGATGGGGTATGGAAAACTCCTTGGGGTTTGATTAATCTAAATAGCAGCAATATAACTGAAAAAATGCCATTTCCGTACTATGATTTTGAACATCAGAAAAATATTTCGGGTACAAGGTATGATGGTAGTTATAACTGGGCAAAAGGAGGAAAACTGCGTGGAGTTTTTATTAGTTCTGATAGCAGTATATATGGCTATTGGATGGAGGAAACAAATCCAGCAGAAACAGGACATCTTAACACTGGTAACTTTGTAATGAAATTCATGTGGGATGATCAAAATAAACCTATTTTTACTGGGACATTTGGATACGGTAAAAAGTATAATGAACGTGAATGGAGCGGAATTAAAATAATGGAGTATTAGATAATCTCAGGGGGAAATGAATAGCTTGTTTACTTTAAAAATAGAAAAAAATTGGCGTTGGAGGATGTAAAAAAATCGTGCAGGCATCTTTCCGATCTTCAAAAAAAATTTTTTTTAAGGATCTGCTCTGAAGCTCTACACCATCAACCGTCCAACAATATGTCATTCTGCCCGCCAAATTTTGGTCACTCACATCATGCGAGAAACCACTTAAATAAGTTTTTTATTCATTTTATGAAGTACACGAATAGTTTTAATGATGACAAATTGAGTGATAAATTTAAGGTGTTCGCCGCCTAAATATATGTCGGGAAAAAGTCATGGTTTCGCCATTCGGTTTGGCGGAGCCAAACCGAATATACTGCCGACAATAGCCTAATCCCTTCTGTACAATGACGGAGGATTAGGCTATTCTTGTGGATAAAAAGAAAATGCCCCCGACCTTTGGCGAGGCACTCGGGAGCATACAATAACGTTCTGTGAATAAAATACTATCTTTTGGCCGTTCTTGCAAGGCTTATTTGCGTCTGTACAAGGAGCAAGGTCCCGATGTGAAGCTTTGCTGCGAGAATTGCAACCGTAAACTTCATAAGCATGGCCGTTATTTCCGCTGGGTTACAAGTAAAAGCGAACATATCCATATCCCGATCTACCGATGGTTGTGCCCAAGCTGTGGTACAACCATTTCGCTGTTGCCGGATTTCCTCATCCCTTGGGCACGGTTTACCACATGGGTTCGCGAATCGGTGATCGTTCGGAAACGGCAAGGAAAATCCCTTGGGTGGATCGCTGGGGCCGTTGTTTCCACGCGTATTGGTCTCTCTCCAAGCACGGTAAAACGCTGGTGGAAACAGCAAACAGCTAAGGTAGCAGCGACATCGTTATGGATAGCCAGCCAGCTTGTGAAGGCAGGATGTGAGGAAGACCTGCTGCGGATGCATCCTAAGCCTGTTGCTGTAGAGCCAGCGGATACATGGATCTGGTTTGGACAATTAGTACAACGTTATGCCCCGAGACTCTCTCGTCTCCGGGGCTATTGGACGTTCCTAAATGCCAAAATACCTCGGGAGTATCTCCTCTAATGAGCTCCGAACTTGACCGCCAATTTTGTCGGCGAAGCCCTTTCGCCTGAAAAAATGATCCTGGTTGATCCAATTCCCCTCTCAACCGATCATCATCCCACAACATATGCATGCTCCCCAAGTCCAGGCCCTTCATGGGATACTATCCGAGATCTTACTGAGGGGAGCATGAATATGGATGAACAACAACGACAAGCGACTGCCAATTTCCGTTATGGACTGATCGCGCCACTCGTCAGTCGAAAACTTGAGGCAGGTGAGCAAATGTCCTTGATGCGGGAGATTTCGGGTCATGTATATATGTACCCGGATGGTGAACAGAAGAAAGTGAGTTTACGTACATTGGAACGATACGTCCAAGCCTACCGCTTAGGCGGTTGGGAAGCACTGCTGCCGTCGATACGGGCGGATAAGCTGCAATCTCGCGAAATTCAAGGCGATGTGCTGCACATAGCCATCGCGCTCAAGCAAGAACATCCCGGCCGCAGCGTTCGCCAGATCATCGCGATTTTGGAATTAGCCCAGTACGTCGCTCCCGGCGTGCTGAAGGAGAGTACACTCAGCAAACAACTCCGCAAACGTGGCGTCACCCGGAAGCAACTCTCTGCAAGTGACGGACGTTCATTTCGTCGGTTTGAAGCGACGCATCGCAATGCCATCTGGCAAGGCGATGTGCAGCATACCTTGTATTTGCCGCATCCGGACAGGCCCGGTAAGAAGGCCATGGCGTACCTCGTTGTATTCTTGGATGATTTTAGCCGGTTTTGTGTGCACGGACAGTTCTACTTCGAGGAACGCGTGCCGCGATTAGAAGATTGCCTCAAGAAGGCCATCCTGAAGTGTGGGATTCCAGAAATGATCTATGTCGATAACGGCGCCATTTACTCGTCTCACCACTTCGAGCGGATTTGCGGTCGACTCGGTACGGAGCTTCGCCACTCGAAAGCCGGACGCCCCCAAGGACGCGGTAAACAAGAAAAATTCTTCCGGTTCGTCGACCAAAGCTTTGTACCCGAGGCCTATGATCTGATCGAGCAAGGCAAGATTCAGACCCTAACCGATTTGAACCGATTCTTTGCTGCATGGCTAGAGGTCGCCTACCACCAAAAGGTTCATAACAGCTTTAAGCAGCGCCCGCTCGACCGATACCAAAAGGATGACCACCCGATTCGCATGATGCCGCCGCACGAGCTGGTAGAAGTGTTTCTGCTCGAGGACACGAGAAAAGTGGACAAAACCGGTTGTATCTCCTTACTCGGTCAATCTTACGAAGTGGCATCCGTGCTGGCCGGACAAAAAGTACAAGTGCGATTTGACCCGTACGATCTCAGCGAAATTCAAGTTTGGAAAGACGGAACACGTTACGAGAATGCGCGAGTCCTCAAGCTGCGCGACCCGAAACAAAAACGAGTGAAAACTTCGGAGGTGGTGGTGGAGGCTTCAAAAGTGAGCAAAAACAAAGCCCAGCGCGTCGAACTCCTGAGCGCGTAAGAGCATTGCA
>NZ_JAQAGZ010000045.1:0-21087 GCF_027533625.1 Paenibacillus gyeongsangnamensis | reverse complement strand
CAATGTGTGGCTCGGCTCCAATACATGGTCATGACGCGCTCTATTGGCTGTGTGACTGGAGAGATTGGCAGCGGGAAGTCGACGTCGATCCGTGCCTTGAAAGAGCGGATTGATGCAAACAAATACCGATTTCTCTATTTGTCCGATGCCCATTTGAAGCCTCGGGATTTTTACCGAGAGCTCTTGCACCAATTCGGGGCCTCACCGAGATTTCTGCGGGGTGAGGCCAAACGTCAATTTCAGCATTTGGTATGGGATTTGTTTGAGAACCAGAAAAAGGTCGCGGTCGTCGTCATTGATGAGGCGCATTTGCTTTCTGGCGATATGCTGCAAGAAATTCGCTTCCTCACGAATTTCAATATGGACTCGGTCTCTCCCTTGGCATTGATTTTGGTGGGACAGCCGGAACTGCAGGCGACACTGCAGCTTCGCGTCTTTAAGCCAATTACACAACGCATGAACGTACGATTTCACTTGGAGAGCCTGTCATCTCAAGAGACAAGAGCGTATATTGAACACCATCTGGAGGTGGCCGGCAGTACCCACCCGGTTTTCACGACCGAGGCGATGGATGCCATCTATGCACATACCCGCGGAATTAGCCGGGAGATTAATAACGTTTGTACAGCCAGTTTGCTTGATGCTGTGCTCAGAAAGGACAAGTTGATCGATGCGATTCATGTGTCCCGCATCTTAACGGAATTTGATGACCAATGATGCAGACGATGAAATTTCATAAAGAGACTAGGCGTTGGAGGCTTTATGAAGGGACACGATTATTGTATCCGTTGCATTGTGGAGACCCGATACTCATCGAGGTGGACGATGCGTTCTGCCGTGTTAGCCTGGAGTTAGACACGGAATGGTACGTCAAATTAGGGGAGACGAAATTCTGGCTGCACCGAAAAACTGTATACAATGTGAGATCGTTATTCTAAACCTGCTCATAACAAGCAGGTTTTTCCATTTCCGCCACCGAATTTTATTATTTACGATCGCCACGCCTTTGGCGGTGAGGAAAGTAAAAAACCACCGTCGCTGTCGGTTCCGAAACGACCGTCAATGAGAATGGTTAATGACAAGTGGCGGCAATCGCGCAAGAAATGGCAGCCAGTTCTGAACAGGTAAATGCGTCCGTTGCTGAAATATATTCGATTGTACAAGCAGCTTCTGCCAATTCAAGAGATGTTGCAAGCACGAGCGAGAAACAATTGATCGTGGTGGAAACGCTTGCTGTTTCCTCCGAAGAACTTAAGCAAATCTCTATCGAACTTAGCGAGATGGTCGGCAGGTTTAAATTATAAGTCAGGTGGTTGCAGCATGGAAGAAGAAGAGAATAAACCGTTGGAAATTACGCCTACGTGCATGTTATGTTGTCAAAAAATAGCGGCTCCCTGCTTGGATGAGCCTATTTGTGCTGCGTGCTGCGATATATTGGAGTTCGGCTACCCGTCTTTTCCGGCTTACGAATTAAAGAATACTAATATAAACCGATAAGGAACCGATAGCTTCCTTAGCCTCCTTAATCGCCTTTCTAGCGGAAGGTGATTATTATTATGTCATTTTCGACGCTCTATTTCTGATAAATGTTTCATTTATGCCTAATAATTTTTTTTAATTAACATTTATCCGAAATCGTTTGAGTAGCGGAAGACATTGCTGCACATGATTATAACTAAGATTACTCTAAACACTTCCAAAAAAATCGAAAGTATTGAAATGAAATTTGATTATACTAAAACTGAGCTGAAAAGCTTGATTATTTAATACCATAACTTCACCTAATTATGGCATGGTTTTGCACGTTTTCGAGATATCGGTGCTGAGGAAATCGAGTCTGGTATTATAGGAGCTTCACGAGACGGTGGCATTGATGGTTTCTTTATATTTTTAAACGATGAATATATCTACGATTTTGAAGAAATAAAACCGTCTAATCAGTCAGTATTAGAATTGCACTTAATGCAATATAAAAATACAAACTCTGTTGAAGAAATAGTAGTAGATAGATTCATTGCTTCAGCAGAGCATATTTTTCAACTTGGTATAGATTTCGAACCGCTAAATGAGGTCTTTAATCCTTTACTTATTGAAAAAATTAAAGTGTTTCATAATACTTGGATGAAAATTGCTGGTAGGCATCCGAAGATAAATGTTCATTACTATCACGTTTGCAAAGGCGACAAGACTAAAACATTAGGTCCAGAAATGCAAAATGATGCTTATCTAAGAAAAATGGTTTTATTATCCCAAAAAGTTAAAAGCACTGGCGGAAGTAATATTGAATATTCTTATCATATCGTCGATGCTGAAGCACAAATGGAATTATCAAGAAAGAATCCAACCTATTCCCTTCCACTGAAGTTAAATGAAACGCCTATTACGATCGATTACAAGCAGGAGCAAGGTGGTTACATAGCATCTACAACTTTATATGAATATTATAAATTTCTTTCAGATTCGGACGGCACCCTCCGTAAATACCTGTTTGAATCTAATGTAAGAGACTATCAGAATAATACTGACGTAAATGAAGAGATTAAGCAATCGGTTACGGAAAAACAAGAATTTGATTTTTGGTGGCTTAATAATGGTGTAACTATTATCGCTGAAAAAGGCACATTGGCTGGAAAGACTCTACACTTAGATAATATTCAAATCGTAAATGGTCTCCAGACTTCTTATACAATTTACATTTCACTATCAAAAGGAGACTTCGAAGAAGATAAAAGAGCAATCTTACTCAAAATTGTTATCACAGGAAAAAAGGAAACGTCTGATGCAATTATAAAATCTACAAACTCACAAAATTACGTTCCTCCATCAACTTTGAGAGCAACTGATAAAGTCCAGAGAAACATAGAAGAATACTTACTATCAAAAGGTTTTTACTATGACAGACGTAAAAATTTCTATAAAAATCAAGGGAAGCCAAGAAATAAGATAATATCAATTAAATATCTGTCTCAATGCTTGACTGCTCTTGTTCAAAAAAATCCATCAAAAGCAAGATCCAATCCAACTACCCTTACTAAAAATGAAAAGGATTATCGACGTCTATTTCCTGTCAATAGACAGCCTGAAATATATCTAAAAAGCATTGAAGTGATGAAGCAGGTTGAACGTTCG
The DNA here is from genome assembly GCF_027533625.1 of Paenibacillus gyeongsangnamensis. Lineage (GTDB taxonomy): Bacteria > Bacillota > Bacilli > Paenibacillales > NBRC-103111 > Paenibacillus_G > Paenibacillus_G gyeongsangnamensis. Next base: position 17,958 of record NZ_JAQAGZ010000045.1, on the reverse strand, counting down.
CTAAGAAGCATGGTAACAACAAACCCACAAGAAGATGCGATTGCTACTAATTATCCTCTTCACGTCGGTAGAATTTTGGTATCACTATTAGTTAATAATGCTGATTACAATGATCGTGATTTTTCTGGAATCGATATTAGCAATATTAACGAAGGAAATATTACCAAAGCATTTGGTATTTTAAAAATGGTTCTTGCAGAATACCAAAAGTCTAGCTCACGTCAAGAACTAATAAACATTGCAAAAAATATAGCATTTAGCGAGCATCTTACAGAACAACTACCAAAACATCTACCAGAGATCATCCGTACCTAAAATCATAAAAAAATCAGACTATAACAATGGAAGAAAGTGTATATCATTTATGAAGCTCCTGTAAACAAGGAGCTTATTTTATTTAATTCGCAAGAAAAGGAGTCAGAAGATATCGAAGCTCTACCTGGAATACGGTTTGACCGAGAAATATCCGAAAATCCACTCTCTTCACTAATGAAATGAATGTTTGAGTATGATGGAACCTTTCCCCATTAAAGCTAAAGATTTTTCCTTATTCAATAAAAAATTCAATGCTCAAATCCAAATCGATCAAAGAAATATAATCTGAGAGTGCGGTTCCCCGCGCCTCCATCGTTATACGTGAGTATCATTTTCAGCACATAAAAGGTAACCTCCACTAAAGTTGGTAGGATACAGTTTATCTAGTTAAAAGCATTTCACTTCTTACATTTATCGCTGTACTTCTATAAAATAAAGATAAATTTAAGGTAGGAGGAATGATGCGTGAGTATTCAAAAGATCACTGATTACACCGTATTAAATAATGGAGTACGTATGCCATGGCTCGGACTGGGCGTCTTTCAAGTGGAAGACGGCGAGGAAGTTATTCGTTCAGTCCGCGATGCTTTGGAAGCCGGATATCGCTCGATCGATACTGCAGCGGGCTACCGCAACGAGACCGGGGTGGGCACCGCTATCAAACAAAGCGAAATCCCCAGAGACCAGCTGTTCATCACTACTAAACTGGCAAATAAAGATCAAGGCTACGAATCCACGCTTCGTGCTTTTGAGGACAGCCGCCTTAAACTCGATCTCGAATACTTCGATCTCTATCTGATTCACTGGCCCGGCAAAGATAAGTTCAAGGAAACCTGGAGAGCCTTTGAAAAATTACAAAAGGACGGGTACATTCGCGCCATTGGTGTAAGTAACTTCAAAATCCATCATCTGGAATCGTTAAAGCAGGATAGCGACACGGTTCCCGCTGTCAATCAAGTGGAGTTTCATCCTCTGCTCAACCAGCAAGAGCTTCTCCAATATTGCAAACGTGAGGGAATCCAATTAGAAGCCTGGAGCCCGATCATGAAGGGTAATCTGGATCTGCCGCAGATTACCGAGCTGGCCGCGAAGTATGGGAAAACTCCTGCCCAAATCGTCCTTCGTTGGGATCTGCAGCACGGGGTCGTCACCATACCCAAATCAGTTCGCCAAGAACGCATTCAGGAAAATGCCGGAATTTTCGACTTTACGCTTTCTGATGAAGATATGAACACGATCGATCAAATGAACCAAGATCACCGGTTCGGTCCAGACCCGGATGTATTTCTCTTTTAACCGCTGATAAATACGAATAGTCTCCTAATGTAAAGAAAAATTCTTTTCTTGATACTCACTTCACTGCCTCATTTCATTGACCATCTTCTGTCTGCTACATCGTTTGAACAGCGGAAGACATCTGGTTATTAAGAGGGTCACACTCAACGAAAATAAGTAGATTGAATCAACTATTTTTTAGCCCTTAACCCTTCTGCATCCTATGCAAGAGGGGTTTCTTGCATTTCAAGTAGGTGTCAAGGGGCACAAGAGCAGATTAATATTACTATTTAAAGGTTTGCAATCGTTCTCAAACAAGTTGTTATTTACTTTTTTATTGATGTCAAAGCATTGTCCTTATGATAGAAGTTGTACTCAAAAAAATATACGCTACAACCAGAATTATACATTTGTTCCACGTGAAACTATATAATTCTATATTTAAGTAGATGTCATAGATATTACCACAACAAACTCAAAGTACTGAACATTTATATGCAGTATTTTGAGTTTGACGTTAGCTATTTTTAATATTTTGCTTTCTGGGTCCCAATATATTTTTAAAGTCAACATTCTGGTATCTTGTAGCGGCTACCAACGAGGAGTCAACCACTAGTACTCTATTTGAATCGAAGTAAAATAATGGTATAAAGCCCTCAAACATCTTTAACAGCTACTAACTGTAGATTACCAAATATTATAAAATATAGCCTCTCCCACTTCAGCGTCTTTCCGGCTTCTTCCTACCAAAAAATTTCGCCGTTACTTGTGATAGGGTTCCCCCCGCATAATCTTAAACGCGCGATACACCTGCTCCACCAGCACCAAGCGCATCAGCTGGTGCGGTAGCGTCATGCGCCCGAACGAGAGCTTCAGCTCGGCACGCGCCAAAACCGCGGGGGCCAGCCCGAGCGAGCCCCCGATCACGAACGCCACGTGGCTGCGCCCGTACGTGGCCAGCTCCTGCACATGCCGCGCGAGCTCCTCGCTCGACAGCGGCTTGCCGTCGATCGCGAGCGCCACAACGTAGGCGCCCTCGCGAAGCTGCGCGAGGATGCGTTCGCCCTCGCGTGCCTTCACCTGCGCCTCCTCCGCGGCGCTCATCGTTTCCGGTGCCTTCTCGTCCGGCACCTCGATCAGCTGCACCTTGGCATACGGGCCAAGGCGCTTTACATATTCGGCGATGCCCTGCACCAGATACGATTCCTTCAGCTTCCCGACCGACACAATCTGAATGTTCATCTCTTCCAAAGGCCCCCTTAATACGCCGATAAACGAAAAAAGAAGGGCTGCTTCAGCCCTCCCGCTTCACGCTAAATGACCAGGAACCGTCCCGGCTCCGAGCACCGCTCGCAATGCGCCGGCGGCTCCCAGTCCGCAAATTTCGTTTGCTCCAAATCGACAATATCCGGCGCGTCCTCGTACTCATCGACGAACATGTCGATCGCCAGCTCCAAGTGTTCCTTGCAAACTACATGCATCGAATGACCCCTTCTTGATTCCCTAGACCGCCCAACCGATCCTTGCAAGCAGCAAGGCCAATCAGACTTTGAAATCGCATCCTTCTATCGTTACACATTACACTAGTTTACCCCAAAAACCGCCGCAGTAACAATAATAAATGCGAACAATCCCCCTGCTTCGGCAGCTTCGAGCCAATTCTCATTCAATCAAGCAAACTGAAGCCAACCGATGTTACCGGTCCTTCAGCTCCCCGAGCGTCACCAGTACCGAGCTTTTCTTCGAGCCGCGGTAATACGTGATAGCCAGTTTGTCTCCTACCTTCTTCTGACCGTAAATATACTTACGGAGCGACAGCGTGCTGTTTATCGGCTTTCCGTCCAGCTCGGTAATCACGTCGTTGGACTTCAGCCCCGCATCCTTCGCGGGTCCCGTCACGTCGAGCACAATAATGCCTTTCTTAGCCTCCGCAGGCAGCTTGAGCGAATCCACCCCGGCAAAAGACTGCAGCTCCTGTGTCACCACGCCAATGTAAGGCCGCACCACCTTATGAAACTGAATCAGCGTATCGATGACGCTCTTGACCTGATTAATCGGAATCGCGAATCCGAGCCCTTCCACACCGGTATCGGCCACCTTGAGCGTGTTGATGCCGATAATCTTCCCGTCCACGTCCACGAGTGCCCCGCCGCTGTTGCCTTGGTTGATGGCCGCATCCGTCTGGATGACGTCCATCTCCCAGTCGAGCTCGCCCTCCTGACCGAGTGACACCGGAATGGTCCGCTTCGGCCAGCTGATGATCCCTTTTGTAATCGTCGGCGCATAGCCGAGTCCCAGCGGATTGCCTACGGCGATGACCGTTTCACCGGCCTTCAGACTATCGGAATCGCCGAATTCCGCCGTCTGCTTAATCCCGGTTCCGTCCATCTCCAGCACGGCCAGATCGGTGATCTGATCCCGGCCTACTAGCGTCGCCTTGCGCCGTTCCCCGACGCTGGAGACCACATCAAGCTGCGTGAACCCTTCGACCACATGATTATTGGTCACAATCCGCACCTTGTCGCCCGCCTTGGCAAAGATGACGCCCGAGCCCAGGCCCACGACCCCGCCGCTTTTCCCTGTTGCATCCTTCGCCGAATCCTTCTTCGAGCCGATAATGCTGACAACCGTAGGAGATACCTTCTCCGCAGCATAGATCACCGACTCCCCCGAACCGGACGATCCTGGCCCGCTGGCTCCGGCAACCGTCGCGCCGGCCGGGGGAGCCATCACAGTTACTGCAGGCTGCGCATTCTTCCCTGGACCGCCCCCATGGCCGCCGAGCAGCATGAACAACAGGGCGGTCACCGCGGCGCCGCCGGCGGCGGGCATTATCCATCCGGGCAACCATCCCCGGGCCGATCGCCGCACCGTCCAGCTTTCCTGCCGGGAGGACCGGATTGTCTTCGTAGAATAAAAATCGTCATCGAATAAGCTCATCGCGTCGCACCTCTCCCCATGGTCCTGCAGCCCGGAACGATTCCCGGGATTATCCCAAGCTAGTATTCTAAAAAACTATAAGGCATTAGGAATGTTTTCGCGCCTGGAAGACTAGAATAAGAACAAAAGAACCTTAGCCCCGAAAGGATGAATGTTCCTATGTCCGCTAACCGTATCTCATCCCATCTCGACCAAATTCATTGGATCGGCCAGCTTGCCGATTTGAAGGATCACCAGTTCCAGCAAGGCCTGCTTCTCGATGCCCTCATCGAACTATTGATCGAGAAAGGCGTCATCACCGCTCAAGAGATTGCCGTCAAGGCACAGGCGCTGGAGGGAGAGCTTACCGCCTCCATTCCTACACCGTCTCAGCAGGCTTAGAGCTTAGTCCTCGTCCAGCCGATCCCACTCCGTTGACCGGTCATAATACGTATCCATCAGCTTCGCCCGGTGATCGTCCGGAGCGAGCCTTTCTTCCACCATACTATTCACGGTCAGCCTGGCCAAATCCATCAGATTGTGGTCCCGGCTCAAATGCGCTAGATAGACCCGTTTCGTCTTCTCCGACATGACGTCCACCAGCCCGATCCCGGCCGCCTCATTGGACAAATGGCCTACATCGCTCAGGATGCGGCGTTTAATGTTCCAGGGATAACGGCCCATCCGCAGCATCTCGACATCATGATTCGACTCCAGTACGAGCACGTCGCTGTCCGTAATCTTCTCCTTCACCTTGGAGCTCATGTAGCCTAGGTCCGTGGCCAGACTCAGCTTCTCCTCGCCCTGGTAAAAGCAATAGCCTACGGGCTCTGCGGCGTCGTGCGAGATCCCGTACGACTCCACCTGGAGCATCCCGAAGTCGCGCACCTCGCCCGTATCCATTACGCAGCGGTTCGCCTCCGCGATCTCCCCGATATGCTGGTCCAGCTCACGCCACGTCTTCTCGTTGGCGTAGACCGGCAGATCGTATTTGCGCGCCAAGGCGCCAAGACCTTTGATATGATCCGCATGCTCGTGCGTGACCAGGATGGCGTCCAACTGATCCGGCGACATCCCCCGCTCCTTCAGCAGCTGCTCCACCTTCTTCGCGCTGAGCCCCGCATCAATCAGCACTTTGCCGTCCTCGCCGTCCACCACCATCGCATTCCCCGTGGACCCGCTGGACAGCACGCTAAATCGTATTCCCATTGCTTTAACTCCCTACTGCTACTTATTTTTCTGCGGACCCTCCACCGCACCGCTGAACGCGTGCACGAAGTAGACGTCGCCGCTGCTGTTGCCGATCGTCACCCTCCAGGAGGGCCACATATTCAGCGTTTGCGAGTTATACATCTGTCCGTGGTAGCCGAGCTTTACGCCCGTGATCACGGAACCTGCGGGCAAATAGTTCTCAATCAGGGTCTGCAGCGCGGTATACGGCGATATTACCTTCTGCTCCTTCTGATCTCCCTCCGCCTTAATCTCGACGAAGCCCTGCTTATAAGCTGCGATGAGCCCATTCTTCTCGATCAGCTCGAGCTGCACCTCGAACATCGGGAACCCCCCGTACAGCTGGTGAAACACGAACTTGCCGTTCGAGCTGAGCGCCGGGTCGAACTGATACGAGTCCGCCTTCGGAATACCGGCCCGGACCATAAGGTCCTTGCCGGAGCTTTTACTGATCAGCGGATCGAACTTGAACGGCGCAGCCAGCGTCACCGGCAAGCCCGGCGTCAGCTTCTCATCGAACTTCGCTACGATCTCCTTCAGCTTGGGCACGTCCTTCGGGATATCCGCAGGGACCTGGATGTTCTTGCTTTTCAATAGCCGCTGCAGCTCCTGGGCGGCAGCACCGCTCGTACTCGCCTCCAAATCGAGCAGATCGGAGCGGCTCGACCACAGCTGGACGCCGAGCACGACGTTAAGCAGCAAGAAAGATAGAATCAGAATCGTTTTGGCCCGGCCCCACTCCATGCGTTCACCGCTCTCCTTTCCTCGATGATTCGGCGTTCGCCCTTCAGAAGACTGCCGGTCCGCCGCTTCCCGCGATCCGCCGTCAACCGATCGGCTGCCTTCCGGTCTCTATTCCAATAGCTCATACGTTCCGTCGCGCAGCTCCACCATCCAGCCGGGAACCAGCTCCATCGTCTGATCCAAGACCACCGTCCGGTAGCCGGGGAACACCCCGTAGACCGGAGTCTTGCTTGTCCACTGCTTCAGCTTCTCATCGAGCTCCTCGCCGCCGATCAGCTGCACATCCTTCCTCCGGGCATTGCGGGAGTCCGGGGTTAACGTCGATCTCTCAAGATTGGAGACGACCCCTTTTTGCAGCACGACCTTTATAAACCCGGTATAATCATTGTGCAAATTCACTACCGGATAAGCCCCGTAGTACTGCCGGAACACGAACGACTGATTGCTCGGCAGCAGACGCTGAGGCAGCTTCTGGAGCGCATAGGTGCCGTTCCAGCCGCCATGCTGGTTGATGAACTGCACGGCCGAGACGAGATTCTCGCGCAGGTCGATCTTGCTGTCCGCCGGAGCGATCGGATCGGTATAGGTCATCCAGTGCTGCTCGTTTTTCAGCTGCAGCCCTCTTTTGCCGTCCATATAAATCTCGGAGCCGTCCCGTTCGGTCAGGTTGCGCGTCACGGCCGGGTCCACGAAGAAGCTTCGCTTCAGCTGATCCGCCGTATACTGCGTGTAACCGATCGTATATGACGGGATCGTGATCGGCTTCGTCGGAAGATAGTAATCTCCGATATTCGACATTTTGTAAGGGACATAGTCCGTACCGACATTGGCAAAATACCGCTCCATATCCTTCGGCGTGAAGTCCGCTTTTTGGACCTCGTAGATTGTATTGCCCGTATCCGTGAACAAAATCGTCTTCACTTCATTCGTATCCTTGGCAAAAATCCAGATCCGCGTGATCAGATCGTTATCAACCGGGATATCGCCTTTGATTTGCATAACCTTCTGCTGCTGCAGCACGCTGAAAGGCAGTCCGTCGCGGAAGCGCACCTCGACCCCCTGCTGCTTGCTTCGCACCTCATCCCAATTGATGCCTAGCGACGTGGTTGTCGTCTTGCGGAAGCCTTCGAGGCTGCGCTGCTTGATGTTGTCGACAATGTCGTTGTACACCTTGGATGTCGGGTAAGCGACCGTATGCTGCTGATTGCCCAGATGCAGCACCAGCTGGTCCGGGAACAACAGATCCTCGAGCGCGGTCTGAGGACCGTTGAGGTCCGTCTTTACATATTCGTCCGGCCGCACCGGATCGAACTTCGGATAGCTGTAGGCGAGCAGATAGCTCTGCAGCAAGCTGAGCAAGATCAGCATCATAAGAACGCCTGATTTCAGCCTCTCCATCATCCGGCACTCACCTCCTGCTGGTAAGGGAGCGTAAACGTTACTTTCGTACCCACGCCAAGCTCCGATTCGAGCTGAATCGACCCGCCGTGAGCTTTTACTATTTCCCGGGCAATCGACAGGCCTAGGCCCGTGCCGCCCATACTGCGCGATCGCGCCTTATCCACTCGGTAAAATCGCTCGAAAATACGCTCCAAATCCTTCTTGGGAATCCCGATTCCGTTATCCTGAACGCTGATTTCGAGCGCCTTGTCCCGGCATCCTGCGTGAATGCGGATATGTCCCCCGTCCGGCGTATATTTAATCGCATTGGAGACCAGATTATCGAGCACCTGGTCAATCCGGTCCCGATCCAGCATCAGGTCCTCTACCTGCGGGTCCACCTCGATCTCTACTTCGATCGAACGCTGCTCCAACTGGAACGAGAACCGGTCGGCGGCCTCCTCCAGCATATCTTCCACAATAGTAGATTCCTTGGAGATAATAGCCTGCTTGGAATCCAGTCGCGACAGCTGCAGCAAATCCGTGACGAGCCGGATCATTCGGTCCGTCTCGTTGCGCGCCACGCCGACGAATTTGCCCGCCAGCTGCGGCTCCTCCATCGCGCCGTCCTCCAGCGCTTCCAGGTAGCTCTTGATCGTCGTCAGCGGCGTCCGCAGCTCGTGCGATACGTTAGCCACAAACTCCCGCCGGGACTGCTCCAGCTTCTCCATCCCCGTCACGTCCTGGAGCATGACGATGGTCCCTGCGCCGCCCTGGGTCTTGCCGTGAATCGCCGTGAAGGTGGCCCTCACGTAGAGCGGCCCTTCCTCATCCTCCTGGAACAGCCGCAGCATGGCCGTCTTATCGCCGCCGCCCTCAGCCGGACGCAGCAGGTCGGGAGTGACCCCGAGCAGCGCGGTCAAATACATGCCGCGGGACGCTTCCTCGTTCACCTGAAGGATTTGCTTGGCCCGCCGGTTAATGACAATGACCCGGCCGTGCTCGTCCGCGGCAATCAGACCGTCATTCATATTGGACAGAATGGAGGCCAGCTTCTCCTTCTCCTCTTCATTCAGAGATAACGCTTCCTTCAGCCGTTCCGTCATGAAATTAAACGTGCTGCCGAGCTGTCCGATCTCATCCTTCCCCAACACGCGCACCTGCTCGTCGAACCGTCCTTCCGCCACCTTCGTCGCCTGCCTCGTGATCTCTTGAATCGGGCGGGTAATCGTCCCCGACAGAATAACCCCGAGCAGCGCGGTAAGGACAAGGGCGATGAGCGTCCCGGAGATGAAAATCTGGCTGATCTGCTTCATCGTATCGTAGACGTCTTCCATCGAGGCGATGATATAGACGGCGCCGTATACCTTCACCCCGGAGCCGATCGGCCTCGCGATGATGATCTTGCGCACCCCGTCCAGGTCCGTGAACATCCGCTGGTTATCCTTGATGCCCTGAAGCGCCTTCACGACTTCGGTTTGCGTATTCTTGCTGCCTACGACCGACTGGTTCGTCGAGAGCGAGCTCGTCAGCACGACGCCGTTCGCATCGATGATCTGGATCTCCGCCTTGCTGATGGCGAACAATTTGTTGACGATGTCGTTGAGATCCGTATAAGATTTCTTCGGTTCGCCGTTCTTGTTATCCTGGCTTTCCGCCAGGTAGGTCTCCGCATACTGGGCGAGCAGCTGCGCCTGGCCTGTCCGGCTGGCGATGAAATCCGTCTTGAAATACGTCTCGAGCGTTCGGATAAAATAAACCCCGATCAGCTGCATCGCGATCAGGATCAGCAGAACGTAAATGATGATCAGCTTCGCCTGAATCGTCTGGAAGAACGAAATGCCCCGTATTCTCATCGCCGCCTCAGGCTCCGCCGCCCGGCTTCGTGCTGCGCATCATATAGCCCAGTCCCCGCCGGGTGATAATGTATTCCGGACGGCTCGGATCATCCTCCAGCTTCTCCCGCAGCCGGCGGATCGTCACGTCGACCGTACGCACGTCGCCGAAGTACTCGAAGCCCCACACCGCCTGCAGCAGATGCTCGCGCGTCATCACCTTGCCGCTGTTCTTCGTCAAATACTGCACCAGCTCGAATTCGCGATGAGTCAGATCCAGCGGTACGCCGTCCTTATACACCACGTACATGTCGCTGTCGATGAACAAGTCATGGAACTGCAGCCCCTGCCGCTGTCGCTGCTCCTCTCCGGCCTGTGCGGCTGCCGCTGCAGGCGCCGTCTTCGTCTGCCTCCGCAAATGGGCCTTCACACGGGCCAGCAGCTCGCGCGTGCCGAAGGGCTTCGTCACGTAATCGTCGGCTCCGAGCTCAAGGCCGAGCACCTTGTCGATCTCGTTGTCCTTCGCCGTCAGCATAATGATGGGCGAATTCAGACGCTGCCGCACCTCCCGGCACACGTCCATGCCGTCCTTCACGGGCAGCATCAGATCGAGCAGGATGAGATCCGGCTCCTCGGCATAAGCGAGCTCGACCGCCGCTCCGCCGTCGTAAGCGCAGATGACGTCGTAGCCCTCTTTTTCCAAGTTGAATTTCAATATATCCGCAATCGGTTGTTCGTCGTCCACGACGAGAATTTTTGCCATTGAACCCGTCACCGCCTGTAAGAGACTAACAGCTGACCCCTCAATTCTCTATTTTTCTATTTTACCACAGTTGGAATGAAAAAGAGACACGGAAGGAGCGGGTTCCTGCTTCTTCCATGTCTCTGGAACAACTTGATTATCGATTAGCGGTTCAAATATTTGAGCGGGTTGTCCGGCGTTTCGCCGCGCTGCACTTCAAAGTGCAGATGCACACCCGTGGAATCCCCGGTACTGCCCATAATGCCGATCTTCTCGCCCTTCTCGACGATCTTGCCGTTGCTGGTCAGGATCTGGCTCAAGTGACCGTAAAGCGTACGATAGCCGTTCATATGATCCACAATGATACAGTTGCCGTATCCTTCCTTCACACCGGCGAAAACGACCTTCCCGTTGTCGGAAGCGGTAATGTTGCGGTTGCCCACGAGGTCTACGCCCTTGTGGAACGCACCCCAGCGCATACCGAAGGTGCTTGTGATCGTCGCTCCGGCCACCGGCCAAGCGAACTTGCCCGAGCCTTCGCCTTTGACGACCTTGGTGCCTTTCACGGCGACGGCCTTCACCGGCTCCTGTACAACTTCCTCGCTCAGCACCTTCTCATCGGCCATGAGCCCGTTGACCTTGGTCAGCTCGATGGTCACTTTCTTCAGGCCGTTCTTCCCCGGGGAGATAATCTGATTCGTCCCGAGTCTCATGCTGTCGTCCTGCTTGTATTCCGTTTCGTACTGGATCTCCTGGTTCTCGACGACCTTCTCCACCGTCCGAACGGCAAGCGTCGGCTGAAGCACCGTCAGGTCCAGCTGCTGTCCAACCTTGATCATATCGTCAGAGATAGACGGATTGTTCTGGTAGATGACCTGCTTCGGAATGTTCAACTTCTTGGCGATGCAGCCTACGCAGTCGCCCTTCTCCACCGTATATTTGGTCGGCTGAACGTCTCCGGTCTCGAGCTTCTTCTGCAGATCTTCCGGCTTCACCAGCTCCTTCGGATCGATGGAAACCTCGTTCAGCTCCACCTTCTGTACGAACTCCGCCGTCTCCAGCTCAGCCGGAGCCGCACTGGCACCAGCAGGCGATGCCGACAGGATGCCGACCTTGCCCGGATCCTTCTTCTTCTGCATATTGGCGATCGCATTGGCTTTGATCTGATCCAGCATCTTATCGGCGGTCGTCATATCTCTCAGCACGCCGACGCGCTTCCCGTCGACGAGCAGCACGACGCCTACCGGCTGAGCCGAATACAAGGCTCCCAGCTCGGAGAGCACCTTCTGATCGTCCGCTTTGGAATTGAAAGCCCTTTCATGCATAAACGTGACCTCAGGGACCTTCACGACCATCCGGACATCCTGTGAGCTTCCGCTCAGCTGCTGCTTCTTCTCGGCCTCGAACTGCAATACCTTATTCTCGTCCGATACGACGCCAATCTCTTGCCCGTTGGCATAGACATGTACCAGTTCGATCATATTCGCTTTCACATATTGATTACCGCTCCACACCACTGCCGCGATAAAGCCCATCGCCGTTACCGTTCTGACAATCATCCATTTATGTAAGAGGACCTGGTTCTTTATCTTTACCGTAGCGCTTGCTTGCGGTTTTCCTTGAGCTGCTGCGTCTTGTGCCGGATCGGCCGTCGTTTCCAGAGCCGAATCCGCAGACCGTTTCCCGGAACCTTGAAGGCGAACCTTCGCGATCAGCTCCTTGATTCGATCCGTTCCTTTGAAAAATGTCATTTTGTTCTCCTTTTAAGCCGTTTTTTGCCGCACTCGAAAACTAGCCTTGCTGCGTATGAAAGAGCTAGCTGCTGACCTTAGTGGCGCACTCTCCGTAGGTTGTGTGTGACTTGCTTCCCGCGCTCTACAGGTTTTCTAACGAATTGCACATAAAAACACCAAAATAAGGGATTCTAAACAATAAGACGAATCTCTTAATAATTTAACATAGCAAAACTACTTTTTTCAACAAAATTGTGTATAATACCACTTTTTGATAGAGAACCATGACAGGAGTGTGAAGTCAGCTTATGGAAAACATTACGGCGCTTTTCCGCACCCGCGGGGATATGGAGCAAGCGGCTGCGGTTCTTCGCGAGCAGGGTGCGGTGGATATCGCCATGTACGGCGCGCCCGTTAACGCTGAAGGCGCCGGAGCGGCTACTGCTTCCACGCGCGATGCGGCCGCCTGCACGCTGCAAGTAGTCGTAGAATCGTCCCGCTTCCGGCAGGCGGAGGATACGATAATGAAATACGGCGGCCATGTGTAGGCCGCCGTATTTCTGATTTTTACCCTTGAGCGTACCGGTGCAGGTTCCGGATATACTCCTGTACGAGCACTTGGATGCCCTCCACCTTCAGCTTGAGCGTTTCCTCGCCGTCCGATGCCAGCGCCTCCAGCATACGCTGAATGTAGGCCTCGCATCGGGCCTTTCCGGCCGGATGCACGCGGCTGTAATCGTCCAGGTAACCCGGGATGAAGAAGCATTCGAGATGGTCCATGACAAAAAGATAAGGGTCCCCCGGCTGCGTTTCACTCCATGCCTTCAGTTTATCGTATAGGCCGCTGAGCGTAATCATCCCGAGCCGGTACGTGCGCTTCGCGTATTCGTGCTCTTCCGGGGAGACGTTTCCCCGCTCCGCCAGCCGGGTGTTCTTCTCATCGAGCAAATAGAGGGCCCCACCCCATTCCGAGGCGAACTTCAGCCAGAACTCGATATCCCCCCGCGCAATGTCGATCCGGAGCGCCTCGGCAAATACCACATCCGGATCCTCGGACAGCCGTTGCCGTGCTTCCGCATGGAGCTCCTGACTTAAGCCGCTTGGTTCTTGAAGCTCGTTTTCTTCCACGTGAATTCTCCTATAATCGCATATTGAGCTGCATGGCTTCTATTTTAACAAAAAAAGCGCTTAAGATTAAAGCTCCCCGGTTACGGGAAAAAACGGGTTGACACCGGCAGTAGGCCGCCGTATATTAGTTTTATAAAACTAAATTTTATACAATTTATTTAACCGGAAGGGAGCTGAACATGAACCGGGACGAATTGTTGAAGCTGGAGAATCAATTCTGCTTCGCCGTCTATGCCTTTTCGCGGGAAATCACGCGCCTGTATAGGCCGGTGCTGGATGAGCTGGGGCTCACCTACACCCAGTATATCGCGCTGCTCGTGCTGTGGGAGCAGGACGGCGTCACCGTCAAGGAGCTGGGCAGCCGGCTGTATCTGGATTCCGGAACCCTGACGCCGCTGCTGAAGAAGCTGGAAGGCATGGATCTGATCCGTCGTACCCGGGACCCGCAGGATGAGCGCAGTGTGATTATCCGCTTGACCGCTCAGGGGCATGCCCTGAAGGAGCAGGCCTATGAGGTGCCGGAACGGGTATTTTGCCAGACCGGGATGTCCCCTGAAGAAATCACCGGGCTCCGGAAGCGTCTGACGGCTTTATTAGAGCAAGTCCATCACAATCCAATGGAGGAATAACATATGGGAGTTCATTCGTTTGCCGCAGCCAATATTCGGGGTCAAGCAGTGCAATTGAATCAATACGAGGGCAAAGTGCTCCTGATCGCCAACACCGCCAGCAAATGCGGCTTCACGCCGCAATACGCCGATCTGCATAAGCTGTATGAGAAGTACCGCGATCAAGGGCTCGTCATTCTCGGCTTTCCTTGCAACCAGTTCGGCGGTCAAGAACCGGGCTCCAACTCGGACGTCGATACCTTCTGCCAAATCAACTACGGCGTAACCTTCCCGCTCTTCGAGAAGGTCGACGTTCGGGGCGACGGGAAGCATCCGCTGTTCGGTTATTTAACCGAGGCGCTGCCGTTTGAAGGCTTTGACCTAAACGACGGCACGGGCAAAATGCTGCACAACATGCTTAAGGAAGCCGGCGAGCTGGAAGGCAACGACATCAAATGGAATTTCACTAAATTCCTGATCGACAAGAACGGCAATCCGGTTCAGCGTTTTGAATCGAACGTGTCTCCTATCGATATGGAATCCGCGATCGAAGCGCTTCTCTGAGCTGTTGAACTTATCCTTCATCCTCTGACTTAAGAAGCACCGCTCCCCTATCCCGGGAACCGGTGCTTCTTCGTCGTGCCGAGCCGCTTCGTAACGAGGCTGTCCGCCTCCCGCTTACGGCGTTTGGATCATATTCAGCAGCTGTGCGTATTCGTCCGCCTTCAAATATTTCTGGAGGATCTGTTCGATCTCCTTCAGCTTGCCGGCCGTGATGCCGTCTTCCATCAGCAGCGAGATCTTCTGGATTTCCTCTTCCGGTAACCGCGAAGACAGGAGCGAGAAGATCTTCGCCTTGTTCTCGCTGGACAGTTGATTCTTCCGCTTCAGGACCTCCTCGCTGGAGATGACGATCTTGCGGTCGTCATTCGGCGCATCCGTCCCCGATACGGATTGCCGGCCCATCACGGCTACCGCATCCTCCGGCGGCTTGCGCCCGGCATCCGTCCCCGTATTCGGCGTCCCCGACGGCGTCGTCGAGCCGCCGGAGGGGGATGACGGCACCGCTGTAGGATCCTTTCCGCTATCCTTCAGAGCCAGGCCGGACACGGCCAGGTCCTTCCCTGAGCCTGAACTTTTGACTGTACCAGTACCGGAACTTGAACCAAAACCTGAACCTGTCTCCGCTCCGGTTCCGATCGCCGCTTTGCCCGGGCCTTTACTACCGCCGGAGAATCCAGTCATCGCGCCAAGCTGACGGGTCATGCCGCTGACGAACTGATTCCAGTCGAGCTGCTGCCCGGCGGGCCGCTCAATATGATATTGGTCCAGCAGCATATTGACATACGTGTTCACCGTTACGAACGTCAGCGCCACACAGCACACCGACGTGACGGCTGCGCTGACCGCCAGCTTCAGCAGCCACTGCAATGCTTTCATTGCTCTCCCATCTCCCATTCGTTCTCGGTTTGGTATACCTTCCAGTATTGACTCATTTCAGGCAAACCAACCCGGACGAGGGAGAAAAAAACAAACCCCCGATCCTCCGGTCAGGACGGAAAATCGGGGGAGTTTTCAAGGATGATTAGTAAATCGGCTTCACTAAGTTCGTCTGCTCGCGGTTTCGTCCTACCGAGAAGATCGCAATCGGAATACCGGTCAGCTCCGATACCCGCTCCACGTAACGTCTCGCGTTCTCCGGCAGGTCCTCCAGCTTGCGCACGCCGGATAGGTCCTCGCTCCAGCCCGGGAGCTCCTCATATACCGCTTCGCACACCGACAGCATCTTCAGGCTCGCCGGATAATGCTCGATCACTTCGCCGCGGTATTTGTAGGACGTGCAGATCTTCACGGTCTCAAGTCCTGCCAGTACATCAAGCGAGTTGAGGGACAGACCCGTGATCCCGCTGACGCGGCGGGCATGTCTCACGACGACGCTGTCGAACCAGCCGACGCGGCGCGGACGTCCCGTTACCGTACCGTACTCGTTGCCGCGCTCGCGAATCCAGTCGCCGGTCTCGTTGTTCAGCTCCGTCGGGAACGGACCGTCGCCGACGCGCGTCGTATAAGATTTCGCCACGCCGATGATTTGCTGAATCTTCGATGGGCCTACGCCCGAACCGATGCAGACGCCTCCTGCAGACGGGTTGGAGGAAGTCACGAACGGATAAGTGCCTTGGTCGATGTCGAGCATCACGCCCTGAGCACCCTCGAACAGCACCTTGCGGCCTTCGTCGATCAGATCGTTCAGCACGACCGACGTATCGGTGACGTATGGG
Source organism: Paenibacillus gyeongsangnamensis (assembly GCF_027533625.1). Taxonomy (GTDB): domain Bacteria; phylum Bacillota; class Bacilli; order Paenibacillales; family NBRC-103111; genus Paenibacillus_G; species Paenibacillus_G gyeongsangnamensis. The sequence continues at coordinate 1,770 of NZ_JAQAGZ010000045.1, read as the reverse complement.
CGGATTTGCTCGGCATAGCCCAAGTACTCTTCAATGATCGAGTCCGCATCCAGCCCCTTGGAGCCGTATACCTGCTCGATCAGCACGTTCTTCTCCTTCACCATGTGGCGAACCTTGCGCTCGAACTCCTCAGCGTCCATCAGATCGGCGATCCGAATGCCGCTGCGCGCCGCTTTATCCATATAGCAAGGACCGATCCCTTTGCGGGTCGTTCCGATTTTGTTCTCGCCCTTGCGTTCTTCTTCCAATCCGTCAAGGAGCAGATGATACGGCATGATGACGTGAGCCCGGTCACTGATGCGCAGGTTGTTCGTCGTAAAGCCGTTGTCGTGAATGTACGCGATTTCTTCCAGAAGCGCACCCGGGTTAATGACCATACCGTTCCCGATGACGCAAATTTTATCTGCATAAAAAATACCCGACGGAATCATCGTCAGTTTATACTTCTTATCGTTAATGAGAATCGTGTGACCCGCATTGTTCCCGCCCTGATAGCGAGCTACAACCTCTGCGGACTCCGCCAGGAAATCGGTTATCTTGCCCTTTCCTTCGTCTCCCCATTGGGTTCCGACAACCACTACCGTTGACATGTTCATACCCCCGTGAGGTGGAAACCACCCGTAATTTGCCTTTAAGGCACAAAGCACCATTAGTAAGTTTAGCAGTCCACCGCAGCAAAGTCAACGAAAACGAACGAAATAAAACGGCCCTTTTCATATTGTTCGGAAATTCTTCAACCTCTTCTAAGCATCCCCCTTTGACTACATGCAAATGCATGCGGACTCCGCACATTGACACTATTTTTCCCGATTGCCACAGAGTATTCTTGCTTTGGCATTTGCTGCTTTTGAGCGTGGATAAAGCACCGGTATGGGGCTTCAAGCGATTCTCCACCATCTGGCACTATTATCCTCGTCATTCACCCCTAACGACCTCGATGTCCATTCTCGTCTCGTCTGGTCTCGTCTGGTCTCGTCTCGCCTATCTCCTATTTCCCGGAACTCAGTGAACCTAGGTTCATTTGTAATGAAGCTGTGTTCATTAGCGATAGCGATTTCGGGATTTATCGCCTGTACTGAATCTGGGTTCTCTACTAGTGAATCTCAGTTCCCCAAAATGACCACGAGATTCACTAAGGCCCGGTCACGCGTATTTCCCAGCACGTAATGAACCCAGGTTCACTTGTAATGATGCTGAGTTCATTAGCGATAGCGATTTCGGGATTTATCGCCTGTACTGAATCTGGGTTCTCTACTAGTGAATCCCAATTCCCAAAAATGACCAAGGGGTTCACTATGGCCCCGTCACACGTATTTCCCGGCACGTAGTGAACTCTGGTTCACTTGTAGTGAAGCTGCGTTCATTAGCTACAGCAGTTGACTTTTCGCCTGATGGGCTGAGAGGATTCGAGGGAGGTAATACGTTACGTGAATTGCTATGGATAGTAGAGGCAGCTTCGCTAAACTGATAGTCATATGAACAGCGTGGATGGTGGATGTAGATTGACTACTGCACGCTTCCACCAGGATAAACGGCTACGCCATCCTTGTCTTATAAGGACCAGCGCGTTTACCAAGGTTGATGCGAAGCTATAAGTTACGAAAACTTATAAATTCTTACTAGAGTAAAGGGCAGAGAAATCTGCCCCTCCTCATCAAACCGTACGTGAGGTTTTCCCTCATACGGCTTTCCGATGTTCGTCATTCATGTGCATGCAGATCACAAGAGCGTTTTAAGTCCACATTGACTGGCCAGAAATCTTACTTCTTG
>NZ_JAQAGZ010000044.1 GCF_027533625.1 Paenibacillus gyeongsangnamensis | reverse complement strand
TTACACTTCGGACAACAATACCCTTGAGGCCACTTCATTTTATACAGGTGCTCATGGCAAGCTTCTTCAGTTTGAAACTTTTTATGAAATTCGATAAGGTTCATCGATTCTTGTTTTGCCATAGAAACCACTCCCGAACGTATGTTTGATTTCATTATACCAAACATTCGTTCGTGTTGATAGGGGTTCCTGAGCAAACTGGATAATCAAATAAATCAAAATCATTTTTCACAATAGATTGAATCGTCTCCTCCGATCGAAATGCAAAAAAACGTTTGGGATCACACCAATCTTCCTCCCAAATGCCCTCTGTATCTTTACCCCCATACAATCCCAAATAAAAAACCCCGTCCGGTTTCAACACCCGTTTGATTTCCTTCAATACTTTTTCCATATCATCATTAGGAACATGCAATAAACAATTTAATGCATAGACCGCATCAAAGGAATCATCTAGAAATTCAAGCTCATAAAAGTCCATTACCTTCGCATGAAGTCCCTGCTCTTTGCAGAACCTTATCATCTCTGAAGACAGATCAATACAGGTCACTTCATATCCCTGGTCGCTGAATACCTTGGCGTCTTTTCCCGTTCCCGATCCAATTTCCAGCAGGTTTTTCTTTCCTTCATCCCGTAACACGTTCATAAAATTCTCTCTCTCCTGCAGCTTCCATTCTGAAGGATTGGATTGTGAGCGGCGGTAAGCGTCTTCATTATAAGACCTTGCCAAATTATTTTTCGCTTCCGATAACATGTTACCGACACCTCTATAATTGAATGATATCACCATTATACAGAACGTTTGTTCTAATTTCCAGTTTTAAAATAAGCGATTGCTTCTAACTGGCAGATTTGCTTAATAAATACCTGGAGACTGCAAACGAAATAGGAGCAGATTGCCTAAGCATCTGCTCCATATTTTAACGACTATTGTTAAATTAGTGATTTATTTCTGGTTATTTTTGCGTAATCACAACCTGCCGGTGGTTTTTCGAAAGATGGTTAGATATCGAGTTTCCGGGTACCGATCCTTTTCACCATTTCAGGATCGCGATGTGAAAAGAACAGGCTCTGTTTCGTATCTAACGTAGTAATCGACTCCATATCCTCTTGACTTAATTCAAAATCAAAGATATTGAAGTTTTCGATAATTCTTTCTTTACGAACAGACTTTGGAATCACAACGACTTCTCTTTGTGTCAACCAACGTAAAACCACCTGAGCAACGGATTTATTATACTTTTCAGCTATGGATACCAATACCTCATTCTGGAACAAGTTATTTTTTCCTTCAGCAAAAGGCGCCCAGGACTCAATCTGAACATTGTTCTCTTTCATGAATTTTACACTTTCGATTTGCTGGTTGAAAGGGTGCGTTTCAACCTGGTTTACGGCAGGAACTACTTCATTATGAATAATCAAATCGATTAGACGATCCGCCTGGAAGTTACTAACGCCAATTGCACGGACCTTTTCTTCACGATACAATTCCTCCATAGCGCGCCAAGAGCCATACACATCGCCAAATGGCTGATGAATTAAATACAAATCTAAATAATCGAGTTGCAATCTTTCCAGTGATTTATGAAATGCTTTTTTTGTGCTCTCATAACCAGCATCCTGAACCCAAAGTTTCGTAGTGATAAATAATTCCTCTCTTGCCACGCCACTCCGTTTGATCGCTCTGCCAACTGCTTCTTCATTTAGATAAGAGGCAGCTGTATCAATCAGCCGATAGCCTGCAATAATAGCCTCATAAACGCTTTGTTCACACTCATTTTGATCTGCAATCTGAAAAACACCAAAACCGAGAATAGGCATCTCAACATCATTGTTCAAAATTACTTTTTGCATATAAAATCCTCCAGTTTTTTAAAATTATTTGTAAATCGATTTGATCTTATCCATTACATCCATAACAGGCTCACTCCGTCGCCGCGCGTTTCGAGAACGTACGGGTAAGCCCGAAGGAAACGGACGCCACGAGACCGCCACCGTGATCGCAGCGGCTCCAATCCAGCAGATCGACAATATCGACGATCCACCCACGGCAACTCCACCGATACCAACTCCAGCTGCAAATCCGAGCTGTACAAAAGTGCTGTTATGCTGAGCATTATACCGGAGACTTCAGGAGCGAGTGAAAGAAGGTTAAAATTCTGCGTCGGTTCGAACGTCCAAGCAGCGATTGTCCAAAGGACGAGTAACGGGGTGACGACGAAGTTTGACCCGGAGGCTATAGCAACGCAAGCGATAGTGCTTGTTCGATCATGCTGATGACGAGCGTGCGCGCGATGCCAGTCCGATCCGCCAGAAAACCACCAAGTTTGGAACCAAGGGCAATCAAGGACAAGAATACATGGAGGAAGCTCCTTACAACACTCTATTGCAGACTACACGGACCGCGTATGTCCTGTGTGTACTTCCATTTCCGCATGGGGTCTTGTTCTCCATAAGATAAATAGCGATAAAATCACAATTGCCAGACACACCCAATAAACATGACGAAACCCTGCAAACTGGGCAATGATACCGCCGCTCAAATTTCCCACTAACCTTCCAATAATGGACCCGTTGGAATAGATGGTTGTGGACAGCCCCGGTGAATTAGGCAGCAAATTCATGAAATAGCTTAGTCCATTGCCCAAGACAATCGCTATAAACGTTGCCTGCAGAAGCTGCGCTGCGATCAACTGCCAAGAATGGGTCGATACACTTAAGATGATGTAATAGATAACAGCGATAACGCAGGCGATCATCATCAGGGTATGGTTCGATATCTTTCTGCCCAGGGCACCGAGCACAAGCATAATGGGAATTTCCAGACCAGCACAAACACTAACCACGAGTCCCACATCCGTATGCGTACCATGAAGCTCATTCACAATAAAGAGCGGCGTGTTGATCGAGTTAATGGCAACGACCGCAAACAGAAAAATAAAGGCGGTAAACGGCTGCCAGATCTGCCTGTTTTTGAGCGAAGCGGTACCTGTACTCTTTCTCTTTCCGGTATTGCTTTCAACTGCTTTTTTTTGCAGAAACAGGAATACGAGAGATGCAATGGTAAGATAAATGGCGGCTGTCCCCAGAAAGAGACCCTTGTAGCCCATCCATGTCAAAAACAATGTCCCGGCTAGCGGTCCGACTAAAAAACCAAGGGAAAAGAGGGAACGCAGTGTGGACATGGCAAACGTCTTGTCATCGGGATTGCTTGCATTTGCGGATTCCTGTGCATAGGCAAAGATTTGCGGCATGACAGGAGCCCCTAATCCACTAAAAAGACTGACAACAATCAAAAGAATAAAGAAGTTATGAAACACTAAATACGAGGCATATCCCAAAGCCGATGAAATTATGGCAAACATAATGATCCATTTTCGGTCCAGCCCGCGATCCGAACGTTTAGCAATGAGCGAGTTCACCACCACGCCGCTTAATGAACTCACCGCCATGAAAACGCCAAAGGCTCCCGCACTCATTCCAATATCTTCTGTAAAATACAGGGATAAATACGGCATTGTGATCGAGATCCCGGTACCGAGCAGCAGCATACAAATAACGAATAAACTGTATCCTTTGATCGCAAATAGTTTTTTTAACCGTGTATACAGCTTCTAATCCTCCTTCGTTTCCTTGGTGGAATCCATGTATTACGATCGAAAGAAGCGTAATTTTTCACTTACTTCTGCGATCAGCATGCAGATTTCACAGCCCGATTTTCCATCAAGAACGCCCATGATAATGGATAAGGGCGTTCTTGTCGTTCCTTATATTAAACCGCACCAACTACGGAATGGGGAACATACGGCTCTTCCAATGACGCAATTTCTTCAGGTGTTAACGTAATCGATAGAGCACCTACGGCTTCTTCGAGCTGAGACACTTTCGTAGCACCGATAATAGGAGCTGAGACAGGTTCTTTCTGCAGCAACCAAGCAAGTGCGATATGAATACGGGGAACGCCATGTTTTTCTGCGATTGCTGCAACACGCTCCACGACCAATCGATCCGTATTTGCTGTCGCATCGTATTTAATTTTTTGCATTTGATCGGTTTCGGAACGAAGCGTTGTTTCCGTCCAAACACGCGTCAGTCTTCCTGATGCAAGCGGGCTATATGGAATCACACCGATTTTTTCTACCTTGCAAAGCGGCAGCATCTCCCTCTCCTCTTCACGGTAGATGAGGTTTAAATGATTCTGCATCGACACAAACCGGATCCATCCATTTTTCTCGGCTACATGTAGCGCTTTCAGAAACTGCCATGCGTACATGGCAGAAGCACCAATATATCTTGCCTTACCAGCCTTCACAACATCATGCAACGCTTCCATCGTTTCTTCAATGGGAGTATTGTAATCCCAGCGGTGGATTTGATAAAGGTCAACATAATCGGTTCCCAGTCTCTTAAGACTCTTATCAATCTCACTCATGATTGCCTTTCGGGAAAGCCCTGCACCATTTGGACCTTGATGCATACGTCCATGCACCTTTGTCGCGAGGACAATTTCATCCCGATTGGCATAATCCTTTAGAGCCCGTCCAATAATTTCCTCACTGGTTCCGTCTGCATACACATTCGCCGTATCGAAAAAATTGATACCTAATTCAAGGGCTTTTTTTATAATAGGACGACTGCGCTCCTCATCAAGTATCCATGGATGATGCCACCGCTCTGCTACACCAAAGCTCATACAGCCAAGACAAAGCCGGGATACATCCAAGCCGGTATTTCCAAGTTTCACATATTCCATTTGTCGATACGCTCCTTTGTTCCCTTTTGTTAATGGGGTATAACCTTATTATGCAACAGATGAAAAAGCGACCGTTATCCCATTCATGCCAAATGATTGCCTAATCCTCTCGCTACACTTATGTAACTGACGAATATGGAATATAATCGAATTATAAGGAATGACGGAACAAGGAGGATCTTATGTCTGAAATAATAACTAAACAGCAGAATGAACTTGCCAAACTAATTGAGCGGTATTCAGTCCAGGACGGTGTTCACGCAACTGCCATTCCGACTTTATTTTTCATACGTCGCTCTAAATTGACCGGACCAAGTTACGGAGTTTACAAACCTTCCTTATGCATTGTGGTTCAAGGGGCGAAGGAAGTATGGCTGGCACAGGAGCGCTTCAAATACGATCCTGCAGATTACCTTATTGCATCAGTTGACTTGCCGGTTACTGCCCAAGTCACTGAAGCTTCTTCCGACATTCCGTATTTGGGTTTTAGACTTGAATTTACGGCGAGTGAAATCTTAGAGGTTTTAAGTGATTCTGAAATTCGAATCACCCCGAAAGGAAATGCTGAGCGAGCTATGTTTGTCGGTCAGATGGAGATACCTATAATGGATTCAATACTCAGATTAGCTCGTTTGCTAGACAATCCGAAAGACATTCCGTTCCTTGCTCCTATCTACACAAAGGAAATTCTTTACAGGCTTCTGCAAGGGCAGTATGGAGTTGCGCTGGCACAAATCGCAATGGAAGGAAGCGGCACCTATGGAATCAGGGACGCTATCGAACAAATTAGCAATAACTATGATAAGCCTTTGCGCATTGAAGAGCTGGCAGAAATAGCCAGTATGAGTATTTCTTCGTTTCACAGACACTTCAAAGAGGTAACTGCTATGAGCCCTATTCAGTTTCAAAAACAACTGCGATTGCAGGAAGCCCGTCGCCTATTATTAACCGAATCAGCAGATGCCGCTGATGTGGCATTTCGAGTAGGCTATGAAAGCCCCTCGCAATTCAGCCGCGAATATTCTCGCATGTTTGGCTTTCCACCTAGACAAGATATAAAGCGCCTAAGAGTATAAAAAAGTTTAAAATAAAAACGAAACCAGTTAAGGGAGATACTCTAAGCAAAGCTGAATTGAGTTCGGGGTTAAACCGAGTGACGGAGAACGATAGCGTAATAATCGGGCTGCTTAAAGCAGCCCTTTTTGTGCTCCTGAGTAGTGTGCATAGTTAGAACGTTTGTTCTTATGTAAATTTTTTTGTACTGATTATAAAAAGGGACCTCTGTTATTGATGCAGCCAAGTGGTATGTTAGTAAAACAGATATTAAACCGCAGATGTTTCCCTTCTTATAACATACGAGGGGACTAATTCAGCCATCATGCTGAAATAGCCCCCTATCCGTTGTTCCCCGGATGATTTCAGACAGTACGCTTCCGGTAATGCAGCACGCTTGCAATGGTCGTTTCGACCAGCCTGGACAATGCGGAATCCGGGAATGGATGCACTGAGCTGACATTGATTTCGCACAATACGTAGGTATCTTCACCGCTCGCAGTCTTTGGGCCATAGAGAAAGTCGGCATCCCAAATCACCGGCAGCGATTCCGTATCCACATCGAGCAAATGCTGCAATTGCGGAATCCATTCGGTTTCCATCTTGATTTTCAGCGCCTGGAATTCCGGTTTGGTTTCAGGATGATAGATTCTCGGCTGCGGCTGCAGCGGCCCGGAACCGGGCTGTGGCCGGAGCAATGCGGTAACATACTGATGGCCGAATCCGACCACCTGATTATGGGTCATATAGCATCGAACCATTCCGTCAGGCACGGGTGAATGAAAGGGTTGATCAATCATTTGCCCGTCGCCGATAAAATAATCTCCGCATTGATTAATAAATTCGCTCAACCGCATCTCGCTTTCCGTGCTGTCTCGGAGTGCATGAAGAATGCGGACAATGGGGTCCGGATCCGGTGCGGTCATACTCTCTACCAGTTCAGCTCTCCATACCCCGTTCCCGTTATTGCCCCGATTCTGCTTCAACACCCTTGAAGATCCATTGGCAAGACGAACCGGCAGGTACTGACGGAGTTCCTCTATGCTTTTGTAGAGGTGAATATCTCCGCCTCCCCAGCTCATTTCACGTGTTTGGTATAGAACCTCTTTGGTACCCAGCTTCAAGATCACATCGGGGTGCGTACTGACGAACACGCCGCTTGAAGCGACATCTCTCAGCATCCTGTCGAGAATAGCGCGATTCCTGCCGCCTTCAATCGGGTTCACCCATACGAGGACTCCGTCGACTTGGCTCAACTGTTGGCGCACCTCCTCGACGAAATCTTCATGATAAACGGCAGGAACGGCGTTCACATTGTATTGCTGAAACGTTTCGAATACTTTGCTGAATTTGTTGTCTCTAACGTTGGCATTATTGCGTGATTCACGGTCGCCATGCCAGAGGATCGCTATTCTCGGATCTTGATTCAATATTGATTCCCGCTCCCTTTCGATCGATTTAAAAGCGCTTTCTTTCAATATTCGAAATGAAATCCGAAATCCCTGCAGGGTAACAAGACAGCGAACACGCTAAATATTTTTGTCATTTGCAAAAAGGCGATGCCTTATCACATCAATGCTCCCGGACTCCAAACCTTTGTGCATTTCGGGCTCGGGCTCTTTCGATTTCGACCTCGCGATTGCGAGGCTCGGCATTCGTAATCAGGGAGTCCAATAGTTCTCGAGCGACTACAGCTACCTCTGCAACGGCGCGGTGAAATGCTTCTTCATTCGCTTTGGACGGTGCATTGAAGCCTGAGAGCTTTCTTACGAATTGAAGAGAAGCGGCCTGAACCTCTTCGTCGGTAGCCGGAGGGTCAAAGTTGAACAAGGTTTTGATATTTCGGCACATAGCGTTCTCCTTTGGATTACCATGATGTAATCCATCTTACTATACTCGAATCCTCCTTGCCAGCCGGAATGACAACTGCAGCTTTCCAAAGTTTTGCGATGCATATCCGCAAAGTCAAAAGGGCAAATTAGTAATAAATCAAATCGATGAAGAAAATCAAATGATTATTTCCTGATTCGTTTCCTTTATAAAAGATTATTTTTGCTCAGGAGGCTTTTGGATGAGATGTAATGTAGGGAATACGGAGCGAATAGTAAGAATTTCAATCGGCTCCGCTATTGTACTCGCAGGACTTTATTACAAAAACTGGTGGGGATTGATTGGAGTAGCCCCCATCGTGACAGGGGCCGTCCGTTATTGTCCACTGAATGAGGCGCTGGGAATATCGAATTGCGAGGTTGGGACATAAAATCCAGCGCCTTTCTCCTACGATTCCTTTAACGGCTTTTTACTAACAATTCTACCGCTTGTTTCACCAGTTTGCTTGTTTCCCTGCCGGCTTCTTTCTCCTCTAAAATACATTGCTCCAGATTCACCGCGACGATGTAAGCCATCGCTTTATCCGCTGCATTTCTAACGGCGGAGATTTGGCTCACGACATCCTTACAATCCTGGTCCTCCTCCATCATTTTCAATACCCCTCGAATTTGGCCTTCCATGCGTCTTAATCTCTTCTTGACGTCATCATCGTATTTCATTTCGATCCTTCCTTTCGCTTAGATACCGGTATACGTATATTATTGCCGATTTGGCTAGCGAAAACAACGTGGAAGGCAGGATGAAAGGAGATCCATTATCATAGAAGAGGCCGCTAACTTAACTCCCCCATAAAAGAAATAGCCGGCTGCTATGGCAGCCGGTTAGGTACCTTAACTCGGTCAGATCTTTACGAGCGACCCGAGTATTCATTATTTTAAAATGTTAAATAGGAACCTTGAAGGCTAATTTAACATTCCGCCTCTTTAACTCCGATTGGATCAGCTGAATAAATGCTTTATCCAAATCGATACTAATCGCCATGTAATAAGCATCAATTAATTCCTGATCGCTAAGCCGAGACATTATTAATCTCCTTTCATCAGATTTTTTATGCATGTATATTTTACATGAATTGCTCCATTTGCATTGGTGTTTTTTTGTCTATTGTTTTGTTTTTTTTATAAATTTACTTACTTTCAAAAATAAGGAACTCATGAAACTTATCTTCAAATTCTTATCAACTAAGAAAAAAGACTTACCTTATGCAGTAAGCTGCAAAGATAAGTCTTCCATAGAATTGGAATTAATTCATGAATTGCAGATATTGCAGCATCCTCTTCAGGATGGAGACACTTTGAGCGCGAGTAGCGTTCTCCTTCGCGGCGAAAGTCGTATCCGTTATGCCTTGGACCAGATTGGCTGCAAGAGATTGAGCCGCTGCATCTTTAGCCCAATCGGCAATGGCGTCGCGGTCGATAAACCGGTCTAGCGCTTGAGGACTAGCTTGCACTTCTTTTCCGCCGACTTTCATAGCCCGTACGATCATCGAAACCACCTGCTCGCGGGTAATGTCCGCATTCGGTTTAAAGGTACCATCCTCATAGCCGGCAATGAGCCCCGCTTTCTGAGCAGCACCTACAGATCCGGCGAACCAATCCATTGAATTTACGTCCGCAAACGGCTTCTCCGAATTCACTTCGACCAGACCAAGCGAACGTACCAGCAGAGCTGCAAATTCAGCACGTGTAATCCGGTTATCCGGTGCAAACGTACGATCCGTTTCTCCGTTCACGATCAGCTTGTTCGCCAGCATTTCCACATCCGCTTTAGCCCAATGACCCTGCATGTCGGCAAAAGATTTATCGGCCTGAATCACCGTATAAATGCTGTTATGCGGGGAATGAATCGTCACTTCAGCCGATCCGTTGACATTTGAAATGACGGACGGGATAAAGCTTACGAGGTTGTTCCCATCATACCAAACCGCTGTAACCTTACCTGGGTCTACTTCAGATGCTAAGGTCAAGGTACGTTCTACATAAACCCCATTGAAATCCGTTATATCCTTGCCGTTTACACTTACGCTAAAGTCAACCGGGTTAGCCAGCTTCTGTGCCCCTTCCTTACGGATTGCGGCATTCAGAGCATCGTTAGAATTTCCGGATACTTTCGTGATGGTGACTGTGACTACCTGATCCTTTGCCAAATTCTTAGACACATGTGCCGGGAGACTGTAGCTTGCCCCATCTGCTTTGATTTGTACAATGGCTCCGGGCTGCTTATTAACCGCATCCAAGAGAGCATTTACAGGGAGCTCCACCTTGTTCACCGGATCGGTACCTTTGATTTCGATGATAACCAACCGAGTTTGATAAGAAGTAGAGAAGGCTTTCGCCAGCTTGTCCGCATCCACGGATACTTTCGTCACGGATTGTCCGTCGCCGGTCGTTTCTTTCGTCACTTTGGCGTCAGTCGTAAGATCTAATGTCACCGTATTTGTTACCGCGCCCGTGTTATTCGAAACGGAAGTTCCTCCGGTATTCCCCGGTGCGGGAGATTGATTATTCGTCTTATTGCCATTGGAATCATCGCTGGATTTACGAAGTGTTTGAATGGTTACGCTAGGGCCGTAGTTGCTCCAATTCCCCGCTGCATCCCCGGCTTTCATGGTAAATGTATAGTTCGAACCAGGATTCAAATTCGTAACATTATAGCTTAATACGTTGCCTAATGTGGCTAGCTCGAAGTACGTGCTTCCCGTAACTGTATATAACTTATATGCAGTTACTCCAACATTGTCTGTGGCAGCAGTCCAATTGAGCGTCACCCCATATTTACTGATATTGGAAGCGGTTAGAGTGCTTCCGATCGGCCAGATTGGAGCTTCCATATCCGGTATCGTTACGTTCGCGTCTTGCACATAAACACTTCGAGTTACAGTTGCTGCTTTATTTCCATTACTGTTAGTCACATCGTATAACAGCGTATACGTTCCTGCTTGGCTCGTATTTACGCTGCCTGTAACCTTAATGAGTGGAGTAATGTCTCCATCCTGTTCGTCAATGGCTGCTGCGCCCGGATCGGTAAATGTTGTGCCCAATCCAACGATCATCGGATTGTCGCCTTTCAACGTAATGACAGGTATCGTTACGTTCGCGCCTTGTACATAAACACTTCGAGTTACAGTTGCTGCTTTATTGCCATTACTGTTAGTCACATCGTATAACAGCGTATACGTTCCTGCTTGGCTCGTATTCACGCCGCCTGTAACCTTAATGAGTGGAGTAATGTCTCCATCCTGCTCGTCCATAGCTGTTGCGCCCGGATCGGTAAAGGTATCGCCCAATCCAACGATCATCGGATTGTCGCCTTTCAACGTAATGACAGGTGCAGCCGGGTTGTCCGGATTGGACGGTGCGGAGAATTGCTGAACGACCTCACTTGCTTTCAATGTTCTACCAAACATTTGCAGCTCGTCGATCTGTACCTTCCCATTCCCCCAAAGACGTCCTGTTCCGTCTGCACCCATTTTCGTGGATAACCCGGAATCGATCGTTCCCAAGCTGCCCGAAATATCAACGCTGCCTATCAATTCTCCGTCTTTGTAGAAATCGGCGTATTTGTCATAAGACCGATCATGAGATATAGCAATGTGATGCCAGTTATTATCCGCTACATTCGGAATGACGTAATCGAATGGCGAACTGCCTGAAGTCTTATAGCTCCAATGCAAACTGCCGTTCTCAAGCCCGACATTCCAGCCTGTACTGGAAGGATCGGACACGTCTTTATTGGAAAATAACACTCGATCCCCGGTCGCTGCCACTGATTTTACCCAGAACGACAAGGCAAAATCCTTGGAGTCTCCGAAGGAAGGATTGATCAGATCCAAATATTGATTAGGCGCACTGAGGAACAGCGCTTTGCCATTTATCCCCGGAACGAAGGCCGGGTTGCCGTATACGGCTGCGGTGACGTTTCTTGCTATATCGAACGCATTATTTTCAAAGCTCATCTTAAGCATTGCGGGTTTATTCCCTGCGATGTCGTCGACCGTAACAATACATGTGTCCGTGAAATTTCCATCTTCGGTTCGAACCGTAACGACAGCATACCCGGCATTCTGCGCTTCAATAACCGCATCGGTTTCCTCAGGCAAGCCCGTTACTTTGACGACCGCCGGATCGCTGGTTTCCCAGATCAAATTTTGATTGGTTGCCATTGCCGGCGATAAGTTAGCATGAAGCTTAGCCGTCTGGGTTTCCCGCACTTCAAGAGCGGATGAGTCCAGCTTGACCTGAGCGACCGGGTTCGATGGACCGGTGACCGTAATGTCCGCAACCGCCTGAAGCGCTCCATCGGCCGTTGTCACCGTGATTTTTGTCTTCCCCCCGGAAACCGCCGTCACGACCGCTGTTCCATTCGTTCCGCCCGTAACGGACGCGACGAACGGATTGCTGCTTTTCCAAGTCACACTCGGATTATCCGGATTCGCCGGCGCAAGGATAGCGTTAAGCTGCGTCGTATCGCCCTTTTTCAAGGTAATGGCCGTTTTATCGAGGGAAACTCCTGTGACAAATACTTGTCCTTCCTTGTATAAACCGAGCGCTTCATCAGCCGTTACGGCTTTTCTAATGATTTTCATCTCATCGAGAATGACATTGCTCTTGCCAAAGAACTGCCCTTTCCCGTCGACTCCGATTTTTGGCGTAAAAGAAGTGTCAATATCACCCATCAGAGAGCTGATATCGAAAGATGAGACTTCCACACCGTCCCGATAAAATCGAGCCATTCCATCCCGTTTGTACGATAAAATAACATGGTGCCACTGGTTATCGACGACGCCGCTCATATTCATGACCGAACTGGCATTGCCGGATGTGGTGTAGTTGGCTCTGATCACGTTACCTGCGACGGAAATGTTAAAGCCTGTATTTGAACTTGCGCTTGAATCCTTGTTGGAGATAATGGAAGTTTCCACATTGTCCGCTGTTGGAATTTTCGTCCAAAAGGCAATGGTAAAGTCCGTGTATCGCCCAAATTTAAAAAATTGATCCGAGTTGCCGAGATCCAAATAAGTGGCGTCGGTTACGCTGGCTGCACTCAACTGCAGCGCTTTGCCGAACTTGCCGGGCACATAAATGGGAGCCGATCCGTTCACCTTGATGCCTGTGTTATAGTGGGAGCTGTCGAGCATATTGTCGTCGAATTTCAAATGCAGCAACTCTTGATTCGATATCGATTGCGTCACAGTTACCGTGCAATCCTGCGAGAAATTCCCGTCAACGGTACGTACGGTAATTTTGGCCGATCCGGCCTTCAGAGCAAGAAGATTAGCGTCGGCCGTACCGCTCAAACCGGTGACCTGCACGATATTCGAATCGCTCGATGACCAAATCAAGTTTTTATTCAACGCGTCTGCGGGAGAGATGATGGCATGAAGCTGCGCAGATTGGTTCGGTAACAATTGCATACTCGTGGAGCTCAGCGCAATTCCGTTAACAGGCACATTAACCGTAATATTCGTGACGACCGAATATCTCGGGTCGTCCGCTGATGTCGCCGTAATGACGGCGGTTCCCCCGCTGATCGCTTGGACGGTCGCCATGCTGCCGTACACGCCCGCGGTCACCGAACCGTACACGCCTGAAGTCACCGAGCCGTACGTATTTGCGGTCACCGTAGCCACACTCGGATTACTGCTCGTCCACACGACATTCCCGTTCGTCGCATTCGTCGGAGCGACGGTCGCCGTCAGTTGTGTCGTTTGCCCTTTCCCCAGCATGACAGCCGGCTTGTCTAACGCAATCCCCGAGACCAGAACATAGCCTGGCGCTACCACTCGAACCGTTCCGGATGCCTTAAGATTGCCTTCATAGGTTGTAGCCGTCACTGTCGCCGTCCCGGTACTGTTGCCGGTCAGCGCTGCGCTGCCGCCGGTTCCGCTGACGGATACGACAGAAGGGTCGCTGCTAGCCCAAGAAACGTCGGTAAAGGTTGCATTAGAGGGCGTAACAAGAGCCGTTACTGCTCTGGTATCGCCTTGAGTCATAACGAAGTACGGCTGATCCAGAGTCACCCCGGTTACAGGAATGAAATACTGGCTCACCTCCGCATCCGTTAAAGCTCTGCGATAAATTTGCAGGTCATCAAGCTGTGCCGTTAGCGTCGAACCGTATGTACCCGTGCCGTCCTGACCGATCTTGGTCGTATAAGAGGTGTCGAGCGTTCCTTTCATTGCGGAGATATCTACCGTATTCACCAGAATGCCGTCTTTATAAAAGCGGGCTTTCCCGTTTGTCCGGTCATGCGAGACGATGATGTGATGCCAGTTATGGTCTACGACGTTCGGTATACTGGAATCCAATCGGCTGCAGCTTGTCGTTTTGTAATTCCAGAGGAGCGATCCCGAACCGTTCACGGCCAAGATCCACCCGGTGTTGCTTCCGGAATTCCAGTTTTTATTGGAAATGATGGAAGGGTCTCCGCTGATCCCGTCCGATTTGAACCAGAAAGCAACCGTAAAATCCGTACTGTCGCCAAACTTAAACTCGCTGCGGTTGCCGAGGTCCACATATTGTCCGGCGGATTTCAATTGAATGGCTTGTCCAATGCGTCCCGGGACATATTCCGGATTGCCCTTGACCGTAGTAGAAACGGCGCTCGGCGAGCTATCGGCCGCGTTGCCGTCGAATTTCAAGTCGAGAACGGCATCGGAGTGAACCGCTGCGTTAGCGACAGGAACATAAGAACCGGCGAATCCGTTGATAAAGAGCGCGATAATTAACGCAAAACAACCGATTAGACGCACCGGCTTTCGGTATCCTTTTTTGAATAACAAGGCATCTGGTAAGGAAACCATGGTTAGTAGAACCTCATTTCTATCCTAGTTTTTGTGCATCCATTTATAAATGACGGGAATAACGAGCAAACTTATGAATGTCGAACTGAGCATCCCTCCTACAACGACAATTCCCAAGGTTTGGGAAATGACCGTATCCGCTCGGGAAGACAGCGCCAGCGGAAGCAGCGTCAATACCGTCGTCAATGCCGTCATCAGGACAGGACGTACCCGAGATAGCGTTCCCTGTACGACGGCCTCTTCCGGAATCATCCCGCTTGCCTTGTTGCGCTCGATCTTATCGACAAGTACGATGCCGTTGGTCACCACAATACCGACCAGCATGAGCACTCCGATAAATGCGGCAAGATTCCACTGCTTCTCAAATAAAACCATTCCCCATACCGAGCCGATGACGGATAGCGGAATGCATACGAGCACAGAGACCGGAGCCTTCCATCCACGGAATACCGCACTTACGATCAGGAGAACGAGCACAACGGAAATCGACAAGGCGACCGCCATTTCCTTCATCATCTGCTGTACCTGTCCGGAAATCCCGCCGAACGAAGTTTTCACTCCTCTTGGCAGCGTCAACCCTTCAATCGCGCGCTCAGTTTGGCCGGTCACCTTCTCCACGTCATTGGAGACGATATTGGCGGTAACCGCCGCAAAGGGCTCACCGTCCCGCTCCCGGTAGACGGATAATTCATTGCTCTCGGCCAAAGAAGTGAGCTGTCGCAAGCTGACCGTTTTCCCATCCTTGGACTGGAACGTTTCATTCGATAACATCAATAAGACATCCGTTCCGGTTTGTGCGGCCGCGGATTCGAGATCCGTGCTCAAGATCAACGGCAGCTTCAAACCGCCTACGGTTGCGTCGATCCTGGTTCCTTGAGAGAAGTACGGCTGAATCCTGCCGATCAGGTCCTCTACTTTGATTCCATTCCGTTTGATTTGCTCCCGGTTAAGAGCCAGACGGTAGGAGGTCCCGCTTCCCGCATCACTCTCAATCCCATCTACGCTTAGTCCCGGTACGGTCTCCAACTGACGGCGGATTTTTCGGGCCACGCTGTCGAGTTCTTTCGCGTCCGCTCCTGTGACGATGATCTTTAATTGCGAGTCGTCGCCCGATATATTCCGGTTTGCCACCGTAAACTTGGCGTTGCTTTGAAGAGCCCATAGTTTGCTTCTAAGCTTCGAAATCACCGCATCTATATTCGCGTTCGCTTTCAGACCGGCGACGAGATTGGCTTCGGTCCCCGATTGAACCCAGCCTCCTCCGGCGTCGAATACATCGTCAAACTGCGGAATAAAAGAGGAGCCTATCGTCGACGCAAACGTCTCGATTTGCGGATCCGTTGCTAGAAGATTCTCGACCCTCTTCACTTCGGCATCGACGGTCTGCCGGGAGCTCTTCTCCGGCATTTCGATCTTGATCGAGATTTCGCCCTTGCCGCTTGCAGGGAGAAAATTCACAGGAAGAAGGAAGGCCTCCACCATCGTACCGATAAAAATGACAAGGACCAGACCCAATACCCCGTTTTTACGCAAAAGAGCAAAGTGCAGCATTCGATGCACAAGAGGCTCAACCGTAGAAGCGCCCGCCCGAAACTCCTTTCGCCAGAGCAGGGCCAAAGCCGGAATGACGACGATCGAAACCGCTAGGGAGACGATCAATGCAATAACGACGGTCCAAGCGAAAGAGGAAAAACTGGATTGAACGATCCCTCCGACAAGCAGAATAGGCAGAAAAACGACGATCGTCGTGGCCGTCGACGAAACGATGGCGGGCATCATTTCGTGAACAGCACCGGCCAAGTGCCGAATATAATCTTGACGATCCGACTCTTGAATCTTTCGAACCATATTGTCAAGAATAACGATCGAATCATCCACTACTCGTCCCATTGCAACGATCAATCCGGATACGGTAAGCAGGTTCAAGCTGATTCCCATTGCTTTCAGCAGAGCCGTCGTAGCCAGCAGGCAAATGGGCAGAGAGAGGGCGATCAGCAGCGTTGCCCTGACATTTCGCAGGAACAAAAAGACGCTAAGCATCGAGAACAGACAACCCAGCAGCCCTTCGCGGATAAGCCCTTGAAGCGATGCCCGAATATCTTCGGCGCGATCGAACGGAATCGTGAGCTGAATGCCGCTCGGTAAGGAGCCTTGAAGCTCTTGAAGTCGTTGATGCACCCGATTCGACACATCGGTAATGTTCGAAGAAGGATTCTTCAGCACATCCATGACGACACTGGGATATCCGTTCGTGCGGGACACGGTCTGCAGGTCCACCATCGATGGGGTTACATCCGCGACAGCGGAAAGCGGGATCGTTGTCCCGTTCGCCCTGTGAATCGGAGTTTCACCTACATCCTGAGCGCTCTCCCCCCAACCGGTGACTCGAACAGGGATCGTGACGCGGCTATCGTCGATCTTCCCTTGAGGCCAGGCCGTTCCGGACGAGGCAATAGATCGTTTGACGTCCTCCAAGGTGAAGCCCGACTTCTCCAGGTCCTTCATCCGAACCGTCACCGCATATCCGTTATTTCCCCCGCCGGTCACTCGGATATCACTTACCCCCGGCACGCTTTTCAACCGGCCCGCCACTTCGTTCTGAACCGACGTACGGAGCATATTTTCATCCGCCTGCCCTGATGAGCTCACCAGACTAACCCTCATCACGGGGAAGGAGCTGGTGCTCACCCGAGTGACGAGAGGCTTGTCTATTCCGGAAGGAAGAGCTAGACCGTTCAGAGCTTGCGCGACCTCCGCTTCGGCTTTTTCCATATTAAATTGAAAGGGAAAGTATAGGCTGCATAACAATCCTCCGTTGAAGGAATTGGTTTCCACGAATTCTAATCCGTTGATATTCCGAATCGCCTGCTCCATCATCCCCGCTATGCTTGCTTTTACTTGGTCGGCTTGATAATTGTCGGCGCGCACACTGATCATAAGCGTAGAATTATTGATGGGAGGGAGATAATCGCGTTCCATCTCGTAGGCGGACATTCCCCCCCAACCCAAAATAAGCAGCAACGATACGACAACGACAACAGAGCGTTTCATAACCGCTTCAATCACTGGTTGCATAATCGATCGGACTCCTGTTCGGAGACCCTATTCACGCCCTTTTGTCTGATATGAAAAAAGCTTGGCAGAGTACCGGTATTCTGTATTCATGGTCTACGGTTTCAACGCTTTTACGGCTAACCGTGTACGAGATTCCCGAGCGTTTCCGGGGATCCCGCACGGTCCGGCCATCCGCTGTTCGACTTCAGTTGGCGAAGGCGAACAGGTCCAGGATAAACGGCAACGCCGTCCTTGTCTTACAAGGACCAGCGCGTTTATCAAGGTTGATGCGAAGCTATAAGTTACGAAAACTTATAAATTCTTATCATAAAGACGCTGATGATTTACCAGAGTAATATGCTCTTCTTGCTTCCCTTGCTATCTTCGTTCTCGCTGTCCCCGCCGAAAACGCGGTTCTTCGGTGCAGGCATAGGGACATTCGGCCCTTTAATGGCCCTCCAAATTTCCTCGTTGAGCTTCTGCGGGTCAACCTGGTCAGGCTGGCCGTACATGTTTTCCGGCTTCATGACAGACTCCATTGGAGGAGTCTCAACCGGGCTTGCCGCATTGTAGGCAACCGCCCCCGGCGCCGTAGACCCTGCCGCGACTACAAAAGACGAAGCCTCCGCTGTGTATGGCGCGAAATTTGGCTTGTCCGAGAGAGAGTAGATCATCGGCATAGCAGCGGCATCGAACTGGCTCATCGGCCCTATTCCTACAAGCAGCTCCATCGTTCTTAGCATCGATACCTGGCTGTAGAAGTGAGAGTCGACGATGCCCAGCTGGGAGTAAGGACTGATGACTTGAGCGAGCGTACGGTGAGCGTCGACATGATCCTGTCCGGCCTGGGTATCGTCCTCGATGACGAAGATGGCGGTATCTTTCCAATACTTCGAGTGAGATACCGTCTCGACGATCTTGCCCAGCGCAAGGTCGTTATCCGCAACCATCTGCTTCGCCGTCCAGCCGCCACCCGTATGGTCGTCCGGCAGATCGATGAACTGGAAAGTCGGCAGATTGTCATTGGCGACGTATTGCTGGAATTCTTGATTCCACAGATCGAATCGATGCATGTCTTTCACGTTCATGTCAAACCATGGGTAGTCATGATCGGTATTCGCATCCAGCAGCGGGTCGTATGCGCAATATTTGCCTGCCGCGCATTTGGTCTGATCGCTTGGTTTGAACCAGCTAGCAGGCACCACGAACTGCCCGTAGTTGCGGA
Organism: Paenibacillus gyeongsangnamensis; assembly: GCF_027533625.1. Lineage (GTDB taxonomy): Bacteria > Bacillota > Bacilli > Paenibacillales > NBRC-103111 > Paenibacillus_G > Paenibacillus_G gyeongsangnamensis. Next base: position 7,906 of record NZ_JAQAGZ010000044.1, on the reverse strand, counting down.
ACGAAATGTTATTCAGCGCCAGCTTGTCCCACAAGTAAGCATGTGCGGGATCGGCGCTGCCTGCAGCGATGTCGGGGTGATAGCCCTCGGAGTCGTATTGCGATCCGTTCCCCGCGTATCCTTGAGCCGTACCGAGCTCGTTGTACGGGTTGGAGCTGGCTTGGGTTACCCACTGCCAACCGTTCTGGCTAACTTCGCCGTTCCCGTAGATGTTGTCCAAGGTTACGAACTGCTGGGCGAGCTTATGCTGGTTCGGGGTGATGTCCTTGCCGAACAGGGTCAGTGACGGATCGCCGTTGCCGCGAGGCGTGCCGTCGGCGTTCGTGAGGTCACCGAGAAGCTGGTCGTAAGTGCGGTTCTCCTTCACGATATAGATAACATGCTTGATCGGCGAGCCCTCGCCGGGATTGCGAGGCACGATGGTGCCAGGCGCGTTGAAGTGCTTGTCCATGCCACTGACTTTACCGTGTTCGTTGAAGCCGTTATTGTCCCATACCATCCTGGTGTACTTCTCCAGTTGAGACTCGCTCGGTGCCGGGATGACCGATAAGTAGCCTTGCAGCAACCGCTCGATGTAAGCTCCGCTCTTGTTGGACCCGGTACCCAATCCTTTGGCGCTGGTGACGAGCAGCTTACCGTCTGGCGCGACCTGTACGCCGGTCGGATACCAGCCGGTCGGGATCAGGCCTTTGACCCGCCCGAAGCTGCCTTTGTTTGAAACATCGACTACTGCGACGTCATTGTTGCCGCCGCCCGTAACATACATCGTATTGCCGTCCGGAGATAACGTAAGATTCGTAGGTTGAGTTCCGGCGGGCGCATCTTTGTAAGGCATAAGCGAAATCGTATCCGTCACGGCGTTGCTTGACGTATCGACGACGGACACGGTGTCATTATCTCCATTCGCGACGAACAGCCTTTGCTTCTTGGCATCGAGCAGCAGGTTGTTCGGGTGGGTGCCGACCGTGATCGGGCTCTTAGGCGTAAGAGTAAGTCCGTCGACAGAGAAGACCGACAGCGTGTTCTCGCCTTGATTGCTGATGTAAGCCGTATGTCCATCCTCCGATAATACGATGCCGAACGGATAAGAGCCTACCGATGCTTGCGTGGTTTGGCCGGAGGCGACGTCGACTGCTACAAGCTTACGGGAATACTGTCCGCTCACGTAAACCGTCTTATCGTCCGGTGAAACAGCCACCCCCTGCGGATAAGTACCGCTCGGCAGCGGGAGCGTCTTCTGGATCGCTAGTTTGCTCTGAGCGCTATCCCAACCGAAGACGACTACCGTGTTCATATTGGCCGTCGCCAGATATACTCGGCTGCCGTCATGGCTGAACGTCAGACCCGGCCCCACTCCGAGGCCCGCTCCCGACAGCTCCAGCTCCTGAATGAGATCGCCGTTGCTTGCGTCCAGCACCTGCACCGTTTGTTTGCCATTACCGTTCTTGACAATGCCCGGAACAAGTACCGCTTTACCGTTAGGCGAAAGTACGGCGTTGGCCGGAAAGAAGCCTGCAGGCTTCTGATTGCCGACCGGCGTCACCCGCCAGCCTGCGGGCGTATATGCGGTGCCGTTTCCTTGCGGTCCGGCTTTAAACAGATCGGCAGCCATCGTAACGCCTCCAATTGCCAGTACGCATAGGCAGGTTACAGCTGCAGCCGTGGTACGCGGAGACATGAGCTTCAACCATGGCTTGCGTCTTTTTTCGATACCTTTCATCTTGTTACATCTCCTTCCGATTTTTTGTATTTCTGTTGCTTATTTACGGGTGCAATCTGGTTTATACGCCCCAACCCCAGGTCTAAATATAATCCCGAATTGTAAAAACAGTATTAAATACATGTTAATAAATTGTTTTTTCTTTTTTCTAATTGTTTTTGGTTGGTTTTTAGGACATGCCTCTTCAGACTCAAAATTTATTCATTCGACAGAAATCTATGTTAGCATGAGCTTCGTGGGAGGACGAACCGCTAACGGAAACCAGGATAAACGGCTACGCCGTCCTTATCTTATAAGGACCAGCGCGTTTACCAAGGTTGATGCGAAGCTATAAGTTGCGAAAAACTTATAAATTCTTATCAACCCAGGATAAACGGCTTCGCCGTCCTTGTCTTACAAGGACCAGCGCGTTTACCAAGGTTGATGCGAAGCTATAAGTTGCGAAAACTTATAAATTCTTATCAACGGGGAAAAACCCGCTCGATGTTAAGCGGGTTGTCAGCAATCTCTCTTATTTTGTTTGCAGCACTCTTTGAAGCATCGTCCCGGTCTGGGCGTAATTCGTATGCCACGACAACGCCTTCTCCAGAGCATGAGGAGTTTGTCCTCCCCTGGCGAGGGCCTCCTCATAATAATCCATCAATTGCTCGCGATATAACGGATGAGTGCAGCGTTCAATAATCAGCGGAGCCCGTTCTCTCGGCGCCAGTCCCCTCAGATCGGCATATCCCTGCTCCGTGACTACAACATCCACATCATGCTCCGTATGATCCACATGAGAAACAAAGGGCACGATGCTCGAAATGTTCCCATCTTTCGCGATCGATTTCGTTACGAAGATCGAGATCCGTGCATTTCGGGCAAAATCCCCCGAACCTCCGATGCCGTTCATCATTTGGGTTCCTAAGACATGCGTGGAGTTTACATTACCGTAAATATCGAATTCCAAGGCCGTATTGATCGCGATGAGCCCCATGCGGCGAATAACCTCCGGGTGATTCGAAATTTCTTGAGGCCTTAGAATAAGTCTGTCTCGGTATTTCTCCAAGCGAGGGAATACTTCTTCCATCTTTCCTCTCGACAGCGTGATCGAGCTGCATGAGGCATATCTCACCTTCCCCGCATCCATTAAATCGAATACCGCATCCTGAAGCACCTCGGAATAGACCTCGAGGTCCGTAAACTCCGATTGCAGCAGTCCGTGAAACACCGCGTTGGATACCGATCCGATCCCGGACTGAAGCGGAGCCAGACGGTTGGTCAATCTTCCCGCTCGAACTTCCTGCCGAAGAAATGCGATCAAATGCTGAGCGATCTGGTTGGTTTCCGCATCGGGCGTGGTGACCGTCGACGGCGAATCGGTCTGGTTCGTAAAGACGATGCCGCGGACTTTGGACATGTCAAAGGGTATGCCCGCGGTTCCTAAACGATCATCCGGCTTCGTCAGCGGAATCGGCGCACGTTCTCCTTGCTTCCCCGGTTCATATATATCATGAAGGCCTTCCAATAGAGGAGATTGAGCCAAGTTAATCTCGACAATAATAGATTTGGCATGGTGGGCGAATACCATGGAATTTCCGACAGAAGTCGTCGGGATGATCATGTCGTCTTCCGTGATTGCAATCGCTTCCACGATGGCGATATCGATAGGCTCCAATACCTGCCCGCGAACCAACTCCGCTGTTTCGGATAAATGCTGGTCGATAAAATAAAATTCGCCTTGATTAATTTTCTTTCGCATCGTAGGGTCGACTTGAAAAGGAAGACGTTTATGAAGCAAACCGGCTTCAGCCAATAATTTATCAATATCGGACCCGAGAGAGGCTCCGGTGTATACATTCACTTTCAGTTTTTCGTGTTTTGCTCGCTCCGCTAACGCCCTAGGAACAGCTTTGGCGTCACCCGCCCGTGTAAACCCGCTGAGTCCGAGTGTCATTCCGTGTTGAATCCAGGAAGCGGCTTCCTCTGCTGTAACTACCCTCTCATGGAGGCGGTGATTTCGAATTCGATCGAAAGCGGTTTCCATACGGCTTCCCCCATCTCATTTCGTTTACACCATTTTAACAAACGATAGGATGCAAGAGTCTTTTTAGAGATGAAATAGGAGAAAATCGGGATAAGGCATGTATATTTGCTCCTGAAACACGAACCATTCTTTAAAAGGTAAGCAATTTACGGAAATAACTGGTATACGACTGGCTGACCGGGATTTTGGTTTGATTGCTCATAATTAAGATAAGGGTTGAGTGCGTATCCGGATAAATTTCTTTTATATGCTTCACATTCACGATAAAAGAGCGATGGCAGCGCACAAAGTCCTCCTTCGGCAGCAGAAAATCAAATTCATTTAATGTATATTTATGCGTACCGGAACATTTTTCAGTAACCACATGCGTTTTGCGATCGCTCGCTTCCAGATACATGATTTCAGAAAAGGGAACGGGTACCCACCCGTCATTGTATTTAAGTGTGACGACAGACTTTCCCGTTGCTAGCGTAGGAAAGATCGCTGAAACACAGCCTTTGATCTCTCCTCCCTGGCACAAGGGTACGGACATGCCATAATAGGGAACCCCGAACAGGTCGCGATCAATAAATTCGGAAACCTTTTGATTTTCGGTTAACGCTTTATATGCAATGGTTCCCTCTCGGACGGGGTCCCCATTTTTAATTTTAAGATCAATCCGTTTGCTTGGCCGATAGTAAATATATTGCTCCGTATTCGAGACGGCGATGGAAGCTTCATCGGAAAACAGCTCGCCTATCGCATCAAAGATCGTCTCCAGCTTAAGGTCTTGCATGCTCCGCACCTCTTATGAACCTTCAGGAATGGTCAAATGCTCAAATCACGCAATCCATAATCTCTTTGGCTTTTGTATATTTAATCAGTCTTTCCAATTCATTGCGCACCCGGATTTGCCCCTTTTCATTGGTCCACCAGTTATCCGGCCCTGTATTCTTATCTGCAACCCCGCAGAGACTATACTCCATCTCATCGGGCATAAAGGTCTTCATGGTCAAGTAACAGCGTTTTAAATGGACATAGTTTGTAACCAATAGAAGCCTGCGGATGTTCTTTAGTCCATACAACTCATCCAATAATTTTCGGGAAAAAATAATGTTTTCCTTCGTATTTGTGGATTTATCCTCCACTATAATATCCGAGGCCTTCACCCCGTTTTGTATAGCCGTATCTCTCATGGCCAACGCTTCAGGAATCGTTGAAAATCCGCCGGACATGATCATTTTATTTGCCCTATTGGCTTTATAGAGCTCGACCGCCTTCGGAACCCTGAACTCAGGCGCCGTAATGCTTCCAAATACAAAAATAAAATCTCCGTTTTGCCCGTCATCATCGAGACCTTCGAATAAGATTTGATTTATCCGCGATCGATCGAGTGTTTTCAAATCCAACTCCGACAGATACATATGGCCCTCCTTCACCGAAGCCTCATTCATATCTACATGTTCAGTATATCGCATTGTGATGCGGATCTTGAATGATTCGTGAAAAAATTCATATTATAGGCCAATTTATAGGCCATCTCGCGATCACTTACCGTTCGGAGGTGCAAACGATCATTCGAAGCGGAAAAAATATAAGGATCCGACGTCAGGCGTTTTAACCGGCATTATATTTTTCGTAAAAAGGTTGGTATGACGGGGGCTATATTCGATCAATTACGGGATTTATGGTATGAAATTGGCCCGCGGCGGACTATTGGGAGATCCGCAAGCGAAAGGAATACAGATAACGGGGGACTGGCATGAGGACGTGCGAGCATGTAGGCTACCGCGGCTTCCAGACGTGTGCCCATTCCAACAGCTTCGAGCAGATCATGGCGGACGGTAGTGTTTCGCTTAATGTTATGAATTGCCGGAAGAAAGAAAACGGATGGCACTTTCGGGCCGCCGCGCCTATAGTGCGAGCACTGGTGCATCTGGCAATCTCAGCTCGTCCGTGCACATCCGTGATTTCGCCGGCAGAAGCAGTTGCTTTTATAAGCGAACGAAGCGGTTGCACCGACTTGCATTTGCTTGCTTCCGGATGATCCGGATTCGCTTCCGCTATAGGTCTAATCTAGGTCATCAACGTCTGACGGGATCGGATTTCCTCTCTCGCCTGATCATTCATTCTTGCGGGAGTCCATTTCGGTTCCCATACTAGCTGGACTTCCACCTCTTTTACACCGGGCGTTTGAGCTGAGACCCTTTTCACGTTATCAACAATTTGATCAGCCAACGGGCATTCCGGGACGGTCAACGTCATCTCAATCCTGGCCTTCCCCATTTCATTTACCGTTACATCGTAGATCAGTCCCAAATCGACTATATTGACGCCTACTTCAGGATCGATAACTTCTTCCAATGCAGACAAGATTTTATCCTCGGTTTTCAAATATCGGCACCTCCCTATATTATCTTGTTGCTTAAGATGCGCTTTATACAGCAAAAGAATGCTTGATCGTTCCAAGTCTTGAACGGCGACAATACGGCGGCGGCTGAAGATAACTTTGCAAGTAGTTTAACACTGTCCAACCAAGCGACCTTGAAGCGATACTTTTTACTTGTTTAAGTTGCACAAAAAAATGACTCCGCACAATTGCGAAGTCATTACATCGATTTTAATAATATGTAATTGGATCATTGGAATCGAACCCACGCTGCCAGCTTCCTAGGTTGTAGCTCCATCTGACGGCATCCGAGCAAAGTATTGATGGTCGGGATGACACGATTTGAACATGCGACCCCCTGGTCCCAAACCAGGTGCTCTACCAAGCTGAGCTACATCCCGATATATTTAGTGCCGGAGCCGGGAGAGTCGACGTATCTCCCGAACTGCAACCCCGGCCTATTCTTCGGAGGCACGCCATGCCTTCATAATTTTTGCATAGCATTTGACTTATCAAATGAAAAAAAAAAGCGGAAGACGGGATTCGAACCCGCGACCCTCGCCTTGGCAAGGCGATGCTCTACCCCTGAGCCACTTCCGCAAAGTTTGATGCGCTCGAGAGGACTCGAACCTCCACGGCTGTTACCCCACTAGAACCTGAATCTAGCGCGTCTGCCAATTCCGCCACGAACGCATATGAGAATGAACGCTGACGGGATCGAACCGCCGACCCTTACCCTGTCAAGGTAATGCTCTCCCAGCTGAGCTAAGCGTTCATATAAGTGACCCGTAGGGGATTCGAACCCCTGTTACCTCCGTGAAAGGGAGGTGTCTTAACCCCTTGACCAACGGGCCATATGTAGCTGCCACTTGGGCAATTTCTTCAATAGCGGCAGAGGGGATCGAACCCCCGACCTTACGGGTATGAACCGTACGCTCTAGCCAGCTGAGCTACGCCGCCATATTTGGCTCCCCGAACAGGACTCGAACCTGTGACAACTCGATTAACAGTCGAGTGCTCTACCAACTGAGCTATCAAGGAACATTGGTGGACCCAAGCGGGATCGAACCGCTGACCTCCTGCTTGCAAGGCAGGCGCTCTCCCAGCTGAGCTATGGGCCCGTAATACCGCAACTAATGGGCCTTAGTGGACTCGAATCACTGACCTCACCCTTATCAGGGGTGCGCTCTAACCAGCTGATCTAAAGGCCCACAAAAAAAGCCCACAGAGTGGGATCTGCTTGGCGACGTTCTACTCTCCCAGGACCCTTCGGTCCAAGTACCATCGACGCTGGAAGGCTTAACGTTCGTGTTCGGGATGGGTACGCGTGGTTCCCTTCCGCCATCGTCACCAAACATAAGTATGGCGATGTCCCTGCCAAGGAACATCTTGGTGTTACAGCTCAGAACGACTTGCGCCCTGAAAACTGGATCGAAACTTTGTACTTTAGCTGTGTATTCTCTATGCTTCCGCTCTACCGGGCCCCCGCAAAGTACTCGGAATCCGCTTCGTCAGCTTCTTCTTCACTTTGTCGGTTAGCCTATGCTTCCGATGTGGTTTTGCTGTCGCAAAACCTGTAGGATAAGCCCTCGACCGATTAGTATTCGTCAGCTCCACACGTTGCCGCGCTTCCACCCCGAACCTATCTACCTCGTCGTCTACAAGGGGTCTTACTTACTGGGAAATCTCATCTTGAGGGGGGCTTCACGCTTAGATGCTTTCAGCGCTTATCCCGTCCGTACTTGGCTATCCAGCCGTGCTCCTGGCGGAACAACTGGTACACCAGCGGTAC
>NZ_JAQAGZ010000043.1 GCF_027533625.1 Paenibacillus gyeongsangnamensis | reverse complement strand
TACGTGTTACTCACCCGTCCGCCGCTAACCCCGAAGGGTCCGCTCGACTTGCATGTATTAGGCACGCCGCCAGCGTTCGTCCTGAGCCAGGATCAAACTCTCCAATAAAGGTAAAACTTTATCGAACAGAGCTGATTAAGCTCAAATCTTAATGCTGACGAGAATTTTCATTCTCTTATTGCACTCACTCGTTGTTCAGTTTTCAAAGAGCAATTTCCTCGTCGTTTCGACGTTATTCGTCAAAAGCGACTTTATTAATATATCACATTTGGAGCGGTGAATGCAAGCTTTATTTTTTCAGCTTCATTCATTTATTTCGTCCGCCTCAGAAGCGACAAATAGTAATATATCAAATCCGCAATACATTTGCAAGAGCCATATTTTTACATTAGTAAAAAAGAAAAACGCCGCGGTCCAATAGACAGCGGCGCTATAGTTATATCTTACTCGCCTTGACGCTCCCGCATCAACGGGAACAGCAGCACGTCGCGGATGGACGGCGCATTGGTGAGCAGCATGACCAGACGGTCGATGCCGATGCCAAGTCCGCCGGTAGGCGGCATGCCATACTCCAGTGCGCGGACAAAGTCTTCGTCCATCTCGTGAGCCTCGTCGTTGCCTTGCTCCCGCTCCACGAGCTGCGCCGCAAAACGTTCCCGTTGATCGATCGGATCGTTCAGCTCGGTAAACGCATTGGCATGCTCGCGCGCCACGATAAACAGCTCGAAGCGGTCCGTAAAGCGCGGATCGGCATCGCTTTTCTTCGCGAGCGGCGAAATCGCAACCGGATGTCCCGTAATAAACGTAGGCTGAATGAGCGTCTCTTCTACGAAATGCTCGAAGAACGCGTTCACGATATGACCGAACGTATGCATCGGCTCAACCGGCACCTTATGCTCCTTCGCCAGACGGTGCGCTTCTTCATCGCTCATTTGCACGCTGAAATCAACGCCGACAACTTCTTTAATGGCATCCACCATCGATACCCGGCGCCACTCAGGCTTCAGGTCGATTTCTTGCCCTTGGTACGTAATCATCGTTGTTCCGAGAACCTCGGAGGCGATATGCGCGATCATTTCTTCCGTGAGCTTCATAATATCCTTGTAATCCGCGTACGCTTCATACAGCTCGATCATCGTAAACTCCGGATTATGTCGCGTGGAAATGCCCTCGTTCCGGTATACCCGGCCGATCTCGTATACCTTCTCCATCCCGCCGACAATCAGGCGCTTCAAATGCAGCTCGATCGCGATCCGCATGTAAAGCTGCATGTCCAGCGCATTATGATGCGTGATAAACGGCCGCGCGGCCGCGCCCCCTGCAATCGCATGCAGCGTAGGCGTCTCCACTTCCAGATAGCCTCTGGAATCGAGGTAGCGGCGCATCGATTGAATGATTTTGGAACGCAAAATAAAGGTCTGCTGCACGTCCTGATTCATAATCAGATCGACGTAGCGCTGGCGGTAGCGAAGCTCTACGTCCTTCAGGCCGTGATACTTCTCCGGCAGAGGCAGCAGCGACTTGGAGAGCACCTCGACCGATTGGGCTTTAACCGACAGCTCCCCGGTTTTCGTCTTGAAGACCGTACCCCGGATGCCGATTAAATCGCCGATATCGAGCAAATCATAAGCTTTGTATTTCGTATCGCCGACGGCGTCCGCACGCACGTAGATTTGAATTTTGCCCGTAATGTCCTGCAGGTGGGCGAAGCCGGCCTTGCCCATTTCCCGCTTCTGCATAATCCGTCCTGCAATGCTGACCTCGACAGACAGCTCGTCGAGCTCTTCCTTGGTTTTGTCCTCATACGCTTTCGTAATATCAGCGGCGTGATGCGTACGCTCATACTTCTGACCGAAGGGGTCGACCCCCAGGGCGCGAAGTTCATCTAGCTTGCCGCGGCGGATTTGCAGCAGCTCGTTTAATTCCAATTCCACAGTCATCTGGTCCCAGCTCCTTGATTCAATAAATAAGCTTATCCTCTAGTATAGACAAAAAAGCTTCCGACAGGAAGCTTTTCCGGTTACTTCTTAATGTCAATGATCTCATATTGGATCGTGCCCGCAGGAACGTTAACGTCCACCGTAGCCCCTTTGCGCTTGCCGAGAATGGATTTGCCGACAGGGCTTTCATTCGATATTTTATTCTGAAAAGGATCCGATTCCGCCGTGCCGACGATCGAGTATTCCACGATGTCCCCGAATTCCAGGTCTTTCAGCGTGACGATCGAACCGACGCTGACCGTATCGGTGTCCACCTCGTCATTATTGATGATGCGGGCGTTGCGGAGCATTTTTTCCAGGGTAATGATCCGTCCCTCAATAAAGGCCTGTTCGTTCTTGGCATCCTCATACTCGGAATTCTCGCTAATATCGCCATAGCCGATAGCCACCTTGATCCGTTCGGCGACTTCACGGCGTTTAACCGATTTCAAATGTTCAAGCTCCTCTTCGAGCTTCTTCAAACCTTCCTGCGTGAGAATGACCTCTTTTTCGCTCATGACTACACTTCTCCCGTCGTGTGAAAGATTTTCATATTTCGAGCCGTATCGATTATGAATTCACAGATAATTTAATATATGAACGCGCAGATACTTGATGCCATGGGTGCCGCAGAATTGCTATTGCCTGATTATATTTCAAGCCTACACAAATGTCAATGTAACCCAAATCGGGCGGCCCATATCCATTTCACCCGCTCCGAGATGGTTCCTTCACACTAATGGATGGTGACCAAGGACGCATCCTGCTCCGTCATCAAGTACGGAACCGGCTGGTCGGCGAACGATTCCACATATTCATTCAACAGACGGACCATTTCATCCCGCTTCGTTTGCTCCATGATGCTGTCTTTCACGCGTGCGGCCCCTTGCAAACCCTTCAAATACCAGGCCAAATGCTTGCGCATCTCCTTCACCGCGACATGCTCCCCTTTCAGGGCGACAAGCCGGTCCATGTGCAAAATGGCGATGCGGATTTTCTCCTGCGGCTTCGGATCCGGCGGCAGTTCTCCCTGCGTCAGGTACTGGATCGTCCGGTAAAGCATCCAAGGGTTGCCCAGCGCTGCGCGGCCGATCATGACGCCGTCGACGCCGGTCTGATCGAGCATCCGCTTAGCATCCTCCGGGGTGAAGACGTCGCCGTTGCCGATCACCGGAATGGAAACCGAATCCTTCACTTCCTTGATGATGTCCCAGTTGGCGTGACCGGTGTACATTTGCACCCGGGTGCGGCCATGGACGGATACGGCGGAGCCCCCGCCGTTCTCTACCGCCTTCGCATTTTGTACGGCGTACACATGTTCGTCATCCCAGCCGATCCGCATCTTGACCGTTACCGGCTTGCTGACGGCTTTGACGACCTCGGTGACCATTTGCTCGATCTTGCCGGGATCCAGCAGCCAGCGCGCTCCCGCATCGCATTTCGTAATCTTGGGTACGGGACAACCCATGTTGATGTCGATAATATCCGCATTGGTATGCTGATCCACATGCTTCGCGGCTTCGACGAGCGTCTCGGTGTCGCCTCCGAAAATCTGCAGGCTGAGCGGCTTTTCCCGTTCATCCACGTACAGCATCTCCATCGTCCGGTGGTTTCCGTGCAGTATCGCTTTGTCGCTGACCATCTCGGCGCAGACCAGTCCGCAGCCGAACTCCTTGGCGATCAGCCGGAAGGCGGGATTGCAGACCCCGGCCATGGGAGCAAGCACGACGTTATTGGGCGCCGTGACATTTCCGATTTTTAACATAACAACTAGGCCTCCTCTCTCTTAATAGTGGTAAGGTCTGCCGCCGGCGGCCGGCGGCTGGGACAATTCGCCCGGCTCAATGCCGAGCACCTCGGATATTTTACGGATGATTTTCGGATCGGCTTTGCGCGTACCCCGTTCAATGGAGCCGAGTACGGCGATGGACACGTCCAATTTCTCAGCCAGTTCGTTCTGGGTGTAGCCCTTGAGCTTGCGAAAAGCGCGGATTCGCAGCGCTAGAGCGTTGTTCTTTTCCATAATGTAACGCCTTCCTTTCCTTCCGCCCGGTCTAGCTGTCGTTTAAGCGCTTCTGCCTTTCCCGGCTGCCGTCCGCTCATGACCTCAATCAGAGGCACGAGCACGAAGGCTCTCTCCAGCATGCGCGGATGAGGCAAAATCAAGTCCGGACGGTCTTGCTCCCGTTCATCGAACAGCAGCATGTCAAGGTCGATCGTGCGCGGGCCCCAGCGGACCTCCCGCTTTCTGCCGAGCGACTGCTCGGCGGCCAGCATCACTTCGAATAAAGCCTCCGGAGAAAGAGCGGTTTCCACTTCGATGACCCGATTCAAAAACGGACCCTGATCCACAAAGCCGACCGGGTCCGTCTCGTATATACTCGACTTTCCGGTTACGCGAACCCCGTGATGCTGCTCGAGCAGCATCACGGCTTCGTCCAAATACCGCTCACGGTCTCCCAGGTTGGAGCCCAGGCCGACGTACGCGATCTGCCGCACATCATCTTCCTTCATGAAGCAGCCGCCCGCTTTCTGTGAATTTCCACCGATACGCCGTCAAAAAAAATCGCTACCGGAGGATGGGGCTTCACGACGCGAACGGTCATTTCATTTATACTAGTATAAGTTCGCAGCACCTCGGATGCAATATCCTCGGCAAGCGCTTCAATCAGCTTGAACGTTTTTTTCTCGACGCACGCCTTGATCACTTCGTACACTTCGGCATAATTGACGGTATCCTCGAGGGCGTCGGAGCGCCCCGGCTTGTCCAGGGGCATGTACATGTCGACATCGACGATATACCGCTGCCCGAGCCGGTTCTCTTCCGGGTATACACCGTGATTGGCGAAGAACTGCATCTGCTTCAGGCTCATTTTATCCATACCGGTTACCCTCCCTTGAGTTAAAGCTTAGCGCTGCCGTACGATCGCATCGGTCATGACCGCTACCCGCTTCATCGCCTTCACGTCGTGCACCCGCATAATGCGGCAGCCTTGGGCGATGCCGAGAGCTACCGTGGCGGCCGTTCCCTCCACCACGTCATCCGGAGGCAGCTGCAGGGCCGTACGGATCATCCTCTTGCGCGAAGTGCCGAGCAGCACCGGATATCCCAGCTCCACCAGGAGGTTCAGATGGTTCATGAGCTGTAAATTTTGTTCGTACGATTTGGCAAAACCGATACCGGGATCGAGAATGATTTGCTCTTCCCGGATGCCGGCCCGCAAAGCACGGTCCACGGTATCGCGAAGATCGTCCACCACGTCTTGAATGAAGTTAGCATACACCGCCTCCGTCCGATTATGCATCAGCACGATCGGGGTGCCGGTTTCGGCTGCGACCTGAGCCATTTGCGGATCCTTCTGCAGCCCCCAGATATCGTTCAAAATAGCGGCCCCCGCTTCCAGCGCCTGCCTGGCCACTTCCGCCTTATACGTATCGATGGAAATCGGCGCATCGATTCCCGCCGACTTCAATACCCGGATCACCGGGATGACCCGCCGCAGCTCCTCTTCCTCCGTAACGGGCTCAAACCCCGGCCGGGTGGATTCCCCGCCGACATCAATAAGATCGGCGCCTTCCGCGATCATCTCCTGCGCCCGCGCTACGGCCAGCTCCGGATCGATGTAGCGGCCGCCGTCGGAGAAGGAATCCGGAGTCACATTCAGTATTCCCATGATAAGGGTACGGTCTCCCCCCGGGAGAACGTCCGTCTCTGTTCTATGCTGCCCATGCATTGTATCTGTCACCGCCTCTTTTAATTCCGTCCGGCCGCTCGCCGGTATCGGCTCAGCAGCTCGGCCGTCTTTAATCCGGCCATTCCGGAGCCGACATTCCGGACCCCGCCTTGCGTATCCATCAGCCGGCTGGCGTGTACGATTTCCTGAATGGAATTGGTCATAAACACCTCATCCGCCTGCTCCAGATCGGACCAGCGGTAAAGACCCTCTTCCACCGTCAAGCCGGCTTCCGCCGCCAGCTCCATGACATACCTGCGCGTGATGCCGGGAAGGATCCCCGTCTCCAGAGAAGGAGTATATAGACCATTCCCCCTCAGGAAGAACAGGTTGCTTACAATGCCTTCCGCCAGATATCCTTCCCTGCTGAGAAAAAGCCCTTCGGCCCCGAGTGCACTTGAGGGGTAGCGCCGCATTTCCCTCTTGGCCAAAATGTTGTTCATATAATGTAGCGACTTCAGCCGAAGCCCGCCTTCCGGCGTATTGCGGCGGAGCTCCAACAGCTGAAGGGGCTTGCCCTCCCGCTCCAGCCCCCGCTGAGGCGCCGGAAGAGGCTTGACGTAGATCACGATTTGAGGATGCTCGTAATCCCCGGAGGGAAGTCCGAGCATATCGGCCCCGGCCGTAACCGTCAAGCGGAAGTAGGCATCCGCAAGGCCGTTCGACTGCAGCAGTGATTCGATGACGCCGCGAAGCTCTTCCTCGTCCGGAGAGTAACGGATGGCAAGCTCCCTGCAGCCTTCGGCGAGCCGTTCTAAATGCCGGTCGAGCAGGAAAGCCTTGCCCCCATAAGTACGGAACGTCTCGAACAAGCCCATCCCATAAAGAAAACCGTGGTCGTATACGGAGACCACGGCCTGCTGTTCTTCGATTATCGATCCGTTCAAATAGATGTTCATGACCGGTGCGCAGCCGTTTCGTTCAGAAAGTTCTGCAGCATGCGATGCCCGTGGTCCGTGATGATCGATTCCGGATGGAACTGCACCCCTTCGATCGGGTATTCTTTGTGGCGAAGGCCCATGATTTCGCCTTCCGCTGTTTCCGCGCTGATCTCCAGACAGTCCGGCAGCGTTTCTTTCTTCACGATCAACGAGTGATAACGGGTTGCGGTAAAGGGCGAAGGCAGCCCCTTGAACACGCCCTTGCCATCGTGATGGATCTCGGAGGTCTTGCCGTGCATCAACCGTTCCGCCCGGATGACCTCTCCGCCAAACGCTTGTCCGATGGACTGATGGCCTAGGCAGACGCCCAGAATCGGAATCTTCCCTTTGAAGCGGTCGATAAGCGAAAGACTGATGCCTGCCTCATTCGGCGTGCACGGTCCCGGCGAGATCAGAATGTGATCCGGCTTCAGCGCTTCAATGCCCGCAATATCGATCTCGTCGTTGCGGCGGACCTCAATCTTCTCGCCCAGCTCTCCCAGATACTGCACTAGGTTGTAAGTAAACGAATCGTAATTGTCTATGACCAGAATCATCGCTTGTTCCCTCCCGCGGCGCAGCTGCTCTGCTCGCTGTATTGAATGGCCTTCCACATGGCTTTCGCCTTATTGATCGACTCCGTGTATTCCTTCTCCGGAACCGAATCGATCACGATGCCCGCTCCGGCCTGGACATAGCCGATCCCGTCCGACATCAGAAGCGTTCTAATGATTATATTAAATTCCATATTGCCGTTATAGTCAATCCAGCCGATCGAGCCCGTATAGGGTCCGCGGCGCACCGGCTCCAGCTCTTCGATAATTTCCATCGTACGGATCTTCGGCGCTCCGGTGATGGTCCCTCCCGGGAAGGTCGCGGCGATTACGTCGTAAGCGTCTTTGCCCGGCGCCAGCTTGCCTTCCACCTCTGAAACGATATGCATCACATGCGAATACCGTTCGATCACCATGAGATCCTTCACCCGTACACTGCCGTATTCCGAGATACGCCCCAGGTCGTTGCGCTCCAGATCCACCAGCATGATATGCTCGGCGCGTTCCTTATCATTCAGCAGCAGCTCTTCGGATAGAAGCCGGTCCTCCTCCGGGCTGTCGCCTCTCGGACGGGTGCCGGCAATCGGACGGGTACGCACCTTATTGCCTTCCAGCTGAACCAAGAGCTCGGGGGAGCCGGAGACAAGCTGGAAATCATCAAAGCGCAGCAGCCCCATATAAGGGGAGGGATTCACCTGCCGCAGCCATTCGTAGATGGCTTCGGGGGAATTCCGAAGCGGCTTATGCTGCCGAACCGACAAATTCACTTGGAATACATCGCCGGCGGAAATGTACGCTTGAATCCGCTCCACCGCTCGAATATAGTCCTCTCTCGGGAAATCGGGCGTAATCCCGGCAATTGCATCAACATCAATCTGCAGCACGTCCCTGGCCATTCTCGAACGCTTGTCCGCGCGCGCCGACCGGCTGTTCTCACTGAACCCTTCGAGATGGATGAGATCCCATACCCGCTTCATGTGGGCAATCTGACGCTGCGCTTCCGTATATCGTTCTTGAAGCTGCTCCTCCGTCTTCTCCGCTTCCCCGGACAAGAAGACATGTACAGCGCAATATAGCTTGCTCTCTTCGTGGTCGACGATCCACAGCTCGCCAACCTGAACGAAGGCATAGTCCGGGACGGGCAGGTCGTCCTTAGCCAAGACCGGAAGCTTCTCGATCGAGCGAACGACGTCATAGCCCCAGAATCCGACGCAGCCTCCGACAAATTTCGGCGTACCATCCACTCGGGGTGCCCTGAACGGATCCATCCATCGTTTCACGAGCTCCAGCGGCGCGCCCTGCCAAGCTTCCTTCCGTCCGTCCGCGCAGGACACCTCCGCGTCCTTCACTGTGCCCCGAATGGCGGATATGGGCCGCAGCCCGAGGAAGCTGTACCGCCCGCCCTTGCCGCTTTCGAGCACGAAGGAGCCGGGCGACGCTTGCGTCCAAGCCGCTTCCCAGCTCATTACCCGCGACTCGTCTTCGGACAGTGGGAAGCTCTCCACATAAGGAAGCGCGGAATAGGTTTGGGACCATTCCAGCCATTGCCCATAAGATGTAATAACCATGCCCCGCACCTCCCAAACATTCACGTAACAATCCATTGAATGGGATTAGTATACTTCAACCCTTTAGGGAGCACAAGTGGCAAACCGGGATCGAATCCATAAGCCAATGGCCGATCCGGATCGAACGGCCTCACCCCAGGATAACGGCTACGCCGTCCTTGTCTTACAAGGACCAGCGCGTTTATCAAGGTTGATGCGAAGCTATAAGCCCGCGAAAAACTTATAAATTCTTATCAACCGAAGAAAGGCCCCCCAACAACGTTGAGGGGCCCTAACCGGAGCGGTGCCGAACCTAATCTTCGAATTGATACAACGGCGTGGACAGGTAGCGTTCGCCGTTGCTTGGAAGGACGGCAACGACGCGCTTGCCGGCACCGAGTTCTTTGGCTACTTTCAGCGCTGCATAGATGGCGGCGCCGGAAGAAATCCCGCCAAGAATCCCTTCTTCCTTCGCCACGCGGCGGGACGTTTCGAATGCATCTTCGTTCTCCACGGTAATGATCTCGTCATATACATGGGTATCCAGAATGCCCGGCACAAAGCCAGCGCCGATCCCTTGGATTTTATGGGGCCCCGGCTTGCCGCCGGAAAGCACCGGAGATGCGGCCGGCTCTACCGCGTAAACCTTAACGTTCGGGAAGTTTTCCTTCAGCACGCTGCCGGCACCGGTGATGGTGCCCCCCGTACCGATTCCTGCGATGAACGCATCCAGCTTGCCGTCATGCGCGTTGATCGCTTCCACGATTTCCGGACCGGTCGTTTCGCGGTGAATCTTCACATTCGCCTGGTTCTCGAACTGCTGCGGCATGAAGTAGGCCGGATTCTCCGCTATCAGCTCTTCCGCGCGTCGGATCGCGCCTTTCATGCCTTCCGCACCCGGCGTCAGCACGAGCTGGGCGCCGTAGGCGCGCAGCAGATTGCGGCGTTCCATGGACATGGTCTCCGGCATAACCAGAATCGCTTTATATCCTTTAGCGGCCGCTACCATCGCAAGTCCGATACCGGTGTTTCCGCTGGTCGGCTCGATGATGGTGTCGCCCGGCTTCAACTTGCCTTCTTGTTCCGCAACTTCTACCATGCTGATGGCAATCCGGTCCTTTACGCTGGCGCCCGGGTTCTGGTACTCGAGCTTTACATACACTTCCGCACTGCCTTCCGGAACAACGCGGTTCAACTTCACAAGCGGTGTATCCCCAATTAACTGCGTAATGCTCTGAACCAATCTAGCCATCCTAATTCCTCCTCATGAACGATAAATATCCGAGTATTTTGGTAGGTATTATAACCTCATATTAACAACCCCAGTCCCGGTTGTCAATAAGCATTTGATTCGTTCCACCTAAAATGTTTCCAAAATTTGAACCTTCCATTTATCCCGCAGCTTGCCCAGAACCTCTTTAATCGGCGGCGCCTCCTGAAGCGCAAGCTCCTTACGCACCTTCTCACGGATGGCGTCTTGAGCTTCCTTGCCCCGCTCCTTCCGGTCCTTCACCCGAATAATCGCGAGCTTGCCTCCGATATCGAAGGGCTTCGATACTTCTCCGGTTCCAAGCTGCTTCGCGGCCTTCAGGATCGGCTCGGCAATAAACGGATCGTCTTCCTCGACCCAGCCTAAATCTCCGCCGGTATCCCGGGTGGCATCGTCGAGCGAGCGCTCCTTCGCCACTTGGGCGAATTCCATGCCCTTCGCCAAATCCGCCATCACCTTAGCCGCCTGATCTTTCCCGCTCACTACGATTTGCTGCAGGCGCAGCTGTACACCGGAACGGAACTCCTCCGGATGGGTGCGGATATAGGCGTCAACGGCATCGTCGCCGATGCGGATGTTTTTGGTCGCAAGCTTCTCGATGAGCAGCTTGTCGGTGACATCCGCCCGGAGCGCTTCCGGCGTGAAGCCGAGCTGATCTTTCATCGCTTGATAAAACTGGGCTTCATTATCATAGCCCTGCTGCATCCGTTTCAATTCCTGCTTCAGTTCACTCTCGTTTACGGTAATTCCTTGGGCAGAGCCCTCCATACGGATGACCTCATGATCAATCATTTGGTTCAACAGTTCACGGCCATATTTTTTCTTAAGCTGCTCTTCCAGATTCAGATTCGTAATGGATAACTCCCCGACCGTTGCGATGACCCTCTGTTTGTCAGCCTGATTGGTTTGATCCGGAATTCGACTTGCCTGCGATGGCTTAAAGGAATTGGCCGTCAATACGGAGGACAGGACGAGAACGGCGATCAGCAAGACACCGATAACTCCCCATAACAATTTCACGTTTCGCATGTCCTAATCCCCTCGTATTATCACTCTTCGCTCACGGTTGGCCCGCAGCCTTAGGTTAAGCTAATGGATTCAAGGGAGCGTCGCTGCAATGCTCCTCAGATCGTCGCCGCTAAAGTGGTAAGCTTCATTGCAAAAATGGCATACGATCTCCGCCTGGCCGTCCTCTTCGAGGATCTGCTCCAATTCGCTGCGGCCCAAGCTGATCAGCGTCTGCTCCACGCGGTCCCGGGAGCATTTGCATTGGAACCGGATATCCTCGCTGCGCTCCAGCACCTTCACGTCCGGCAGCAGCGAGGACAGGATGGCCTCCAGCGTATCTCCGCGATCCAGCAGGGATGTAATCGGCGGAAGCTTGCCGAGCTCCGTTTCGATATGCGAGATTTCCTCGTCCTTCAGTCCCGGAAGCAGTTGAATAATGAAGCCTCCGGCCGTCTTTACGGTATAGTCCACATCCACCAGCACCCCAAGGGCTACGGCGGAAGGCGTCTGCTCCGATTTGGCGAAGTAATATGTAAAATCTTCCCCAAGCTCGCCCGAAACGATCGGGACGCTGCCCCGATACGGTTCCCTCAAGCCCAGATCCTTAATGACATACAAGAAGCCGTCCGTGCCTACAACGCCAGCAACATCAAGCTTGCCGATCGCGTTAAGCGGGAGCTCGGCTTCCGGATGATCGACATATCCCCGGACTTCTCCCTTGGCATTAGCGTCCACGACGATTTGCCCGATCGGTCCGCCGCCTTTGACCTGAATGGTCAGCTTCTCTTCTCCTTTAAGCATGGCGCCCATCATCAGGGCCGCCGTTGCCGTACGCCCCAGAGCCGCGGTCGCGGTAGGCGTGGTGTTGTGGCGACGGCGCAGCTCTTCGACAATCGCTTTCGTTTTTACGGCAAAAGCGCGCACTTTCCCGTCATAGGCCGTGGCGCGAATTAAATAGTCCTGCATGATATGCTCCTCTTTTGTGTGCAAGGATATAGTGCTGCGGAAGCCGGTCTTAGCCGTTCCGCTCATAGATGATCTGCAGCCCCTGCAGCGTCAGCAGCGGATTCACAAGATCGATGGTATGGGATTCGCTGGCGATCAGTTCAGCCAGTCCGCCCGTCGCAATCACTTTCGGCCGGGCAGGGTACTCGCGCTTAATCCGCTCCACAATGCCGTCCACCTGACCGGCGAAGCCGAAAATAATGCCCGCCTGCATCGAGGCAACGGTATTGCGTCCGACCACGCTCTTCGGTTTCACGAGCTCGATGCGCGGCAGCTTGGCGGCACGCCGATAGAGCGCCTCCGTCGAGATCCCGATGCCCGGGGCTACCGCCCCGCCGAGGTATTGCCCGCGCTCATCGATATAATCGAAGGTCGTGGCGGTACCGAAATCGACCACGATACAAGGCGAGCCGTACAGCTCGATAGCCGCAACCGCATTGACAATGCGGTCGGCGCCCACTTCCTTCGGGTTCTCATACCGCACGTTCAATCCGGTCTTGATGCCAGGCCCCACGATAAGCGGCTCTTTCTTCAAATATTTTAAACATAATTGCTCCAGCACAAACATGAGCGGCGGTACAACGGAAGAGATGATGACCCCCTCCACCTGATCCAGGTCCATGCCGGCATGCCGGAACAAATTGTACATCATCATGCCGTATTCGTCGGCCGTCGCCAGCCGATTCGTGCTAAGCCGCCAGTGGTGCAGCAGCTGCTTTCCCTCATAAACACCCAGAACGATATTCGTGTTACCGACGTCCACGACAAGGATCATCGGCCGGCCCCCTTCCGCTCGTTCAGATCGAGGCTGATATCGAGCGCCTGCACGGAATAAGTCAAGCGGCCGACGGAGATGACGTCCACACCGCTTTCCGCAATCGTGCGCAGCGTATCCAGCGTGACATTGCCGGACGCTTCTACCACAATATGTGGAGCCCGCTGTTTCATTCGCAGCACGGCTTCTTTCATCTGCTCCGGATGCATGTTGTCCAGCATCACGATATCCGGCCCCGCGGACAACGCTTCCTCCAGCTGCTCGAAATTCTCGACCTCGATCTCGATCTTCATCGTGTGGGGAATTTGGGCCCGGGCTGCCAGAATGGCAGGGGCAATGCCTCCGGCGCCTTTAATATGGTTGTCCTTGATCATCACCGCATCATATAGTCCGAAGCGGTGGTTATGCCCCCCGCCGATCCGTACGGCATACTTCTCCAGCATGCGGTGCCCCGGCGTCGTCTTGCGGGTATCGACGAGGCGGGTCGGCAGCCCTTCCAGCCGGTCTACGTACTGCCGGGTCCGGGTCGCAATGCCGGACATCCGCTGCAGCAGATTAAGCGCCAGCCGCTCGCCCAAGAGAATGCTTCGTGTTCGCCCGGTGACTTCGGCCAGCACGGATCCGTGGGTGACCGCATCCCCTTCCGACACCTTCGCTTCAAATTTCAGCTCTGGATCCACCAATGCAAATACCGCTTCGGCCACCGGCAATCCGGCAACGATGCCGGTATCTTTCACATGGATGATGCCCTTCGATTCCTGATCCGGAGCTATCGTCGTCATCGTCGTGACATCGCCCATTCCGATGTCTTCCTCAAGCCACAGCTTCAAGCTGGGGAAGAGCGCTGCCGGGTTCAATTCATACATCGTCGATCCGTCCTTCCGTCGTTCCGTTCATACGGTTAAACACCGTATGCTTGCGCCAAACCTGGTCATTGCGCTCCGGGAAATCTTCTCTGTAGTGTCCCCCGCGGCTTTCCTCCCTAATCAAGGCGGCTTGCGTCGTGAGCAAGGCTACCGTAAGCAGGTTGGCAAATTCATACTCCTCCCGTTTCGAGAGCAGGGTGTCAAATATCGTAAGCTGCCGCTTTAATTCATCGTACCCTTTTTCCAGCCCTTTGGCATGGCGCTTAAGTCCTGCATAACGAACCATGAGCTTCTGCAGCTTTAGTTTCCTTTCGACAATCGGCTGGATAGCATAATCCTTACGCTTCGGCGACTCCTGCCCAGCGGTGGCAAGGCGGTCTGTTCCCGGAAGCTGCTCGATTCGCTCCATAATGCGCCGGCCGAATACAATCGCCTCAGACAGCGAATTGCTCGCCAGCCGGTTCGCGCCATGCACCCCGGTGGAGGTTACCTCGCCGCAGGCGAACAGCCTGCGAATGGACGTTTCGCCGTGCAGATCGGTCACTACCCCGCCCATCATATAATGGGCAGCCGGAGCAACCGGAATCCAGTCGGACGATAAATCCAAGCCGTAATTCAGACAAAAATCATAGATGGTCGGAAAACGGTGCTTCACCGTCACTTCGGATTCATGGGTAAAATCCAAATAAACAAACGTTGATTTGGTCGATTCCATCTCCGCGACGATCGCCCGGGCGACGATGTCCCGGGGCGCAAGCTCAAGCTGCGGATGATAACGCTCCATGAAGCGCTCCCCGTTAATATTGCGCAGCACCGCGCCTTCCCCCCGCACCGCTTCGGAGATAAGAAACCGCGGCGCACCCGGATAACACAGCGCCGTCGGGTGAAATTGAATGAATTCGACGTCGCGGATATCGGCGCCGGCGCGATAAGCGATCGCAATCCCGTCCCCGGTCGCAATATCGGGATTCGTCGTGTAGCGGAACAGCTGTCCCGCTCCGCCACTGCACAGAATCGTCGCGTCGGCGCGCACGAAGACGCGCCGGCCGTCGGGCTTCTGTACGAGCGCGCCGTAGCATTCTCCATCCTCCGTCACCAGATCGATGACGAAATGATCGTCCCAGATCTCAATGTTCGGATCCTGCTTCGTTTTTTCCGACAGCGCGCGAACGATCTCCGCTCCGGTCGCATCCCCCTGCGCATGAAGAATCCGGCGCTGACTGTGAGCGCCTTCTTTGGTCAAGGCGTAATGACCGTCCTCCATATCGAATTCGGTCCCCAACCGGATCAAATCCTTTACGCCGTCCGGCCCCTCGTGCACGAGCACATCGACGGCTGCGGAGGAGCAGAGCCCCGCACCGGCGATCAGCGTATCCTGGCGATGGTAGGCCGGCGAATCCTCATCCGAAATGACAGCCGCAATACCGCCTTGCGCGTATCTGGTATTGCTGTCTAGCAGCGACTTCTTGGTCACCATCAGCACCTTGTGCCGCTCGCTTGCCTTCAGGGCGGTAAAAAGACCGGCGATGCCGGCGCCGATCACAATCACTTCCGTATGTAACTGCGGCAGCTGCCGCAAGTCGAAATCGACCAAATAACGAGGTATTATCATTCGTTTCCCCCACCTGTTCAGAAAGGAAGTAGCGCATGCTACTTGACCTGCAGCATGCGCTCCAAGGATGCTCTGGCTTGATCGGCAATATGAGGCGGCACATAGACTTGGGGCGAGTTCGTCTCCAAGCATTTAACCACCTTTTTCAAATTGTTCACCTTCATGTTCGGGCAAACCAAGTACTTTGTTGCAAAATGGAATGTTTTATGAGGACTGTCAAGTCGGAGTTGGTACCCCGTACCGTCTTCCGTACCAACGATAAATTCCTGGCAATCGGATTCTTTGCAATATTTAATGATGGCTGTCGTGCTGCCGACGAATTCGCCGAGCTTCACCACTTCGGGACGGCATTCCGGATGAACCACGAACTGCGCGTTCGGATACTGGGCTTTCATCTCTTCCACGTCTTTAACCGTCAGCATATCGTGGGTATTGCAGTAGCCCTCCCAGATGATCATTTTCTTATCGGTAAATTTGGAAACGTAATCACCGAGATTTTTATCCGGAACCCAGATGATTTCATCGGAATCGACCGAATTGATCACCTTGATGGCATTAGCGGAAGTACAGCAAATATCCGTCTCGGATTTGACTTCGGCGGACGTATTGATATAGGCTACGACCTTGGCGTTCGGATGCTGCTTCTTCATCGCCCGGAGCCCGTCGACGTTGACCATGTCCGCCATCGGACAGCCGGCCCGTTCATCGGGAATCAGCACGGTTTTGTTCGGAGCCAGAATCTTGGCGCTTTCACCCATGAAATGCACGCCGCAGAACACAATCACTTCCGCATCGGTGGAAGCGGCTTTCTGAGCCAGCAAGAAGGAATCCCCGCGAAAATCGGCAACCTCTTGAATTTCGTCTCTTTGATAATAATGAGCAAGTATAATGGCGTTGCGTTCCTTCTTCAGCTGGGCGATTCGTTCTTTCAGCTCTCTATGCTGTTCCGCCTTTCGCTCCAACGCTAATGCTTCCATGTAGCACCATCCTTTTTATCCTTATGACCCGCCTATAAAAATACATCTAAATGCGTTTCAGGCCTTCAAACGACTTGGTGAAAATGTTCACAAGTCACTTAAAGATTTACACCTAATTTACACAACCTGATACTTGATGTCAATGCTCAAATCTGCACAAATCTATCGGAAAAAATTCCTTTCTTTGACCCCTGTCTTCCACTGTGCCCGTTTGCTTTAGTTTCCCGCAGGTCAAGCGATTTTACCCCGGAAATCACAAGAAAACCCGGCTGCGCGAGGCAGTCCGGGTTCCCTGTATTATTCTTTATTCTTTATTCTCGTCCGTCGGCTTCTTCTCGAATTCGAGCTTATTGCCCTCGGCTTCCGCGGCTTGGCTCTGAATGTTTACTATTACATCCGAGGAGCCTTCCCCTTCATCCAGCCGCCCGTTCTCGATCAACTGACGAATCTGTTCTTTCTCCAGCGTTTCTTTATCCATCAACGTTTCGGCAATCAAACGAACTTGATCGGCGTATTTCGTTAATATCTCCTTCGCCCGGTCATAGCAATTGCGGATGATGGTCTGCATTTCCTGGTCGATCTCATAGGCGATGGCATCACTGTAGTTCTGCTCATGACCGATATCCCGTCCGAGGAATACTTGACCCTGCGTTGTGCCGAACTGCATCGGCCCCAGCCTGTCGCTCATTCCGAATTCGGTAATCATGCGGCGAACGATGCCGGTGGAGCGCTGGAAGTCGCTGTAAGCGCCGGTACCGATTTCGCCGATGTACAGCTCCTCGGATACGCGGCCGGCCAAGAGGCCGGTAACCTTGTCGAGCAGCTCCGACTTCGTCTGCATCATTCGGTCTTCGCCTTCCTTCGGCAGCATCATGACATATCCGCCTGCGCGTCCGCGAGGGATGATCGTCACCTTGTGCACCATCTCCGCGTTCTCCACATGGTAACCGACAATAGTATGTCCGGCTTCGTGGAACGCGACCATGCGCTTCTCGCGTTCGCTGATTACGCGGCTCTTCTTCTGCGTACCGACGATGACGCGGTCGAACGCTTCATCAATCTCGTCCATCGAGATGTCCTTGCGATTGCGGCGGGCTGCGATCAGCGCCGCTTCGTTCAGCAGGTTCTCGAGGTCCGCGCCGGTAAAGCCGGTGGTATAACGGGACAGCTGTTCCAGCTTCACGTCCTTGGCCAGCGGCTTGTTGCGGGCATGTACCTTCAGCACCGCTTCGCGGCCTTTCACATCCGGACGGTCAACCGTGATTTGGCGGTCGAAGCGTCCCGGACGAAGAAGCGCCGGGTCCAGAATGTCCGGGCGGTTCGTTGCGGCAACGATAATGATGCCTTCATTGGCGCCGAAGCCGTCCATCTCGACGAGCAATTGGTTGAGCGTCTGCTCACGCTCGTCATGCCCGCCGCCGAGTCCGGCGCCGCGCTGACGTCCAACCGCATCAATTTCATCTATAAATATAATACAAGGAGCGTTCTTCTTCGCGTTCTCGAACAAGTCACGCACACGGGATGCACCGACACCGACGAACATCTCTACGAAGTCGGAACCGGAAATGCTGAAGAACGGCACGCCGGCTTCACCCGCAACGGCTCTGGCGAGGAGTGTTTTACCTGTACCCGGAGGACCTACGAGTAGCACCCCTTTAGGGATTCGTGCGCCCACCGCCGCAAATTTGCGGGGGTCCTTCAAGAATTCAACAACTTCCACAAGCTCCTGCTTCTCTTCGTCAGCTCCGGCCACGTCCTCGAAGGTGACGCGTTTTTTCTCTTCATTATAGAGTCGTGCCCGGCTCTTGCCGAAGTTCATGACTTTCCCGCCGCCACCCTGCGCCTGATTCATCAGGAAGAAGAACAGGATGAAGATGATTACGAACGGGATAATGGAGGTAAGGAAGCTGATCCAAACATTGTCCCCATCCATTTTTTCGATGTTTACTTTTGAAACGTCGCTCGATTCGATTAAACGAAAAATTTGCGGATCATACGGTGCGCGGGTTTCAAAGTTTTTCTTATCCGCAGAAGGCGCGTTCTTTAACGACCCCCGAACCAAATATGTATACCCGTCAAATTTCACGCTGACCGAATCTACATTTTTCTCTAATAACGCTTGTCGGAGTTGGTCGTAGCTGATAGCGGCTTTCTGATCATTCTGTGTGCTGATGAAATGGACAATACCCACGGTGACCAAAAAAATGAGCAGATAAAAGCCTGTATTGCGAATAATTCGATTCATCCCCTACCTCCTCTCAAAAAACGGCAACTTTGTATATTGTACCACAGCAAGTCTCGGCTTCTCAAGAAATGCTAATGGGAGTACACTTCCGACTTCAGAATGCCCACAAAGGGGAGATTCCTGTATTTTTCGCCATAGTCCAAACCGTATCCGACGACGAAGGCATCCGGGATCACGAAGCCTTTATAGTCTGCATCCAAATCGACGGTTCTACGCGCAGGTTTGTCAAATAAAGCGGCAACCGTAACGGATAGCGCATTGCGCCGCTCCAGCACGTCGATCAGGTAGCTGAGCGTCAGTCCGCTGTCGATGATGTCTTCTACGATCAGAATGTGCCTGCCCTCCACCGGTACGTCCAAGTCCTTGATGATCTTCACCACACCGGACGATTTGGTCGACGCGCCGTAGCTCGATACTGCCATGAAGTCGATTTCGAGCGGCACCGTAATTTGCTTCACGAGGTCCGCCATAAAGATGAAAGCGCCCTTCAGCACACAGATAACAAGCGGATTGCGTCCTTCGAAATCCCGGCTTATGAGCTCCCCCATTTCTTTTACCTTGTCTTGAATTTGTTGTTCCGAATAAAGTACTTCTTGAATGTCGTTTTGCAAGAGAGGTCCTCCCACTTTGATGTAAAATAATAACGTCTTATGTATCTTGACATGCGAATCGGGAAAGATCCGGCATGAAAAGCCTCAATCGGAGCACGCTCCTTGTGCTTTCCGTTACGGGTGCGACGGACGAGCGGCGAATGCCGGCCGCCCATAGGATGCGGCCTTCGGCATCCGCCACGAGCGGAACGCGGTCCCGCAGCCCAGGAGGCAGCTTCGCATCAATGAACATATCTTTTACCTTTTTGCTGCCGTTTAGTCCGAAGAGCCGCATCCGGTCTCCCGGCCGTCTCGAACGAATGGTCAACGGAAAAGGCACGGCCGCGGCGTCCAGCCAAATCTCAAGCCGGTCGTCGCCCGCCTCATACGGCTGACGGAGCTCCTCGGTACGGAACGTCATGGACGCCCCCGATTCGGGGATGTCCAGCCGCTCCAGCTCAGGGGGCACCTCATGCGCAAAGGGAACGGGTGGTAACACCATACTATGAAGAGCGGTACGATCATATTCCCTTGTCAGCCTTATGCCGAGCCCGATATCCATTTGAAAATTAGACGGCCGTTCCCGGAGAACGGCAAGCCGAATTTGTTCGATCTTCAGAAAATCCAACGCATCCTCGCCGCAGGCAAGATAATTTAATATTAGTTTAATCAACCGCCTTTGTAAAGCGACGTGAACCCCGGCGAACCAGCGGGCGGACCAGCTGTGGCCATCGCTTCCGGCGGTGACGTTCCGCTCATAAAGCCGCCCGGTTTCGGCTTCCATATAATCGTCCTCGGCCTCCATCATTTCCGCGAGGCGCGTAAGAGCCGAGGGGAGCCGTTCGTTATACTGCGAAAGATAAGGAAGCGCCTCAAGCCGGATTTGATTGCGGTAATAATCGGCTTTCAAATTGCTGCTGTCCGTGGCGTACGCAAGCTTCCGCTCCTCGCAGTACCGCACCAGGTCCACCTTAGTAATACGCAGCAAAGGACGAATAAGTTCCACGCCGTTTTTTTCCATTCTGTGAACCGGTATGCCTCTCAGCCCCGACGGACCCGTCCCGCGAAGGATCCGCATCAATACCGTCTCGGCCTGATCGTCGGCGTGATGGGCGAGGGCAACGCGGCTCGCGCCGCGATGAAGCGCGACCCGATGGAGGAACTCGTACCGCTTCTCCCGGGCGGCGGCCTGGCCGTTCATCCCCGTCCTTCGGATATAATCCGGGAGGTCCAGCGTGACCGCTTCATACGCAACACCGAGCTTCTCAGCGGTGCGGCGGACCAGCTCCGCCTCAAGGGCCGACTCCTCCGGACGGAAGCCGTGGTTCACATGCGCCGCCGTAAGACGCCAGCTCCACTTCTCGGATAACGCAAAAAGGAGATGAAGCAGCGCAACGGAATCAGGTCCTCCCGATACCGCCACCACGATGCCATCCCCAGGCTGCAGCCATTGTCCTTGTTCGATGTCGCGTTCCACCCGTGCGGTCAGCTCCAACGGTTTTTCCATATGTGTCAACCTTCCCTTGCAGGCAGCCGCGGTTCGTACGCTTACGCTCCGGCCGCCCGCGCTTACTGCCAGTATAAATACAATGTGGCTCCGAACAGCACCAGCGATGCGGCGAAGCAAAGCTTGAGCCACCTGCCGCCGGTCGGCGCTGCCGTCTTGGGGGGCTTCAACATGCTGCGTGCCCGCCAGTCGGCCAGCGCCTGCTTGGAGCTCGAATACTGTCCCTGAAGCGCACGCCTCAGCACCGGGGCGACCGGCTCCAGCTCTTGGGCGCTCTTCAGCATATCGAGCAGCGTCTCCGGGTTCCGGTTCTGCGGCAGCATCGTCTTGAAGCCTTGCAGCCGGCGCTGCCGGTCGGCCGCGCTAAGCAGCAGCACGGCGAACGCGAACAGATCGTAGGCTTCGTCGGCGCTGCGCGATCCCGCGTTCCAGAAGCCGCGGTCGAACACTTCGGTGAACTGCTTCACCGAGCGGCCTTTCGCTGTAACGCCGCCGAAATCGATCAGTTCGACACTGCCGTAATCGCAGACGAGCACATTCTCCGGCTTCAGATCGCCGAAGACGAAGCCCTGCGAATGGAGCTCGTTCAGCTTGCGTAGCAGATGAAGCCCGATGAGCGGCAGCCAATCCCGTCCATGCTGCTTCAGGTACTCACTTATTGACTTACCCCGTATGTAACGAATGACGCAAAAGGACACGTCCTGCCCTTCCCGCGTAAAATTGTCCGATTCGAGTAAAAATCCATTAAATGAAGTGGAGGAGCCGGATATCGTTTTCAGCGCATTGACTTCGGATTGATGATCAAGCGGATCGAAGCCGATCTTGAGCGCGTACAAGCTCTTGTTCCGACGGACAAGATATACTTTTCCGTTGGCCCCTTCTCCCAGCTGCCGTTCCACCTGATAGCTGTTCCGGTTCCATCTGCCCTGAACGATACTGCCTGGAGACAGCGACCATTCAAACGACGTAGTCACTCCACATCCCATCCTTGCCTGCAGCTGTCCGATCTTCCGTTCCGGGGCCTGCTGCTCCCTCCCCGCTTAAGCTGCTATGTATATCATCGGCATCCGCCGTCATATATTGAACCGTTTTGAGCAAGGCCGGGCCCGTTGGGGTCGTCCCTTTCATGTTTAATTTATAAAACAATCGGCTTAAATTTGCAAGGTCGCGCGTCCAGCCGATGTCGAGCTCCACTTC
Organism: Paenibacillus gyeongsangnamensis; assembly: GCF_027533625.1. Classification (GTDB taxonomy): domain Bacteria; phylum Bacillota; class Bacilli; order Paenibacillales; family NBRC-103111; genus Paenibacillus_G; species Paenibacillus_G gyeongsangnamensis. The sequence continues at coordinate 6,565 of NZ_JAQAGZ010000043.1, read as the reverse complement.
CTGATCTCCGGAAAGATTGCCCGGAAAATGAAGCACCGCCATCCAGCTCTTCCCTTGACGGGACTGGAGGCTCAGCTGCAGATCGTAGATGGCCTCCTTCACCGCTTGCAGCTTGGGCTTCATGCTGGCGCTCGCGTCGATCAGAAGCGCTACGCGGAGCGTCGCCGTTTCCGTCAGGTCGTCGATCACCCGGACAACCTCCGAGCGCTGCCCGGGGGGCAGGGACTCCAGCTTGGAGTGGCCCAGAATCGTCCTTAGCTCTTGGCCGACGACCTGCTGTATGGATTGCACAACCGTTTTACGGGTAACCATCTGCACGGTTTCGGACAGCTGCGAGGGTGCCACGAGCCGGCTCAGCCCGCCGCCCGCACGCGCGGTCTCATGAATCTCCTCTGCGCTGTGCTCCGAAGCAACGTGGGCGTCAAGCACGCCGATAACGTGGACGGTAATCCCCTCCGCCTTAGCGTGCGCTGCGGCTACGACCGGGCTGACCCCTACATTGGAGCACCCGTCTGTGATTAATATGATCTGGTTCATGTTCGGAATCTCTCCCTTCTTATAAATCTAGTTTTTCCATTTGGGAGAAAGTTAAACTTCGAGTGGCCTCTTCTAGGCGGTGGGATTGTGCAGGGGAGGCATGGGTATGGGGTTCCGGACGCTGTAAGAACGCGATTTTAAAGGCGGACGCTATCGCTCCTCCACCCCATACCCATGCCTTCCTGAGCAGCGTGTCTGCACAGCACCCACCTCAGTCAAACCCAACGCAAAGAAGCGACGGCCGTCATACCCTCGCTTCTTCTTTATCCGTAACGATCCACCCGGTTCACTCGTCAGCTCACCGTCTTCGGCCGTTCGATCCGCTGCATCCCCGGCCAGCGGAACGTCGCCCATTCCGGCTGGAATTTCTCGACCTTGGCGACGACGACAGTCATATCGTCGTAGATTTCGCCGTGATGGTAGCGGACGGCCCGCTCCAGCAGGATGTCGGCGAATTCCTGCGGCGCCTCCGTCTCGATCTCCGTAATCATCCGCTTGATCCACAGCTCCTTGTTGACAGTATGGCCGGGCGCATCGTAGATGCCGTCCGTCATCATGATCAGAATATCACCGTGCTGCAGCGGCACGCTGACGAGATCGACGTCAATGTCAGCGACGATGCCGACAGGCAGGTTGCTCGCCGTCACAGGGAACACCTCCTTGCCTCTCTTAATGAAGCTCGGCGTCGAACCGATCTTCATGAACGTCGTTTGCGCGCTGTACAGATCAATCAAGGCGACGTCGACCGTAGCGTACATTTCATCCGAGGAGCGCAGCATCAGTACCGAGTTGACGGACTTGATCGCCAGCCGCTCGTCCATCCCCGATTGGAGCAGCTGCTGCAGAATCGTAAGCGCCGTGCTGCTCTCCGCGCGGGCGCGCTCGCCGTTGCCCATGCCGTCGCTCAAGGCGACGGCGAAGGTTCCGTTCCCGAGCTCGACGGTGCTGTAGCTGTCTCCCGACAGCAGATCCCCGCCCTTGGCTGCGCCGGCGATGCCCGTCTCCACTTCGTACTCTTTTGCGGAGCCGAACAGCACGGTGCTGTAGCCCTCCTTCCTCTCTAACGCCTGTTCGTTCTTCACGGCGACGTTCTCGCCCAAAATTTCGGACAGCAGCGGTCCGATGATCTTGCGGCATTCATCGAATCCCTTCGTATATTGATGGATGATTTCGATTTCCACGTTCCCTTCGTCGAGACTGATGATGTCGATGCTGTGAATCGAGAGCCCCAGCTCCTCCAGGGCGCTGCGGATTTGCTCCTCCTGCATGAAGAGCTCCTGCCCCTCGCGCTTGATCTCCTTGGCCAGGTCCTCCATTACCTGGGATACGCCAGAGAGCTGATCGGCCACCAGCTGGCGGCTGTCGATGATTTGCTTCTTCCAGTGCTGATCGTGCTTGTACAAATCATACTGCTGCTTCATGAGATCGAGCACCTGGTCGGGCTTGACGCACTGCCGCTTCCATTCGGGCAGAATGTCCTTGCGTGTCATGCTTTCACGCAGCTCCACCTCCGTCATCATATCGGTCATAAATTTATAGGTTTGGTAAAACTTATCGTCCCAGCATTGTTTGCGCTTCCAACAGGTCGAGCAGGATTTCTCCGCGACGGCGTTCATGAAGTGGCCGACTTCCTCCTCCTTCTGCAGCGGCTGGGCATCGACGGTAATTTGTTTGAAGCTGCGCGACAGCTGGCGGAACACCTCCGAGAACTGCTCCACCCGGCCGGCGGTGACGTCCCTCACCCGCTTGGCATAATCATGCTGCGATTTCAAATTTTCCTGCGTGCCCGGCACATATTTGGCGAGCATCTGAATAACGCTCCTCGGTGTTAACAAGAACAGCGCGACGGCGGCGACCGACTCCCAGGTGGAATGGAGAACCTCGGCTTGATTGCCTATATAAACGGAAAGAATCGACGATCCGAGCAGCATGCCGAGTCCTACGGCCATCTTGCCTCCTTCCTTCAATAATCCGGCGAGCATTCCGGCAAAAGCCAGCAGGCTCATCTGATATACGGCCGCCGTATTGGCGAGGCTCAGAATGAGCCCCGAGATGACTCCGACCGAAGCGCCGAGCGGGGCCCCGCCGACGAGGGCAAAGAGGAGGATCAAGTACCGGGATAGCACGTGCTCCACCGTGACGGGCCCCGTCTGCCACCCGACCGTACCGGTCATCACCGATGCGAGCAGGATGATAAGACAAATCACTTCCTCGTGCTTTAAACTGTAGTTTTTGCGTGACAGGGTAAAAACGGGGATCGCCTGCAGGAAAATATGCGTCAGGATTAAGCTGAGCATCGACTCCACGCCGGTCATCATGAGGGTATACCAGCTTAGCTGCGCGGACACCAGAAGGGAAAAAAGCTGGACTAAGAAGGTAGACGAGAAAACGATGACGGGCGCATACGAGATATCCGACCGCTCGAAGCGTTCCACGCCCTTCTGGATAAGAAGGAAAACCAGCATCTCCACCGCAAGATAGCCGGTATGCTTGGGATCCGTTGAGAAGAGGCTTCCGGCCGTGAGAAAGATGGCGGACCAGTACAGGAGCTCCCGGCGCAGGAAATACATGACGGCGAAGAAGGCAACAGCAAACGGAGACAACTGATCGAGGATCATTGCCCTTCCCAGCAGGAAGGCCATCATCAGAAGCAGAATCGACCATCGCTTCGCAACGATGGTTTGCACGAACTTGTTCCGGGCCACCATCCCGGCCATGCCGTTCTTGGCCTTGCCGGCCCAGCCTAATCCGATCGAAGTCATTCCGTTTAATTTTTGCATAAATCATTAACACCACCCATATACTATTTAGTGAGACTCAGTATAAGCGGTGCCCGGCAGAAAGTTTGTCAGAATGAGTTGGCGGATTCAAAGTTTTTTCCGACAAAAACAGGGACCTGGCGAAATCTGGAAAATGATTTGGTTTGCTTGAAATGAAAGCGCTACCATAAAACAGAGGTTCCCCTGCGGACCTGAGCCGTTCGCTTCCTGTTCGGGTGCAGATGCAGACAATGCGCGTTACAACCTGTCGATTCAAGGTGCGCCTCCGAGCGATCCGACAAAAGCAGTCACTTTCTTTTTTACTCGACTCAGCGGCGCGAAACCAGGATAAACGGCTACGCCGTCCTTGTCTTACAAGGACCAGCGCGTTTATCAAGGTTGATGCGAAGCTATAAGCCTTCGAAAAACTAATTCTTATCAACTAAAAAAACAATTGCAAAAAAAATCCGGCCCGCTCACATCCAACTGTGCGCAGACCGGATATTCAACATGTTATAGCGGCAGAGGGGATCGAACCCCCGACCTTACGGGTATGAACCGTACGCTCTAGCCAGCTGAGCTATGCCGCCGAGACAAGCATGAGTATATAATAGCGGCAACCGGGTTGTCAAGTCTGTAGGACGGTAACCCCTTGGAACAGTTCCGAGCCGGGATAAAATGAAACTTTAGCGAGTTTACTTGCGTCTAATGTATACTATTTTTCCAAATGAAGGAGGTTAGTCAATGACTTTACTCAGAGATAGTGACAAGCAAGCAGGTGCAAGGCTGTTGGCCGACACACTGTGGGAGAGGCTGCTTGAGAGGGATGAGACGGAAGCGGAGTTTTTTCTTCGCCAAACGCTTCGCCGCCTGGAAACGCCCGGATTCAAGCCCCTGTTCGGACGGATCTGCTTCCTCAGTGCAAAGGAGGCGCTGTGGGCTTCCGCGGCGGGACTCGGCCTGGGACTGTTCGGCTGGGCCGTTTTTCTGTGGGCCAGTCTGGTTCTCGAATAACGCGCCAAGCAAAAAAGTCCCCCGGCCGACAAGGCCGAACAGGGACTCCCGTTTATTAGTTATTAGTCACGACGCGCGCCGCGTCCGCCGCGTTTGCCTTCCGTATTCTTCTTAAGGGAAGACATGCGGTCTTCGCTGTCTTTCAGAAAACGCGCCATTTTATCTTCAAAGGACAATCGGTTCGGTTGGGGAGGTCTTCCGCCGCCACGGCCACCGCGATCGCCACGGCCAAATCCGCCGCGATCTCCGCCGCCACCGCCTTGTCTTTCGAAACGGGGAGGTCTTGATGGAGCAGCATCCACCGGCTTATCAATCGTTTGCTTGATCGACAGTCCGATTTTGCCGTCTTTGTCGACATTAATCACTTTCACCGTGACGATATCGTTCAGCTTCAGATGATCGTTGACATCTTTAACGTAGTTGTCCGCAATCTCCGAGATGTGTACGAGGCCCGTAACCCCCTCCGATAGCTCAACGAACGCCCCAAAGTGAGTAATGCCTGTCACTTTTCCTTGCAGCTTGCTGCCCACTTCAATTGCCATAAAGTAAAATGTTCCTCCCTTAAATAGTTAAAAAAGCTTAAAAACGAAGTTACGCCGATTATAACTTACGGTGAATCAAGCGGTCAACCAAGAGCGGCAACCATCATTTTCCGTATTATTTTCCAGCCGGTTTCGTCGCATAGAAAAGGGTTTCGCCCTGTTTCACATAATGAAGCTCCTTGCGGATCTTTTGCTCCACGTACTCCTGATCGTTCAGACGCGTAATCTCCCGTTTGGTATCCTCGTTCACCTGTTTCGATTCGGCGAGCTTCTGCTCCAGAGCGCTGACCTTCTCGCGCCGGTCGCCAAGCTTACCCACCTGATTCCACAGAGTCACGCCGGCCCAACTCAAGAAGCAAGCCAGCACCAGCATGACGAGACGGCGCCGACGAAAAGAGCCTTTGTTATGCGGTTGTGCCTCGTTTGCTTGCGGGGTTGCCTGCATGAAAGGAAATTCCTCCTACGTTAGATCAAAAGAGCCGCCTGAACCAAGCCGCAATGCTTTGACCTGTTCTCTTCACCCATGCGGGAACCGCCAGCCGAAGCCGTGCGATGAGAGGCCTGATCAGCCATTTCAGCAATTTCCACACAGGATAAAGTAATTGTAGCACAATTTTGTAAAGGAAAATAGCGGTTGCGGTCAAAAAACCTAAAAAGATCATCAGAAGCCTATAAGTCCAAATGATCGGCGTAATGATAAAGATCTCGATCATCCGTTTCCCAATCCACAGCGTCGTAAGCACGACTCGGATCATGAATACGATTACCCGGACCACGGGCCGGCTAAACAACAAGAAATAAACAATGATCCCCATGCCGAGTCCGAGAAAAATAAAGGGGCGCACCTCTCCCCGGTTGCTTTCGTACAAAAGCTTGAAGACGACAAGGGTGCCGATAAACCAGTAGAGGAGATCGCACACGGCCTTGAGCCATGAGGGGAGCTTCAGCTGGCCCGAAAGCACCCGGTACAGATCAAACAGCACGCCAAGCGCAAGCCCTCCCGCGAACATCATGCCCAGCGTAACGAACTGGGTGTGCAGCGTCACTTAAACAGCTTACCTAAGAATCCCTTAGTCTTGCCTTGGGAGTTTGCGTCCAAATAAGCCAGCTCGTTCACAAAGCCCTCGATCGCCACTAATCCTTGGTCCAGACTGAGGTTCTTGATATGTAAATTTTGCCCCCTGATCATCAGAAACCCGCAGTCCGTCTCCAGTAGAAATTCCTCGCTGTCGAAGCTCTCGACATTGAGCACGCCGGACACTTCAAGCAGCTTCCGGTTCAGCATCTTGATCTCCTGCCGCTTTACTTTCCCCGGTTCCACCATACTAAAGCCACTCTCCCTCTTGGGCTGTTGATCTGACAAGACCTGCCTGCCCAAAGCTTGTTTACTTAAAAATATGGGGGTCGTCCCGGGTTTAGAACAGCTTGGCTCGGTTTTCCATGCCTCTTATAAATTCTTATCAACCCAGGATAAACGGCTACGCCGTCCTTGTCTTACAAGGACCAGCGCGTTTACCAAGGTTGATGCGAAGCTATAAGTTACGAAAACTTATAAATTCTTACTAGAGTAAAGGGCAGAGAAATCTGCCCCTCCTCATCAAACCGTACGTGAGGTTTTCCCTCATACGGCTTTCCGATGTTCGTCATTCATGTGCATGCAGATCACAAGAGCGTTTTAAGTCCACATTGACTGGCCAGAAATCTTACTTCTTG
>NZ_JAQAGZ010000042.1 GCF_027533625.1 Paenibacillus gyeongsangnamensis | reverse complement strand
CAATATTATTGAACAAGACCATCGATTCCTAAAGAAAGTCATTAAACCAATGCTGGGATTCAAGACTTTCGGTACTGCAGAGAAAACAATTGCCGGGATAGAAGTCATGCATATGATAAAGAAAGGGCAGGTCGAATGCCATCATTCGTCTGTCCTTTCTGCAGTTGAATTAATCAATAAAATGTTTGGTTTGATAGCATAGTCAAACAACAATATGGTGACTATCTTTGATCAGTTTTAATCGTTGCACCAAAACCCTTTTAACTTATCTACCTGTTTTGTTAGGGTCGGATTCCATGTTACTTCCGTCATTACTTCCAACAACTCCTTCTCTTAACTTTTTGTAGGAATGATCACTCACTATCTCCTTTTTTCCCGGTATTCCCCTGGAGTCATGCCTTCATGCTTTTTGAAAATGCGGTTGAAATAGGATGGCTGGTAACCGACCTGAACCGCAATATCATTAATCTTGGTATCGGCTTCGAGCAGTAATTTTTTTGCATTCTCCATGCGAAGGTTCGTTAAATGATCGATAAAATTGGTGCCTGTAATGTATTTAAAAGCGCTGCTTAATTTTTGAGGGTAAGTCCCGTGCAAATCTGCGCACCATTCCAATGAAATATCCCGCATATAGTGCGTCCGCATCGTTTCCATTACATTCTCCACCAGCTGTTTAATCTGAATATTGTAGGTCTCGGACAATTTTTTTACATAAGGTTGGATAACCTTGTGCCGAAACCACTTCGGGATTTCCTCCAGATCGCGCATCTGGTAAAGCTGATCGAAGAGATTGGCCCCGCCCGATAATTTGTGTGGATTAAAATCCGATTCCAGCATAGTGTACTGTATTTTGCCCAGCAGCATCTGCATCCCTTGTTTCACCTGCAGCTCATTGTCTGCATGAATTTGCAGCTCCTGTTTAAAACGGCTGATCTGATGGACCGCATCTTCCTCCATGCCCATTCGTATAGCCTGAATAACTTCTATTTCCAAGGCAAACGGGTAGTGAATGGGTTGTTCCCCCCGCTGCAGCAAATCATCCATATCCATGACTTGATTACGCATTTGTAAATCACGATAGCGCAGTGCATGTTTGGCCTCTTCCATAATTTCCGGTATTCGCTTAAGGTCGCCCGTCAGCCTCCCGACACTGCTTGTTGTCTGCATATCCAGCATGGAATCCAAGATGGAGGATATATTACCCAACATAGCGAAAATATCCGCCTTGACGTGCTCTTTCTGCATGTGCGAATCGTGAAGAATAAACATTCCAACAGATAAATCCATAAAATTCAATACATTGAAGTCGGAAAAATATTTCCTTGCCACGTCGCCGATGATATTGGCAATAGCGAAACTTACAAGCGGTTCATCTCCCTCTTTAAAGCGGTCTTTTAAGTTAGAAAACCCGAAGAACTGCAGGTACACGACGGCGAAATGCTTGCCATTCGTCTCCCAGCCCAACTGTACCATTCGCTCCTTCAATTCGCTTTCTGATAGCGCAAGCCGTCCCTGTATAAGCTGCAGAAGAAAAACTTCACGCATCCCCGGCAATTGCTGCTCAATGCGCGCTTGCAGCAACTGGCTCTCTCTTGAAATATGATTCCAACGCTTTTCGATGAAGGTAAATTCATCTTTTTCTTCTGCCGCATTTTCAGGACTTTTATTATGTTCCAACAAACCTACAAGCCTGCGAACTGGGCCATACAGCTTTCTTGAGGCAAACAACGATAAAACAATAAGAAGAACTATAACACCTCCGCTGATCCCAAAAATAAGGCGCGAGGCAAAAACGACCGGCCATGTAATTTGGGACAAAGGTGTAACAGTGGTGAATGTCCATACAGCTCCAAGACGCGAAAATTTACGATATGACACCGAATAATCATTGTTTTGGAAATTGAAAATGTTGGAAGCCATTTCTTGCTTCTGTCCGGCTACAAGGTCACGAACCGCAAGTTCCAGCGCAGTAGGTTTCTGCGCATTCAATCGGCCAAGGGAAATCAAATCGCCGTTTTCCCTGATTAAAAGCGACGTTCCGTTATCGAAATCGTTAAGATTGCTAATCAAATCGCTAACTCTCTTCTTGTCCAGCGTGATCAATAACGCACCATAGCTTTGGCTGGCCGTTCCCGGCAATTTGACGATAAGCGAAATAGGAAATACATTCATATTCCCCTTTTGCTTAGTAAACGCATCCGTCCAATATATCCCTCTGCTCCCCTGAAGCAATTCCGTATACAGCTTTTTATCCGCTTCGTTGCTAATGAAGATGACCCCTTGATCATTGTTGATGAGTACCGCAGAATCCCTTAAGTAGAGATAAACCTGATCGATCAGCAAGTCGGAGCCTTTTAATACGGCAAGTGTTTTATACAGGGTTTGGGTTTCACTGAATTGATCTCTTAAATTAATCGTTCGCAGCCGTTCATCAAAAACGGGATCAAATGCCCATTGCGATGAAATCAGCTCAAGATGCGACAAGGAATCCTCCACGCGGTTGGCGGCTTGCTTCAACTGATATTGATGGTATTGATTAACCTCGCGTTCAATTTGCCCCGTTTCAAAATAATAAATGATCAATCCGAAGAGGGCGTTAGGAAGACAGCTCATCGTAAGAAGTATCAGCAGACTTCTTCGGTAGAAACTTCGCCTCAACCCTTGTAATCCAAAGAGATCAAATAAAGTTTTCGATAGGGTTTTCATCGCAGGTCCGGCCTCCGGGAATATGATACTCACTGCTTGGATCGTTGAGAAGCTTGGTAAAAGCGGGTACATGGGACGTATCCAACCCGATCATCCCGATACGCAAGCAACCGCTCATTTCATCACTTCTTTCTTAAGTTTATAAGTCAACTTCTTTGCCGGTTCGGGCCGACTCATACATAGCCAAATTCAGGTCAACAGATTTCTTAGCCTCGACACCGTTAATTAGTTACCCCTGAAAAAGTCATTTTTAGAGATGACTCTACTTCTCCGAAATATTTTCCGGGAGGCTATATTTCCTGTATGTTCCATTCTATCGCTTTATTCGATCATTTGGGCCGCTCTTCTGAGGTTATGAACCCAGATTCCCAAGCCAACCCAGGTTTTTGAGCCAGCAAAGCCCTTATACCGGCTACGGTTCAAGCCGTACTTGCGTTTCAGCAAACTTATTTTTGCTTCACCAGCAGCACGATATCGCTGCAAATCTTTGAACCATAACTGTGATTCATGTTCGGCTCGTTTCTTGCTTTTCTTCCCTTTGAAGGGAAGACTGACGCGACTGACACCAAGTTCTGTCAGCTTCGTCTCATTTTTCTTGCTGCCGAAGCCGCGATCTGTGGCAACAGCGTTTGGTACGGCACTAAACCGTGCTTGGTGCTGCTCTACTGCGGAAACGAGCAGTTCGTCATCAGCGGGGTTCCCTTTGTACAGTTCATAGCCGGTGACGAATCCATTCTCCGTTTCGTCGATTCGCGCTTTGTACCCGAATTCTGCGGTCTTGGACAGCTTGCCTTTCTTGATCGGTCTCGCTTCCGGATCGAAGAAACTGACGATCCGATCCGGAATGATCCGGTTGCCGGACACGACTTGCTTGGCTTGCTCGACCAATTTTCTCGTTAACCGAATGGCAGTGCTGAGCTTTTCTTTCGTAGCCTTGACGGAAGCTTTTCCAAAGAAGTGAAAGGCCATATCCTCTCCATCGCGAAATTGCTGCGTCGCCGCACCCAAGAATCTTGGGATGAACTTAATACGATTACGGAACAAGTCGCCACGCTCACCGAAGAAGTGTGTGAGAAGGCCGCTGCCGTCTTGGACGGTGCGAAAGGTTTTATCTTCAAATTGCCGGGTTGCTTGGGAAGCAGCTTTGCGAATTTTCCCTACCAGACGGGTGATGACCTTCACGCCATCCTGAAGTAAGGTGGCATCGGTTGAATGATGCACATCCGATTCGACTACCGTAGTGTCTGTACGAAACTTACGGCGTTTGAGCACCTCGGCCTCGTCCAGCTTTTGAAGTAAGAGCTCATTGAGTTGTTCAACCCATTGGTCCCCATAGCGTTGGCGAGCTTTGATTAGGGTAGTTGAATCCGGCATCTTTTCATCGATCGGAATCCGGCGAACCGGCGCCAGGTGAGACTGTCGCCAACCTCCTGAACAGGCGTTTCATATCCGAAGTTGTAACGTCGTTTGAGATACATGAGACGCAAGAAGGTCTCGATCACTTTTGTGGGGCGGCCTCTGCGGGTTTGATGTTTCTCCAGAAAGGGTTGCATGAAACGTTCATCATCCAAAAGAGCATCTACTTTTACCAGTTCGTCAGGAAGAGTCCATACGGTTTCCGGTATTATGGCATCCCATAATGTGATTTGTTCTTCACGAAGTTTCAACAATTTTTACTCACCTCAAAAGGATTTTTGAGGGGCTCTGTTGAATTCATTACCATAAGGAATTCAGCCCCTCTGGATGGTTATCTCGACAATAACTATTTCCATTTTGAGGCTTCGAATTCCTTTTATTTTGGCTAAAAACCCTGGGATTTTTCAGGGGAAACTAATTAGAGGCTCACGGTCTCACGGATGGCTTGAATCAAATCCTCGCACAAAATATAGTGGCCATCCTCGGCGATTCTGCCGGGATCACTGCTTGAATTTACGAACGCTTCCGCATGGGGGGCTTCCTCTTCGCTATCTATAAACTTCCAATGTTTGATGCCGCTGTCCGCAAATACGATTGTGCCTTTTTCCCCATGCAGTTCAAACTGGGTCTCAAGCCCCGGATAGACAGAAGTTGTACCCTGGATAACCCAGAAGGCTCCATTCTTATATTTTAATACCGCTACAGCCGTATCTTCCACCTCGATATTTCGAACCAAAGCCGCCGAATCGGTCAAAAACAGACTGAACGTCCCCCATCAGCCACTGAATCAAGTCGATTCCATGCACCCCTTGATTCATTAAAGCCCCGCCCCCATCCAGCGCCCATGTGCCGCGCCAGCCTGCGCTGCGATAATATTCTGGGCTGCGGTAATATTTAAGGTAAGCGTCGCCAAGCACCAGCTTCCCCAGCTTCCCGTCTTCAATCGCCTTTTTGGCAATAACGGAAGCAGGCATCACGCGTCTTTGAAACACGCAAGCCAGCTTTACCCGAGTGCGATTTGCGGCATCGATCATTTCCTGCATTTTGACCGAGCTGATTTCCAGCGGCTTTTCACATAAAATATGTTTGTCCGCCTGTACGGCGGCGATGGCCACTTCTCCATGCAGACCGCTCGGGGTACAAATGCTGACCACATCGATGTCTTTGTTTTTGAGCATCTCTTCATAGTTCGAATAAACGGATGTTACCCCAAAACGTTCCCCAAGTAACTTGGCTTTACCGAGCTCTACATCGGCAATCGCAATGAGTTCGGCATTCGGATTTTGCGTAATGGCTTTAGCATGAAACGGTGCAATCACACCTGCACCGACGATGGCAAATTTCATTTTATCCGACATCGGGGAATCCCCTGCCTTTCCATCCGGAAGTATAAGCGTGGAATGGACAAGCATTCATGCCTGAGACTGACCGCTTCAGGCATGAATGCTCTTTTTAATCATGTATTTATTTATTTGCCGCTCAGCTTTTTCTGGTACGAATCGTTCATCTCGGCGATGATTTTTTGATAATTTGGATCGCTCTTCAGCGTGTTTACGAAAGCATCCCATTCGGCAATATTCGCCTTGCCCATAATGACTTTCGTCTTTATATCCTGAATTTTCTTATCAAAATCTTTGCCGACCTTCTGGTACGTATCGGACAACACACCGGTCGTAGGATCCGGAATGCTTACCTTCGCCCGCTCGTCGAGCACTTGCGAATTGCGGTCATACATTTCCTTCGGAATTCCGGTCAGGAATGCGCGGGAATACTTGTCGTATTTGCCATATAACTGGCCAAGCACGTTTTGCGCAACCATATCCTTTTTGGCCTGCTCAGTTGCAACTTTAAAACCGTTATTCTCCGTATAATGCACATCTTTAAACCCATAGTTGGCGAGATCGGAGCCTTCATCCGTAAACCCGTAGTCCATGAAAGCCAGAATTTTGCGTACTTTCGCTTCAGGCACCGTTTTTGGAATGACAAACATGCCGTAGAAACCGGTGTCCTTGGGCGCCCATTTTCCGAATGGCCCCGTCAAATAAGGAAGCGGGTAGAAGTCCGCTTTCGGATTGGTCTTCAGGTTCGGTTCAGTATATAACCATTGCGGCTGCATGGTTGCGCCCACTATGCCCGCTTTGCCGCCCTTAACTTCATCCGCCGCCTGGCTTGGCTTCATAATGGCAAAATCCGGGGAAATCAGCTTTTCGGTATATGCCTTATTCAGCCAGATCAGCGCATCTCTTGTTCCCGGCTCCAGCGCAGTCGGCGTCAACTTGCCATCCTTTAGCTTCCAAAGAGGTGCGCCGACGGTTCCGCCGGTTGTTCCGTTAAAGACTTCCTCGACCCATTGCAAATTGCCCATCGAGTCGCTCGTGACATAGCTAGAGACGCCGTACGTATCGTTCTTATTGTTGCCCTCGGGGTCTTTTTCGGTAAATGCCTTCATCACGTTATACATGTCGTCCATCGTTTCCGGCGGTTTCATGCCCAATTTATCCAGCCAGTCTTTACGGACAAGCGGCATCCAGCCTCCCCCTTCAAGCGGACGAACACGGGGTATTCCGTAATTTTTTCCGTTGATTTTGGAGTTTTCCAAAGTTTCTTTCGGCAAGCTGGAAATGTTCTTATAATCTTTGAAGAACGGCGTCAAATCCCAAAATGCTCCCTGAGCGGCCATCGTCCTGACAAGCGGCTGAAAAATATCGTTGATTAGCATCAGATCCGGCATATTGCCGGAGGCCAGCGTAACGTTGGCCTTTTCGTCATAATTGTTGATCGGGACCCAATTCAATTCCAAAATCGTGTTGGTCCGCTTTTCAATTTCTTTCAGCACCACATTATCCGTCGGAAGCGCATCCGCCGTTTGTTGACCAAGCATAATGCTGATTTTGGTCGGGGTTTCGCTTTTAGCGTTATTACCGTTATTTCCACTTGCACTCGTGCCACCGCTGTTGGAGCAAGCGGAAATGAGGGTTGATAGCAGCAAAACGGAACCGGCAGCTTTTACAGTCAATCTTTTTTTAAACATAACGTTCCCTCCCGATTTGTAATCATTTATATAATCATCCCTTCACGGAGCCAATCATGGCTCCTTTCGCGAAATGCTTTTGAAGGAATGGATAAACCATTAAAATCGGAATTGTCGCGACTACAACCGCAGCCATCTTTAATGTTTCGGATGGAGGTTGATTGGCAGCCGTTTCCGCCGCATTAGCCGTCGCCGTGCTGGAAGACTCAATGAGTAGCACCTGAAGCAGCACCTGAAGCGGCCTTTTCACCGGATCGTTGATATACAAAATTGCCGAAAAAAATGTATTCCAGTAGGCAACCGCATAAAACAAGCCGAATGCGACAAGCGCGGGAAGCGAGAGAGGCAGCACAATCTTGAACCAGATGCCCAAATCCGAGCAGCCGTCAATTTTTGCCGCTTCCTCCAGTTCGTCGGGGATGCTGTCGAAAAATCCTTTCATCAGCAGGACGTACCAACCGCTTGTCAATACCGGTAAAATTAACGACCAGATGCTGTTGATCAGACCCAGGTCGCGAACCAGAAGATAAGGCGGAATAATCCCCGGATTAAACAAGGTAGTCAGCAAAATCATAAGCATCATGGGTCTGCGCCCGATCAATCGTTTTCGCGACAGTACATATGCTCCTGCCGAAGTTACTGCCAAACTTAGAAAAGTCCCGACTGTCGCCAAAAATCCGCTTACCTCAAACGCCTTAATGAAGGAGTTGTTGGAAAAAATATATTTGTAAGAAGCGATACTCCATTGGTGCGGAAACAGAACCGCACGTCTGATCAAATACTCCTGCGGATCCGTAAACGAAACCGCAAATATATAGTAAAGCGGGAATAAACATATAAGGGAGATCAACGCCAGCGCCGTATAATTGATCGTATGAAATAACTTGTCGCTCCACTGTTCTTTCATGTGTGCCTCCTTCTGTGCCACCGTTCAGCTCAATAAACGCCTTCTTCCCCGAAACGCTTTACCAAATGATTCGTCCCGATGACAAGAATCAGACCTACGACCGATTTAAACAGCCCCACTGCCGTGCTGTAGCTGAACTGGCCTTGCTGGATCCCGCTTCGGTACACATAAGTGTCAAACACGTCGGCAACCTGGGAAACGGCACCGTTCATCATAAGGTAGACTTGTTCGAAACCGACATCCATAATATGGCCGACCCGCAAAATGAGAAGCACGACAATTACGTTGCGGATGCACGGAAGCGTCACATGCCAAGCCTGACGGAGCCTCCCGGCCCCATCCATCCTAGCGGCCTCGTAAAGCTGAGGATCGACGGCAGCTATGGCGGCCAGGAAAATGATCGTCCCCCACCCGGCGTCCTTCCAAATCGATTGGGCGGTCAAAATCCCCCAAAACCAGTTCACATTCGTTAAAAAATCGAATTTGGAAAATCCCATCGCCTCCAACAGCTTGTTGACAATGCCTTCCGATTGGGAAAGCATCAGGAAGCTGATCCCCACAATAATGACCCAGGACAAAAAGTGCGGCAAATACACGATCGATTGCACCCACTTTTTAAAAACCTGATTCTTCACTTCGTTTAACATCAGCGAAAGCACAATGGGAAGAGGAAAAAAAAGCAGCAGGTTCATCACGTTGATAGCCATGGTGTTGCGGAGCAGGATCAAGAAGTCCGGATTGGAAAATAATCGCTGAAAGTGTTCGAAACCGACCCAGTCGCTTTTCCAAAATCCCATATAGGGCGAATAATTCTGAAACGAAATTAATACGCCCCAGATGGGAATGTATTTGAAGATAACAAAATAGGCCAACATGGGAAGCGCCAGCAAATACAAAAGACGGTCCCGCCTCAAACCGTACAAAACGCTATGGGTACGAAGCTGCCCCCGGCCGTTTCGAGGAATGATCCGATTATTCGTCATGGTCGTCCTCAACTCGCTTCACGCTTGAATTGTTCAAAATTACATAAATGCCCATTTCGTCCACTTCCACCGGGTATCCACGCAGCTTTACTTTTCCGCCCGCCAAATGCTGCCCGGTAGTCAAATCGAATTCCCAGCCGTGCCACGGACAGCGGAGCACCTGATTATCCATTCCGTACTGATAGTCATACACCGTCGACGTCAGCCTGGTTCCCTGTACGACGCCGACGCAGACCGGAGCCGCGGCATGTGGACATACGTTGCGCCAGGCATAATATTTGCCGCCTACGAGGAAGATGCCCAGTTCCATACCGTTTACATTGACGATTACTCTACCGCCTTCGCTCAGCTCATGAAGTTCTGCCGCCTTAATCTTCATTGGGCCTCGACTCCTTTACTTTCAACCGGTTGTTTATGAAGCTTATAAAGATCTGCCGCGTTCTGCCCGAGAATGCGCTGCTTCATTTCCCTGGGGATTCCGTTAAGAGCTATTTTCGGATTATCGAAATCCCAATGCGGGTAATCGGACGAAAACATCACGATTTCATCCGCCCGAATCATGTTGAAAATTTGCACCAAATGATCGATATCCGCCGGCTCCTCAATCGGCTGCGTCGTCAGTCTCACGTGCTCCAGAATATATTCCGACGGAAGCCGTTTTAGCCAAGGGGTTGTATCGCGCAGAGCCTTGTAGTTTTTATCCATCCTCCACATCAAATGGGGAAGCCAGGCAATACCGCCTTCTATTGCAACGAATTTCAGCTTTGGAAACTTCTCAAAGACCCCTTCGCAAACCAGGCTGTTAATATGTGTCATGTAGTTAGCCGGCAAAATATTATGCCATTCCATATAGCGGGTCGGGTATCCGGAAGGTGTCGGCGCTCCAGAGATGCCCTTGCCTTCGGTTCCGGGATGGACGGCGACCGGCAGACCGTTTCGCTCCGCAGCTTCATAAATCGGGTGATAAAACCGCTGGCCGTACGGCATTCGAGCGCCGCTGCTCATGATCACCTGCACCATGTCCGGGTGCGGACCCATTCTGTCGATTTCTTGCGCAGCCGCCGCCGGATCCGAATGGTTAATGAGGATCGAGCCTTTGAATTTCGGACTCACTTTGAGCCAATGCTCAATCTGCCAGTCGTTATAAGCGGAAGCTATGGCGTTCGCATAATCGGGATCCGCATGCAAGGAAATGCCCAGCACGCCCGAGCCCGTAAGGATTCCGAAATCGATCCCGTAAGGATCCATATGGTGCTTCAATACGTACAAGGGATCGCTGCCGGGAGAGCCGCCGCTGTCCGGAACCGCATCCTTTCGCATGACACCGAGCGGGGAATAGTATTGCCCGTAGACCCCGACCTCGTTATCCATCCATTGCTGATGCCAAACCTTCGGTAAGAAAGGGAGCATATCTTCGCGTCGCCGGATCGCGTTGTGTATGTCTGTATCGATAATTAACGAGCCTGATTGCATAACGATTCCCTCCGTTTAAAATACAGGTCTAGTCCTCCACTGCCGCCGAGACGGCGTTATGGAACGAATCTCTCAGCCAAGCAACCGATTTGTCTCGCCCGAAATGAACTCTGTTTGTCAGCAGCACGGCAAAAACATCCTTCTCGGGGTCCATCCATAGGCTAGTTCCGGTAAAGCCCGTGTGACCATAAGATGCGGGAGAAGACCAGTCTCCGGAAGCATCCCATTTATCGCCCTTAAGAACCCAACCAAGTCCGCGATTTGCATTAAGATGGCTTGTGAAATTGCGAGTAGACGTCGTCACCGCCGAGGCGGAGAGAAGCCTGCCGCCAGGGTAACGGCCCAGGTTTAACCACATCATTGCGTATTTTGCCAAATCGGCTGCCGTAGAGAACATGCCGGCATGGCCGCTTACTCCGCCCATAGCCCACGTATTTTTATCGTGCACCTCTCCCCAGCGGTAACTGCCAAAAATGAATTCGGTCGCTGCAATCCGAGGTTTGAGCGATTCATGAGGACGGTAACCGGTATCAGCCATGCCTAGAGGTTCGAAAATATAGTCTCTTGCAGCTGAGTCAATGGACTGGCCGAGTAATTTTGAGACGATTTCTCCCAAAGCTATATAACCCAGATCGCTATAAACGTAACCTTTTCCCGTTTCATAGGTCAGCTCCTGATTCCAGACCAACTTTTTAATTTCTTCCGGCGACCACCCTTGGGAATACATGTCCGTAAAGGCGGGCAGCCCCGATGTATGGGTGAGCAAATGCTTTAGGGTGACTTGCGATTTTCCTTTGGCGGCGAAGTCCGGAATATACCTGCAGACCGGGTCATTTAAACGCACCTCGCCGTTATCGAGAAGAAGAAGGATCAAAGGAAGCGTGACTACGACTTTGGTTAAAGAGGCGCAGTCATAGATCGTATCTTCCCGCACGGCATATTTTGCAAAGTCAGTGGCGATCGAGAGTCCTGCTTTATAAGTCCCGACGATCCGGCCATGTCTGCCGACAATAGCGACACCTCCGGGGATTTCTCCTCTTTCCGTTTCACGGTCAAGAAGTCGAAAAGCATTCAGTAATTTGCTGGAATTCATCCCCTGCTTTTCAGGTGATGTATAGTCCAATTGTTTATCCAGTCTGATCCCCTCCTCATCTAAAGTGAAAGCGGTTAACATATGCTAATCATAGGACCCACGGGCGTTTCCTGCAATTGTACTTTTTTCACGGCAGTTTAATGAAGCCCTAAATCTTAAACAATAATACATTTTCAGACGGTTATGGTGCAAAAAACTCATCCATGATAACATGGACTGAAAGTTATGGATGGGAGTCCAAAGATGATATCGTCAAATTTAAATGGAAGCATTATGAAGGCGTGAACGAGGTTTGGATATTTGGATACGAGGTCCCGCCAACAAAACGCGGATTTCGCACGCTAAGCCATTTTTTTTAACACAAAAAAACTGGATTCCTGTACCCTTAGAATCCGGTTTATTATTTCACTATCGGTAGCAATAGGTAAGCATTTGATGCAATCTCCAGCTTTTCCCCTGCCTCACACCGGACGTGCCAGTTTCCCAGCATCCGGCGTTCCATCTAACCGAATCTACTAGTTCATAAGTTCCTCGTTACTCACGGATTTGGGATGTTCGCATCCCAGTATCGTTAAGCTTGCACTGTGGAGGTCTTCCCGTTGCTTTTGGAAACAGCATGGATTCCACTTTACGTTCGTCCAAATGTGCTGGAACGGGCCAGGTGAGACCGGCTTCTTTAGCTCGGGCTAGGATATTGCCGACGGTACTTGGGGAGAGAGATAAACTACGGGCAATGGCTCTTTCGCTTAGATCCGATTCGGTGTCCAAGCGCAGAACATCTAAGATGCGTGGCAAGGCGATCCTCCTTTGTTTGGGCATTGCTGTATACTCCTTTCTGCTAGTGTCCCGGAAGACATTCGCGAGATCGGAATGATACACCTTTGCTAAAAGTGGATGCCATCTTGAAAGGGGAAACTGGAAAGAAAAACTGTCCAAACATTTCCGGATTGAGTGTCCAATACTTTTCGGAATGACTGTCTACATATTACCGGAATAGGTGTCCAAATCTTTTCGGAATGAGTGTCCAAACATTACCGGAATACGCAACAAATCAATCAATGATCAGAAGCAAATGGTTTGAGTTGGCCAAAACACAGGGAAGTTGGCAAATACCCGTGTTATATACCGACTTATTCCCCAGCAAGATATTCCTCTTTGATTTAGGAAATGTTGAAGTCGCTACAGCCATCGAAACTGATCAATCATTATCTGAGGAAACTATTAGTACATATCACACGGTATTTTCGAATTTAAAAGAATTACTCAAAAATAATAAAAGCAGAGAGGAAGATAATAGTTAGTTATGTTTTATTCTCCCGATCAAACTCTGAAATTAGAAAATCAATATCCCGAGAGAAGCAGGCTATTTCCGCTCCAACCTAAAGCGGCGGGATCATCTCAATGTGAATCTCTGACCAGTTACATCCAACGTTTGGCAGCAGCACATCATATATCGTTATTGACGTTGATTAAAGAAATCATTGCTCCCACGATAAACAAAGAATACATTATAAAGGACGCGAACCGAGGATGTACACGTTTCTTTCAACGTTCTTATTTAATAAACGGAATGGGTGAATTTAATCAAAATGTAGTGACTGCAGTCGAACTTCTGACTCATCAGTCCCTTTTATCAATTGCTTACGCTCAATCGCTGGTCTGAGGTGTTGCTATCAAAAAATCTCCTTAGTCCAATTAAAAAATGGTGTCCATTGTGCCTCAATGGGTGGAATGAAAAAAAAGTGGAAATATACGAACCATTAGTATGGTCTATTTCAGACGTAAAAGTTTGCAATATTCATAAATCAAAATTGCAAGAACGTTGTCCCACCCCTGGTTGTAATAGAAATATTCCACTTTTCTCAAGGTATTCAGCCGTAGGATATTGTTCATTTTGCAATGAATGGCTTGGCACAATATCCACAACCCAATCTCAAGTTGAGTATTCAGAAAAACTCATTTGGACTGCTAACGAAGTTGGGTCCCTAATTCGCGTTAATCTGACCAATATGGAGCTAAAAAAAGAAAGTTTGAAAAGTAGTTTTCAACGTTTATGTACTCAACTTGCACATGGTAACATTTGGTAACTCTGCCGATTACTAAATATCCACAATGCTACATTATGGCAGTATCTTACTGGTAGATACACCCCTACTTTGTCTGTTCTACGTAAACGTCAAATAGGCCCCACCTGGTAGTCAGAATGAGGCCAATGTATGATGAATACAGATTAGTTTAGACGGCAGGTATCCGGAAGCTGCGGCGACCACGGCATAAACCGTTCTAAAGCCTGCGGAATTGAAAGATCGGCAAGCTGTGGCAATTGTTCAAATAAGTACGTGAGATACCGGAACGGGTGCAGCCCGTTTTCCTTTGCCGTCTCGATTACGCTGTAGATCGCTGCACTGGCTTTGGCTCCACGCGGAGTATAGGCAAACAGCCAGTTCTTACGTCCAATCACAAATGGCTTGATCGTACGCTCTCCACGATTGTTGTCGATCTCAAGTCGACCGTCCTTCATAAACGCCGTCAGCTTCTCCCACTGATTCAGGCTGTAGCCAATGGCTTGTCCCAACAGACTCTTGGGCATCGTTCGCGATTTTTGCTGACGCAACCAGGCATAATAGCCATCCAGCACGGCTTGACTCTGCTCCTTGCGTGCCGCTAGCCGTTCTTCGGCTGTGACTTCCTGTAGTTCGCGTTCGATGGCAAAGAGCTTATTGCACCAGGCCAATCCTTGTGCCGCTACGCCGTGCGGATTGTTCCTCGCTTCTGGTGCTGCTTTCAAGGCTTCATCGTATTTACGACGCGCATGCGCCCAGCACCCCGCCAGCGTCACATCCTTGATCTTGTGGTAGCCCGCATACCCATCCACATGCAGATAGCCCTTGAATCCAGCTAGAAAATTCCGCGGATGCTCCCCGCCTCGGGTGCGCTAGTAGTCGTAGATTACGGCTGGTTCTACGCCCCGACCGGTGCGATACAGCCATATGTACGATTCCGACTGCGCCGTCTTGCCTGGCTCTTGGAGCACCTGCAGGATCGTTTCATCGGCATGCAGCACTTCCTGCTTCAGCAGATGGCGTTTCATCTGTGCCACAATGGGCAATAGCCATTGCTCTGCGCCGTAGATCATCCAATTGGCCATGGTCTGCCGAGATAGGGGATACCCCAGACGGATCCATTCTTGTTCTTGCCGATAAAGAGGCTGACTGTTTACGTATTTTTGACACATGATATGCGCCATCACCGATGGCGAGGCCAGGCTGCCAGGATAGACAGGCCGTGGCATCGGCGCCGTAATGATCGGTGTATGCAACTCGTGGCGTTCACAGTGGCGGCAAGCATACACGTGCCTCACATGCTCCACTACCTTGATTTGAGGCGGTACCACTGCGATTTCTCGCCGAATCTCCGCACTCATTTCATGCAACGCCCCTCCGCAGCAATCACAAATTTGCCGTTCTTCGGGCAAGGGATAGATCACCCTTTCCACCGGGAGCTTAGCAAGGTCCGCTTCACGTTTGCCACTCGGTTTACGTCGCTCATAGACAATCTGTTCCTTCTGCGGCTCGATGTCAGATCCCGCGGTAACCTCGGCTTCGTTAAACAGGTTCAGCTCTAGTTGATCGGGATGCGTCTTTTCGCTCGAAGCGCCAAAGCGCTTCTGCTGTGCCAGGCGGAACTGTTCTTCGTACCATTTGAGCTTGGCCGATAACTCGGCCAGCTCTCGGGCTTGCTTTGTATTCTGTTGCTCCAGCTCGGCGTATTGCTGCTGGAGTTGTTCTAGCGTAAGGGATTCCGGTTTTGTGTTCATAAGAGGGAAGATTCGACCGAGGACGTGTCATCTCCTGCCAGTGGCATTAAATTACCACTTCCGGCGACATGCGGGGATGTGCTTGGCGCTGGGTGAGCGATAGCCCGTCGAGCAGCCAGCGCAATTCGCGCTGGGTGAGACACAGCGGAGTCGTACCGCTGGCAGGCCATTCAAAGGTGCCGCGCTCCAGTCTGCGATAGTACAGCCAAAAGCCGTTCGTGTCCCAATGCAGGATTTTGAGCTTGTCCCGTCTGCGGTTGCAAAACACAAACAGGGCAGAGGAAAACGGATCGAGATCGAATTGTTCTTGTACGATAGCGGCCAATCCGTCAATGGATTTACGGATGTCGGTTGCGCCGCAAGCCAGATACACGGGCGAAGCGGTGGCAAAGCTCAGCATAACGGCGACAAGGCTGCGACTACTTCACGAAGCAGTCCCGGTTCGAAGCCGGGCCGAATCTCGATTCGGGCTCCACCGACTTGTACGGAAGGCATTCGATTGTTCCCGATGTGCTGGCCAGAGCAACAGGACGAAAGGCTGGTGTTGAAACTACCTGTGTTCGCCTTTGCGCTTTGTACAGCCAGTATTTCAATTGATGCACGGTTAGGCTGTGCTCCTGGCACCAGGCTTTCATCGTTTGACCGCTAGCTTGATAGGCAACGATGCGCTCGCTCCATATGGCTTGTAGATTGGTTTCCAATTTAGATTCCATCCTCTCGTAGGCGTGATGGGTTTATTATGAGTGATTCATACGCCTACGAACAGGTGGGATTGGTTTGACGCTTACACAACTACGTTAAAAGTCACTGTTTGTAAACTTTTGTAACAAGCATAATATATCGGGATCCTTTAGAACGACGTGTCATTGGCGATACTCAACGCAATTCCAATTCAGCTACATTAAGATTACTGCGGAAATCGCAGCATGCCCTTGTAACACTATATGATCAAACAAAATTACTTCCTGCTGATACATTATTTTAGCAAGAAAGTATACCGCATAGTGGTGTACCTCTCCTACGTTCCAGACCCTTTTATGCTGAAGTCTCCTCCAGTTGATC
Source organism: Paenibacillus gyeongsangnamensis (assembly GCF_027533625.1). Taxonomy (GTDB): domain Bacteria; phylum Bacillota; class Bacilli; order Paenibacillales; family NBRC-103111; genus Paenibacillus_G; species Paenibacillus_G gyeongsangnamensis. Next base: position 12,305 of record NZ_JAQAGZ010000042.1, on the reverse strand, counting down.
TTTGGCAGAACTATCATAGTATAGTTCAGTTAGCTCAGAACGTAGAAAATCATCGTTCAAAAGTTTTAGAAAGAGTTGTTTTGACTCATTTGTGCGTAATTTTATTTTGTCCTTGTTGGCGTTGTATTCGAATTTTCCTCCAAGTATACGATGGGTCTCCGTAAACTTTATAATAACATCCATCGGAATTTTATTTAAAACAGGAGAAAAATTGAAGATCTTTGTCATCTTACGAGAGAACGATATCGTATCGGTCATTGATTCAAGCACTTCTGGATTATCCAATATCCCGGCTTTTTCAATCTCTTTAATACATAGTTGTGCTTTCTTTTTGATAATGTCGTGGAATCCAAAAAACTTTTCAAGAGTGTTAATATTCATAATGAACAAAGTATCATCTAGCTTAAAGAACTCGAAACTGGTGCTGATTCTCACAATATCTTCATCTAAACTGGTAAATCTGTTTTTATCACCTAAACGACTTAGTCTAAATCCTTTATCTTTTTTAATCAGGCTTACCGGATAATGTTGTTTATAAAGCATTAGGTTTTTTCCATCTTTACAAAACAAAATAACTATTCCACGAATATCCTTTAGCTTGTCTTTTTTGAAATTAAAAAAAGGAATCTTCTCGTCTTCAATGATGCGATCGATAACATTCAGGTCAGACGGAATTTCCTCCAGATCGTATTCATAAATCACATTAGTCCGATCATCTGCGCTTGATATGCTGATCACGCTATAAGTTTCATCGTCGATTAATTCGCCTCTTACCGTTTCAGCAAATTCCTTAGAAATGGCTCCTTGTGCTGTTTCGTCCAAATCAATACGCCGGAGGAAGGTTCCATCATTATTTTTAAGTATAAAATATAACTCTGCGAGCACACTGGGACTTGTATCCCCCAAGATGGCTTGAACACCTTTGATTACATCTTTCTTTTTCATTTCACGGCCCCCGCAAAATATATTTTTTCGTCTAGCTCTCTATATGCTATGGACATATCTTTAGTTAAGCGTTCACGCGATATGAGTATTAGATCTTTTTCACTACCAGTGCGAGTTACGGCACTTATTACATAAATGTGATATCCTAACAACGCCAATGAAGGATTTGCATAGAAAAGATGCGTCTTAACGCAAATTGCGCCAATTATCGACAAAAGCATAAATAGAATTATTACATTCCTTTTCTCAGTCAGATTAAGACTGATTAAAGGAACAATGTAAGTTGTAAGAAAGGTAAGATGTTCGTAATTCCCATCTTGGATTTTGTTAATTCGCATAAAAACCTGCTTGCTTCCAGAGAGCTTATATTTAAGTCTCTTCATGAAGATCCAGCCTAGGATTAAAAATATGATACAAATAAGAGGTACTATATTCATCTTTAGCAGCTTATAAACTCCAATAAATTTCCAATCAGTTTCAAAATAAATCGGAATTTTAATTGTTGCTACGATGATAAGTACGAAAAGCAACCAGAGAGATATTATAAACAGTTCAATTTTTCCCCAGATATACATCACCCTTTATACCTCTCCGTTAAATACCAAACTTTTCATACCATTACTATACATAATTTTACATCAGACTTCAAAAACTTTTAATCTCCGAATTGTCATCCGACTACTAGCCGCGAAATTTACCGTTATTTCGCCACTTGTCGAGTTTATCTCGTGGGCTATTCCGGCCAAAACTAACAAAAAAGCTTCGGCGCAACAGCCTTTCGATTGTGACGCCTTTCTATGGAGGTCGAGAGCTGGCGTTAGTTACCGGAACTTCTAGAGCTGCGGCCTGAAACGAAGCATTGACAAGCCTGATAGGTCTTGTTATACTTAATTTACCAAATCCGGAAGCACCGGTCGAAAAGGCCCTCTGCGGAAGCACCGCACGAGGGCTTTTTGTGCTTGAGTAACAACTTTTTAAACAAAAAAAGCCTCGACACGATACGCCGGGGCCGTTTCATATTACCTCTTCAAGCAGTTGTCCATTTTCCTTTAACCAAGCCTTGGCCTTTTCCATTTTTGGAGTTTGTGCACGGACGATATTCCAAAACCTCGGAGTGTGGTTGGACTCGATGAGATGAGCGAGTTCATGGACTATGACGTAATCAATAACAAACATCGGCGCTTTAATCAGCCGCCAGTTAAAGTTCACATTATCATTAACCGTACAAGAACCCCAGCGATAACGGTTGTCAACGATCTTGACCATGGCTACATCTACACCGAGTTGGTGAGCGTGGTGCATGACCCTTGGAACAATTTTTTCTTTCGCCTTACCGATATACCATTCCCGTAATGCCTCGGCTTGTTTCGCAAGTTTAGCCGGAATAAGGAAGCGCTGGGAGAACTGAATTTCATTTGCATCGGTTTTTATCACCTCAATGCGGTATTGTCGCCCCAAATAAAGCGCAGATTCGCCACTAACAGTTTCCTTTCCCGGTGCATGCGGGAGTTCTTGATATTTCTGAGGATGACCGATTTTTTCATATATCCATTGGCGCTTTGACTCCACTACCTGTTGGATTTTTTCGTCAGAGGTACCTTCCGGAGCATGAACCACGATGCTGCGATCACGCTCGACGGTTATCGTCAGCTTACGCCTCTTTGCGGATCTTTGAATTATGTATGTGAAATCCATCGTAGTCACTCCGCGTAAAGAATAGTGTCATTTTTGTTTTCAGCGATCTCCATGATTCGGCTTATGATGTGAGCGCGGTTTTTAATGATACCGGGAAGTGCCATAAATTCCTGTGAAAGCAGCGTCTTCTGAAGCTCAGCTTTCAATTTGTTACGAGCGGGAATGCTTTCCCAAAATCCTGTAAGTTTTAATTCACGCTCAACGACTAAGAAGGCCTGCTGTGTGAGATCAACGAGTGAAGAGATTTCATCTTCATTGAGATCCTTATCACCAAAAACCTCTCGTCTAAAACAACGGAAAAATGGCATTTGTTTCTTCCGATGTAGCCCGTAGGTAGGCTCCTTACTGGCGTTGATGATGCGTTCCCGCAGTTTTTCAAGTTCATCGAATATTTTGTCCCAATTATCTCGGAATTCTTCAAATACTGCCGCCAATGCAGCAGCAAAAGAGGCCTGTAGATCCGGATCATCGTCGAGCTCAACATCGATGTGGTGACGAATTGCATGCTCAACTTCAGCCGCCTTAGTTTTGTTTCGACTACGTTTGCCTACCTCCTTTTCAAAATCCTCATCGAGAATAGAGATAGGTTCCACCTTTACCTCAATGCCTTTAGACTCTAAGTACGTATCGGTAATACTGCGAAGTTTGGCAGGTATTCCTTTCATACTAAGGCGCCCGTCTCGAAAGTGTTTGCCAGCCAACACGTTAATCTCCGTAAGAGCCTGGTAGTCCGCCAAGTAGTCAAGCGCTTGCCGGGCAGGGAAGAGTAGGTTTAAACATCTGGTTAGCTTCTTAAACGCCAGCATGAAATCGAAACGGAGGTCTTCATCATAGAAAAGATCGAAGAACGCGTCGTGGTCGCTTAGATCCGTTTGACCATGCTTCTTCAGCAAATCCATAATTGCCTTATGACTCGCAATTAGTTCGCGCAATTCATCTTCCGGGAAACTGAGGACATCAATGATCTCTTTTTGCTCACGTTCGTCGTAATTGTTAATAGCCTTTTTGAGATGATGACCGATGCCCACATAATCGACCACAAACCCCTTATCTTTAGATGCGCCACCCACACGATTCACACGAGCAATGGCCTGAAGGAGATTGTGGGCGACAATGACCTTGTCTAGATACATGACCTGCTCTACAGGCGCGTCGAAGCCGGTCAACAGCATGTTGTTAACGATTATGATGCCGAGATCACCTGTTACACCTTCATCTTCGCTCCCAAAAGCCATTTTGAAACTTTTGATACTCGTCTCATGCTTGGATTTGTCGGTGTAAGTCTTAATATGAACTAAATCGTTGTGGCTACCAGAGATTATAACGTCCGTAGTCAGCTTCTTTAGTCGATCCAGCTTAATCTTTCCCGGATTTAACTGTTCCAATTCGGCTATTGAAGCTTCGAGAGCTGCATCGATGTGTTTCTTGTACCGCACAGCCGCTTCCCGGGAGGTGGCAACGACTTGCGCCTTATAACCATTGGGAAACACATGCGTCAAGTAGTGTTTTACCATGTCCTCAGCCTTCGCTGCGATGGTTGGCTCTGCTTCCAGATAAGCATCTCGAGAACCGTAGCCAAGTATCTCCATACGTTGTTGGAGATTATAGTCGCTGAAAACGTCCTGGAAAGCAACGTCCAATGCCAACTGGTCCGTTACCTCGGCGTTGTGAGTGCGCCCTTCATAAACGATCTCCAGGGTCACACCGTCCTCGATTGCCTGACGCATGGTATATTTGTCGATGTAGTCTCCGAAGACTTTCTCGGTCTTATCAATGGGTGTGCCAGTATAGCCAATACGGGCGGCATTAGGTATTCCCTTGTCGAGGTTTGCCCCTAGCATTGCATACTGGGAGCGGTGTGCCTCGTCAGTCATTACCAAAATGTGAGGGCTCGGGTTCAGCTCTGGAAAGGTCTCAGTCAGATCAACTTCACGGAACTTGTGTATCATTGCCATAACCAAGTCTGAAGAGTCCGAGCGTAGAAGTTCTTTTAGCTTACTGATGCTGTCAGCTACCTTTACACTATAGCCGATACTTTGACTTGTTTCTGCGAGCTGGACTTCTAGTTGGGTTCGGTCAGTAACAAAAACAACTTTCCAATGAGAAAGCTCGGAATGACGATACATTTCCCGCACCATAAACATCATAGTGAGCGATTTCCCCGAACCCTGCGTATGCCAGATGATGCCGCTGCGATCCCGACGGCTCCGGCCCTCTAATAGGCGTTTGACCGCCAATTTAACGGCACGGAATTGTTGATAACGGCCTACAATTTTAATTGTCTCGCCCTTATCATTAGTCGCGAAAATAGTGAAAGTACGAATGAGATCAAGCAAATTATCACGATCCAACATCCCAGCAACCAATCGCTGTTGGTCGTTAGGTCCGCTGCTTCCGTGGTCCAAATTATCCACCGTTCGGGGATAAGGGTCAGCCCATCGGTAAAAATGTTTCTCGCTGTGGGTGGTAATCGTACCAAACTTGGCCTCATTGCGGCATGTGACAATAACGATCTGGTTGTAATAAAAAAGTGGTGCACTACCTTCACCCTTAGCACCACGCTGCTCGCTGTAACGTAGTATCTGATCGATGGCTTCCGGGATGGCTTCTTTGACCTTAGGCGATTTACACTCGACCATAACCACTGGCAATCCGTTGAGAAACAGCACGATGTCCGGGACTATATGATGCTCGGTACCCAAGATGCGCACCTTAAACTGGCACACTGCGATAAAACGGTTGTTATCTCGATGTGTGAAATCCACAAAACGTACTGTCGGGCTTTTCTCGCCGGTCTGGCGATTCTCACTGACGCTTGTGTTCTCCAACAAAAGGTTAAAAACATGGCGATTGTTCTGAATTATCCCTGTACCGGGGAAGCTAGCAGCGAGTTGTTTGACTACTTCTTCCACCTGATCGTCTTCCAGCCAGGAGTTAATGACCTTGAGTTGCTCACGCAGGACTGGCAGCATAACCACCTCGGTAAAACTCTGGCGGTGGCTGTCGCTGGGCTGCTGGCTCTTATCTAGGTCGATGACTTCCCAATCTAAACCCGCAAGCTGATCTAGAAAGGGCTTCTCGACGTGGTTGCGTTCGTCAATTTTAAGTTGCTGGGATAAATGGTCCTGACTCACTTGGGATAACCTCCAGATCGTTTTGCAGAAGGGTTACTCTTTTTTTGCCAGTCAGCAAGTCTTGCATTAGGGCGGTTTTAAGCGACTTCAATTTCTTTAGAGTATTGATATTGATGATTTGGCTTTCTCGTAAACCATTCATGACGGTTAATATTCTCTCTTGCTCTGCTATGTCTTCTGGAAATGCAATTGGCAATTCCAATAACGCTGCTTTGTTGAGTTTAAACCTTCCTGCCCCTTGTCTCGTAAGATGAAGAGTAATATCACGATGAAGAAAAAAGAGATGTGCCCATTCTGTTAGCACTATGTCTTTTCCTTGAATAAGGTGTGCATGGTTGTTTACGTTGTATTTGCCATTGACGAGCAGTGTCATTTCTTGAGTTTTAAACTTCAAAAAGTGGTCACCATCTTCACCTATAAGAACGAATTTCCCTTCAACCCGGTATTCGTTAATATAATCTAAAATCCCAGTAGGGCCGTAATACGGATAGTCTCCCTTCATTGTTTCTCTGATTTGAGTAGAAATTGGCTTCCTCAAATTATTAAAAACCTCACAACACTCTCCTAGGGGTTTAACGTCCCACTCCAGTGGGATCCTACCTAGAGCAGAATCTTGGTACTCGTGGGTAAGTTCAGAGCGAATCTTACCCTTTTCGTCTATACCACCGGTCAAAAGATCCTTCATCAAACCTGACTTAATGCGTTGCTGCTTGTCAATCAACACCTCGATTTTTTTTATCCCCCGATCCACCGTCGAAAGAATTTCGGCGATCTTCACTTGTTCGGTCATAACAAACCGAATGATCTCAATCTTGCCCAAAACTTCCTTATCTACGTGGGGGATGCCTGATCCAGAAGTCTGTCCCTTCAAAAATGACTCCCAGGTTTTCACTGCGAAGAAAAAGTATTCTTTGTCAAAAGTGTCGTCGTGAGTAATCCGACTCATGGTAGAGGAGAGAATACCCGTTCGTGCTCTAAAAATTTCTCCCGCGTTTGAACCGTCCCACAAAACGATAGTGTCACCATCATGCACTCGAACAGCATTAACACTTGGCTTGACGGGCTCTGCCGACTCCCTTCCTCTTAGATATTCCGGTGTGAGATACAGCTCTGCATCATGCCCGAAATATGGTTGCTTCGCAGGAGGTTTCCCTTTCTCTAAGGTCACCATATTTCGGAGTTGTTGTACTTCAGATTTTTTGAGTTTCATCCCAGATACCCTAACCCTTTCAGAAAGCCACTCAGCACTTTCAAGGTTTCGCTGCGTTCACTTTCCAGTTCACGACTTGATACTGCATATTTATCCCACAGGTTTTCCACCACATGAATTAGTTCCCGCTTCTCGGCGTTAAGGTAGCGGTTTAGTTCCTGATGAACAAGGTCATACAGCTTTTTCAGGATCAATTGACGAGCCTCTTGCTCAGTGAGTTGGCCGCCAATATGTATAAGGATGGCGTCGGTTTTGGCGAGACGAGCTTCGAGGGTAGCTTTATCCTTGTTCAAAGTGGTGATCTTCTTCTTATCGTCCTTCTTAGAAGGATTGAGGTCTGACAATTGAGTATCTACCTGCCGAATCAGTTCCATGCTTTCGGCCTTGAACTCGTCACCACCGAGTCGTTTTAGCTGAAGCTTAATAGCTAATTCGTCGGCTTTGGTTTTTAGCTCGGCTTTACTATCCTTGATACGTTTTTCGATGGCAGCAATGGCCTTATCCTGAGCTTGTAGATTTTTCAGTTCCTTACGAGCTGATTCGCCTTCGCTTCCTTCAAGATCATCAATCAACTCCTTGAGAGCCTTCTTCATAACAGCAGCAGTAACGGTCTCATCCTCTTCTGACTCATATCCGGCCACTTCCTGCGCTATTCCGACCGCCTCGAGCAGCTCGCTCTGCGCCTCGATGATCTGCGCCTCCAACGTACCAATCTCTTCGGCATCGGCTTGAAAAAAAGCAAAAATTAGGTAATCGTCGGGAATCAAGCTGTGGTGCCAACCGATGGATATGATCGTTTTTAGGTCATAACGAATTTGCTGCCACCAATTAACGAAGACCCCTGCGCTTTTAAACTCGTCAAGAACACACAAGGGGATTAGCTTTTTCTTAAGCGTAGTCAAGAGTTGCTGACGAACTTCAGGCATACTCTTACCGTCGCTTAGCCCTGAAAAGTCGTTACGAGCCTCTACCCACCAATCCTCCAAAGCTTTAAGGTGTATGATAATCGTCTGTCTAAGCGCAGAATTGTTTTCAAGGGTGGTCTTGATTGCAGATCTGGATGCAATAGACTCACGGAAGGCGAGATACCCTGGACGTTGAGGCTCAAATAAGGTTTCGGGCCGCAGTCCAAAGCGCGCAAAGTCATCAGTACGAGCAGCAACCTCGGTTTCAGGGATGCCACCTATTAGATGCGCCTGTACGTCCTCTGGTTCCGGCTCAGGTGTGTTATCCACATAACGACGGATGTTGAGGTTGTAATCGTGGATATCTATGATCTCAGACTTGCTCACTAGGCGACTATATTTTGGAATCTCCTGCTTGTGCGTAAATACGAAGTCGATCTTTTCGATATCTTCAGGACGCAGCTTGTTCTGGTTTTTACCCTCGGCATATTCCCTATCGGCGTTAATGAAAAGCACCTGGTCCTGCAAGGACTCTGGCTTATTCTTATTGGCAACGATCACGCAGGCCGGGATGCCGGTTCCGTAAAACAAGCCGGGCGGTAAGCTGATAATGGCTTCAATCACATCGTCTTTGATCAAGATCTCGCGGATCAACTTCTCCTTACCACCACGGAACAGTACACCATGAGGCATAATGGTGGCCATGTGACCATTGGGCTTAAGACTCGCCAACATATGCTGGACAAACATCAGATCTGCCTTTTTGCCAGTTTCAGGACACCATTCACGGAAACGGTTAGGGAATTTCAAGTCTGCGCGACTGTAATTCTGCGAGAAGGGCGGATTAGCTAGTACGCGATCAAATTTTCGTACCTGACCGTTTTCCAAAACAAGAGGATCTTCAAGTGTGTCCCCGTTCTCGATTGTGAACCGCGTTATGTTATGGAGAATCATATTCATGTTGCAGATCGACCACACTGTTCCGTTCGAGTCCTGACCATAGAGGGCAAGGTTATTCGGATCCTGCCCCTGTTCTTCGACATATTGATGGGACTGAATAAGAAAGCCTCCTGAACCGACGGTTGGATCGTAGATATCGTTACCAGCTTCCGGCTTGGTGATTTGCACCAATAAGCGCACGACTTCAGCGGGGGTGTAGAACTCTCCGCCTTTCTTACCAGCGCTGTCCGCAAAAAACTTGATCAGATATTCATAGGCAGCACCTAGCAAGTCCGGGAACTCAAAATTGTCATTTAGGAGCACGAAGTCTGGCTGGTTGAAATGGTCGAGCAGGTCTTTCCACTTTTGATCGGGGATCTTAGTCTTACCTTTTACTGCATTAAAGTCGATGTTGTTTTTGAGGACTCCGGCAAGGGCGTCATTTCCCTCTTCGACGGCTGCAATCGCCTTGTTAAGCATGTTGCCGATGTCGTGTTTCAGATCCTTCAATGCCGGAACCGTGTTCCCGTTCTCGTCGGTCCATGTCTCATGCCAGCGTGCTCGCACAGGCACGAAGAACGTCTCGCCATAAGAAGTCTTATCTTCTAGCAGTTCTTGAATCAGGTCCGGCTGATCAATCAAATGTACGAAATCCCTTTTACGTAATAGATCACGCTTGCGGTCAAACTCATCCGACAATCGCTTAAGGAATAACATTCCGAATATAAATTCTTTGAACTCCGATGCGTCCATCTTGCCACGCAGAATGTCCGCAGCCTTTAGAAGGAAGTTTTCAAGCTGAGATAGAGTTATTTTTTCGGTCGACAAAGTACTTCCTCCTGAGGTTGACTTCTAAGTTGAGCCTTTGCTTGGTAATTCAAAAGCACTACTTATTCAACAAAGTTTCTTATACATTTTATATCAAATGTATGGTGCTGTAATGCGTCTTCCAGCAGATACCACCCTTAACTAATTCGACAAAGTAGTTGATGTATCCTCTTTTTACTGACCTGAACTGAATTATGTTTCTACAAACAAAAAACCGCCCCGATAATGCAGCGGCCATCTTACCATTGCTACCGACTCGAGCGGTCGCAGGACGAACCAAACGCGGACGATACAATACGATCTAAGCGGTGGTCTGTAGTAGGCCGCTTGCTTGAATATGGATGCGCTAAATTTGGACCATTGATACATCGGTTTTTTTTACAGCCTGACATTGTGTCATAACCTGCTGCTAATCGGGCCTCCGGGAACCGGAAAAACGATGCTCGCCAAGCGGCTTCCCACCATCATGTTGCTGATGACGGACGCGGAGGCGCTGGAGGTGACGAAAGTATACAGCGTGTCCAGGAAGTTCGCCGACCGCCGGCAGCTGCGGTTCCGATGCTTATCCCCCATTTAGAGCAGAACGAAAACAATCCGTTCACCCAACTTATCCTGCCTTTCCTGCCCGTTCGTAACTCAGTTGGCAAAGGATCCAAAAACTAAAAAAAGCCGCGATTTACGCGACAATTTCAAAGAATAACCCATTAGTATGCCGAGAGTCTATTTTGTCTATATAAGTTTGCCTAGAGTACAAGGATTCGGGGGTATTAAAAAGATGAAGTGTCGTTAAAATCCTATTTTCCCCAAGTAAGACCAAGAAAAAAGATCAGGAAAATGCAAGAAATCCAGTATTAGCAAGCATTTTCTACAAGTGGAAAAGTTATGATTATACAAATTGAAATGTTATGGGTTAAGTCACAGACACTGTCACTTAACCCATAAGTTTGCCGCATTGGAAAGCTTATGCTTCCATTTTACCGCGGCAAACTTATGCTTCCAAAATGGAAAAGACCTTGACTCTCAAGGACTTTACCGAATCAGCTCCTAAGTACTCCTCATTCAACTCCCTCGGTAGCCGTGTCGGTCGAGGCAATGCGTTTCTTCCTCGTCATCTTGCAGCGCGAATTCCAGTTAACGAAAGTAGCTGTCGACATGTTCGAGCAACGATGCCGGGAGAACTCTTGCGCGGCGCAAGACTTCAACATCCTGCTTGGTCTTGATGATTCGCAGCCAACATCCCTCCAGAAGAAAAGTAAAAGACCCCTCGCGAAAGGTGTCTTCTTTGGCCTATCAAAATCATGATATATTATTGTAAGTGTCGCATTTGCGGGTCAAAATGGGATTCGTTTTGTACTTATTACGTAGTCATGTTCGGCTGCCTACTTCACGAGGCCATTCCAGAAATTTTCACAAGCTGAAACGATCTTTGAAGGTTCTGATAACTCTCCAGACATAACCATTCGCGCTACATTAACGAATCCTTCTGGACGGCTAGGCAGTTCCGATGCCTCCGGTAAAACCATTGAGCCTGTCGAGTAAAGTTTTGGTTGTGTAACCCGACTAGCATATGTTTTAGCAAGGTGTGGAGCGGCGTTTTACAAAAAAATTGCCGTTAAAGGCGATGGTTCATGATCGTTCCCATTACACCAGTAAGCATGTCCAGTTCTTCCTTCGCCCTTTTATCCCAGAACAACGGAATATTTTTGCCAACTAAATATGCATATTCAGATGCATCTTTATTATTAGGATCGTAATAACAAACCGCCTCAACACAAGGGAGAAATTCGTACAAAAAAGATTTACAACTGAGAAATGCTCCCTCGGGTTCATTTCCAACGGTTCTACGAATTTGATTTATCAATACAAAAGCTTCAATAATCGAATATGTCACATACGATTCTATCAGGCCAATCGAAATTCCATGTTCCCTCTCTTCCACTGGAGTTGTCGTGTTTAGCGTAAAAAAATCTATTAGCAAATTAAAATCATCCTTTCTAAAAGATTAAATTAAGCCCGCATAAAAGAAGTATGGGAGAAAATTCTGATTTTTAAACTTAATAGTTTGCATCATTAAGATCATGAAGTACTCTGCCTGGTTATGGTGCAAAGCTCTAATACATGATAACATGATTGAAAATAAATTCATGGGATGGAGCAATCACGTTGGAAACGGAATTAGATTTGTTTAAATGGAAGCAGTACGAATCAGAGGTTATCTTGCTAACAGTAAGATGGTATTTAAAATATAGCCTAAGTTATCGTGATCTAGTGGAGATGATGGAAGAACGAGGACTACACATGGCTCATACAACCATCATGCGATGGGTTCATGAATTTGGGCCGGAATTAGACAAGCGAATTCGTCCCTATTTGAAGCCGACCAATGATTCCTATAGGACAGATGAGACCTATATTAAAATCAAAGGACAATGGAAATATCTTTATAGAGCAGTGGATTCAAAGGGAAATACGATTGATTTCATGTTGTCTGAAAACCGAGATGCTCCCGCAGCCAAACGATTTTTCAAGAAAGCGTTGAATTCACCACACAATCAATCGCCGCGCGTGATCACCGTCGATAAAAACCCCGCTTACCCTATCGCAGTCCAACATTTGAAAGACGAGAAAGCTATGAATCAAGAAACAGTA
>NZ_JAQAGZ010000041.1 GCF_027533625.1 Paenibacillus gyeongsangnamensis | reverse complement strand
CCTCTTGCGAGGCCTTTTTAACGACGCGGCAGGATTCACTTTATGTTACGGCCTGGCATGTTGCTTGCCCTGTCTCTGACAGGTACTTCCGTCGATGCGCTTCTACGTACTGCTTTCGCTATACGTAGGCATCCTAGCTACGCGGGGGCTTGGTCCCTCCCGCGACCGGACTTTCACCGGCAAGAAGATGCGTGCCTCTGGGCACGCTCAACGAACAAAAAAGAGGCTGATTGCTCAGCCTCTTCGTTATGAACTAGAACAGTCCATTCTCGGTTTTGTTCATTTCTTCCTTCAGCAGCGTATACATCTTGGCGGCATCGTCCTTGCGGGTCGATTCCGACAGGAGCTCTACGCGGACGGTCACCAGCTTCTGGCCGAACTGAATGGTCAGCTCGTCCCCGACCTTGACCGCACTGCTGGGCTTCGCTTCCCTGCCGTTAATCCAAACACGCCCTTGCTCGGACACATCCTTCGCGACCGTACGGCGCTTGATCAGGCGGGAAAGCTTGAGGAACTTGTCAAGCCGCATTACTTAACCGCTTCTTTAAGCTTGTTGCCCGCTTTGAAGGCAGGTACCTTGGATTCCGGAATGGTGATTTCCTTGCCCGTTTGCGGGTTGCGGCCCGTACGGCCGGAGCGCTTGCGGGTTTCGAACGTGCCGAAGCCGATCAGTTGAACTTTGTCGTCTTTGGACAAAGCGTCGGTGATTTCTCCGAGGAAGCTGTTCAGTACGGATTCTACGTCTTTCTTGGTCAAGCCGCTTTTTTCAGCAATATTGTTGATCAAATCTGTTTTGTTCATGGGTCAAAAATTCCTCCTCAAATTAAACGCTAAGCTAATGTATTCTTTATGATGTAGGAAAATCCTGCTAGCGTAAGCGATTTTTTAGAACTTTTTTTGCTTCCTGCCATAAAGATTCCATCTCTGATAACTCAGTTTGGTCAAAGTTCCGGCCCTTTAAACGCAGCTGCTGCTCAATATATCCGAATCGGTCGTAAAATTTGCGGTTCGCTTCCGCCATCGCTTCTTCCGGGTCCACCTTCAGGAAACGGGCCAAATTGACCACGGCGAACAGCAGATCGCCCAGCTCTTCCTGCTGCTCGGCTTTGCCGAATTTCACGATCGCTTCCTTCACCTCTTCCAGCTCGGATTCCACCACCGGCATCACTTCTTCCAGCGTGGACCAATCGAAGCCGACCTGGGCCGCCTTCTTCTGCAGCTTGTACGCCTTCATCAGCCCGGGCAGCTCCCGAGGAATGCCCGAAAGCAGCGGCTGCGCCTCCGGATCGATGCCCTTCTTCCGCTTCTCCTCGTCCTTGATCTGCTGCCAATTGCTGAGCGCCTCGTCGGCATCGTCCGCCTGCATCTCGCCGAATACGTGCGGATGGCGCCGGACGAGCTTCTCGTTCAAGCCCTCAATGACGTCATAGACGGTGAAGCCCCCGACTTCGGATTCGATCTGGGAATGGAGCATAATCTGGAGCAATAGATCGCCCAGCTCTTCGCACATATGATCCGGGTCGTCCTCGTCGAACGTTTCCAGCACCTCGTACGCTTCCTCGATCAGATTCTTGCGCAGCGACTGATGGGTTTGCTCCCGGTCCCAAGGACAGCCTTCGGGGCTTCGCAGAATGGCGACGATTTCCTCCAGCCGGCGGAACGTCCGGTTGATGACGGCGTCCGCCTCCGTACGGGGCACCCACACGAGCGACAGGTTGCCGTAGCCCTCCACCCGGTCCAGCTCGTACAGCGGCACTTCGCGAACCCGCTCCTCGCCCGCCACCCCTAAGGCATGCCCGACGATCACGGTATAGTCGTCCGGGTACAGCTCCATCAGCGTCAGCTTCACATCGGAGGCGGTTAGCCCGTCATAGACCTGCCCGATCAAGGTATGCAGCCGCGGGTTCAGGTCGCCCGCCGAGAGCGCCGTCGCATCGAGCAGCTGGAAGCCTTCGATCGGATCGAAGCCCAGGCGCAGGAACGCTTGGTCGAGGAAGCTCTCGCCGCCCATCAGCGCAAGCACGACGCCTTCGTCGGCACACCGCTCCCGCAGCAGCTGTACGGTCCGCTCGGCTACCATCGGATGGCCGGGAACCGCATAGAGCAGCTCGGTCTCGGGCGCGGCGTGGGCCCGGCGGAGGAGCGCGTCCGCGATGGCCTCATAAACGTCCTCGAATGCGGCGTTCGCTTCATAGACGCCGTCGAACGTCTCGAAGCGGAGGCCGTGATGCCCCAGCATCGAGACCATCGGGTGTTCCTTGGTGCGCAGGAAGAGCGCACCCGGCTTGGCGCCGGCCGCCTGAAGCTTCCTCCAGACGCCGAGCGTCAGTTGGTTCTCGTCGCCGGTGCCTAGACCGACGACGGTAATTTGCGGTTGCGCAGACATGGATAGTCGCCTCCATCTATGTAAGGTGCGGCGCTCCCTTAGCGGAGCAGCCGGAGTTTCTTCAGCAGCGCGAGCGGCCTGCCCCGCAGCTGCGGCACGAGCGCAAGCTCGGCGGCGGTAATGACGCCGAGCCGCAGCAGCGCGAGCGCATAAGCAAGCGCTCCCGCGGCGACGCCGACGAGCGTGACGAGCGCGGCCATGCCCCGAGGGGGCAGGGCTGCGCCGAGCCGCGCGAGGATCGGCGGCACGCCGTGCGTCACGGCCAGCAGGCATGCGGTCATGAAGGCGATCGCATAGATCGCCTTCATGACCCGCAGGCCGCCCGCGGCCGTGACGCCGGTGGCGCGCAGCGCGTGCGCCAGCGCGAGGCCGCCCGCGAGCGCGTAGGCGGCCACGGCCGCGGCGGCGGCGCCGGTAATGCCGTAGCTCGGGACGAGCACGGCATTGCCGGCGGCTTTCGCCGCGGCGGCGAGCAGCAGGTAGACGGCGGGCGCCCGGACGGCGCCAAAGCCCTGCAGCACGCTGCTCGCAATACTGTTCACCGCGGAGAAGAGCGCGGTGAAAGCCAGAATCGCTACGGCCGTCGTGCCTTCGGCCGTCTTGAAGAACATGACGTTCATCGGCTCCGCCAGCAGCGCCAGCCCGAACGAGGCGGGGAGTGCCAGCAGCCACGTGAGGCGAAGCGACTGGCCCGAGCGGGCGCGCAGGGCCTCGCGTTCCCGGCGCAGGCGGGCTTCCGCAATTGCGGGCACCAGCGCTGCCGACATCGACGAAGCGATCATGGCGACGAGCTGCACCATCGGCAGCCCGTGGTTGTAGAGACCGAACTGGTACAGCGCGCCCTTCTCGTCGTACCCGCTCTGCAGGAGAAGCCGCGGAATCGTGAACGAATCCGTCAGCGTCAGAATCGGCAGCGCAATCGAGCCCAGGCACAGCGGCAGCGCATAAGCGGCGAGCCGGCGCGCCAGCGCTATATTCACGCGCCATTCCCCCATCGCGGCCGGAGTGTCCGCCGGAGGCACGGGCTCCACCGCCCGGCTCGGGCCCGCGTCAGCTTCGCTGCGGGCGGCCCCGGCTTCCGCGGCTTCGCGCCGCTTCTCCCGTCGGCGGTACCCCAGCATGACGATCAGTCCCGCGACCGCGCCGGTCACGGAGCCGAAGGTCGCCCCGGCCGCGATCCGGTCCGGGCCCAGCCCCAGCCGCATGAACAGCAGCAGGAGCCCGAACATCGTCGCTACGCGGAATGTCTGCTCCCATACTTGCGACCAGGCGGTCGGGAGCATGTCTTGATAGCCTTGGTAATAGCCGCGAAGCGCCGACATCGCCGGGACGACGAGCAGAGCGAACGAAACGCTGCGGATCGCCGGCTTCGTCTGGGGCAGCCCCATCCAATCCCCGATCCGGTCCGCTCCGAAATAAAGCATAAGAAAGAATACCATTCCGGTGGCGAGCAGCACGACCGTTGCGACCTGCAGAACGCGGTTCGCTTCTCTCCGATTTCCCGCAGCCGCATGCTCGGACACGAACTTGGATACCACCAGCGGGAACCCCGCCGTAGCCAAGAACAAAATCAAAATATACAGCGGATAAACCGCATTATAAATGCCGAATACCGTATCGCCCGCCATATTCTGCAGCGGGATCTTCTGAAGCGTACCGATCAGCTTGGACACCACGGCGGCAGCCGCCAGTATCGCAGCTCCTTTGAGCAGCGCCGAACCGGTTGCCTTTCCCTGCTCGGGACGGTGCTTGTCCGCGTGCGTCTTCATGCCGTTTCCCCTTTATTCATTCCAGCCTGCCAACGGCATCATTATACCTTATCTCCGGAGGCTTTTCCAAAAAAGCGGCCCCGGCCCGTTCGAGCCCCCTCTGCTCCGCCAAAAAAAGCTTCCTGAACCGTCCCGGTGAAAGGAACCTGTCAGGAAGCTGTATGTTCGGCATGCCAATTATTGCTCCATCTGCTTCGCCAGAAAGCCGGCTGCGGTTTCCGCCATTTTCTGCTCCATCTGGCCCATCTTCACATTGTCGTCTTTGCTGATCAGGAGAACGGACCCGATCGGGTCGCCACCCGCTACAATCGGCGCGATTACGTAAGAACTGTAGGTTTCGGACACATCCTTGCAAATTTCGTACTGCCCCGGGCTCGTTTCGATGGAAGCCTTGCGGTTCTCCATACACTGCTCCACTATGGGGCCGATCTGCTTCTCCAAGTACTCCTTCTTCGAGCCTCCGGCTACGGCAATGATCGTATCACGGTCGGAAATCATCGTAATATGATTGGTACTCTCATAAAGCGACTCGGCATACTCCTTGGCAAAATCCCCCAGCTCCCCGATCGGCGAGTATTTCTTTAGAATAACCTCACCGTCGCGGTCGACAAAAATCTCAAGCGGATCCCCTTCGCGGATGCGCAGTGTGCGGCGAATCTCCTTGGGGATAACGACCCTTCCCAGATCGTCGATACGACGAACGATTCCAGTTGCTTTCATGATTCTAGATGCCTCACTTTCCTTCGAAGAGATTGATACAGCTGGATAACCATTGTATACAAATGGAGGGAATTTGACTATCCATAGTATTCTTCGTTTCCCAATGGCTTATGCATCTGCTGCTCCGCTGGATCCGCGGCCCTTGCCGGAGGTATGTATCAGGCTGCCGCTGTTTACATTATGTCCAAAAAAAAGAAAACAAAACAAGACACCCTAAGGGGTGTCTTGGTAACTTCTTACTTGGTCGCCGGCGCATTCTTCGGCGCGTCGGTCTTCGGTGCATCCGTCTTCGGTGCATCCGTCTTCGGCACATCCGGCGCAGGCGTTTGTCCTGCAGCAGGAGCGGTCGGAGCCGGTGTCGGAGCAGGCTTAGGCAAGTTGTTGGTTTCGATCAAGCCTGGAAGCTCCTTGGTCGCAAAATCCATCATCTTCGTTTGCGCCGCTTCCGATTTCAACTCGTCCTTCACATCGTCGAACGTTTTGGTTTTGCGGGATTCGACCTTCATGACATGGTATCCGTACGAAGTTTCGACCGGATCGCTGATCTTGCCGATCGGCAGCTCCGCCGCCGCCTTCTTAAATTCCGGCACCCATTGGGAAATATCCGCATCCTTGTATTGGCCGCCCTTATCCTTCGAGCCCGGGTCCTCGGAATATTCCTTCGCCAGCGCCGTGAAGTCGCCACCTTGATCCAGCTTGCTCTTCACTTCCTTGGCACGCTTAAGCGCATCGTCTTTGGAACGGGTTTCCTTGCCGGTCGCCGGATCGGACGTTCCGATCAGAATATGGTCCACGGTTGCGACCGTATACGAATCTTTATCCTGGTCCAATTTCGCTTTATAAGCGGCTTGGAGATCCTGATCCGTCACTTTCGATTCCTCGGAAACGATCGCCAGGATGTTCATTTTGACGAACTCGTCCAAATCGGCTTGCGTCAGATTCGCATCCTTCAGCAGCTTATCGGAACCGCCCTGCTGTGCGTCCATGGCCGTCTTGATCTGGGCCAGCTGATCCTTCGCCTGCTTGTCCGCTTCCGCCTTGGCCTTGTCATCCGCGCGGGAGGCCAAAATCTTCATCGTCAAGTATTGATTCATCATTTCCTGCTGGAAAGAAGGGTCGTCTTTGAACTGCGCGTACTGCTTCTGGAACAGCATCAGAACGCCGAGGAACTTGTCGAAGTCGCCGCGCGTTACTTTTCCGCCGTTCTTGTAAGTCACCAGTACATCACTCGGATTTCCTTTGGCAGCCGGAGCCGGAGTCGGCGTCGCGCCCCCCGCCGCAGCGTTATCCTTCTTGCCGCAGCCCGTGGCTACAATAGTTACTACCAATAGGATGGCTAAAAGAGCCAGAAGCCCTTTATGAAACGGTTTTCGATTATTTTGCAACATCCTGTAGCTCTCCCTTCGATTTCAGCGCACGCTTGTATTGTACCAGAAACTTCTCCAGCATAGCGATGGTTTCTTCTGGCTTCAAGCCCTTGCCTTTTAGCTCAATATGAATTTGCGGGCCTCCGATGAGCTTAATCCGATTATCGAATTCATTCGCTAATTGGAACAGCTTCTGGCCGTCGAGGTTTCCGTTCTGGTCGGCGTGCACCTTGAACTCGTAATCCACCCCTTTTTGCGTGATCGTTTCGATCGCATACATGGCGCCGTACACTTTCAAACGGGCGACCGTCAGCAAGTTGTGCACCGCGTCCGGCAAATCGCCGAAACGGTCCACCAGCTCGTCATGAAGCTCTGCCGCTTCCTCCAACGTTTTTACCGCGGCAACCTTCTTGTAGATCTCAATCTTCTGTACGCTGTCATAGATGTAGTCCCCAGGGATATAAGCATCGATCTGCACATCGATAACCGTTGACCATGGTTTGGTTTCCTCCGCCGTTTCGCCGACGATCTCCTTCTTCCGCTTGCGGATTTCCTCCTCCAGCATTTGGGAATACAGATCGAAGCCGACGGATGCGATAAAGCCGGACTGCTCCGCGCCCAGCAAATTGCCCGCGCCGCGGATGGACAAGTCTCTCATCGCAATTTTAAACCCTGACCCAAGTTCTGTAAACTCTTTTATCGCCTGCAGACGCTTCTCCGCCACCTCCGTCAGCACCTTATCCCGCTGGTAGCTGAAGTACGCGTAAGCGATCCGGTTGGAGCGCCCGACCCGTCCGCGGAGCTGATACAGCTGGGACAAGCCCATTTTGTCCGCGTCATGCACGACGAGCGTATTTACGTTCGGAATATCGACGCCGGTCTCGATAATACTGGTGCTGACCAGCACATCGTACTCGCCGTCAAGAAAGTCGAGGATCGTCTTCTCTAGCTCCTGCTCGGACATCTGGCCGTGAGCCACCGTTACCCGGGCGTCCGGAACCAGCATCGAGATTTGCTCCGCCATCTGGTTAATTCCCTGCACGCGGTTGTACAGGTAGTACACCTGCCCTTCGCGCGCCAGCTCCCGTTCGATCGCCTCGCGTACGAGTGAAGCACTGTATTCGACGACGTACGTTTGTACGGGGAACCGGTTCTCCGGCGGCGTCTCGATGACCGACAGGTCGCGCACGCCCAGCATGGACATATGCAGCGTCCGCGGGATCGGCGTCGCGGTTAAGGTCAGCACGTCCACGTTGGTTTTGAGCCGCTTCAGCTTCTCCTTGTGGGATACGCCGAACCGCTGCTCCTCGTCAACGATCAAGAGGCCCAAATCCTTGAACTGCACGTCCTTGGACAGCAGCCGGTGCGTTCCGATGACGACGTCGACGGTTCCGTTTTTTACACCCTTCATCGTATCCGTCTGCTCCTTCTTGGAGCGGAACCGGCTGAGCACCTGAATGTTGAACGGGAAGCCCGAGAAGCGCTCGCGGAACGTCTCGTAATGCTGCTGTGCGAGAATCGTCGTCGGCACGAGCACCGCGACCTGCTTGCCGTCGATCGCCGCCTTGAATGCGGCGCGAATGGCGACTTCCGTTTTGCCGTACCCTACGTCTCCGCACAGGAGCCGGTCCATCGGCTGAGACTTTTCCATATCCTTCTTGATCTCGCCAATGGCGCGGAGCTGGTCGATCGTCTCGTCGTACGGGAACATGCCCTCGAATTCCTGCTGATACCCGGTATCCTGATTGAAGGCGTATCCCTTCGTCGCCTGGCGCTCCGCATAGAGCTTGATCAGGTCGTCGGCGATATCCTGGACGGAAGAGCGCGCCTTGCTCTTGACCCGGTTCCAATCGGAGCCGCCAAGCTTATATACCTTCGGCTCTTTGCCTTCTTCGGCGCCGACATATTTCTGAATATGGTCGATCTGATCGATCGGCACGGACAGCTTGTCGCCGCCCGCGTACATGATATGCAAATAATCTTTATGAATGCCGCCGACCTCAAGCGTCCCGATGCCTACGAATTTGCCGATCCCGTGATTCACATGGACGACGTAATCGCCGACCTTGAGCTCCTGGTAGCTCTTGATCCGTTCGGCGTTCTCGATTTTCTTGTCCACCTTCCGCGCTTTCCGCTGCTTCTGGGTGAACATCTCCCCCTCGGTTATGACGACCAGGTGAATGCCCGGGAGCTCGAAGCCGGTCTGCAGGTTGCCGCTGATCATCATCGGCTCGTCGATATGGTAATCGGCGAGCACCCGCTTCACGCGGTCGACGCGCTCTTCGCCGCTGGCGACCATCATGACCTTCGCGCCGGACTTCTTCCAGCGCTCCATCTCGCTCTTGAGCAGGTTCATTTGGCCGTGGAAATTTTGCATTAAGCGGCACATGAAGTTGACGATGTTTTGCGGCGCCGTTTGTGGTACTTGACGAAGGAACAGCGACATATAAAGCGTCGGATAAGGCCTGCGGTGTAGCAGCGTTTCATATGGCTTAGACAAGGTCAGCGCCGGCAGGCACTGCCCGTCCTGAAGCGCCATCGTCATCCATTCCGCTTCGTCCTTCTCCAGCTGCCTGGCCGTCTCCAGCAGGCGGGCCGGTTCATCGACGATCAGTATGGAATCCTTCGGCATGTAATCCAGCAGTGTCTGGCGCTCCGGGAACAGCAGCGACACATATTTGAACAGACCGTGGAAATATTGCCCCTCCCGCAGCCGTTCGATATCATGTCCGATGCCTTCGAGCAGCCGGTCCTTCGATGTCCGGTCGGACATTTTGTCCAGCTGCGCCTGAAGCAGCTCATATGCCTGCTGGGCGGCGGATTGTAACCGTTTTCCTTCGACCACGATTTCCCGGCAGGGCGTGACCGTGAGCGCATTTAATTTATCGATGGAGCGCTGGTCGGTTACTTCGAACGAGCGGATGGAATCAATCTCGATGTCGAACAGCTCCACCCGGAACGGATGCGCCGAAGCCAGCGGGTAGAAATCGAGAATACCTCCGCGGATGCTCATCTCGCCCTTGCGCTCGACACGCTCCACCCGTTCATAGCCAAGCTCGACCATGCGGCCTGCAAGCTCGTCAAGCTGTACGGTCTGCCCGACCTCCAGCCGGAACTGGGCCTGAACGATCGCACTCTGCTGCGGCAGCAGCCGGCGCATGCCGGCATAAGGCACGACCACGATCCCGCGGAAGCCTGCCGCGAGCCGGGTAAGCGCGTCGATCCGCTGCGCCAGCATTTCCGGACTTGCGATCGCCGCCTCCGCGGCCAGCAGCTCCTGCGCGGGGAACAGCAGCACCTTGTCCTGCGGCAGCAGCTCTTCGAGATCCTCAAACATTTTTTGAGCGGAAAACATATTATGCGTAACGACAAACAGCGGCTGCTGCAGCTCCTCGAATAACGAGGCGAGCATAACCTGCCGCGAAGAACCGGTCAAGCCGGCGATCAATTGTTCCCTCATCCCCGAACGGATACCGGACACGATATTCTGAAAGTCCGAATCCGCGGAGAACGCTTGGATTAATGCCTGCAAACAGGACACCCCTCTCAATCCGCGTAACACTAAAAAAAGCCTAGAGCGAAGATGCTTTAGGCCGGTCTATCTGACGATTCCGAAAGCCTGGCGCAATAAGCCTCTATTGCAGAGGATTCACGAGGAGCGAGAGCTCCGGATTGGCTTCCAGCGCTTCCTTGCAGTAGTCGCAAACCACCTTGACGGTGACGTCCCCATTTGGGTTATACGATATTATATCTCTCCGCTCTTCAGGGGTCAAGAAATGGAAACCGAGCTGAAACTCGTTCACTTCCGACTTCGTAATCTCCCCGATTAACGTCCGGCAATGCGGACATTCATATTTGACAGCCATGCGTCGGCCACCTCCCGGCACTTTTCTAACAGTATGCCCAGAACCGGGATCCGTTAGCCGACCGGATGATGCTGACGCTCGTTTAGCCGTTAAATTTGGCCATTGTCTTCTCGAACTCGTTCGCAAGCGCGAACTCCATCGCTTCCACCGTACGGTCCAGCACCTCCGACATGCGCCCAAGCTCTTCCTTCGCGAAGCCGCTCAGCACGTAGTCCGCGATGTCTCTTCCCGGCGCCGGCCGCGAAATGCCCATCCGGATCCGGTTGAACGTCTGAGTGCCCAGATGCTGTATCGTGCTCTTGATGCCGTTATGTCCTCCCGCGCTGCCTTGATACCGAAGCCGGATTTGGCCGAACGGCGTATCCAGATCGTCGTAGATGACGATCAAGTCTTCGATCTTGGCTTTATAAAAGTCCATATAGGCTCGGATGGATTCTCCCGATAAGTTCATATAAATCATCGGCTTCAATAACACGACTTTCTGGCCATCTACATTCCCTTCCCCCAGAATGCCCTTGCACTTGCTCTGCGAGATTCGGATCCCGTGCCGCTCTGCGAATCGGTCGAGCGCCATCCAGCCGATATTGTGCCGGGTCGTTTCATACTGCTTGCCCGGGTTGCCCAGGCCGACAAACCATTTCAACCCCATCTTGCTCCTTCCTACAGCTTACCTTTGATAATCATAACCGATAATGAAGCCGTGCGCCAACTCCGCAACAAAAATAGAGCGTATCGGTCATAAACCGACACGCTCCGCAAGGCTGAGCCGTTAGGCCGTCTCTCCCGCCGCCGCCTTCTCCGCAGCAGGCTCCTGAGCCTTGTCCGCTTCCGCCGCTTCCTCCGTCTCCTCGTCTCCCTTTTGAGGCATCAGGATGGTTGCGACCACATCGTGCTCATCCGACCTCATCTCCAGCTTCGCCGGAAGCTTCAGCTCCGAGACGAGCAGGTTCTGCCCGATGTCCAGGCCGCTGATATCGACTTCGATGGCGGCCGGAATATCGCTCGGGAGGCAGCGGATATCGACTTCATGATGCTGGATCTGCAGGATGCCGCCGACGCCGACGCCGACCGGATCCCCGATAAATTCAAGACGTACGGTCGTGTTGACCGGCTCGTCCATATTGATTTGATGAAAATCCACATGCAGCAACTCTCTGCTGATCGGATCGCGCTGGACTTCGTTGATCATCACAGGCTGTTTGCCGAATTGCGGGATATCCATGTCGATGATCGCATGGGGATTCGTTTTCAGCAGAGCGAGCAGCTCTCTCTGATCGATGGCAATCGGCGTTTGCGTCACTTTCTTTCCATATACGACACCCGGAACCTTGCCCTGCTTGCGAAGATCCTTGCGCTGTCCCTTGGTGCCGCTTGAACGAACTTCGGCTTTAAGCGATACTGCCATAGATGAAACCTCCTTCAAATAGAGACCCGGGATGCGAGTCCCAAGCTTCTACTACTTTACCCATTTGAAGGAGGATCGAAACATCATTCATTAAATTATCGTAAATAGATCAGCTTACTCCGTTACCGATTGCTTCTTCTTCGCTGCGAATTTGCTGCGCAGCTTCTCGGCGTAACCCGGCTTATTCGTTTGGCGCTCGCGGGCGATCGCCAGATCGTTCGGTTCCACGTTGTGCGTGATCGTCGAGCCAGCCACGACATAAGCGCCTTTGCCGACCTTGACCGGCGCAATCAGATTGACGTTGCTGCCGATGAAAGCATCTTCTTCCACTTCCGTCAGCTGCTTGTTGAAGCCGTCATAGTTGACGGTGATGGCGCCGCAGCCGAAGTTGACGTTCCTGCCGATCACGGCATCGCCGATATAGCTCAGGTGGGATACTTTTACTTCATCGTCGAGCTTGGCATTCTTGATCTCTACAAAATCGCCGATCTTGACGTTCTTGCCCAGATCCGAACCCGGACGAAGGTAAGCATACGGTCCGACCGAGGTCCCCGTGCCGACCTTCGCCTCCAGCAGCACGGAATGCTTCACCGTTACGCCGTCCGCCAGCTGGCTGTCCGTGATATCCGCCTGAGGCCCGATCACGCAATCGCTCCCGATGACCGTATCGCCCTTCAGCACGGTTCCGGGGTAAATGACCGTATCGGAGCCGATCTGCACTTCCGCTTCGATATAGGTATTGGCCGGATCGACCAGCGTCACGCCGTTAATCATATGGCGGCGGTTAATGCGCGCCCGCATCCCCTGCTCGGCTTCGGCCAGCGCCAGCCGGTCGTTGACTCCGATGGCCTCGATAGCCTCCTTCATGACATAGCCTTCGATGATGGACCCTTGGGAGGCAAGTATCGCAATGACATCCGTCAGGTAGTATTCGTTCTGGGCATTATCGTTCTTCACGAGCGACAGCGCCTCGAACAGCTTTTTATTGTCGAAGCAGTACGTCCCCGTATTGATTTCCTTGACCAGTCGCTGCTCATCCGTGCAATCCTTCTCTTCTACGATCGAGCTGACGAAGCCCCGTGCGTCGCGCAGAATGCGCCCGTATCCGTGAGGCTTGTCCATCTCCGCCGTCAGAATGGTAGCTGCAGCGCCCTTGTCTTGGTGCAGTCGAACCATGCCCTCCAGCGTTTCTTCCGATACAAGCGGCGTATCTCCGCAAATGACGATCGTAAGCCCTTCTTCGGATTCCAGCAAATCCTTCGCCTGCAGCACCGCATGCCCGGTTCCGAGCTGCTGTTCCTGAAGCGCATATTCGACGCGGTCTCCGAGATAAGATTTCACCGCATCCGCGCCGTGGCCGACCACAACGACGGTTCGGGCCGTATTTATGTTCTCAAGCGCGGTCACCACATGGCCGACCATCGGCTTCCCGCACACCTTATGCAGCACTTTGTAGAGCTTCGATTTCATACGCTTGCCTTGACCTGCAGCAAGTACGATTCCCATCATGTTCAATTTCTCCATCTCCTTTTTCCGCATAATGGTTGATCTCTATAAGGTATAATCAACGTCTGCCCAGGGCATAACGCCTTAGACCCAATATAGCCTAGATGCGAAAAAAAGAAAAGAGAGCCGTCCGGCTCTCTCTTGAACACAATATTAAGCTCCTTCTTCGATGACTTCTTCTTCCGTCGCGGCCCGCTCGTATTCGGCGAGGACCGCAGCCTGGATTTTTTCACGGGTAGAAGAGGAAATCGGGTGGGCGATATCTCTAAACTCGCCGTCTGGTGTACGCTTGCTCGGCATAGCCACGAACATCCCGTTATTACCGTCAATTACACGAATGTCATGAACAACAAATTCGTTATCGATGGTAATGGATGCAATGGCTTTCATTCTGCCTTCGGAGTTGACCCGACGAAGTCTGACGTCAGTAATTTGCACTTGTGTTCACCACCTTTTTCCATCTTATGACTTAAGTGATAAATTCCACATTTTAGTGCAAAATCCTTCTTTTTTTCGAATCTTTTAAATCAATTTTATAAATACTTTATATATTCTTTACGATTCGACAGCTACCGCTGCAATCAGCTCAATTTCGACAAGAACATCCTTGGGCAGACGCGCTACTTCTACGGTCGAACGCGCCGGTTTATGATCGCCGAAGTAGGAAGCGTAAATTTCATTCACCTTGGCGAATTGGTTCATATCCTTGATAAACACGGTCGCTTTCACAACCCGGTTGAAGGAGCTTCCGCCCGCTTCAAGCACGGCCGCCAGATTGCGGAACACTTGATGCGTCTGCTCTTTGATTCCGCCCTCTATGACTGCGCCGTCCAGACCGAGCGGGATCTGTCCCGAAGTAAACAGGAGACCCCCGATTTGCATCGCTTGCGAATAAGGCCCGATCGCTGCCGGAGCGCTTGCTGTAGAAACCTGATTCAATTTCATCGTCTTTCACTCCTCGTCCGATTCTTCACTGAAATAATTGCCCGGCTCCGCCGTAATTTGCTTCGTCTTGGGATCGACGGCCGACAACTTGGCAAGCGAAATATAATCCTCCACCAAATGCTCTTCCACTTCTCCCGATTCCACGAATACCCCTACGCCCTTTACCGTCGCTTTAAATTCCTGCAGCAGGTCCATCATTCCGTGTATGGTTCCGCCTACACGCATAAAGTCATCGATGATGAGCACCCTCGACTCCTCCTTCAGCGCGCGGCGGGACAAAGACATCGTTTGAATCCGCTTGTTCGAGCCCGACACATAATTGATGCTTACAGCCGAGCCTTCGGTGACCTTATTGTCCCGGCGGACAATGACGACCGGCAGATTCAAATAAGTCGCCGTGGAGTACGCGAGCGGAATGCCCTTCGTTTCCACGGTCATGACCACATCGATGTCTTTGCCCGCGAAGACGGAAGCGAACATCTTCCCGACCTCGTTCAGGATCAGCGGCTGCCCCATAATGTCGGACATGTATAAATAACCGCCCGGCAGAATGCGCTCCGGCTGCTTCAGCTGCCGGCAGAGCTGTGTAATGAACTGCAAGGAATGCGTTTTCGACACGCGAGGAATGAACTTTACGCCGCCGGCGGCACCCGCCAGCGTCTGGAGTTCGCCAAGGCCCTCTTCCTCAAAAACTTCCTTGATGATGGCGAGGTCCTCGCTGATGGAGGATTTGGCGGAATTGTATCGGTCTGCGAACGTTGTTAACGGAATGAGCGTATGGGGGCGAAAAAGCAAGTATTGCGTCATCTCGACCAATCTTGCGCTTCTCTTCATTTTTTTCATCGGCGTCCCCCCCTGGCCTTATAGTTATATGGATAAAATCCGAATAATATAATGAAAATATACCATTTTTATACGTATTTGTTCAAGGGATTGCATGAAAATTATTATCACATTAAACTGACATAGCTGGGTCAGCTCAAGTCAGCAGGCGGACGGCGAATACGTCCTTGCAGAAGCCCCTCAATCCGTTATAGACCCGCGAAACCTTCGCTTCCTTCGAGACAAGCCCGAACACGGTCGGGCCGCTGCCGGACATCAGTACGCCGTCGGCTCCCAGCTTCAGCATGCATTCCTTCAGCTGGCGCACCTCCGGGTACAAATCGAGCGTGACCTCCTCCAGCACATTGCCGAGCTCCGAGCACAGCATGTCGAACTTTTTCCCTCGTATCGCCTCATGAATCCGCTCCGTCGACGGATGGCGCTTGATCGCTTTCGCGTTGAGCTTGCCGTAGATTTCCGAGGTCGATACATTGATCGGAGGCTTGGCCAATACGACCCAGCACTGCGGCGGCGCTTCGATCGGCTCCAGCTTCTCTCCCCTTCCGCGGGCGATCGCCGTGCCTCCCGTAACGCAGAACGGCACGTCGGAGCCGAGCTCCGCCCCTAACCGCAGCAGCTCGGAATCCGGAATACCGAGTCCCCATAACCGGTTAAGGCCTCTGAGCGTCGCGGCGGCATCGCTGCTGCCTCCGGCGAGACCGGCGGCTACCGGAATCTTTTTGTCCAGGTGTATGTATACGCCTTTCTTCACATCGTACCTTTCTTTAATCAAACGGGCCGCCTGGAACGCCAAATTCTTCTCGTCCAGCGGGATGTATCCCGCCTGGCTGGAGATGATGATCGTATCCCGCGGCAGCTCCTGCATCTCGATCCGGTCCGCTAAGTCCACCATCGTCATGACCATCTCAACTTCATGATAGCCATCCTCACGCTTATATAAAACATCCAGAGATAAATTGATCTTTGCCGGAGCTTTCTCGAATACCTTCATGTACGACACCTTCTTCGTCCTGTCTGTCCGCCCTATTGGGGCTTCATGCCATCTTTTCTAATACTATACCAAAAACCGAACAAAAAAAAGCTACAGCCTCTTCGTCAGGGCTCTAGCTTCTTGAAGTCGTCAATCCTTACGGCGTTGGCCGGTAGCCGTACGGCTGCTGTCCCTGCGATCCGACCATGAAAGTACCCGGCATCGGCTGCGCTGTCTGATACGCGTAGTTCGCTGCGGGCGGCTGCTGGGACGCTGCATACATCGGCTGCATCGGCTGCTGCCCGTATACCTGGGCCGGCTGCGCGGAAGCCTGCTGCTTGCTGAGCGCTTGCTCCGCTATCTGTATCGCCCGCTTCACCATGTTGCCGGCATCCTTCGTGCGGATCCCGCTCCAGCCTTCACGCTGAACGGTTTCATAGAAACCCAGGTCCTTGGCAAGCTCGTACTTAAATTCCTCGGACATCATTCCGCGTCGTCTGCGTGACATTCGCATAACCTCCTTGGATCGTCTGAAGTGGTCACTAGCGCGTATGACTAGTATGTACGTCAGTGCGAGATGTCATTCACCCGCCGCCCATGAGTACTAAAAAACGGCTTCCGCGAAGGGGAGCCGTTTCGTAAGCTATTGCTGTATAGTAATTCTTACTTCGCCGTCATCGTTGCATACCGTTACCTGAACGGATTCTGTAAGGATGTCTGCGTAGCTGTAAGAGACGCGCTTAAAAGCATGCTGTTCTTGATCGAGCTTTACGATAAATACGGAAGGGTAGGTTTCCTCCAATACACCGGATCGTTCGATTGTCTTGCGGCGACCGCCATTCGCTTTTAACATAATCTTCTGTCCGACATGAGGTTCCAAACTGCGTTTGATCTCCAATAGCGTATTTTTTGCCATTGACCAGTACCACCTCTTTCCTTTTAAATTATAACTCAACGTATGTAGTATGTCAATTTAAACCGAATATTATATCAATCAGACAAACCTGTTGTCAACGGAATTTTTCTTTTATTCCCGGAGCGGCCGATGGGCCTATGTTAATATGCTCATAACCTTCCCGAATTATACAATGGGCAGCCCAGGATAAACGGCTACGCCGTCCTTGTCTTACAAGGACCAGCACGTTTATCAAGGTTGATGCGAACTATAAGTTACGAAAACTTATACATCCTAATCAAATGAAAAAAAGCGCCGGCTCGGCGCTTATTTCGGAACGGCATATGGAATTTTGGGAACTCCCCTGCGGTAGCTTCCCCGGGATTCAATCCCTCCGAGCCCCTCGATGCCGCTGTGCGTGAGTCCGATGACATCGATGATATCGACGGTATCCCTTATCGGGGTATAAGCTACCTTGGCGGCAATGCAGAGCGGATCGAGCGCATGGATGAGGACGCGGGCCGGGGAGCTCGCGAAGTTCGCGCCCGCTTGCAGCAGCGCCTCAAAGTGGGACTGGCAAGCTCCCGCAATGACGGTCAGCGCATCGCGGTTCTTCTCGTAGGCCCGCGCGGCGCGAACCGCATTGACGAAGTTATGCGAGTTCTTGTAGCTGCTAAGCTGTGTAATATCCAGCGACTGACGCTGCTTCAGAATTCCATCATGTCCCGTTATGACAACGATATCCGGCTGGGATTGCGGGAGCAGCCGATACAAGGCATCGGCCATGCTCGCTTCCGGAACGTAATAGCCTTCCGCCGGTACGCGCAGCTCTCCGTACAGCCCCATGCATTTTCGCAGATAGGCCGGATCTCCGTCCAAATGAAGCACCTTACCCGGCATATCAAAATAAGCCGGCCTCGGCTTCGCGCTCTCCGCAGCGCCGGGCCAGTATGATGGCGGCTGCGTCTCGCTGCCGGTCGGCACCGGAACGGTCGCAGACGTCAAAGACCGTTTCATCGTTTCCATCCACCACGGATGGGGCGGGCTCATATATTGAAAAGGGTCCAGCTGCGGCACGAATTCCAAATCTGGCAAAGGGGCATCGGCCAACAGCCGAAGCTCGACTCCGCGAAGCACGGCCTGCTGCCGCCTGATTTCTTGAATTTTGAAAACAATGTCACCACCATACGACTTCCGAGTGACCAGGTCTCCCTGCTTCATGGCTGCATCGCCTCCTCGTCTATCGTATGCGGTGATAGGCATTTGGTGCCAGTACGGCGCCTGCGCGAAAGGCGACTTTACATGCCGGTTTTGTTCAAATGCCGGGCGAGGACGCGGCTGAGCCGCGCATATTCTTCCATGGACAGCGTCTCGCCGCGGCGCGACGGCTCAATCCCCGCCTCGTGCAGCAAGCCCTCCAATTGCGGCTTCGTTTCCTTGGTGAAGTACTTGGCCGCCAGATTGTTGTAAATGGTCTTTCGGCGCTGGGTGAAGCTAGCCTGCACGACATCGAAGAAGAACGCTTCATCCTCCACCTCAACCGGCGGGCGTTCCCGAACCGTAAGCTTAATGACGGCGGAATCTACGTTCGGCTGAGGAATAAATACCGTATGCGGAACGATCGTAACGATCTCCGGCTCGCAGTAATATTGCACGGCAATGCTCAGGCTGCCGTAGTCTTTTCCTCCCGGCGGAGCCGCCATGCGGTCCGCCACTTCCTTCTGGATCATGACGACGATATGCTCCAGCGGCAGCTTTTCCTCAAGCAGCTTCATTAGAATCGGAGTCGTTACGTAGTAAGGCAGGTTGGCGACGACGCTGATTTTGCTTACGCCTTGAAATTGCTCCTTGATGAGCGCGCGCAGATCGACCTTCAGCACGTCCCCAAGTACGACCGTTGCCTGCGGATAGCCCTCGAGCGTCTCTTGGAGCAGCGGCAGCAGCCGCTGGTCAATCTCTACGGCGACGACGCGGCCGGCGATCTTGGCCAGCTGCTGCGTCAACGCGCCGATCCCGGGGCCGATCTCCAGCGCCCCCTTCGAAGCGTCGAGATCGGCGGCGGAGACAATCTTGTTCAATATATTCGGATCCACCAGAAAGTTCTGGCCCAGACTCTTTTTCAACGTCAGATTATGCTTCCTCAGCAAGTCATTCGTCCGTTTCGGAGATGCGATATCCAAGGCCGCTTGTCCGACAGAGGTGCCGCTATGGTCTTTATTCATGATGCGTTCCTTCTTCCTCCTCTAATTTCCGGTACGCCGCCGCAAATTCCTCCCGTGAAATTTGAAACATCCGGCACCGGTTGTAAAATTGCTTGCCGTTGCAGTAGCCGATGCCCAGCAGCTTGCCGATGGCGAGTCTTCTGGCGGCAGCCTGCGGATGGACGATCAGTCCTGCGCCGATCAAATCCTCCATCGTGATGACCGACGCCGCCGCGCGGTAATCGGTCTTCACCTGCTCGAGCGCCCTGCGGATCGCTTCCGCCGAAGCGTTCTCCACCCCGATATCCCCTTTGCTTGAAGCCTCCTCCTGGGACAGGAAGGCATGTTTGCAGCCCGGTACCTGGGAGGCGATAATCTTACGGATCCGTTCTCCGGCATGGTCCGGGTCCGTGAATACGATGACGCCTCTGCGTTGCTGGGCCAGGCGGATCCGTTTAATGATATCCTTGTTGATCGCCGAGCCGCCCGTCTCGATCGTCTCCGCTTCGACCGCCCGCTTGATGGCGACGGTATCGTCCTTTCCTTCTACAACAATGATTTCCTTAATCATCGCACTTCCATCCTTCTTTCCATACAAGCAGAAAAAGAAGAGGTCCCGGCAAGGGAATGCCTCTTCTTTCAACTATTTTATATCATGAGTCTACCCGATCACGCGGACCCTTAGTCGGCCGACGGCTTCGTCGGGCCGATCACGTATACGGTATATCCCCGCTTCGTGCCGAACCGGTTGGCATAATCATTGCTGTCAAAATAGACATCGATCACGTTGCCCTTGACCGCGCTGCCGGTGTCTTCCGCTCTGCGGAAACCGATTCCGTCGATATATACCCACCAGCCCATCGGAATCACCTTCGGATCCACGGCAATCGTGCGTCCTTCACTTACTCTCGCTCCTGAGGATGTCAACCCGTAGGATGGGTTTCCGCTGCTCTTGCCTGTAGAGGAGGCACCGGCGGAATAAGCCGTCAGAGTGACATTATTAATCACTTGCTTCACCGGGAAATTCACGCCGCCTTTGTTCACGTCCGTACTTGGGGAGGATGCGGACAGCACGGCAACCGGGTTCTTCGTTCCAATAGCGACCACCTTCTGGACGCTCTCGGACTGGACCTTCTGGTCCACGACTTGCTCGGAAACGAGGACGCCGTCCTCGAACAGCTTTTCCTTCTTCTTCAGCAGCACGCCCTCTTTGCCCTCTTGGACGACCTGCTCCTTGCCTTTAACGATCTGGGGATCGTTCTTCTTTACGGTCTCGAATGCAATCGGCTCCGTTTCCTCTTCCAATTGCTTATTGACCCTCACCACTTTAATCTCGCTGTTGTCCGGCAAACCCGCCTCTTGGGCCGGGGTAACCTTATCGAGCTCGCCCAGATCGATCTTCAGATCCGTCAGTGCGGCTCCCACCGTCTTGCCCGTGGTGTACACGGTTTTGCTCTCTCCGTCGGCCGTCAGCGTAATCGGCTTCGCCTTGTCAATCGTGATCCGGTCTCCCGATTTCACCGCGACATTCAAAGGCTGCGATACTCTGTCGTGCTCTCCGACCGAGATGCCTTGCTCATCCAGTATGCGTTGTAGAACGTAATGTCTCGTATTGACCGTTTTTTCCTGGCCATCCACAACGATCGATACACGTTTGATAGCTGTACCGTATAACATCATCAAAAACATGAAAGTCATAGCGAATGAAATAAGAGCAATGATCGATATCAAACGCAAGTTTTCATGCTTCCATCGCAATGCGAAGGTCATGCTGGATGATCGTCTTACATGGGTTTGTTCTGAAGTCACAACGCCCACTAGTTCGGTCCTCCTTCAAAAGCCCCGCCACCCGAGTGTTATGCATGAGTAGATCTGACGCGACTATGGTAAAATGTATGATCCAATTACCAACTGTTCCTGCTATTGCCATCAGATGATCGACTTGCTTGCCATCGCCACCTCCTAGGGATTTCCCATCAATTTACGGCTTGGACATTTATCCCATTGAACGGGGAAACAACAAAAAAAGTCATCGGAGAAGAGGAACCTTCCCGTGACTTTTTCTCATTTGGGCAAATGAAAAATAGAAGCACACGACAATTGTTACCTCTCTCTTGACGCTTACGAGGTTAGCTGACGGATTCGGACTTGAGAGTCGCCCTACCCAGAGCATACGAAGTATCCCTAGGATTCACCCCAAAACTTGGACTGCCGAATCATGACTTCGACCCGGACTGCCGCGCTAACGGTTCCCCCGTTTCCCTTACGGAAACTCAGCGATGTTGGAAAATTGGTAATCGTATGAAGTTAATATTGAGTTTACGATGCCGAGGGTAAAGTTGTAAAGCATACAAACTTTGAAAAAAAGAGCGATTTTAGACCGATATGATGAAAAATCGCTCAATCTATAGACTAAACCCTTCTTTCTCTTTGTATGACGTACGATTTGACCTATTTTTCTTGGTTTATCTAGTTTACGCTAAAAAAAGGGCTGTCCATACCCCCTCTTAGCTTCACGTTAAACCGAAAAGTTTTATCGCATTTCGCGTAGTAGCTTCGGCAAGCTCTTCTAGAGACAAGCCCTTGATTTCGGCTGCCGTTTCAGCGACTAAACGAACATAAGAGGTTTCGTTTCGCTTGCCCCGGTAAGGGTGCGGAGCGAGGTAGGGAGCGTCGGTTTCGATAAGGAGACGATCAAGCGGCACCTGGGCGAGCACTTCCTTCGGCTGCTTGGCGTTCTTGAACGTAACCGGTCCGCCGAAGGAGATATAGAAGTTCATGTCCAGACACATGCGGGCCGTTTCCCAGCTGCCGGAATAGCAATGCATCACGCCTCCGACCTCATGGGCTTTTTCCTCC
The DNA here is from genome assembly GCF_027533625.1 of Paenibacillus gyeongsangnamensis. GTDB lineage: Bacteria > Bacillota > Bacilli > Paenibacillales > NBRC-103111 > Paenibacillus_G > Paenibacillus_G gyeongsangnamensis. Next base: position 11,667 of record NZ_JAQAGZ010000041.1, on the reverse strand, counting down.
CGCAGCGTCTTTACGACGTCATGATGGGCGTCCCGGTTATGAATCACGATCGGTAAACCCATCTTGCGGGCCAGACGGATTTGTTCGCGGAAGACCCGGTCCTGCACCTCCTTGGGCGACGTATCCCAATAGTAATCGAGACCAATCTCGCCTATAGCGACGACCTTCTTATGGCTGCAGAGCGACTCGATCCATTCCAGGTCCTCCTGCGTCATGTCTTTGGCGTCGGTCGGATGCCAACCGACTGTCGAATAAATAAAATCGTATTGCTCCGCCAGCGCGAGGGAGCTGGGGATCGTTTCTCGATTAAATCCGACGTTGACAATTCGACTAATTCCTTGTTCAACTGCGCGCCGGATGACGTCATGTCGATCTTCATCGAAAGCCGCGGCGTTTAAATGGGCATGTGTGTCGATAAGCATGGCTGTACCTCTTTTCCGTTCTTTGAAGTCCTAAAGTTTTCTATATTTATTGCAGTACAAAGCCTGGATCCATTGGGAAATTATTCAATTTGAAATATTTTCCTTATGCCCGGCTCCAGTTGATTGATTGGAAGCTCCTGCGGGTAATAAAGGTGGTATTTTCCCATATGAAATCCACTGATCGAACGGACGATCTCGGATTTTCGGGAAATCTCCGTTAAGCTGTCCTTGGAGTCGAGCAGCAGAATCGGGAGCTTCTCATCATGATCTCCCGGACGGTAAACATCATACGAAAGGTCGGAAGGAAAATCAATTTCCATATAAAACGAGGGGTCCCAGCCCAGTTCATTCATCGCGGCACGAAGCTTCTCCAGCTGCTGCACGTCCAGCCGGTCCAGCGTAACGTATTTAAAGAGATGCCGCTGAAGAAATCGTGAGCTCAGGTCGGCAAGAATCGGATCGTCTTCAAAGGTCCACTGCATCAGTACAGTCTGCATAAACGCTTCATCCAGAAGGAAGTAATCCTGGGTGGTCAGCTCCCTGCGGAATAGCTTCTCCAGCGGATGGATCATAAAGCCGAACCGGTACCCCTCCTCAAATAATTGCTTGGCCCGCTCGAATACTTTATGAAGCACGGCTTCGGCGCTGCGCGTGACGGGGTGAAAGTACACCTGCCAGTACATTTGGTATCTGGACATCAAGTAATCCTCCACCGCGTGCATCCCGCTTTCCTTGACCACAATGTGGCCTCGATACGGACGCATGACCCGCAGAATCCGCTCCAGATCGAAGGTGCCGTAATTTACTCCGGTAAAATACGCATCTCGGAGCAAATAATCCATGCGGTCGGCGTCGAGCTGACTCGAAATAAGGCTTACGACGATTTCGCGCGAATACGTTTTGGCGATGACGCCGGCCACTTTCGCAGGAAACTCCGGCGAGACCTCGCGCAGCACGCGGTTAACCTCCGTGTCGCCGAGGACGATGCGGCAGGACCACTCCTCATGATGGGTGCCGAACGTTTTCTCAATGGAATGCGAGAAGGGCCCGTGGCCAACGTCATGCAGCAGCGCGGCGCAAAGACAAAGCAGCCGTTCCTCTTTCGGCCAATCCTCGAACTGATTGCGCTCGAATTGCGAGAGGATCTTGCGTGTGATTTCGTATACGCCGAGCGAATGCGAGAAGCGGCTGTGCTCGGCCCCGTGGAAGGTCAGGAAGCAGGTGCCGAGCTGCCTGATCCGGCGCAGCCTTTGAAATTCCTTCGTGTTGATCAAATCCCAGATGGTTTGATCCTGAACATAAATGTACTTGTGAACCGGATCTTTAAATACTTTTTCTTCACTCAAGGGAGCGGTCATGAGCTAACCTCCTTTAAAACTTTTGTTTTCGACATGAATGTCGGATGAAAATCAAATATTATGTCGAATTTTGTCGAATTCATTCCCTTTTCAATTCCTTTTTTGGTTGACAAACACTTTCGATTTCGAATTTGAAACTCCTTCAAGAACAATGAAATTTCGCTAGATTTTGTGAGAAGCATCACAATTTTAGTCGCATTTGCATTAAATAATTTGTCAAAAAATCCTCAATTCCCAAATCATAGCATTAGAATCTCTTAATTTAATGTTGACTATTATGGGAATGGTTGGTATCATAAGTAAAGAGAATTATGTCGAAACATGGCGATTATTTTTTTACTTCTTAGAGAGGGGAATTTATTAATGATGAAATCTACAGGAATCGTGAGAAAAGTTGACGAATTGGGCCGCGTTGTTATTCCGATTGAATTGCGCAGAACGCTCGGCATCGGAGAGAAGGACGCTTTGGAAATTTATGTGGACGGCGAGCGCATCATGCTGAAGAAATATGAGCCTGCTTGTATCTTCTGCGGCAACGCTGAGAACGTGTCTTATTTCAAAGGAAAAATTGTTTGCCACGATTGCTTATCCGAAATGCCAATACCTGTGACAAAATAAAAAAAATAGGTTATAATAAAGTTAGCAATTTTAACTAAGGTAATTCTAACCTTTTTCATATCTCCTCTATATCCCCGATCCTTTATGGATCGGGGATTCTTTTTGAGCCACTGCCGGTGGCGCCCCCTAAATCCCCCCCGGGGGACCCCAGGGGCTCCCGCCCCTGGACCCCACGCTTCGGCGAGCAGTTGGTGGAGGGAGCGCTTTTCGTCCGAGCCGACCTGCCGCCGCTTGGGATGGCGGTTGGGTCGGCTCGGACCCGCTTCACGGCGGCGTTCTTACGTGGAAGGGCCGAGTGTGCGCCGACGTTTGTGCGATGTTGCAGGCATGACCACCGTATCCCCGCCCTGCAAGGCAAGCCTTGCAAGCTCCTGTTCGAGCAGGTCAAGAGCAAGGCAAGAGCAAAAGCAAGAGCAAAAGCAAGAGCAAGGGCAAGAGCAAGGGCAAGAGCAAGGGCAAGCGCAAAGGCAAGAGCAAAAGCAAGAGCAAAAGCAAGAGCAAAAGCAAGAGCAAAAGCAAGGTCAAAAGCAAGGTCAAAAGCAAGGTCAAAAGCAAGGTCAAAAGCAAGGTCAAAAGCAAGGTCAAAAGCAAGGTCAAAAGCAAGGTCAAAAGCATAGCCCGCTGCTACGCAGCATCGCAACCAACTTCCTTGAAAGCCTACTTCTCCCCCTACGAATCCCGGTGAAGCTGGTTATACAGCTCGCGCTTAGGGACGCCCAGGTCGGAGGCGGCGCGCTTCAGCGCCTCCTTGCGGTCCAGGCCGTCGGCCTCGTAGCGGGCTACGTGCTCCTCGGCCGTGAGGCCGGCCCACCAGGCGTCCTCGCTGCGCGGGGCGGAAGGGTCATCCTCGGCGCCGCGGACGACGACGACGTACTCGCCCTGCGCGGGATGCTCCGCGAGGTGCAGGAGCGCCTCCGCGAGCGTACCGCGGAGGGCTTCCTCGTAGCGCTTGGTCAGCTCGCGCACGAGGACAATCTCGCGATCCGGGCCGAAGGCGGCCTCCATCGCGGAGAGCGTCTTCACGAGCCGGTGCGGCGACTCGTAGCAGAGGAGCGTGGCCTGCTCGCGGTTTACCGCGGCCAGCTCTTGGGTGAGCGGCTTCTTGTCCCGCGGCAGGAAGCCGAGGAACTTGAACTTGTCGGTTGGCAGCCCCGACATGATGAGAGCCGACAGCGCCGCGTTCGCGCCCGGCACGGGAATGACGTCGATGGCCTCTTCCACGGCCATCCGGACCAAATCTGCGCCGGGGTCGCAGATGGCCGGGAGTCCCGCATCGCTGACGAGCGCGATGCTGTCACCGCCCTTCAGCAGCCGGATCAGCTCAGGCCCGCTGGCATGCTTATTGTGCTCGTGATAGCTCACGAGCCTGGTCGAGATCTCGAAATGCGTTAACAGCTTGCGGGTGTGGCGCGTATCTTCCGCCGCGATGAGCTGCACCTCCTGCAGTATACGGACGGCCCGGTAGGTCATGTCCTCCAGATTGCCGATCGGCGTGCCGACCAGATACAGCTTTCCGGCCGCGGTATGTTCCTGATAGCTTTTTTGAATGTTCACAAGAAACCCCTCAGCTCTATGTAGTGGATGAATCCAGCAGTGCATCCCGCCGGCCGTAATAGACGTCCATCAGCTCCTCGGTATATTCCGTCCCTTGCTTGTAGACGATCAAAGGCGGCAGCGTCCGAATCTCCGGCTTGCCGTCCCGCATCGCCTCGATCAGCACCATATTCGCCTCCATATCGGCACGGGGATGAACGAAGCGGATCCGCTTCGGCTCCAGCCGGTACTGCCGCATCGTGCAGCAAATATCGATGAGCCGGCTCGGCCGGTGCACCATCGCGACCTTTCCGCCGCTCTTCACCAGCCGGCTGCTCACGCGTACAACATCGTCCAGCGTGCAGAACACTTCATGCCGGGCGGCGGCGATATGCGCATTCACATTTTGTTCGCCATTCGGAACGGGGAGATAAGGCGGGTTCACCGTGACCGTATCGAAGGTGCCGTTGCCGAGTCGCTCCGGTGCCTCCTTCAGGTCCATTCGTAGCATCTCGATCCGGTCTTCAAGACCGTTGATTTTCACGTTCCGGACCGCCATATCCGCGAGCCGCTCCTGGATTTCCACGCCGGTCAGGCTTGCCTTCGTCCTGGTGCTTAAGAGCAAAGGAATGACCCCGTTGCCGGAGCACAGGTCGACGACCCGCCCCCGGGGCGGCACCGAGCAGAAGCGGCCGAGCAGCACCGCATCCAAAGAAAAGCTGAATACCTCGTCGCTTTGTATAATTTTCAAATCGTGCGTCAGCAATTCATCGATCCGCTCACGCTCATAGATCGGTACTTGATCCACTATCGTTCCTCTTCCCTTTTCTGTCCAGCGATTCCAAAAAAACCGTAGAGAAGAGTTCCTTCCCTACGGCAGCATTTATTTATTCAAGAAAGACATGCAGAAGAGGCAATCGCCTTCGGTCCGCAAATGTCCGTAATAAACGTTACAAATATGAAACCCTTCATGATAAATGCGGGTCAAATTGTCATGGCCTTGGCCGACGGGCGGCTCTTTAGAAGGCGCGACGGAACCTGCGGTTTGCAATACAGCGGAAGCCGTCACTTCCGCGTCCTTCTTTAACAGCTTGCGCAGCTGGCCGTTTTCTATACTCAGGCGCTTGTTCTCCTCCAGCAGCTCGACGATCTGCCGTTTAATTTGACCCAGATCGGCATAGAGAGCGCCCATTTGTTCTTCCATTTGTTCGATTTGTACGAATATATCCCGTTTATCCACGCTTTCACCTCAAGCCGCAAGAGCAGAAGCTGGTTTTAATGCTGTTCCACGACGTCATCTAAAGGCAGGTCCATGACCTTCTTCAAATCAAATACTTGCACCTTCGCCACTCGTTCGTTCACATTAAGCGAAATCAGGCGTCCGTTGCCGAATGGGGTAACCACTTCACTGCCGACGCGCGGCAGATCATCTTTAGCGCTTTCGTAATTATCATGCTCATACTTCAGGCAGCACATCAGACGGCCGCACAAACCGGAAATCTTCGTCGGATTCAGCGACAGGTTCTGATCCTTCGCCATCTTGATCGATACCGGTTCGAAATCGCCGAGGAACGAGGAGCAGCACAGAATCCGGCCGCACGGCCCGATCCCTCCGAGCATCTTGGCTTCATCGCGAACGCCGATCTGTCTCAGCTCGATCCGGGTACGGAAAATGCTGGCCAAATCCTTCACCAGCTCCCGGAAATCGACCCGGCCCTCCGCCGTGAAATAAAAAATAATCTTGTTCCGGTCAAATGTATACTCAACGTCAACCAGCTTCATTCGGAGCTGGTGATCCCGAATCTTGTCCTGACATATGGCAAAAGCATTCTTAGCAGCGTTCTTGTTATCATCTACCAGCTGCGCGTCCTGCTGATCCGCCATCCGGATGACCTTCTTGAGCGGCAGCACGACGTCGGCTTCCCCGACGGTTCTGCGTCCGATCACCACTGTCCCGTACTCTACGCCGCGGGCCGTTTCGACGATGACCGCGCTATCCTTATCGGCGGGCAGGTCGCTTGGGTCAAAATAGTAAATCTTGCCCGCCTTCTTGAAGCGGACTCCCACAACCGAGAACAATCCTACACCCCCTTGAGCCGCATTAATATATTTTCCAGCGCCAGCTGGGAATTGGCATGAAACCGCAGTCGTTTCTGCGTTTCTACCGCATGCTCGAGGCACGAGATCCAATGCTCTACGCGGTATTGATAAACCTGCTGCGTCATCCATTCGGTCTGATCGGTGTAAACCAAATCGTCCCGATGGCCGAGACTCAGCCGGACCATATCTTTAAGCCACAATATGAGCATGTCCAAGAAACGCGGAAGCTGCTCCGAGAGCTCCCCTTTCCCGAGCTTTTGCTGTGCGGTCAGCAGAGCTGACGGAAGCCGGGACAAACTCTCCTTTGTTAATTGTATCACTAGATTTCGGATTTCCGCAAACCCATTTCCTTGAATGAGCTCCCGGGCCGCCCCGGTTCCGGACGCCAGGCGGACGGCCGCTTGCACCAGCACCGCAGGATGGCCTTCGTTAAGCAGCTGCTTCGTCATGGAAGACTTGTTCAGCGGCATGAAAGGAACCCACTGCGCGCGCGACCGAATCGTCGGCAGCAGCGCATTGCCGTTGTCCGTGAGCAGTACCGCCACGACCTGGGAGGTCGGCTCCTCCAGAAATTTAAGCAGGCTGTTGGCCGCCTGTACGGTCATTTTATCCGCATCCTGAAGAATGTACATCTTCACTCCGGACGCCGATGCGCGGTAAGCGAACTGCTTCTGCAGCTCGCGAATCTGCTCTATCTTGATCGAAGCGCCATCCGGTTCAATAATATAGAGATCCGGATGGTTCCCGTGCTCCACCTTGCGGCAGTCGAGACATTCTCCGCAAGCATCGTCCGGGAGCACCTTGCAGTAAATCGCCTGGGCAAAAGCCTTCGCCATTGCCCGCCGGCCTGTCCCTGCCGGGCCTGTAAATATATATGCATGGGAAACCTTGTCTTCCCTAAGACTGTTCTGAAGTATCCTCTTAACCCGATCCTGTCCTTCTATCGCTGCAAAAGACATGGCACCCGCCTTAATCCTTTCGTAACAATCTAAAAAAACAAATTGATAAGCATGCCGCGGATTTCCCCGATCTTGTTGAGAAGATCGATCCGCCCCTGCTCGCTGTCGAGAAGATCGTCGGCCATGCCGAGCAATTCCGCATCGATTTCCTCCAGCAGCTTGTACCGCTTGGAACGCCCGCGGCGGTCCCAGCCGCGCGTATCCCGCAGCCCGACTCCGCGGCGCACCGTTTCCTCCAAAAATTGCTTGACCAGCAGTTTATACTGTCTCAGCTCGCGTACCGTCATCGACTTGGACAGCCGCAGACCCTGCTGGTCAATCTCTTGAAGAATGCGCTGCAGCTGCTCCTGCGTTGCCCTTTCGTCATGGTGCCGCATCATATCGGAGAAGGTTTTCTGCTGTAGCTGCTGGGACGAAGCATTCTCGCTTTTTACCATCTCTTTGCCGAAAGGGCGCCAGCCCGGATTGATTTTCACGCTGTGTACCGCCTTATCCTAGAAATGTTCGAACCGCTCGACCGGAAGTACAAAAACCGCGGCTCCGCCAACCTGAACCTCGACAGGGAACGGAATATACGAATCCGTCGTTCCTCCCATCGGGGAAACCGGGGTAACCATTTGCTCGCGAATTTTACAATTCGCCTTGATGACTTGAAACACCTCGCTGATCCGTTCGTCTTCCGTTCCGATCAGGAATGTCGTGTTCCCCGCACGCAGGAACCCTCCGGTGCTCGCCAGCTTCGTCGCACGAAACCCTTCTTTAATCAGAGCATTCGAGAGTCGGTTGCTGTCTTTGTCCTGAACGACCGCAATCACCAATTTCATCCTTCCAGCCTCCTTTACTAGGATCGTTTTGCGAGCTCCAACTTGTTGCTACTATAATAATTTGACAAAGCTTTGAAAAATTCCTTCAATTATATAGTCCGATAATGCATTATACTCGCCCAGGCAGCTTTTGGTTCAACACTTCCGTAATTTTCTGAAGTACCGCCTCAAGCTCCTGACCGGCATCAATTCGGACGATCCTGTCCGGAAACCGCTCGGCAACGAGCAGATAGCCCTCTCTCACCTTCCGATGAAAGACCAGAGACTCCAGGTCGAGACGGTTCACCTCGCGGCTTAGGTCCGCTTCGATCCGGGCCAGTCCCACCTCCGGGAGCACGTCCATGAAGATGGTGAGCTGAGGCATCCAGTCGCCAACAGCGAAACGGTTAATCGAGAACACTTCATTGATACCGAGTCCCCGGGCATGTCCCTGATAAGCCAGGCTGCTGTCGATAAACCGGTCGCAGATCACGACCTTGCCGGCCTCGAGGGCCGGAATGACCTTTTCCGCCAAATGCTGTCTTCGTGCAGCTGCATAGAGCAGCGCCTCCGTGCGCGCGTCCATCGCCGTATTGGCCCGATCCAGCACGATCCCGCGGATTTGCTCTGCAATGGGGATGCCGCCGGGCTCCCGAGTAGATATTATCTCGAAGCCTCGCTGCGCCGCTACTTCGATCATCGTTTGAATCGCAGAGGATTTGCCTGCTCCCTCTCCGCCTTCTACGGTTATGAAAAAACCAGATTTCACTTGGGTGTCCTCAATTCTTTCTTATCTGTATAGTTTACTATAACATATCCGGCTCTCAAACGTGAGAAGGAGCGACCCGAACCGCAATTTTTCCATCCTTGGAAAGATCATGCCCGTGAAACCGGCTCCCCCCTCGCACATGCATCTCCAATTCCGCAGCCGTAGCGCTGCTGATGATTTCTCCCGGATACAAGAGAGGTATACCGGGAGGATAAGGGATGATCATCTCCGCCGCAGCGTACCCGGCGCTTTCGCCGATCGGCAACCATTTGATGTCCCGTTCGAAGCCGCGGATATGCCCCATATCGAACGATACCGGCTCCGACACCCGGTCCGGCCGGGCCAGCCAGCTCGTGTCCAATGCACTGTTCCGCATATCGTCCCTGACCTCTCCATCGGCCTCCGGCTCGATGCGGCGAAGCGCTTGCAGCAGCTTCTCGCTATCCTCTATCGTGCTGGCGAGACTGTAAACCAGCAGCACATACTTGCCATCTGTCATTTCCGGATAGCAGCCCTGCTCCTCCAGCCTCCTTTTCAATTCATACCCGTCCCATTGCCCGGTTGAATCAAAGAGCGCCAATTTAAAAGGGTCTCTGGAGTAAGACTCATTGCCGCCGTTCATAGACCATAGCTGCCAACGCGGCCGTCCCTTCGGGCCAATAGCTTCAAGCCCTTCTTCCAAGCGGGCGACTGCCTGAAGCCCGCGCCCGATGCGCTCCCGTCCGGATGCCTGAAGCATGGTCCGGCTTAAATCGAGGCTGGCCATCAGCGGATACGAAGGACTGGAGCTTTGAAGCATGGCGAGAACGCGTTTGATTCCGTCCCGATGCACGCGGCTGCCTTGCAGATGAAGCATCGCTCCCATCGTCATGGCGGCGAGCATCTTATGCGTGGATTGCACGACCGCATCCGCTCCGCATGCCAGTGCAGACTGCGGCAAAGCCGGGTGGAAGCCGTAATGGGCTCCATGGGCTTCATCGACGAGCAGCAGCTTGCCTCGCGCATGCAGCTTGTCTGCGATCGCCGCAAGATCCGAACCGATCCCGAAATAGTTCGGATTCGTCAGAAGCAGCCCTACCGCATCCGGATAACGTCTCAGCGCTTCCTCCACATTGTCCGGGTCCAGCCCAAGCCGCATCCCGCCGGCCGCGTCCACCTGCGGCGCAATAAACACCGCTTCCGCCCCCGCGAGCATCAAACCATGGATGACCGACTTGTGCGCGTCCCGTTGGACGAGCAGGCGTTCTCCCGGCCGGCAGTGGGCCAGAATCATCGCCAGATTGCCTACCGTGCTCCCGCCTACCAGGAAGAGCGTCTCTTCCGCGCCGAAGCAGTCTGCCGCAAGCTGCTGCGCTTCATGTATGGCCTCCTCCGGCTGATGTAGATCGTCCAGTCCCGGAATTTCCGTCAGATCAATCGTAAGGATCTGCTCATATAGCTGCGAGGCCTCCTCATTCTCTACGTATACCCCGGCATCGGATTTATGACCGGGCACATGAAAACTGACCGCGCGGGAGCCCCGGTGCGCTAACAAGCTTTCAAACAAGGGCGCTCGTTGTTGAGACATGATACGTGCCTTCCTTCCGAAATCGATATATGCCGTATTGTACCAAACAAAAAAGCTCCCTTCCATCCGATTCGGACAAAAAAGAGCTTCGTTCATCGCTTTACGCGTTTTCTTTATAAAAAATTTGCTTCATCTGATGGATGAAGAACGGATATTTCACATCGCCCACGTCGGTCCTTACCATCTCAGTCTCGCAATCCTCGCATATGAATTCGGATATGATCATGATGCCATGTTCTTTGGATTGCCCGCAAATGATGCAAGGGTGAACTACATCGTGCTGCAGCGCTTCGCCCATCTCGCTTCACCTCTATTCTTCTTTTCTATCAGTATGGACAGATTCTCTTAAGAGTATACCAAATTCCATACTTATTTTTATGAAAATCGATGATTCTTGGTGCATCGCACTTATCATTTGCCGGTGGGCTTCCGATAAAAAGATATGTACATTCGTAATTCATATTATTCAGCATTTGAGCGGGGTCGAAGCCTTGAAGAACTATAACGACACACCCTTATCGAAAGATTCCACCATCTATACTTATACCCTGTTAAAAAGGGTCCGTCACATGACATGGTTTACTTACGTTTATTGGGGCATCGCCCTTGCGCTGTGGATCCGCGATGTGGTCTTATCGGAGCCCTTACCTTTTCTAATCAGTCTCGTTCTGGTGCCGTTGATCCATCTCCTGCTCGTTATCGTTATCCGCAGGGTGAAACGGTCTCAGGCCTTTCGGCAATGGCAGCTGAGCTTCCGTCTCCCTTGGTTTGGCCTAGTCCCTTCAAGCTACGCCGCGGTTGCTCGGGTTCGCAGTCTGCAGTTGCAGCTGCTGTTCGTGACGGCCGTGCTCATCGGCTGCCTCTACCCGTGGTTGCCCTCGGAGCTGCTGTTCCACCTGCTGTTCTTTCATCTGTGGGTGATGCTTCCAAGGCTCTATATCCTCTGGCGCTTCCGCGCTCATAGGGAAGAAGGTTATTTGATTATCAACGACAAAGACACCTCCTGCTATGCGCAGTAAGAGGTGTCTTATTTTGTCTTGAATTCGCGAAACCAGGATAAACGGCTACGCCATCCTTGTCTTACAAGGACCGGCGCGTTTATCAAGGTTGATGCGAAGCTGTAAGTTACGAAAACTTATAAATTCTTATCAACCGAAAAAAACTTCCAACGCCTGCTGCACCGGAAGTTTTCCTTGTACCTTGAAAACTGGATCGAAACATCGCACTTTAGCTGTGTATTCTTCTTGCTTTTTGCTTTATTGGGGCCCCCGCAAAGTACCCGGAATCCGCTTCGTCAGCTTCATTCTTCACTTTGTGGGTAAGCCTATGCTTCCGATGTGGTTTTGCTGTCGCAAAACCTATAGGATAAGCCCTCGACCGATTAGTATTCGTCAGCTCCACACGTTGCCGCGCTTCCACCCCGAACCTATCTACCTCGTCGTCTACAAGGGGTCTTACATACTGGGAAATCTCATCTTGAGGGGGGCTTCACGCTTAGATGCTTTCAGCGCTTATCCCGTCCGTACTTGGCTATCCAG
>NZ_JAQAGZ010000040.1 GCF_027533625.1 Paenibacillus gyeongsangnamensis | reverse complement strand
AGCACCTATTGGCATTTTCCCAAAGACATCACAAGATCGTAAACACCTTTTAAAAGATTTTTTTCGTCCCGGAGGGACGACTCCCGCGCCTTCGCTTGGGCTACGTCCTCAACCGGATAAATAAATCAAAATTCATTTTTCAAAGAACAAAAATTAAATAAGAGCAATTTCCAATTCATTAAAGAATCGGTAACTGCTCTTAGCATACAAGGAGGAAGGGCTATGCCGATTGCGATCCTTAGCATGGTTGCCGGACTTGTCCTTCTTGTCGCTCTCGTCACCTTTAATGTAAAATGGTTCTCCGGCAGAGCTCCAGTCAAGCGGAGCGAGAGGCAGTATCCGGTGAGTCCGGCTCAGGAGGACAAGCAGCCTTCGCAGCCGCAGCCTTTCGAACGCCCGGCAGCGGAGCCGGCGAGCGGAGACGCGGCCCCGGCCGCGGACGCGAAGAGGCAGCCGGAGGAAGAGGCTTCCGTATCGCCGGTGATTGAGCTGTATCCGTACGCTTCCGCCGAACCGGGTGAAGATGATCCGGAGCGGGGAAACGAGGGAGCGGAACGCGAGGCGGAGGAAGCCGTCCCGATGGGGGATGAGGCTTACCGCCGGGCGCTGCTTCAATTCAAAGAGCAGCCCCTCCCGGACGCGCCGACGGAAGCCGGACTTCGGGGAAGCGCAGAGAAGTCTGTGCTGAAGGACGAGGATTTCCGTTCGGTGCTGCGTGCGATGCAGCGAAGAAAGGACCGGTAGCTTAGCGGAAGAAACGGAAGGATAAGTGCCTGAAGCCCGCTGATAAGGTTTCACCACTTTCTGGGCAAGCTCAGCCTGAAGCCGACATAGGGCTTCAGGCTTTTATTAAGTTTCCCGGGGATTTGCATCATGCAGAAATTAAGGTTTTTCATGGGAGCTTGGGTAGGGTATACTGTACATATTATACGCGTGGGGGATGAGCAAACCATGAGTCAACCAGAGTTCGGTCCGATGGGCCGGCATTATTTACAATCCGATTCCTACGGCGCGGCGGCGTTTTGCTTCTATCGCGCGGTTCTTGAGGATTCAAACAACAGCAATGCCTGGAACGGGCTCGTCCTGGCGATGAGCTTGATGCGAAGAGAATACGACGCCCAGACCGTGCTTGCCCGGTTCGCGCTGCAGGCGCAGCTGCCCTACGATAAAGACATGGTCACGTTCGCCATGATGATGTACCAGCAAAGCCCGATCGCTCTCTCGGAGTGGGTGCGCGCCATGTCCAAGCGCTTCGGTGTCGGAGCGCAGGAGAAGTCTGCGTTTGCGGAGATGGCCGACGAATTGGAAACCGCATACAACGAGATGGCCGCAAGGCAGGGCGTAGAGGCGCTGAAGGAGCAAGGCATGCTGAATCTGGAGGAGTTCGCCGGCCGGCGCATGGAGCTGGACTGGCTGCTTTCCGAATCGGTTGACGATATTTACCGCCAGATCGGCGCATGGCTGGAGCATCCGGACACGGTGCTGAACGCGATCCGTATGCTCTGTATGCTGCCGGATAACCGGAGCGAGAAGCTGCTCCGCCGAGCGTGCCGCAACGAGCAGCTGGACGGGAAGGTCCGAACGCATGCCCTGCTGGCCCTGCGTTGGCTCGGCGTTCGCGGCAATGCCCGCATTCACAAGATGGGCGAATCGTTCGTCATTAATCTGGACGACCCGCAGCCGGAGCTGACCATATCGGTACCGGCCTCCTATAAGCCTGCGCTGGACCGCATGAAGCTACGGATGGCCCAGGCCCAAGGGCTCGTATCGGCCGAGGAGTACGAGGCATTCGCTTCGACGGACGAGCCGGAGCTGCCGGAAGCGCTGGCGGAGAAAGTGAATGAAGCCGAAATTCCAGGCCTGTACCAGGAAGTGGTGCATGCGCTGATCCGGGCGGCTTACGATCAGTATTATCCGCTCGTACCGACGATCAAAGGCACGAGGGACTGGAGCGCGGCGTTTCTGATGCTGATGAAGGATTACGTTACGGGCATCGGTGATCCGTGGAATTACGGTGAGCTTGAACAAATCGAGATGGCGGTGCGTCACCGCAATTGGCTGCTCAGCGCAAGTCCCGATTTCTATGAGAGCATCGAGACGATCCGGCAAATGCGCGCGCGGCATGCAGGAACGCAGGAGCCTCAACCGGAGCAATCTGTACAGGAATAAAAGGCAAGAGCGCAAAAAGACCGGACAACTCCGGTCTTTTTGCGTTGATAAGAATTTATAAGTTTTTCGTGGGCTTATAGCTTCGCATCAACCTTGATAAGCCAGAATTTATTCTCCCGCAGCCTCAGCGGGTAGGCATTGCGTACGGATACGAATATTTCAGCTCTTCGTCGAAGGTGATGTAGTCCAGGTTCACCATCAGCAGCAGAAAGCGCATGCCGGTGGTCGGATCGCTGATGATGATGTGGTCGCGTCCTGCGGCTTCCAGACGGCCTTTGAAGATTTTGGCGTTCCACTGGGTGTTGTTCTCGTAAGTCATATAGAGCGTCGCCATCTTGCCCAGGTTCAGGCGAAGAATGTTCTCGATGTACGACTGCTCCAAAGGCATTTGACCGGGAGCGCCGAACGGTGCGCCGGCTGGTGCGCCGGCTGGTCCGCCGGATATCGGGGAGACGGGCTGCCCCACGGCTGTTGTCGTGTAACCTCCTTGCGTCGGCGGGTAGCCGTACGCACGGCTTTGATACGGATGGGTATACATGATTATCTTCCTCCTTAAGATCGTTCCGAGCTGCTTGAAGCTCGACTTAATAAGTATGGAATGCGAGTCGCAAGTGCCGGGGGCGCAGCGCCAGGGGAGCGGTTCGCTTCCCGGTTCACCCTTGCTCCTTGCTGGGCTAAAGCACACAATCATACTATGGAATAGGCAAATGTTTGGTGACAAAAAAACGGGCGGCTTTGGGGCAAAAAGCTTGCGCTTTGTATGAACACCGGTGAACCTGCGGGCTAAACCCTTCCGGTCGCTGCCCGAAAACCTAAGGCATGGCGCAAAAACAGCCCCCAAGACGGTATGAGGGGAAAGAAAAAACACCGCCCTCGAGGGAGCGGTGTTAATGTACTAAAAGTTGAAGTTGTCGGGGTCGGGGCCGAAGCGCTTGTTTTGATTGAGACCGTCGATCCGGGTCATATCTTCATCCGATAGGGCGAAGTCGAAGATGCCGGCGTTCTCCTCAATTCGATGCTTCGTCACCGATTTCGGGATCGTAACTACGCCGTGCTGCAAATCCCAGCGAAGAACGATCTGCGCCGGGCTCTTTCCGTACTTCTCCGCCAGCTCGCTCAGGAGCGGAAGATCCAGATTCCCCTGCATCAGCGGGCTCCACGCCTCTAGCTGGATGTTATGCAGTCTGCAGTAGGCGCGCAGCTCCGTTTGCTGAAGCAGCGGGTGGAATTCCACCTGATTGACCGCCGGCACGACGCCGCTGTCCTCCAGGTCCTGCAGATGATGCGGCTGGAAATTGCTGACGCCGATCGCGCGGACTAGCCCTTCCTTTTGCAAATGAATGAGCGCCTTCCAAGTCTCCTTGTATTTGCCCTTCACCGGCCAATGGATGAGGTACAAATCCACCGTTTCGAGCTGCAGCTTGCGACGGCTCTCTTCGAATGCCTTGAGCGTCGATTCGTAGCCTTGATCGGCATTCCATACCTTCGTCGTGACGAAGAGAAGGTCGCGCGGTACGCTGCTGGCGGCGATCGCCTTGCCTACGCCTTCCTCGTTGTTGTAGGCTGATGCGGTGTCGATGGAACGGTATCCCGCATTCAGCGCGGAGGCGACCGCCTGCTCGGCTTCGCCGGGAGAGGCTTTCCAAACCCCGAGACCAAGCCATGGCATCTTGACATCCTGGTTTAAGAGCGCGAAATCTCCGATCTGCTGATTCGTCGTCATTGGGGTAATTCCCTCCTCGGGTAAAAGGTTGGACTTCCACTGCTAATGATAGCACAAACGAAAAGCTCCCCCAAATGCCAGGGCTGCACCTCTCCCGGCGCGGCCCTGGACTCGTGGAAATCGGATAGATTAACGTTACCCCGAAAGCGGCTTGGTTAAACATGGGAAAGCTACACCGCCAGATGCTTACGCACCTGCTCTTCGCTTAATGCGGACGACCCGCCCTCGGCTACGATCGTACCTTTATCCAGCACATAATAGTAATCCGCGATGCCGGTGGCGAACGTCAGGCTCTGCTCGACCAGCAACACGGCCATGGATCTCTCGGCTTTGATCGATCCGATGACGCGCTCGATCTCCATGACAATGGACGGCTGGATGCCTTCCAACGGCTCATCGAGCAGCAGCAGCCGGGGCCGCGATACGAGCGCCCGGGCGATGGAGAACTGCTGCTGCTGGCCGCCGCTCAGATCGCCGCCCTTACGCAGGCGCATCTCCTTCAGTACCGGAAACTGCTCGTAGACGAAGTCCGGGATGCCGGCCTTGCGCAGCTTCGCGTCCGCCGCTTCCAGCCCCAGCAGCAAATTTTCCTCCACCGTCAGCTGGGGGAAAATATCCCGGCCCTGCGGGACGTAGCCGATGCCGGCCTTGGCCCTGCGATCCGGGGAGCAGGACGTCACGTCCGCCCCTCCGTACCGGATCGTTCCGCGCCGTGGCTTAAGGAGGCCCATAACCGTCTTCATCAAGGTCGTCTTGCCTACGCCGTTGCGTCCCATGAGGCAGACGACCTGCCCGGGCCCAACCTTCAGCGTAACCTGCCGCAAGATCATGCTTTCTCCGTAGCCCGACTCCACGTCCTTCAGCTCAAGCCCCTCCGCCACGCTCTCAGTCATGGCGCTCCACCCGCCTTCCGAGGTATACTTCGGCGACCCTCTCGTCCCTTTGCACTTCTTGCATCGACCCTTCCCGCAGCACCATGCCCTCGTGCATGACGGTGACCGTCTTCGCGAACCGGCGGACGAATTCCATATCGTGCTCCACGACGACCACGGTTTGCCGATCGCTGATGCGGTGGAGCAGCTCGCCCGTTTTTTCTGTTTCGCTGTCGGTCATGCCGGCCGCCGGCTCGTCAAGGAGCAGCAGTTCCGGCTCATGAATCAGCAGCATGCCGATCTCCAGCCACTGCTTCTCCCCATGGGAGAGGGCCCCGGCCTTCTCCTTCTGCTTGCTCGTCAGGCCGATCATCTCCAAATAATCGTGCAGCTTCGAGCGCTGCTCCGCCGTCGTCTTGGCGACCAACGTACTGAGCAGACCGCGCTGCTGGCGCATCGCCAGCAGCAGGTTCTCCTGAACGGTCAGCGTTACGAAAATGGACGGAGCCTGGAATTTGCGTCCGATGCCCAGCTGCGCGATTTGATGTTCCTGATGGCGGGCGAGGTCGGTGTAGCCCTTGAACAGGACGCGCCCCTTCGACGGCTTCACTTTGCCGCACAGCACGTCAAGCAGGGTCGTCTTCCCGGCGCCGTTCGGCCCGATAAGAAACCGCAGCTCTCCCGGGTGCAGCGTGAAATCCAATCCGCGGATGGCTTTGAATCCGTCAAAATCGACCTCGAGCTGGCGAGCCGAAATGATAGGCTCCATGACTTGCTTGTGCAGCGACGTTTGATGCTGGCTCATGGTTACTCCTCCTTACGGTGTTTTATCCAGCTCGCGGATGGCGAGCGGCGGTGCGGAAGTGGGAAGCGCGGTCGGCGCCTTGGCCGCAGGGAGCCAGCCGGCTCGCTCCGCCCGGTCTCTGACCGTCCCGACGATGCCTTTCGGCAGGAACAGCGTGACGAGAATGAACATCGCGCCGAGAATGATCGGCCACCACTCGGGGTAAGCCTCGCTGAAGGTCGTTTTGGCCGTGTTCGTCAGCACGGCCCCAATGACGGCGCCGAAGATGGTTGCGCGCCCGCCGATCGCGACCCACAGCACGATCTCGATGGAAGGCACGATCCCCATTTGGGCCGGGGAGATGATCCCTTCCTGCAGCACGAACATGACGCCGGCGAAACCCGCCAGCCCCGCGGAGACGCAGTAAATGAACACTTTGTAGGCTACCGGATTGTAGCCGATGAACCGGACGCGGTTCTCCGCATCGCGGATGGCGACGAGAATTTTGCCCAGGCGGCTCGATGGAAGCCATAAGCAGAGCAGGAGGGTACTAAGGCGAGAATGACGGTCGCATAATACAGCGTCAGCTTCGTGGACGGTTCCGCCGGCTTCAGCCCAAGGAACGTATCGAAGTTGGTGAGCCCGTTCGTTCCGCCGGTATAGTCCTGCTGGCCGACGAAGAGGGTAACGGTGATGATGACGAGCGCTTGGGAGAGAATGGAAAAGAAGGAGCCGCGGATCCGGTTCCGGAAGGTCAGATAGCCGAGGATGAAGGCGACGGCCATCGGGACGGACAGCCCAAGAAGCAGAGCGGCGGCAGGGGAGCCGAACGGAGCCCAGAACGCCGGGAGCTTCTCCACGCCGCTCCACGACATGAAGTCGGGCAGTCCGCCGCCGGAAGCGGCCAGCTTCAGATGCATCGCCATGGCATAAGCGCCGAGTCCGAAATAAACGCCGTGGCCGAGGCTCAGAATGCCCGTGTAGCCCCAGATCAAATCCAGTCCCATGGCCAGTATGGCGTAGGCGAGAAACTTGCCGAGTAGCCCGGGGCGGAACTCGGATAAGAACAGCGGCGCGATCAGCATCAACGCCAGCAGAATCAGACTGAGCGCGAGTTTGGCGTTCATGCTGCGGTTGAACAGGGTCATGATGCAGCCTCCTATCGTTAGGGATCAGTCCAGCGTACGTGACGGCTTCCACTGCAGGAAGGCCATAATGAGCGTAAAGACGATGACTTTGCCAAGGGAAGCGCTGGTCGTGTACTCGAAGGCGGTGTTAAAAATGCCAATGCCGAGCGCGCCCGCGACGGTTCCGACGATTTTGCCGATGCCGCCGAGCACGACGACCATGAACGCATCGACGATATAGTACGTGCCGATGGACGGGCCGATCGGTCCGAGCAGCGTGAGCGCGCAGCCGGCAATGCCGGCCATGCCGGAGCCGAAGGCTAAGCCGAGCGCGTCGACGCGGCGCGTCGAAATGCCAAGGCATGCGGCCATGCCGCGGTTCTGCATGACGGCCTGCACCCCGCGGGTGTGATACAGGTACAAATAAATGATGATGATGCAGACGATGACGAGCGCGATGATGAACAGCCTTTTATAAGGCAGCGTCAGGTCTGCGCTCAGCGCGAGACCTCCGTCCAGCCAGGCCGGGGCCGTGACCGCCACGTTCGGAGCTCCGAAGACGCTCCGCGCCAGCTGCTGCAGCACGAGGCTGACGCCCCAGGTGGCCAGCAGGCTGTCGAGCGGGCGACCGTACAAATGCCGGATCAGCGTCGTTTCCAGCAGCCAGCCGATCAGGAAAGCGACGGCGAAGGCCACGAGCAGCGACACGGCGAAATAATAGCCGAAGGTCGACGGAGGCAGAAGCTTTTGAAACAGCTGCTGGATCGTATATGCCATGTAGGCTCCGATCATAATGAATTCGCTGTGCGCCATGTTGATGAGGTTCATCAGCCCGAAGGTAATAGCCAGCCCGAGCGCGATGAGCAGCAGGATGGAGCTGAGCGACAAGCCGTTAAACAATTGAAGCAGTAGCAGGCTCATACAATATCCTCCTTGTTCCCCTTGTCCTGGGATGATTCCCCAAACGGCAAAGGACCGCCTGAAGGCAGCCCCTCGCCGCTATTGTCTATTTCTTATTAACCTCGGCTCCCCAAGGATAAGTTTTCAGGAACGGATCCGGCTTGACGGGCTGCCCGGAGTTCCATACCTCTTTGAACATGCCGTCCGCCTGCACCTCACCGATCCGTACCGTTTTAAAGATATGCTGGTTCTCTCCGTCGATCCTCACCTTGCCCTCCGGAGAGTTCCATTCCAGTCCTTTGGATGCTTCCTTCACTTTATCCACATCGAAGGAGCCTGCCTTCTTGACAGCTTCCGCCCACAGATAGACGCCGGTGTAAGCCGCTTCGATCGGATCGTCTGTTACGCGGTCTTTGCCGTATTTGGCTTTGTAGGCTTCCACGAACTTCTTGTTCTCCGGCGTGTCGGTCGTTTGATAATAGTTCCATGCCGCATAATGTCCTTCCAGAACGGAGGTGCCGATGCCGCGGATTTCCTCTTCGGCGATCGAAACAGATAAGGTCGTCAGGTCCTTGGCGGTAATGCCTGCATCCTTCAGCTGCTTGAAGAAGGCGACGTTGCTGTCTCCGTTCAGCGTGTTGAACACGACGTCCGGCTTGAGCTGCTTGATCTTGGAAATGACCGTATTGTAGTCCGTGTGGCCGAGCGGCGTATACTCTTCGGCGATTAAGGTGCCGCCTTCGGCTTTGAGCTTCTCTTTAATGATCTTGTTGGCGGTTCTCGGGAACACGTAGTCCGAGCCCAGCAGGAAGAACTTCTTCCCCTTGTTCTGGAGCAGCCAGCTGACAGCAGGGACAATCTGTTGGTTCGTGGTCGCTCCTATGTAGAAAATGTTCGGCGAGGCTTCGAGACCTTCGTATTGCACGGGGTAGAAGAAAAGGCCCTTGTTCTGCTCGACGACCGGCAGCACCGCTTTGCGGCTGGCGGAGGTCCATCCGCCGAAGATGACGACGGTTTTATCTTTCTGGAGCAGCTTCTTCGTCTTCTCGGCGAAGGTCGGCCAATCGGATGCGCCGTCCTCCACGATCGGCTTCAGCTGCTTGCCCAGCACCCACCGGCCTTGTTGATTTCGTCGATCGCCATCATTTCCGCGTCTTTGACGGACACCTCGCTGATCGACATCGTACCGGTCAGGGAATGTACGATGCCGACAGGCACGAAATTGTCTCCGCCGTCCTTCAGCGCTTCCACTTTCGTGTCCGTCTTGGCGGACGCCGTAGTGGCTGCGGGCTTCGTCTCCGTGGCGCAGCCGGCCAGTACCGCGGAGAAGCTTAAGCTGACCGCCATGAGTGCGGTGATTCCTCTTCTTCTTGGTTTCATCACTGAACCACTCCCCTAATTTTTGGTAATGGTCCTTTTACAAGCCTTATCATAATTGTAATGTAATTAATATGTCAATATAGTTTACATATATTTTTAGTTATGTTTCGAAACAGGATGAAAAACCTCTTGAATTGTGATGATAAGTACCATATTATCCAGAATATGCTAAGAAATCGGAAATTATGCGGTTATTTATGTTAAGAAAAATAACATTTAATATTTACAGCTATTGGAATCGCGAATATAATAGACATATCAAAGGGCAAATATTCGTGTTTGGAAATTCATTGCGGTTCAGATTCGGATTCAAGCGAGGAGGCGTCCCATGTACTTGACGGAAAGGGAAAAGGAGAAGCTGCTGGTCACCGTAGCCGCCGATTTGGCCAGACGCAGACTGCATCGCGGCGTCAAGCTGAATTATCCGGAGAGTGTGGCGCTCATTACGTCGGAGATCATGGAAGGCGCGCGCGACGGCCTGTCGGTGGCCCAACTGATGCAGTACGGAACTACGGTGCTGAAGAGGGAGCAAGTCATGGAAGGGGTGCCGGAGATGATTCATGAGGTGCAGGTGGAGGCGACGTTCCCGGACGGTACCAAGCTGGTGACGGTTCATCAGCCGATTCGGGCTTAGGGGCGGCCGGGTTTCTCTACTTATCCTACATCTTAAGGGGGCAAGAAAACATGATTCCGGGAGAATATCGCGTAAAGGCCGGTTCCATCGAATACAATGCTGGAAAGGAAAAGGCGGAGCTGATCGTCATTAATCGGGGGGATCGCCCGGTCCAGGTCGGCTCCCATTATCATTTCTTCGAGGTGAACCGCTCGCTTTCGTTCGATCGTTCCGCCGCTTTCGGCATGCGGCTTGATATTCCTGCGGGAACGGCGGTCCGGTTTGAGCCGGGGGAGGAGAAGCCGATCCGGCTCGTGGAGCTGGGCGGGGATAAGCGATCTTACGGCCTGAACCGGTTATCGCTGGGACGGGTGAAGCGGGGCACGGTGCCAGAGCTGGTCCGGATCCGGTTGGCGGAATGGGAGGAGGGCTTTTAATTGGGTCATCAGGATCGTAAGTCGTATGCACTGATGTTCGGACCGACGGCCGGGGATGCGATTCGTCTCGCGGATACTGAGCTGTGGGCCGAAATCGAACGGGACTACACCGTATACGGGGATGAATGCAAATTCGGCGGAGGCAAGGTCATTCGCGACGGCATGGGACAATCCAGCAGGCATACCCGGGACCAAGGGGTTCTGGATACGCTGATTACGAACGCCGTCATTATCGATCATTGGGGTATCGTCAAGGCGGATATCGGCATCAAGGACGGCGTCATTGCCGGTATCGGCAAGGCGGGCAACCCCGATTTGATGGACGGCGTGCAGTCGAATATGATCGTCGGGGCTTCCACCGAGGTCATTGCGGGCGAGGGCAAAATCGTAACCGCAGGCGGTATCGACACGCACATCCATTATATTTGTCCGCAGCAGATCGAGACCGCGCTTTCGTCCGGGGTGACGACGATGATCGGCGGAGGTACGGGACCCGCCGCGGGAACCAGCGCCACGACCTGTACGCCGGGCGCCTGGCACATTCACCGCATGCTGGAAGCCGCCGAGGCGTTTCCCATGAATCTGGGCTTTACCGGCAAAGGCAATGCCTCCTTCCCGGAGCCTCTCGCGGAGCAGGTGGAAGCCGGCGCCATCGGGCTGAAGCTGCATGAGGACTGGGGCACGACGCCGGGGGCGATCGATGTCTGCCTGACCGTTGCGGATCAGTATGGCGTTCAGGTTGCGATCCATACGGATACCTTGAACGAAGCGGGCTTCGTGGAGGATACGATTCGCGCGATCGGCGGGCGCACGATCCATACGTACCATACGGAAGGAGCGGGAGGCGGCCATGCGCCGGACATCATCCGCATCGCCTCCGAGCTGAACGTGCTTCCTTCCTCGACGAATCCGACGCGGCCGTTTACCGTCAATACGGTCGAGGAGCACCTGGATATGCTGATGGTTTGCCATCATCTGGACAGCCGGATTCCCGAGGACGTCGCCTTCGCCGATTCCCGGATCCGTCCGGAGACGATCGCGGCGGAGGATATATTGCACGATATGGGCGTGTTCAGCATGATCAGCTCCGATTCCCAAGCGATGGGAAGGGTGGGCGAGGTCATCGTCCGCACCTGGCAGACCGCCGACAAGATGAAGAAGCAGCGTGGCCGACTGATGGGGCCGGACGAAACGGCGGAGGCGGCCGCCTCCGCGGAAGACGATAATTTCCGCATCAAACGCTATGTGGCGAAGTATACGATCAACCCTGCCATTACGCACGGGATCGGACATCTGGTCGGGTCCGTCGAGACCGGCAAGCTCGCCGATCTCGTTCTCTGGAGCCCGATGTTCTTCGGGGTGAAGCCCGATATGGTGCTGAAGGGCGGCATCATCGCTTACGCTCAAATGGGGGATCCGAACGCGTCCATCCCGACGCCGCAGCCGGTGTTCGGTCGTCCGATGTTCGGCGCGTTCGGCAAGGCGCTGAAACATTGCATCACCTTCGTCTCGCAAGCGGCGTATGACAAAGGCGTGCACCGGGAGCTAGGGCTGCAGAAGCGGATTGAGCCGATCCGGAACTGCCGCGGCGTGACAAAGAAGGAGATGATCCACAACGGGGAAACCCCGGCGATCGAGGTTAATCCGGAAACGTATGAGGTGAAAGTGGACGGCGCGGCGGTCACGTGCGAGCCGGTCGCCGAGCTGCCGATGGCACAGCGTTATTTCCTATTCTAATGAAGAAAAGCGCAGGAGGCGACCGGAGCATGGGCATCACCCTGGGAAAGAATTGGCTGGCCTATTCGCAATTCCTTGATTCGGCGCTGCCGATCGGCGGCTTCTCCCACTCCTTCGGGCTTGAGACGCTCGTTCAGAGCGGAAGAGTCGAGACGCAGGAGGAGCTGAGAAAGTATATCGAGACGATGCTGTTCGGCAGCTGGGCGCCGGTCGACGCGCTGGCCGTCAAGGCCGTATACGCGTATGCCCCGGACGCCCGCTGGGAGGAGCTGTGGCGGGTGGACCGGCTGCAGCACGTGCAGCGGCAGGCTGCGGAAACACGCGACGGCGTGGCCAAAATGGGGCGCCGCCTGCTCCAGCTCGGCCGAGCCGCATACCCTGTGTTGGCTTGGGAGCCGCTCGGTACGGCGCTCGCCGAACAGCGGTGCATCGGAACGCATCCCTTGATTCACGGCTGGCTGAGCCGCGAGCTGGAGGTGCCGCTAGATATGGCGGCGGAAGGATTCTTGTATGCGTGCACCGTCACATGCATCAACAGCGGGCTGCGGCTCATGTCGCTCGGCCAGACGGAGGGCCAGCGTCTGCTGGCCGGGCTGCTGCCGGCCATTCAGGCGGCTTGGCGGGAATGCGCCGCACTCGATCCGCTGGAGGACGGCTACGCCTGCACGCCTTCCGCCGAGATCGCCATGATGCGGCATGAAGGGCTGTATTCGCGATTGTTTATGTCATGAGCAGTCGTACGAAACTGATTTAAATAACTCTGAGGAGGAATTCACATGTGTCAAGGAGGAGCACATCATCATCACCATTGGGAGAAGCCGGAGCACCGGCATCTGGGCAGGCCGCTCAGGATCGGCATCGGCGGGCCGGTAGGCTCGGGCAAAACCGCGCTGGTGGAGCGGCTGGCCCGGCAGCTGAACGATAAGCTGAGCATTGTGGTCATCACCAACGATATTTATACCAAGGAGGACGCCAACATTTTGATCCGTTCCGAGGCGCTGCCTGCGGAACGCATTATCGGCGTGGAGACCGGCGGCTGCCCGCACACGGCGATCCGCGAGGACGCTTCGATGAATTTTGAAGCGATCGAGGAGCTGGAGCGGCGGTTCTCCCATCTGGACATCATTTTCATCGAGAGCGGCGGGGATAATTTGGCAGCGGCGTTCAGCCCCGAGCTGGTGGATCGCTTCATCTATATTATCGACGTGGCGCAAGGGGAGAAGATTCCGCGCAAAGGCGGTCCGGGCATCATCCGCTCCGATATGCTGATCATTAACAAAATCGATCTCGCTCCCCATGTCGGCGCCAGCCTGCAGGTGATGGAGGACGATACGAAAAAAATGCGCGGTGACAAGCCGTTCATCTTCACCAATCTGATGGGCGGCCAAGGACTGGACGATATCGTGAGCTGGGTCAAGCACGAATTCAGCCATGCCTAAGGTGACCGGTTCCGTGTCCGCCGGATTCACCAGAGACGCCGGACGCGGAGTAACCCGGCTGGAGCCGCATTACCAGACGTACCCGCTCAAGATCGCCAAAACCTTCGACTTCGGCGGGCAGCTGGGCGTCTACCTGATGGACGCTTCCCCGGGCATCATCGCCGGAGACCGGTATGAGCTGGATTTCCGATTCGGTGAAGGAACGAAGGTATTCCTTACAAATCAGTCCTATACGAAAGTTCACCCCTCCCGCCGGGTGGAAGGGGAGGAACTTAGGCCCGGCGGTCAGCGGCAGCGGCTGATTCTGGAGAACGGCGCTTACGCGGAAGTGATGCCGGAGCCGCTGATGCTGTATAAGGATGCGCATTTTTCCAGTGAAACCGATATCGGGATGGCGGCGGGCTCTTCTCTGTTTCTGAGCGAAATCGTATGTCCGGGCCGCACGCACCGGGGCGAGCTCTTCCAGTACGACACGTATCGGAACCGGATGGAAGTCACGTATGACGGCGAGCTGATCTTCAGCGCAAGGCAGCGCGTCGTGCCGGGCCGGCGGCGATTTCAAGGGCTCGGCGGCTGGGACCGTTATACGCATCTCGGATCGCTCTATTTGTTCACGGGCCGCCTGACGGCGGAGCATGGAGAGCTGCTGCGCGAGCGGCTGGAGGCTTGGGCTCCCTCGTCTTCCGGGCTGTGGGCCGGCGCGAGCCTCGGCTATAAGCATGCCGTCACGGTCTCGGTTATGGGCGAGCGGGTTTATCAAATCCAGAGGGTGCTGGAGGAAGCTTGGGCGCTTCTTCGCCGGGAGCTCTTCGAACTGGCTCCGCTGGCCGTTCCTAAATAAATGGAAAGACCTGAATCGCCGTCCATTACGGGATTCGGGCTTTTTCGCGTCGTTAGGCAGCTCGAATCTCCACTCTTCCGTGCATATGCTGCCGGATTATTTGCCATATTGGATGTATAGTCATACGGCTGCCTTAACATATCGACAATATTTCGAACACCTGCCTCCGTTTATTGTAAAAAGGCCTGCGGGTTGCTATGATGTAAGAGGATTTGCGGAGCATGCAATTTGGGCTTCGTATTTTTCAATAGAGGGGGTAGCAATATTGAAAGATCAAGCTAGCTTGGAATTGGGCGCAGAATCGGTAGCGGCAGCCGCGGAAACGGCGCAAGCGGAGCCGGTGAGCTGGAAAGATTTTGTCCAGCTGGCCAAGCCAGGCATTATATTCTCGAACCTGATCACGGCGTTCGGCGGCTTTTGGGTCGCATCCAAATGGAACATCGACTGGGCGCTGATGATATACACATTGATCGGCACGGCGCTTGTGATGGGCGGCGGCTGCGTACTTAACAATTATTTGGACCGGGACCTCGACATCAAGATGGCCCGCACCCAAAACCGTCCGACCGCGAGCGGCAAAATATCCGCCCAAACGGTGCTGTGGTACGGGATTACCTTAAGCATAGCCGGTGTGGCGCTGCTCTGGTTCGGAGCGAACAGCATCGCCGCCATGCTCGGATTAATCGGTCTTTTCTTATATGTATGGGTTTATACCGCCTGGTTTAAAAGAACCTCGGTGTGGAATACCTTCGTGGGCAGCTTCTCCGGGGCGATGCCTCCGGTGATCGGCTACTGCGCCGTCCACCCGAACCCGGATACCGGCGCGCTGCTCCTGTTCCTGATCATGTTCCTGTGGCAGCCCCCGCATTTCTGGGCGCTCGCCATTCGCCGGATGGAGGATTACCGCAATGCGGGATATCCGATGCTCCCTGTCGTGAAGGGGACCTACCAAACCAAAATCAGCATGATTCGTTACGTGGTGCTGCTCGTGCCCGTATCGATGCTGCTTTCGGTATACGGCTACGCAGGCCAGATTTATTTTTACGCTTCGGCGGTAATGGGCTTGTACTGGGCATACCTTTGCATCAAAGGCTTCAAGGCGGAGGACGAGGAGCTGTGGGCGAAGAAGACGTTCATCTATTCCATCAATTATTTAACATTGCTATTCATTATTATGGTGATTAACACGCCTCATATCGGATAGACCTTATTGCAGGTAATAGACCCGGAGCCTTCGAGCCTGGGTTATTTTTTTGAATAGAAAAGGATGGATGGACATGGCGCAAAAAAACGGATTTAAGCTGACGGTCATGGTGCTGCTGGTCGCATTAATCGCAATTCTGGCTTACATGCTGCTGAAGGGGCCGAAGCAAACGTACGACGTGATTCAGAAAGCTCCGGATTTCAAGCTGATGAATCTGGACGGAAAAGAAGTCACTCTGGCCGATACGGCCGGGAAAGGGAAGCTGGTTTATTTCTTCTACTCGACCTGTCCGGATGTATGCCCGCCGACCACTTACACATTGTCCAAGATTCAAGATGTGCTCGTCAAGAAAGGCGAATTCGGCACCAAGACGCAAATTCTCTCGATTTCGTTCGACCCGACCAAGGACACGCCGGCGCAGCTGAAGGAGTTCTCGGGACGCTATCATCCGGATTATAAAGGATGGTACTTCCTGCGCGGGGAAGAAGGACCGACCATCGAGCTGGCCAAGAAGTTCGGCGTGCTTATAACGAAAGACCCGCAGGGCACCTTCACTCATATGAACTGGATTTTGCTTGTAGACGGAAAGGGCAATCTGCGCAATTATTATGACGGCAGCGATCCAAATCTGAATGTGGAGAAAATTGCTGACGATATGATTCAGGTGAGCAAGAATTAATCCATAAGACCGGAGGCCGGAAAGGGCATCATGAATTACTTCTCATATATCTTGCTGAATAACGTCATCCCGCTTACGATCATGATTGCGCTCGGGGCGACACTTTACCGCGCCTTCAAGCTGGACATCAAGACGCTGTCGAAGCTGAATTTTTACCTGTTCTCCCCGGCCATCGTATTCAAGATGCTGTACGAGTCATCCATTTCGCTGGCTATCCTGCTGCAGACGCTGCTCTTTTTCTTTATTTACTTCGCCGCGATGTATCTTCTCGTCGAAATCGTCGTTCGCGTCCGCGGCTATCGGGGCGGGATGGTGACGGCGATGCGCAACAGCGTTATCTTTTATAACAGCGCCAACTATGCGATTCCGCTCAACCAGCTGGTGTTTGTCGGAGACGCCTTCACGCTGTCGATCCAGATCATCATTATGATGATGCAGAGCCTGCTTCCGAACACGTACGGCATTTATAGCGTCAACGCCTCGAAGAAGGCCGAACTGAAGACGATGCTGAAGACGATCCTTACCTTGCCCGTCATTTATATCATCCCGATCGCCTTCCTGATGCGGGGACTGCATATTCCGGTGCCGGGACCGGTCTATGCGCCTATCAACTATGTATCGAATGCCTTCATTGCTACGGCACTCATCACGCTGGGGGTACAGCTGGGAAGCATGAAATGGCGGCTCAACCTGTCCGATGTCATGCTCTCGAACGTCCTGCGGCTCCTGATCGGGCCCGCCGTCGGCTTCGGCATCGTCCTGCTCATGGGCATCCACGGCATTATGGCTCAAGCGCTGGTGCTGTCCTGCTCCGTTCCGACGTCGCTCTCGAGCGTCCTGATTGCGGTGGAGTATGACAACGAGCCGGAGTTTTCATCGCAGGTGGTATTTTCCTCGACGATCTTCAGTATTTTTACCGTGACGCTCGTCATCTATTTAATGAAATTCATCACTTAACCGAGCGTTAAAATCGATGCGCTTTCGGATCAAGCAGGGCCGGGTCAGGAGGGGGATATACGATGAATTCCTCCAGCCCGGCTTTTTCCAATTGCTGAATGAGGTACTCGTCCGGGGATCCCTCTACGCCGGCGTAGCCGCGGCGGGTATAGATTTGCTCGGCATCCGGGAACGTATCGCGCAGAATGCCCCGTATCTTTTTGCCGGAAGCGTCATTGTCCGTGAACAAGAACACTTCCCGGTCCTTTACCTGTTTCCTCAGGCTTTCCAGCCGCTCCGTATTCAATGAACCGAAGGTGCATAAGATCAGCACTTCCTCGCTTAGCAACCGGCGCAGCCGGCTTCTATCGTTCTTGCCTTCCACGATGATGGCGATGGACATCGATTCACCCCGCATACCTTATGATGATCATCTTCGATATGTAGTATATCCCGTTTCGGCGGCCGATCCAAGACATACGGTGCTTATAGACATAACAAAACGGCCTGGCTGACGCCAGGCCGTTCCGTAGGCGGTTGATCCGCAAGGGATCAAACCGGGGAGAGTGATACGCAATTATTCGTTGATGAAATTCGCTTTCACGAGCAGACGCTTCAGCATCGTAGCGGATTGCGCGCGAGTCGCTGTTTGACGCGGGCCGATCGTATCGTTCGTCATGCCGTCGATAATGCCTGCATCTACAGCTACGGCGATTTCATTCTTCGCCCAAACGATGCTGTTTGCATCCTTGAACTTCGCCAGAGAGGACGTACCGTTCGCTGCCGGCGCCGCGCCTGCGTAGTTCAGGGCGCGAACGACCATAGCGGCCAGTTCCTCACGGTTGATTTGGTTGTTCGGCTTGAAGGTGTTGTCTTCGTAGCCGTCGATGATCTTCGCGTTAACCGCTGCGCCAACGACGCCTGCAAACCAATCGCTGGAGGATACGTCCTTGAAGCTTGTGCTTGTGGAGGAAGTATCGAGACCCAGGGAACGAACTACAAGTGCTGCAAATTCAGCGCGCGTAATGCCGCGTTCCGGTTGGAACAGCGTATCGGTTGCGCCGTCAACGACCAGCTTGTTGGCGAGCAGCTTGATGTAGCCCTCAGCCCAATGTCCGCTGATGTCCGTGAACGATTTGTTCATCTCGATAACGGCGTACACGCTGCTGCCGTTGCGCTTGATCGTCGCATCGCTCGAAGAGAAGATTGCAGGAACGAAGCTCAGCTTCTTCGTCGTTTCGTTGTAAAGAATAGCCGTAGCTTTGGAAGCATCCACCGATTTGTTCGTCGGCAAAATGCGGCTCAGGTAGTTGTTGCCCAGATCCAGCGCTGCGGTTTTGTTATCTTTTCCAAGACCGACAATGTTGAAATCGATGATGTTGCTTGCTACGCTGCCGCCCAGAGCTTGTGCCGCCGCATAAACGCTGTCGGAAATCGATTGGGAAGCTTTGGCGATCGAAACTTTCACGATCAGGTCGTCCACGGTAGTGGATACCTTGCCGGCCAAGTCGTCGAGCTTCAGAACGGACAGCGGCAAGTTATATTGGCCGTTGGAATTTTTGATCTTCAGAAGCTTCTTGGTGTTGCCTGTATAGTTTTTCAGAGCTTTGGCAGGGAGCAAGGCAGCGTCGCCGCTCAGCGTCAGCGTGACTTCGTCATACTGATTGAGCGATTTATCCAGCTGATCCGCGTTAACGGAACCGTCGGAGTTCACGCTGATGCTTTCAGAAGCGCTCCAGCCGCCGCCACCGCCGCCTCCGCCGCCGCTGCCGCCGTTACCGGAATCGGTAGGGGTACGGTATACGGTTTCGTAAACGGAAGCATAAACGGCGCCGTTCATAAGCGGTTCAAATTTCATCCGAAGATACGGATAACCGCTGCCGATGGCATCTCTGTCGAAAGTGTAAGTATATACCCCGTTATAGACGGAGGAGTATACTGCTTGGGTTGTCGACACTTGAGAGCCGTCAGGGCTATAGAAATAAACTTGCGAATAGACATCGGCGTATACATCCGAGTATACGCTGCCGGTTACTCTTCCGTTCTTGTATACAGGCTTCGGATCTGTAACAAAGCCTGAAGTGGCCGCGAAAGCGAGTACGGGCAGCAGGATCGAGATGATCAGCATTACTGCCGTGACTTGCGCGGTTTTGCGCATAACAGCTGGCTTCATGCAAGCTTCACTCCTATTCTGTTTGACAAATAAATAATTAGTGCGATGATTGGGATTCCTAGACAATTGCAGATTCACCTCCTTCTTCCATAACAGTCCATTTAGATGATTTCGAAGCGGACACGCCTTTTGTGTCCGTCCTAGGTTAAAAATCACAAAACGTTCAGGGCTTGGTCCTTAACGTCTTAACCCGGGCGTGTCCGGATCGAAACATCGCGGCTGACCGTTATAACGCCGTTCCCATAAGCAAAGTTGCGGGGATTCCCAATCTTTATACAAAAGTACTACATTCTTGGAACCTCTGCCCTAAAAAAATTCGGACAAGTCGACTTTTCTCGACAAATTCATACTAAATGGAAAAGCCGCCCTCGAAGGGACGGCTCCAGATTGACGAGAAACCCGGATATGCTGAAAAAATGCTAAAGGTGAGGTGGGGTATACCCTGTAAGATAGCGTCGCCTTTGTTAGTTGATAAGACTTTATAAGTTTTCGCAACTTATAGCTTCGCATCAACCTTGATAAACGCGCTGGTCCTTGTAAGACAAGGACGGCGTAGCCGTTTATCCTGGTCGGAAAATGACCGCTGCATAGCGAATCAATTGAAAATTTTACGGGTAACAACAGCGGTCGGAAGGGGATACCCCACCGGGGTACCAAAAGCAGATCTCTCTATTTCATGGGCTTCTCTACAGCCTGATGGCTAAGCGCGTTCGGGCGGCGTGACAAAGGAACGGAAAGGGATCAGTGTCAGCGCGAGCATAAGAATGAGAAATGCAATAAAATAAGGAGACGTATGCGATCGGATTTGTCCGGCGACAATGGGTCCTACAAACGCTCCGACGGAGTAGGAGATGGACAGGATGGAAAAGGCGCGCCCGTACCGGTCGGCGCTGGTGACGGCGGCGAGCAAGGAGGCGATAGCCGGGAAGATGACGCCCTTGGCCATACCGATCAGGAACAACGAAACATACATCGGGAGAGGCCAATGAATGGACAGCCCGAAGAAAATGAGCGCCAGGGCCAGGCTCCCGGTCGAGGTTCGTATCAGCGGCGAAATTCGGCTGAGGAACAGCATGCTTAAGGTAACGAGCGCGCCCAGACTGACCAGAGAGAAGAAAACGCCGGAGGTGAGGATGGAGCCGTGCGTTTCCTTCATCAGAGGCAGCTCGAAGAACAGGATCCCCTGGGAGCAGGAGATGGCAAGCGGAATGCCGTAGAACAGCCAGGGGATTCCGCCGGAGCCGGCAGCGTCTTCGTCCCGGAGCCGGGAATCCGTATGCGTCGTGCTTGCAGTTTGCCGGTACTGCCGCTCCTTAATGCCGATCCAGGCCAAAAGACCTGAAAGAATAAGCCCCCATCCGAGATAAATAAACGATTGGGCGAACCCGAATTGGGCGACGAGATACGCGCCGGCTGCCGGACTCAGCACTGAGGCCATCGTGTGCACCATCCCGTTGCCCGCCATCAGCTTGCCCTGCTGAACGGGATTTTGCGCAATTTTGGCCAGCAGCGACAAACAGGCCGGCGACAGGAACGCCAGCACGAACCCGCTCACCGACCGGACGGCCAGAAGCTGCCACGGATCGGTCACCTGGGATTGTACGAGCAGCACGATTCCTGCTACAATCAGGCTGAATACGATAAAGCCTTTACTCCCGTATTTATCGACGCCGAAGCCGGCGATCAGGTTTCCGGGTAAATGCGTAAGCGAATAGACGCCGAGAATCAGTCCTATGAAAGAAGGCGCCGCACCGAGGGAAATGGCGAACGGGGACAGAATCGGATATTGCGCGTGCAGATCGAAGAACGCGACGAACATGAACAGATAAAGCCACACCGCGGTTTTCACGAATGATTTCACCTCAAATCCGAATAGTGGTTGTCCTTTATATAGAGGTACTCTATATATTTACGGCCCGGGCGGGAGAGATAGTACAAGTTTCTGGAAGGGAATGGGGAGCGGGAATGGATTCATTCATTTGGCTTATACTGATCGTCATCCTGCTGACGGTTTTCTTGCGGCTGAGATCAACCTATCGAAAGACGAGAAGGATGAACCGTGCGGAGGAAATTGGGCAGAAGCTGGCAGAACTGCGAAAAAAAAGGGATGAAGAATAGCACCCGGTTGTTGTATGATGTGAGGTATATGAAGTATACATAACGTATGCTTAAAGGGAGAGATGGTCTTGGAGTTTATTAGCGCGTTCCTCGCCGATCGGTGGTACATTCTGCTGATCGCCTTCGTCGTATTATTTCTTGTCATCCGGATTGTCAAAACGGTAATCAAGTGGGTCATTGTACTGGCCGTGCTGGCCGGGGTAATATTTTACGGCGCCAGCTACAAGGACCAGCTCCTCCAGATCGGCACGACGGTCGGCGGCAAGGTGGCGGAGGATGCAAAAGCGCAGGCGCTCAAGCTGATTTCGAACGAAGCGAAGGACGCACAGTACAAGCAAAATGCGGACGGCTCCTTCACGGTATCGACCAAGAGCGTCAAGCTGACGGGAAAGCCGGGGGCGGGCGACGTTCAACTGACGTTCATGAACCAGACGTTTACGGTGAAAGCGGAAGAGATGCTGAATGCGCTCATCGAACAGGCGAAGAATAACGCCAAGATGTAGACGAGAGAGCGAAAGAAAAAAATAAGAGCTGCCGGAAAATAGGCGCGGGAGGAGGAGTACCTATGATTAATGGATGGAATGTATCGGAGCTGAATGGGGTCACGGTCGCGATTGTCGTCATCCTGGCCTTTTCCGTTATCCAAGGCTTGCTGAGAGGGGCTTCCTCCTCCGCGAAGCATCTCGCCTTGATGGTGACCGAGGGCGCTGTCACGCTGCTGAGCCTGTTCCTTGCCTGGGAGCTGACCTCGTGGCTGTCGCCTAAGGTTCAGGCTTGGCTTACCGGCCTGGACATCATCATACCGTCTGCAGAGCTAAGCTTCTGGAA
The DNA here is from genome assembly GCF_027533625.1 of Paenibacillus gyeongsangnamensis. Taxonomy (GTDB): domain Bacteria; phylum Bacillota; class Bacilli; order Paenibacillales; family NBRC-103111; genus Paenibacillus_G; species Paenibacillus_G gyeongsangnamensis. The sequence goes on along the minus strand of NZ_JAQAGZ010000040.1, from coordinate 12,378 downwards.
GCAATTGTATTATACGGCGGCCACCGGGCTGAGGGATTTCTCGCTGCTGAGGTACAGCGTCCTGTTCGTGCTAGGCTACGGCTTGATCAAGCAGGTCGTATACCGCATCATCGATCCGCTGGCGGATGGCTGGCTGTCCCACCATTGGGGAGCGCAGGATGCTGCGCGCAGAGGCAAGCCGTCGCTGCTCAGCAGTCTGATCGGAGGCGTTCTAGGCGCCGTGACCGGGCTTGGGCGCGTCTTGATGGTCGTGGCGGTGCTGTTCATTTTCACGACGCTGTTCCCGCAGACGCCGGCGGCAGCCTATATCGGAGCTTCCTCCTTGTACCAGAAGGGAGCTACCCAGGTGATCAAGCCTGTCACGGGCGATTTCATTGCCAGCCGGCTGCCGGTGTTCACCCGTGCGGTGGAGCAGGAGTTCAGCAACATTCTGCAGCGCAAATATGAGGTTGTCGATGCCAACGTTCCCCAGGATATCGCGCTGGCGGCGAAGCAGGTAACGGCCAAGGGCTCCACGGACGAGGAAAAGGCGAAGCTGCTGTATCGATGGGTCGGGACCCGGATATCGTACGACTGGGATAAAGTCAATCTGTATGAGACTCAGCACATATGGAAGGAACAGACGCCGCAGGATACGTTTAACACGAAGAAGGGCGTCTGTATCGATTATTCCCGGCTGTATGCCGTGATGGCCCGATCCGTCGGGCTTGAGGTGAAGGTGGTGACGGGGCTCGGCTATGACGGTCTCGGCGGCTATGGCCCGCATGCCTGGAACGAGGTTTACCTCTCGGAGCAGAAGAAATGGGTGCCGCTGGATTCGACATGGGTCGCAAGCGGTGGCAATTGGTTCAATCCGCCGCATTTTCAGGATACGCATATCAAGGAAGCTTAAGGCATGCCGGAAGCCGTCCGCTGGATGGGAATTCCGGCTTTTCTATTGGCGGGGTAGTTGTGGTAAACTGTTACGGGAGAGTAGGAATCAGGAGAGGTGTAAGTGAAACCATATGCGTCCAAAAGCGTTACACGAATATAAAGCGATCTTTTTCGATGTTGGCGATACGTTAATGACGATTCCCGCCGCAAGTCATGTGATGCGCGGTTATCTGGCGGCGCGGGATGTTCACCGGGGCGAGGAGCGGATCGGTGAACTTTTTACCGAGGCGTTTCGTCTATTTTATTATGGCAAGCAGCCGGGACCTTTCGAGGTATGCACGCCGGAATCGGACCGGGCGTTCTGGATGAAGCTGTATCATTACCTTCTGCAGAAGCTGGGCGTGCATGAAGAGAATTGGACGGACGAACAGATCCGCGCCAGCTGCCTTGAGCTGTACAACCTATTTACGTCTCCGGAGCATTACGGGCTGTTCGAGGATGTGGAGGAAAGCATTCGGGCGCTGAAGGCGAAGGGCTTTCGTCTCGGCATCATTTCCAACTTCGCCCCGACGCTGAAGTCCATCCTGGAGCACAAAGGGATTCTGCATCATTTCGACCCGGTCATCGTGTCGACGGAAGTGGGGCTCGAGAAGCCCGATCCGGAGATTTTCCGGCTCGCCCTGCGGGAATCGGGACTGGCTCCCGGTGAGGTGCTTTATGTGGGCGACCACGACCGCAACGACATTTGGGCGCCGAACCAGGCCGGCATCGATGCGGTGAAGATCAAGCGTTATGATTACCACAGCGGGGAAGGGATTCATTCCCTTCGGGAATTATGGGAAGAAGGGAGAAGCCCGAGCTATGAAAAAACAGCTGTCGATGGATGATCCTCAGAAGTATGAAGCCAACAAACGTCGGCAGTTCACGCTGCGCGTCAACATTTTTTTCTTTTGCACTTTTTTTCTGTTTTCCGTACTGATCGTAAGACTCGCGGTGCTGCAGTTCGTGGATGGGAAGGAGCTTAAGGCGCAGAAGGCGGACCTGGGCACGCGCTCGACGCCGATCCCCCCGATCCGCGGCAATATTTTCGACCGGCAGCACTACCCGATCGCTTACACAACGTCGACGCAATCGCTCTATTTCCGGATCGAGTCGCCCCAGAATAAGGACGATGTCGTCGCGCTCGCCAAGAAGCTGGCGGATATTTTCGCCAAATACGGCGATCCCAAGCAGAAGCAGCTGTCGCCGGAGGATATCATCAAGGAAATGGACGTCGGTTACGACATCAACAAGGCGAAGACGACGGAACCGAGCTATTATGCGGTGCCCCGGAGAATCAAGGCCGGCCTGTCCCAGAACGAAATGGCCTATATTATGGAGCATCGCGACGAGTTGAAATGGCTCGAAATCATCGAGGAGAGCATCCGGACTTACGATCCGAAGCCGATCGCCGTACAGCTCGTAGGCTACATGAGGCCGTACTCCGCGGCAAGAACGTCCAACCTGGAATTATACAAGAATAAAGATAAGACGACGGGCTATCTGGAAACGGAGGACGTCGGCTTCGACGGCATCGAGCTGATGTACCAGGAGCAGCTGCGGGGCCAAAACGGCGCGAAGTCGTATCCGGTCAATGCGACGCAAAAAATCGTGGGCCGGGTCGAAGTGACGAAGCCGGAGAAGGGGGACAATCTGTTCCTCACCATTGACAAGGATGTACAGCGCGCGACCGAGCAGGCCATCCTCGATCAGCTCAAATGGCTGAAGTCGCCGGAGGCGCTAAGCAATCCTTACGCGAACCGCGGACGCAACGCCGTTGCCGGTTACGCCGTAGCGATGGAAGTCGATACGGGGAAGGTTGTGGCTATGGCGAGCATGCCGGACTACGATCCGTCCGTCTGGTCCGGGGGCATTCCGAAAAGCGAATACGACCGCATTCAGCCGTTCGTCAACAACGGAACCATCACGACGGCTTATCCGGATTATCCGGAGAAGGAGCGCGGCAAGCATCCGTCCTCCATCGTGTACATGGGCTCCACGATCAAGCCGCTCTCGGTGCTTGTCGGGATGAAGGAAGGCTTGATTACGCCGACTTCGCCTTATAACGATACGGGGTCGTTCACCTTCGGTAAAGACAATTCGAAAATCTCGAACTCCGATTCGGCCGCTTACGGGATGCTGACCGCCTGGTCGGCCGTCTGGCACTCCTCCAATACCTTCATGTCCGCCATGATCGGCAACCCGCTGGCGATGCGGGACGGCCAGAAAGCGCCGGATATTTGGGCTTCGTACCTTGCCAAGTTCGGATTGGGCGTATTGACGGGAAGCGGGCTTCCGAGAGAGTATCCGGGCCTCAACGAGTTCAAAACCAATACCAAGGAATCGATTCAGTCCCGGATGGTCTACGCTTCGTGGGGACAGAACGAGAAATATACGACGCTTCAGCTGGCCCAGTATGCCACGACGCTGGCGACGAAGGGCAAGCGGCTGCAGCCGCTGCTCGTCGACCGGGTAGAAACCTACGAAGGCAAGATGATTCAAAAATTCGACCAGCCGATCGTGCTGGACGAAAGCAATTTCCCGAACGCTTATTGGGACAGCGTGTATAAAGGAATGCAGCTCGTCAGCGTGAATAACTTCTTCGACGGCTTCCCGTACAGCTTCGCCAGGAAGACGGGTACCTCGACGCAGAGCATTGCCGGCAAGGACGTCGATAACGCCGTATTCGTCGCCTTTGCGCCGGTGGAGAAGCCGAAGCTGGCCGTGGCCGTCGTCGTGCCCGAGGGCGGATTCGGCTCTTGGGGAGCGGCGCCGATCGCACGCAAAATCTTCGACGCTTACGATCAATATTACGGTCTCGACGATAAAGGTCCGAAAGGCCCGAAGACGGGAACGACCCCGTAAGAAAAGCATGCTGCTAATAGGTGAAAGAACAATGAGAATCTCCCGTATGCGGAGATTCTTTTTTGTTGCAAGCATTTTAGGAAGGAAACAGCTCCGCATGAAATCAGCGGTTGGGAGGTGGGATGCAAGCTGGCAGGAGCTTTGGGCATTGATCGACACTGCTACGATGGCAGGTTCAGTAGCTGTATGCTTGGTTCACTAGTTGAATCTTTTGTTCACAGTTGCATCCTTGGGTTCACTTCCGCCCGTTGGTCGAGGGAATTCATGCGTTTATAGTGAACCCGGGTTCATTACAACTGAACCTGGGTTCACTGATATGAACGAAACCTGCAACTCTTAGCACGTAGTCAGCTATTTTTTGCGCACCAAACTAAAGCCTGTCAAGTGCCTTCCTTTACAGGCTGCCACTTTAGTCGTTCACACTTTTGTTCATGTCCAGCATGAAATGCTGGGCTCGCCACACGGCGAGTGACGGGGTGCAGGGGATGTAATCCCCTGCGTTTCCCCCTTTTAGGGGGACGGAAGAGGGTCATGTTTCCACTTCATTCCTTGGCACGAAGGCAAAGGATTTACGCCGGTTGGCATACTGATATTCGTGGGCTGGTTACCACAAGTTATTTGGATACGTCCAGAGAGCTTTCTGCTAACTACAGTCGAAGGTACGTATAAGCCCGCTATTGGGGGCATTACCTTATTACAAGTGAACCACGCAGGTTGTTCTCTCTGCCTTAATAACTTTGCCTCCGCGCCAAAAAATGAAGCAGATGTTGAATCAACTCCTTCTCTTTTTGAGTTGTATTTTTCGGGGACATATCTTAAGAGGAAAAGGAGCTTCTTGCTTTTTCCTTCTCGAACTCCGTCGCAATGGCCCATACAAACCCGGCCAATTCCCTCGCAATGGCTGCCGCGATCGCTCCTTTATGCTTATTGCGATGGAGCATCGTTTTATATTTCTTATGGAGCCGATTTTGGGCCTTCCAGGAGATGGCCTGAATGGCGGGAGACAATCCATTTAGGCGCCTACGCATGGTGAGTCGGACGGCCGGCGAATATCTGTAACTCCATGCGGCTTCGGTGAGCACTCTACGGATGTGACTATTTCCCGCTTTCGTGATCCCGCCTTGCCAGCGCCGGTCACCGGAAGAGTTTTCGCTAGGAACCAATCCCGAGTAACTCATTAAAAACTTGGGATGAAGGAACCTGCTTCCGATGTTTCCTATTTCAGAAGCCATCGTGACCGCTGTCAGTTCTCCGATTCCGCGTAATCCCTGCAGTACCTGCACGAGAGGGGCTTGATGTCCAGTTTGGGCTTGGTTACTGATTTCCTTTTCCAGTCGTTTCATCCGTTCTTGTGCTTCAATAATGGACTGACGGTACTCCTGAAATGTCAGCCTGAGGCATTCATCGGTAAATCTCAAAGTATCCAACCAGGCCTCGTATGCGGGCTAGCGCGGATTTCGAAGCGTTAGTGAACCAGAGGGCGCAACTAGCGCCCCCAGGTTCACTAGTTGTACCCTGTGGTTCACTACCGCTGTTGGCCGAGGGGACACACGCGTTCTAGTGAACCCGGGTTCATTACAACTGAACTTGGGTTCACTATAAACGGGGCTAGCGCGGATTTCGAAGTTTTACTGAACCTGGGTTCACTAAGCAAGGCCTGTTCTAACATCAGCAGGTTGCAGGTTGTGGTAGATTCGGGCGCATAAATTAAGTCCTGACTCCTAAAGCCTTTGGGGCTATGAGAGGAATTAGAATGACGAGTTCTTCCTGGAAAAGATTCTGGAAGACACTGCTTTTCTGGGGGCTTGTTGCGGGAGTAGGCACTGCGGTTAGCGCGATGCTGAGGGGCTTTTAAGAACTTGACCGCATGGAAGAAACCAAAGCGAAACGTCAAGAGGGACGGTGTGACTATGGGATACGCAGCCCATCGGAACGTTGTCGAAGCAGCAGCTTCAAGCCTACGGGGAATGGAACGGATGGGTGATGATCGAGAGCTGGGTGGGTCAGGTATGGATCGCTCCAAGTGCTCTTTAAAACTAACAGAGGCCGATTCGCTATGTTCAGCGAATCGACCTCTGTTTATTTCCTGGGAAAGAATAGCGCTACTCCAGTCCTGCGGCGGAGAACACCTTGGCGAACGCTTGCTGCGACTTGGCGAACAGCTCCTCGGCCGGGGCCGTCAGGGGCTGCGGCGTCAATATTTCTTGAGATACCACGCCCGTGTAGCCAATGGCCTGCAGCCCTCTCAGGAAGTCGGTCAAAGGAATCACACCTTCCCCCGGATAGAGCCTGTCGTTGTCGAGCGCTTCCGCCACCGGTACGTCGCGGGCGTCGTTGATGTGCACATGGACGATCTGCCTAGCGTCTAGCTTCAGGATATCCTCGTAGCCGGCTTCCGACGTGTACCAGTGGTAGGCGTCGAACAGCAGGCCTACGTTGCTTTTGCCGATGGCGCCGATCCAGTCCAGTGTGGTCGGAATATCCCATATGAACGGATTCGCCCAGCGCGTGCGCAGATGATGCGGGCCGACGAACTCGAGGCCGAACCGGATGCCGTAAGCTTCGAGAATTTCCGCGCATGTCCGAAGGCGGCGGGTGGCGACAGCCATAAATCGCGCTGCCGGATAATCTGTCGAAGGCAGGACGTAGGTGCAGCAGCGGGTAACCCCAAGCTGGGAAGCGGCCTCCGCATCCTTCACCAGCCGGTGTAGACCTTCACGGAATTTCTCTTCGTTGTGCCTCCATTCGGCGGATAGGCCGATCGAGCCGATCTGCACCCCCTGCTCCCGAAGCCGCTCGTTCACCCGCTCGGCTCCCGCGGCGGAAATCCATGCCTCCAGCTCCCCTCCGCCGGCGTCGACCGCTCCGAAGCCGTAACGGGAAGCGAGGCGGACGAAATCCTCCAAGGAACCGGCTTGGCCGATACCCGCTCTGGTAATCCCTTTGATCATATGGAATCGCTCCTTTACTGTGGACTCTTCTATGCTCAAATCATAATTCAGCGGCTTCCGCGCCGTCTAGTCGGAAAAAGCGACATGCCTAAGGGAAGACGGCAGGCGCGGGGCGCGCGGACAGATTCATTTTCAGAATGCCTAGTTTGTATGGTATACTAGTGTATCGACCGAGAGTCTACCCTTGAAAGCGGATATTTTGGAGGAGGCAGCAATTCTATGTGCGGTATTACCGGAGCGATGTATTTTGAAGACAGAGAACCCTCCGAGTCTATGCTTAAAAACATGACGGACGTGATCATACACCGGGGCCCGAACGATTTCGGCTACTGGAGCGAGAACCGGATCGGACTCGGCTTCCGCAGGCTGTCGATCATCGACATTCAGGAAGGGCATCAGCCGATGGCCAATGAAGACGATTCGGTATGGATTGTATTTAACGGTGAGATCTATAACTATAAATATTTGCGGGACATGCTTCAGGCCAAAGGCCACCGGTTCAAAACGCACAGTGATACCGAGGTCATCGTGCACCTGTACGAGGAGTTCGGGGAGGACTGCGTGAAGCAGCTCCGCGGGATGTTCGGCTTCGTCATCTGGGACCGGAGAAAGAAGCGGCTGTTCGGAGCGAGGGATCATTTCGGGATCAAGCCGTTCTATTATTACAACGACGGGCGGCGGTTCCTGTTCGGTTCGGAGATCAAGAGCATTCTGGCGGCTGGCGGGGTCGAGCGGACCATCAATTCGGAGAGTCTGCTGAATTACTTGACCTTTCAATACGTGCCGGAGCCGTCCACGATGTTCCGGGGCATCCATAAGCTGCCGCCGGGCCATTATGTGACCGTATCCTATGACGGAGACATGTCGATCCGCCGGTACTGGGATCCGATGCTGGCGCCGGAGGAGCGTCCGTTCGAGGAATGCGTGGAGCAGATCCGCGAGACGCTGCGCGATTCGGTCGTGCATCATATGCAGAGCGACGTAGAGCGGGGCTGCTTCCTGTCGAGCGGCATCGATTCCACGGCGATTGCGGCGCATATGCGGTCCATCGAGCCGATCCGGACGTTCTCAGTCGGCTTCGAGGGCGCGAACAACGAGACGGTGATCGCAAGGCAGACCGCGCAGGCGCTCGATACGGAGCATTACGATAAAATCATTACGCGCGAGGATTACTTCGCTACGCTGCCGAAGGCCGTCTGGCATCAGGACGAGCCTGTCGCCGATCCTTCGGCGATCGCGCTGTACCATGTGGCGCAGCTGGCCCGGGAGCACGTGACGGTCGTGCTCTCCGGCGAAGGCGCCGACGAGCTGTTCGGCGGCTACCGCATCTACTGCGAGCCGGGCTCCCTCGCACCGGTGGAGCGGCTGCCGCACGGCGTGAAGCGGATGCTTCACGCGCTGGCCCGCCTCCTGCCGGAGGGGATGTACGGCCGCAGCTATTTGCTGCGGGGAACGACGCCGCTCGAGCAGCGGTTCCTCGGGAACGCGAAGATTTTTACCGAGGACATGAAGGCGGAAGTGGTGCGGGCGGACCGCGAGATGCTGCGCAGCTACCGCAACCCGTTCCAGGTGGCGAAGACCTTTTATGATAAATCGCTGCATCTGGATCCCGTATCGCGCATGCAGTACATCGATATGAATCTGTGGCTGCCCGGCGACATCCTGATGAAGGCGGACAAAATGACGATGGCTCACTCGCTGGAGCTGCGCGTGCCGTTCCTGGACGTGGAGCTGTACGAGGTGTCCCGCCGCATTCCGGCCAAGTACCGGATCGCCGAGGGAACGACGAAGTATGTGTTCCGCAAAGCGATGGAAGGGGTCATCCCCGATTTTATCTTGAACCGGCCGAAGCTGGGCTTCCCGGTGCCGATGAAGGACTGGCTGAAGGGCCCGCAGGGCAAGACGGTGCTGGAGCAAATCGCTGGCAGCGGGATCGAGGATTACTTCCGCATGGAGGCGGTGGAAGCGATGATGAGCCGTCATCAAAGCGGACAAGGCGATTATGCCCGCCGCATCTGGACAATTTACATGTTTGCCCTGTGGCACACGACGTATATGGAAGAGCTGCCGGACCGCACCTTGGCGGCGGCACTGTAAACGGCGCGGTCCGCATGCCGCGAATCCGGCGGATGCAATGCGCATCGAAGTAAAGATGAGGGGGTTAACCGATCCGATGTCTCATAAACAATATAAATTGCTTGCCCTCGATATGGACGGCACGCTGCTTACGGAAGATAAGCTCATCTCCCAGGAGAACAAGGCCGCGATCCGGGAGGCGGAGGATGCCGGGGCGACCGTCATGTTCTCCACGGGACGGGGTATTCAGAACGTGCTCACTTACGTGGAGGAGCTGCAGCTAAAATCTCCCATCGTCACGGTCAATGGCAGCGAAGTATGGAAGGCCCCGGGGGAGCTGCTTTTGCGCCACCGGCTGGATACCGGTCTCCTACGCCGTATGCACGGCCTTGCCGTCTATTATGACACCTGGTTCTGGGCCTACAGCGTCGGGGATGTATACAACAAGGAACGGTGGATTTCGGAACCGGAAATCGACGGCAAGGAATGGCTCAAATTCGGATTCTATACCGAGAATGAGGAAAGCCTGAGCGCCATCCGCAAGGAGCTCGAAAGCTGGGAATCGCTGGAAATCACGAATTCGCATCCCGCTAACCTGGAGCTGAATCCGAAAGGGATCAGCAAGGCCAGCGGCCTCGAGCAGGTATGCGGTCTGCTGGGCTTAACGATGGCGCAGGTGATCGCGATGGGTGACAGCCTGAACGACGTATCGATGATTCGCGCGGCCGGTCTCGGTGTCGCCATGGGGAACGCCCAGGACGAGGTCAAACAGCTGGCCGACGTCGTGACCGTCAGCAATGAAGAGCATGGCGTAGCGCGCATTATTCGGGAGTATCTCCTGGGATAAGACGGACTTCGTCCGGGAGTACATTCTTTGGCAAGAGGGTGCCTCGAAAGGATCGTGAAGCGATATGGCGATCACCGCTTGGATTCTCGTCATCGTGCTGTTCGTCGTTGGAATGGCGGGGGCGGTTTACCCGGTGCTTCCGGGCGCCCTGGCCATCTACGGGGCATTCTTCGTCTACGGCTGGATGATCGGCTTTGGGCCGCTCGGGTTCTGGTTCTGGCTGATCCAGACGACGATCGCGGCCGTCTTGATGATCGCTGATTATGCGGTCAGCGCGCTCGGGGTGAAGCGGTTCGGCGGCAAGCGCGCCTCGGTTGTCGGAAGCACGGTCGGACTGCTGCTCGGTCCGTTCGTCATTCCCGTCGCCGGGCTCCTGATCGGCCCGTTCCTTGGCGCCGTCGCCGGCGAGCTCGCCACCGGGACGGAGCTGCGCCAGGCGCTCAGGGCCGGTATCGGGGCGCTGGTCGGCTTTTTCTCGGGGATGCTCGTGAAAGTGGCGCTGCAGCTGCTCATGATCGCCGTGTTCTTGATCTGGGTGCTGTAACCAAGGTCCGCGAAGGGCAGAGATTACGCTGCGACTCGCAGGGAGACCGGGGCGGGAGCTTCAGATCGGCCCCGGTCCGCCTGACCGCTTGACTGTCGCCGTCCGCCATTTTTAGCATGAGACTGCGGACAGACGATGGGGTCGCATCAACAGCAAGCTTTAGGGGAAGAAGGGAACATGGGTGTCCAAGGACTCATTAGTTAAAGGTACTTTAATATTAACCATAGCGGCATTGGTGGCGCGGGCGCTCGGCGTCGTGCAGCGGGTGCCGCTTGTTTATTTGCTTCAGGAAAAAGGGATGGCCTGGTACGGTCTGTCGTTCAATCTGTATTCGGTGCTGCTCGTCGTGGCAACGGCCGGGGTACCCAGCGCGCTCAGCAAAATGATCTCCGAGCGCACGGCGCTCGGACGGATCGCCGAAGCCGAGCGGGTATACAGTGCCGCGGCGCTGTTCTCGCTCGGAGCCGGCATCGTCATGACGGCATTCCTTTACGCCCTGGCGCCGTTCAGCGCACGGATCGCGGGTCTGCCCGAGGCGACGGGCGCGATCCGTGCACTCGCCCCGGCGCTGCTCCTGTTTCCGCTCATCGCGATCATGCGGGGCTACTTCCAAGGGCGGCAGAACATGCTGCCGAACGGGCTGTCGCAGATCATCGAGCAAATTTTCCGCGTCGCCGCATCCGTTCTATTCGCCTACCTGCTGCTCGGCCGCGGGCTCGAATGGGCGGCGGCCGGCGCGTCCTTCGGCGGGGTGGCCGGCAGCATCGCGGCGGTAGCCGTCATGCTGTTCTACGCACGCAAGCTGCGCCGTTCCGAGGCGCAGAGGACCCTGGCCGAGCCGGGTTCGGAAGTGCTGACTTACCGCACGATCTATCGCCAATTGTTCGGATTATCGATCCCGATCGTCATCTTTTCCGTTACCGTAACGCTCATCTATACCATCGATTCCATGCTCGTCACGCCGCTGCTTCAAGGGACCGTCGGACGGGACCAGGCGACCGAGCTGCTTGGCATTCTGAGCGGCCGGGCGCAGTCGCTGGCCGGCATCCCAATCATTCTCGCGGTAGCGCTCAGCCAGTCCATCGTGCCGATCATCTCGGCGGCTTATTCCAAGAAGGACCTCCCGCAGGTCGCCGGCCAAACGAGCCGCGTGCTCCAGCTGGCGATTTTGTCCGGCCTTCCGGCCGTACTGGTCATCTGCGTGGCGGCAAGGCCGATCAACGGCTTTATCTTCGGCAACACGACCGGATCGGCCGTCGTCGATGCTCACGCGGCGCCGATCATTATCGCGCTGACGGTCAGCGCGATCTTCCAGATCGTCATGCAGACCTCAGGGGCCGTGCTCATGGGGATGGGACGGATGCGCATTCTCGTCTGGGCCGTCGTCGTCGGTATCGCCGTGAAGCTGATCGGAAGCTATGCGCTTGCCCCGCTGTTCGGTATTTACGGAATCATCGGCGCCACGGCGCTGTGCTTCGTCGTCATGACTGCACTGAACGTGTACACGCTCAAGAAGGAAGTGTCCTTCCGCATCCTCCGCTTCAGCCGCTGGACCGGTCTTGCGCTCACCACGATCGTCATCGCCGCTCTCGGTTTCGGACTGGATCGTCTGTGCAGCACGTATGTTCATCCGTTCGGAACGCTTCGCTGGGATGACATGGTACAGAGTGTCATCCAGTGCGCCGTTGCGGCCGCCGCGTATCCTCTGCTGCTGCTGCTGACCCGGACGCTCACCTTAAGCGACCTGGAGAGCTTGCCCGGACCGCTGCGCCGGCTGGCCGGTCCGGTTCTGCGAAGGCTCGGCCGCTCGGCGCAGGCTCAGTAAGCGGCGGGTATGCCGCAAATCAAGAGCAAGCTAGAGGAACCGAACGGCTTCCAAGCCACCCGCGTCCTTCATCCGTTTCTAAGCCCTGTCAGCCTGCCGCCTTCCCCTTCAGGGGAAGACGGTCCGGCGGGCAGGGCTTTTTCCGTTGAGCGTGCCCAGAGGCACGCATCTTCTTGCCGGTGAAAGTCCGGTCGCGGGAGGGACCAAGCCCCCGCGTAGCTAGGATGCCTACGTATAGCGAAAGCAGTACGTAGAAGCGCATCGACGGAAGTACCTGTCAGAGACAGGGCAAGCAACATGCCAGGCCGTAACATAAAGTGAATCCTGCCGCGTCGTTAAAAAGGCCTCGCAAGAGGGA
>NZ_JAQAGZ010000004.1 GCF_027533625.1 Paenibacillus gyeongsangnamensis | reverse complement strand
GGAAGCGCGGCAACGCGTGGAGCTGACGAATACTAATCGGTCGAGGGCTTATCCTACAGGTTTTGCGACAGCAAAACCACATCGGAAGCATAGCAAAAGCAAGATTACTCAGCGAAAGATACGATGTTTCGATCCAGTTTTCAGGGCGCAAGTCGTTCTGAGCTGTAATACATGATGTTCCTTGGCGGGGACATCGCCATACTTATGTTTGGTGACGATGGCGGAAGGGAACCACGCGTACCCATCCCGAACACGACCGTTAAGCCTTCTAGCGTCGATGGTACTTGGACCGAAGGGTCCTGGGAGAGTAGAACGTCGCCAAGCCAAAGAGCCTCTAATCGATAGTCGATTAGGGGCTCTTTTGATTATATTTCCAGGGTGGCGTTGTCAAAACTGGCAGCGAACGCTATAATTTCTCATAGATTACTAGTTTCTGGGAGGACTCTGGGATGCATGAGAATGAATCTTCTGGTTCGGACAAAAACCTGACCCGCCGTCAGTTGCTTAATTCCTTGGGGACGGCAGGCGTCATGCTGGCCGCAAGCACGGCTTGGAGCGGAATCGCTTCCGCGGCGGACCCGATTCTTCCTCGTCCGGACAGCGGCGTATGGTTGAACGTCAAAGATTACGGGGCGCGAGGAAACGGGCGGTACGATCAAGATGATACGCCCTATTTTCAAATGGCCATCGACGCGGCTGCCTTCGCCGGGGGGACCGTGGTGGTCCCGCCAGGCAAATATATGCTTAACTCGAGCATTATGCTGCGTTCCAAGGTGAATATTATAGGAATGGGCGAAGGCTCATTCATCAAGTCGATGCAGCCTTACGTATCCTTGTTTTCCGGGGATCATATCAATCAGGTTCAAATCCGCGGGTTCGCTTTGCAAGGAACGGCCGGGACGAACGCCGGCAAGCTGCCGAAGGTCGAGCGCGGCGTGGAATTAAATGACTGTGAAAGCGTGATGGTCAGCGATTGCAGCTTCAGTATGATCGTGAATGGGATTCAATTGACGAATTCCAGATACATAAGGGTTAAAAATTGCTCGTTCTCCTCAATTATTTCTTCCGACAGCTTGTACGAAGGCTACGGAATTGTAGCGCAGTCGGGGGCGCATCACCAGCTGACCGACAATCGCTTCTTCGGACTTTACAAGCCGTGCATTCATTTATCGGGCGGCTGCTCTTATTCCGTTATCAGCGGCAACCTAGCGGAAGGCTGCCGGGATGCCGTCATCTCCCTATCTTCGAAACTGGTCTCCTGCTCTCACCATCAGATCATCGGGAATACGGTATCGGCTGCGGGCCTGACAGATAACGAGACGAGCTGTAAGGAAGGCATCCGGCTGAAGGATAACTGCTCGGACAATTGGATCGCAGGCAATGTGATCGTGCGAGCATCCCAGGCCGGCATTTCCTTGGTCGGGGACGGGGCCTCTATAGATGACCGGCCGTATAGCAACATGATTCAAGGCAACAAGGTGGACGGCTCCTTAACCGGAATCGGTCTGCTGAATACGGACGGTAATATTGTGACAGGCAATGATGTACGGCGGGCAGAAACGGGAATCATGATAGATACGTCGGGCGAGGACGGCGGTTCGATTTCCAAGCAAAATACCGTAACGAACAATTCTTTGTTCCGCTGCAGTACGGCAGGAATCCGGCTGGCCTCGGCCCGCTGCCAAGGCAATGCCGTATTCGGCAATAGCGGGGCCGGGAACGGGGAATCTTTGAAAGATCAAGGCACGGATACGGTGAAAAGCGGGTTTTAAATGGTTTAAGAAGAACAACGAGATGTCGGTCGTCTGCCGGCATCTCGTTTTTTGTCGGAAATGGGCAGGCGGTTGTCACAGTTCGTTCCCTTTTGGTGTGATTGAAATCACAAGGGAGCTCTTTGCCGGTTTGTATACTGAATTCATATTCTAATCTAGCTGAGAAAGCGAGGAGTTCATTATGTTAAGTCAACAAACGATAGATATCATTAAATCGACGGTTCCCGTACTGGAGACGCACGGAACGGCGATTACTGGGCGATTCTACGAGCTGTTATTCACGAATTATCCCGAGCTGCTTCATATTTTCAACCATGCTAACCAAAAGCAAGGACGCCAACGGGAGGCACTGGCGAATGCGGTCTATGCGGCGGCGCTCCATATCGACAACTTGCCGGCAATTCTTCCCGTCGTGAAACAAATCGGGCACAAGCATCGCAGCTTGGGTATTCGTCCCGAGCATTATCCGATCGTAGGGCAGACGCTGCTGCGAGCGATCAAGGAGGTGCTGGGCGATGCGGCTACGGAGGACATTTTGCAGGCCTGGGCAAACGCTTACGGCGTTATAGCGGGCGCATTCATTCAAGTGGAACAGGAATTATACGAGCAGGCGGCGGGCCAAACCGGAGGTTGGGAAGGTTACCGCTCCTTCCGGGTGGAACGGAAAGTGAAGGAAAGCGAAGTCATTACGTCGTTCTATCTTATTCCCGAGGACGGGGGGCCGCTGGCGCATTTCGAGCCGGGGCAATATGTCAGCGTGAAGCCTAAGATGCCGGAGGAAGCGTACACGCACATTCGTCAATACAGTCTGTCGGATGCGCCCGGCAAGCCTTATTACCGCATCACCGTTAAGCGGGAGGAAGCGGCGCCGGACCGCCCGGCCGGCAAGGTTTCGGTCTTTCTCCATGAAGAAGTCCGGGAAGGCGATATTCTGAAGCTGACGGCTCCGGCGGGAGACTTTGTCTTGGACCGCAAGGATCCTCGGCCGGTGGTGCTGATCAGCGGCGGCGTGGGTCTTACTCCGCTGGTCAGTATGCTGAATACGCTGGCGGAAGAAGCGACGGACCGTCCGGTTACCTTCATGCACTCGGCCGTCAACGGGCAAATGCATGCTTTAAAGGAAGAGGTTACGGCAAACGCCGAACGACAACCGAACATCTCGGCATATTTCTGTTATGACAAGCCGTCGGCGCTTGACCGGGAAAATCCGCTTTTTCACAAGGAGGGACGAATCGATCTCGCTTGGATCCGGTCTCTGGTACCTTCCCGAGACGCGGTATTCTACTTCTGCGGCCCGGTTCCGTTCATGAAAGCCGTCAACAGGGCGCTTACCGAGTGGGGAGTGCGGCGGGAAGATATCCGCTATGAGTTTTTCGGACCGGCCGGAAGCCTGGAGGAAGAGAAGGAAACGGCGTCCCGGATTTAATCCATGCGTTTGCGAAGGAGCCGGTTCACGGTTTCGCGGCGAAGGCCGATAAATTGACCGATCTCTTCCTGTGTTAAAACATCGGCAAGTTTCACTGGTGCTATAAAGGCTTCCAGCCATTCCTGGAGCTTCCGGAGCTTATCCTCCGGGGCGATTTGCGTAAGCTGGTCGATCCGCTGCTGCATGAGGCGCAGCCGGCTCTGCAGGACCAATGCGGACTCCCGGTATTTGGCGGGTTCCCGTTCCAGCTCGCTGTACCATTCACCGGCGGGAATGATTTCGATTTCGCTCTTGACCAGCGCGATCGCGGTTCCATGGTATTCCTTCGGACTGATTAACGAATGATGGGGAATGATTTCTCCGGGTACAATAATATTCATGAGCACCGGGGTGCCGTCTTCGTGGATGCGCACGATTTTGAGCAAACCGCTGCGGATGCGGTAGAGCGGCCCGGTTTCGCCTTGGCGGAACAGCGTCTCGCCTTTATGGAGCAGCATGGGTCGGTTACACCTCCGGGTAGAAGCTTAACAGGATAAAAAGGCGCTCTGCTGATTGCGGCAGGGTGCCTTCGTTTTGCCCATTATACCATGAGAGGGCTGCGTCAACCAAGCTCAAGCCCGATCAGATCCGTGAAGGGGATCCAGGTCAGGCCTTCGCTGCAGCGGATCTTGATCCGCATTAGCTGGGGATCGGCGTAAACGACGAAGCCCTCGACGGTGATGCGCTCCCCTCCGTCGAAGACAGTCAGGCGCACCGGGATTTCCTCGTGCAGCGCAATGCTTACCGCTTGCGCGAGATCCTCCAGCCGCTGCTCGTCAAGCAGCGGCTTCTCCGTCCGGTGAAGCCCGGCGCGATGCTGAATCAGCTGCTCCTTATGCTCGGGCAGCATCATCCGCGATCCCTCCCAAAGAATGTTTTTACCCGCTGTCAGCTTGTTGTCGCTCATTTATAGTGTCCTCCGATTTTCTTCGCGCGGTCTTTGGCCTGGCCTGCGGCGGTTAATGAAACGGCGCGCAGAATCGAATCGTCGCCGTACTTGTCTTTGATTTGGTCCTTGACGCGCTCCAGCGCGATCTTGCGGTCGCGGTCGCCGAACAGGACCAGTTGCACCGTCCGGTCCTCGGTCAGTCCCCCGAGCGCAACGCCCAGCTTCCGCACGGGCTGGCCGTCCCAATGCTGCTGGAACAGCTCCGAGGCGGCTGCGAACAGATCGTCGGTTACATAGGTGGGATCCGGCAGCTTCTTCTGCCGGTGGAACCCGGTCGGGTGATCGAAGTCCGCGCCGAAGCAGCCGGTGGAGACGACCTGTCCCATCAGCCCTTTATCGCGGCAGCGGCGGCAGACAAGCTCGCACAGCTCTAATAGCACCGTACGGATCTCTTCCCATGTGCTGTAATCGCGGGGAAGTGTCATGTTATGGCCGATGGCCTTCTGCTGCACCTGATGGGTGCCCGGTGAGACCGGCGACCCGTCGATGCCGTTGGCGATCCGCCAAATGACCTCCCCGTTGATGCCCCACTTGGCGCGCAGCTTGGGCAGGGGGGTCTGCGCAAGGTCGCCGATCGTACGGATGCCCATCAGCCAGAGATGGCGCGCCATGCGGGAGCCGATCATGAACAGGCTGCGCACCGGGAGCTCCCACAGGTTGCCGGGAAGCGCAAGCTCTTCCTTCTTGAGCGTGAAAATCCCCGTAGGCCGCTTCTTCGCAAAGTTGTCGCACGCCAGCTTGGCGAGCGTCTTGTTCTCCCCGATGCCTACGCGCGTATAAATTTTCGTCTCGTCCATCACCTTCTTCTGTATGGCCCGTGCCACTTCTTCCGCATCCTCTCCGCCGAGAGAGGACAAAGTGCCCGTGATGTCGATGAACTGCTCGTCGATGCTGTAGGGCTCCACCAAATCGCTGAACTGCTCGAATATCTTCGTGATCCTCAGCGAAACGTTGATGTACTGCTGCATCCGGGGCTGAATGACGACGAGCTCCGGACACTTGCTCAAGGCTTCTCCGAGCCGTTCGGCCGTCGTTACGCCGTATTGCTTGGCCAGAGGACATGCCGCCAAAATAATGCCCGACCGCCGCGCCGGGTCTCCGGCTACCACGACAGGCCGGCCCTCGTACTCGGGATGGGCCGCTTTCTCCACGCTGGCGTAGAACGATTGACAATCCGCCAGCATAACGATGCGTTTGCTTGCTGCAGGCATAACGGATTCCTCACCTTCGCAAAATATACGAACATATATTCTTATTGTATATAGAATATCGAACAAATATTCGCATTTCAAGAGGGGGAAGAGCGGAAATTTTTTGCAGACGGGTTCCAATCGCTGTCAAAAGGAGTTATAGTCAGGAATGTTGAGTCCTGAACGGAATAACGAAGGAAGCAAATAGGGGAAGGCGGCTTCGTCAGGAGCAGGAACAGGAACAGGGAGTTTTTTGCATCCTTTTGCCCCATCATACGTAAACGAAAATAGAAGTTAATGGGAGGAGCGTTGCCGATGGCCCGGTTGGAATACCGTGAGTATACGGAAGGAAGCAGTGAATTTCCGCTGCTTTATTACTACGACCGCATCCGCGGAGACGAAGCGGCGCTGCGCTTTGCCTGCGATTACTTCGTCAAGGACGGCAAGGTGTACGAAAAGACGTCCTGCGCCGTGGAGGCGGCCTGCTGGGTCGTCTATGTCCGGGAGGCCGAGGGCGAACGGGTGATGCCGTGGCGGGCGCCGGAGCCGGGATTGACGCGGGGGGTGCGGATGGAGCTTCGCGAGTACAGGGACTGGACGGCCGATTACCGGCTGGTTACGACTTATAACTTCGGCGATACGCTGGAGGCGATGCTGCATTTGCAGGCCAACTACTTGTACGTGGACGGCGTGGAATGGAGCCGGACCTCGACGGAAATTGACGAGGACCGGGAGACGTACGTCTTCTACGCTCAGCCAGTGGCCCCATAGCCGCAGCAAGCCACATTGGAAGGACGGGAGTGAAGGAAAGTGGAACAGCAAAGGAACGGCAGGACGCAAAGGGCGGTATCGCTCTTCATGGCGGCGGCGCTGGTGCTGGGCGGCTCCGGCTGCTCGAGCGAAAGCAACTGCACCGACCGGAATCGCGACGGATATTGTGATAACGGCTCCGGGTCCTCCGGCTCCGGAAGCGGCTTCTATAAAGGCGGCGGCTCAGACATCGGCTCCGGAAAAAGCTCGGCCGGAGACTCCTCCGGCATCAGTCAGGGCTCGCACGGCGGCATCGGCGGCGGCGGGTCCAGCTCCAGCTAAGGGGGGAGGCCGAATGGACGAATCCAATCGGAGCCGCCTTACGGAGCTTTCCTACGCGGAGCGAAGAGCAAAGCTTTACGACCCGCTGCGAGAAGAGGGCGTATTCACCTGGGACCGCCTCTACGGCCAGGAATACGCGCTCGCGGACCTGCACCGGCTGGAGGAGAGCGAGCTGGAGGGAATGCATGCAGCCGCGGAGGCGCTCGGGCGCATTTATGCGAAGACCGTGGCCGTCGTACAGCAGGGAGAAGCGGCCCTTTGGGCGGAGCTCGGCCTCCCGGAAGCGGCCTTCGGCGCGCTGCGGCTGCGCTTCGACGAGAGCGTGCCTACGCTGATCGGGCGGTTTGACTTTGCCAGGACGCCGGAAGGATGGAAGATGCTCGAGTTCAACAGCGATACGCCGACGGGCATCGTCGAAGCGTTCCATGTCAACGGCCGCATATGCGCGGCGTGGGGAGAGCGCGACCCGAACGAGGGCTGCAGCCGCCAGTTAACGGAAGCCTTTGGCCGGATGCTGCAGACGTACCGCGAGGCCGGGATGGCTACGGAGCGCATCGTCTTCAGCGCGCTCGATTGGCATGAGGAGGACGCGGGGACGACCCGGTACTTGCTGGCGCAATCGGGAGTCCGAGAGGCTGAGTTCGCTCCCTTGTCCGCGCTGCGGGTCAGCGGAGACCGGCTGTGGGTGGCCGAAGGTCCGGGCGCGAATGAGTCCTTGTCGGGCCCGATCGACGTGCTGTACCGGCTGCATGCGCTGGAGAAGCTGGCGGAGGACCGGGACGAGGACGGCTATCCAACCGGTGAGCATGCGCTCCGGCTGATTGCGGACCGCCGGGTGGCGATCATTAATCCGCCCTCGGGCTTCGCGGCGCAGACGAAAGCGCTGCAGGCGCTCATCTGGAGCTTGCATGAAGAAGGCCGTTTCTACTCGCCGGAAGAGCACGAAGCGATAGAAGCCTACATGCTGCCTACCTATCTGGAGCCCCTTTTCCCGGAGGGAACGCCGTATGTCGCAAAGCCGATTCTCGGCCGGGAAGGCAGCGGTGTGACCATCTACGGAGCCGATGGCGGGGTGGCCGAGTGCAGCGGGGAAGCAGAATACCTCGATCAGCCCATGGTATACCAGCGGCTTGCCGAGCTGCCGGAGCTGGAGGTCGAAACACTCGGGGGGACCTACCGCGGGCGGCTGCTCTGGGGCTGCTTTCTGATCGACGGCCGGGCCTCGGCGGTCGTAGCGCGCGTCGGCGGGCGCATTACGGGAAATTTATCCTATTATTTGCCGTCGGCGTTAACCTGACGAATCTATAGGGGAGGTAAGAAGCATTGGCGCAGTGGAGCTCGATTCTTAATTTTTTGATATACTTGGCGGTAACCGTGCCGCTGGTGGGCGTAGGCATTCTGTTCTTCAACTTGACGACGCCCTACAATGAGTTTCAATTGATCCGGGATGGCGGCGACTTGTCCGATCCGTCCAAAGCGGCTGCAGGGAAGGCGACAGCGTATGATTTGGGCGGCAAAATCATCGGACAGGTGCTCGTGCTCGCCTCGGCGGTTTATCATTCCGTCGGCCTGGTGGATCTGATCGTTTGGGGGCTGATCGGCATTGTGGTTCAGATCGCCGTGTTTTACTTGTTCGAGCTGCTGACGCCGTTTAAGGTCGTACGGGAAATCCCGAAAGGCAATGTATCGGTCGGTATCTTCTCGTTCTGCTTGAGCTTGGCATCGGGACTTCTGCTGGCTTCACTCATCAGCAACTGATCTTAAAAGCAAAGGGGTTAATCATATATGCAGCTGAATCAAATCCATCACGCCGCCATCATCTGTTCGGATTATGAACGGTCCAAGCAATTCTATGTACAGGTGCTCGGACTTCCCGTGATCCGCGAGACTTACCGGGAGGAGCGGCGCTCCTACAAGCTGGACCTGGCCGTCGGAGCCGGCCAGATCGAGCTGTTCTCGTTCCCGGACGCCCCGGTGCGTCCTAGTTATCCGGAAGCGCAGGGACTCCGGCATCTCGCCTTTGAGGTGGACTCCGTCGAGGAGGCGGTGCGGGAGCTGGAGGCGCAGGGCGTCGTCGGCGAGCCGATCCGAGTCGATGAAGGGACCGGGAAGAAATTTACGTTCTTCGCCGATCCGGACGGCCTGCCGCTGGAGCTGTACGAGAAATAAAATGAGCCCCGGCGCGCCGGGGCTCTAACGTTATTTTACGATCAATACGGGGATCTTCGCATGCTGCACGACGTTATGGCTGACGCTGCCGAGAATAAATTCGCGGATGGCCCCCCGCCCGCGGCTCCCCATCACGATAAGGTCGAAGCCGTTGGCCTCCGCGTGCTTGAGGATAGTATAGGCAGGCTGACCCCGCTGCACTACGAACTCCGCTTGGATGGACGGAGGAACGAGCTTCTTCGCTTCGTTTATAATGTAATCGTTTACGCTGAGGTCGACGGCATAACCGGACGCGAGCAGCAGAGCCGGATCGTGAAGAATATAAATGACCTCTAGGTGCGGAGTCCGTCCTTCCTCCGCGTTCCCCTCCAGCAGCTCCACGGCCCGGGCCAACGCTTTCTTCGACAGGTTGGATCCGTCGTACGCAACAAGAATTTTCTTGAATAACATCATAACCACCTCGGTGTGATTATTGTGATGTTGCTGCACCTCTATTATAACATATTTCCTCGTTTAGTTGTCTGAAAATTAAGAAAATTGGCAGATGTTTAGAATGATGCATAGTACCTGAGAAACGGGGCATCATACTATCAACGGTGAAAAGAGAGGTGTGGTTCCGTTGAACACGACGGGTTATACCAGGGAAGCTGCTGAAGAATCCAGATAGAAGCGGAGGGATGTGCCAAAGACGCGTTAATGCAATACACGTTTAGGTAATACCGCGCTTTCGATAAGATTCAAAAGCAAGACCAAAATCAATTCACCGTTAAGAAGGACTCCGAAAGGGGTCCTTTTTAAGTTGATAAGAATCTATAAGTTTTCGTAGCTTATAGCTTCGCATCAACCTTGGTAAACGCGCTGGTCCTTGTAAGACAAGGACGGCGTAGCCGTTTATCCTGGGTTGGCGGAAAGAAGACAAGGAAAAAGCATGTACCATCGCCGTTTCGTCAAGGGCTTGACCTGCATAAGCTGGAAGGGAAAGGAGGGGGATGGCCTTTGACGCCTGAACAATTCATAGGCATTGTCGCTCCCGTAGCCGTGCAGCTTCGCGGGGAAGGCTCCCCTTTGCTGCCTTCCGTACGCATTGCACAGGCCATGCTGGAGACAGGCAGCCAAATTCCCGTATGGAACAACCTTGTAGGATACAAGGTCGGATCCGGACGGCCGAATGCTTATTGGCACGGACAGTCCGTTACGACGCTGAGCTGGGAAGTGGAGAACGGCGCGAGGATGGACGGGGTGCCGTCCGATTGGCGCGTATACGATTCAATTGCGGATTGCTTCCGGGATCAGGATTTGCTCTTCCAAAGCAGTCGGTACGACCGGGTCCGTGCCGCGCAAAGTCCGCAGGAGCAGGCGGCCATGCTGCTGGCGTGCGGCTATGCGACCGATCCGGCCTACGCGGATAAGCTGGACCGGCTGATCGCCCGTTATAAATTGGAATCGTACGATACGACGGCAGCGATTGAAGAAGAGGAGTCGATGACATTGAAGCTCGAGCAGGATTGGCAGTGGACCATGCTGGCCGAAGCGCTGGAAGGTCTGCATGCGAAAGGTTTTTTTACGGATACCGTATGGGTGGACAAAGCCCGCAGCAAGGAGCTGACGATTTCGGAGCTGACCTGGTTGAATACGATCATGTATGCGCGCCAGAACGGTGTCGAGATATAAAGAAGGTTCCGTTTATTACCAGGCCGTTTTCATTTTGTTTTCATTCTGTTTTAAGGTAACGGGTTTATAATCAATTTCGTTGATCCCACATCAACGTTTATAGCATACCCCTTATCCCGCGCCATCGAGGATAAGGGGATTTTTTCGTTTGCCGAGGCTGGGCTTATCCGTCCAGTTTGTCCAGACCGTCCAGCACCGAACGCTCCGGACGCGCCGGGGGCCATAATACGCCGCGCTCCCAGGCCAGAACGAACGATTCGTATCTACGGTTCTCGGGAAAGGCCTCTAAATCGCCGAAATATCTTTGGATCGCCAAAATTTGCGATTCGTGCGCCCGAAGCGCCTCCGCCTTCATCGGCCAGCGGCTCTCCGTATCGATGGAGACCGAGGCGGTTAGACCCCTATCCGCCAGCGATGTAGAGAATACATAATACAGCTTGCGCACCGAAGGACAGCGGCCGGATAATACGGCGGCCGTAGCCATTTTGGAAATCATCATGTGATCGGGGTGGAAATTGCCTCCATCCTCCGGGAAGGTCACCACAACGGACGGTTGATGCCGCTGCAGAAAATCGACGATGCGTTGGATGAATTCCGCTTCATCGGCTTTGTTCGATTGCCCGTCAGGATAGCCCAGGTACCGGGTGGCGGCCAAACCCAGAATGGCGGCAGCCTTATCCATCTCGCGCTCTCTAACGGCAGCCAGCTCCTCGTTCGATAAGTGGCCGAAGGCGCCGTTCTTCTTGCCCGCATCGCCCTTGGTAGCCAGTAGCAGCACGGGTTTATGCCCTGCATCGGCAAGCTCGCGGATCAGCGCGGCGCTCAGGAACGTCTCGTCATCGGGATGCGCGTATACGAATGCTATCGTTTGCGGTGTCATAGGGTGATCAGCCTCCTCTTACGAGAATTATACTGCGGCGGATGAATGAAGCAAAGCGCTCCCTCTGTAATGTGTAATGTAAGGGCGTTTTCTGGAATGGTGCTATGATCGAAGTCTGCAAGGCGGGGTAAAATTTAAATATACTTTTATAGGTAAATTTGTTATTTTAATAAAGAATAGCTTACATAATACGGAAGAAAAGCGGGGGAGACGGGTTAACATGAGTTCAGGCTTTTTAGGGTTATTCTTGTCTGTGGTCGCCGCACTGCATATGGTAAGTGCCACCGATCATAGCCCGGCTTCGGTCACGGAGAATGCGAAGCCGCAGCATGAGGAGATAAGCCGGCAAGGCGAGCTGAAGGAACGGGATCGCGTACGAACTTACAGTCATCCGCCTGCGATGACGATTGATACGGATCAATCGTATCAGGCCAAGGTGAAGACCAGCAAAGGCGATTTTACGATAGAGCTGTTTACCAAATCGGCGCCTAAGACGGTAAACAACTTTGTCTTTCTTGCAAAAGACGGTTTTTATGAACGGGTCATTTTTCACAGAGTAATAAAATCGTTCATGGTTCAAACCGGAGATCCGACGGGAACAGGCTCCGGAGGGCCGGGCTATACGTTTGAGGACGAACTGAATTCACCCTACGCCTATGAGCCGGGCACGGTTGCTATGGCCAACGCCGGACCCGGCACGAACGGCAGCCAATTTTTTATTTGCACGGGCGATGACTGCAAGTCCTTGAACCGGATTCCGAATTACACGATATTCGGGAAAGTAACCGATGGGATGGATACGGTGCTGAAGATTGCGGAAACTCAGGTTGAGAAACAAAAGCTGACCGGTGAGCTGAGTCATCCGATGGAAGAAGTTAAGATCGAGTCGATCGAGATCACGGTTAAATAACGGCTTCGGCAAGCGTTCTCCGATGAAAGGGGACGCTTATTTGGATGTAGAAAAAAAGGGGCAGCTTGCGCCCCATTTAAAATCTTTGGAAATTTGAAAGCTGCTGCTCGGCTATTTGAACCAATCTTCTGACCATGTGGCCCCCGATGGCCCCCGTATCGCGAGTGGCCATATACCCGTAATAGCCGTCGGCGGGAATTTGAATGCCTAGCTCCTGGGCGACCTCATACTTGAGCTGCTCCAACGCTTGCGCTGCCTGCTGGATCACCAATTGATTGCTGGATCTGCTTTGTCCTCTTGCCATGTCGTTTATGCCCTCCAAATTCAGGATAATGTTATCATCCCCAATGATTCCCTAATTATGCATCCCTTCGTCCGTGCTAAAATGGACAGGGGGGAATGCCGATGTTTATCGCACCAATGCTGCCGGAACCGGCGGAACAGCCTTTTTCCGATGATACGTATGTGTTTGAACCCCTATATGACGGGCATCGGCTGCTTCTCGTTCATCAAGGCGTTGAAACCAGGCTATGGTCGGGGCATAAGACGGAATGCACGCGCCAGTACCCGGAATTGCACCGTCTCCGGATTCAGCGGGACCTGATTCTGGACGGAGAGATTTGCAGCATCGATCCGGGAACAGGGCGCAGCTGCCGTGAGCTGGTCATAGAGCGCTCGAAGCTTCACAGCAAAGAAAAAATTCGCGCCTACGCCCATCATCGTCCCGTCATATACATGGTATGGGATATATTATCGCTGGACGGACGCGATCTCCGTGCGCTTCCCTTGGTCAAGCGGCGGTCCGTTCTGGAAGCGGTCGTCGAACCGAATGAAGCGGTGAAGCTCGTTCCGCAGACCGACGGGCGGGGCGATGCGTTATGGAGGGCGGTCGTAAAGGATTCGATGGAAGGCATGGTGGCGAAACGGAAAAACAGCCCGTACGTTTCCCGCCGATCGGGCGATTGGCTGAAAATCGCCAATGCCGGATACAGGGATGGCCGGACGATAGGAGACACTACGACGGCACTGCTCGCCGCATCAAACTAAAAAAGCTGCCGGTCGGCAGCTTTCTTCGGTTGATAAGAATTTATAAGTTTTCGTAACTTATAGCTTCGCATCAACCTTGGTAAACGCGCTGGTCCTTGTAAGACAAGGACGGCGTAGCCGTTTATCCTGGTTTATTTTACTGAAACAGCTTCAAGAACTCGCGCATAAAGCCCGGCAAATCGGGCCAAGCGTGTCCTGTAACGAGCCTTCCGTCCACATGAAGCGTGTCGGGCGCATACTGGGCCCCGAGCTGCTCCACATCCAAGCGGCAAGCGGAGTATGCCGTCAACGTCCGGCCTTCGAAAAAGCGGGTATCCTTTAATGCGGAAAAAACCTGAGCGGCATGACAAATGGCTCCGATGGGCTTGTCATTCTCAAAGAAATGCCGCAAAATCCGGGGCACATTCGAATCCGAACGGATATACTCCGGAGCCCTGCCTCCCGGAATGATCAAGCCGTCATAATCCGAAGGCTCCACATCGGCGAAGGAAATATGGGAAGGAAGCAGATGCCCCGGTTTTTCCGTGTACGTTTCCCAGCCTTCAACAAAATCGTGCACAACCGTATGCAGCACTTTTTTCGTTGGCGAAGATATAACCGCTTCAAACCCTTCCTCCAATAAACGGAAATAAGGATAATAGACCTCCAAAACCTCAGCGGCGTCACCAGTCAGAATCAAAATTTTCTTGGACATGGAATCACTCCTTCGGGAATGGGATAAGGACCTCTTCATTATGGATTAATTTTCCTCAAATTGTAAACGGGTAGAAAATGTTGCGGCTTGTCGAAAAAGGCGGAATGAGATGGTGCTCCTTTGGGTAAACCGGGGCGAATATCCATCATTCACTGGATTCCGCTTTCCCGGTTCGATTGATTTTCACGGCCTTTCCGAGAATCTGTTCCAGCTTTATAAAACCGATGTCGCGGCTGTCCGAGCTGTTCGAGCGGTTATCGCCGAGGATGAAAAGCGTTCCCGGAGGCACGGTCTGCTCCTTGAAGTTTCTTGTGTTATATGGCCCTCCTTTGCGGTAGGCGGCTTCGACCGCAGCCTGCAGGTAAGGCTCGTTGAGCCGTTTCCCGTTAATATAGACGGCATCGCCTTGGACCTTGACGGTCTCCCCGGGAAAAGCAATCACCCGTTTTACATATATTTTTTGCTTTGTCGCTTGAAAGATAATAATATCGCCCCGTTGAACGTCGTGATCCCGGTAATAGGCCGGATCCACATTCATCCGATCCTGGGAATGGAGGGTGGGCTCCATAGACGGCCCTTCGACAATGAACGATTTATTGTGCTGGGCATACAGGGAGGATAAGGTGAGGAAGAGGGCGAGAAGAGCATTCATTGTGAGCCTCCATGACCGGTTATAGGCGGGTACGCGGCTTTCAACGAATCGACGGATTCAAAGGCGTCCGTTTCAAAAACGAACTTCGCCGGCGATTTTTCCGTTTTGTTTTTGACGATGTGCCCATAATACCGGCCGTTCTTTGTAAAAACAAACATCGTCTTATCGGGCTCATGCAGCAAACCATATTTCTCGAGCATCGGTTAACCCTCCCATTTCCTTCATATATATAATTTAAGCCTTCCATGGGAAACATACACATGCCCTAAAAACCAAGGAGGTGCTGGTCATGTCGTATTGCTGTTATTATTGTGATAAGGAAGCAAGGTCCGCCCACAGTATTACAGTTTATAGCAACAACGGCACGGAAGAACGATTTGAAGTCTTGTGCGGCTCTTGTTATGCCGACTGGCTGCTTTCGTTAAAAGGGTAATGAGGGGGAGCGTGCTCTCCCTCATTTGTGCAGCTTTTCACTGCGATCACGGTCGGGCTCATTTATACTTCAAGAGCCATGCGAAGCAGCGGTTGAAGACAAGCCCTGCCACAACCAAATAAATGACGGCTTCGCTCCACATCAAAGCGGGGCGGTGAGTAACCGCTGTGTCCAAATCCCGGTCCCAAGTCGTTTGGCGAAGTTCATGCTTTAAGTTCTGGTAACCGTTTAGATTGCAAACAAAAGAGATGATGGGCATCCCCGCGCCTTGCCCCCGCCACCAAACCAAAAAACTGCGTTTCAGAGCTTTAGAAAAAGAAATTTTGGTTCCGTCTGCATTCCTCAATTTTACACCCAGCACATACTTCCCCGGAGTCGTTCCGATGGTAGAAAGCAGCAGACCTTCAACGGGGATCCATAAGAATAGAAGGATTACACCGAATAAGTACTCGTTTATCCCGGATAAGTTCATGGAAATCGAAAATGCTGCCAACAATAAACTGACCGCAAAAGCCCAGATTAACGAATCCAAATACCTGGCCCAGAACCGGATCCAAGGCCGGACATAAGCTTTAAGCTCCTCTGCAAATTGAAGACCTTCGTACGATCCCGCCGGCAGCCAGTCCCCTGAATCCCCTTGCCGAAGCAGCGTATGTTTGTTGATTTGACCCGCAGCGATCAAAGAATGGACTTCATCGATCGAACACGGACCGGAGATTTCTTCTTTTTTATAGTACCATATCTTCACTTTATTCAAGCTAACCCCCTGAGCTTAAAGCCATAATAACTGTATTTTATATCACCCAATCCAGCTTTGGATATCTTTTTCTAGCAAAATTTGCTATTTTAATGTTTTTCAAGAGTTCATTCTATAGACCATTACAGAGATCAGTTTGAAAACATATCGGCATTGCAGCCGATTAAAATTCGATGGATAAGGGTACAAAAAGAAAAGCCGATTTCAACCATCGGCTTTTCCATCATCGTTATAAAGGCGGGCAATTAACGAATTAATGATTACGCTGCAGCAGAATAAAGCCGCTGATACTTGATGTCTTTCTGCTGACAACGATGAAGAACCCATTTCGAAGCAAGCAGTTTAAGGCAACAATAAGCAAGCGGCCGGAAGCCAATAACGTGGTGCAGGGACTGGCGCTGCCGATTACGCGAGAAGTGATGATCCTGCGTGCGGAGCCTGGGATGAGCGGGTTTCTTGTCCAACTGATCAATACGAGATCCGGCTGTGGCACAGCTTTTACTTTAGCCATTGCAATCACCTCTTTTCCATTGAATTCTCTATATCAAATGCAAAGCAGCCTTATTGCGTGCTAAACGAAAGCCGGAAAAATCTATAAAACTATTAAAAATCCGCAAAAGGGAAATTAAGTCCTCGCGCCAAGGAAAACGGGTTGTTAGGATAACCGTAGCTGTGGAAAAGGCAATAAAAAAATCCTCCACCGTTCTTGATAAGAACGGCGGGGGATTTGTAAGCTTTTATATCAAAAAGAATGAGGCGTAGGCGGCCAGAAGACATTAACGGGGCGCTAAGCGGATAAGAAGGGTACTCTACTTTATTTGGGAGTGCCCTTTCTTATTGTTTTATCAAATAAATTCGAGAGAGTTGGACGATAAGAAAACAGATTGCAGCAATCAAGAGGACTTCTCCGGTCATTGCTCCTAAGTTTTGTGTTGCCAGCATAACCTTTGACCACGTTGTCGATTGTACCCCGTATGAACGATTCGCGAAGAAATAGAATGGGGAAGATCAGGGCCCGTCTCACGACGAGCCCTTTCATGGGAGTTTCGGGACAACGCCCCGAACCAAGTGAAATCTTATCAACAAAAAAATATACAGTTAGTTCAAAAATGTACATTTTTTTATGGACAAAAAGAAAGACAACCTATTTTGTTTCGGTTGTATTACTATCTATTGCGGAAACGGATTCGTCAACACGATCGTCTCCATAAATCAATCTTTTCAGATGTTCTAAACTCATTTTGCTGATATCATTTTCAAAAAAAACTAATTCATCATGAGGGTGAATAAATTTATTACCTGAATAATACCATCCATTGCTTTCCAAAAATTGTTTAATTGATTCATACTCGTCATCCATCATTTGTTCCTCCAATTGCTAATCTGTGAAAAACGCTATTATTATACACTATTTCCAAACAAAGATCGAGTAGAGCCGTCAATAGGAGGCTTTCTGTTTAATAATGAAGAGAAATTATTATTTTGGTCGTCGTCAAATGGTGATTGTTTTATTATATCCATGGTTTTTGATAAAAATGCCGCTTGCCCTTATCTTTCAAAGGTTATCCATAGCTATCCCCGAATAAAATAATTCGGGGCCCGTCTCACGACGAGCCCCTTCATGGGAGAGGAGAAACCGGACGAAGAGCTTATGGGGAACGTAAGTCTTCTCCGCGGTTGTCTACGACATTTTCGGATGTCGATGATATAAGGATGAGCTTTTTCCATACAAAATATACATCGGGCGGTAAAATTATTTTTCGATTTTTTGTGCAAAAGTTTTCGTTTATGGTACGATAGCATTACTATTGCGAGCAGAGGTGGACTAAAGCAAGATGAGAGTCATATCGGGCAGTGCCAAAGGGCGTCCGCTCAAGGCGGTGCCGGGCATGGGGACGCGGCCCACGACCGACAAGGTGAAGGAAGCGGTATTCAGCATGATCGGGCCCTATTTTGACGGGGGCCGTGTGCTGGATCTGTTCGCCGGGACCGGCGGCCTCAGCATCGAGGCGCTTAGCCGGGGGATGGAGCAGGCCGTGCTGACGGATGTGGACAAGAAGGCGATCGATACGATCCGACACAATCTGGAGGCGACGGGGCTGTCGAAGCAAGCCGAAGTGTATCGCAACGACGCGGAACGCGCGATGAAAGCACTGGCCAGGCGCGGGCTGAAGTTCGATCTGGTGTTCCTTGACCCCCCTTATAAAATGAAGGTTATCCTCGGCTTAATGGAGCTGCTGGAGGAGCTGGGTCTCCTGGAAGAACGCTCTTACGTGGTCATGGAGCATGATGCCGAAGACCGGTATGAGGAGCCGGTGGGCGCGCTGAGCTGTACGCGGCGGGCCGAATACGGCGATACGGCGATTACGATTTACCGGCGGGAAACATAGAGCTGCCGGAGAGATAGGGCAATGCAAGAGGGAGCTGACCTTACCAAATGGATGCAAAACAAGAGAACAACCAGCACAACACGGTGGTGGCCGTATACCCCGGAAGCTTCGATCCGGTGACGAACGGGCATCTGGACATCATACACCGCGCTGCGAAAGTATTCGACAAGCTGGTGGTCGCCGTATTGAACAACACGAGCAAGAATCCGCTGTTTAGCGTGGAGGAGCGGGTAGAGCTGCTGAGACAGGTGACCGCCGATCTGCCGAATGTGGAAATCGACAGCTTCCGTGATTTGCTCATTAATTATATGAGGCAAAAAAACGCGCACCTTATAGTGCGGGGACTGCGAGCCGTATCGGATTTTGAATATGAACTGCAGATGGCGTCTACGAATCGCAAGCTGAGCGAGGAGATCGAGACGTTCTTTATGACGTCCACACCGAAGTATTCGTATCTGAGCTCGAGCATCGTAAAAGAGGTCGCACGGTTCCACGGGCCGGTAGCCGACCTGGTGCCGCCGGAAGTGGAGCGCGCGCTGCTGGAGAAGTATGCAAGCCGGTAGCCGGAAGGACGGGCGGGCCCTTGATTCCGGAGTTTAGGAATCAGGGCTTTTGCGATGCCGGTAAAAGAGGAACGCGGCGAACACCGACAGCACGAGCAGAAGAAGCAGAACGGTGCCGAACTGCAGCATCATGGGGCTGACAAGCGGCCACAGGCTGTCGCGGGTGGCGGACCATCCCGTGCCGAGGCCGGGCAGGAACGCGGCCCGGGCCGCCTGCTCCGTACCGCCGAGCCAAGCGTTCAGCGGCTCCCAAGCGATCAGGGTGAGCAAGGAAGCGATCCCTCCGTGGGCGAGGCGCGACAGCAGGAAGCCGCCGAACCGCAGGTCCGTAGCGGCCGTGAGGCTCTTCACCTGCGCGTGGGCTGAGAAGCCGCCCCAGCCCAGCAGCAGGCTGAGCAGGGCATAGCACCATGGATCGGCGAGCCAGGCCGGATGCTGCACGATCGCAAAGGCGCCGAGATGCGGCTCGAATACGCCGGGCAGCAGCGAGGCGAGCAGGGAAGCGAGATCGGCGCCGGACAGTCCAAGCATCGAAGCCGCACGTCCCAGCGCCGGAACCAGATTGGACAACGAGACGACCTGCAATAGTACGGAAAACATCATCATGCAGCCGCCGATGACGAAGAGCTGCTGAATGCTCGCGGTGACGGAATCCCCGAGCAGCTTGCCGAACGTGCGGCCGTCGCGGACTACCGCATCCCGGCAGGCGTCCGCGCTGCGCCGGAACAGGCCGCCGCTGCCGGCCCTCGCGGTTAAGGGCTCGCCCTTGGAGCGGAACCGGTGAAGCAGCGCCAGAATCAAGGCCGCCGCATAATGCAGCGAGGCGAGCGCTAGGCCTGCGGTCGGATCGTGGAGGAAGCCGGCCCCGATAATCCCGATGAGAAAGACGGGGCTCATCAGATGGCTGACCGAAAGCAGCCGCTCGCCCTCTTCCCGGGTAACAAGGCCCTCCCGGCGGAGCAAGCTGACCGCGGATGCCCCGGCGGGCATGCCGGCCGTAAATCCAAGAGCCATCGCCCAGCCGCCGGCTCCCGGCAGCCGGAACAGCGTGCGCAGCAGCGGCTCTAGAAGCACGCCGACCGCATGCAGCAGGCCTAGTCCGCGCATCAGCTCGGTTAGAATGAGAAAAGGCAGCAGCGCCGGGAAGACGAGCTTCCACCAAAGGTTGAGCCCCTTCAAGGAGGCCGTGAAGGCCTCCGCGGGAAATACGATAATGCTGACGACTAAGGATAAAGCCGCGGCACCGAGCAGGAAGGTGGTTGTCCGCGGAGAAGCAAGCTGCCATCGTTGCATCCGAATCACTCCAGCGTTTTGGGATAGGAATGGCTGTCCATTCGTTTGGCGTGCCAATGGAAAGAAAACGGGCTTGCGGCCCGCAGTAAACAGGCGGGAAGCCTCATCAAGAGAACAATGGTACATGTTTACGCTTTGTCCGCATGGTTTAGACCTCGCGGGCATACCCTAGGAACGGTATATACAGCGACGGTTGGGGAGGAACTCGGGGTGGCAGAACAAAGACACATCAAGCGCGGGTCGCGCATTGTATTTTCGGTATTTATCGGAATCATGCTTATCTATTTGATCTATTTCCTGCCTCTGCCTTACTATATCTTCATGCCGGGCACGGCGGAGGTCATCCGCCCGATGGTCGAAGTGAAGCAGCCGGTCGGCGAGGAGAAAGGGTCATTGATGCTGACGACGGTACGGGTAAGCGACGCGACGGTATTCGGCTATCTGGCAAGCTATATCCAGCCCTTTGAGGAGCGGCACAAGAAACAGGAGTTGCTGCGAAACAACGAATCGGAGAGCGAATACACGCAGCGCCAGGAGGTCGTCATGCAGTCCTCGCAGGCCAGCGCGATTC
Organism: Paenibacillus gyeongsangnamensis; assembly: GCF_027533625.1. GTDB lineage: Bacteria > Bacillota > Bacilli > Paenibacillales > NBRC-103111 > Paenibacillus_G > Paenibacillus_G gyeongsangnamensis. Next base: position 354,736 of record NZ_JAQAGZ010000004.1, on the reverse strand, counting down.
AAGCTGCTTACAATAAGCTGAAGATTCCTTACAAGATCAGCAAGGACGGCGTTATCCTGCAGCAGGTATATAAGGATTTTTCCGCGAATAACGTGCTGCAGGCCGGCGATTATATCGTTACGGCGGACAACAAGCCCGTTGAAACAAAGGAGGATCTGCTGAACGCGCTCAAAGGAAAGAAGGCCGGCGAGAAGGTGTCCATCGGCTACAAGCGTAAGGGCGTTATAAAGACCCAGGACATTGAGCTGAAGGTGCTGCCCGACGATGGGACGGGCGGACCGCAGCGGGCGGGACTCGGCGTGGTGCCGGCGGATTTGCGGAGCATCAAGGCGGAGTCCGAGAATCAGCAGGTATCGATCAAGGCGGGCGATATCGGGGGACCTTCGGCGGGACTGATGTTTTCGCTGGAGATTTACAACAATCTCGCTGCCGGAGATATTACCAAAGGGTACAAGATCGCCGGCACGGGGACGATCGACGAGAAGGGCAACGTCGGCGTTATCGGCGGCATTCAGTTCAAGATCGTGGCGGCGGATAAGGCCGGAGCCGAGATCTTCTTCGCGCCCAAGGATTACAACGTGAACGGGCAAAGTGTGCCGAACTACAGTGACGCCAAGAAACGGGCGGAGGAAATTCATACGAAAATGAAAATCGTCCCCGTAGGGACGATGGACGATGCGCTGAACTATTTGGCTTCCTTGTCGCCTAAGAAGGGCTGAGATCGGCCTGAACGGGCGGCTCGTAATAATCGCGAAACCAATCGCGCGGCTGAGCGCTGTCGTAGCCGAGGGCATAAACCGAGGTCGCGCGAATATCCAGCTGCAGCAGCGGCGAAGGTTCTCCGGTCACTTTGGTGAGCACGGGGACCTTCGCCGTTTCTTTCATCCGCTTCAGCAGCTCGCGGCCGCGGGGGCTGAAGCCGAGCACTCGCAGGTAAGGCACGCCGCCCCGCAGCGTCTGAGGCGCAAGCTCGGCCTTCGTATGCCCCAGCAGAATGCGGGTAAGAGCCCGCTGCAGCTTCGTCCGCGTATAGCGCTTCGTCTTCAGCTTGTCAGTCAGCGCCTCCACGCGCCGCTCCGGCTCGCCGCCGAAGTCCAGCCCGGCGAGGACTCGGCCGATCCGGTGCTCCAGCCCTTCCGTCACCTCTAGATAAGAAGCCAGCTGTTCGGGGCTGCGGCCCAGCAGCTGCAGGAGCAGGGGATCGGCGTATCGCTCCCAGCTCATCGGAGCCTTTCCCGCCGTCTGCTCTCTCTTGAGAATCGCAAGCGTGGAAGCGGGGACGTAGGGAGCAATGCCCTCCAGCGACCGCTCCTCGAACAAGAGGCGGCGAATGGCGGTAGCGCTTGCAATAGCGGCGTCGGTAATATCCGCTTGGTTGTACCCCGCCTTCGTTCGCGGAATTGTGAACGGCCGGATGGCGCTGCCGAGCCGCCTGAGCGCGATAAGGTAGTGCAATCCGAGCGTATTGTTCGGCTTCGCGAGTTCGGACTCCTCCGCGCCCGGGACGAACGCGGCGACGGCGCGGCTGTAGGCGGCCGGGTAAGGCAGCCCGGCCTTCAAGCCGTGCTGCAGCGCGCCGCGGAAGCCGTCCGGCTCGGCGTGGAGCAGCATGGCCGCCTCTTGGAGCCAGCCGAGGTCGCCGCTCTCGCTGCCGAAGCAGAGAGCGTCTACGACACCCGTGGCGTCCAGCGCGGACACGGCGCCGTAGGCGAACCACTCGGCGGCGTGAGCGGAGAAGGCGACCGGCAGCTCGAGCACGAGATCGGCCCCCATGGCCAGCGCCATCTCGGCGCGCGCCCATTTGCCCGCGACGGCCGGTTCCCCGCGCTGCAGGAAGTGGCCGCTCATGACGCATACGGCGGCTTCGGCGCCCGTTACCTTTTTGGATTCTTGGAAATGATAATAGTGCCCGTTATGTAAAGGATTATATTCGACGATCAAGCCGACGGTCCGCATAGACTCCTCCTCGGTTCCGGTGTATTCGGCCGGAAGTTAAGTAATGATCGCATAAGCGCTCAAAAAGCCGATCAGACTTTGACAAAGACGACATTCAGGTTTATTCTGGTTTAAATCACTATAGCATGAACTGAAAATGTTGACAAAAGCAGACGGTTATCGCTATAATAATTTTTGTTTGTTTGGAGTGATGATCATGCATATTTTATTTAAAGATTTAGCGTCCAGGGGGACGATTTCGTTTCGGGAGCGCCTCGACCTTAGCGGCGACCTTCCGAAGAAGGGCAGTCTCCTGAATTACGGACCGCTGGAGGTTGCGCTTGAGGCGCACGACAAATCCGGAGCTGCGGAAGTGACCGGGACGATGTCGATCGAAGTGGAGCAGGCGTGCTCCCGGTGTTTGACACCCGTTCGGGAGAAGCTGGACATTCCGTTCCACGAGACGTTCGTCCGCGTGGAGCCGCAGGACTTACCGGATGAGGATGACGAAGAGGATGACGACGTCGAATACGTAACCGAAGAGCGGCTGGAACTGAGGCCCTACCTGCTTGAGAGCGTAATGTTTGCCATTCCGTACGTGCCTCTATGCGAAGAAGCTTGCCAAGGATTATGCCCCGTGTGCGGTGCCAACCGCAACACCGAAGCTTGCGGCTGCAAGCAGGACAAGGTGGACCCGCGGTTGGCCGGACTTGCGGATTTCTTTAAAGATCAGACTTAAGCTTTAGCTCCCTGCACCATGAATTCGTTGAAGGAGGTGGGATACATGGCAGTACCTCAAAGGAGAACATCCAAAACGCGCCGCGACAAGCGCCGCACTCACTTTAAACTCGAAGTACCGGGAATGGTTAAATGCGATAACTGCGGAGAACTGAAGCTGGCTCACCGCGTTTGCAAAGTTTGCGGAACTTACAAGAAAAGAGAGATCATCAACCAATAATTTCATTATCGGTTGCACGAGAGATAGCGCCTCGCTTCAAGCGGGGTGCTATTTTGCTATTTTGCCGGGAGCCGCTTTCCTTTTGAGGCCGAATCCATTATACTATCTCTTATTACTTGGTCATAAGATTTAGTGCAAGGTCATACGCATAGGATGGGACATCCTTATTCATGCTAATCAAAGGTGGTGCTCGCGATCGAACGCCTTCCGAAACGACAGCGTCAGCAGCAGCTGGCGAAAGCGATTGAAGAGAACCCTTTTATAACCGACGAAGACTTGACGAAATTGTTTCACGTCAGCATCCAGACGATCCGCTTGGACCGTCTGGAGCTGGGCATTCCGGAGCTGCGCGAGCGGATGAAGCTGATGGCGGAGCAGTCGTACGATCAGGTACGTTCCCTGCCTCTGCATGAGGTTATCGGGGACGTGATCGACCTGCAGTTGGACAAGAGCGGCATCTCGATGTTCGAGATCCGGGAGGAGCACGTGTTTTCGCGGACCAAGATCGCCAGGGGGCATCACGTATTCTCCCAGGCGAATTCGCTTGCCGTCGCACTGATCAACGATCCGGTGGCTTTGACGGCGGCGGCGGACATCCGGTTCGTCCGTTCCGTGAAGCTGCATGAGAAATGCATCGCCAAAGCTTATGTCCGGTCGTTATCCAAAGGGAAGGCGAAGGTGGAAGTGTTCACCTACGTCGGAGACGAAGTGGTTTTTCAAGGCAATTTCATCATTTATCATTCGAGCAAAGACCGCTTCGAAGGAGGAGAGCTTCATGCGGATAGCGATTGACGCCATGGGTGGAGACCACGCGCCGCAGGCGAACGTGGAGGGAGCGATCGCAGCCGCCAGAGAATGGACCGACACGACGGTCATTTTAGTGGGGGACAAGGACCGGCTGGAGCCGCTGATCAGCAAGGACCGGCCGGGCAACGTGGAAATCAGGCACGCGAGCGAAGTCATTGAGGCTGACGACGAACCGGTAAAGGCGGTGCGCCGCAAAAAGGATGCGTCCATGGTGGTCGCCGGACGCATGGTCAAGGACGGCGAAGCCGACGCGATGATTTCGGCGGGCAATACGGGCGCGCTCATGACGATGGGACTGCTTGTGGTGGGCCGCTTGAAAGGCATTGAGCGTCCGGCGCTGGCGCCGATGCTGCCGACGATGGACGGGGAAGGGCTGCTCGCCCTCGATCTGGGGGCGAACATGGACGCTACGCCCGAGCAGCTCGTGCAGTACGCGGTCATGGGCAGCATTTACCGGAGCAAGGTCCATGGCGTGGACAAGCCGCGCGTAGGACTGCTGAACGTCGGCACGGAGGAGATGAAGGGCAACGAGCTGACCAAAGCGGCGTTCCCGCTGCTGGCGACGGCTCCGATCCATTTTGTAGGCAATGTGGAATCGCGCGATGTGCTCCGGAGGCCATGCGACGTGCTCGTCTGCGACGGCTTCTCGGGCAACATCATGCTCAAGTCGATGGAAGGGACCGCATCGGTCCTGATGTCGGAGCTGAAGAAGCAATTCATGCGCAGCTTCATCACAAAGCTGGCCGCGCTGGTGGTAAAGAACGGCATGCTGCAGCTGCGCAAGAAGATGGACTACGCGGAGCACGGCGCGGCGCCGCTCCTCGGCATTAACGGCCTCGTGCTGAAGAGCCACGGCTCTTCCGGCGGCCATGCGATCAAGAACGCCGTCCGGCAAGCGCGAATCGCGGTGGCGGGCGGACTGCTGCAGAGCATCTCGACGGGGATCGGCGGCATGACGGAAAACAGTAACGGAAGCGAGATGTAATGGGCATGAGTTTAATTCAGGTGGGCATTATAGGAACTGGTAAATACGTCCCTGAGAAAGTACTTACGAATCACGACCTGGAGCAAATGGTCGATACGAACGACGAATGGATCGTTACGCGTACGGGCATCCGGGAGCGGCGGATTGCTTCCGCCGAGCAGGCTTCCTCCGACCTGGCGTATGAGGCGTCGCTCATCGCGCTGAAAAATGCTGGCATCACCGCAGAGCAGCTCGATCTGATCATCGTGGCCACGATTACGCCGGATATGGCGTTCCCGTCCACGGCCTGCATTCTGCAGGATAAGCTCGGCGCCAAGAAGGCGGCGGCGTTCGATCTGTCCGCTGCCTGCTCGGGCTTTATCTACGGGCTGGCGAACGCGTCGAATTTTATCGCGATGGGCATTTATAAATATGCACTCGTCATCGGCGCGGAATGCTTGTCCAAAATTACGGATTATACCGACCGTAACACCTGCATCCTGTTCGGGGACGGTGCGGGCGCGGCCGTTATCGGGCCTGTGCCGGAAGGGCGCGGTTTCAAGTCGTTCGAGATCGGTGCGGACGGCGCAGGAGGAGAGCTGCTCAAAATTACGGGCGGCGGCTCCCGCTGCCCGGCATCGCCGCAGAGCCTGGAGGGCAAGCAGCACTTTATTTATATGGCAGGGGCCGAAGTGTTCAAATTCGCCGTGCGCATCATGGGTGGCTCCGCAGAGGAAGCGCTGCGCAAAGCGGGCATCGACAAGTCGGAAGTGGACCTGCTCGTCCCGCATCAGGCGAACATCCGCATTATCCAGTCGGCGCTGCAGAAGCTGAATCTCAGCGAAGACAAGTGCATGATCAACCTGGACAAATACGGCAACATGTCGGCGGCGTCCATTCCGGTGGCTCTGGCCGAGGCGGCGGAAGCCGGTCGGGTACGCGAAGGAGACTGCCTCGTACTGGTCGGCTTCGGGGGCGGCTTGACCTGGGGCGCGTCCGTTCTGGTCTGGTAAAACCTCCGGAGCCTCGGCAGAGGCTCGAGTAGTTTGCAATAGGGGAGTGTTTAGAAAGATGGGTAAAATCGCATTTGTATTCCCGGGCCAAGGCGCCCAGTCGGTCGGCATGGGGAAAGACGTATACGAAGCGGCGGCGGAGAGCCGCCGGATCTTCGATGCTGCCGACGAGGCGCTCGGCTACAGCCTGAGCCGGATCGCGTTCGAGGGGCCGGAGGAAGAGCTGAAGATTACATACCATACCCAGCCGGCGCTGCTGACGACCAGCATCGCGTATCTGGAAGCGTTCCGCGCCCGCCACGACGTCCGTCCGGATTTCGCGGCCGGACACAGCCTGGGTGAATACAGCGCGCTGGTCGCGGCCGGAGCGATCGGCTTCGAGGATGCCGTGCGTACTGTGCGCGCCCGCGGAGAGTTCATGGAGCAGGCCGTGCCCGGCGGCATCGGGGCGATGGCGGCTGTGCTCGGCGCCGAGCGCGATGCGCTGCAGCGCCTGTGCTCGGAGATTTCTTCCGGCGGTGCGGTGGTGGAGCTCGCGAACCTGAACTGTCCCGGACAGATCGTCGTGTCCGGCAGCAAGGAGGGAGTTGCGGCCGTCATAGAGCGCGGCAAGGAGATCGGAGCGAAGCGCGTGCTGCAGCTGGAGGTCAGCGGCCCGTTCCATTCGTCGCTGATGAAGCCGGCTTCCGAGCGGCTTGCCGGCGTGCTGGCGGAGCTTCCGATGAAGTCCGCCGCCGTGCCAGTCGTTGCGAACGTTACGGCCAAGGCTGTGCAGGAGCCCGGCGAGATCCGCGAGCTGCTGGTGGAACAGGTGCATTCTTCCGTCTTGTGGGAAGACAGCGTGTCTTGGCTGATCGCGCAGGGGGTTGACACCTTCGTGGAATTCGGCTCCGGAACGGTACTTGCAGGGCTGATTAAGAAAATCGATCGTACGGTCAAGACGTATTCGATCAATAGTCTGGAAGCGATTAATAAGTTCCAGCTCGAAACCGCGGCATCATCCGATTGATTTTGTAATGGAGGGAGAATCCAGCTTATGCTTACGGGAAAAGTCGCTCTTGTGACCGGCGCCTCCAGAGGCATCGGGCGGGCCATTGCGCTTAACCTCGCGGAAGCCGGCGCGGATGTCGTCGTGAACTATGCGGGCAGCGAGGGGGCCGCCCAGGAGGTCGTGCAGCAGATCGAAGCGCTCGGCAGACGCTCGTTCAAGGTGAAAGCGAACGTCGGCTCCGCTCAAGAAGTCGAGGACATGTTCAAGCAAGTTCTGGAAGCATTCGGCCGCGTTGACATTCTTGTGAATAATGCCGGCATTACGCGGGACAATTTGATTATGCGCATGAAGGAAGAAGAATTCGATCAGGTCATCGAAACGAATCTGAAGGGCGTATTCAACTGCGTGAAAGCCGCAACCCGCCCGATGATGAAGCAGCGTTCCGGCCGGATCATCAACATTTCCTCCGTTGTCGGCGCGCTGGGCAATCCGGGGCAGGTCAATTATGTCGCGGCCAAAGCGGGCGTCATCGGCATGACGAAGGCGGCAGCCAAGGAGCTTGCTTCGCGGGGCATTACGGTGAACTGCGTCGCTCCGGGCTTTATTGAAACCGACATGACGGACAAGCTGTCGGAGGAGCTCCGCGCTCAGCTGCAGCAGCAAATTCCGCTGGCGCGTCTCGGCCAGCCGGAGGATATCGCAAAGGCCGTTCGCTACCTGGCGTCCGAAGACGCTTCGTACCTGACGGGACAAACGATTCACGTCGACGGCGGCATGTATATGTAGCCCATCCCCATGGGGGATTTTAACAGAAACGGTTTTTTTCAGCCCGGAATGGGATGGCTATGGCAATTTGTCCATAAGTTCAGTATAATACCATGGAGGAGGTGAACCGGATGTCCGATGTTGTAGATCGCGTAAAACGAATCGTCGTTGACCGTCTCGGCGTGGATGAGGCGGAAGTGACACTCGAAGCATCTTTTAAAGATGATTTAGGTGCCGATTCTCTCGACGTTGTCGAGTTGGTTATGGAATTAGAAGATGAGTTTGACTTGGAAATCTCTGATGAAGATGCAGAGAAGATCACTACTGTAGGTCAGGTAGTTGATTACATAAAATCTCATACCTAAGCGTTATAAGTCCCGTTAACCCTAGCGGGACTTATCTCCATTACTAAGACTCATGAAAACGAGATACATAACGAAAGTTATTTCCGATAGAGGTGGTTTACTGTGAATCAAAGAGTTGTCGTTACAGGACTTGGCGTTATGACTTCGCTCGGGCACGACCTGGAGACGTTCTGGAGCAACCTGCTCGCAGGCAAATCCGGCGTAAGCTTGATCGAATCGTTCGACGTATCCGAATATCCGACCCGCATTGCGGCAGAGATCAAGGATTTTAATCCAGAGGATTATTTCGATAAAAAGGAAGCGCGCCGGATGGACCGTTTCGTGCAGTTTGCCGTGGCGGCCAGTCTCAAGGCGCTGGAAGACGCGGGGCTGAACGTGAAGGAAGATACCGACCCGGAGCGTGTAGGCGTCTATGTCGGCTCCGGCATCGGAGGCCTGCAAACCTGGGAAGAGCAGCATAAAATTTTGCTCGAAAAAGGACCGAAGCGCGTAAGCCCGTTCTTTATTCCGATGATGATCGCCAATATGGGCTCCGGCCAAGTCTCGATGATGACGGGCGCCAAAGGCCCGAACAGCACAGCCGTTACGGCCTGTGCAACCGGTACGCATTCCATCGGCGACGCCTACAAAACGATTATGCGCGGCGATGCCGACGTCATGATCTGCGGCGGGGCGGAAGCGACGATCAGTCCGACGGGCGTAGCGGGATTCTGTGCGCTGCGCGCGATGTCCACCCGCAACGACGAGCCGGAGAAGGCTAGCCGTCCGTTCGATACGGGCCGCGACGGGTTCGTCATGGGCGAAGGCGCCGGCATTCTGATTCTCGAATCGCTGGAGCATGCGCAGAAGCGCGGAGCCAAGATTTACGGCGAAGTGATCGGCTACGGGATGAGCGGCGACGCCTACCATATGACCGATCCGGATCCGGACGGCGCGGCGCGCTGCATGACGAAGGCGGTGAAAGACGCCGGAATCGCTTTTGAAGAAGTCGATTACATTAATGCTCACGGCACTTCGACGTCGGTAGGCGACAAGTCGGAAACGACGGCGATCAAGAAGTCGTTCGGCGACCATGCTTACAAGCTGGCCGTCAGCTCGACCAAATCGATGACGGGCCATTTGCTCGGCGCGGCCGGCGGCGTAGAAGCTCTTATTTGCTCGCTTGCCCTGAAGCACGGCATGATCCCTCCGACGATCAACCTCGAGAACCAGGATCCGGAATGCGATCTGGACTATGTTCCGAATGTTCCGCGCCAAGCGGATCTTCGCGTCGTGATGTCGAACTCTTTCGGCTTCGGTGGACATAACGCTACGATTATTCTTAAGAAATTCGAAGCATAAAGGTTTCCGCTGGGATCATACTATTACCGCCTTGGTTGACGGCGGGCAGAGCCCCTTTTAAGCAGCCGCTTCTTATACGGCGGAAGCCGGAGGCTTGCTCCCGCTTTCAGGAGGGCTTAAAGTACAGACTGTAAATCCGTTTCTAGCGTACTTGTGGGTGGTGAAGAGATGCATCGCAACTTGAAGCAGCTGCAGTCGGAGCTGGGGATCGCTTTTCGCGATCCTGAATTGCTACGGCAGGCGTTTACGCATTCTTCCTATGTCAATGAACATCGCGTCGGCTCCTACAAAGACAATGAACGGTTGGAGTTTTTGGGGGATGCGGTGCTGGAGTTGACGGTATCGGAGTATTTGTTCCAGAAGTACCCGGACCGTACGGAAGGTGAACTGACCAAGCTTCGCGCCTCCATCGTTTGCGAGCCCTCGCTCGTCGGCTTCGCCGAGCAGCTCGAGTTCGGTTCCTATGTGCTGCTCGGCAAAGGAGAAGAGCTGACCGGCGGACGTACCCGTCCGGCGCTGCTCGCGGATGTGTTCGAATCGTTCATCGGGGCGCTGTATTTGGACCAGGGGCTCGAAGTGGTGTGCGGGTTTCTGCGCAAATCCATGTTCCCGTTTCTTCCGAAGCAGGGAAAGCTGCTTACGGCCGACTATAAGACGCTCCTGCAGGAGCATGTCCAGCAGATCTGCATGGGGCCGCTCGAGTACAAGATCGTAGACGAGCGGGGACCGGCTCACGAGCGGGAGTTCGTGGCGGAGGTCTATCTCCACGACAAGCTGCTCGGGACGGGCAGCGGACGCTCCAAGAAGGAAGCGGAGCAGCATGCGGCGGCGGAAGCGCTCGAAACCTTGAAGGTTGAGGTGCGGCCGTCCTAGTGTAAGGCAGACATGATGCGGCGGAGGCGGCTGAGTTACAGCTGTCTGCGCCGTTTTTTTGTGGAGAGGCATCAAAAGATGCGTACTACCGCCAGTTGCGGATATGGTACAATAGCAGGGAGGTGAGGCATTTGTTTCTGAAACGGATTGAGCTGTCCGGCTTCAAGTCGTTCGCCGATCGTACGGAGCTGGAGTTTGTTCAAGGCATTACGGCCGTCGTCGGCCCGAACGGCAGCGGCAAGAGCAACATCTCCGACGGCATCCGTTGGGTGCTCGGTGAACAGAGCGCTCGCTCGCTGCGCGGGGGCAAGATGGAAGACATTATCTTCGCCGGAAGCGACGCCCGCAAGGCGGTCAATTACGGCGAGGTTTCATTGACGCTGGACAATTCGAGCCAGTCGCTGTCGCTGGATTTTAACGAAGTGACCGTCACCCGGAGGGTGCACCGGAGCGGGGACAGCGAATATTTTATCAACAAGCAGGCTTGCCGGCTCAAGGACATTACCGAGCTGTTTATGGACACCGGGATCGGCAAAGAGGCTTATTCGATTATCGGGCAAGGCCGGATTGAAGAGATTTTGAGTACGAAATCGGAAGATCGGAGAGGCATTTTTGAAGAGGCCTCGGGGATCGTCAAATATAAATCGCGCAAGAAGGAAACCGAGAAGAAGCTGCAGGAGACGGAGCAAAATCTGCTGCGGATTCACGACCTCGTCACGGAGCTTGAGGATCAGCTGGAGCCGCTAAGCATTCAATCGGCAAAGGCGATTCGCTTCAAGGAATTGAAGGAAGAGCTGAAGTCCAGCGAAATCGCGATGTACGTCCATCAGATCGAGCAAATCTACGATAACTGGACGGCGATGACAGATCAGGTCGAGAAGCTGAAGAAAGAGCAGCTCGAGCTGTCCGGCTTCGTGAGCCTGCATGATGCCCAGCTGGAGAAGGACCGGTGGGAAACGCGCCGGCTGGAGGAAGAAATCGAGAAGCTCCAGGCGCATCTGCTCGTGCTGAGCGAGGAATTCGAGAAGTGCGAAGGCCAGGGCGAGGTGCTCAAGGAGCGCAAGAAAAATTTTGCTTCCAATCGCACGCAGCTGCAGCAAACCATTGCCCAGCAGGAGCAGCGGTCTACGGACAAGGAAGCGGAGCTTGCGGAATACCGCGTCAAGATCCAAGGCATCGGCGAAGACCTGGCACGGGTTCAAGGTCAGCTCAAGGCGGAGGAGGACCGGCTGCTAGGGGTTGCCGGTGGCATCAGCAGCGCGGAGGAGGACCGACTGAAGGGCGAGCTGCTCGAGACACTAAACGAAATGGCCAATGCCCGCAACGAGGTGAGGTATGCCGAGCAGCAGCTGGAGGCGCTCAGCCGCCGGCTCGACCGGCTCGGAGACGAGCACCGCAAATGGCAGGAGCAGCAGGAAAGCATTGCGGAACGGAAGCAAGCGTTGGAATCCCGGCTCGAGCAGGTCGTGAGGGAGATCGACAAAGGCCGCAACGCTTATCTCCAGGTAAGCCAAGGGCTGAAGGGCAAGCAAGCTTTGTCTGAGGAGGCGCAGGCCGCGCTGCGCAAATGGGAGCAGAAGCTGCATGCGCTCATTTCGCGACGGGATACGATGCGCGAGATGGCGAATGATTACGACGGCTTTATGCACGGGGTCAAGGAAGTACTGAAGGCGAAGGACCGCAAGGATCTCCGCGGGATTCACGGCGCCATTGCGGAGCTGGTGAAGGTGCCGGCACATGTCGAAGTAGCCGTCGAGACGGCGCTGGGCGGCGCTCTGCAGCACGTGGTCGTAGATAACGAAGCGAACGGGCGCGAGGCGATTGCTTTCCTGAAGCGCCGCCAGCTGGGACGCGCGACGTTCCTGCCGCTGGACGTCATTCGCGGCAGGTCTATTCCGGATAGCGAGCAGCGGCAGCTTGAGGGCATGGAGGGCTTCGTCGGCATTGCTGTGGATTTGGTGCAGTATGACTCAGCTTACCGTCAGATCGTGGGAAGCCTGCTCGGGAACGTCATTCTAGCGGAAACGCTTGAGGTCGCGAACCGGATCGCCGCCCGCGTGCAGTACCGCTACCGCGTCGTCACGCTGGAAGGCGATGTCGTCAATCCGGGCGGATCGATGACCGGCGGCAGCCAGCAGAAGAAGACGACGAGCTTGCTCAGCCGTCAGCGGCAGATCGAAGAGATGGACGAGGAAATTACGGTCTCGGAAAACCAGCTGCGGGATCTGCGGCAGAAGTCGGAGCAGGTGCGGAAGGATATCGCGGAAGCGAACCGGGAGCTGGACGAGCTGCGGGCCTCCATTGAGGGCCTGCGCATGGAGGAGCAGCAAATCCGCGCTACGCTGGAGCCGCTCTTGAATGAAGCGAAGCAGGTCGCGGACCAGCTGGCGCTCTACGGCGCCGACGGCGACTCGCTGACGGCGGAACGCAAGGAGCTCGAGGCGCGGAAGTCCGCCGCGCAGGAAGCTACTGCGCGGCTGCAGCAGCGGGAAGCGGCACAGCAGCAGGCGATCCGTGAGGCCGAGATTCGCAGGAAAGCGAGCGAATCGGCGAAGGAAGAGCTGCAAACCCAGCTCACCGACCTGAAAATCAAGGTCGCTTCCCACAGTCAGGAGAAGCAATCGCTTGAGGACCAGGAGCGCCGCTTCCGTCTGGAGCTGGAAGCGCTGCTAAGCGAGCTCGAAGCCAACCGGAGCATGCTCGTCCAGCTGGAACAGGATATGGCGAACCATGACCAGGAAACGGTGCTGCAGATCGAACAGCTGAACGATCTCAAGCTGAAGAAGCAATCCTGCTCCGAGCAGCTGGATACGAAACGGGCGGAACGCGCCCGCCATGTGGCCAAGCTGGAGGCGGAGGAGAGCAAGACGCGCGAGCAGCGCAGCCTCCTGAAACAGATTGAGGAGCAGCTTCACCAGACCGAGGTGCGGGTCAACCGTCTCGATGTCGAGCTGGAGAATCTCTTGAAGAAGCTGTCCGAGGATTACGAACTCAGCTACGAGCTGGCGAAGGTGCGTTACCCGGTGCCTGAGGATGTGCTCGGTACTCAGAATATGGTGCGCGATCTGAAGCGCGAGATCGCCATGCTGGGTGACGTCAATTTGGGCGCGATCGAGGAATACCAACGGGTGAACGAACGGTACCAGTTTCTGGCGGAGCAGAAGAACGATCTGGTCGAAGCGAAGACGGCCCTGTATCAGGTCATTCGCGAAATGGACGAGGAGATGTCGAAGCGGTTCCGCTCGACCTTCGATGCGATTCGCTCGCACTTCGTCGTCGTGTTCGCGAAGCTGTTCGGCGGCGGCCGGGCCGATCTGATTCTGTCGGAGCCGGATAAACTGCTCGACACCGGCATTGAGATTGTGGCCCAGCCCCCGGGCAAGAAGCTGCAAAATCTGCAGCTGCTCTCCGGGGGAGAACGGGCGCTGACGGCGATCGCGCTGCTATTCTCCATCATCCGTGTGAAACCGGTGCCGTTCTGCGTGCTCGACGAGGTGGAGGCGGCGCTGGACGAGGCCAACGTGGCCCGTTTTGCCGAATATTTGCGCGAATTCTCGCAGCAGACGCAGTTCATCGTCGTAACGCATAGGAAGGGCACCATGGAAGAAGCCGACGTGCTGTACGGCGTCACGATGGAGGAAGGCGGCGTATCGAAGCTCGTATCGGTCCGGCTGGAGGATGACGAGGCGATCATGGAAGCCGGTTGATCCGGATAAGGACCGGGAAGGCTGCACTGCGGTTGCGGCTCACGCAGCCTGCTTCCGGTGAATGGGACGAGACAAGAAGGAGGGGCGAGGCTTGAGTTTTTTCAAGAAGCTGAAAGAAGCGATATCTACCAAGACCGAGTCGGTCACGAACAAGTTTAAGGAAGGTCTGGCGAAGACGAGAGACGTATTCGTCGAGCGGGTGGAGGATCTGTTCTCCCGGCGCAAGAAGATCGACGAAGAGTTCTACGAGGAGCTCGAGGAAATTTTGATCGGCGCCGATGTCGGCGTGAACACGGTCATGAAGCTGATCGAAGACCTTCGTGCCGAGGTGCGCAAGCGCAAGATCGAAAGTCCGAGCGAGCTTCAGCCGGTCTTGAGCGAGATGCTGATCGCACTGCTGAAGGGCGACGAGCAGACGGGGCTGAAGATGGCGGAGAGCGGCCTGACGGTCATTCTGTTCGTCGGCGTCAACGGCGTCGGCAAAACGACGACGATCGGCAAGCTGTCACACCAGCTAAAGTCCCAGGGCAAGAAGGTGCTGCTCGCCGCGGGCGATACGTTCCGCGCGGGCGCGATCGAGCAGCTCGAGGAATGGGGCAAGCGGGCCGGTGTTGACGTGATCAAGCAGCAGGCGGGGTCCGACCCGGCGGCGGTCATGTACGACGCGCTGCATGCGGCGAAGTCCCGCGGTGTGGACGTGCTGCTGTGCGATACGGCCGGCCGTCTTCAGAATAAGGTCAACCTGATGGAAGAGCTGAACAAGATTTACCGGGTCATCCGCCGCGAGGTGCCGGAGGCTCCGCACGAGGTGCTGCTGGTGCTGGACGCTACGACGGGCCAGAATGCGCTGATGCAGGCCCGTTTATTTGACGAGAAGTCCGGACTCACCGGTCTGGTTCTCACGAAGCTCGACAGTACGGCGAAGGGCGGCATCGTGGTCGCAATCCGTCAGGAGCTGAAGCTGCCGGTGAAATTCGTCGGTCTCGGGGAGAAAATGGACGATCTGCAGACGTTCGACTCGAACCAGTTCGTGCATGCGCTGTTCAGCAAGTGGATTGCCGATGCGGATAAGGAAGAGGTCGAGAGCTGATTCAAGGGGCAAATGCCCGTCAAGGATAAAAGCTTGACATCCGTTTTCGTTTCCCGTATGATAAGTGATGTTGTCGCTGTAAAGTGTTTTACCTTAACGGGGGCGAGGCGCAAATGACGGAAGAGAACGCGCTCCAGAAGACGAACCGGATCAATCTCCTGTTCGACTTCTACGAACAGCTGCTGACCGAGAAGCAGCAGATGTTTTGCAAGCAATACTTCCATGACGATTACTCGCTGGGCGAGATTGCATCGGAATTTCAGATCAGCCGCCAGGCGGTCTACGAACATATTAAGAGAGCCGAATCGGTGCTCGAGGAATACGAAGCGAAGCTGGGCCTGCTCGGCAAATACGAGGAGCGGCAGGAGCTGCTTCAGAAGCTGGACCGGCTTCTCGAGGGTCTGGACGCACCGAACCGGGAAGCGGCGGCCAAGCTGATCTCCCGGCTGAACGAACTTGACTAACAATGCATAACTCCCTCCTTGAAGGTGGTGACGATCCATGGCATTCGAAGGGCTATCCACCCGTTTGCAAAATGTATTCAGCAAGCTGCGGGGCAAAGGGAAGCTGACGGAAGACGATGTTAACGAAGCGCTGCGGGAAGTGCGGCTTGCGTTGCTCGAGGCCGATGTAAACTTTAAGGTCGTCAAGGACTTCGTCGCCAAGGTGAAAGAGCGCGCCATCGGACAAGAGGTGCTGCAGAGCTTCACCCCGGCGATGATCGTCGTCGACATCGTAAATAAAGAATTGACCGAGCTGATGGGCGGCACGCAGAGCAAGCTGGCCCGTTCCAATAAGCCGCCGACCGTCATTCTGATGGCAGGTCTGCAGGGTGCGGGTAAGACGACGATGAGCGGCAAGCTGGCCAAGCTGCTGCTGTCGCAAAATCACCGTCCGCTGCTGGCTGCGGCCGACATTTACCGGCCTGCGGCGATCAAGCAGCTGCAGGTGCTCGGCGAGCAGATCAAGGTCCCTGTGTTTGCGCTGGGCGATCAAGTCAGCCCGGTGGAGATCGCAAGGCAGGCGCTGCAGCATGCCAAGGACCATAACAACGATTACCTGATCGTCGATACGGCGGGACGTCTACATATCGACGAGAGCATGATGGAAGAGATCAAGCAGATCGCCGAGACGGTCGACCCGGACGAAATCCTGCTTGTCGTCGACGCGATGACGGGCCAGGAAGCGGTCAATGTAGCGGAAAGCTTCCACAAGCAGCTCGAGCTGACGGGCGTCGTGCTCACGAAGCTCGATGGCGATACCCGCGGCGGCGCCGCGTTGTCGGTCAAAGCCGTCACCGGCTGCCCGATCAAGTTCGCCGGCATGGGCGAGAAGATGGACGCCCTGGAGCCGTTCCATCCGGAGCGGATGGCATCGCGGATTCTAGGCATGGGCGATATGCTCACGCTGATCGAGAAAGCGCAGGCGGGCATCGACGCCGAGAAGGCGAAAGAGATGGAGCGCAAGCTGCGCACGGCGGAATTCACATTCGACGATTTCCTGGAGCAGATGGAGCAGGTGAAGAAGCTCGGTCCCCTGGACCAAATTCTCGACATGCTGCCGGGCGCCGGGAAGCTGAAGGGCATGAAGGACGTCAAGGTGGACGATAAGCAAATGGGCCGCGTCGCCGCCATCGTCCGGTCGATGACGAAGGAAGAGCGGGCGAACCCGGAGCTGCTGAATCCGAGCCGCCGCAAGCGTCTGGCTGCGGGCAGCGGGAACTCCGTGCAGGACGTCAACCGGTTCATCAAGCAATTCGAGGATATGCGGAAGATGATGAAGCAGTTCTCGAGCATGATGGGGCCGAAGGGCGCCAAGCAGATGAAGAATTTGAAGAAGCTCGGCCGCGGGATGAAATTCCCGTTTTAGCCTAAGGCAATGAGATGACTCTATCAGGGAGGTGAAATTCAATGGCAACTCGCATTCGTCTTAAGCGTATGGGCGCTCACAAAGCTCCTTTCTACCGTGTGGTGGTTTCGGATTCCCGTTCCCCACGTGATGGCCGCTTTATCGAAGAGATTGGTACTTACAACCCGGTTGCACAACCAGCCGCTGTAAATATTGACGAAGAGAAAGCACTGAAATGGCTTCAAACCGGTGCACAAGCTTCCGATACCGTACGCAGTCTGTTCAGCCAAGCCGGCATCATGAAGAAGTTTCACGAATCCAAACTGCAGAAGTAATCTGTAAGATTCGGAGGGTACGATGAAGGATCTTATTACCGTTATCGCCAAGGCGTTGGTGAATCATCCGGATGAAGTACGCGTGAATGCGGTCGAAGACGAGCGGAGCATTACGTTCGAGCTGTCCGTTCACCCCGACGATGTCGGCAAAGTGATCGGCAAGCAAGGACGAATTGCGAAGGCTCTTCGTACCGTAGTCACATCCGCTGCAGTGAAGGAAACGAAACGGGTCTCGGTCGAGATCGTTTCGTAAGACTGTCCTGAGGAAGCATGTCAGGATTAGAATAGGGAATGATGAGGGTTAGGAGCTGCTCCTAACTCTTTTCTACTATAAGGGAAGCCGGGAGGTTTCGGATGAACGACAGATTATTTAATGTAGGCAAAATCGTCAATACGCACGGCATCCGCGGCGAGCTCAAGATTGTGCCGTTGACGGATTTTCCGGAAGAGCGATTCGTAAAAGGCTCCAAGCTCTTGTTCGTGCATCCGGAGCAGGGGACGCAGGTTCCGGTCGTGGTGGAGTCGGCCCGCGAGCATAAAAATTTGTTTTACTTGAAATTCCGGGAATTCGGCAACATTAACGACGTGGAGAAGTATAAGGGTTGGCAGCTGAAGGTGGAGAAGCAATATTTGTCCGAGCTGGAGGGCGATGAATTTTATTTGCACGAAATCATCGGCTGCCGCGCCGTCACGGAAGAAGGCGAGGAGCTCGGCACAATCACCGAGGTGCTGTCTCCCGGAGCGAACGACGTATGGGTCGTCGAGCGTCCGAAGGGCAAGCAGCTGCTGCTGCCTTACATTGACGATGTCATTCTTGACGTGGATGTAGAGAACAAAGTGGTTAAAGTCCACCTGATGGAAGGCTTGCTGTAGGGATGAGAATCGACGTATTGACTTTGTTCCCCGGCATGTTTGACGGCGTATTTGGAGCCAGCATTCTGGGCAAAGCCCGGGAGAAAGGGCTGGTTGAGCTGAATACGGTGAATTTCCGCGACTTTGCTAACAACAAGCACAGCACGGTGGACGATTACCCCTACGGTGGCGGCGGGGGAATGGTGCTGAAGGCGGAGCCGATCTTTGCGGCCGTCGAGGATCTGTTGGAACGCCGGAGGCTTGCATGCTCGGAAAAGCAAGGGGAGCCTGGACGTGAACCTGAGGCTTCACAAGATGAAGGGACCGGGTACGCTGCCGGGCAACCGATAGGCGCCGAGTCTCACGCGAGAGCCTTACCGAAGGCTCCGCGCGTTATTCTCATGTGTCCGCAAGGGGAGCCGTTCTCGCAGAAAAAAGCGGAGGAGCTCTCGGCAGAGGAGCATCTCGTGTTCATCTGCGGCCATTATGAAGGTTATGATGAGCGTATTCGGGAGTACCTCGTTACGGACGAGCTTTCGATCGGCGATTACGTGCTGACCGGGGGCGAGCTGCCGGCTATGGTCGTTATCGACAGCGTTGTTCGCCTGCTGCCCGGTGTGCTCGGTAACGAAACGTCGGCGGTAACGGACTCCTTCAGCACAGGGCTGCTTGAATACCCGCACTATACCCGTCCGGTAAAGTTCAGAGACTGGGAGGTGCCGGATATTCTGCTGTCCGGGCACCATAGCAACATTGCCGATTGGCGGCGCAAGCAGTCGATTCTGCGGACATGGCGTAAGCGCCCGGAGCTGCTCGAGAGCGCCGGCTTGACGCCGAAGGAGAAGATGTGGCTGGAGTCTCTCCGGCAGGAAGAAGCGAATCAGGATAAGCAATAAACGGCGAAAAGCTCCCGGGCAGCGGGAGCTTTTGTTTCGCCTGGACATAGAGGAGCTATCCGGTCTACAAATGGGCTCCTCCGCTCGCATCGATCCATTGCCCGGATACCCAGCGATTGTCAGGCGAAGCTAGTAAAGCCGCGATGTCCGCGACGTCTTCCGCATGGCCCCATCTGCCGAATGCGGAGAAGTCCGCGCCGGCCCAGGTTCATGCCTGTTCGGATTCCGCAGCTGACGGCAGCCGTTTTTGCTTACGCAGGGTTTGCGCGCGAATCGATCGGAGGGACAGGACGATCCCCGCGCTTGTCAGAATAATTATGCCGATTGCGGAAGCTTCCGCAAGCCGCTTCATGCTGCTGCCGGCGAATCGGCCGGACGGGATTGCGGGATTGAAGACCGCAAAGATGCCGTTTCTTGCGGTGTCCGGGTGAAAGCTTCACGCGAGGGCGTCCGGTGCAGCGGCTTCCTGGGAAGCTGTTAAGACGGCGCCGGGGGCCGGCAAACGATGCTCCGTGAATTGGCCTAAGGATAACCATGATTCGGATATCAGCAGCCCGGTGAGGGACTCCATCAGGATAAGCAGACAGCATACAAGACCGACCCATAGATGGAGTCGGCGATAGGTTCTCATAACCGTGATCACCTCTTCTTCTAGCAATGAATTTCCATTACTCTTATTATCGGATATATCTCTGAAAAAGCCATGAAACTCAGCTGAAAGTTTGCTGAAATGAGGCCGAACTTCAAGCGGAGCTGCTGTTTTTTGTGTACAATAAAGCAAGAGGTGATACAGAAACATGGAGCTGCCGAAGGGGATCAAAGTACTGCTTGTGGATGATGAGCCCAACATTCTGGAGTTTCTTCAGCTGGGGCTGGAGAACGAAGGGTTCGAGGTACAGACGGTGCCGGATGGCTTCAGTGCAATCACGGCGGCGAACAAGTTCCAGCCGCATATCGCGGTTCTGGACGTTATGATGCCCGGGATGGACGGGTTTGAGGTTTGCCGGATGCTGAAGAAAATCGGCCATACGGCAGTGATTATGCTGACGGCCCGGGAAGAGGTGGAGGACCGGGTTAAGGGGCTTACCATCGGCGCAGACGATTATATGATTAAGCCGTTCAGCTTTGAGGAGCTGCTGGCCCGGATTCATGCCCGCGTTCGCAATCAATTCCCGCATTTGCTCAGCGAGGTGGCTTTCGGCCCGTTCCGGGTTGACGACCGGCGCAAGGAAATCAGCTACGAAGACCGGACGTTAGAACTGTCGCCGACGGAATATGAGCTGCTGAAGTTTCTCGTTATGAATCATGGACTTGTGCTTAGCAAGGCAACGATTCTAGACAAGGTATGGGGCTATGATTTCGGCGGCGAAGAAAATATCGTCGAGGTGTATATCCGCTCCCTTCGCGAGAAGCTAAGCGACCGCGAGCACCGCCTGATCCGCACGATGCGGGGAGCCGGCTACCGGGTGGATCTGCCATGAAGCTCAACTTCCGCTCCTGGATCGGCAGGTTGATCGCGCCGAATTCGCTGCGGTTTCAGCTGCTGGCCCGATCGCTGCTGATCCTGCTCGCGCTGCTCGTCCTGATCGGCGCTTTTCAATATGTGCTGATGAAGGAATTTATTTATGCCAATCGGGTTCAAAATATTAAAAGTCAGATTATGACCACGCCGCCGCCGTTCTGGGTGCGATGGGCCGAGCTCCAAAGGAACGGCACCCAGCGGGATCCTTCGCTCTATTTTCGCTTCCCGGACTCGGCGGTGGCGTTCGTAAATTCGGAGGGCAAGCTGACCGAGCTTACGGATGACGGCTTCCGCTTGAAATCGCCGCAGCTGTCTCCTGAGACTTATGCAGAGGTACTGCAAGAGAATCCGCAAAAAATCGATTACCGGATCGCGAAGGATGCCGACGGTGTACAAATGTTGGTAGTGCTGCAGCCCATCAATGACCGGAACCGGACGCAGGGGATCGTTCAAGTCAGCTCGAGCATCGCGCCTCTGGAGCAGCTGCTGACGCAGGAGCTGTGGATTTATATTATCTTGTCGCTGCTGGCGCTTGTAATCGGCTGGGCGGGCTTCTCGCCCGTCCTGCGCCGAACGCTTGTCCCGTTGAACCGGATCGTAGGCACGATGGAGCGGATTAACGCGGGGAATATGAACGAAAGGCTGCCGGAGAGCCAGAAGCAGCTGGAGATCGACCGGCTGTCCGCTTCCTTCAACGGGATGCTGGAGCGGCTGGAGGTTTCGTTCGAGGCGGAGAAGGAAGCGAAGGAGCAGATGCGGCGCTTCGTCGCCGATGCTTCCCATGAGCTGCGAACGCCGCTCACGTCCATTCATGGATTCCTTGAGGTGCTGCTGAGGGGGGCCGCCTCCAACCCGGAGCAGCTGGAGAAAGCGCTGCGCAGCATGCACAGCGAGTCGGAGCGGCTTAATAAGCTTGTGAAGGATCTGCTGTTTCTGGCACGTATGGACCAAAAGCCCGGGATTCAGCTGCAGGAGGGCTCGCTGGATGCACTGGTACGCGAGATGGAGGCGCAGCTGCAGCTGCTGGCCGGCCGTCGCGAAGTCCGCTTCGTTTTGACGCCGGGTACAAAGGCTTGGATCGACAAGGATCAGATGAAGCAGGTGATTCTGAATCTGTTTCACAATGCCGTTCAACATACCGACCCGGTAATGGGAAAGATCGGCATTCTCGTCGATGGGGGCGCGGGGGGCGCAGAGCTGATTGTTCGCGATAATGGCCACGGCATCCCGGCCGAGCATTTGCCGCATTTATTTGAACGCTTCTACCGGGCGGATGCGTCCCGGACCCGCAAGCATGGAGGAGCCGGACTCGGGCTGTCGATTACGAAATCGATCGTCGATCTTCACGAAGCGGAGATACGGGTAGAGAGCACCCCCGGGGAAGGTACGGCTTTTATGGTACGTTTTCCTCCCGTTACAGGGAAGACGATGGCGCTTAAGTAACGGCGTCAAACTCCAGTCAGGGAACAGGAAAAGGAAAGCTCTTGTAATTCATTTTCATTTATGCTAAGATTTAAAACGTTGTTGTGTTTTTGCTTGAATACGGTGGTCCTCTGCGCGTAACTTCCAAGAAACAGTCATCGATAAGAGGCGGCATGAACACCTGTGTGGAAGGAGGGAGTCATACATGAATTTGATCCAAGAGATTACGAAGGAACAACTGCGCAGCGACATTCCGAGCTTTCGTCCGGGCGACACTCTGAAAGTGTACGTTAAGGTTATCGAGGGTTCCCGCGAGCGGATCCAGCTGTTCGAAGGTGTTGTTATTAAACGCCGCGGCGGCGGAATCAGCGAAACGTTCACAGTAAGAAAAATTTCTTACGGTGTCGGCGTGGAAAGAACGTTCCCGATTCATACTCCGAAGATCGACAAGATTGAAGTGGCTCGCCGTGGTAAAGTCCGTCGCGCGAAGCTCTACTATCTTCGCGGTCTGCGCGGTAAAGCAGCAAGAATTCAAGAAATCCGATAACAAGAAGAAACAGGGGCTTAGGTCTAACCACCACGGCTCCTTTTCGTTTATAAACGGCACCTACCGGAAGGGCAGGCGAGAAAGTGGAGCAGGATCAAACTGCAGAAAAAGCGAATCCGATCAAAAACGAAGCATGGGAATGGATGAAGGCGTTGTTGATCGCGGCGGCACTGGTGTTTATTATCCGCTGGCTCATTTTTGCTCCGTTCATTGTGGAAGGGCCCTCGATGGAGCCGAACTTCTACACGGGAGAGCGGCTGATCGTAAGCAAGTTCATCTACAAGCTGTCCAAGCCGAGCCGAGGCGAAGTTATCGTATTCCACGCAACCAAAGACAAGGATTACATAAAGCGCGTCATCGCCCTGCCGGGTGAAACCGTCAAGGTGGAAGGCGATAAGGTGTATGTGAACAATCAAGTGCTGGACGAGCCTTACTTGAGGCAGGCGCTGGATGATGCGGCGAAAAAAGGGATACCCTATAACACAAGAAATTTCGCCGAGAAAACCGTTCCCGAAGGCACGATCTTCGTCATGGGCGACAACCGATCGAATAGCCAAGACAGCCGGGACATCGGCTTTATCAAATATGAACAAATTGTCGGGCGCGCCGATCTGATCTTCTGGCCGTTCAACAAAATCAGTCTGGTTCGCCACTAGAACCGGGCTTTTTTTTCAAATAAGGGTGGTGATTCGCGAAGATGACGATACAATGGTTCCCCGGTCACATGACGAGGGCCCGCAGGCAAATCCAGGATAAGCTAAAGCTGATCGACCTTGCGATCGAGCTGCTGGACGCCAGGATTCCGCTGTCCAGCCGGAATCCGATGATCGATGAAATATTGCAAAATAAACCGCGCCTTGTGCTGCTGAACAAAAGCGATCTCGCCGATCCGGAATTGACCCGGCAGTGGGTCGCTTATTTCGCCGGGCAAGGGCTTCAGGCACTGCCGATTGACGCGGTGAACGGCAATCCGGTGAAGGACATTATGGCCCGCTCCCGCGAGCTGATGTCATCCAAGATCGAAGCGCAAATCCGCAAAGGGATGAACCCGCGTGCGATCCGGGCGCTCATCGTCGGCATACCGAACGTGGGCAAATCGACGCTAATCAACCGGATGGCCGGGCGCAAGATCGCGCTCACAGGCGACAAGCCGGGCGTAACGAAGGGCCAGCAGTGGATCAAGGTCGGCACGGAAATGGAGCTGCTGGATACCCCGGGTATTCTGTGGCCGAAGTTCGAGGATCAGCAGGTGGGCCTCCGGCTGGCGGCGACGGGTGCGATCAAGGAAGAAATTCTTCATGTGGAGGACATCGCTTTTTTCGCGATGCGGTATCTTGCGGGGCATTATAAAGAAGCCGTGAAGGAGCGCTTCGGCGTATCGGAGGTTCCGGACGATCCGTCGGATACGGATGCGATCGTAGAGCTCATGGAAGCGGTAGGCCGCAAGCGCGGTGCGCTGATGAGCGGAGGCCGAGTCGATCTAGAGAAGGCTTCGCTTACCATTTTGCGTGAGCTGAGGGCAGGCAAGCTGGGAAGGATCACGCTGGAAACGCCGCAAGAAGCCGTTGGCATGACAGAGGAATAACAGGTAGGAGAGAAGCTGTTCCCGTTCAGGGGCGGCTTTTTGTATTTTTGGGAAGAGTGGGGACGGATGAAGCGCGCTGATTGTTTTTTTAATGACGCCATTAGCAGGGGAGGCGATTGTATCGGCATCGGAACTTCGGATACGGGATTGTGGAAGGTAGAACGGAATGAAGCTGACCGCAAGGCTTTTTTCGGAAGCGCTTCAAGAGACAAGGTGCCTTTAGGATGAGGAAAAGGGTAGGCAGGCCTGCTATGGTAAGGTATAATGGGAACGAACTGGGGAACAGGCAGGTGACGGAGAGTGCTGGAATACGAGCAAGAGCTTAGGGGACAAGGCAAACAGCGGATCGCCGGGGTCGATGAGGTTGGACGGGGATGTCTGTTCGGCGATGTGGTCGCCGCAGCGGTAATATTGCCGCAAGGGTTGGTCCTGGAGGATGTCAACGATTCCAAGAAGCTTAGCGTCAAAAAGCGCGAGGCGCTGTATGTCACCATATGGGACGAAGCGCTGGCCGTCGGCATCGGGGTCGTGGACGTCCCGACGATCGAGCGGATCAATATTAAACAAGCTTCACGATTGGCGATGAAAATGGCGGTGGAATCGCTCGGGATCGAGCCGGATTTTCTGCTGGTGGATGCGGAGAAGGTGGATGTGCCCCGCGAGCAGCTGGCTGTTATCCATGGGGATGCCTTGAGCCAGTCGATTGCGGCGGCGTCGATTATAGCCAAGGTGACGAGAGACCGGATGTGCCTGAAATGGGACGAGGAGTTTCCGGAATACGGCATTGCGATACATAAAGGTTACGCAACCAAAATGCATAGGGAAGCCATCAACGAATTCGGCCCAAGCCGCATGCACCGCAAAACGTTCCTAAGCAAAATCGTGGCCGAGCAGCAGGTGTTGTTTTAAATTGACAGTGAAATGTAAAGCAGGATTTGCCGATATAAGAATTACACGAGCCGGCCAGTGCGCCGCTGACATCCCGAGTGAGGGGTGGCGTAGCGTACGGGGCCGTTTTTTTAAACGATACAGAAAATTTAAGTTGCTAAAGCTTTCAAGCGGACTGCATCTTTCTGTACCAAGAAAATCTTCTTGCTTACGAAGCGGGTTTGCTGCGCAAACCGAAGGTCTGGCTACAATGAAAGACTCCGATAAGGAGTTTTTCTTATAAAGATAGAAATGATAAGCTTCAGCGGAGCTGGAAATTCATTTCAAGAAAAGCTACCTCAAAGTCGTGGGTTAAGGCGGAACAAATCATGAGCCTGCTGCGGAGGCGGGCTTGCCCGGAGAGTTCCGAGTTTGTTGAAATAGTGGAGAAAAGGAGGTGCGGTCGATTGAATATTGGCGGACTTATTCGCAGCCTTACAGGAGATGCGCAGGCGGCGGAACCCAAAACGCTGGAACTCAAGTCCGGCGAGGTCGTTCGCGGCGTTGTGCTGCAGACATATTCCGATCAGGAGGCGCTGGTCAATATTAGCGGCGTGCAGGTGCGCGCCAAGATGGAGACGCCTCTCACGCCGGGAGATTCGACGCTGCTGCAGGTACAGCCTGAATCGTCCGGGGGACAAGTCGTTCTGAAGCCGGTACAAATGGCGAATGTGCCGTTGGCGGAGCTTCCGCTGGGGGATGTGCTGAAGACGTTGGGGTTGTCCGACGTGCCGGTCAACCGTCAGTTGGTTCAGCTGTTACACCGTGCCGGCATTGAGCTTTCTCCCGAGAACGTGAAGGCCTTTGCGGAGCTGCTGCCAAAGATGCCTTCTTCCATAAAAATGGCGGATTGGATGCCGTCAGCTGTGATTGCTTTTCAAAAAGGGCTGCCTTTAACGCCGGAAACGGTGCAGTCGATCCGTCAGGCCGTTCAAGCTCAGCCTTTACATGAAACGCTTGAGCAGCTGGAAGCGTATGTTTCGGAGCAGCTGGATGGCGGCAGCGGACTTACGCCCCGGAGCCGGGAGCTGCTTCAGGGTGTACTTGAGCTGATCCGGCAGGTGCGTTCCGCAGCCGTATCGCAGGCAGGCGCGGGCAGCGCAGCAGCGGCGTCGCAGGAAGGCTCGGGGAGCGCAGAGAGCGGAGCGCCGGCAGCAGCGGGGCCGCGGGCAGGCGCGGGAAGCGCAGCAGGCGGAGCGCCGGCGGCAGCGGCGTCGCAGGCAGGCGCGGGCAGCGCAGCAAGCGGAGCGCCAGGGGCAGCGGCGTCGCAGGCAGGCGCGGGCAGTGCAGCAAGCGGAGCGCCGGCGGCAGCGGCGTCGCAGGCGGGCGCGGGCAGCGCAGCAAGCGGAGCGCCGGCAGCAGCGGCGCCGCAGGCAGGCGCAGGCAGCGCAGCAAGCGGAGCGCCGGCAGCAGCGGCGCCGCAGGCAGGCGCGGGCAGCGCAGCAAGCGGAGCGCCGGCAGCAGCGGCGCCGCAGGCAGGCGCAGGCAGCGCAGCAAGCGGAGCGCCGGCAGCAGCGGCGCCGCAGGCAGGCGCGGGCAGCGCAGCAAGCGAAGCGGCGTCAGCAGCGGCGGCGCAGGCAGGCGCGGGCAGCGCAGCGGGCGGAGCGCCGGCAGCAGCGGCGCCGCAGGCAGGCGCGGGCAGCGCAGCGGGCGGAGCGCCGTCGGCAGCGGCGCCGCAGGCAGGCGCGGGCAGCGCAGCGGGCGGAGCGCCGTCGGCAGCGGCGCCGCAGGCAGGCGCGGGCAGCGCAGCGGGCGGAGCGCCGTCGGCAGCGGCGCCGCAGGCAGGCGCGGGCAGCGCAGCGGGCGGAGCGCCGTCGGCAGCGGCGTCGCAGGCGGGCGCGGGCAGCGCAGCGGGCGGAGCGCCGTCGGCAGCGGCGGTGCAGGCGGGCGCGGGAAGCGCAGCAAGCGGAGCGCCGGCAGCAGCGGCGCCGCAGGCAGGCGCGGGCAGCGCAGCAAGCGGAGCGCCGGCAGCAGCGGCGTCGCAGGCAGGCGCGGGCAGCGCAGCAAGCGGAGCGCCGGCAGCAGCGGCGCCGCAGGCGGGCGCGGGCAGTGCAGCAAGCGGAGCGCCGTCGGCAGCGGCGCCGCAGGCGGGCGCGGGAAGCGCAGCGGGCGGAGCGCCGTCGGCAGCGGCGGTGCAGGCGGGCGCGGGAAGCGCAGCGGGCGGAGCGCCGTCAGCGGCGGAGCAATCGGTGCAGTCCGACGCCAAGATGGGAGCCCAACCGGCAGCGGATCACTGGTTGGGCCGAATGATGAAATCGCTCGGCATCGAGCATGAGCATCAAGCGTTGAAACGGATCGACGCGGATCCGGCTTCGCTGGCGAACCAATTGGCATCGGATTCGACGGATAAGCCGGCGGATACGCTGAAGAGTATGCTGCTCCAGTTGAGCCGGGCAGACGACTTGCCTGCGGGCATCAAGGAAGCTGCACAGCAGGCGGTACAGCAAATTACCGGACAGCAGCTGCTGCTGATGCCGGGGCGGGATGCGCTTTTTTCCCAAATTACGCTGTTCGTCCCCCTCCTCAACGGGAACGGGGAGCAGACGGCCTCCATTCATATCCAGTCGCGCAAAGGAAAAAACGGGCGGCTTGACGCGGACAACTGCCGTTTAGTCTTTGATCTGAGCATGCGATCGCTCGGAAATACGATGGTGGACGTACAAGTGGTCAACAAAATCGTGAGCTTGCACGTGCACAACGATCTTCCTTTTACGCAGGAGCTGCTGGAATCCCAAAAGGAAGAGATCAAAGACAAGCTCTCCTCCATCGGCTATCAATTTATCTCGCTGAAATGCAGCCCCTATCCGTCTCCGCGTTTCGGCGGGACGGGAGCGGGCGCTTCTGCAAACCTAGAGACCGATTCGGCGCGGCTATCGTCGGTTTACGTACAAAAACCTTATAAAGGTGTAGATATCCGTTTATGACACAGAAACAAAAAGAACAAGCCCCGGGCCTCAAGAAGGCGGTAGCTTTGAAATACGCTCCGGAGGCCTCTGCGGCGCCGAAACTGATAGCCAAAGGAAAAGGACGCATCGCGGAAGCGATTTTGGAAAAAGCGAAGGAGCACGGCGTTCCCGTCCAGGAGGACGCCTCCCTCGTGGAGGTGCTCTCCAAGCTGGACCTGGATCAGGAAATCCCCCCGGAGCTGTACCAGCTCGTAGCCGAGGTGCTTAGCTTTATTTATCGCTCGGACAATCGCGCGATGCAGTGGAGGAGGACGCGATGAGCAGCCAACGGTTAAATCGAAAGCAGCTTGGCGATCTGGGAGAAGCGGCCGCGGAAGCTCACTTGCGGAAGGCCGGCTTCGCCATCCTCTCAAGAAACTGGCGCTGCCGGACCGGCGAGATCGATATCATTGCACTAGACGGAGAAGTCCTTGTCTTTGTCGAGGTCAGGACACGCAGCGGCACGACCCGCTTCGGGACGCCGCTGGAGTCGGTCGATGCGCGCAAGATGAGGCAGGTCATCGAAACCGCTCAAGTTTACATGCATACCCAGCGTCAGCAGGACCGGCAGGTCCGCTTCGACGTCGTTTCCGTGGAAACGGATGCCAACGGCGTTGTGTTAACGATCCATCATATCCGCTCCGCGTTCTAAGCCTGGGACGCCGGAAGGATATTTTTTTTGTCCAGCATGCGGTATTGGAGCGCCTCCGCCATGTGGGGAAGCAGCACTTCGTCCGACTGCTCCAGGTCGGCGATCGTACGGGCAAGCTTTAAGATGCGGTCGTGGGCACGAACGCTAAGACCAAAATGGTCGAAGGTGCGCTGCAGCAGCGACGAGGACTCGGGGTCCAGCCGGACGAACGTGCGCAAGCTTTTGCCGCTCAACTCGCTGTTGAATTGGATTCCGGTGCCTTGATACCGTTTCGTTTGCATTACATACGCAAGCTGCACCTGCTTGCGCATCTCTTCGGAAGATAGCGACTTTAGCCCGCTGTCCAAATGCTTGTACTCGACTCGGGGCACGGGGAGATGCAGGTCGATGCGGTCGAGCAGCGGACCGGAGATTTTCGAGCGGTAGTGAGCGATTTTGAGAGGGGAGCACATGCACGCTTGATGCTCTGTATCGGCCCCCCAATAGCCGCACGGACAAGGGTTCATCGATGCCGCGAGAAGGAAATGCGCCGGAAAGGTGTATACGGCCCGGGCCCGCCCGATGGTCACCTCGCGATCCTCCAGCGGCTGCCGAAGCACTTCCAGGGCAAGCCGGGAAAATTCCGGCAGCTCGTCGAGAAACAGGACGCCTCGATGGGAGAGGCTGACCTCACCTGGCTTCGGCACTCCGCCGCCTCCGATCAGCCCTGCCGAAGAAATCGTATGATGCGGCATGCGAAACGGCCGTTCCCGGATCAGCTGCCGGCGGTCGGCGAACTTTCCGGAGACGCTGTATACTTTCGTTACCTCGAGCGCTTCCGCTTCCGTCATCGGCAGCATAATGGTGGGCAGCCGCTTGGCGAGCATCGTTTTTCCGGTTCCTGGAGGCCCGATAAGCAGGATATTGTGCAACAAAACCACGTAATGAGCTTTTTTTCGTACGGCTTAACTATTTACCCTTTCCTTCACTTCTTAAAGTCAATAAGAGAACTGATGTTCCATTAGAGTAAATGATCTGTTTGAATCACCCCTAAATTTCTCCCATTGTAAACACTCAAATACCCTCAATTCATAATACAGTCCTAGAGCATCCAGAAAGGCCTCTACAACGTAAAGAGTGCCTGAGCAATGAACACTTCCTCATAGAGATTAAAAAGCCTTAGAAGCGATTATATGCGGTCTAGGAGTGGCAATGTATAACGAGAAAGAGGCCGTTGTTACTGTTTGGTCTGACTTTGAGGATCAAACTATCTAAGGTAAGATAACCAAACTGGATAAAGAACTGAGAAGCATCAAAATTCAAAACGAAAAAGAGTATATTTGGATTCCTTTCGACAACGGTTTAATCGTTGAAGAAGCTGATTTCTAATCTCTGTAATTATGGTAGTATTGAAGGTATGTGAAAAGGGTATAGCAAACAAAATTGATGTTGAAAGGACATTTTATGGGGGAGTGATAAAATATGTTAAATCAACCATTTGCAGAGGCGATAATACGACAAATTATTAAAAACCATAATTTTAAATGTAAGATCACTTTTGATTATCAAAATAAAGAAACTGGTACAGATGGATATGATTTAACTATAAATTTAAAACAAATCCAAAGTTTATCTAAAAGTTATTCGATTCCAGAAGAGTTGACTCTAAAACTAGCAGTTTATCATGAATTAGGTCATGTACGTGCTTATCAAAATAACATTGAATCACATATAAGACAATTTGATTTTACTATTAAAGAGAATATTTTGGATAGGTTTAACCAATTTGAAATTAATAAAGAGTTAGATGCTTGGAAGTGTGGTAACAGTATCATACCGGAGATTTTAAAGAAAGACTTTGATTTGTTTAACGAATATAACATTGAGATGTATAAAAGTGAGAAAGAAAGAAGATTCAGAAAAGCAGCCAAATAAAAATCCATTTCAAGAATGATTAAGGCGATAATTATAAAAACATCATGGAAGGAGAGTAAACTATGGCTCAAGTAACGAGTCTATTTGTAGTTGATCATGACAAAAAAGTTTTTAATATTCACGAAAACATTTTGGACGATCAATATCATTTGGAATTAATTATTTTAGCTCAAAAAGACAAGAGAGATGTGAGATATTTTACAACTTATGAGCCTGCGTTTGAAGCAAGAAGCGAACTTGAAGCGCAAGGTTATCAATACACTGAAGAAAGAATCTGTGAATAAATTGCATAAATATAAAATTTATACTGATGAATTAGAGTTTCAAACGATGTAGTCGTATTGAGAAAATGGAATTTTCATTAACTAGAAAAAGCAGATAATCATACTTTTAATGCAATCCCTAAAACAAATTAATTTTAAAGCAGTTCATTTCTGAATGGGCTTTTTTCGTGTGGTTTATTAAGTCTTATATATGTTTTATTTTCCATATTCATAGTAAAATACTATTAAGACATAATAAATAGAGGGTAAGAAAATGACGCAAAAAAGAAGTTATTATTCAACAAGGAACAACAAAAAATCTATAGATGTTTATCAATTGTATCAACAACTTCAGAGCTTATTCCTTTATTATAGTAGTCGAGATTTTTTTAAAGAGAAACTATCAATATCAGATAAATTTACACCAGATGATGCTAATCATAAAGCGATGTTTGAAATTAAATTCAAACCATTTCCAATATCTAAGTGGGATAGATTAGACGTTACTGAAGAAAATATTTTTGATACTTTAGAATTTCTTTTTCATCATACCTCCAAACCAGGGGAATTGGGATGGTTTACTACAGATTCTGGGTTAAATTATCAAGACTATTGTGATTATAACAGAGAATTAGGGCAAGAAGAATTTAGAGGTTCTGTCAATTTTGTAATATGTGATTATGGCGAAGGTTTTGAAATGACTGAAACTGGTGAGATTTTTACACTGGGAAAGTATGGGTTAGAAGAGATATTAAATGCAGAAATATTAGAATATGACCTAAATAATATAGATTTTAAAGTAAAAGCAGCCATTAGAAGATGGAAAAACCGTAATCTTAGTTTAGATGAGAGAAAACAAGCCGTAATTGATTTAGCAGATATTTTTGAATGGCTTAAAAAGTCTGAGAAGTTGTCAATTGCATTAAATAAGAAAGATGAGAGTGTGCTTTTTGAAATAGCTAACAATTTTAGTCTAAGACACCATAATCCTAATCAAAAATCAAATTATGATAAGAACATATGGTACTCTTGGATGTTTCATTTTTATTTAGCCACTTATCATGCTGTAATAAGATCAATTAAAAAACTAGACGTTTAGTTTTTAAATCAACACTTATTCCAAAGTTTCAGCGGCCAATTATTAATTTCAATAAATCGAATAGACGCTTCCGATAACCTCCAACAAAGGAGGTTTTTCTTTACCATCATTTACCGCTATATCTCCACATTCCATGGATGCTATGCTTGTTATGGGAATATGGAAAAATATGTATTTATAATTATCATGTTTTTTCATTTTTTACGCTCATAACATCGAGGATGATGACAACATGGACAAACAATCGAGAAATAGAAAAAAGAAGGAGATAAAGTTCACTTGCTCATACATCGACAAGTATACTTTTGAATTTTTAGGAAATCACCCATTAGAGTTTATTGATAAGATACCATTGGAACGCCAATTTCAATTTAAGTCACTTGTTTTAGAGATTCAAACAGGGAAGAAACAAAAATTAGTTGATTGAGAAGAACATCCAAGGAGTCGGAAGTTGATTTTCATATTTTGCTTTAACTAACATCATAGAGAAGCGGTGAAGAAAATGGATGAAAAAATATCGATTCAAGGTGACGAATACTCAGTTATTCGAGATGATTTAGGCGAAATTGTATCATTGAAGTCGTTCAATAAAGAAACAAAAATATGGGTTGTTATACACTTCAGCAAAGAAGAAAACAATGATATCGAGGTGAAGATCATGTCATCTCTAACTCAAAATTGGTTGGAAAGGGAACATAATATTTCGATTAGTTTAGATGAAGTCAAAAAAATAATCCGTGAAAAGTTAAAGTGAAGCTAACGAGGAGACTCTCAAAATTAAGAACAGCCCCTATTTAATCATAGGAGGCTGTTTCTTTGTCTTCATCTTTTTTTTCAGCTACTATGCCATTCACAACCACACTTACTGTGCTTCGTTTCTTTTCTGCTTTTTCCTTTAACCACTCCAAAAGATCAGGGTCAAAGTAAATTGCCTCTCTGATTTTCTTTTCATCCTTTTTGGGCCTACCTGCCATGAGATCCACACACCTTTCCCATACATAAATTTTAAAGCATTTAAAAATATTTATCAACACTCATATTGACAAAGCATTTTAAAGCATTTAAAATACAAATATAAACCGAAACGGGAGTGATACATATGACTAAGCAATTTGAAATCATGATTCAAGCAGGAAGCCGTTCGAAAGAATCATTTGTTCAGTTCATTGCTGAAATTGAAATTGCTAAAGCATTCCCTTGGGTAATTGGATGGCTGGATAAGTTTTGGACTGATTCCATGTCAAAAGTATTCTTCACACAGTTCTGGAACGGATCAATTGATGAGGATATTCTTGATGACATCGAAGCTTGTATGATTGCTTAACTCGTTTGGGCGAGTATAAAGAATCTTTAGGACATGATGTCCTAGAGTTAAAGTCCATTAAGCCCAAAGCGTTCGCGGACGTCACTACGGCGGTCGCGAGGTTGGATTAAATTTATCCAGTAAGAGGTGATATTCATGTCCACAAACATTGATTCAACAATAGATATGATTGTCTCAAGATCGGACGTATGGCTAGTGGATTTTTCTGGAGCGGCTGGCAGTGAACAACAGGGGCTTCGGCCCGCGATTGTCTGTAGCAACCCAATTTGTAATAAATGGTCACCAGTGGTAACAATCGTTCCTTTAACAACAAAATTGAAGAAGAAGCTTCCTACCCAAGTTGAACTCAATGCAGTAGCTCATGGACTTGATGCAGACTCAGTAGCACAAGCCGAGCAAACTAGGGTCATTGATAAGGGAAGATTAATCCTCAAGTTATCTTACATTGATGAGCAGACCATGAAATTAATTGATAAAGCTGTTGCAATTCAAATGGGATTGCAACTTAATGAGGGGGTATATTCATGAGTTTCCTAGTAGTGGGCAGGGGAATATATGGGCAAGAAAAGCTCATTGATTTACTTTACTCACTTGGATATGCCGATCCAGCAAACATCATTAGACAAGCGGAAAAAGGAAGGGCAATCTGTGGGAATCTCCGCATACTCGCTATGCGTGGACTAATAAATGCTTAACAAATTAAATTGAAAAGGATTGATACTCTTGATCGTTGCGAAATATGCTGAAGTGAATCCAGTCTATATTAGTTATATCATGGTTTCTGAATCCATTGGCTCAATTAATACTAAAATGAAACGATTAATAGCTGAAGCGTGTCGCCGTGATACTCGATTAGAACGCAGACTGGAGATTAGAAGACAACTAACACTGTTGAGAAGGGCAAAGAGGAAACTGAATATTACATACGCCTGACGAGTCCTAAGCGGAATGGGACGAAACCTAGCCCATGATTGGGCAATGGTCGCGGATATCCGCCTCACGGCGTCATGCATGGCGACCGTTTCACATAGATTAGTTCGTTGAAAATTGTATTGTCTAAAGGTGCGTCAAAATTTGATTCTCCCTACATCTGATGGAGAAGTCGAAGCTGGATTCTAAAACTTCAAATTTGACGTTTCAGGTCAGAACAAATTGATCGCTTCTTTAAAGAAGAAGAAAAATTTTTTGATAATATTTTTTGAATTTGATTCGCGTCCGTCAGTTTAACGGAGTGCTTAATACCATAATTCATCACAAATTTCAATACCAAATTTGATACAAAATTACGGCGAGTTTTTTATGTTTTCGTATTCTAAACAATATGCTATGCTCTTATTATCATCTAGAAGAGACATCAGGGGACTACATCATGATAACGGTAATTGGTTGGCTACTAGAGCAATACGGAGAAAATGTGATAATTGTTGACGCAGCTTTACTGGTAGTTTCGTTGGTGATTAAGGACATTTATCTCTATGACGAGGAGAAAGAAAAAGAAGAGTAAGGGAGGAGAAAAATAAAAGAGAATTATAAAAAAAATCTTTAGCAAAAACTATTGATTTCTATCCCTATCAATATGTTATATTTATCTCACCAAATCGAAGGAGGGAAACACAAATATGACATTAACATAACTGTCATGTCCAAAATAGTATTCATATACTCGCTCTTTGAAAACATTATACTTCAAAATATCTAGATACCATAGAATGCACCTTCTATAGTAACCAATGTCTTATTGATAATATAGCACATTTACTTTTCTAAAGGCAACAACTTTTACGATGAATTTCATATTTTATTTGATTGATTGATCCTTGAAAACTGAAACACGGTAAGTTTTGTTTGGTTGATGTTGTATTACATAAATTATGAAGATATCCAAATAAAGGAGACATAAAAAATGGATCGAAAAATAGCGCATAATCTTATGACTGCCAATAGTCCAATGGGAAGGGCGTACAGAAATTACTTGTTGGACGGTTTGTCAGATGAGCAAATTATGAAGATTCTAAAAGAAGCACCCAATCATCCAGTTAAGCCAGAGAAAAGGAAAAGCAATGTGAAGAAGAAAGTAGTTAAAGTAAAACAAACATAAGAAAGGTTAGTGAGGAAACCACATGAAATTAAATAAAACTCAAAAGCAAGTTTTAAAAGTTTTGTATGAATTTAAAACTGAATGGCTGAGTCCAGACGAAATCAAAAGTAAAAGTAAGGAATTCATCAGCTTACCTAATATTTCAAGTGCATTGAATAAATTTGCAAATGATGATCTAGTGTATCAACCAATAATCGAAAATGGTACTTACAAGTTTCAAATTAGTCCTGAAGGCGAAAGTGAATATTTAAATCAAATTTAATATAACGCGAGAACTAACTAATTACTAAGAGCAGTCGATCCAGGGCTGCTCTTCAATTCATATCAAGGAGATAGAAGTAACATATGCAAATTACACGCGATTATTTTTATTGTTATGACATTAATCTCAGGAATTATCTAATCACAAGGAAGTCGATCCGCTACATATGTTACGGTTTACACCCAAGCACACTGAATCCGTTCTGGCAATTCCTTCAGACACCAGAGTTAGAACAGGGGATTACAGAGTATAAATTGAAGGTCACAGAATGTATGAAAAACATACATTAGAAAATTAGTGGTCAAAAAATGTATGAAAAAATACAAGTATCGATCACAGAATGTATGAAAAAATACAAGTTGTGGTCATATAATGTATGAAAATCATACATAAATTGGGGTACTATAACAATAAGACCTAATAACATTAAAACCTACTAACATTAAGAGGAGGCGCGTTGGTTAGTTAGTCGCTTACGCTTAGTTAAGGCCAAAAGAAAAAAGACAAATGATCATCTTCAACTATCATTATATATATTTTCTATTCAAATTTAAACTTGTAAACAAAGGGGAAATGTAATTTAAATGTCTAATCCTTATATTCGTTTATACAATGTATTTACCGATGATTCTGAGTACAAATTATCCTCTAGGCAACTTTATTTCTATGCTCTGTTAGATACATTAAAATCTGTGTTTTTGGGATATACTCAAACAACTCTTACTATTGTTTGTCAAAATCAGATTGTGTTCACGGACAAAAATGAGAGTAGGAAAATTGATGAATGTAGAAGTGTTGTCCTCTCTCTAGTTGAAAAGAATGTCATTGAACTTGAATCGGAACCTAATATTAAAGCTAACACACCAATTAAAATTAGATTCCCTGTTTTTAAAGGGGGATTTGAAGATATACATACAGATATTTGGGAAAAAGTATCCTCACCAGATGAACTAATGGTTTTTACTATGTTAAAGCGAATCCCTGGTTTTGAGAAGGCTAAGGATAAATGGAGTAAGATATTAGGTTACGCCAGCAAGAATACAGGCGATGAGATTGTAACACGAATGGAAACAGATGATAAAATTTATTCTGTTGAAGGTAAAATTTATACAGATGCACAGGGAAGGACTAAGCAACTTCCTACGAAGTGGTACATAGGTAAGAAACCAGAAAGTAAGGTTAAAACAGATGATGATATTATCTTCGATGAGATTGTTTCTGAAGATAATTCGGATATTGAGTGGGGACATTGGAAAAAGGGTGACTTAACATTAAATGATTACATTCTTTATGTTAATCAAGAAAATAATGAAGAGTTTATAAAAGTCGCTAAAGCCAAAATCAATCGGATATCAAAAAATGGAACAAATGAAAAAGTAGTGTTTACCATTGAACAACAAATTGAAGAAGCTCGGAAAATAATATTAAACAAAAAAAGAAAAGAAGATGAAATAGAGCAAGAGAAAAATCGAGTTGAAACAATTGCTAATAGCAAAGGAAAATTGTTGTTCAAAGATAAGAAGCGTAACCTGGTCGCTGTAGATATTGCTATTATCAGGGGCATGAACGTAATGGAATTGTATCAAAATTATTCTAGCTTAGAATTTGAGACAGAGTATGAAGGAGAAACTAGAGGTTATGATTTATTTGATGATCACAGTTTCTTCGCGCATTGTTACCCAGAAACAAAGGAAAAAGTATTCCGTAAATTGATTGAAATGTTTGAACAAACTGGCAAAATCGGTATCTATGAGTTGGAAAAATATAGAATAGAAATTGTTAAAGAAAATAATGCAGGATTACCACATGATGTTGAGCATGAAGGAGACTCATTTGATATCTATGGCCCTAATCATGCTGATAATAGAAGTCTTAGAGAACGAATCAGGAAACATAAAGTTGCCACTGTAGATCCAGAATCTTTGTTCGATTAATTTCAGACATAAGGTTATGTTCAGGGACAAGGAACTCAGTAATTCTGGATACCAAATTAGGACATTTATCAGCATGGAGAGTAGCGAAAATGAAAAAATTAAGACAGTTTAGAAAAGTCATAGAACCTATATAAACATTGACTTTCTTGATTCATCATTTTCTAAACAATTTCATTTTTATCGCCATAACTTCTGTTATTGAGTCAATTTTTCTTATAAATAAAGAGTTTTTTAACTGTATTCTCTAAAGTTGCTTAATGGTATTTTAGGGAGCTGCTTGAAAACATATTTTCTTATTATGAATAACAGTAGTAATAAGTCATATTATTTAGTCGTTTTATTTTGTCAAAAAAATTTAGTCAAAGAATATTTTGCTTATTATGAATAACAGTAGTAATATATCATGTTTTATTATCAAGAAATATTATCATATTTTATTATCATAACTGAGATTTAAGAAACGTAGTAAACGTGAGAAAATGAAAGATGTGTTTAAAATGTCTACTTTTAGAAAAAACTTGTATCCCTTATGGTATAACGACTTATTGGTGTTTGATATGATTTTTCGAAAAAACAAAACATAGTGAAAATGGCTTAATATGGTCTGATATGGATGTATTTGCCTGTTTTTCATCGAAAATGCTTAATATTATTTGAGGGAAGAAAAGGATTGTATCATTTTCGCCACACTTTTTTAATACATAATCGGAAGAACCTATATATTTATTGACTTATTTAGTGCCCATCAAGGTTTTCATATAGTAAGGTTGTATAGCAATGCATAAATTATGGGAGTAATATAATTTTGAGAAATGTTTGAAATAGAAACCACCGACAAGATGTCTAAAAATCCTATATAAATATTGATTTATTTACATGTGTGAAAATAGTCTAATATGATATATAAAATATGCTTAATGGCATTTTAGGGAGACTCATCAACTTTGTTGGTGGGTCTTTTTTGCGTTGTCTTGACAGGGAATTGCATGGGGTGAGATGCCCAGGCACCAGTGAGGAAGTAGATGGGGTGGAACGCTCGTCATAAGAAAAAGGTGTTATAGAAATAATGAAAAATGTACAAGTATTCAAGAACGATGTGTTTGAGGTAGCAGTTAGAGAAAATGGCCTTATTGTGGAATTTGAAGCAGAAGCTTCAGCGAAATCTTTAGGATTTATCCAAGAGAAAAACAGTAAGGTATATGTCAGATGGGAACGTGTGAATGATTATTTGAGCGAGTTTGGGCTTCCCCATACCGTGGGGAAAGGTGATTTCATCCCAGAATCATACGTTTATATGCTTGCAATGAAGGGTGAGAATGACTTAGCTGTTTCATTCCAGAAATTCATTGCATTTGATGTGCTGCCGGCTATCAGAAAGAACAAAGTGTATATTGATCCTTCAGCTACTGACCAAGAAATTGATAATGCTGTTCGGTTTGCAACTCCACAAAAGAGACGTGTTGCTTTAATGGAAGCGACAATTGATGGTAAATCAAGTATCTTCAACGTGTATGATGATATTAAGCAGTATATTAAGCGTTGGACAGCAGATGAGAAAATCAAGGCAATGGAACATGTAGAGAGAGTATTGCTAGACAAGAAGGATACATATCAGAATGACATTAGCTTTGCACATAAGGTTGAAGAACTAAGGAGAATTGTTGCTACGGACTTAGATAAGGTTAAAAATTGGAAAAATGGAACAATAAAACGAAAACTAAATAAGCAAATTGAAGAGTTATCTGACAAAGTGGATGAACTACGTCCTCCGAGTATCGATGATTATTATGAGGTTAATTATCCTGGCTTCAGTCATAATTATATGTATGAGCATAATGATCGAATTAATAAATGGGTTAAGACAAAGGCATTTAAGAATTGGATTAACAACTTTCCATATGATGAACTGCCTTACGATACAGGTATCGATTGGGATAAACCGATTAAAATGTACTTAGCGTTTACACATAAGAAATCTATGGATGTACATAATCTTGAAAAAGCAATTATTGATCTATTGTTTAAGCATTATGGATATGATGACAATCTAATTACGGCAATTGATAACCAATCTGTAGGAATTGTTAGTGAACATAAAGATGGTAAGACTTACTTCATGTTAAGAAATGTATGAGTCGTTGAAGTTTAATCCTTCTATAGATATACTAAGTCTATGTGATTTATATGGGAAAGGTTTTACATAATCAAGAAAAACTCCTAGAATCAAGGGGTGAATAGTCGATGAATCAGAAAAAAGATAAAATTGATGAGATTAGTAAAGATGCACCTACATTAGAAGAGAGATTAGCGGAAGCGAATAGGAAGATAGATAGTATTAGGGATCAAATTTGGGAACAGGCTGAAAAGAATGTTGAAGAGGATAGGGAAACATGGCTTCAAAAACAAAGAACTGCCGTTAAGCGCCCAACTACTCCAGCCGAATCCCTTAAAGAATCCATGAAACAAATGAAACTTATTCAAGAAGGTAAACTTCCTAAGAAAACATGGTGGGAGTTAAGGAACAAATTGAAAAACGATAAGTGATGAATAGACTGCATCTATTTTAGGCGCAGTTTATTTTGTTAAGGAACTATATGAAAAAAAAGACATTATAAATTTGTGAAACATTGGTTAAAATAAATTAATATATCCATTTTTTTACTCAGTTTTCGTATACAAATTACTCAAAATGTGTCATAATATTATAGAACGGGTGTTCGGTGATTGTTCGTGTTTTGAGGAGGTGAACGAATAATGTTATATTGCAGCAATAGAAAAAGAGCTATCAGTGGATGGTTGAAACAAAATCAGATTCGAGAATTTTATTCTTCTTTAAAATTGCAAAAGTTTCTGTTTTTTTATGAGGCTTTGTCCAAAGTAGAAAATGATACTTCGGAATTTCGAGCACTTAAAGGATATGCCAATGGTCCTGTTTTCAGTGATGTATATGGAGATTACACATACCAGTATGATGAATTTTCAAGTAATGTTGACTCTATATACCAAATGAATCCTGAAACGATTAATGAGGACAGAGCAAAATTCGTTGGTTTTCTAGTGAAAATCTTAAGTGAGAGTGAATTATCAGAAATAACCCACGAATTAAACATTTGGAGTACTAAAGAAGATGATATTAATCGTGGGGTTAAGCAAGTGCCACTTAGAGAAGAAGACTTGAATGAAGACGATTCAGATTTGTTGCGTTCTTTAAGAAATATGTACTCTATAGAGTATATTGATTCTGTTGAGGTTATTCAAATCTCTGGAAAAAGCTTTATCATCAAAAAAACAGATATTCCTAAACTTACTGATGAACAAAAAAGTGTATTTATTACTTTGGCCAATAATCAAGAATTGGAAAATCCAGTATATATTTCAGTTTCTGATGATGGAGTGGTTTTAGTTGATTGAAAAAATGGACGTGATAAGGATGAGAATTCCTTTCCCTGAAATAGATGCAGAACTAGCTCAAAAACCACACATGTATGTATGCATCGAAAACGGAAACAATAAAGAATTTTTAAAGTGTCAGACCTCTAAACCAAAGCATAAACTTAAGAAAAACCCACCTTTTAGGTATGTGGAAGAAATTCCAGATCAATCACGTAATCCATTTATTAATCCTACATTAATTGATTGTGATAAGTCTTTTTACGTTGAGAATGTCAGAGTTAGTTTAGATTTATTGACATCTCCGAGAAATGTCTGCACTGATGTTTTTACTGATGTATTAGCAGAAATACAACATTCCGATTTCACGAAAAATCAATTGGACTCATCATTACTTTCGAGCTTAAATTGGAAAATAAAACAGGTTAATACTAATTAAACAAAAAGTCACTCACTTCAGAGTGGCTTTTTTATTTGCCCTAAAATGAGGATTTTATGGGATGTCATCCACCAAATCTAAAGATAAATTTATGTCGAATTCTATTAGAATCTATTGAGATTGATAGGATACAAATGGTATGATTTATCTGTAGTATAATACCTTTAGCTGGAGAAGTAATAATAATTATGAGTCCTATATTTCATCTGCCTAAGATAGTATATCATGCAACACTTCTCCAACATTAC
This sequence comes from Paenibacillus gyeongsangnamensis, assembly GCF_027533625.1. GTDB lineage: Bacteria > Bacillota > Bacilli > Paenibacillales > NBRC-103111 > Paenibacillus_G > Paenibacillus_G gyeongsangnamensis. Next base: position 313,425 of record NZ_JAQAGZ010000004.1, on the reverse strand, counting down.
GAATCAATAAATGACAAGATTCTAATACATAGAGAAGATGCCAAGTATGATTTAGATTTTGGAAAAGGTTTTTACACGACAAGTAATTATCAACAAGCTGAAGAAAGAGCGCTACTTTTGCAAGAAAGAGAAAGAGATCAAAGAAGTAATGCACTAAAAAGAGAGCACAGAGGTATCATTATTTCATTTGAAGTAAATACTGAATTATTGTATACTGTAGAGGAACAGCAAAGAAAATTTTTCCTTGAACGTAGTGAAGAGTGGGCAAGGTATATAGTCTATAACCGTGTTCAAAGAAAAGAAAACCATCCACATAATTATAAATGGACATATGGCTCATTAGCAGATGGTAACTCGATTGGTTTCCTTTGTAAAAAATTTATTCGTAACGAAATCAATGTGAGTCAATTAATACATGGCTACATGGATGAAGACGAACAAATTAAAGGCATCTCGCCTATTTCTGAAGATTATGACCAATTATCTTTTCATGAAGATGAAGATTTGGTTAATGCTGCATTGAAATTACATAAGTTTGACATACTACAACAGCAAAATATATCAGCACAAAAGAGGTGGTAATCATGATGAATAAGTTGGGTAAAGCAGATAAATGGTTAATTGATGAAATTGCAAATGAATTAAAAGAGAATTTTGGTATCAAGAAAAGTGAAGCAGAAAAAATGGTTAAAAAGTCTAATTTTATGACTCTACTGCAAACTATGCCCGAACAAGTTCATCATGATTCCCCTAGATCGTGGGCAAATATAATTTCAAAACAGATGAAACATAAGCAACTGGCATATTGATGCTTCAAATTGAATCTATTCAAATTAGTCACCCAGCATAAGGGTGGCTTTTTTGATTTAGGTAAAAGGAAAGAACCTTCACCATGTTTTATTAAGAATTCTTCATATTATTGGAAAGGAAACAATAGTATTGTAGAATGTTGGTAGACTATGGAAGGGAGGTTGGGATAATCATGTCTGATTGGAAAGACGAAATAAAGTCAAGAATTAACACGTTTGCTGAAAGAAGATCCATAATCACAGAAACATTATCTATTCTGATTAATGAATTAAGAAGCGCACCATATGCCATAAAAGGTAAAGTTGAAACGGTTGATGAACAGAATCTTATTTGGAGAGTAACAATTGATAATAAGAGTGAAATCATTTCATTTGTTGAAATGGCTGAGATGATACCAAACGGCTTTATTCCACATGATCATGAACAATTGACCAAGAATTTAACAGAAATAATTTTAAATAAATTTAAGTGGTAAGATATCTGATATCAGGCACCCATTGTGGTGTCTTTTTCATTTGCAAAGTTATTGTTTTAAAATCTAACTTTATCTAGAGCTAATGCTTTTTCTTCAAATGTCATTTTTGTGTAACGACGAGTTGTATTGAGATCCAAATGACCTAAATAATCGGCAACTAGTGTAATTTCTTTACCTTGCTTCAGATTTAGAGTTGCGAACGTATGTCGAAGTAAATGAGGATGTATTCCGTATCCCGATAATAACTTTTGAACATTTCTAACTCCCATACGTTTCGTTTCGCCTTTTTCGGTTACAAATAAGGCTTCACAATCATCTGTGCGTGTATCTAGGTATTCTTTTACTTTATAACGAGCTTCTTTTTTAAATGGTATCTTACGTTCTTTATTACCTTTTCCTTTTTTAATATGGATATAAGAGGTTTCACTTCGACTTGTTATAGAAACATCTTTAATATCAAGATTTACCAGTTCAGAAACACGAATACCAGATAAAAGTAAAAGATAAACCATTGCAATATTGCGTTTATTTCCATCTTTTATAACCTCATCAATTAATGCATCAAGTTCATCTTCATTTAAGGATTTCGGAGCTGTATTAAGAATAGATTCTTTTTCAATTACTTGCAATCCGCTAACTGCTGGCTTTTGTTTACTGAAAATTGCAAATGATGTGATCGCTGCTAATTCTCTAGCAATACTTGATGCTGATTTAGGTTTATCTTTTTCATTTTGAGGGTTTTCTAGATTGTTCACATACTTTTGTACTGTTCTAGGTGTGAGTTTGTCAATGTCTTTACCTTGTTCAATAAGCCACTTTTCAAAACGGATTAATGAGTAACGATAAGCTGATTTAGTGGATTCGGATTTATTGAGTTGTGCTATGAAAGTTTCAATGAGATTCATGGTTATTACCTCCAATTTGTAATTTATATGCGAATTAATTACACGAACTATCTATAAGTAAAATATACCATGGATGGATATGGAAAGTCAACTGAAGTCATTATATAATATTCTTAAATGCTTTTTTACAGGGAGATTATATAATGGATGATGACTTGGTAAAGACTATAAGAGAGATACAGGAATCGATGCTGAATCCAACTCAACAAGTTATTGAATATATGAGAGAAAGTTTAAGAAATACGAAAGAAATAGCAGAAATGACAAGAAAGTTAAGAAGCGGGATCGATCAAGCTGTTTTAAAATTTTCTGAATCATTAAAATTAGCGTATAAACATTTAAAAATAATAGAGAATAAAACTGAAGCTCTTAAATTGATATTAGTTGATTGTGGTTATCCGCCAAGTGATAAGTTTTTCACTTTCGAGATTTCTGAGATAATCGATTATTATGATGAACACGGTAAAGAAAAAACAGAACAATATTTGCATGAGTACTTATTTCAGAGGTTTGATCAAGAAGAACTAAATGGTTTATTAAGTGAGTGGGAAAGTTTTGAGTTATTAAGCAAAAGAATGCTAATCTTAAGGCAATCGATAAATGCTCATGTTAATGGAAATTATTTTATTGCAATACCGCCATTATTGGCCCAATTAGAAGGAATGGTTGCAGACGGATTTCAACATATCGGACGTATGGATGGTTACAAAATGAAAGGCTACTTGTCAGATTTATTATCTGAGGATCATATAATGTCCTTCGATTCTGTGGCTTTGGGGTTCTATAAAACAATAGTACTTGTAAATTTCGAACATGGGAAACCGTTGGAATCATATTTAAGTCGTAATGCAATTCTTCATGGTGCAGATACAGAATATGGCACACCAGTTAATTCATTAAAAAGTATTTTACTCTTTGACTATATTCAAAGTAGGATATGGAGACAAAAACAATAAAGTATTAGGTAGTCACCTTTTGAGGTGGCTTTTTTCTATTTCATTAAAAAATAATAGGAGATTGATATTGATGGCAAAATATGAAATTGCGGATCATGTAAAACAAAATATTCTGGTGTTTATTAATTGAGCTGATTTAAAAGGTAGTGAAGCTGAGTTTATTCTGGAGATTAAGGCAGTATTGAATAATCCGATTGTTGAAGAAGAGAAGAAGTAATATGGAAGATAGAGAATATATCATTCCATTAAGTGAAAAATTTAGTTTGCATCTATATGCCGATACTCTCTTTAAATCATATAGCGATGTTTCAAAAAAAATGCTAAGGTTACTTCGGAATGAAGCTACAATAGATGAGATTAAAGATGAATATTTGCAGGTTTATTATAAGAATTGTAAAGAACAAAATAGGGAACCAGATGCTAAAATGGTCAAGATAATTATGAATGGTTTTATTATTGAAGAAGGCGAAGATGTTTAATATATCGTTCTATAATTGATATGGAATGATATAAAATTGATATCAAAAATGGAACATATAATGAAGGAAAAATTTTAGTGTGGTAAAGTGATGTGCTTAAAGTTGCCGATAAAGTTACGTTTTCTAGAGGTGCACGTATTAATAAGAAAACTTTTCAAAATCGGCTTTTGCTTCATCACTTTACCATTATACAGTGTAATGCTTTAATTCGATAAAGTGGAATGGTTAAAAGTGGTATAAAAGGGGTGAATTTATGAAGAAACTCAGCAAATTGAAGTCAGAACAGCAGAAGGCAATAAAATTACTCACAGCTCTGGACTTAAAATTAAATGATGGTGAGTCTAAAAAGATGACGTATGATACCATTGCAAAAGAGTGTGGGGTATCTCAGCGAACATTATTCAATTGGAGAACCAATGATCCAGATTTTATTGAAGCAAGGGACGAGTTTACCGAATCTGTAGCTGATGAACATTTAGCCAAGATATATAATTCAATCATTGAACAAGCAGTTAAGAAACAGAACATGAAGGCAGCGGAACTCTTTTTGAAAAGTCGCGGCAAATTGAAAGACAACACTCATATCACGGCTGATGTGAACACAAACATTAATGAATCAAACAAGACAACAGATGATTTGAAGAGAGAGTTAGATGAGTTAAGGAACAGTGTGTTGAAGTCAGAATAAAAAAGCCGTGGGGGTATTAGAATTACACGAACCATTTTCTAGCCCTAAGTACTATATTTTTGGCGGTAAAATGGCCCCAAAAGTGTTGTTTTAGTTCGTGTAATACAATTTACACGAACCATTTACACGAATCAGGGTGCCATGGGGTATGCCACTCCGTTGCAAGAAATGGGGTCATTGCTGTGCAGCCCCCAACGGATTTCATACTTATAATTTTATCATTTTTTAAACTCTCAAGGGATGGTCACTAGGCCACTCCCTTTTTTTTATTGTCAATTTTCCCTATTCATTATTCCTAACAAAATTTTTCTGAGAAATTTTTCAACTTTCATAAGGAGGTTTATATGTCAGCACAACAAGTAGATCAATATGGTCAATTAATATACTCTATGCAACAATCGGGCAGCACCTTATCATCTGTTGTAACACTCCAAAATGCGGCAAATGCATTAGGAAATGGGAATCCGTTGAATACTAGTGGTTATGGAGTGGCGGAATTGGCTGTATCTGGCACATTTGTCGGAACAATCATATTTGAAGGTCAAGGACCGGACGGAAACTGGTATGCGGTTAATGCTTTTCAAAGGGGCACAAATAGTGCAAGTCCTACTGCATCGGCAACGGGTCTATATGAGGTTAATGCTCGGGGGTTGACTTCTGTACGAGCGCGTATTTCATCATATACAAGCGGATCGATTACGGTTATTGGTGTTGCTCAAGCATATTCAATGGGCAATGAAACAAATCCAAGTGGTGGTGGTGGGGGTTCCACAACGCAATCAAGCCCCGGTTATATGAGATTGGAAGATGGTGCAACACAGCAGTTAGCCACTATTTCTGCATTTCACAATACAGATAACCAATCATTTGGCGGTACGACTTATGGTCTGATGACAGGTGGCGTAGCTCAGTTATTGAATACGACTGGCAACTTAGACCGTCAGCGAGAAACTGGAATTGACGGTATTCCTGCTCTTGGTATTGCAACAGGAACACAACAACTTGCAAGTTCTTTTTCAACCACTTCTACCACTTCCGTTACGGCAGGACAAACAGTTTCCGTTACACCCGCCGCTATGAGCGGAACGGTTCAAGGAAGTGCTTGGTCTATTCAAGTTGGTTCCGTATTGGTTGTAGATACAGGTGCAAGTAAGGAAACCGTTGTTGTTACTGCTGTCACATCTAACACATTCACCGCGAAATTTAATAATGCTCATAGTGGGACATGGACAATTTCCGGGTTTGTTTACAACCAAGCTAAAGATGCTACTGTGACCGATGGTACAACTGGTACAGGATTACAAGCAAGCCCTGCTATGTTGTTTAATGCTCAACTTAATAGTGGAGCAGGTGGATGGGAGAAAGAACGCTCCGCATCCGGGGAACTTGATGGAGCAAGTGGTACAGGAACAGCAGTAGCAGCCGAATATCAGTTTAACGGTGTAAACTATGATCGCTCTCGTAACATTCAAGGCAAGGGTGTTGCCTCAGGTACTATATCTTCTGGCGGCGGCGTTGGTTCTACTTCCATTACCTTTAGCGCTGCTCCTACGGGATTACAGCCGGGTTCCATATTAGTCCTTACAGGCGGTACAACAGAAGTTGTTTATACCTCTCAAAGCTATGTTGCAGGGACAAATCCAGTAACAATTCAAACTGCAATTGCCAACAGCGGGCATACAGGCGCACAGTGGGATGTATATGCAGTCAATGGCCCTGGTACTTCTGGATTTTATCCTAATGGTATCGGCATTGCGGAAGAAGCTGTATACGACCCATCAACAGGGTTATACTTCCTTGAACGTGCTGCTACTGCTGACGGTGTATCAGCGTCAAACATTGTTATGATGGCTCCTTCCTTGTGGAATGGCGGAAGTATGGACCGTTGGAAAGGTACGAACGGAGCCGCAAATGTTCTTACATCTACTGTTCCAACCATATACCACACTACTGTATCATATAGTTCTTTAACTGCGGCGACTACGAGCTATTCGTTTTACTTCAAAAGTGTTTTGAACTACACCGCAAGAAACCGGTCTATTACTATCGTAAACAACACGAACCAGAACTCAGGTGCTGTCAAGGTCTATACTTATGATGACGCGGGTACAGCCGTTAACTATCAAGATACAAGTGCAAACTTAGCCGTTCAAATGACAGCAGGAATTTGGACTGGCGGATACCTCTGTACGCTTAAAGACGGTCAAGGTGCTGGGGGTATCGCAAACTGCCTGTATTTGAATATTACAACAGGTAGTACAGCCCCTACGTCCGGGCAGTTCGATATTTATGTCAGGGAGGTGCTTGTATAATGGCCGTTATCATTGTTCCGGCAACGACAACCGATCAATGGTTGACTAATGGCGTTGTGAATACAGTTGTAACTTGGTTCAATACAAATAGTGGAAAAAGCATTTCTGACTGCGTTACAGCAAACCCCACGCTTTCATACCAACAAGTTGCGTGGGCACTTGCTTACTATGCAAATGGGAGAAAAACCCCATTTACCGCATTACCTACACAAGATTCCGAACTTACAATAGCCATTACATTGAATCAGTTATGGTAGAAACGAAATATCCAACATTACCTCCATTGTTGAAGGTTTATTATCTTTTATGATGGAGGTGAATTTAAAGGTGGTTTTATGAATGACACTGAACGTATAGAGAAAATCAATCTCTATACTGAAAAAGTAAACATATACGAAGCACTTTTCAATCAAGGTAATCTTGATGAATCATCGATGCATAAATACATATCATCCCTAAAGGAATTGGAGCGTCTAAAGCAAATCGAATCTTATCGTTATGATATTATGGCTTTTGCCAAGCGATATTTTAACAATAATCGATTACTTTGGCCTAAAACACCATCACCAGAGTTTCATTATGATATGGCTAAAATGATTTGTAATGCTGTAAACGACAAGGATCATAATTCCTTCCTAGGGTTTATAGCACCTCGCAGCCATGCTAAGACGATATTAGGGACGACAATAACGGCACTATATATCATCTGTTTTCAGATCCATCCATATCTTGTAATTATCAACAATAAACAAGAAGGAGCAAAGCAAGTATTAACTAACATCAAGTTTGAACTTGAGAATAACGACGAGCTAATACGTGATTTTGGAGACATGTATAATAGACGCAAATGGTCTGAAAGTGAAATCATCACAGCAAATAACATCCTTGTTGAAGCTGTAGGTTCTGGTGATGCAATTCGTGGTAAGAACCATCTAGGAAATCGTCCATGGGTATTAATTGATGATCTTGAAAAAGACCCTGATGTATACAGTCCAACTTATCGTGATAAAATGCATAACTGGTTTAATAGTACCATCGTTCCATTAGGCTCACCAACTCAAGGTGGCACAAAAATCATTTGGGTTGGTACGATTCTTCATAATGATGCTGTTTTGAACAGGATTATAAAGAATGATACTCGGTTCAAGACAAAAAGGTATTCAGCTATTACAAGTTGGCCTGAAAGAATGGATTTATGGGAGCAATGGGGACTAATACTAAATAAGCGTGATTGGGATGAAGCAGAAAACGAAGATCATGCTAAAGAGATTGCGAACCTAAAGGCCAGAGAATTTTATGATAGTAATATGATTGATATGGAAGAAGGGGCAGAAGTCCTTTGGAAAGAAAGAATTTCACTTTATGACTTGATGGTAATTCGTCAAGCTAATAGAAAATCTTTCTTAACTGAGTACATTGGTGATCCAAAAGATGATACCACAGTATTGTTTAGAGATTTTACTTACTATGAATTATCGGATATCAATATGGATGACCTTGATATCTATGGTGCAGTTGACCCATCGCTAGGTAAGAATGATAAGTCTGACTTGTCTGCAATTGTAACTGTAGGAAAGCATAAGAAAACAGGAATCATGTATGTGCTTGAGGTTGATGCAAAGCGTAGAACGCCAGAAAAGATTATCGATGCGTGTATTGAAAAAGCCAGGATATACAATTATCGAAGTTTTGTTGTTGAAACCGTTCAATTCCAATTCTTGTTTATGACGGATTTAGCAAAGGCTGCTCTTAGTCGTGGTGTTTACTTACCTATAAAAGAGATTCCGAAGCCTAATGGTGATAAATGGCTCAGAATTTCATCGCTTGAACCATTCGTATCGAATGGTTTTTTGCGTTTCCAAAAAAATCAACATGAATTAATCGCTGAACTTGAAGATGTGGGAACAGATCGTTCATTACCTCGAAAAGATGATAGGTCAGATGCTTTGGAAATGGTTGTTTCACAGATAGCTAAGTCGAAACGACGAGGGGTTGCATTAGGTTCGCTTTAAGGAGGTGAATAGTCATAGGATACATAAGCAATTTATTGAGTGCTGCTTTAGGCCGAAAGCCAGAATTGCAAGCCGCTAATCAAGAACCGGCTCAAAGGTCTAATCCATTTCCTTTTTTCTTCGGAATGGTTGGAGGAGTAAATAGACCGCAACCTAACTTTACGATTGATAACAATAAACTTCGTTCTTTTAGCGAATCACCTATTCCAAGAAGAGCGATTGATTACATTAAAAATCAAGTTTCAATGTTAGATTGGGATATTGTAGCTAAAAATAATAAGTCATTGAACGCACGACAGAAAAAGGATATCGAACGAATCAAAAGAATCCTTGAGTCACCTAACCATGATGATTCTTGGCGTTCATTTATTGAGCAAATTGTAGAAGATATGCTTGTTATAGGTCATACAAACATCGAAAAGAGAGAATGGAAAGGTAATACAGATCAACCTTTTGTACTTTACCCATTCGATGCTGCAAGCCTTCAAATCTATACAAACTGGAATGGTTCGAGAACTAATCCTAGATACGCACAGATTAATTTTAATGATAAGTCACAAGTGGATTTTCGAGACGATCAGCTTATTTTCATTAGGCATAATCCACGCACAAATTCGCCTTGGGGATTGTCTCCATTAAAAGTTGCAGCAGATACAATTAATCATTTGCTGAATGCTCAAGCTTATGCGGGTAAGAAAGCGAGTAATGCGACAACTGATAAAGCGTTGAATCTTGGGGAAGACTTTGATCAACCTCAATTAGATGAATTTATCATGCGTTGGCGAAGTGAGATTGAAGGTAGGGGAGTCCTACCTATATTTGCTTCAAAAGGTGCAACTTCAATTGATTTAGGAGCTTCAAGTGATGAAGCATTGTTTTTGAAGTGGCAAGGTTTCTTAATTAATCAGATTGCAAATGCATTTGGTTTGGATTCTCAAAAGTTTGGCGCTGTTCTTGCTTCACGTGCTACAGGAGATATTTTGGATAATGCTTCTGACGAAGGAGCAATTAGACCACTAGCTCATTCTGTCGCTGCTGCTATCAACAAGAAGATAATTGAGCCTCTAGGTATTAAAGACTTGTTGTTTAAATTCAGATGGACAGCGAACTTGCAAGATGAAAAGTCGCTTTCGGCAATTTTGCAGATTGATGTTCAACAGGACATTATTACCATTGATGAAGCTAGAGAAAGAAAGGGTCTACAACCTTTACCTGACGGAAAAGGAATATATACTCGTGCCGAATACCTCGCCCTTTATGGTAGAAGCAATAATAACAACACCACTTTTCCTGCTGGTTTGTTGCAAGATGAAAATAAGGATGGCATGAATGACGGTTTCGCTAATCCTAAATTACAGATTGAAAAATCAATGAATCAAACAGCAGATCCCTTAAAGGTTGAATAAAGGGAAGGAGGTGAACTAAATATTGAAAGTATCTTCGATTAAGGCACAGGTACAGATTCAACAAAAAACTGACCATCCTAACAAGGTTCCATTTAATGGGACTCTTTTTTATGTTGACCGTCCAAGTGAAAACCCTCCTTCTGGAACAAGCGGAAGAAAACTTTATATTTCAAGAGAGGTTGCAGAGAATTCGCTTTCCTCACTTGAAGGGATGTGTGTGAATGCTTCTTATTGGCTTGATGAACATGAAGTGACTAATAAAATAGGGGTTATTGAAACAGCTTGGATTGAAGGGGATCAGGTTAAAGTTTCAGGCTATTTATTTGGCAAGGATTTTCCCGACCAAGTCAATGAGATTAAGGAACGTCAAGGTGATATTGGTATGTCACTTGAGACAACCGATACAATTCTTGAAGATTATGATTACAATGGCGAAAACGTAGCAAACGCAACTTCAATTATATTTACAGGAGCGGCTATTTTATATAAATGGGCTGCTGCATATACAACAACCGCAATATTAGCGGCAAATAAGGAGGCCATAAAAATGGATTTTGAAAAATTAATGGAAGCAATTAATAATGTTAAGGCTGATGTGACAGCAAGCGTTGAGAAGGCAAAGGAAGACATTAAAAATGATATCATGAAGGATGTTAACGCAAGCATTGAAGCACTGAATAAGAAAGCAGATGAAGTTCAAGCTGGTAAAGAAAAAGAAGAAACAGCACCGCAAAGACGTTCTATGGATTCTACACAGTTGCTTGCACAAGGTGACAATAAAGCTAAAGAAACTGCTGAATTGTTCGCAGGAATTGATAAGCAAGAATTGAGTGCTGTTGATTCCATGGCCGCTAAACTGAGTGCAGCATTTGGTCAAAACAACTAAATACAACTTTTGAAGACTCGTTTAAAACGGGTCTTTTTATTTTCCAAAATTTAAATTACACTGGAGGCTTTTATAAATGTCTAATCATATTACTCAACCTACATTCACAAGTTTGTCCAATCCAGAACTTGCAAGCATCAGAGCTGGTAAAGCTGTAACTCTTCAAAAATTTGTAGAATTGAAAGCAGCAGCTACTGATTATCAAAACTTTGGTGTTTTGCTTACACCACAATTTAAACGCGAAATTAATGATATCAAGCGTGAACGTGGTGTATTTGGTCAATTGCTTGATAAATACCAAACTCGCGCAACCGGTCAACCTCACCGTTGGTACGATCAATACGTTTTGCCTAATACTGGTGGCTTCGTTGATCCTCGTAACATTCAAGCTGTAACTGCTGCTAACAATGGTAGTTCTTTGAGAACTGAATTTTATGCTCAAGTACGTGCCCTTGCAGGTCAAATTAACTTTGGTCTGTTCGATCAACAAGTAAACGAACAATCCGGGATTTTCCCTGATTTGGTTGCAAAAGACTTGAAAGATATGCTTACTGCTGTATATCAAGCTGAAGACCTTGGACTATTTACTGGTACAGCTACTGGCTTGACTGATACTACTAGTGTTCAGTATGCATCGATTAAAACTCAAGCACAATTGACACTTCAAGTTAATCCGGGTGTTTCTATTATTGATTCTATCCGTACTAAAGTAGCAAACATGATGGCAAACCAAACGGTAGTAGTGAAACCTACTCATGTCTTTGTTAATCCATTGTTGCTCGATATCATGGAGCAAGAAATCAAGAATGCTGCAAATACATACAAGGAAGTACTTGCAAAAGACGTTGAAGTATTGCCTGGTATCGCTTTTGACGGTATTCGTACTGCTGCTGGTACTCTTCCTGTTATTCCTTGCTGGGAAATGTCTACTAAGACTTCTACAGTTACAGGAGCATCCACAGATTATCCTATTTTCGTTGCTTCTATGAACCAAATTGAGAAGGGTTGGGTTGGTTCTCCTGATATCCAACTTTATAAAATGGGCTTGTCTACTGATTTGGCTGATAAGTACGTTGCTGTAACATTCAATACTGGTGCAATTCTTAAAGCTCCTGCCTATGCTCACGCATGGGGCTATGTGTCTCGCTAATTGTAATTATCAAGGGTACTGAAATAAAATCAGTACCCTTATTTCATAAAATTTGGAGGTTATTTATTTATGGCAAATAAAGCAGAAACAGAAACTCAAGTTGAATCAAGTCTAAAAGAAGTTACTTTGAAAGATTCTCAAAAAGGTACTCATAGAATCTTTACAAGAGAAGGAATTGCTGAGTTTAACGATGGTATTGCAAACGTTTCGGATTTGATAGAAAAAGAACTTAAAGCTACAGGTCAAATTAAATAAAGAAAGAGGCGATAATACATGGATCGTGTTGGAAATAGTTTTACTTTGGCTGAAGCTGAAGTAAGAAATACACAAGAGTTTACATTACATGTATCTCAAGCAGAAACTACAAATGGTAATACGAGTACTTTTGATGCGTCCAATAACTTTGAAGGATTGCTTGTTATTGATATTACTGCTGTAACTGGTACTACACCTACAGCAAATTTTTATTTTGAAACGCTTGATTTTTTGAGTGGTAAATATGTTGCCATTCCAAGTGCAGGTACTATTGCTCAGCAAACAGGTGTAAATACTCTTACTGTTCCTGTAACGAATTTCGGTGAAAAAGTACGTCTTCGTTGGGTACTTGGCGGAACTACTCCGTCCTTCACTTTCAGCGCTGGATTTACAGCAAAATCTTAAGTCATTTTTCTGAAAAGAGGGGTCAATCGATCCCTCTTTTCCAAGTTAAAGGAGGTGTTTGATTGAGTAAATCGTATCTCACAATAGATGAATATAAACGAGCGCCGACATCAATTAACGTTAATAAATTGGACAATACCAATATAAATATTCAAAATGCACAAGATGCCGAATTAAGTAATGTAATAAGACGTGCTTCAGCATGGATTGATAATTACTGTCAAATGCCAAGTGGTTTATCTGCAACTATTAATACTGAAACTAAACCGACTCATATTACAAGAGATGGTTTTTTAAGGGTTCAGCCATATAATGCACCGATTATACAAGTAAGCAACGTCCAATGGAGACTTTATCCTAGTGCAAGCTGGACAATTATTGATATATCGAATATACAGGTTTATGAACGACATTTCGAAGCAATGATTTGGTTCCAGTATCTTGGTAATTCGATGTTAACACTCGGGAATAACTTTGCATATCCAGTTAATTCATATTATTCAACCTATATATCTCCATCTATGGGTTCAAACATTGAAAATACTCAGATTACAGTTCAGTATACATACGTAAATGGATACGCGAATACCACTCTTCAAAATAATGCAAGTATGGGTAACAGTTCAATCGTTGTTAATGATACTACAGGTATTATGAATGGAACATTGCTTACACTCTATGATGGAGCAAATACAGAAGACATAACGGTACTTTCATTAACTGGAAACACTCTTCAATTAAGTAACCCATTGTTATTTAACCATAATGCGAAGATTGCTGTTTCCGCAATTCCAGCAGACATTAAACAAGCATGTATCCTAGTTGTGAATTATTTTCTAAAGGAACGTGGTTCCAATGCTATTGCCATGGCAAACGTTGAAGCACCCACAAAGCAAAAAAGCAATGATGAAAAAGACTTAGAATTAGCAAAACAATTGTTACGCAGATATAGGAAGGTAGTCTAACATGTTTAACATTTCGATTGAAAATTCTATGCTAATTGATCAACTCGCTTCTTCCCAAGAGAGAGTAGTTCATGAAACAACAAATTGGCTTGTTGATATGTCAATATGGGTTAAGAATGATTTGAAGAATAGGGTTCCAGTTAAAAAAGGGAATCTGAAAAATTCTGTCCGCTATGAATTACAACCACATGCAAATGGGGGTGGAGAAGCTACCTTCCATAGTGTTTGGTATGGTCAAGTGCTTGACGAAGGAAGTGATCCTTCTAAAGACCCTTACGTAATAAAAGCAAAGAAGAAGGCTTTAGTATTTGAACATGGTGGAGAAAAGGTGTTTGCAATGACTGTGCAACATAAAGCTATTAAGCCAAGAAATTTCACTCTGGAAACATTGAATGCAGCCCTTACAGAAGCAGATAAACAAGCAGATGATTTAGCGGAAAGAATATTTAAAGGTGTGGTTGGATGAGTAGAACCAGTATAAAGCAAAGTATAAAGAATCTATTGGTTAATGTACCAGGTGTAACTTCTGTATATACTAATCAACCCAAATTGATTCAAGATTCCGATTGTCCTGTGATAACAATTTCACTAGATAAAACACATGAAAAAGGTGTGAATGGTCATCGTAGACACCAGTTTTACACTGTATATCTATACATTCAATCCATTGATTACAATCCTGATGAGATGGTTAGCGAAAAGGCTTTTGATGATTTATTAGATGCTATCGATAATGCATTAAGATCAGATTATACGCTAGGAGGAACAGTTCTTCAAAGCGCATGGGATTATATTGATACTGAATTCTTTCCTCCAGTAGCTACTTCAAATAGTACAGGCATTTGTATGAGAGCAATTAAGACATTTGAAATCAAAACTGAAATTATCGCGTAGGGGGCGATTGTGTGAAATATAAATACACTGGTGAATATCCAGTTATTTTGCCAATTCAAAATATTGAAATAGAGCCAGAAGGCATTATTGAGGTTGATGAACCGATCAATAATGCCTTTTTTGTTTTAATTGAAGAAAAGAAAAAGAAAGAGGAGGTCGTTAATTAATGGCAGTTTTACAATTTCAAAGTAGGGTTGGTCTAGCTATAGAATCAGCTTGGGGTACAGCAGCTACCGCTCCAACTGTATGGATTCCTTGGAAAACTCTAAAAATGGAAGATGATATTAAGCAAATTCTTGATTCGGGTAAACGTGGCAGTTTTGCAAAAGATTTCAATACTTATAATAGTGTAATGACTGGTAAAGGAGATATTGAAGGTAATGTATTCCCTGAAACAATCGGATATTTCCTAAAAGGAATTTTTGGACAGGATACAGTCACTGGTACTGGCCCATATACTCATTCTTTTACCTTGAGTAACAATCAACCTTCCTCATTCAGTTTATTTGATTATGATGGAGTCAATGAACGTGTATATGCAGGTTCTGTGTTGGAAGAGTTGGGCTTTAAATTTACTACCGATGGAGATTTAACTAACAGTGTTAAATTTCAATCTAAAGCTTCTGCTGTTGGTGGTTCTGTTCATACTCCAACTTTTGCTAATACGCCAATGTTTCTGGGATTTCAAAACTCTGTATCTATTGGTGGTTCCACTAATACTCGTCTAATCGGTGGAGATTTGAATATTAAACGTGCTGTTAAGATGACGTTTGGTGCTAATAACTCTCAATCTCCGACTAAAGCTAATGTAGGCGCATTAGATGTAACTGGCAAACTCGATTTTGAAATCGATGATTATACCGAACTCAATTACTATTTGAATAGTACTCAGCCTACCGTTGTGTTTACATTTACAAGTGGGACGAACATTTTGACAATCCAAATGACAAAATGTGCATTCGAGAAAATCAATGGTATTGATCGTTCTCAGGATGTTGTCCGTATTTCTGCAAATATTCGCGGTTTATACAATGCTACAGATGCTGGAAGCATTAAAGTTACATTACAATCTGCTATTGCGAATTATAACTAAAACAGGGGGAGTCTATAAGCAATGGAAAACACAATCAAAATCGATTTGTCTGAACAATTAGGTGAAGGACAATACGTAGAAATAAGAAATCCTAAGATTTTACCTTGGGGTCTTCAAAAGGAACTTGCAAAAGCACAAACAAAAAATACAATCGATAATCAGATTGATTTTGAAACCTCTTTGGAAATTAACGAAAAGATTGTAGTCGCTTTGATTAAGAATCTAAATGTTAATGATTTTGATGGGCAGCCCATTGAACTGCCCATTACCAATGATACGATCGATAGGCTTCCTGTTGAAGTAATCGTTGCTGTTGTGAAAAAGTTCAGTGAAATCAGGACACAAGGTACGGTTGAAAAAAAGAATTAGACAAACTCAATAATTTCTTAAAGGGTTGGTCAGAAACGGCCCCAAGAGAATATGTTGAGTTTGTCTATCGAAGAGAGATGGGATATACACCAGAACAACTGGATAATATCCCATCTTTTATTGTTGAAAGAGACTTGGCTTATATGTCTATAGAGTCAAGGGTTAGAAAAGAAATGCAAGGGTAGGTTGGGGGTGAAAATAATATATGGCAGATAAAGAAGCACGATTAAGATTATTATTAACTGCTCAAAACGATGCCGGTTCAGCTTTTGAAAGTGTAACCGCATCAATAAAGGCTCTAACTGAACCTATAGAAAATGCAACGAAAGCTGCAACCAGCTTAATGGATGAATTTCGTTCCATGAATGAAGTATTCAATAATGCTTCAACCTCGTTAGAAGGTACTGGTCGTTCGATTTCGAGTGTTACCCAATCATCTGAAGCTTTGTCTAAATCGATATTAGATGATAGCAAAGTCCTGTCAGAAATGACTCAAACTCTTTCATCCATTGATACTACATTAAATACTACTGCTCAATCGATTCGTAATATTGAAGAAGCTTCTCAGGCTTTCAATAAAGCAAAAACTAATGTTAATGGACTTGAAGAATCTGTATCGAAGGCAGGTTTATTAATAGGGTTACAACAATTAGGACAGAGTATGGAGAGTATTGGATCAAAAGGCGATCACTTATTCAAGGATGCTATTACATCCGCTGCGGAATTTGAAGCATCTATGTCTCGAATTCACGCAGTTTTAATGAATCGTGAACCTACTGCTGACATGAAAGAGATGCAGGAGACAGCGCTTAAACTTGGTTCTAATTCTAAGTTTTCGGCTAATGAAATAGCGACAGGTATGTATGACTTGGCTCGTCAAGGGTTATCATCTACTCAAATTTTAGGAGATGGCATGAATGGTGCTATAGAAGTCGTCAATAACCTTGCTCAATCTGTTGATGGTGATATGGGTGATACTGCGAAGGTTATAACAGACGTGATGCACGAATTTGGCCTATCTGGAGATCAACTGGCTAAAGTTGGCGATATCATTAGTGGTACAATGCATACTTCATCAATTACGATGAATGATTTTTACTATTCCATGAGACAAGTCGGGCCTGTAGCATCCAATATGCATCAATCAATAGAGGATACGTCTACAGCAATTGCTCTATTGGCACAGCATGGTATCTCGGGATCATCTGCTGGTACAGCGCTCAAGAATACACTACTCGGCCTCGAGCCAAGAACTAAAAAGGCTGCTGAATTAATGCATGATCTTGGAATTTCTGCTAAGGATGGTGCAGCAGACTCATTCTACAAACTAAATGGAGATTTAAAACCTTTACCAGATATTATTGGAGTACTGAACCAGAAATTTGGTGGTTTGAATGATAAGCAAAAAGAAGCTGCTCTAGCTGCTACCTTCACCAAGTATGGTCTTGCTGGTCTAAACACAATTGTAATGGAAGGTAAAGACAAGTTTGAAGAGTTAAAAAAGACACTCTCCGAAGAGAAAGCTGCTGATATCGCAAAGGAGAAGTTGAATAATCTTCAAGGCGATATGTTACGACTCAACGCAGCTACGGAAACAATGAAAAAATCATTTGGTGATACATTGGCTCCTTCATTACGTACTGTAGCCCAAGAAGCACAAAATCTTGTTACTTGGTTCACAAACCTTGATCCAAGCACCAAACAAATAATTATGTTGGTTGGTGGTCTTGCTTCTGTAATGGTTACAGTTGGAGGAGCCATTTTAAGTGCTGTATCTGCAATTGGATTCTTGCAAATGGGACTTAAGGGGGCCGAACTCACATTAGGAGGCATACTTACTCCAATTGGACTTGTTACAGCAGCAGTTATCGCCTTAGGAGTTGGGGCATATGAGGTATATACGCATTGGGATGAAATAAAAAATATACTTCAAGTTGTTTGGGATAAGATGCTCTCATTCAAAAATTCTGCTCTCGATGTTCTAACTGATTCCGTAAATGATCACAAAACAGCACTTATAGCAACAGCTTCTTTTTTGGGTGTGCTATTTATACCAGCAATTATTAAATCAGGGGTAGAAGCTGTTATAGCTGGTGGAAAATTAGCAGCTGAATTTACAGTCAATGTAGTCAAAGCAGGTGCTGAAGCAGTTATTGCAGGCGCTAAATTAGCGGCAAGTTTTACGGCAGAAGTTATTAAAATGGGTGTTGAAGTCGTTGTTGCTGCGGCTAAAATTACTGGAGAAATGGTTGTTGCTCTATTGAGTTATGCGATGCAAGGTTGGGTAGCGGCAGCATCTACAGCAGGTCAAACTGCTGCATTTATTGCCAATACTACTGCACTTATTGCTCAGAAAGTAGCTTTAGCAGCATCAGAAATTGCCACAGGTGCCTTAACTGCTGCTCAATGGTTACTTAATGTTGCTCTTGATGCTAACCCAATTGGAATTGTAATACTTGCAATTGCTGCACTAGGAACTGCGATTTATGAAGTTATAACACATTGGCAAGATATTGTTACATGGGTTGAAAAAGCATGGGATGAGTTAACCAAGTTTAAAGATAAGGCACTAGAATTTGGATCAGACTTTGTTCAATCCGTTGCAAATGGTATTACAGGGGCTATTCATTACGTTATTGACGCTGCTACTTCAGTTGTTAATTCTATCAAGTCTATATTCAGTAGCGCACCTACGGCTCCGTCTATAAGCCCACCAATTAGTAGTAACAGTGGAAGTGATAATAATAATTCTTCCGGATCAGACTATAGTACGGGAGATGGATATTCTGGATTTTCAGATAGTGTTCCAGCATTTGGCGATGGTGGAGTAGTTACAAAACCAACATTGGCTATGGTGGGTGAGCGTGGGGAAAGAGAATTCATCGTTCCAGAGTCAAAAATCAAAAATCAAAATGACGGATACACTCTTGGAATTGATTCTTTTCTAAATGGTGGAGCTTTCCGAAGACAAGGAACGAATGGCACTGTAACTATTCAAAATTTGACTGTTCATATTACTGGAGCTAATAAAGATGGAAAACAATTATCAACCGACCTTGTTCAAGGAATAAGACAACAAATGTCTTTTGTTTTACAATAATAACTTGAAAGCGCCTTTTAGGGTTAACCTAGAGGCGCTTATTTATTAATCGTTGTATTTAATTGCTGTACCATAGGCATTTAAGATTGCTGAAGTTCCTTGAGAATGAAGCATGAAACCTAATACCGCATCTGCACCAAGTTTTGCAGCTTCTTTACCTAACTCATTCATGACTTTAACATGATTGTCTCTAAGGTTCTTTGACCAAACATCTGATAACTGAACACAAACGGTATCAATTGGTTCATACTTTCGTGGCAGCGAATGGACTGTATATACCGGAACACTTGGAATTTCTTCAGTTTCTTTTTTTCGCCCAAACATATAGACTCACCAACCTTAAGAGGTATAAGCATTCTTATTATCATAGTATTGGAAGAAGGTGTCAAGTATTTCTACACAAATAACAATTTCAGGTGTAGATTATTCTTCGTATATTGATCTGGAGAGCGTAGAAGTCGATAACAATGTCATTATGACATCGGATACGATGACGTTTACTCTTAATCTTAATGGAGAGTTAACAATACCAAAAACGGGAAATGAAGTAATCTGGACAAACAATGGCGTAAGAGAATTTGCAGGTATTATAACTCAAATAAAAGAAACAGATATTGGTACAGATTTATCATATGATGTTAGCGTTCAATCATATGAATTCTCATTTAATAAAAGATGGGTAATAAATTATTATAGTCAAATGTCAGCAGATGCCATGATTAAACAAATCGTATCTCAATTTGCGCCAAGTTTTACAACCAATAATGTTCAATCATCGTACACAATTCCACCGCAATATTTTAATTATAAGAAACCAAGTGATGCAATTAAAAAAGTTGCAGAACAAATTGAATTTGGTTGGTACATTGATTATTACAAAGATGTCCATTTTTATCCAATCGAATTCTTCACATCTCCATTGTCTACAAATATTTTGTACATAGATACAGATACGGTTAATTATAAAGACTTGATTCTAGAATATGATATTTCACAATTGAAAACTAGGGTATATCTTAAAGGATTCAAATCAAGAATTGGTACACCAGTTATACTTACATATAAAGGTGATGGATATACAACTCAATGGAACTTAGGATATAAACCATCCAGAAATAGCGGTGATATTAGCGTAACAGTTGGTGGCACATCATTAACTGTAAAAAGAGACTTGGTTGATGGTTCACCTGGACAAAACACAAGTGATACTTCTTCTGCCTACATTAACTATTCGCAGAACTTATTGAGATTAAATTATGCTCCAGCTTCTGGAGTTACAATCTCTGTAACGATGTATTATCTTCAGGACACGATAATTATGAGAGAAAATCCACAAGCACAAACTGTTGCCATTGCAAATGATGGGCAAGGTGATGGCATATATGAGTTTGCTGTAACAGATCAATCATTATCACAGGCTACTATTGATGCCGCTAATGCACGTGGAGATATGCTGCTTTATAAATATGGTTATCCTCAATTAACTGGCTCGTTTCAGTCATTCACTCAAGGATGGCGTGCGGGGCAGTATTTTTATTTGAACTCATCTCGTCGGATGGGTGGACTAAATAATACAAAAGTGTTTATTCAACGAGTGAGAAAGAAAATCGTAAATTCAAATAGTAATGGAGCATTTATTCAATATGACATTGAAATAAGTGACATTCCTTATTTGGTTCAATAGGAAGTGATAATATGCGTGATGATTCATCGATCATTAAGTTACTTGAGACTTTACATAATCGTTTCGATGATTTTGATGAGAATTCATATGACAATACGATGATTCAGTATTTTAGCTCACCCCATGACACGGCAACATTAACAACGATGCTTCAAACTTATTTGAATGGTACATCGATTACTACTTCACCTTCGGAAACTACAACAATGAATGCATCAATTACGCCCAATGTTACAGACCCTTCAACATTGACTTGGGGTGGTTACGATACAAATGGAGTTTTCCATAATGCTGGGTGGTCTTGGGGTGTTGGAGGAACTTGGAAATGATAAATTCAAACTATTCTTTGGTGGGCGAAGTAACAATAACTGTTAAAAATGAAGACGGTTCAGTTGCATCTTTAAAAAAATACAATACGATCACCAATTACATGAAGTCTTCTTTAGCAAAATGGCTCAGTGGTACTCCTAATTCAGGGGTTGGTGCAGTTCTGCCTCCTACTCAAATAGGAGCAGGTAACGGCTCTCCTCCTTTTGGCATTAATGGAACTTTACCAACTGATACCGCTTTATGGTCTGCTATATCTGGAACTCAAAGAAACTGTGACTCAATACAAGTATCGCAAGGTTATTACGCGCAATATAACCTAGCTTACCAAACAACCGATCCAGCTGGATTTTATAATGAACTAGGTCTTTTTGATTCGAATAATAACCTTTGGGCGCATGTATCCATCAATCAATATAAATCATCATCCCAAACTTTAACGGTTCAATGGATGGTTTATATGGTGGCTGATACTTCTAACTCTTCTGCTGTCATAACAAATTACATGAGATCGACATTTGCAAAATGGATGACTGGAACTTCAAATGTGAGTGGTCAGTCGGGTGCAATAGTGCCGCCAAACAAATTTCAACTTGGTACAGGGACAGGCAATGTTCAAGTCACAGACACAGCCTTATGGAATGCAACAGTAGGAACGAGCAAAACATGTGATTTCATTACAATTATTCAAAGTTACAATGTTCAATTTGCAGTAACATATCAAATTGCCGATCCGAATGGAAACTATACAGAGGTAGGATGGATAGATGCTTCAGGTAACTTATGGTTACATGGTTCGATAAATGCGAATAAGACAAACGGCCTCTTGCTATCTGTTATTGGTCAAGTTGGTATTTTAGGAAATTAGAGAAAGGAGTTGATGAATAATGGCAAATAGTCTGTATAAAGTCCAGCCGGGACAAACGGTAACTCCACTAGCAACAGATATTAATCAATATGCCGATATGCTGAATGGCGTTTTTGATGTTGGACAAATCACATTAGCTCCACAAATTGGTGCACCTAGTATAACAGGTGTGAGTGCAGCCGCAGCGTCTGGAACAGGACTAGGCATAGGAACTTATTTATATAAACTAACATACGTTACAGGCTATAAAAAGTCAGACAATACTCTGATTTATAGTACTGAAACAAATGGTAGCGTAACAATTTCTGTAACTACTACTAGTGGTAATCAGAAAGTAAATTTGAGCGGCTTACCTACAAGTTGGCCTTCTACTGCTATTGCTTTGAGGGTATATCGTACTGTTGCAGGTGGAGCTGATGGAACACAAAAGTTAGTTACTACTATTATAACTCCAACATCTACATATAACGATTCTACCGCAGATGGAGCGTCAGGCATGGCGATTCCAACGACGAATACTACGGGTACGACAATACCGGTTTCGAATGTCACAGGTATTCTCTCCATCGCCAACGGTGGAACCGGAAGCTCGACGCAAAATTTCGTTGACTTGACTACAGTGCAGACGATTGGCGGGAATAAGACATTTACCGGAGATTTAAGTCATAATAGCACACAAGCATTTATTGTTGGTGGTGGAAACGGAGGGTTCCGTTTTGCGAGTGACGTAACTGGTGTTTATATTCAAAGTGTCAATCAAGCGAGAACTGGTAACGGTGGCCCACTCTGGCTAACAGGATATGGTGGTGCTGCTGTTGCTGTAAAAACAGGTGGTGGCAACACGCTCGATGACGGAGCCGGACGCGCTACTTTTACCGGTGAGGTATCGGTCCAATCTCCTCAATCTGGTGTGGCAAACTACACTCCAAAAATCACCCTACGTTCATGGAATGGTTCTGCTCCTGCGGGAGCGCACTTTGCATCGAACGGCGCAACTGGAGGTTGGTATGTATCAAACTATGCGGATAACGTGGCAACTTTTTCAGTTGATGACAATGGCAATGCATCTTTGGCAGGAGGCTTAACCTTCCCGGTTGGTAAAGGCGTCGCTTTTGGTGGCGGGGCGTTTATACAGAGCACTGGTACACAAATTGCTCAAATAGGTTCAACAAGTGGCTTTTATTGGGCGAACAATGCTAATAACACGCAGACTATGACTTTAAGTAACACAGGCGACTTAACAGTATCGGGGAACTTGGGCGTCAACGGAATACCTACATTCAGCAATGGGGCCAACCTGTTCACGAACACAGGGAACGCGGGAATACGACTATATGAAACTACAACGGCAGGAAATGCAAAGCATCTTCGAGTTAGTGGGAATGTTTTCAATATTATAAATAAAGCGTATACCGCATCTATTTTTGACGTCAACGACTCTGGAGACACGACAGTATACGGAGCCTTAACCATCAACGGCTCTGGCGGTTCGTTCGCAAACTCCAAAGCGGCAAACGGTTATCAAAAGTTGCCGGGCGGTGTTATATTCCAATGGTGTGTGGTTTCGGCAGTAGCTAATGGTACGACAAACTTTAATTGGCCGATAACATTCCCAACCGCATTTTATGTTGCTACAGCTACCGCAACAGATACAAGTTCTGCTTATGAACTAAGTATCGAAGGGCCAACGACTAGCGCTGCAACGGTACGGAATCACAGTGGCGCTAGTCAAAATGTCTACATCTTTGCCGTAGGTTCATAAAAGGAGGGGAATAACAATGTCAGTTCAATACTATGCAAATCCCGACACAAACGGAAATATTATAGGTTTTTATGGCGACGATATTTGGGATGTAACAAAAATTCCTACGACAGCGGTAAAAATCACACAAGCACAGTGGCTGGATGCAATCGTTAACCAAGGAAAATATGTCATTCAATCAGGATCGTTATCTTTAGCTGCTACACCTACGATGGCGCAACAATTAACTACAGCACAAACGCAAAAAATTGCGGAGCTAAATGATAAATGTAAACAAACGATTCTTGGAGGGTTTACTTCTACTGTTAGTGGTGTATCGTATCAGTTCTCTTATGATGCGGAAGCTCAATCGAATTTTACTAAAGCTGGTCGTGCATTCGATAAAGCGATTATTACTAGTATCAAATGGACGGCTTATGATTCTACAGGAAATGTTGTTCGATTGACTTTAGATGCACCTACTTTCGATTCTGTATTTAAAGATTCACTAGCACATCTAAATACACAACTTTCTAAATTTCGAGATACCTTGCAGCCGCAAGTTATGGCTTGTACTACGGTAGCTCAGGTTCAAGCAATTTCATGGTAGGTGAGCAAATGCAAATTAAACCCGGTGACGTACTTTTTGTATGGGGGAACGGTCTAATTGATCACATCATCGAAGAAATAACAGATGGACCAAGCCATGTCGCATTGTTTGTAAACGATACAACTTTATGTGAAGCCCAAAGTGGAAGAGAGGTTGGTGAAATCGACCTCTCTTTTTATATGTCCGAAAATAATTATCTAGAAATCTGGCGAGATTTATCTTTAACAGATGATGAACGGACTAAAATGATTCAATTTGCTAAATCAAAATATGGTTCCAAATATGATTATGTATTAATCCCATTAGAATTATTTCATTTTGAAATAAGCCTAAATATTGATTGGTACAAGGAACATCAAAAGTATATCTGTTCGACTTATATTAATGAAATAGGCAAGAGCGTAAATAGAAAATGGTCAAAGGTAGCAAATCCAGCTCCTATAGACGATAAGAACGAAAATCAATTAACAAAAATGTTTATATGGAGGGGTCAAAGTTGGGAAACAACGAACTTACTGACGGAGAGCGCTTAGTAAAACTAGAGACTAAGCTTGAATCTGAACTATCAGCTATTAAAGAAGCATTATATGATCTTAAGAAAATGTTTCTAAGTAGAGAAGAAATTTATGTGACCAAAGATGTATTAGATGAAAAATTAAAGTTGGTTTATAAAGACGTGGAAGGTATTCAAAAGGGATTGATTGAGACAAGGGAAGAAAAGAAAATAACTAGGCAAGTACTTCCGAATTGGGTACATATCCTTTTAAGTCTAGGAACATTAGTCGTTGCAGTTATTGCATTATATCATAAATGAACAATGTAGGTGAAAATAAAAGATGAGCGTAAATCAGCCACATGAAGTAGATTTCCATCATGAAGAACATGTACTTTATCCTGCTCACGATGATCGAACTGAATCTAAAGAGTTTAAAGAGGCACGGCATCATCTAATCGTTGTATTAGATACGCCGTGCTTTATTTGTGGTGTAAAGCATTCTGAGGGAGCAAGAATGGAGTCCCACCATTTATTTGGTGAGTATTCACTTTCTAATGCACTTGATATTGCAAAAATAAATGCAGACCATCCACATTTCACGCCAAATAATGATTTGCCTATTACATCAGTTGATAGTGAGGGCAATCAATTGTCTCTATGTGAATGGTGTCACCGCGGCAAACCAAAATATGAAGCATTACATCATCCAAGAAACAAACATAAAACGGCTGGTGTTCATGAATTAACGTTTCCCATTTGGATTGCTCAAAAGTATAGACTTCAAGGAGTAGATATTTTAGTGGAGGCAGTTGATAAATAATGAGTGTATTTCGTTATCCCGTAAATGTTGATTGGATTGATGGGCTTCCTGAGATTCCGTTTCATGATGGAGTAGGGGCATATACTTGTGTTGTTATGCACTATACAGACAGCCCACATGATACCGCTAAAGGTGAAAGGAATTATGAAGCAGGGCACTATCAAGATGCCTTCGTCCATGAATTCATCGATCCAAAAGAGATTATCCAAGTAGCAAACCCTGATTACATTGCCTATGGTGCAGGACATGAAATTAATCCTTATGCGATTCATCTTGAATTGTGTCATGCCGATAATCAACAAGATTTTGATTTGTCTTATGACATGTGGTGTGAACGAGCCGCTGAATATTTATTCAAAAATAAACTTTCAGTAAGCAAAGCCCAAGCAGACGGTTCAGGAACCTTATGGAGTCATTATGATGTGACTCATATTTTAGGTGGCACGGATCATGAAGACCCAATTGAATATTTGGCTAAGTGGGGAAAAACATGGCAGGATGTTATTGATACTGTCAGCAGGTATTATGATGCATTGGTAAATGGAGACATATGGAAGCCTGAAGATAATGGAGGTATTATCGTGAGCGATAATAAAACGATTGATCAATGGAAAGTTGACGCTTTGACCTGGCTTAAAGAAAACAAATTGATTACGCAAGATCATGAAGTTGATGCTCAGGTAACATGGGCTGAACTAGGCGTTGTAATTCAACGATTGAAGGAGGCGAAGTAAAATGGTTCAACAAATTATTAATCAGTATTGGGGAATCGTTTCAGTATTCCTATTTGGTGTTGTTTACGTTATTACTCACTATCAAGCGTCTATTGCCTTTGCTAAGAAGAAAGCAATCACCCTTATGCTGGCTGTCGAGAAGAAAGCAGAACAATTAGCTCTTGATAATGGTCAGGACAAATTTAATTGGGTGTGCGATAAGGGCTATGACTTGCTTCCTTCGGTCGTACGATTGGTTGTAAGTAAACCATTGTTTAAAACAATTGTACAATCCTTATTTGATGAAGCAATTGCTTTTGCTAAGCAACATCAAATTGAGAAGCAAAATATAGATATTCCAGTGTGAAAGACAAGTAGAGCGAATATTCCAGTACGAAAGACAACTGGTGAGAATATTCTGACAAATAACCAGACATAATAATAAAGCGCATACATAACCCTCTCCTCTACCAACATGGTATGTGCAAAGCTCCTCTTTTGTTCGTGGTAAGCAGAAGGGGAGTTTTTTTCTTTTCTAAATGAAACAAGATACAATTGTCGAAATTTGTTTGATATGCTAATATTGAATTCAGGTTCATATAGACATTAACCCCACTAATCCATAACCGGAAGGTGGGGTCTTTTTTTCTCTTGAAATAGGAACACGCGTTCGGTATAATAAGCGATAATAACAAAAATTAGGGTGATATTATGTTATCCGATATCGAACGAAAAATGCTGCGTATCATTGCTAACTATTCGGCTGGTCGAAGTCGTATGCCAATGGTTGACGAATTGTGTATTAAGACAGGAAGGGATAAAGCAGGAGTAATGAAGGTTCTTGAGACTTTGACTAGGGAAGGTTACATTGTATGGTCGGAGACGCAAAAAGATAAGATTGTCTTGATTGAGGCTTGGGAAAGGCCATCTTCTGTAAGCAGCGTTACTAGTACATTCGATCCAAGAACATCTCTGTTTTGTAACTAAAGTTAAAAAAGCCCTTGAGTACGTCCAAGGGCTTTCATTCTTTTAAACAATATTTGCTTTGATACGATTAAGTAGCCGAGTATAAAGTTCGTCCTCTGTTTCCCAGTCAATATGGTTATACTGTCGTGTATCAAAATGAAGTTTCCCCTCAGCAATTTCTTGCTTGTTGCATATCCAAATAACGGGTATACCAAGACCCATTGCGAACCCGGCCTCAAAATATACTCCATTTCGCTGTCCAGTGAAGTCCGCTACTACAAATTTACTTCGTCTTATTTGAGAAATAATTTCATCACAAATCTTCCCAGTCGTTTCAGACTGGTTTACTCGAAATGGTTCAAACCCCGCATCACGAATAGCTCTATCGATTCCATTCTTCCAAATTCCATCAAACTCTGACGCGAATGCATTGCAATAAAGGCTTGCTTCGAAAGTGGGTTATGAGATGTTTCTAATTCATAAAGTTTGCTCCACCCATGAGCAGTTATTGTATAAGAAGATGCTTGTTCTATTGAAGAAGTGGCCCCGTGTTCTGTTAATTTAATGTAATTTTCAGCAGTTAGTATTTCAAGCATGAATTTAATAGAATCTCGATTAAAGGCATCGCAAAAAAATAACGGAAAATCATGATCTAAATCAATTGTAATATTTTGACCCATATGGTCTGAAAGCTTAGAAAGGTTAAATAGAGCTCTCTCGGTTCTTTCAGAAATCTTTTTTGGAAATTGGTCAATAATCTCTTTAATCGGTATTGTAGTAATGTGATTATCCTGCAATGGTTCCCAGCTAATAATGAGCGGTGATAATTTATGGACAGTTCGTTCTCTGGTGAAGGCTGAGATTTCGTTCCTTTCTTTTAACTTGATATTATGCATATCCATTAACGCAATTTGAGTAATCCATACTTCACCACAACACTTGCAGTTATATTGGTCAATATCTCTGTTATAAAAGGGCATACGTACTTCCGTTTTATAGCCAATTTCACAAATAGGACATTTTTCTTTTTCCAAGAGTCATTCACCTCTCATAAATAAAAAAGCCCATTGAGGTTCTTCCTCGAAGGGCTATTTTAGCGGATTCTTTCCGACAATTTCAGATTACCACATATATCCAAGTGGGTCAACATGTTTATTTAAACAAGTGGGATAATGCTTTTTTATATTCTTTTAATTTTGTATTGCATGACAGTGTGTTATTATAATTGTTATATAACAATATCAAGTATTGGAGTGGGGAAATGGATATAATAAAAGTTGCTGCCTACTGTCGGGTGAGTACAAATAGTAAAGACCAAACCAATAGTTTTGAAAATCAGCATGATTATTTTTTGGACAGGTCTAACAAAATGACCAATGAAGAATTGGTTGAGATTTACGCTGATAAAGGGATTTCAGGGACGAGTTTGAAAAAGCGCGATGAATTTAAACGAATGATTTATGATGCAGGTATCAACGAATATAAAGGAAATAAAAAATTTACATATGAAATAGACCCAAGCAGGAAACCAAAATTTAATAAGATATATGTACGAAATACAAGTCGTTTTGCAAGAGATGCAGCAATAATTGAAATACTTAGAGAACTGTTGAAAAATAATGTATTAGTTCATTTTCTTGATATTGACTTGATTTACGATAGTATTGAAAAGGAATTCACATTAAACTTATTCTTGAACTTTTCTCAACAAGAATCAGTGGATAAATCCAAGAAAGTAAGGGATGGAAACGAGGTATCAGCAAATAAAGGAATCATTAGGGTCGGTGGTAAAGGTATCTTCGGATATGATTATCATCCAATCACAAAAACCTTGACGGTCAATGAAGAAGAAGCAATAGTAGTGAAAAAAGTATTTGAATTGTATTTAAATGGTTATGGAATTCGTCGAATTTTGAATTATTTACAAGAAAATGGATATAGGCCAAAACATGGTGGAGAACGATTTGCGATAAACATGATAAAACGTATTCTTACAAATGAAAAGTACTTTGGCTGCAATGTGCGAAATAAGTACGATTCTGGGACAGTTTTTAATAAAAAAAGTTATGCTCATGTGAAGCCTGAAGATGAATGGAAAGTATTCGAAGACGTTGTTCCAGCAATTATAACGAAAGAGACGTTTGAACAGGCTCGTAAATTAAAACAAGGGAAATTACACCATGAGCTTCAAAGGGGTATATATAAAGGAATATCAGAGTACGCTGGGTTAATTATTTGCGGTAAATGTGGCAAGCCTTATACACGAAATATTGATCGCGGCAGAATATTTTATAACTGTAGTATTAAAAAATCTAAAGGTACTAATGAGTGTGATAACATCAATGTTAACTTAAGTCTTATTGAAGAAGCTCTTGATATTATATTAAAAAAAGGTGTGAAAGAATCATTTGAGAAATATAAGTCTATAATGATTGATATTCTCAAATATAGAATCAGAGATGAGTTGACAAAAAGAATTGATCAAGACACAACTAAAGAGGTTGATATTTTAAAACAAAAATACGACAATTTTATTCAGCAAAAAAATCGTGTCGCTGACTTATATATTTCTGGTGATTTTGATAAAGCATACTTGGATAATAAAGCGAACGAGTTAAATATAGAAATATCTGCACTTGAATCAAGGATTAAAGAATTATCTAAAAATAATGATGAGATTCTAGATGAAATTTCTCAGTTTGATCGTGTGATTCAGGAAATACATGATATTAATATTGAAGAAGTTAAGAACAGAGAGCATCTTGTAAATTTATTGAAAATAATTGTTGAAAGACATCCAAAGAATGAAAAGCGTCCTATTTTGAAGATCATGTATAAATTTGATGAACCAATAAAGCGAATTGCAGAGAAATACAACATTCTAGAGGGCATAAACTATATGACAACTCATTTTTAATGATTGATATTGTTACCGATAAGCAGGATATTGTGCATTCCCGCCGCACTGATCATGAGAGCCCGCTTGGCCTGCTGCTGTCCGCTGACATCCACATAGTCGAGTATGGACGGGGAAGGCTGCGCCTCGGCTTTAGGAAGCTGTTCGATATATTGCCGTGTGTGTGCGAGCAGCTCCTCCGGGCAGGCCGGTTGCTTCGCTGCGGCGGTCAGCTGATTCAGATGGGACAAGCCGATCACCTCGGTGCCGCCAACCCAAGAAGCCTCTTCCACGTTTTCCAACGGCAGGATAATCCGATGAATTCCATGCTCCTTCGCCGCCGCCAGCATGGACAGTACCCCGGGCACCGGCCGGATGGTTCCGTCCAGCGACAGCTCGCCGACGATCAGCGCGTCTTGAAACAGGCCGAACGAGAGCTGGCCGCTGGTGGCCAGGAGCCCTGCGGCGATCGCGAGGTCGAAGGCGGAGCCTTCCTTGCGAATATCGGCGGGTGCGAGATTGACCGTAATGCGTTGGAGCGGGAAGGTGAAGCCGCAATTTTTGACGGCGGACCGCACCCGCTCCATCGATTCTTTAATCGCGCTGTCGGGCAGCCCTACGATATTCATCTGCGGTAGACCGTTGCTTAGGTCTACTTCCACCTCTACAAGCTTGCCGTCCACGCCATGAAGGCATGCGCTGATTACTTTTCCGTACATAACAAAAAACACCTTCCCCATGAATATTCGATTCATGGCCAAAGGTGCTTCCTTATACGCCGTCATATGCTTATTGTAACTCTTCGCTCACACCGGTTGCAACCCTGCGGTTTCAGCATGAAGAGGGACTAATCCCGGTGAAACTTGGTTACAATGAGAAATAGAGGTGATGACGATGCAGGAAAAACCTTACTATTGTCCGAACTGCCGGTCGAACCGTGTCAAATTCAGCATCATTTCAAGCTATTCCCAGCGGTTTTTGAAGGATGCGCTGTCGGGCACCATTCAGGAGCTTAGCGAGCCTTTGCAGCTGGAGGATCAAGAGCCTACGATTCAATGCTTGGTCTGCAGCTATACGGCCAACGAAATGCGCTTCATCAAGCAGGCGGAACGAGAACCGCGGGCCATGACGCCTACCAATCCCTCTTATTTGTAAAAAGCGAACGATAAAAAACGCATTTCCCTTGGGCGGGCGATGCGTTTTTTGCATGTTCGCCCTCCTGCCGATGCATATTTCCCCCAGGAGTAAGCCAAGCTGTAAGGAGGCAGCGGGCCGAATAAGCATTCTTTTCAAACGCAATAAAAAAGTTTAATTGAAAAACTGCCATATTCCGCCAAAAATTAAGGAAACTGCGCGAAAAAAGTGTTACAATGATTAAGGTTTGTGTCTGACCGGACAAGCATATGTCCGGTATTCGCACGTTCCGTTAGCGGTCGGCGATCCCTCCGGGTTTGTCGAATCCATATAGTAAGCCATTACTGATAGGAGGATTTTGCTAAATGAATATTCATGAGTATCAAGGCAAAGAAGTGCTGAAGCAGTACGGTGTCGCCGTGCCGGAAGGTAAAGTCGCTTTCACGGTGGACGAAGCGGTTGAAGCAGCCAAAGCGCTGGGTACGCCGGTCGTTGTCGTAAAAGCTCAAATCCATGCAGGCGGACGCGGTAAGGCAGGCGGCGTGAAAGTAGCCAAGAACCTCGACGAAGTTCGTACATATGCACAAGACATCTTGGGTAAAGTCCTCGTGACCCACCAAACCGGTCCGGAAGGCAAAGAAGTAAAGCGCCTCCTGATCGAGCAAGGCTGCGATATCAAGAAAGAATATTACGTGGGCGTTGTCGTGGATCGCGGCACCGGGCGCGTTGTTATGATGGCTTCGGAAGAAGGCGGCACGGAGATCGAAGAAGTGGCTGCTCATACTCCGGAGAAAATTTTCAAAGAAGTGATCGATCCTGCGATCGGCCTTCAAGCGTTCCAAGCGCGCAAGCTGGCTTATGCGATCAATATCCCAAGCGAGCTCGTGAACAAAGCGGTAAAATTCATGATCGCGCTGTACAACGCTTTTGTCGACAAAGATTGCTCCATCGCCGAGATCAATCCGCTGGTTGTTACGGGCGACGGCAACGTGATGGCGCTCGACGCCAAATTGAACTTCGATTCCAATGCGCTCTACCGTCACAAAGACATTCAAGAGCTGCGCGACTTGGAAGAAGAGGACGAGAAGGAAATCCAAGCATCCAAGTATGACCTGAGCTACATCGCGCTGGACGGCAACATCGGCTGCATGGTTAACGGTGCGGGTCTGGCTATGGCTACGATGGACATTATCAAATATTACGGCGGCGAACCGGCCAACTTCCTTGACGTAGGGGGCGGTGCTACCAAGGAGAAGGTAACTGAAGCGTTCAAAATCATTCTCTCCGATGCGGCAGTTAAAGGTATCTTCGTCAACATCTTCGGCGGCATCATGAAGTGCGATATCATCGCTGAGGGCGTTGTGGCAGCGGCAAAAGAGCTCGGCCTCACCCGTCCGCTCGTCGTCCGTCTGGAAGGTACGAATGTGGAGCTCGGCAAAAAGATTCTGAATGAATCCGGCTTGAATATCGTTGCGGCTGATTCCATGGCGGACGGCGCGCAAAAAATCGTTGCTCTGGTGAAATAATCTAGGACTAACGGCTGATTGGCATTTGCTTTTTTTCGTCAAAAAATTCAGGGGATGTGAACAATAGACATGAGTATTTTGGTTAATAAAGATACAAAAGTCATCACACAAGGGATTACCGGATCCGTGGGTATGTTCCACACCAAGGGCGGCCTCGACTACGGCACGCAAATGGTAGGCGGTGTAACACCGGGCAAGGGCGGCACGAACGTCGACATCACGCTGGAGAACGGAACGACCGTTTCTCTGCCTGTTTTCAACACGGTTGTTGAAGCCAAAGCGGCTACCGGCGCTACCGTATCCGTTATCTACGTACCGCCTGCATTCGCAGCCGATGCGATCATGGAAGCTGTTGACGCCGAGATGGACCTGGCGATTTGTATCACGGAAGGCATCCCGGTGCTTGACATGGTCAAAGTTGCCCGTTACATGGAAGGCAAGAAAACCCGCCTGATCGGGCCGAACTGCCCTGGTGTCATCACTCCGGGCGAGTGCAAGATCGGCATTATGCCGGGCTACATCCATACGCCAGGCCATGTAGGCGTCGTATCCCGAAGCGGAACGCTGACGTACGAAGCGGTGCATCAATTGTCCACTCGCGGCATCGGCCAATCGTCTGCTGTCGGTATCGGCGGCGACCCGGTGAAGGGCTCCGAGTTTATCGACATTCTGAAGCTGTTCAACGAAGATCCGGACACCTATGCGGTCATCATGATCGGCGAAATCGGCGGTACGGCGGAAGAAGAAGCGGCTGAATGGATCGCTGCCAACATGAAGAAGCCGGTTGTCGGCTTCATCGGCGGCCAAACGGCGCCTCCAGGAAAGCGCATGGGTCATGCCGGCGCTATTATCTCCGGCGGCAAAGGTACGGCGGCAGAGAAAGTGGCGACCATGGAGCGCTGCGGAATCAAGGTAGCTCCGACGCCTTCCGAAATGGGCTCCACGCTCGTAAGCGTGCTGGAGGAAAAAGGTCTTCTCGAGAAATGCATCACAAAGAAATAAGCTTGGATTATTGAGCGGCAAGCAGCCTCTCTATTCCGCAAAAGGCGGAGTGGGGAGGCTGTTTCTTTTTGCAGCCGAAGCGGGTCTTTCCCGAAAAGTTGTTTCTTATTAAAGGAGTGATATATACTAGATGAACAACCGACAAGCGCTATTTGCTTTACACCAGATTCCCGGCATCGGTTGGAAGACGATCGAACGGGTTGCAGCACGCGTTCCGGAGCTTACCGATATTTTCGCCTTCTCAAGCAAAGACTGGACGGATCTGGGCCTTCCTCCGGCACGGGCGGAGCTCATCTACAGGGGACTTCTCCCGTTTTATAAGGATGGACTGAAGCGTATTGAGGCCGTCTATGGAGACCAGGGGATCGGCTGGGTCACCGTATGGGATGAGGATTACCCGGAGCTGCTGCGTGAAACCGCTCAGCCTCCTTGGGTATTATACTATCGCGGGCAGCTCGATATGGTACGCAAGCCATGCATTGCCGTGGTCGGCACCCGCAATCCGACGGCTTACGGAAAAATGGCCGCCGAGCGGTTGTCCCAATCGCTTTCGACCTATCGAATGTGTATCGTAAGCGGCCTGGCGCGCGGAATCGACAGTGCGGCACATGACGGGGGCCTTACGGGACCCGGCTCCACCATTGCCGTGCTCGGCTGCTCCATTAACGAGGTATACCCTCCGGAGAACCGGAGATTGTACGACCGGATTACGGAGAAGGGGCTGGTCCTGTCGGAATATCCGATCGGCACCAAAGGGCATCCGGGCTTGTTCCCTCAGCGCAACCGGATCATAGCCGGACTCAGTCTAGGCGTGCTCGTCGTTGAGGCGGCGATCAAGAGCGGTTCTCTGATTACGGCCGATCAGGCGCTGGAGGAGTCCCGCGACGTATTCGCAGTTCCGGGTCTGATTACTTCACCGAAAAGTGCAGGGACCTTGTCGCTGCTGAAGCAGGGCGCCAAGCTCGTCACCTGTGCGGAAGACATTGCGGAGGAGTACAGGGATCGGATAGCGGATTTGGAAAAAGCGCACCATAAAGATAACGAAATGTTGCGACATCCTGTATCGCAAGACGAGCAAAAAATTATCGATTTACTGACCTGCCGGACTTTAACGATCGACGAGCTGCTGGAGCAAACCCAATATACTTTTGGACATTTGCATTCAGTTCTGATAAATTTACTAATGATACGGCGTATCGTGGAGCTTCCGGGTTCAGTCTACACAGTACCTTGATGATAGATTAATTATATATGTTGAAGGGGGTAGGACACCTATGGCGGATTCGCTAGTCATTGTGGAGTCACCCGCAAAAGCCAAAACGATCGGAAAATACTTAGGCAGCAAGTTTATCGTGAAAGCTTCCATGGGGCATATTCGAGACCTGCCAAAGAGCCAGATCGGAGTAGAGATAAAGAAAAATTTTGAGCCCAAATACATCACGATACGCGGCAAAGGCTCTGTTCTGAAAGAGCTGAAGGACGCGAGCAAGCGCGTGAAAAAAATATATCTGGCGGCGGACCCGGATCGTGAAGGGGAAGCGATTGCCTGGCATTTGGCGCACTATCTGGATTTGTCGGAGAACGATGCCTGCCGCGTCGTGTTTAACGAAATTACGAAGCAGGCCGTGAAGGATGCGTTCAAGACGCCGCGCAAGATCAATCAAGACCTGGTTAACGCTCAGCAGGCACGGCGTATATTGGACCGGCTTGTCGGCTATAAGATCAGCCCTTTATTATGGAAGAAAGTGAAGAAAGGGCTGTCCGCCGGGCGCGTGCAATCGGTGGCGGTGAAGCTCATCTTTGACCGGGAGAACGAGATCAAAGCCTTTGTTCCTGAGGAATATTGGTCGATTACGGCCAAGCTGGCCACCGGCAAGACGGAATTTGAAGCGAAATTTTACAGCTTCCGCGGCGACAAGAAGGAGCTTCACAATGAAGCGGAGGTTCAAGAGGTTCTCGCCGCGCTTCAGAAATCCGAATTTGTTGTAAGCGAGGTCAAGGAGAAGGAACGCCATCGCAATCCTTCGCCGCCCTTCATTACCAGCTCTCTGCAGCAGGAAGCGGCGCGCAAGCTGAATTTCCGCGCCTCCAAGACGATGTCGGTCGCTCAACAGCTGTACGAAGGGATCGATCTTGGCAGTGAAGGCACCGTCGGCTTGATTACTTATATGCGTACCGACTCTACGAGAATCTCCCCCGTAGCGCAGGATGAAGCGAAGGAATACATTATCGGCAAATTCGGTAACGACTATTATCCGGAGACGCCCCGCACGTATTTGAAGAAAAACACGAATGCCCAGGATGCGCATGAAGCAATCCGGCCAAGCTCGGTGCTGCGCGAGCCGGACCAGATCAAGGAACATCTGAGCCGCGATCAATACAGGCTCTACAAATTAATTTGGGAGCGCTTCTTGGCGAGCCAGATGGCTTCCGCCGTTCTTGATACGATGACGGTCGATATCACGGCGGGAGAGGTCGTCTTCCGGGCGGTCGGCTCCAAGATCAAATTTCCGGGCTTCATCAAAGTGTATGTCGAAGGAAATGACGATGCGGAAGAGTCTGCCGATGACGAGAAATTCCTCCCTCCGCTGAAGACGGGGGATCAAGTAAAGAAGAACGCGATCGGCCCGAAGCAGCATTTTACCCAGCCGCCTCCGCGTTATACGGAAGCGCGCCTCGTGAAAGCATTGGAGGAAATGGGGATCGGACGTCCGAGCACGTACGCGCCCACGCTGGAAGTGATCCAGAAGCGGGGCTACGTCGCGATCGAAGAGAAGAAGTTCGTGCCTACGGAATTGGGCGAGCTGGTTATTCAGCAAATGATCGAGTTTTTCCCGGAAATACTGGACGTCGAATTTACGGCGCAGATGGAAGAAGAGCTCGACCATGTCGAAGAAGGCAAGGAAGACTGGGTACAGGTATTAAGCCAGTTCTATGAATCGTTTGAGAAGCGGCTCGAAGTCGCGGAAGAAGAAATGGAAAAGATCGAAATCCAGGATGAAGTGTCCGATGAGATTTGCGAGAAATGCGGACGGCATTTTGTTTATAAAATGGGCCGCTTCGGCAAATTCCTGGCCTGCTCCGGATTTCCGGACTGCCGCAATACGAAGCCGATCGTGAAGGACATCGGGGTCACGTGCCCCAATTGCAAACAGGGCAAAATCATCGAACGGCGCAGCAAGAAAGGACGGATCTTTTACGGATGTGACCGGTATCCGGAATGCGACTTCGTCTCTTGGGATAAGCCGGTGGACCATCCTTGTCCGAACTGCGGCTCGATGCTGATCGAGAAGCGGAACAAGTCCGGCGTGTTCGTCCAATGCGTGCAGTGCGATTTTAAAGAAGAAGCCAAAGAAGAGGAACGGGATGAAGGTTAGACAGCCGGCTTGCCTCGGTCTTACGTTTGAAGGGAGCAATGGAAAGTGCAAGACGTACCAAAAGTAACTGTAATCGGAGCCGGACTGGCCGGCAGCGAAGCCGCTTGGCAAATTGCCAGCCAGGGCGTGCCCGTGATTCTGTATGAAATGCGTCCGGTGAAAAAAACACCGGCGCACATCTCCGATAAATTCGCCGAGCTGGTGTGCAGCAATTCGCTGCGGGCCAACGGGCTGACGAACGCCGTAGGCGTATTGAAGGAAGAAATGAGAATCCTCCAATCGATCATCCTTCGTGCGGCGGATAAGCATGCGGTTCCCGCCGGCGGCGCGCTGGCCGTGGATCGTGACGGCTTCTCGGACGAGGTGACTTCCCTGCTTCGGAATCACCCGCTGATCGAGGTGCGCAACGAGGAGCTCGAAGGACTGCCGGACGGCATTACCGTCGTCGCGACGGGGCCGCTGACATCCCCCGCTTTGTCGAAGCACCTGCAGGAGCTTACCGGGGAGGACTATCTTTACTTCTACGATGCGGCCGCGCCGATCGTAGAGAAGGATTCCATCGACATGAGCAAGGTATACCTGGCTTCCCGTTACGATAAAGGAGAGGCCGCCTACCTGAACTGTCCGATGTCGGAAGAGGAGTTCAACGTCTTCTACGAGGCGCTCATTTCCGCCGAAACGGCGCCGGTGAAAGAATTCGAGAAGGAGATTTACTTCGAAGGGTGCATGCCGATTGAGGTTATAGCTTCACGCGGGCGTCAAACCGTCCTGTTCGGTCCGATGAAGCCGGTCGGTCTCGTGAACCCGCACACCGGCACCCTGCCTTACGCCGTCGTTCAGCTTCGTCAGGATAATGCCGCTGGCACGCTGTTTAATCTGGTCGGCTTTCAAACGCATTTGAAGTGGGGAGAGCAGAAGCGGGTGCTTTCGCTTATCCCTGGCCTTGAGCAGGCTGAGTTCGTCCGCTATGGCGTGATGCACCGCAATACGTTCATTAATTCTCCGAAGCTGCTGAAGCCGACGTATCAGTTCAAGGGTCGCGACAACCTGTTCTTCGCCGGCCAAATGACCGGTGTCGAAGGCTATGTGGAATCCGCCGCTTCGGGTTTGATCGCAGGGCTAAACGCCGCCCGCTACGCCAAGGGCCTGGAGCCGTTGGTGCTGCCTCAGGACACCGCTCTCGGTAGTATGGCAAATTATATTACCACAGCGGACTTCAACCATTTCCAGCCGATGAATGCGAATTTCGGGCTGTTTCTGCCGCTTGAGGAAAAAATTAGGAACAAGAAGCTGAAGAACGAAGCGATCGCTCATCGGGCAATTGAGAAAATTCAGAATTTTTCACAAAATGAATACAATTCGGCTTGTAAATGATTGCCGGACTATGATAGTATAATTTTTGTGCTAAGAAAGCAGCAGCAATGGAAACGATTGTTGCTGCTTGTTCTTCTATATGGCAGCAATATTCCAAACTAAGCTGGTTCGGCTTAGTTTTCGTCTTGAATGGAGGAGGAAGCGGTTATGGAGCAAACCTTTCACGCTACGACGATCTTTGCGATCCGTCATCAGGGCAAGGGTGCCATCGCCGGTGACGGACAGGTGACCTTCGGCAACAGTATGGTGATGAAGAGCCAGGCCAAGAAGGTAAGAAGACTGTACCGCGGCAACGTGATCGCCGGATTCGCCGGTTCCGTAGCGGATGCGATTACGCTGTTCGAGAAATTCGAAGCGAAGCTGGAAGAGCATCACGGCAATTTGCAGCGCTCCGCCGTGGAGCTGACCAAGGATTGGCGGCAGGACCGTGTGCTGCGCAGGCTCGAAGCGATGATGATCGTCATGGACCGCACGGGGCTTCTGCTGCTGTCGGGGAACGGCGAAGTGATCGAACCGGACGACGGCATTCTGGCCATCGGCTCGGGCGGAAGCTTTGCGCTGGCTGCGGGAAGGGCCCTGCACCGTTACGCGCCGTCGATGAGCGCCAAGGACATCGCCCATGCCGCACTGACGATGGCGGCGGACATCTGCGTATTTACGAATCATAACATCATTGTTGAAGAAATCGAATAATCGGGGAGGTTGTTTCGGTTGAAGCCTCAAGCATGGACCCCTAAACAAATTGTAGTCGAGTTGGACAAATATATCGTCGGTCAGAAGCAAGCCAAGAAATCGGTAGCCGTTGCGCTGCGCAACCGGTACCGGAGAAGCCTATTGGAAGAGTCGCTCCGCGAGGAGATCGTTCCCAAGAACATTCTGATGATCGGACCGACCGGCGTCGGCAAGACCGAAATTGCCCGCAGGCTGGCCAAACTGGTGAACGCGCCCTTTATTAAGGTGGAGGCGACGAAGTTTACCGAGGTCGGTTATGTCGGGCGCGATGTGGAATCCATGGTCCGGGATTTGGTGGAAACGTCCATCCGGATGGTCAAGCTCGAGAAGACGGAGAAGCTGAAGGACCGTGCCGAGCAATTGGCCAACGACCGCATCGTGACGCTTTTGGTTCCCAATCCGGCGAAGCCGAAGTCACAGCGCAATCCTCTGGAGATGCTGTTCGGCCAGCAGGGAGCGGCACCGTCGGATGCAGACACCGAGGTTGACGCCTCCTTGCTTTCCCGGCGTCAGGAAATGAGGGAGAAGCTGCTCCGGGGGGAGCTGGAGAACCAATTGGTGGAAATCGAGGTGGAGGACCATACGCCATCGATGCTGGATATGCTTGCGGGGCAGGGCAATGAGCAGGCGGGCATGAATATGCAGGAGCTGTTCGGCAGCCTTATGCCGAAGCGCACGAAGAAGCGTAAACTTCCCGTCAAAGAAGCGCGCAAGGCGCTGACGCAGGAAGAAGCGCAGAAGCTGCTGGATATGGACGAAGTCATTCAGGAGTCGGTGCGCCGCGCGGAGCAGGACGGGATCATTTTCATCGACGAGATCGATAAAATATGCAGCTCCGGCCGCGGCAGCGGGCCCGACGTTTCCCGGGAAGGCGTTCAGCGGGACATTCTGCCGATTGTCGAAGGCTCAACGATCATGACCAAATACGGTCCGGTGAAGACCGATTATATTTTGTTTATGGCGGCCGGCGCGTTTCATATTGCGAAGCCTTCCGATCTGATCCCGGAGCTTCAAGGGCGGTTCCCGATCCGGGTGGAGCTCAGCAGTTTAAGTCAACAGGACTTTGTGCTCATTCTGCGGGAGCCTAAGAATGCGCTGACGAAGCAGTACACGGCTCTGCTGGAGACCGAAGGGATCCGGATCCAATTCTCCGACGAAGCCATTGTAGAAATTGCGAGAATTGCGGCCGAGGTTAATCAGAATACGGATAATATCGGTGCTCGGCGGCTTCATACGATTCTGGAAAAGCTTCTGGAGGACCTATCCTTCGAAGCGCCCGAAATTACGCTTGAACAAATCGTCATCTCGCCGGAGTATGTCCGTGAGAAGCTATCGGGCATCGTGCAGAACCGCGATTTAAGCCAATATATATTGTAATTGTCGCCATGGGAGGCAAATTTGATGACCTTGTTAATGAAAACGAGAAGGCTGAACAAGCTGCTGCAGAAAGAAGCGGGGAATCCGGTCAGCTTCAGGGATATGGCCGGCGTCCTTAGCGATATCCTTCATGCCGATATCTTCGTCGTCAGCCGGAAAGGAAAGGTGCTGGGCTGCGCTTACGTATCGGGGGAGGAGGAAACAGGGACCGGAGAAGCGTTTCTGCAGGAAAACCGTTTCCCGCCGGAATACAATCAGCTGCTGCTGAAGGTGGAGGAGACCTCCTCCAACCTGGAAGGCGGCAGTTCTTTCGACGTCTTCGGCGCGCATGCGGCGGAAAGTGAATTCAAGATTACTGTCGTGCCGGTCGTCGGCGGAGGGGAAAGGCTTGGGACGCTAATCTTAACCAAACGGGAAAGTCCGTTTATTGACGACGACCTGATTTTGGCAGAATACGGTTCGACGGTGGTGGCCATGGAGATTTTGCGCGAGAAAGCGGAGCAAATTGAGATCGAGGCGCGCAGCAAGGCCGTAGTTCAAGTGGCGGTCGGTTCGCTTTCGTTCAGCGAGCTGGAAGCGGTTGAACACATCTTCGAGCAGCTTGAAGGAACGGAAGGCTTGCTGGTTGCCAGCAAAATTGCGGATCGTGTCGGAATCACTCGATCCGTGATTGTCAATGCCCTCAGAAAATTGGAGAGCGCCGGCGTAATCGAAACCCGCTCCCTCGGCATGAAGGGAACGTACATTCGCATCCTGAACGATCAGTTAATGCAAGGCATTCAAAGCGTAAAGCTATAATTTGTCCATTTTTCAGTTGATAAGAATTTATAAGTTTTTCGCGGGCTTATAGCTTCGTATCAACCTTGATAAACGCGCTGGTCCTTGTAAGACAAGGACGGCGTAGCCGTTTATCCTGGACGATTTACAAAAATTTCAAAGGCAATAATAGGGTCCTATATGAAAATATAGGGCTTTTTTCATATTGTAATAATTTTCATATTCTCTCAATATAGATATAGTTCTTGTTTACTACAATTTGTGACAGTCAGGCAATATTTTTTTTGGGCAAAGATGTCGAAGAAAGGAGGATATTGTACTCGGGCTGTTGAATAAGTGTTACAAGATCAATTACAAGATCATCCAATTGAAAGTGGGAAATGACTCTTGAATATTCTAAACAATCCAAGCTTTCAGCTCATGGAACGCTCGCTTGACGCGTCCACGCTCCGCCAGAAGGTGATCGCGGACAACATTGCAAATGTCGACACGCCTTACTTTAAACGCTCGGAAGTGAAGTTCGAGGAGCTGCTTCAGCAAGAGATGAACGGCAAGACACTCGAAGGCTACCGAACCGATCCGAGACATTTCGTGATCGGACGTCCGGCACAGCCCGGTCCGCAAATTATTCAAGACAACGGGTCCATGATCAACAACAACCTGAATAACGTGGACATCGACTACGAGATGTCGCTGATGGCCAAAAACCAGCTAAGATATAATGTCATGGTTCAGGAAATAAACAATCAGATCAAACAAGCCCGTACGGCGATTGGAGGAAAATGATAAACCATGAGACTGACTAACGGTTTCGATATCAGCTCTTCGGCATTAACGGCTCAGCGGTTTCGTATGGATGTCATTTCCTCCAACATTGCAAATGCGGATTCAACCCGAGCCAGGTTGGTAAACGGCAAGTGGATGCCGTACCAGAGAAAGCTGGTGACCATCGAACCGAAGAAGCCTGCTTTCGCCGATGCGCTTCAGGATGCAATGAACGGAGGGGCTGGAGATGGCGTTCGTGTAACCAAGGTTACCGACGATCAATCTCCCTTTAAGCAGGTCTACAATCCTTCGCATCCGGATGCAGACGAGAATGGCTTTGTTATGATGCCGAATGTGGACGTGCTTAAAGAAATGGTGGATATGATATCGGCAACCCGTTCCTATGAAGCGAACGTAACGGCACTCAACGCATCCAAAAGCATGATCACCAAAGCGCTCGAAATCGGGAGATAGGCACATCATTTTTCTCAATAAAGGGGACTCGTTATGATCAATAAAATTAACCTGCAGCCTCAGATCGGCACGGATGCCGCACCTAAGAGCCTAAGCGCAGCCGAGGTGACGGATCAGTTCGGCAAATTCCTGAACGAAGCCATCAGCAACCTGAACGCGCAGCAAACGGCTGTAGATCAATTGAACCAGCAATTCGTCAAAGGAGAAATTTCCGATGTCCATCAATTGACGATCGCTTCCGAGAAGGCGTCGCTTGGACTGGAATTGACCGTACAGGTTCGCAATAAAGTCATCGAGGCATATCAGGAAATTATGAGAACTCAGGTCTGATTCCGGCATAGGCTAGCGACTGTTCTTCAGATGGGGTGAAAAGGTGAACGAGAATTTTGTCCAATATTGGAACCGCATGAAGCAATATTGGAACCAATTCAGCAAAACGCAAAAATTTACATTTGTTGCCACTGTGATATTAATCA
The DNA here is from genome assembly GCF_027533625.1 of Paenibacillus gyeongsangnamensis. Lineage (GTDB taxonomy): Bacteria > Bacillota > Bacilli > Paenibacillales > NBRC-103111 > Paenibacillus_G > Paenibacillus_G gyeongsangnamensis. The sequence goes on along the minus strand of NZ_JAQAGZ010000004.1, from coordinate 270,130 downwards.
TGCTGACGGTAGGAATCATCAGCTATAATTTTTCGAAGACGGAATATGCGCTGGCTTATACGAACCTGCAGCCGAGCGATGCGGCTTCCATCAAAAGCTATCTGGACAGCGCTAAGATTCCGTACCAGCTGAGCGAAGACGGCAAGAGCATCGGCGTACCACGGAGTCAGGTGGCAAGCGTGAAGCTGGCGGTCGAGTCGCAAGGCTTGAACAAAAGCGGCAATGTCGGTTACGGTTCCTTCGATCAGAAGAGCATGCTGGGTTATACGGACCGCGAGTTTGATGTCAAATATGTCAACGCGGTACAGGGCGAGCTGCAGCAGCTGATCAACTCCAATAATGCGGTAAGCAGCTCGAAAGTATTGATCACCTTCCCGGATAAGAGCGTCTTTCTTCCCAAAGGGGCCGAACCGGAAAAAGCGTCCGCATCGGTCGTTGTTAACGTGAAGCCCGGCTACACGCTGGATCAAGCCAAGATCGATACGATGTACAACCTGGTTTCGCACAGCGTGAAGAACTTGCCGATCGACAACATTACTATTTCCGATCAGAACGGCGATCAGCTCGATTATTCCAAATCGAAAGGAAAAGTGAGCGGATCTTCCAATTTGGCGGTACAGCAGTTTGAAATCAACAACCAATTTCGAAACGATGTCACCCGTAACGTTCAGCAAATGTTAGGTTCGATCCTAGGCAAGGACAAAGTCATTGTCAGCGTGTTCTCAACTATGAACTTTGACCAGACGAAGCGGAAGGAACAGCTGGTAACGGCCCCGAACACGGTCGATCAGAAGGGGCTCGAAATTTCCGTGCAGGAGCTGTCCAAAAACTATACCAGCGACAGCAGCGCGCCGCAAGGCGGCGTTCCGGGTACGGGAGCGACAGATGTGCCGGGATATCCGGGCAGCAGCAATAACGGGAAATCCAAATCCGAGGAGCTGCAAAAAACGGTAAACTACGAAGTCAACCGGATTACGAATGAAATCGAGCTTACGCCATACGTAGTAAAAGATTTAACCATCAATGTAGGGATTGAACCGCCGAATCCAGCGGATCCGAATTCTTTAACGCCGCAGACGATTGCAGCAGTCCAACAAATCGTGACGAATGTGGTACGCGCAGCGCTTGCCGATAACAATCCACCTGTTCCTGAAGCGGATTTAGCCAAGAAAGTGTCGGTTTTCCCGCATACGTTCGCTCGTGCGAACACCAGCCCGCTTACGAATTCCAACGCGATGCTGTTATACGGCGGACTCGGCGGTCTGGCGCTCGCGCTTCTGGCCGGCGGAGGCTACTGGCTGGTGAGAAGACGCAGAGCCGCAGCGAAAGCGGAGGAAGAACTGATCGATGAGTCGCCGAAGCTGGAGTTCCCGACCATCGATATCGACAATGTTAACAATGAAAACCAAGTTCGCAAGCAGCTGGAACAGCTGGCGAAGAAAAAGCCGGAAGATTTCGTAAATCTGCTCCGTACTTGGTTAGTAGACGAATAGAGGTGTGGTTTGTTGGCTAAGGTTCAGCAACCGGGTTTGACAGGGCGACAAAAAGCCGCCATTCTTTTGATCAGCTTGGGACCTGAGGTGTCCGCTCAAATATTCAAGCATCTCAGGGACGAGGAAATCGAGCAGCTCACACTGGAAATCGCTAATGTCCGCAAGGTCGATAATGCCGAGAAGGACGCGATCTTGGCAGAATTCCATCAAATTTGCTTGGCGCAAGAATTTATCTCGCAAGGCGGGATCGCGTATGCGAAGGAGATCCTGGAAAAAGCGCTCGGTTCGCAGAAGGCTTTCGATATCATCAACCGTTTGACCGCGACGCTGCAGGTGCGGCCGTTCGATTTTGCAAGAAAAGCCGAGCCCGCGCAAATCTTGAACTTTATTCAGAATGAAAATTCACAGACGATTGCGTTGGTGCTTTCCTACTTACAGCCGGATCAAGCCTCCATCATTCTTTCTTCGCTTCCGCAGGAAAAACAGGCGGACGTGGCGAAGCGAATCGCCTTAATGGACAGCACCTCGCCGGAAGTGATCAGCCAAGTGGAGCGGGTGCTGGAGCAGAAACTGTCCGCCACAGTAACCCAGGACTACACGAATGCCGGCGGCATCACGGCGGTAGTTCAAATATTGAACGGCGTCGACCGGGGGACGGAAAGAACGATTCTCGATTCTTTGGAAATTCAGGATCCCGAGCTGGCCGAGGAAATCAAGAAACGGATGTTCGTTTTCGAGGACATCGTCAATATCGACAACCGTTCCATCCAACGGATCATTCGCGATATCGAGAACGCCGACCTGCAGCTTGCGCTTAAAGTCGCCAGCGAAGAAGTGCGCGAGGCCATCTTCAAGAACATGTCCAAACGGATGGCCGAGACGTTCCGAGAAGAGATGGAATACATGGGTCCTGTTCGTCTCCGTGACGTAGAGGAAGCCCAAACCCGTATCGTAGCAACCATTCGTCGTTTGGAAGAAGCCGGCGAGATCATTATCGCACGCGGCGGAGGAGATGATATTATTGTCTAATGTCATCAAGTTTTTCCAATATGTAGCTAAGGAAGATACGGTTCTTGTAGAACACCCGGCTTCACCCGTTCTCCATCAGGAACGCTCCGACAACGAAGTATCGCTTGAGGAGCAGGAAGCGCTGGAGCAGGCCATGCGGATGAAAGACCAGATCCTGACCGACGCGCAATCGTTCGCTGAAGAGCAGGTTCGCGCCGCAATGGATGAGGCCGCTGCCCTGAAGGAACAAGCGCAATCGGAGATCGATGCCTGGTGGCACAGCCGCCGACAGGAGGATCATGACGCCGCCGATCATGCAAGGGAAGAAGGCTTCCGCCAAGGCTATCAGGAAGGGCTCGCGCAAGCCGAACAGGAGCTTCAAGAAAAATATGAGTCTATGCTGCAGGAAGCGTCGCAAATTCTGGAGCAAGCCTACATTCTGAAGCAGCAAATCGTTCAAGAGTCGGAACCGTTCTTAATCGAGCTCAGCTGCTCCATCGCAGAGAAGATCGTTCGTCGCCAGCTGACGGTAGAATCCGAATGGGTGACGCAGCTTATCGGCGAGGTGTTGGCCAGACGGCGGGAGAAAGGCATTATCACCCTCTGCGTATCGCCGGCACATTTCACATACATACAAGACGCAAGAGACGAGCTCTTGTTGCATATTGATTCCCAGGCGGAGCTGCAAATTATTCCGGACGCTTCGGTCCACGATCACGGCTGTGTCGTCCGTTCGACCTTCGGAAGCATCGATGCCCGTATCGATACGCAATTGAAAGAAATCAAGAATGCGCTCCAACAGTTAGCTGTAAGAAGCGAGGGGGCATAATGATGAGCACGACGCCGGATGCCTCGAAATACATTGAATATTTGCGACAGCTGGACCCGGTTCGCGTGAATGGCAAAGTAACTCAAGTCATCGGGCTCACGGTGGAATCCGAAGGACCGGATGCCAGCATCGGCGATGTTTGCTACATCTATCCTTATAAAGCGGCGGAGCCGCTGAAGGCGGAAGTCGTTGGCTTTAAAAATAACAAGGTCATCTTGATGCCTTTGGGAGAGCTGCATTCCGTCGGCCCCGGCTGCGATGTCGTAGGAACAGGAAAGCCGTTGACTGTTCAAGTCGGTCACGAGCTGCTGGGCAAAGTGCTCGACGGTTTGGGACAACCGCTCGACGGTACATTTCTGCCGACCCGGATGACCCATTATTCGACCAATAACATACCCAGCAATCCTTTGAAACGGCCTCGTGTGCTAGAACCTATCAGTGTAGGCGTTCGCTGCATCGACGGCTTGCTGACGATAGGCAAAGGGCAGCGGGTAGGGATTTTCGCTGGTTCCGGAGTTGGGAAGAGCACGCTAATGGGCATGATCGCGAGAAACACGTCGGCCGACGTGAACGTCATTGCGCTGATCGGTGAACGGGGCCGGGAGGTGCTCGATTTTATCGAGAGAGATCTCGGGCCCGAAGGCTTGGCGCGTTCCGTCGTCATTGTGGCGACATCCGATCAGCCTGCGCTCATTCGGATCAAAGGCGCGCTCATTGCGACCAGCATTGCGGAATATTTCCGTGACCGCGGTCTCAACGTCATGATGATGATGGACTCGGTCACCCGATTCGCAATGGCCCAGAGGGAAGTCGGATTAGCGGTAGGCGAACCGCCTGCAACCCGCGGCTATACGCCGTCGGTATTTGCAGCGCTTCCGAAATTGCTCGAGCGATCGGGAACAGGCCCCAAGGGTTCGATCACAGCGTTTTATACGGTGCTCGTGGACGGCGACGATATGAACGAGCCGATCGCGGATGCTGTCCGAGGCATATTGGACGGTCATATCGTCCTCGACCGGAATATAGCGAACCGCGGCCACTATCCGGCCATCGACGTCCTTTCCAGCGTAAGCCGGGTAATGAAGGAAATCGTGCCGGCCGAGCAGCAGCTCGCGGCGGAGCATTTGAAAAGGCTGCTTTCCGTTTATAAGGATTCGGAGGATCTGATTAATATCGGGGCGTACCAGAGGGGCTCAAATTCGGAAATCGATCAGTCGCTGGAGGCCATTCAATCCATATGGGATTATACTAAGCAGAGAGTAAACGAGAAGCTGACGTTTTCTGAGGCGCAGGAGCGTTTAATTCGAGAATTTTACAGGGGATGAGATGAAATATGCGTTTTCATTACGCATTTCAGAAAATCGTGGACCTTAAAAGCAATGAAAAAACGCAGGCCGAATGGATGTTGACTCAAGCGATGGTGAAGGTGCGTGAGGAAGAATCGTCGCTGCATCATTTACAATCCGCAAAAGAAGAGGTCCAAATGGAGCTTCAGCAAAAATCCGGTTCGACAACGACCATCTCGGAGCTGAAGCTGTTTCAAAGCTTTGTCGATCATTATGATGTTCAAATCCATCTGAAATCAAAAGATCTGGAGCAAGCCAAATCGACCGCTCGATCGAAGCAGGAAGATTTGAACGGGAAGCTGCTTCAGGAGAAGGTATGGACCAAGGCGAAGGACAAGGCATACCAGCGTTTCTCCGCCGGGCTGCTGAAGCATGAGCAAAATCAGCTTGATGAAATGGCGACAAACCGATATCAGCGTATGTCTTAACAACTTGTTTTACTTACGGAGGTGAGGTGATGGCAAGCATGGAAACGGAGGAGACCCGTTCTTATGGAGTGATGGAGCGGTTTTTGATCTGGTTCCTTATTCCGTTTGTATTCACTGCGGTGCTGCTTGGCGTACTTCTGACCATCTTCGATTACGACGTGATGAACGGCTTGCTGAAAGCGGCGAAGCAAATTCCCATTGTCAAGAGCATCGTTCCGGAGCCGAAGACCAAAGCAGCGGCCGATCCAAAAGCTGGCGGGGCGGCTGCGGGGGCGCAAAGTCAGGGCGCGAGCACTGCACAAGATCAGCAGGGTCAGGCCTCGGCTAAGATTGAGGAGGTTCAGCAGGAGCTGAAAAAAGCGGAGGCCGCCATCCAGCAGCGGGATCAAACCATTAAAGACCTCCAGCTGAAGAACAGCACCCTGGAAGAAAAAATGAAGACGAAAGCTTTGACAGATGAAGAATACACGGCACAAATCCAGCAGCTGGCGTCCATGTACGCCAAGATGAGTCCAACCAAATCGGCGCCGATCATGGAGAACTTGACAACGAAAGAACAGGTGCTCATCCTCAGCATGATGAAGACCGACGACAGGGTTAAGGTGCTCGAGAAGATGGACCCGAAGAAGGCTGCGGACGCATCGATATTATTGAAGGATCAAGCTGCGGTAAAGGACACCGAAATCGCGGCACTGCAGGAGAGGCTGAAGCAATCGGCCACCCCCGACACGAAGCAATCGCAGAAGCTGAGCAAGGATGATCTGGGGGCGACGTTCTCGAACATGACGCCCAAGAATGCAGCGATCGTCTTGATGGAGATGCAAAACTCCAATCCGGACAAGGTTCTGTCGATCCTCAGCTCGATGGATAGCGCAGGCCGATCCAGAATCATCGCCGCCATCTCGGATCAATCGAAAGAAACCGCAGCGTTAATCTCCGCACGTCTGGTCCAATAACCATTGAAAGGAGGTGAAAAAATGGAAATTCAAGCGCAAGCTTCACCTGCGGCAGCTCAACTCGGAGCCGGTACTGCGGCTTCGGGCGGCGGCGGCGGACAGAAGGGAGCAGGAAATGCAGGCTTCTCCAATGCTCTGAACGGGATGCTGGTGCAAGTCATACCTCAAGCAAACGCGTCACAGCCGACCGAGAACGCGTCTCTTCTGGCCACGATTCAACTGCTGACTTCGGGCGGCAACCTGAACCCGATGCCTGATCAAGCGCCGGAGGCTGCAGCAGCAGCTTTGGATGCATTGACGAAGCTTTTAGCATCATCGAAAGAAAAGCAGTCGGACAGCCTAGTAAACGACCCGCTGATGCAATCATTGCTTTCTCAGCTTCAGGTCCTGCTCGCTTCACTACTTCCTGCAGCTTCGGCAGAGAAATCCGCCGTACAGCCTGACGGATCGCTGCAAGCCGCGCTTGCCCCGGGGAACGATGGTTCTGCACCCAACGTCAGCTTGAGCTCCGACGGAACCGGTACGGCATTGGACGCGTTGTTGTTTGTTCCTTTGGCATCCGCGGTACAGCAGTCTTCCACGCTGCCGGGCACGCCGGAGCCGTCCGTATCCATTCATCCGCTGATGAATAAAAAGGATGCTCTGCATATGTTGAATCAGCTGAAGGAGATATTGCTTTCAGGTAATGAAACGGTTCAGAAGGCAGTGGCGGCAGGCCAAGAGCTTCCAAGCCTGATGAATACGGTACAAACGCTTCTTAAGCAATATGAAGCTGCATCTCCGGCTGCAGTAACCGAAACCGTCAACTTGACAGGAGCATTGGAGCAGAATGCGGCTCCGAACGATTCCATCTTACATAAGACTCCCATTTCGGCGAAGCGTTCCGTTAAATCGACCGTTTCAGCAGAAGGAGCCCAATCGAATCAAGCCGGAATTCGGAATTTGGTACAAGTCGTGCCAAGCACTCTTCAAAAGCTTGAAGCTTTATCGGCTAAAGCCGTACCGGTTCAGCTTCTGTCCGAACCTTCGGCCGAGTCCGATGCATTGTTTCAACCGTTGAACGACAATAGTTCATCAGACCTGCTTAACGGGAATGTTCAAGCAGTACCGCTTCATGAGTTTTTGAAGCAGACCGCTGCCGGTACTTATGTACCGAAGGCGCCGGTTTTGCAAATGCCGGCTGAAGCTTTCTCGGAGCAAACCGCCGAATTTATCGTGAAAGCATTCTCTCTGGAGTCGAATGCGGAAGGCTTCAGCGAAGCGAAAATCTCCCTGTTCCCTAAGCACCTGGGTCAAGTGGATGTGAAGCTGACGATGCATAACGGTCAACTGGTTGCCCAATTCATGGCTGACAGCTCGGCCGGCAGAGATCTCCTGGAAAGTCAATTGCCGCAGCTCCGGGCAACGCTTCAGACGCAGGGCATTCAGGTGGAACGATTGGAAGTCGGACAAAGCCAAAACTTCCAATCCGGCTTGTTCCAAGAGCATCGCCAGCAGCAATCCCAGCAGTTTACAGGAAACAAGCAGAAATCTAACGCTGGTAAAGTTGCTGCGGTAGATGAAGATTTTACGGAAGATCCGACGGAAGAAACCGTCCCTGCGTCATCTGTCCATGACAACGAAGCCAAATCCATCGACGTCACGGCTTAATCCGCAGCATCAAGCGTCAGCAGGAGGTGAAACGAATGTCCGATTCCATTATCGGCACAAAGAACGTATGGCCCAACTATTCTGCAACGAATATCAAAAATGCAAGCACCGGGAACAAAGGTTCGCTCGGTAAAGACGATTTCCTGAAAATTCTGATCGCCCAGATGCAAAATCAGGATCCGACGCAGCCGCTGCAGGATAAAGAATTCATAGCTCAAATGGCGCAGTTTACATCCGTAGAGCAGCTTACCAACATGAGCAGCGAGATGAAGCTGCTGAGGCAGTCTTTAGGAGCCGCGTCAGGGCTGATCGGTAAAAATATTGGATATTCCATGACGGACAGCAACGGGAAAGCCGTTGTCGGAACAGGGCTCGTCGATTCGATCGTCATGAAGAGCGGCGAACAATACGCCAAAGTAGGCACGCTTGAAATTCCGATGGATAAGATTACCTCCATCTCTAACAAGGAGGGGAGCTAAATGTCGGAAAGAATCTCGATCGGCAGGCTGTACCCCGGTCTAGCGGCGCCGCTGCCGGCCAGAAGGACCGAGCCGGAACGGACACCTGCCGGAGCGACCTTCGATCAGCTGCTTAAGAATCAGACGATCCGATTCAGCCATCATGCGGAAGAGCGGCTTAGGCAGCGGGGCATTCAGTTTAAGCCGGAGCAACTGGATCAGCTAAAAACGGCGATTGATAAAGCGGAAACGAAGGGCGCAAAGGATTCATTGATGCTTTTAAACGGCACAGCCTTGATCGTGAACATAAAGAATCGTACCGTGGTAACCGCAATGGACGGAGCTTCCATGAAAGATAACTTGTTTACGCAGATCGACAGTGCCATGATCATCTCTTAACAATAGGCTGGCCCAGCAATGGAGGCCTTAGGTTGTGGACCGATAGAAACAACCATTTTCATGATTCCTGAGGAGGAACCTATTCCATGCTTAGATCTCTTTATTCCGGTGTTTCGGGTATGAGAGGATTTCAGACGAAGCTCGATGTGATCGGCAACAACATCGCCAATGTCAATACGGTGGGCTTCAAGGCCGGACGCGTTATGTTCAAAGATATTTTGAGCCAGACCGTATCGGGTGTAACGCCGTCTCAAGACGCTACTAAAGGCGGAGTAAACGCTAAGCAAATCGGCCTGGGCGTGTCCATTGCATCGATTGATACGGTTCATACGCCCGGAAGCGCCATGACGACCAACGTACCGACAGATCTTCGGATTGATGGCGACGGATTCTTTGCCGTCAGAGCCGATGCGAGCAACGGCGAGCCGTTTTTGACGCGTGCGGGGAACTTCACGCTCGATGCGAATAAACAATTGGTCAATGCGGACGGTATGTTTGTAATTGGTACGGACAACGCTCCGATCGATTTAAAAACTTTTGGTAACGTTACTGGATTTTCCATCTCTAATAGCGGTGAAATTATTACTGTGGATAACACGGGTACTACAACGAACACCGGTAAATTTATTGCCGTTGTAAAAGTTGCAAATCCAAGCGGTTTGGAGAAGATCGGAGGCAATTTATACAAATCAACACTTAACTCCGACACCGCTGCGGTTTCCACTGTCCTTGGAAACTCCTTGGCGAACGACCCGGCGACTGGCACTGGCGCCATCGTTTCCGGACAGCTCGAGATGTCGAACGTTGACTTAACGTCTGAATTTACCGAAATGATCGTGGCCCAGCGGGGCTTCCAAGCAAACTCCCGTATCATTACAACGTCGGATCAAGTTCTTCAGGAAATAGTCAATCTGGTACACTAATAGCAAGCCAGGGGGAGGTTCGCCTCCCCCGATCATCAGCCTCTGGAGGTAATAGATGATACAGCTGACGCGGCTTAACGGCAAGGCGGTCACTCTCAACGCCATCTTAATTGAAATGGTTGAGGAAACGCCGGATACGATGATCACGCTAGTGACGGGCAAAAAAATTATGGTGCTGGAGCCGGTTGATGACGTAGTGGAGAAAATCCAGCGATATTTTCAAACGATTGGTCTCGTCAGCGGCACGCTTAAGAGCCTGAATTCGGAGGGGTCGTAGTTGTTAAAGAGCAGATTATTTATTATGGTCGTAGCCATACTCATCGCAATTACTTTAATATTGACGGCAGCATTCGTTCTATGGAACTATATGGATAAAGGAAACCAATCCTCGCAGGAGCAAGCGCAAAATTCCGCGAAGGAAGTCAAGACAGCCAAAGCACTGACTCCGGATCAGGTCAAAGAAAATACGGTCATCATGAAGGACATTCTGACGAACCTCTCCGGCAACGACAAATTCATTAAAGTAAGCTTTGCCTTTGAATTGGAAAATAAGAAGGCTGCAGATGAATTCACCAAGCTGGATTTTAAAATGAAGGCCATCATCGTTCAGACGCTGGCGGATATGACGCCCGACCAGGTATCCGGCGGCAAAGGCTTTGATACGCTCACCTCAGCCCTTATGAATAAAATGAATCCCCTTCTTCACGAAGGAAAGCTGAAACAAATCTGGATCACTGAAAAGGTGCTTCAATAGAAATGACTCATTCTATGCGCAAAGGAGGTGACGTTCATGGTGGATGTGCTTTCGCAGAACGAGATTGACGCGCTTCTGGCCGCACTCTCGTCCGGAGAAATGGATGCGGAAGAGCTCAAAAAGGAAGAAACGCAGAAGAAGGTCCGGGCGTATGATTTCAAGCGTGCGGTTCGCTTCTCAAAGGATCATATCCGGAGCTTGACGCGGATTCATGAGAACTTCGCCCGTTATCTGACTACATATTTCAGCGCCCAACTAAGAACCTTTGTGCAAATTAACGTCGTACAGGTGGAACAGCTGCCTTACGATGAATTTATCCGATCGATTCCGAAGATGACGATTCTGAACATTTTTGAAGCGGAGCCTTTGGAAGGCCGAATGGTATTGGAGGTTCATCCGAACGTCGCTTTCGCCATGCTGGATCGTCTGCTCGGGGGCACGGGAGCCTCTCCGACCAAGATCAATGCATTGACCGAGATCGAAACCATCGTCATGGAACGTATCTTCAGCAGAGCGTTCGAGAGCCTGCAGGAAGCGTGGAAGACGGTTGTCGATATTTCGCCGCGTCTGGAAGCTTTGGAAACGAATCCTCAATTCATGCAAATCGTATCGCCCAATGAGACGATAGCCCTGATCTCGCTCAGCACCAAGATCGGCGATACGACGGGAATGATCAACCTTTGTATCCCGCATGTGGTCATTGAGCCGATCATGCCGAGATTGTCGGTGCACCATTGGTTCGTATCGCAGAAGAAAACGCGGGCACCGGAGGAGATTCAGGCTCTTGAGGCGCGTTTGCACAAAGCCAAGCTTCCGATTATTGCAGAGCTCGGGATGTCGCAAATTTCAGTCAGGGAATTTCTTAACTTGAATGTCGATGATGTCATTACGTTAAATAAGCCGGTTGACGATCCGCTTCACATCCGTATCGGGGAAAAGCTCAAATTTTACGGCAGCCCGGGAACGACCCGCGGGAAGCTGGCGATTCAAATTAATGAGATCGTCGATGAAGGAGTAGAGGAATATGACGAATAGTAAAGATTATTTGTCTCAAGAGGAGATCGACGCGCTGCTCAAGCAATCTTCCGACAGCGGCTTCGGCAGCTCCGCACAGCCTATTGTGGAAGATTACCTGTCTTCTTTAGAGCAGGATGCGCTTGGTGAAATCGGAAATATTACTTTCGGCAGTGCAGCTACGGCGCTTTCCACGCTGCTCGGCAAGAAAGTGGATATTACGACTCCGAAGGTTTCCATCATTGCCAGAGATGAATTGGTCAATGAGTTTCCGAAACCGCATGTTGCCGTACATGTCAATTACGTGGACGGGTTTCACGGTATTAATCTGCTCGTCATCAAGACCAGGGATGCACAGGTCATCGCCGATCTGATGATGGGGGGAGACGGGACGGGGCAAAACACCGAGCTGTCCGAAATCCATATCAGCGCGGTTCAAGAAGCGATGAATCAAATGATGGGGTCGTCGGCGACTTCGATGTCCACCATCTTCAACCGTTTCGTGAATATCTCTCCTCCGGGAATCGATATTTTAAATTTAGCTGAAGGAGAAGGAGAAAGCAGGCTTCCTCAAGAAGAGGTATTTATCAAAATTTCGTTCCGGTTAACGATCGGCGATTTGATCGATTCCACGATCATGCAGCTCCTGCCTGTGACCTTTGCCAAAGAGATGGTCTCCACCCTAATGGGCGGGGGAGAAGCATCGGAGCCTGCTCCTGCGGCGCCAAGTGCGCCGGCTGCAACTGCACAGCCGTCTGCATCGAATGATATCTCCGCCGGGCAGCCGATGATGCCGCCTGGGATGGCTGCTCAGCCGCCTATGGCGCCGCCGGCTTATCAGCAGCCGATGTATGAACAGCCGATGTACCAACAACCGATGTACCAGCAGCCGATGATGCCGCCGCAGCCTGCAAACTACGGCATGCCGACGAATCGGAACGTCCAAGTGCAGCCGGCGCAATTCTCCAATTTCACACCTCTTCAACTGAGTCCGGCAGAAGATACGAACTTGAATCTGCTGCTCGATATTCCGCTCAAGGTAACGGTTGAATTGGGAAGAACGCATAAGGTCATCAAAGATATTCTCGATCTTTCCCAAGGCTCCATCATCGAGCTGGACAAGCTTGCAGGCGAACCGGTCGATATCCTCGTGAACAACAAGCTGATCGCCAAAGGCGAAGTGGTCGTTATCGACGAAAATTTCGGCGTCAGGGTAACGGATATCGTGAATCAGTGGGACCGGATACAGAAATTACAATAAAAAATAAGCTAATCGCTTAGGAGGACAATATCCCATGGCAAACCGAATTCTGATTGTAGACGACGCAGCATTTATGAGAATGATGATCCGCGATATTTTATCCAAGAACGGATATGAGGTCGTAGGTGAAGGCAACGACGGAGCGCAAGCGATCGAGAAATTTAAAGAGCTTCGTCCGGATTTGGTTACCATGGATATTACCATGCCCGAGATGGACGGCATCCAAGCGTTGAAGGAAATCAAGAAGCTCGACCCGAATGCCAAAGTCATTATGTGTTCCGCAATGGGCCAGCAGGCTATGGTCATCGATGCCATTCAAGCAGGAGCGAAAGACTTCATCGTGAAGCCGTTCCAAGCCGACCGTGTTATCGAGGCGATCAAGAAAACGCTAGGTTAATCGGAGCGTCATTCTCCGGTGCAACGATGCTTCCCGAAAGGAATGTGAAGGTTGATCAGACGCGCAGTGAGGGTAGCGACAGGCGTAGTCATCGGTTGGTTGCAAACAGCAGTGTTCGCTGCTGTTTGTTTCGGGGAAACGGGGGCGGAACCGTTCGGTTCCAAGCTCGTGGACCCACAGACGAGCCCGTACCCCGGGGTTAGTCCAGCGGATACGGGATGGATGATAGTGAAGGTCATCGTGTTTCTTATCCTTATTATCGGCATCTTTTTATTGGTAATGAAGCTGATTTCGAAAAAAACCGGATTTTTATCCGGACGTGCGATCCGCTCCTTGGGGGGCGTACCGCTCGGACAAAACAAATCCATTCAAATCGTCGAGATCGGCAAATCGCTGTATATCGTTGGCGTAGGCCAAGAGGTGCAGCTGTTGGAAAAGATCGATAATGAGGATGAGGTGGCTTATCTTATCGAGGCGCTGACTGCCGGCTCATCCTCATCCGCTGTCAATTTCGAAACCTTCGGCGGCTTCCTGAGGAAGCTGCGGAGGAAGGAAGAAGCGGAAGAGGAAGAAATGGACGTGTCCGCCTCGTTTCAGCAAGTATTCCACCATAAAATGCAGCATATGACCGATCGTAAAAAGATGCTGGAGGACTTGTTGATGGATGAGAACAAAAAAGATCGGTTGAATGATAAATGATGACACGAAATAAGAGGTTCGTATTTGCAGCGCTTGTGCTAACGCTGTTCCTTCTTGGTACGGGACAAGCTTTGGCCGCAGATCCGATCCCGGGAATCAACATTGATATCGGATCGGCGAACAGTCCGTCCGGAGCTTCCAATACGATAACGATCCTAATGTTTATTACGGTACTGAGCATTGCGCCTGCGATCTTGGTCCTAATGACAAGCTTCACCCGAATCGTCATCGTTCTCGGATTTGTCCGTACCTCACTGGGAACGCAGCAAATGCCGCCCAATCAAGTTCTTATCGGACTGGCGCTGTTTCTAACCTTCTTTATCATGGCGCCTACCTTCGGCGAGATTAATCAAACGGCGCTTCAGCCGTATTTGAACGGTCAAATGACGCAAACCGCTGCGCTGGAGAAGGCTGCACTGCCAATGAAAAAGTTTATGTTTCAGCATACGAGGCAGAAGGATCTTAAGCTGTTTTTGGATTACACCAAAGCCGCACCTCCGAGCGGAGTAGAGGATACGCCGATTACCGCCCTGATCCCGGCTTACGCCATCAGCGAGCTGAAGACCGCGTTTCAGATGGGGTTTATGATCTTTATTCCGTTTCTGATTATTGATATGGTCGTGGCCAGTACGCTCATGGCCATGGGGATGATGATGCTTCCGCCGGTCATGATCTCGCTGCCCTTTAAAATATTGTTGTTTATTCTCGTGGACGGATGGTATCTGGTCGTGAGGTCGCTTTTGCTCAGCTACAATTCATAGCACGACCCGTCAGGAGGAAACGTTAAGTGAGTTCGGAATTTATTATCCGATTGGCAGGGGAAGCGGTATACACCACGCTAAAGGCCAGTGCGCCGATGATGCTGCTAGCGCTGGTCGTCGGTTTGATTATCAGCATTTTTCAGGCTACAACCCAGATTCAAGAGCAGACGCTCGCGTTTGTTCCGAAGATCGTTGTGGTGCTGCTGGCGATACTGATCTTCGGTCCCTGGATTCTGACGACATTGGTGGATTTCACCTATAACTTGATGAATAATCTTTATAAATACGTCGGTTAGGTTGGGAATTCAATGGATTGGCTGAACTTGTATTTCCCTGGATTTCTGCTGTTTTTTTGTCGAATTAACTCTTTTTTTGTTGTCGCCCCCGTGTTCTCGGCACGGAACGTTCCGGCGCAGTTTAAGATCGGGCTGGCTTTCTTCGTCAGCTTCATCGCATTCGTCGGCACAGGGAGCGCAGCGACAGTCGCTATGGATTCACTGTACGTACTCTCCGTCATTAGGGAAATATTGGTCGGTTTGCTGCTTGGTTTCACCGCGTATTTATTTTTCACCGTCGTGCAAATTGCGGGTTCCTTCATCGATATGCAGATGGGGTTCGGTATCGCGAACGTGATCGATCCGATGACCGGGGCGCAAAGTCCGATTATCGGCAATTTGAAATATATGATCGCGACGCTGCTTTTCTTAACGTTTAACGGTCACCACTTTCTATTGGAAGGCATCATGCGAAGCTATGAATGGATTCCGCTTTCCAATGAGCTTTTCGCAAAGACCTATAACGGCCAGATATCCGAATTTATGGTAAAAACGTTCGGAACCGTCTTCTCGCTCAGCTTTCAAATGGCGGCGCCGCTAGTCGTGGCTTTGTTCTTGACGGACGTGGGCCTAGGGCTATTGGCAAGAGTAGCGCCTCAGTTCAATATTTTCGTGGTCGGATTGCCGATCAAGATCTTGCTGGGCTTTGTCTTGCTGGGGTTCCTGTTCCCAAGCTACGAAGATATATTCAGAAATGTATTCAATGATATGCTGGATACCCTAACCCAATTTTTCGGATTGTTTAAAGCGTAGGATGGAGGAAGAACCGTGGCGCTGAAACTGGATCTTCAGCTGTTCTCGCAGGAAAAGACGGAATCGGCTACGCCCAAGAAAAGGCAGGAGGCCAGAAAAAAAGGGCAAGTCGCCAAAAGCATGGACCTGCCGGCGGCGTTTATTTTGTTCTTTTCGTTCCTATCTTTCTTCTTGTTCGGCAGCTTCATGAAAGAGCATTTGCTGACGATGATCCGATCGGTTTATTACGATTTTTTGTTGATGAACGTGACGATCGAGAACAGCCAGCAGCTCTTCGAGAAGCTGATGGCCGAGCTGCTGCTCACTGTAGGTCCGATCTTTGCTATTGCGCTCGTCATTGGCGTACTGGCCAACTATTTGCAAATCGGTTTTATGTTTACCGGGGACCCGCTGACGATGAAATTCAGTAAAATCAATCCTTTGGAAGGTGCCAAGCGGTTATTTTCCCTAAGAGCCGTGGTTGATTTTTTGAAGTCCGTCCTGAAGATGTCCATTATCGGAATCGTCGTGTATACGACGCTGACGGGAGAGAAAGACCATATCATGCTGCTCGCGCAGCTGCCGCTGGAGGAAGCGTTTCGGTATACGGCTTCCGTAACGTTAATGCTTGGATTGAAAATCGGTTTGGTTCTCATCGTCTTAGCCATATTCGATTATTTGTATCAGCGCTTTGAATATGAAAAAAGCTTAAAAATGTCCAAGCAGGACATTAAGGATGAATATAAGAAAACCGAGGGCGATCCCCTCATTAAAGGGAAAATCCGTGAGAAGCAGCGCCGCATGGCCTTGCAGCGGATGATGCAGGATGTCCCGAAGGCCGATGTCATTATAACGAACCCTACGCACTTCGCCGTAGCGATGAAATATGATGCTTCCAAGATGCAGGCCCCCACGGTCCTTGCGAAGGGGACGGATTATATCGCTCTGAAGATCAAGCAGGTCGCCAAGGAGCATGGCATTATTACAATGGAAAATAAGCCTCTCGCCCGCGCATTGTACGCACAGGTGGAGATCGGGGAATCGATACCCGCCGATATGTTCCAGGCCGTGGCCGAAGTGTTGGCATATGTGTATAAAGTGAAAGGCAAAGCGAACTAACATGCAGAAAGGTTGGCGTAGTCCATGAGAATGAAGGATTTGGTCGTGCTGATCGGCGTAATTGGCATTGTGCTGATGATGGTGGTTCCGCTGCCGATTTGGCTGTTGGATGTCCTTCTCATTATAAATATATCGATATCCTTGATGATCATACTCATCGGGATGAATACGCAGGACGCGCTTCAATTCTCGATCTTTCCGTCATTGCTTTTGATTACGACCCTGTTTCGTTTGGCGCTGAACGTCTCCACCACCAGGAATATACTAGCGAATGCCGATGCCGGTAATGTGGTCAAAACCTTTGGTTCTTTCGTAGCGCAGGGGAACATCGTCGTAGGCTTTGTCGTATTTATTATCCTTGTGCTTGTGCAGTTCATCGTCATAACCAAAGGTTCTGAGCGCGTTGCCGAAGTGGCCGCCCGCTTCACGCTCGATGCGATGCCAGGCAAGCAGATGAGTATTGACGCCGATTTGAACGCCGGGCTGATCAATGAGAAGCAGGCGAAGGAGCGGCGTGAGAAAATATCCCGCGAAGCCGATTTTTACGGAGCGATGGACGGTGCGAGCAAGTTCGTCAAGGGAGACGCCATCGCCGGGATTATTATGCTGATCATCAATATTATCGGCGGACTCATCATCGGAATGGCCATGAAAGGGATGAGCATTAGCGAGGCCGGCAAAATTTATTCGATTCTGACGATCGGCGACGGACTCGTCAGTCAAATTCCGGCGCTGCTGATCTCGACGGCAGCAGGCATTATCGTCACCCGCGCGGCTTCAGACGGGAATTTGGCGCATGATCTTACTTCACAGATCTTTTCCCATCCGAAGCTTCTTTACATTGTTGCAGGCACAATAGCGACGCTCGGAATTTTTACGCCGATTCATTTCTATACTACATTCCCGATTGCCGCTCTTCTCGCTTACGGAGGCTATAAGATGCAGCAAAACCTCAACCGCAAGCAGGAAGCCGAGGTGCAGCTGGAGGAGGAACAGCAGATCGAGGAAGTGCGCAGTCCCGAGAGCGTCATCAGTTTGCTTCAGGTGGATCCGATCGAGTTCGAGTTCGGTTACGGTCTCATTCCTTTAGCAGATACGCAGCAGGGCGGGGATTTACTCGACCGGATCATTCTAATCCGCAGGCAGTGTGCTTTGGAGCTCGGCATCGTGGTTCCGGTCATTCGGATTCGTGACAATATCCAGCTTCGGCCGAATGAATATGTCATTAAAATCAAAGGAAATCTGGTCGCCCGCGGAGAACTGCTGCTTAACCATTATCTGGCAATGAGCCCCGGCATTGACGATGATTCCATTACCGGGATCGACACGTTCGAGCCCGCCTTTAACCTTCCGGCCTTGTGGATCGACGAAGCCATGAAGGAAAGGGCCGAGATGTCGGGCTATACGGTGGTGGATCCGCCTTCCGTAGTCGCTACCCACTTGACGGAAATTATCAAGAAGCATGCGCATGAGCTGCTTGGACGTCAAGAAACCCGCGCGCTTATCGAAAACGTCAAAGAGACATACCCTGTGCTTGTCGACGACTTGATTCCGAATGTGCTGCAGATCGGGGATGTGCAGAAGGTGCTGGTCAAGCTGCTTCGCGAAAAAATCTCGGTACGGGACATGGTTACGATATTGGAAACGTTGGCCGACTACGGCGGCTATACGAAGGACCCCGACGTGCTGACGGAGTATGTGAGACAAGCGCTGTCTCGTCAAATCACCCAGCAGTATACTTCAAGCGGCGATTCGCTCAAGGTTATCACGGTCGGGCCGACACTCGAGAAGAAGATCGCAGAATCCGTGCAGCAATCGGACCAAGGCTCTTATTTGGCCCTCGACCCGAGCTCCACGCAAATGATCTATCAACGCATTACGGACCAAGTTACGAAGCTGCTTCAAGCAGGTCAACAGCCAATTGTCTTGACATCGCCGACCATTCGAATGTATCTGCGACAGCTGCTTGAAAGAACCATGCAGGATATTCCGGTTCTCTCTTACAGCGAGCTCGAGCCTAGCGTGGAAATTCAAAGCATGGGAGTCGTGAATTTATGAGAGTAAAAAGGTATGTCGTGGATACGATGCCGGACGCCCTTCAAAAAATCAGGACGGATTTAGGGAAGGATGCGGTTATTCTCAACACGAAGGAGGTTCGGTCCGGCGGATTTATGGGGCTGTTCTCCAAGAAGAAGATCGAGGTGATTGCAGCGACGGATACGGCTCCGAGCGATATCCCCTCCGGCACTCCTGCTCCGAAAGCCGCACCGGCTCCGCAGGCCGTTGCCGCTTCGCCAGCGTCCTCTCTGCCAAGGGCTGCACTGCAGGCAGCGGCAGCCGCATATTCCGTCAATCGGGAAGAGAAGCTGACGTTTCCCGACGTCCCGGACGTTCTGCCACCCGAACCGAAGCCATCGGTTCGACCGGCGCCACAGGCGGCCATCGTGAAGGGCCGGGAAGATATTCTGCTCGAAGAGCTTCAGCAGATGAAAGAAATGATGAACAAGCTGGCCAAGCATCAGCTTCAAGCGGCTCCGGCAGATCCGGTTGTGGAGCGGATGGAGGCCCGTTTGCACGAGCAGGAACTGGATCCATCCATCATTGAGGAGCTGCTGGCCGGCATGTCCGAGGAAGCGGAAGCCGGGGGGCAGCCGATGACGGAACCATTCGCGAGCGCATCGGTCCGGAGGCAATTAAAGGAAATTTTGTTCGCCGGGAAGCCGAAGAGCATTTCTAAGGACACCCGCATCGCTCATTTCGTAGGGCCGACCGGGGTCGGCAAAACGACCACGATCGCCAAGCTGGCGGCGGAGCAGGTGCTGAGGCATCAGCGGAAGGTTGGCTTCATCACATCGGATACATACCGGATTGCTGCTGTTGAGCAGCTCAGAACGTACGCGACCATCCTGAATGTACCGCTCGAGGTCGTATTCTCGCCGCTGGACCTGGGCAAAGCGTTCGAGCAGCTGAAGGACTGCGACCTTATCTTTATGGACACTGCAGGCCGCAACTTCCGGAACGAGATGTATGTTTCGGAGCTCAATGCGCTCCTTCAATCCAGGGGCCAAAGCGAAACGTTCCTGGTGCTCAGCTTAACGACCAAATATAAAGACATGAGGGCCATCACGAATAATTTCAACAAATTCAAGCTGGATAAGGTTCTGTTTACCAAAATGGACGAAACCGAATCTTACGGGGCTATCGTCAACTTAATCCGCGAATTCGGTTTGCAAACCTCGTACATTACCGACGGCCAAGGGGTTCCCGATGATATCGCCGAACTGGATGAAAGCCGGTTGATCGATCTGATTCTGGAGGATTCGTCTTCATGAGCGATCAGGCGCAAGGGCTCCGGAATCTGATCCGGCATCAGAACGCCGAGAGAAACCAATCGACACGAATTATAACTGTAACCAGCGGCAAGGGCGGGGTTGGCAAATCGAATTTCACGCTGAACTTCGCTCTGGCGCTGCAAAACCGCGGATTCAAGGTGCTGATCTTCGATGCCGATATCGGACTGGCCAACATTGATGTGCTGATGGGGATTTCGCCTAAATATAACCTGTATCATCTGCTGAAAAGAGAGAAATCGATTTGGGAAATCGTTCAGACGGGACATAACGGCATTCAATTCATCGCCGGTGGCTCGGGCTTCAACGATTTGATTCGGCTCTCGGAGGAGCAGCTTGATTATTTTGCCGAACAGGTGGATCAGCTGAACGGTCATGTCGATTTTATTCTGTTCGATACAGGTGCCGGACTGTCGAAGGAAACGCTGAAGTTTATCGTAGCCGCGCAGGAAACGATCGTGGTGACGACGCCGGAACCGACTTCGATTACCGACGCTTACGCCATCATCAAGATGGTCAATTCCATGCAGCACCCTGTCGATTTCCGGCTCGTCGTCAATCGGATCACGGATTGGCGGGAGGGTCGCCAGACTGCCGATAAAATCAGTATGGTCGCCAGGCAGTTTCTGCAGCTGGAAATCCCGACGCTCGGATTTGTATATGACGACAGCAATGTGATCAAAGCCGTGAAAAGGCAAGTGCCGTTCAGCGTGGCTTTCCCGAACAGCGCCGCATCCAAATCCATCGGCGAGCTTGCCGACGGGTTTATCGCCAACGGCCCGCAAGTACAGAGCTCCTCGGGCTCTGTAAAAAGCTTTCTAAGCAAAATGATGAAGCTTATGAAATAATTGCAGCATCCTAAGGCCTGCAAACAACGACAACACAGAGGAGTGGGACCGTGCAACCTTATGATGTGCTCGTAGTGGATGACTCGTTTTTTATGAGGAAGCTGATCACCGATTTTATTTCGGAGGACCCGCAGCTTCGGGTCGTAGCTACGGCCAAGAACGGTAAGGAAGCCGTGGAATTGGTCCGCAAGCTGAAGCCCCAGGCGGTTACGATGGATATCGAGATGCCGGAAATGAACGGCTTGGATGCGCTCCGTCACATTATGAAGGAGAACCCGGTCCCCGTTATTATGCTCAGCAGCTTAACGCAAGAGGGCGCTGCGGAAACGATCCGGGCTTTGGAATGGGGCGCTTTTGATTTTGTTGGCAAGCCTTCCGGCTCCATCTCGCTGGACCTGCACAAGGTTAAGAAAATGCTGCTCGAGAAGCTCCGGGCAGCGGTTACGACGAATATGTCGCGGCATTGTAAGCCGCTTAAGCTGGAGGCCGCTCCGGCAGCCCCGGCCGAAAGGGAGGTCGCCGCAGCGAGGCAGGAGAATGCCGCGCCTGTTTCGTTCAGTCCTGCCGAAGCCGCTTCGTCCTTCGAACATTTGGTCGCCATCGGCACTTCGACAGGAGGACCGCGGGCGCTGCATACCGTGCTGTCCGGCATCCCCCAACATTTCCCGGCTCCGGTGCTGATCGTCCAGCATATGCCGCCCAATTTCACTAAATCGCTTGCCGTCAGACTTAATTCCATCTCGGGGCTTCGCGTGGTGGAGGCGGAGGAGGGGATGGTGCTGGAGAACTCGACCGCCTACATTGCACCTGGCGGGTTTCATATGACGGTTGCGCGTAACGGGAGCAAGGGATACAAAATTCATCTGACGAAGGATGAGCCGCGCGGCGGTCACCGCCCCTCTGTCGATGTGCTGTTTGAATCGTTGCTTCCGTTAAAAGAGCTGAAGCGGCATATCGTAATCATGACGGGCATGGGGTCGGACGGTGCGAAGGGGATGCAGGCTCTAGAGCGGGCTGGCGCCATGACCACGATCGCGGAGTCGGAAGAAACCTGCATCGTTTACGGCATGCCGCGTTCAGCCGTACAACTCGGCTGCGTGACCGACGTTTTGCCGCAGCAGGACATCGCGACCAGATTAAAGCAAGCCGTTGCCATGCGGCCGCAATGAGCCGCTTGGTTTACATAGCCAACTTTTGATGGAGGTGTGGTCATGGAATTGAATCAGTATCTCTCAATGTTTATCGATGAATCCAGAGATCATCTGCAGGCCATGAACGAGAATGTGCTCAGCCTGGAAAGCAGCCCGGAGGATATCAGCATCGTTCAGAACATCTTTCGTTCGGCGCATACGCTCAAAGGGATGTCGGCGACGATGGGTTTCGAGGACTTGGCTTCCTTAACGCACGAAATGGAAAATGTGCTTGATCTGGTTCGAAACAGCAAGCTGAAGATGGATTCATTTATATTCGATTATGTTTTTAAAAGCTTGGATGCGCTGGAAGCGATGGTAGAGGACATCATTCAAGGCGGCACCGGCAAAGCCGACGTCACGGAGATCGTTGCCGGACTGAAGTCCATCGTATCCGGCGATTATGTCAAAACGGGCGCCGCAGGCTCCGCCACCGCTTCTTCGGGCAGCGAAGCTTCCGCACCGTCCGGAGCGGAGCTGGATGAGTTCCAATATTCGATTCTGCTGCAGACCATTGAAGCCGGAATACCTGTGCTGAAGCTCACGGTCAGTATCCGGGAAGATTGCGTATTGAAGGCTGCCAGGGCTTACATGGTGTTCAACGTGCTGGAACAAAACGGCGAGGTCATTAAATCCAATCCTTCCGTGGAGGACATTGAGCAGGAGCGCTTCGACAAGTCGTTCTCGGTATTTTATATTTCTCAGATCGGTCAGGAAGAGCTGCACAAGCAGGTTTCCAGCGTCTCGGAGGTTGAGTCGGTTGAGCTGCTTGTGTTGGACAAAGAAAAGCTGAACCAGCTGATGCAGCCTCCAGCGGATGTCGTCCTGGCCGTGCAGGAAACCGCCGCCGCCGCCGCAGCCGCCGTGCAGGAAGCGCCGAAAGCGGAAGCGAAGAAGGCAGCGCCGCAAGGGGGAGCGCCGGTAGCCAATCGAACGATTCGCGTCGATATCGAACGGCTCGACACGCTGATGAACTTGTTCAGCGAGCTTCTGATCGACCGTGTTCGTCTGGAGCAGCTGGCCAGCGAAATCCGTAAGAACGAATTGACTGAAACCGTAGAGCATATGGCCAGAGTGAGCAGCGATCTCCAGAACATCGTGCTGAAGCTCCGGATGGTTCCGATCGACACGGTATTCAACCGGTTCCCGCGAATGATCCGGGACGTAGCCAAGACGCTCGATAAAAAAGTGGATCTGATCATTACCGGCGCGGATACGGAGCTGGACCGCACGGTGATCGACGAGATCGGAGACCCTCTCGTACATTTGCTGCGCAATGCGGTGGACCACGGTCTGGAGCCGACCGCGGACCGGATCCGTCTGGAAAAACCGGAAACGGGAACGATTTATTTGCGGGCTTATCACAGCGGAAATCATGTCTTTATCGAGATTGAGGAAGACGGACGGGGCATCAACCGGGAAGGCGTATTGAAAAAGGCGATCCAGAACGGTCTCATCACGGCGGAGCAGGCATCCCGATTAGCGGACGAGGAAGTGTACATGCTGCTCTTCGCCTCGGGCTTCAGCACGGCGGAGAAGATTTCGGATATATCCGGCCGGGGCGTAGGGCTCGATGTCGTGAAGACAAAGATCGAAAGTCTGGGCGGTCAAGTGCATGTTAGCTCCAAGTGGGGCAAAGGCTCCAAGTTTTCGGTTCAACTCCCGCTCACCCTGTCGATCATTGCCGCGATGCTGATCCGGTTGAAGTACGAGAAATTCGCGATTCCTTTATCTTCCATCGTTGAAACGATGGCCGTACAGAAGGAGCAAATCAGGACGGTTCACGGGAACCGGATGGTGGAATACCGCAGCAGCGTGATTCCGCTCATCCCGCTCGCTCAAGTGTTTGAAGTGCCGGGTGCTTCCGATGAAATTGAAAATGATACGCAAATTGTCGTCATCCGCAAGGGAGACAAGCTGGCCGCGCTTGTGGTGGACGAGTTTATCGGACAGCAGGAAATCGTTCTGAAATCGCTCGGAAAATATTTGACCAATCTGTTCGCGGTGTCCGGCGCAACGATTCTGGGCGACGGCCAGGTAGCATTGATCATTGATACCAATGCGCTCATCAAGTAAACCTTTTCCATATAGAACGTTCAGGATTCGATATCCAGAGGAGGCCTTTAAGCCATGGGACAAGAAATGAAAGTCATCGTTTTTGCTTTGGCGCACGAAGAGTACGGGGTTGAGGTCGAGAAGGTCAAAACGATCGAGCGGATGCAGCCGATGACGCGCGTTCCCAAAACGCCCCCATTCGTAAAAGGGGTCATCAACCTGCGGGGCGTCGTTACGCCTGTTATTGATCTGCGCGGACGCTTCGGCTTTCCCGAGAGTGAATTTACGGACAATTCCCGCATCATTATTGTCTCCGTAGGCGATATCGAGGTGGGGCTCATTGTGGATTCCGCGAATGATGTGATCGACGTGGATACCGACCATATCGATGATCCGCCGGAAATCGTCGGAGGCATTAAAGCCAAGTACTTGCGAGGCATCGCCAAAATCGGCGAGAGCCGGCTATTGATCCTGCTCAATCTGCAGGAAGTGCTCAACAAGAGCGAGATCATTCAATTGGAAAACTTGGAGGAATAGCGTGGATTCTTTCAGCTCGTTCGCCGAATTTCAAATGGATGTGCTCAAGGAAGTCGGCAATATCGGCGCCGGTCATGCGGCAACCGCACTTTCCAAGCTGCTCGACAAGCCGGTCGACATGCTGGTTCCAAAAGTGCGGATGGTGCACTTTGAAGAAATTGCCGACAGCGTGGGCGGAGCCGAGCAGGTGGTCATCGCCATCTTCCTGCGGGTCGAAGGGGAGACGCCGGGAAATCTGTTCTTCATTCTCAGTCTTGAATCGGCCAAAAAATTGCTTCGTAATCTGGTAGGAATTGAAGTGGTCAACGACGAAGAGTATTCGGAGATGGAATTATCTGCCTTGAACGAGATCGGCAACATTCTGGCGGGCTCCTATTTGACTTCGCTGGCCGATTTCACCCGGCTGAGCATGTCTCCGACGGTTCCATCTCTGGCCATCGATATGGCCGGAGCCATACTTAGCTATGGTCTGCTCCAATTCGGTCAAATGGGAGATCAAGCGCTTTTAATCGATACCAAGTTTTTGGACGGCAGCGATGAGGTGGAAGGCCACTTTTTTCTGATTCCCGACCCGGAATCCTTTGAACGAATCTTCGTTGCCTTGGGAGTGCATACTCCATGATTCAAGATAATTTAATCAAAGTAGGCATGGCCGACCTGAATGTGACGCACTTGACCGGAGTGCTCAAAACGACGGGACTCGGTTCCTGTGTGGGAATCACGCTTTACGATAATAAAGTCAAGATCGCGGGCATGGCGCACGTGATGCTTCCGACGTCCGATATTGCCAGAGAAGGAAAGCTGAATATCGCCAAATATGCCGATACCGCCATTCCGGAGCTGATCCGCAAGATGGAGGAGCTGGGTGCTCAGGTGAAGCGAATGGAAGCGAAAATGGCCGGCGGTGCACAAATGTTCTCCTTTGGCAGCCAGTCGGATACGATGCGCATTGGTCCCCGGAACGTTGAATCGTGCAAGGAAATGTTAAGCCGGTATTCGATTCCTCTGAAAGGCGAAGATACAGGTGGCAACTATGGAAGAACGATTGAATTCGACTGCGATACGGGAGTGCTCTTCATTCGCAGCGTACAACACGGGAACAAGGAACTATAGATGATGATCGGATCGATTCGTATAAATATTGTCGTCGGCGCCGCAGCGTTCGTTATAACGTTCATCCTGTCCATTTCGCACAATATTTGGGTGACGACGCTGCTACGCAGCTTTTACAGTTTTTTACTGTCGTTTGTTATTGTATTCGGGTGCCGATGGGTTCTCGGAAGCGTTGCCGGACTGAAACCATTTCCAGCGGATCCAGGCAATTCCGCTGCAGACGAATCCCATAAAGGCAATTCCTTTGACGCCACAACACCGGATGAAGAAGCGGATCTTCATCAAATGCTGAAGCCGGGAGCTGCGACCGGGGAAAACGTCGGGTTAGCCGAGTTTGCTCCGCTCAATCCGCCGAAGCTTTCGACCAAGCTTGCGGCCGGCCCGGACGAACTCACGCAAGCCGTGCGACGCATGACTGAAGAATAAGGGTGGTGAAGTCGGTTATGATCGGGCAAAAATCCCATCTGGCCAACATCGATGTCTGGGAGCAGTGGAGAGAAGAACGAATACTTGAGGCGAAGCAGGCGTTGATCGAAACTTATTTACCTTTGGTGGAGTATGTTTCGAACCGCCTCTCCATCGGACTGCCCAAAAATGTTTTAAAGGAAGATTTATCCAGCTGCGGCGTCATGGGTTTGATTGATGCGATTGAAAAATTCGACTATCAGCGAGGGCTTCAATTCGAGACCTACGCTTCCTGGCGTATCCGCGGTGCCATGATCGACGGTCTTCGCCAAGGCGATTGGGTGCCCAGATCGGTTCGTGAGAAGGCTAAACGGATCGAGGACGCGTACCAAAAGCTGGAGCAGCAGTACCTCCGCTCTGTAACGGATGCCGAAATCAGCGCCTATCTCCAGGTAAGCGAAGGGGAATTTCAGCAAATGGTCCAAGATATCGCCGTTACGACGGTATGCTCGATTGATGACCCGATTCGCGAAGAGGATTCGGAAACCCGGCTTTCCCTTCTCATCGACGAGAAAGCCAAAAATCCGGAATCCAAGGTGAACGAGTTTTATTTGAAAGATACGCTGGCCCAGGCGATTGAACGGCTCACCGAGAAGGAACGAACGGTGGTTTCTCTATTTTATTATGAAGAACTCTCCTTAAGTGAAATAGCCGAAGTGATGAGCCTCTCGCCATCCCGGATTTCTCAGCTACATTCGAAAGCGATTCTGCGGCTCAAAGGACATTTAAGCCGGCTCAAGACGCAGTTATTCTATAATTGACCTTTGAAAGGGGGGGGATTTATGACGGATACCGCGATGCCCTTAAGCTATTACCTGGATATCACTCTCTCCGACGACAAACTGCAAGCTTATATTCAGTTCACGAATTGCGAAGATTCGTTCGCCTTGAGCAGAGAACAGCTCGATGATTTTTTGAAGTCCCGTCAAATCGTGTTTGGCATTGATCAGGCTAAGCTGGCGGAAATCGTCCGAGATCCGAAATCCTTTTTCTTCAGCAAAACCTTGATTGCAAGCGGAATGCCTTCGGTCCCCGGCGAGGACGGCATTGTGAAGCTCGTATTCGATCTCGACGACCAATCCAAGAAACCGGCGGAGCTGGAAGACGGAAAGGTCGATTTTAAAGAAGTAACCTCCATCCATAACGTGCGGAAGGGGCAGCTGATTGCTCAGCGCATCCCTGCGGGCAGCGGGACGGCAGGCCGGGCCGTTACAGGGGAGTCTCTCGCCGCCAAAGACGGCAAGGAAGCCCGCTTCAAGATCGGAAAGAACGTGGTCACGGATCCCGATCAGCTCGCCCTCTATGCGGCCATCGACGGCATGGTCACGCGGACCGAACGGGATAAAATCAACGTGTTTCCGATCTATGAAGTAAACGGCGATCTGGATTACAATGTAGGCAATATCGACTTTGTAGGCACGGTCGTCATTCGGGGCAATGTGCTCCCGGGTTTTCGGATCCGGGCGGCCGGCGATATCCGCGTTACGGGGAGCGTAGACGGTGCCGATCTCGAATCCGAAGGCTCGATCGAAATCAGCGGCGGGATTCTGGGCCACAACAAAGGCGTGATCCGCGCGGGCAAGAAGATTAAGAGCTCGTTTATTCAGGACGCTACGGTGGAAGCGGGAGATGAGGTGCTGGTCAGCCAAAGCATTATGCATTCTCAGATCCGTGCCGGGAAGAACGTAATTTGCAAAGGAACAAAGGGCCTGATCGTCGGCGGATTGATCCAAGCGGGAGAGCGGGTTATCGTACGTACGGTCGGCAACTCGATGTCCACTGTAACGGTCATCGAGGTAGGCGTGCTGCCGGAGCTCCGTAACGAGCTGCAGCAGCTGCGCACGCATCTCCGTTCGCTTCACGACAATTTGGATAAGACCGAGAAAGCGTTAGTATTGCTGGATCAGCTCGCGGCCGCCGGACAGCTCGGCCCCGATAAGGTAGCGATGCGGATCAAGCTCAACCATACCAAAAAGCAAGTGTCGGATGACCTTGTACTGTCCAAGGAACGGATGCTGGAGATCGAGAAATCGCTGGAAGACTCGGAGCGGGCCAAGGTGGAAGTGATATCGAACGTGTACGGCGGGACGAAGGTCGTGATCGGCCGTTACACCAAATTTGTTAAGGATACCGCTCCGCGGGTCGTGTTCCAGCTGCAGGACGGGGACATCGCCATGCATCCTTTGGTTTAATGATTCTCCGGGAGTCTGATCTGCGAAGGGGGGCGAAAAGCGGATGAGCCTAAGGGCGATAGAAATGCAGTTTGCTCTCCATAAAAACGATGAAGCCGGAATCAAGCAGCAGCTCTTGATGCACAAACCGGTATCGGATCAAACCATGCTGGCTGCGGAAACGGATAAGAATACGGTTCGCGAGCGCACGGTCAGCAGCAAGACGGAGGAAACGAATCAAGCCGCCATCCGGGATGAAGGCCGCTCTTCGGAGCAAGGTATGGGAAGGAACGGGAGCCCGCGCAGAAAGCAGGCCGTCAAGCCGCAGAAGAAGCTCGACGGCCGCAACGCGGACCATCCTTATAAAGGGCTTCATATCGATTTGTCCCTCTAGGGAATAAGATGCAGGAATTAGGTGAACGCTTTGAATCAACCGTGGTTGTATATCGTATTAATCGGAGTTGTGATTATCGTGTATGCGATGATCCTGCCGAGCACGCGGGAGCCGAAGCGCCGCGATCAAGCGATGCTGAGCGAGATGGAAGAAACGATGGAGCATTTCGCGGCGGAGCTGGAGGAGCAGAATCAGGCGCTCATCCGGATGTTCGCGGATACGAAGAAGGAATACGAGATCCATTCCGCCAAGCTTGCGGCCCGTGTCGAGCTTTTGGAGAAGCAGAACGACCAGCTGCAGCAGAACGTATCCAAGATCAGCTATGAAAGGGAGCAGGGGGAGAGCAGGCCTTCCTCGGGAAGCTCTTATTCGGCTTTGTCCGGGGAGGCCGCGGCCTTGTCCGAACGGCAATCCGCAGTCGCCGAAGCCGAAACCGGAGCGGCGGAACAACCGCAAGCCGCGCTTGAACCGATTGCGACGCCTGCCGCGCTAATGAACATTAAGCAGCGGTACTCCGAGCTGTTCGAGCTGTATGATCAAGGAAAGTCCTCCGACGCGATTGCGAAGAAGCTCGGCATGAACAAAGGCGAGATCCACTTGATTCTTCAGCTGGCCAAACGGGAGGAGCAAGCCGATGTTTAACAACAAACCGCTCTTGTACGGTCTCGGCTCCGGATTGATTGCCGGCGCGATACTGCTTCAGCTGATGAATGTGGCTGCCGCTCCGGGAGGAAAATCTGCGGTGCCCGCTCCGACGCTGGAGGATATGGACAGCAATCAAATCCGGCAGGTCGCATCCAAATATTTTGTCGTGAACGATAAAAACGCCCAGAT
Organism: Paenibacillus gyeongsangnamensis; assembly: GCF_027533625.1. Classification (GTDB taxonomy): domain Bacteria; phylum Bacillota; class Bacilli; order Paenibacillales; family NBRC-103111; genus Paenibacillus_G; species Paenibacillus_G gyeongsangnamensis. The sequence continues at coordinate 240,611 of NZ_JAQAGZ010000004.1, read as the reverse complement.
TTATAACCAGAAGCAGGTCGACGACCTCATCCAGCAGCGGCTGAAGGAAGAGGCCGCTAAACAGCAGGGTTCTTCGGTCATAAGGGAAACCTACATTTATATCTCTGAAGGGCAGACCTCCTTCCAAGTCGCCGACATGCTGCTTCAAAGCGGCGTTGTCACCGACAAGAAGGCTTTTGAGGACGAGATGAACAAACGCAAGATGAACGGCAAGATCGTGGCGGGAACGCATGTTTTTAAAGGTCCGGCGGATCTTGACGGAGTCATTGCGAATATTACTTCTAAATAAGACGGATTCGGCTGCGGCCGAAAACCCGTCTTTTCCTTTTTAGTTGATAAACGCGCTGGTCTTGTAAGACAAGAACGGCGTAGCCGTTCAGATTGACGAGAAACCCAGATATACTGAAAAATGCCAAAGGTGTAGGAGGGGTATCCCCTGTTGGAGCGATAGCGTCCGCCTTTGTTATCGGAAAATTACCGCTGTATAACGGATTAATTGAAAATTTTCCGATAACAACAGCGGCCGGAAGGGGATACCCCACCGGGTACCAAGGCGGTTTTTCTATTTCATGGGTTTCTCTACAGCCTGAACGGCGTAGCCGTTTATCACGGCCGCTTCATTTCGACAAAGTGTTGCAACCGATTTTCAGTTATGGTATAGTAATTTTCGGTGTTAAAATCACACGGCGATTAATTCCGGCAAGGGTGCTTCCATCGGGAGTTTTGACGGAAGATGCGATCGGCGGAGGAAAACACAAAACCAAATATGAGGAGGTGTGTGAGGATGGCAGTTATCTCCATGAAACAGCTTCTTGAAGCTGGGGTACACTTCGGTCACCAAACCCGTCGTTGGAACCCTAAGATGGATCGATACATCTTCACCGAAAGAAACGGAATTTACATTATTGACCTGCAAAAGACGGTTAAAAAGGTTGAGGAAGCTTACAACTTCGTTAAATCCGTTGCAGGCGAGAACGGGACAATCCTGTTCGTAGGCACCAAGAAACAAGCTCAAGATTCCGTTAAAGAGGAAGCTGAGCGCTGCGGCATGTACTACATCAACCAACGTTGGCTGGGTGGTACGCTCACGAACTTCCAAACGATCAAATCCCGGATCGACCGTCTCCACCAGTTGGAGAAGTGGGAGCAAGACGGCACGTTTGAAGTTCTTCCTAAGAAAGAAGTTATCATCCTTCGCAAAGAAAAAGAGCGCCTTGAGAAGTTCCTTGGCGGTATCTCTCATATGAAGGGTCTTCCGAGCGCATTGTTCATCATCGACCCGCGCAAAGAGCGCATCGCGGTTGCGGAAGCCCGCAAGCTTGGTATCCCGATCGTAGGTATCGTTGATACGAACTGCGATCCGGACGAAATCGATTATGTCATTCCGGGTAATGACGACGCGATCCGCGCAGTGAAGCTGCTGACGGCGAAGATTGCCGACGCGGTAATCGAAGCTCATCAAGGCGAAGAAACATCAGCTTAATGGCATGAATACAGAAAGGGTGGTTTAAAGGTGCAAAATCCTTTCACCGCCCTTTTTTTAAGGTAGAGGCTTACATATCCAATCCAAGGAGGCCACAATTATGGCAGTTAGTGCAGCAGCGGTAAAAGAATTGCGCGAAAAAACAGGAGCAGGCATGCTCGATTGCAAAAAAGCATTGGAAGAAGCAAACGGCGATTTGACGAAAGCGGGCGAGCTTCTTCGCGAGAAGGGTCTTGCGGCGGCTGCCAAGAAATCCGACCGGATTGCAACGGAAGGCATGATCGAGTCCTACATCCACGCCGGCGGCAAAATCGGCGTTCTGGTTGAAGTTAACTCCGAAACCGACTTCGTTGCCAAGAACGAGCAGTTCCGTACGTTCGTGCGCGATGTGGCTTTGCACATCGCAGCAGCGAATCCGAAATACCTCCGCCGCGAAGAAGTGCCTCAAGAGGCGCTGGACAAAGAGCGTGAAATCTTGACGAACCAAGCGCTCAACGAAGGCAAGCCGGAGAAAATCGTTGAGAAAATCGTTGACGGCCGTATCTCCAAGTACTACGAAGAGTACTGCTTGCTCGAGCAGCCTTTCGTCAAGGATCCGGACAAAACGGTTGAAGAAGTGCTGAAGGAAAAAATCGCAACGATCGGAGAAAACCTCTCCATCCGCCGCTTTGTCCGTTATGAGCTGGGCGAAGGCCTTGAGAAGAAGCAAGAAAACTTCGCAGAAGAAGTCATGTCCCAAGTTAAACTTTAATTGAATACATGGAATGAGGGAACACGCTGTGTTCCTTCTTTTTTAACAATATAGAGAGTAAGTTCGCTAAAGCGTTAGGCGGACTTAAATCGATAGAATGATTCTCGGCGGGCTTATGGTCCGCATCCCTCCTGATAAAAGGCTGCCTTGTAAGGCAAGAACGGCGCAGCCGTTTATCCTGGCAGGGAAGGTTTGATTGAAACGGAGGGTTAGCGCTTGGAACGTCCGACATATAAACGAGTCGTATTAAAATTAAGCGGTGAGGCCTTGGCCGGCCAGCAGGGGTATGGAATTGACTCCGATATGATCTCCACGATCGCAGAGCAGGTCAAAGACGTATTCGATCTTGGGGTCGAAGTGGCGATCGTCGTAGGCGGCGGCAACATCTGGCGAGGCATTGCCGGAAGCGCCAAAGGCATCGACCGCGCTACCGCGGACTACATGGGCATGCTCGCGACCGTCATGAACTCGCTGGCCCTGCAGGATGCTCTAGAAAATATCGGCGTGCCGACACGGGTTCAGAGCTCCATTAATATGCAGCAGGTGGCTGAGCCGTATATCCGCCGCCGTGCGATCCGGCATCTGGAGAAGGGACGCGTCGTTATTTTCGCGGCGGGGACGGGGAATCCTTATTTCTCAACCGATACGACGGCAGCGCTGCGTGCGGCGGAGATCGAAGCGGAAGTCATCCTGATGGCCAAGAACAAGGTGGACGGCGTTTACTCAGCGGATCCGTTCAAGGACGCTACCGCTAAAAAATTCGAGACGTTGACTTATCTCGAAGTGCTCAACAAGAACCTCGGGGTAATGGACTCTACAGCATCCTCCTTATGCATGGATAACAACATTCCGTTAATCGTCTTCTCCATCACCGAGAGAGGCAATATCAAACGGGTTGTCCTTGGTGATAAGATCGGTACGATTGTGAAAGGGAGCGTGTAAACAATGCCTCAAACGATCAAGAAGAACGCAGAGGAGCGGATGGAGAAAGCGGTCGGCTCCTTGAAGAAGGAGCTGTCCTCGCTCAGAGCCGGACGCGCGACTCCTGCACTGCTCGACCGCGTACAAGTGGAATATTACGGCTCCATGACGCCGGTGAACCAGCTGGCGAACATCAATACGCCGGATTCCCGTACGCTCATGATTCAGCCTTGGGACAAAAGCTCGATGTCTGCCATCGAGAAGGCGATCATGAAATCCGACCTTGGCTTGACGCCATCCAATGATGGCAGCTCGATCCGGATCGTAATTCCGGCCCTTACGGAGGAGCGCCGCGCGGAGCTGGTCAAGATGACCAAGAAGTTCGGGGAAGAAGCGAAGGTGGCGATCCGCAACATCCGCCGCGACGCGAACGACGACGTGAAGAAGCTCGAGAAGAACGGGATTTCCGAAGACGAGTCCCGCAGACACCAGGAAGATATTCAGAAGTTTACGGACAAGTTTATTGCCGAAGTAGATAAAGTATTAAGCGCCAAAGAAAAAGAAATTATGGAAGTTTAAGGTGAAGCCCCCCTTATTCAAGGGGGCTTTTAGTCTTTCCTCATGGGGGATTAGAATAATGAAGCCATTCAAGCGATGGTTTGGAAGCAAACCGGAAGGGGAAGAGCTGATACAACAGCTCGATTCAGACAATATTCCGAATCATGTCGCCGTCATTATGGACGGAAACGGCCGCTGGGCGCAGAAGCGCGGCTTGCCTAGAGTGGCTGGACATCATTCCGGCATGAAGAACGTGAAGAAGATCACGATGGCAGCGAACGCCATAGGGGTTCGAGTGCTGACCATGTACGCTTTTTCAACGGAAAATTGGAAACGCCCGAAAGAAGAAGTCGATTACTTAATGAAGCTTCCTATGGAATTTTTTCCGAAAGAAATCGATGAGCTGATCGCCAATAACGTTCAAATCCGAATGACCGGCTGGCACGAAGGGCTGCCGGATTATACGCTGAAGGCGATTCAGGATGCCATAGATCAGACAAAGAACAATACGGGTCTTATTCTTAATTTTGCCTTGAACTATGGCAGCCGCAAGGAAATGCTAAGAGGCATCCAGCGGCTTGTCGCCGACGTAAAGCAGGGCGAAATCAGCGGCGAGGAAATTGACGAGTCACTCTTCTCCCGCTATTTGCTTACGGATCCACTGCCGGATCCGGATCTCTTGATCCGGACGAGCGGCGAGCTGAGGATCAGCAATTTCATGCTGTGGCAGCTGGCTTACTCCGAGCTGTGGTTTACGGAGCTGTGCTGGCCCGAGTTCAAAGAGCACAATTTCTATGAGGCGATTCAAGAATATCAGCGCCGCGCAAGAAGATACGGCGGGTTATAGCAGAGAAAAGAGGAACCTGAATTGAAGCAGCGGATCATCACCGGTCTGATCGCCGGGGTAGGTTTTATTGCCCTTCTCCTGCTCGGAGGTTATTGGTTTGCCGGTCTACTTCTCGTCTTGTCCTTCATCGGATATGACGAGTTCTTGCGTATGAACAAACTGAAGGACAACAAAGCGCTGACCTTACTCGGTTATTTGGGCGTAATTTGTTTGACTCTGCAGGGACAGCTGGCTGGCATGACGCCAGAGCGGATCACCTGGGTCTTTCTTTTTCTGTTTATGGCGCTTACCGTCATTTCCAAGAACAAGACGACCATCGATCAAGCAGCTATGGCGTTTATCGGAATGGTGTATATCGGCTTCGGCTTTCATTACATGCTGGCGACGCGTTGGATGGAGGAGGGGGGTCTCTTCTGGACGCTGCTCGTATTCTTCTGCATTTGGACAACGGATTCCGGAGCTTATTTTACCGGCAGTTGGTTAGGTAAGACGCCTCTGTGGCCTACCATCTCACCCAAGAAATCGGTTGAAGGGGCGATCGGCGGCGTGGTGCTGTCGATCGTGGTGGCCGTTGTGTTCGCATTCGTGCGTCCGGAGCTGTTATCCTGGCAGCTGGCCGTTTGGATCGGGCTCTTGATTGCGGTCGTCGGCCAGATGGGCGACTTGATTCAATCGGCCTATAAACGGGTGAAGGGGATCAAGGATACGGGAACGATTCTTCCGGGCCATGGCGGCGTGCTGGACCGGACCGACAGCTGGCTGATCGTGTTTCCTTTTCTGCATATGCTTGCCTTGCTGCCGAGCGTATAATTCCGAGCAGAGGTGAACGGCATGAAAAAAATTAGCATTCTGGGTTCTACCGGCTCCATTGGCACTCAGACGCTCGACGTGGTTTCCCATTATCCCGAGCTTTTTGCTGTCGAAGGACTGGCAGGAGGACATAATGTCGAGCTGCTGGCGGAACAAGCGCGGGCATTCAAGCCGAAGAAGGTATCGGTAGCTACTAAAGCGCTCGCCGACAAGCTGCTGGCAGATATTCCTTCCGGAACTGAGGTCTTTTATGGCGAAGAAGGGCTGCTGGAAATTGCGGCAGCGACGGATGCGGACGTTGTGGTCACGGCGCTCGTCGGAAGCCAAGGCCTGAAGCCGACGCTGGCGGCCGTGGAAGCCGGCAAGCAAATCGGTCTGGCCAACAAAGAAACGCTGGTAAGCGCCGGGCATTTGGTAACGGAGCTTGCTTCGAGGCGGAACGTGCAGCTGCTGCCGATCGACAGCGAGCATTCGGCGATTTTCCAGTGCTTGAACGGAGAATCGAAGGAACGCATACATAACATTACGCTGACAGCCTCCGGAGGATCGTTCCGCGACCGAACGCGCGAGGAGCTGCACGGCGTTACGGTGCAGGATGCGCTCAAGCATCCGAACTGGTCGATGGGCGCCAAGATTACGATTGACTCGGCAACCATGGTGAACAAAGGGCTTGAGGTCATCGAGGCACATTGGCTGTTCGGATTGTCTTATGAACAAATTAACGTCCTGATTCATCCGGAGAGCATCATTCATTCGTTTGTTGAGTTCGTCGATCACAGCATCATTGCCCAGCTGGGCATGCCGGATATGCGGGTGCCGATTCAGTATGCGCTTACGTATCCGGACCGGATGCGGACGCCTTCGCAGCGGCTCAGTCTGGCGGAGGTCGGCCGGCTCCATTTTCGCGAGATGGACCTGGACCGGTATCCGTGTCTCCGTATGGCTTACGAGAGCGGACGGGCGGGCGGCTCGGTTCCCGCGGTGTTTAATGCGGCCAATGAAGTGGCGGTAGAGCGCTTCTTGAAGGGAGAGATCGGCTTCCTTCACATTGAGGACTTGATCGCGTCTGTTCTGGATCGACATACCGCGGTGAAGGTACCGGAGCTGCAGCATATTCTTGAGATCGACCGGTGGGCCAGGGTAGCGGCCTCGGGGATCCGTTTCACCCTATGAACGAAGCTTTCGAAGCCCGCCGCGGCAGGCATGTTTACGGCCCGGAGTGAATAGGTTTCATAACATGGCGCAGCTTGTATTCCCTACGCAAATAATGTTAATCTTAGTATCAAAGAAGCGCCCTTCCATGAACCTGCTATAGACACTCGTGCTTAAGGAGGCCGTAAAGATTTGGCTACGCTGCAGAATGCACTTCAGATTGTGCTTATGTTTTTTGTTCTCGTATCGATTCATGAATGGGGACATTATTATTTTGCGAAACGCGCGGGTATTCTTGTCAGGGAATTCGCGATCGGCTTCGGGCCGAAGCTCGTATCTTTTAAGCGTGGAGAAACCCGCTATACGTTAAGACTTCTGCCCATCGGCGGCTTTGTCCGGATGGCCGGGGAAGACCCGGAAATCGTACAAATCAACCCGGGACAGCGCATCGCGCTGAAGCTTGAGGATGGCAGGTCGACGCATCTGTATCTCAACGAATTTGAACAACGCTCCGGAGCGCTGGAAGGCGTAGTAGAGAAGATCGATCTCGAAAAGGACTTGTTTGTCCGCCTCGATGTCGACGGTGATGTCCAAAGGTACCCCATCGATCCGCAAGCGCTCATGGTGAGCAAGGATAAGGAAACGCAAATCGCTCCGCTCGATCGCCAGTTCGGCAGCAAAACCGTAGGGCAGCGCGCATTGTCCATAGCGGCGGGTCCGGTAATGAACTTCCTGCTGGCATTCGTGCTGTTCGTTACCGTGGTGTTCATGGCGGGCGTACCGGATAAAGTGAAGATTATGGATACCGTCCCCGGATCTCCCGCGCAGAAGGCGGGACTGCAGGCAGGCGATCTGATCCTGAATGTCAACGGAGAGCCGATCGGCGCCGATCGCAACAAGCTGACGAGCCAGATCAAGCAATCGGTGAATAAGCCGATGATCTGGATCATCGAGCGGAATAAAGAGCAGATGCGCAAAGAGGTTGTGCCGGCCGAGGATCAGGGCAGCGGGAAAATCGGCGTCACACTCACCGCGGAAACCCGTCCCGCATCCTTGTCCGAGGGCATCACGAACGGCTGGAGCAGCATGACGTCAGCGACCGCATCGATCCTGGACAGCTTCGGCAAGCTGGTTACGCTCCAGTTTAAAATGGAGGATATGGCCGGACCGGTCGGCATCGTGAAGTTTACGAGCGAGCAGGCTAGTGCCGGCTGGGCTCAGTACATTTTCTGGGCGGGGCTGCTCAGCCTGTATCTCGGCATCTTCAACCTGCTGCCGTTTCCGGCGCTGGACGGAAGCCGGCTGGTATTTCTCCTGCTGGAGGCGGTTCGCGGCAAGCCGGTGGATCCGAGCCGGGAAAGCATGGTTCATTTTGTCGGATTCGCTATGCTGATGCTTTTAATGATCGCCGTGACTTATAATGATATTTTGCGTTTAATCAAAGGATAAGGGGACAGCGAATGCAGACGCCCATGACGCGGGAAACCTCCCGTTCATCGGCGTCGCTTTCGGTTGATGAATAATCACGAATAGCTTCTTTCGTGTCAGGGGGATAACGATGTCGAACGATAAGCAGTTTGTCAAAGAAATTACGCCGCAGAGCGAGGATTTTTCCCGTTGGTATATCGATACGATCAAGAAGGCGGATCTGATGAGCTATTCGCCGGTTCGCGGCTGTATCGTCTTCAAGCCGGACGGCTACGAGCTTTGGGAAAACATCCAGAAAGAGCTGGACCGCCGGTTTAAAGAGACGGGGCACCGCAACGCATACTTCCCGCTCTTCATCCCCGAGAGCTTCTTCCAGAAGGAGAAGGAGCATGTGGAGGGCTTTAACCCGGAGCTGCCGTTCGTAACGGAAGCGGGCGGCGAAAAGCTGGAGGAGCGGCTCGCTATCCGTCCGACCTCGGAGACCATGGTCGGCCATATGTATGCCGAGTGGATTCAATCGTACCGCGATCTGCCGCTGCTCATTAACCAATGGGCGAACGTCGTCCGCTGGGAGAAACGAACGATGCCGTTCCTTCGCACCAGCGAATTCCTGTGGCAGGAAGGCCATACGGCGCATGAGGACGAAGCGGACGCACGCAAAGAAACGATGCAGATGCTGGAAATTTACCGCGACTTCGCCGAGAACTATTTGGCGATTCCGGTCATTATGGGGCAGAAGACGCCTTCCGAGAAATTCGCCGGCGCGGTGGATACGTTCTCGATCGAGGCGATGATGAAGGACGGCAAGGCGGTGCAGGCGGGAACCTCCCACTACCTCGGCACGAATTTCGCCGTAGCGTTCGACATCAAATTCCTTGACCGCGAGAATCAGCAGCAGTTCTGCCATACCACCTCGTGGGGCGTCAGCACGCGTCTGATCGGGGCGCTGATCATGGTGCACGGCGACGACCGTGGCCTTGCGCTTCCTCCGAAGATCGCGCCGACGCAGGTCGTCATGATTCCGATCGGCCCGGCCAAGACACGCGAGCAAGTGAACGCCCGGGTGCGGGAATTGTACGCAGAGCTGAAGAAGGCGGGCGTCCGTGTCATGGTGGACGACGACCCTAGCCAAAGCCCTGGCTGGAAGTTTAACGAATATGAAATGCGCGGCGTGCCGGTTCGCGTGGAGCTTGGGCCTCGCGACATGGACAATGGACAAGTTGTGCTCGTGTCCCGCATTACCGGGGAGAAGCGCATCGTAGCTCAGGACCGTTTTGTCGAAGAAGTACAAAAATTGTTGACGGAAACCCATCAGGAAATGTATGATCGAGCCAAGCGGTTCCGCGACGACCATATGGCTCAGGTGGATACCATCGAGGATCTAAAGTCGTTCCTGGAGCAGAAGCGCGGTTTCGTATATGCGGGCTGGTGCGGCTCGAACGCCTGCGAGGCGCAAGTGAAAGAGGAAACCGGTGCGACGAGCCGGAACATTCCTTTTGAGCCGGAAGTGCACAAATCGACATGCCTGGCCTGCGGGGAAGCGGCCAAGCATACGGTCGTCTTCGGACGAGCTTACTAATGAAGTCATAAGGGCAAAACGGGACGCAACTCATTCCTTTTGTCCTTTCCTTTTTCTTGGGAGAATTGGCAGTTCACATGTGGGGGAGGACCAGCATGAGCAGTAGCAGTACGGCGGCGAAGCGGGAGCGCTTCGAGATGCTGATGGATCGGGCCGGGGTGCCGGCGGACGTCGTTCGCTCCTTTTTCTCGGACGGATATATTGATAAGGTGGAGACGAGCCGCAAGAACCGGGAGTGGACGTTTTACATCGTCAAAAACACGGTCGTGCCCCACCATATTTACCGTTCGTTCTGTAAAATGATTCGGGATAAGTTCGCGCATATTGCCGCGATTCGTTTCATGCTGCAGTATACCGATGAGGTGTCGCCGGAGGCGGTGGCTCACGAGTACTGGGGCATGTTCATCGAATGGGTTCAGCGTGAAGCCGCATCGATCAACGGCTGGATGACCAAAGCCAAGATCGATGTCGCGGGGAAGGTACTGACCTTGCATTTGCTGGACTCGATCGGGCTGGAGCTGGCGAAGAAGAAGAACATTGCGGAATGGATCCGCAATTATTTCTCCACGTTCTTCGGCGTGGAATACCTGGTTAAGCTGACGGTGGATGCCGCTCGCGAGGATGTCCTCGAACAGTTCCAGAAGCAAATCCAGCAGGAAGAAAAAGAAGTCACCAGCGTGATCATGACTGCCGTTGAGGCGGAGAATCAAGCGGCTTCAGCCGAATCGGACGCCGAGGTGAAGCTCATGGTCGGCTACGATATCCGGGATCAGGCCGTTCCGCTGCAGGATATCAAGGACGAGGAAAAGAAAATTACCGTACAGGGGACGGTATTCGGGCTTGAAGTGAAGGAGCTTCGAAACGGCAGCACCCTGTACACGTTCAATATATCGGATTTCACCGATTCCCTTATGATTAAGGCGTTCGCCAAAACGAAAGAGGATGTGAAAATCTACAATCTGATCTCGAACGGAACATGGCTCAAGCTGCGGGGGCGCGTCGAATACGACCGCTTCATGCAAATTCCGGAGCTCGTCATGATCCCGTCCGACGTCAATGAAATTATGGCGCCGCCCGAACGCAAAGACAATGCGGAAGAAAAGCGCGTTGAATTCCATCTTCACACAACGATGAGCACGATGGACGGCATAACGTCCGTAGACCAATACATCAAGACCGCGGCCAAATGGGGCCATAAGGCGATCGCGATTACGGATCACGGCGGCGTGCAGAGCTTCCCGGAAGCGAACCATGCGGCGCATAAGCATCATATCAAAATATTGTACGGCGTCGAGGCCAACGTCGTCGACGATTCCGTGCTGGTCGTGATGAACCCGACGGGGGTGGCGCTAAGCGACGCCGAGTATGTAGTCTTCGATATCGAGACGACGGGCCTGTCCGTCACGAGCAACAAAATCATCGAGTTGGCCGGAGTCAAGATGAAGGAAGGTAAGGAAATCGGCCGCTTCTCCACCTTCATCGATCCGCATGAGCGCATCCCTTACAATATACAGCAGCTGACGAACATTACCGACGAAATGGTCAAAGGGGCACCGGAGCTGGAAGAGATGCTGCCGAAGTTTCTTGATTTTGTCGGTGACGCCGTCTTGGTTGCGCACAATGCGAGATTCGATATCGGGTTTATTCAGGCGAATTGCAAGCGGATGGGGCATCCCGAGGTGACGAATCCCGTACTCGATACGCTGGAGCTGGCAAGGCTGCTGTTCCCGTCGCTCAAAAATCACCGGCTCAACACGCTGACCGAGAAATTCAAGGTCAGTCTGGAGAATCATCACCGGGCCATCGACGACTCCATCGCACTCGGACATGTCTTGTTCCATCTGCTCAAGGAAGCGGGGGAACGCGGATTTGGAGAGCTGGACCGACTGAACGACGAGGTCGGCAAAAACCTAAAAACGCAGCGGCCGTTCCACTGCTGCATCTATGCTCTCAACATGACGGGCAAAAAAAACCTGTATACGCTCGTCTCCCTTTCGCACACGGAATATTTTCATCGGGTTCCCTGCATTCCGAAAAGCCTGCTGCAAAAAATGCGCGACGGCCTGCTCATCGCATCCGGCTGCGAAAAGGGAGAGCTGTTCGAAACGGTACTGAACAAATCGGTAGAAGAAGCCGAGATGGTTGCCGAGTTCTATGATGTGCTTGAAATTCAGCCGACCTGCGTGAACATGCATCTGGTGGACAAAGGCCTGGTCGGAAGCCCGGCTCAGCTCGAGGATGCAAGCCGCAAGATCGTAGAGCTAGGGCGCAAGCTGGGCAAGCCGGTCATCGCCACAGGCAACGTGCACTACCTGCATCCGCGCGAGAAGATTTTTCGGGACATTACGATTCACGGCATTACCGGCTTTAGTCCGTTGAAGGATATCCGCAAGCCCGACGTGCATCTGCGGACGACGAAGGAGATGCTGGGGGAGTTTAAGTTTCTCGGCGAGCAGACGGCCTATGAGGTCGTTGTCAAGAACACGAGCGAGCTGGCGGACCGGTTCGAGGAGCTGGAGTTGTTCCCGACCAAAGGCGGCCCGACGGATAACGGCCTATTCACGCCGATTATCGAAGGCGCCGATGAGGAAATCCGGACCAAATGCTATGAAACGGCAAAGAAAATTTATGGAGACGACCTGCTGGAGGTCATTACCGCCCGGCTGGAGAAGGAGCTCGTGCCGATCATCAAATACGGCTTCTCGGCGAACTATCTCATTTCCGAGCGCTTGGTGAAAAAATCGAACGAGGACGGCTACCTGGTAGGCTCGCGGGGCTCGGTCGGCTCTTCCGTCGTCGCTACGTTCCTCGGCATCTCCGAGGTCAACCCGCTTCCACCTCATTATATTTGCACCTGCCAATATAGCGAGTGGTTTCTGGACGGGTCCATCCCTTCCGGATTCGACCTTCCGGATAAGAAATGTCCGAAATGCGGCAGCAAGCTGAAAGGCGAAGGCCAGGATATTCCGTTCGAAACGTTCCTTGGCTTTAAAGGGGACAAGGTTCCCGATATCGACTTAAACTTCTCGGGCGAATACCAGCCGCACGCGCATAACTACACGAAGGTGCTGTTCGGGGAGAAGAACGTGTTCCGCGCGGGAACGATCGGCACGGTGGCGGAGAAGACCGGCTTCGGCTTCGCCAAGAAGTACGAGGAAGCGCAGGGGAAAAGCTGGCGCGGCGCCGAGCTGAACCGGCTGGCCTCCGGCTGTACGGGCGTCAAGCGCAGCACCGGCCAGCATCCGGGCGGGATCGTGGTCGTGCCGGATTACATCGACGTGAACGAAATCACACCGGTGCAATACCCGGCAGACGATACGAGCGCCGACTGGAAGACGACGCACTTCGATTACCACGCCTTCGATGCGAACCTGCTGAAGCTGGATATTCTCGGGCACGATGACCCGACGATGATGCGGATGCTGCAGGATTTGACGGGCGTGGACCCGACGACCATCCCGATGAACGATCCGAAGGTCATGAGTATGTTCAACTCGGTGGATTCGCTCGGCGTGACGCCGGAGAAGATCCGTACTTCGGTCGCAACCTACGGCGTTCCCGAAATGGGGACGAAGTTCGTGCGCCAGATGCTGGAGGAAGCGAAGCCGTCGAGCTTTGCCGACCTGCTGCAGATTTCGGGACTGTCGCACGGTACGGGCGTCTGGCTCGACAACGCGCAGGAGCTGATCAAGAAAGGTATCTGTACGATCAAGACCGTGATCGGCTGCCGCGACGATATCATGCTGTTCCTGATCTACAAAGCGGGAATGGATGCGGCGCTGGCTTTTAAAATTACGGAAAGCGTGCGGAAGGGCAAAGGCCTGACGGAAGAATGGAAGGAAGAGATGAAAAAGTGCAATGTGCCCAAATGGTACATTGATTCCTGCGAGAAGATCCAGTACATGTTCCCGAAGGCGCATGCTTCGGCTTACGTTATATCCGCCGTGCGTACTGCCTACTTCAAGCTCTATTATCCGATCGAATATTACGCGACGTATTTTACGGTGCGGGCGGACGACTTCGAGCTGGAGCTGCTCTGCCAAGGCTATGACGCGATTTTACGCCGCTTGATCGAGATCGAGGAGAAGGGCTTCCAGGCGACGCCGAAGGAGAAAAACTCCGTATCGCTGCTGGAGATGGCGCTGGAGATGACGGCCCGCGGCTTCTCCTTCAAGAGCATCGACCTCTACAAGTCGGATGCGACGAAGTTTCTCGTCGAAGAAGATTCGCTCATTCCGCCGTTCTCGGCGATCGGGGGCATTGGAGACAATGCCGCGAAGAATATCGCCGCCGCCAAGAATGAAGGGCCGTTCCTGTCGATCGAGGATTTCCAGAACCGGAGTAAAGCCTCCAAAACGATCGTCGAGCTGCTCGCCGGCATGGGCTGCTTCCGCGGCTTGCCGGAAACGAACCAGCTGTCTTTATTCTAGCAAGCGGCCGGCGGAGACCCCGGCTCGTTATATTGCATGAAACGAACTCTTATGGTATAATCTTCTTTGGTAACAATGTAATATCTCGCGTTCAGAGAGTGGGGAAACCCACTCTTTACATTTTGTATAAGCTTTATTTGCGCTCTGGCGAGTGGCGAACGAAGCGTTTTACACATCCTAATCGCAGCCTTGACAGGAGGGAATCGATTGAGCAGTGCACAGCAAATCAAATCCATCGTGGAAGAGCTGGTTCAATCTTTTTTGAATGAAAACGGATTTGAGCTTGTCGATGTGGAATATGTCAAAGAGGGCGGGAACTGGTTCCTGCGGGTCTACGTCGATAAGGAAAGTGGCATCGATATCGATGATTGCGGCCGGATCAGCGAGTACCTGAGCGCGAAGCTCGATGAGAAGGACCCGATCGAAGGAGCTTATTTCCTCGAGGTGTCTTCACCCGGCGCGGAGCGTCCGCTGAAGAAAACGCAGGACTACCATAAAGCGGTTGGCGAGCATGTATTCGTTACGACCTACGAGCCGATTGACGGTCTGAAGGAATTCGAAGGCACGCTGCATTCCTTTGACGAAGAGACCGTCGTCATCGAAATGGGCAAGAAGAAGATCAGCATTCCTTTCGGTAAAGTCGCCAGCGCACGGTTGGCCATTTTATTCTAGAGGATTCGTTTTTACGCTTGCATTTTATGAGAGGGGGAGCTCCATTCAAATGAACATGGATTTTATTGAAGCGCTGAATGAGATCGAAAGGGAAAAAGGCATCGCCAAAGAAGTGCTGATCGATGCGATCGAAGCGGCGCTGATTTCAAGCTACAAACGCAATTTCAACACAGCCCAGAACGTGCGCGTCGATATCAACCGCCATACCGGACTGATCAAAGTGTATGCGCGCAAGACCGTCGTCGACGAAGTGCTGGATCCGCGTCTCGAAATTTCGCTGTACGCGGCTCGGGAAATGAATCAAAACTATCAATTGAACGATATCGTCGAAATCGAAGTAACGCCGCGGGACTTCGGCCGGATCGCCGCTCAGACGGCGAAGCAGGTCGTCACCCAGCGCATTCGCGAAGCGGAACGCGGCCTGATCTATAACGCCTATGTCGATAAAGAAGAAGATATCGTCAACGGCATTGTGCAGCGTCAGGATCAGCGGAATTTGTACATCGACCTTGGCAAGATCGAAGCGGCCATGCCGCTTGGCGAGCTGATGCCGACCGACAAGTTTAAGCACGGAGACCGCGTGAAGGCTTATATCACGAAGGTCGAGAATACGACGAAAGGGCCGCAAATCATGCTGTCCCGAACGCATCCGGGTCTGCTGAAGCGTCTGTTCGAACTGGAAGTTCCCGAGATTTTTCAAGGGGTGGTCGAGATTCGTTCCGTGGCGCGCGAAGCCGGATTCCGTTCCAAAATCGCCGTGTACTCGCGCAATCCGGAGGTTGATCCCGTCGGCTCCTGCGTAGGACCCAGAGGCATGCGGGTGCAAACGATCGTAGGCGAGCTGAAGGGCGAGAAAATCGACATCGTGCGCTGGGTGGACAGCGTGGAAGAGTATGTAGCCAATGCGCTCAGCCCGTCCAAAGTAATCGAGGTGCAGGTATATGAGGCCGAGAAAATGGCGCGCGTCATCGTACCGGATTATCAGCTGTCCCTCGCGATCGGGATCAAGGGCCAGAACGCCCGTCTTGCGGCGAAGCTGACCGGCTGGAAGATCGATATCAAGAGCGAAACCCAGGCGGAGCAGGAATTCGGCCGTCCGAAGACGCATGCCGAAGAAATGCACCAGGATTCGGTGAGCATCGACTAGCGTTTCAATAAATTTAGCAAGGGGCGGATCTGGTAATGAAGCAAAGAAAAATTCCTCTCCGGAAGTGCGTCGCCTGCCAGCAGATGATGCCCAAGAAAGAGCTGATCCGCGTAGTGAAGACGCCAAGCGATGAACTGCTCATCGACATTACGGGGAAGAAGGCCGGCCGTGGCGCCTATCTGTGCGGGAAATCCTCCTGCTTCAAGCTGGCGAAGAAGTCGAGGGCGTTCGACCGGGCGCTCAAAATAACCGTCAGTCCGGAAATCTACGATGCTTTGGAAAGGGACTTCATCAAGGTGGAGGACGATTTTTTGGCGGCTAAAGATACGGTGGATGACGATGAAGACGAATAAATTTTTTAACAATTTAGGGTTGGCCATGCGGGCGGGGAAGGTCGTCACCGGTGAAGAGTTCGTGATCGATTCGGTTCGCGGCGGCAGCGCCAAGCTGGTTATCGTTGCGGAGGACGCGTCGCAAGGCACCCTCAAAAAAGTCAGCGATAAGTGCAATACTTACCAAGTTCCTTTACTACAGTTCGGTGATCGTACACAATTGGGGGCCAGCATCGGTAAGGAAGCGCGCGTAGTGATTGCCGTGACCGATGCGGGATTTGCGCGTATGTTGATGGATCAGCCATAGAATACGTACGGAGGTGGACAGTATTGACTAAACCGGACAACAATAAAGATAAACTCAGAGTTTACGAATATGCAAAGTCACTGAATATGAGCAGCAAAGAGATTATCACGATATTAAAACGACTGGATATTCCGGTTAACAACCATATGAGCGTAATGGAGAATGGTGCGGTGGAGAGCGTAGAGAAATTTTTTAAAGACGTAAAAGCGAATGCAGCAGCAAAACGGGACGGAGCGGGCGGAGGCTCGAAGCCGGCGGACAGACCGGCGCATACCTCGGCTCGTCCTGAACCGAAGGAACAAACGGTTGCCGTCCAGCCGAAGCCGGAGACGAAGCAGCCGGGCTCGCAAGTACAATCGGTATCCACGCGTCAAGGCGGCCAGGGTGAAGGCGGCCAGGGCCAAGGCAGTGATAACCGCCAAGGCGGACGTCAGCAAGGCCAAGGCGGTTCTAACCGCGGCGGCCAAGGCGGCGGTCAGGGCGGATACAATCGCGGCGGTGGCCAAGGTGGCGGCCAGGGCGGATACAATCGCGGAGGCGGCCAAGGTGGCGGTCAGGGCGGATACAACCGCGGAGGCGGCCAAGGTGGCCAAGGCGGCGGTCAGGGAGGATATAACCGCGGAGGCGGCCAAGGCGGCCAAGGCGGCCAAGGTCAGGGCGGTCAGGGCGGATACAACCGCGGAGGCGGCCAAGGTCAGGGCGGTCAGGGCGGATACAACCGCGGAGGCGGCCAAGGCCAGGGCGGTCAAGGCGGTCAGGGCGGATACAACCGCGGAGGCGGCCAAGGCCAAGGCGGTCAAGGCGGCGGCCAAGGCGGATACCGCGGAGGCGGTCAAGGTCAAGGCGGTCAAGGCGGATATCGCGGGGGCGGCCAGGGCGGCAGCGGCACTGCCGCGTCTCAAGGCAGCCGGCCGGCTGCTCGTCCGCAAGGTCAAGGCGGCGGCGGTCAAGGCCAGCGTCCGGATCAAAGGCGTGGCTTCGACTCCCGGAGCGACCGGGAGCGGAATGCGGGCGCACGTGCCGCATTTAACGCAGCGCCTCCGAAGGTGCCGTCCCTCAACGACGTCGATGGCGACGATACGAAGAGTGTAGGACCGAAGAAGCCCAAGCCGGGCGCCAGACGTTTTGACGATAACAGAAGCTCGAACCAACGCGGCGGCGGCCGCAATCAACGCGGCGGACGCGGCCAACAAGAGCCTCCGAAGCCGAAGATCGACAATACACCGAAGAAAGTGATCGTACGCGGCACGATGACGGTCGGCGAAATGGCCAAATTGCTGCACAAGGACGCCTCCGAAGTCATTAAGAAGCTGTTGTTCCTGGGCGTAATGGCGACGATCAACCAAGAGATGGACCTGGATGCCATTCAGCTGCTTGCGTCCGACTACGGCGTTGAAGTCGAGCTGAAGATTCCGGTAGAGGAAGACAACTTTGAGCTGGTTGAAGAGAAAGACGACGAAGCGGACTTAATGGAACGTCCTCCGGTCGTTACGATTATGGGTCACGTTGACCATGGTAAGACGACGCTGCTAGATGCGATCCGCAAAACCAACGTAACCGAAGGTGAAGCGGGCGGGATTACGCAGCACATCGGTGCTTATCAGATCGAGACGCACAATAAGAAAATTACATTCCTGGATACGCCAGGTCACGAAGCGTTTACTTCCATGCGTGCCCGTGGAGCACAGGTAACGGATATTACGATTATTGTGGTTGCTGCGGATGACGGAGTTATGCCACAGACGGTTGAGGCCATTGCCCATGCTAAAGCGGCGAAGGTGCCGATCATCGTAGCGGTGAACAAGATCGATAAGCCGGGTGCCGATCCGGACCGCGTCAAGCAGGAGCTGACGAATTATGAGCTCGTTCCGGAAGAATGGGGCGGCGACACGATTTTCTGCAACGTTTCTGCGAAGCAGGGCATCGGACTTGAAAATCTGCTCGATATGATTCTGCTCGTTGCGGAAGTTCAGGAGCTCAAAGCGAATCCGAACAAACGCGCCCGCGGCACCGTCATCGAAGCTGAGCTGGATAAAGGTAAAGGACCGGTTGCCCGCATTATGATTCAGCACGGTACGCTGAAGGTCGGCGACAGCTTTGTAGCCGGCGTATGCTTCGGCCGCGTGCGTGCCATGGTCAACGATAAAGGCAAGAAGCTCAAGGAAGCGGGACCTTCTACGCCGGTTGAAATTACCGGTTTGACGGAAGTGCCTCAAGCGGGCGATCCGTTCCTCGCTTTCGAGGACGAGCGTAAGGCAAGAGCCATTGCAGAGCGCCGCGCTACAACGCTGCGTCAATCCGAGATGGGCGCGAACAGCCGCGTAACGCTGGACGATTTGTATAAGCAAATCAAAGAAGGCGACATCAAGGATCTGAACGTGATCATCAAATCCGACGTTCAAGGATCGGCGGAAGCACTGAAGGGCTCCCTGGAGAAAATCGACATCGAAGGCGCCCGCGTGAAGATTCTTCATAACGGGGTAGGCGCGATTACGGAATCCGACGTTATTCTCGCATCCGCATCGAATGCGATTATTATCGGCTTTAACGTTCGCCCGGAACCGCAAGCGAAGAATACGGCCGATCAGGAAAAGGTCGACATTCGTCTCCATAGCATTATCTACAAAATCATTGAAGAAATCGAGCAAGCCATGAAAGGTCTCCTCGATCCGATGTACAAAGAAGTCGTCATCGGCCAAGCGGAAGTCCGCAACGTGTTCAAGGTGACCAAGGTCGGAACGATCGCCGGCTGCATGGTAACTTCCGGCAAGATCGCACGCAATGCGGAGCTTCGTCTGATCCGCGACGGCATCGTGGTGCACACCGGCAAGATCGACTCGCTCAAGCGTTTCAAGGACGACGCCAAAGAAGTGGCGCAAGGCTACGAGTGTGGTATATCTCTTGAGAAATTTAATGATATTAAAGAAGGAGATACGATTG
This sequence comes from Paenibacillus gyeongsangnamensis, assembly GCF_027533625.1. Taxonomy (GTDB): domain Bacteria; phylum Bacillota; class Bacilli; order Paenibacillales; family NBRC-103111; genus Paenibacillus_G; species Paenibacillus_G gyeongsangnamensis. The sequence goes on along the minus strand of NZ_JAQAGZ010000004.1, from coordinate 221,254 downwards.
AAGCCTTCGTCATGGAAACTGTAGAGAGGTGATCCGCTATGGCAAAAATTCGTGTAGGCCGAGTAGGCGAACAGATTAAGAAGGAATTGAGCCAAATCATTCAATCCGAGCTGAAGGATCCGCGAATTGGGTTCATTACGGTGACCGGCGTTGAGGTGACGAACGATTTTTCCCAGGCGAAGGTGTATCTAAGCGTACTGGGTACGGATGAGCAGAAGGCGGAGACGCTTCGGGCCCTGGGCCGCGGCAGCGGATTTATCCGCTCCGAGCTCGGCAAACGGATCCGGATGCGCAAGATTCCCGAGCTGATCTTCAAGTTCGATGCATCGATCGATTACGGCAGCAAGATTGAATCGCTCCTGCAGCAAATTAACGAGGGGAATGCCAGTCTATGACAACGGGCTATAACGTTCAGTTGGAGCAGGCGGCGGAATTTCTCCGCAGCAACGACGATTTCCTGGTGGTATCCCACATCCAGCCGGATGGGGATGCTGCCGGATCAACCTTTGCTGTCGCATGGATGCTGCACTCGATGGGCAAACGGTTTACCCTGATTAACGAAGGACGGATGCCGGACAAGTTCATGTATATGGCCGGCCCGTTTTCCATCACGAACTACGAGACGAATCCGCTCGAACGTGCGTTCGAGCGGATCGTTTCTGTAGACTGCGCCGATTTTGAACGGATCGGGAAAGTGCATGGAGTTTTCGCTGAGGGCTACCAGCTGCTCAACATCGATCATCATGCGACCAATGACGGCTTCGGTCATGTGAATCTTGTGCGTGAAGATGCCGCCGCTACGGTGGAAGTGTTGTATGATTTGACGAGGACGCTCGGTCTTCCGTTCTCCTCCGAGCTCAGCAGCTGCATTTATTCGGGACTGCTCACGGATACCGGCGGGTTCCGTTATTCCAATACGTCGCCTAAGGTGCTTACCATCGCCGCGGAGCTTCTGGGTTATGGGGTGCCCGGCTACGAGCTTGCCGAACGTCTGCTCGAGACGATGACCTATGCTCAGGTTTCCCTGCTGAAGGAAAGCCTTAAGACCCTCTCGTTTGCCCATGACAAGAAGCTCGCGTGGCTATCGGTCACGTTGGACGACTTGAGAACTACCGAAGCATCCTCCGAGGATATGGCCGGTCTGGTCAACTACGCCAGAAACGTGGAGGGTGTAGAGGTCGGCGTGCTGTTCAAGGAAAAGCAGCCCGGCGTCATTAAAGTCAGCATGCGTTCGGCGGGAGCCGTCGATGTGGCCCGACTGGCTCAATCCTTCGGCGGCGGCGGACATATCCGGGCCGCAGGCTGTACGCTGACAGGATCGATGGAAGAAGCGGTCGAACGGATCGTGAAGGAAGTAGGGTTGGCGCTCGCATGACGCTGGAAGGTATTTTACCCGTATGGAAGCCGAAGGGCTTTACATCCCATGACGTAGTGGCGAAAGTCCGTGGGATTGTCAAGATTAAACGAATCGGTCATACCGGGACGCTTGATCCCGACGTTACCGGTGTGCTCCCGCTTTGTATCGGACGGGCCACCCGTCTTGTCGAATATATTCAAGATTTGCCGAAGGCGTATGAAGCGAATCTTCTGCTCGGCTTTTCAACGGATACCGAAGATTTAAGCGGCGCCGTCATGGAGAAGCAGGAGGATGTGAAGTCGCGGCTGAGCGAAGAGCTGGTACGGCGGGTCATCTCCCGCTTCGTGGGAGAGATCGAGCAGGTGCCTCCTATGTATTCCGCCGTTAAGGTAGACGGCAAGCGGTTGTACGAGCTTGCCCGGCAAGGCGTCCAGGTGGAGCGCAAGTCCAGGAAGGTTACGATATACGGCATCGAGATTCTCGAGATGAATTGGTCCGGGGAATTTCCGGCCGTCCGCTTCCGTGTGGAATGCTCCAAGGGCACCTACATTCGTACGCTCTGCGTCGATATCGGACGTGCGCTGGGGGTCCCTGCGGTCATGGGGGAGCTGGTGCGCGTATCGACCGGCCGCATCGGACCGGAGAGCTGCCTGACGCTGGAGCAGATTGCCGAACTCCACCGATCCGGCGAACTGGAATCCCGTCTGCTTCCGTCGGAACAAGCGATGTCCCATCTGCCGTCGGTCCGTCTGAATGCGGAGCAAGCCCGGCGAGCCCTGCTTGGGCAGAAGATCCCGTGGACTTCCGGCGCTGAGCCGGAAGGCGTCGTCGCAGCGTTCGCCGAGGACGGACGATTGCTCGGAATCTTCGAGACGGATGCCGAGCGCAAGCTGCTTGTACCAATGAAAGTCTTTTCATAAATTCGGTTCGAGAGAATAGTAGGTGAAGACTCATCCATGCAAACGTTCCATTTAACGTTTCCGCTGGGGGACAAGGAGCCGGCCTCCCGGCCGCAGGTTCTTGCCATCGGGGATTTCGACGGCGTTCATCGGGGGCATCAGGAAGTGATCACCCGGGCGGTCCAATCGGGACATGAGCTCGGCCTTCCCGCGGCGATCATGACGTTTCATCCGCATCCCCGCCAAGTCATGGGCATTGACAAATACGCCAGGCTGCTGACGCCGCATACCCGGAAGCTGGAGCTGATGCGGCAGCAGGGTGTGGACGCGGCTTATTTGGTCGATTTTAACGAGAAATTCATGCGGGTGTCCCCCGAAGATTTCGTGGAGCGGATGCTTGTCCCTCTTCAGGTAAATACGGTGAATGTCGGTTTTGATTTCACCTTCGGTTACAAAGGAGCCGGAACGCCGGACCGGCTCTGCGAGCTGGCCAAGGGACGGTTCGCCGTCGAGGTCGTGCGTCCGTTTCATCTGGACGGCGAGAAGGTCAGCAGCTCCCGTATTCGGGACGATCTGCAGCATGGACGGGTACAGGACGCAACCGTGCTGCTGGGCCGCCCGTACCGCCTGCAAGGAACGGTCGTTCACGGCGAGGCCCGGGGACGCACGATCGGTTTCCCGACGGCTAATATCCGATTGGAAGAGCCCTATTTGGTCCCCGCGAACGGCGTATATGCGATCCGCGCTTACGTAGGCGGACGCAGCTATGCCGGCGTCATGAATATCGGCGTCAAACCGACGTTTCACGAGAGCTTGCCCGCTGCGTCGCTGGAGGCTCATTTGTTCGAGTTTAACGCCTCGATTTACGGCGAGCTGATCGCCGTGGAGCTGCTTGCTTTTATTCGCCCGGAGCGCAAGTTCGCTTCCGTGCAGGAGCTTATCGCCCAGATCGCGGCGGATGCGGAACAGGCGAAGAGGATTGCCGCCGGAAATTCTTCTCAAGATATGGCATGAATTCATTTTACTTTTATCTGCTGGTTGTGATATACTGTTAAACGTTGTCGATACACAGGTGCCGGCATAAAATATGAACCTTGGCATGGAGAATCGACTCTCCAGACGGTCTCTGGGCCACAGGGGATATACATTCATGGAGGTGAAATAACATGGCATTGACTCAAGAACGCAAACAGGAACTTATCCAAACTCACAAAACGCATGAGAACGATACGGGATCTCCTGAAGTGCAAATCGCAATTTTGACGGAAAACATCGTCAATCTGACCGGCCACTTGAAGACTCACAAGAAGGATCATCATTCCCGTCGTGGTCTGCTCAAGATGGTAGGTCAACGCCGTAAGCTGCTGACGTACTTGAAGAACAAAGACGTTCAGCGCTACAGCGCACTGATCGAGAAGCTCGGTCTGCGTCGTTAATTTTTTTTAACGGCCACTTAAAGAAGCAACCCCGTTTGACCTTGTGCTTGCGGTCCGTTCGGACGAGGCATGGAGGCGGCGCGGTTGCTTTTTTTCGGCTAATGTTTTCGCGAAAAGAAGGAAATACTAGCCATTATGCAGAATGGTTATAAATGATAGAGAATACATAATGAGGATCGTGCATGAGAACGATGCGCGAAATATGAGGAGGGTACCCATGGAAAAGAAGGTGCAGATGGATTTGGGCGGCAGAACGCTCATCCTCGAAACCGGACGCTTGGCCAAGCAAGCCAATGCCGCTGTCATGGCGCGCTACGGCGAAACCGTCGTGCTGTGTACGGTAACCGCGTCGGCCGAACCGAAAGATTTGGACTTTTTCCCGCTGACCGTGAACTATGAGGAACGGTTGTATGCGGTTGGTAAAATACCGGGAGGCTTCATCAAACGCGAAGGCCGCCCGAGCGAGAAGGCGATTCTGGCCGGACGTCTGACGGATCGTCCGATCCGCCCCCTGTTCCCGGAAGGTTTCCGGAACGACGTTCAGGTCGTGGCCATGGTCATGAGCGTGGACCAGGACTGCGCTCCCGAGATTGCAGCCATGATTGGCGTATCCGCTGCGCTCAGCATCTCCGATGTGCCGTTCAGCGGTCCGATCGGCGGCGTCATTGTCGGCCGCGTGGACGGACAATTCGTCATCAATCCGACGCTGGAACAAGCGGATAAGAGCGATATTCATCTCGTCGTAGCCGGCACCAAGGACGCCATCATGATGGTTGAAGCGGGCGCGGAGGAAGTGCCGGAAGAAGTCATGCTGGAAGCGATCATGTTCGGTCATGACGAGATCCGCAAGATCGTGGCGATTCAGGAGCAGTTCGTACTGGATGCCGGCAAGCCGAAGATGGAAGTGAAGCTGCACAGTGTAGACAGCGAAGTGAATCAAGCGGTTCGCGATTTTGCGGCTGGTCGCCTCGTTGAAGCGGTTAAGATTCCGGAGAAGCATGCGCGTCAGGACGCGATCGATGCGATCAACGCGGAAGCGGTCGAGCATTTTGCGGAAGTATACGCGGAGACGCCGGACAAGCTGGGTGACGTGAAGGAAACGCTCTACGACATCGTCAAAGAGGAAGTCCGCCGTCTGATCACCCATGACAAGGTGCGTCCGGACGGACGCGGGCTGGACGAAATTCGTCCGATCGAATGCGATATCAACCTGCTGCCCCGCACGCACGGCTCCGGCTTGTTTACCCGCGGCCAAACGCAGGCGCTCAGCGTCTGTACGCTCGGTGCGCTGGGCGATGTGCAAATTCTGGACGGCTTGGATTTGGAAGAAACGAAGCGGTTTATGCATCACTACAATTTCCCGCCGTTCAGCGTAGGCGAAGCGAGACCGCTCCGCGCGCCGGGACGCCGCGAAATCGGCCACGGCGCACTCGGCGAGCGCGCGCTGGAGCCGGTCATTCCTTCGGAAACGGATTTCCCGTACACGATTCGTCTCGTCTCCGAGGTGCTGGAGTCGAACGGCTCGACGTCGCAAGCAAGCATTTGCGCAAGCACGCTGGCCATGATGGATGCAGGGGTACCGATCAAGGCACCGGTGGCCGGTGTAGCGATGGGCTTGATCAAGGACGGCGAGCATTTCTCCATCCTGACGGACATTCAGGGCATGGAAGATCATCTTGGCGATATGGACTTCAAGGTAGCGGGCACCGACAAAGGGGTAACCGCACTACAAATGGATATCAAGATCGACGGCATCGACCGCGCGATCCTGACCCAGGCGCTGGAGCAAGCGAAGACCGGCCGGATGCATATTCTGGGCAAAATGCTGGAGCGCATCACCGAGCCGAAGAAGGAGCTTTCCCCTTATGCGCCTAAGATCGTTACGATGCAGATCAACCCGGACAAAATCCGTGACGTCATCGGCGCAGGCGGGAAGATCATCAACAAAATCATTGAAGAAACCGGCGTGAAAATCGATATCGAGCAGGACGGCCGCGTGTTCATCGCTTCCTCCAACTCGGAGATGAACGAGAAGGCGCGCCAAATTATCGAGGGGATCGTCCGTGAAGTGGTCGTCGGCGAAATTTATCTCGGCACGGTGAAACGGATCGAGAAATTCGGCGCATTCGTCGAAATTTTGCCGGGCAAAGAAGGTCTGGTGCATATCTCGCAAATTTCTACCGAGCGCATTGCCAAGGTGGAGGATGTGCTGAAGATCGGGGACTCGATTACGGTGAAGGTTACCGAAATCGACAACCAAGGACGCGTCAACCTGTCTCGCAAGGCCGTGCTGACGGCGGAAGTACCGGCACAAGCATAAGAAAATATCGGCTTGCTCGAAGCAAGCCGTCATGATCCGAAAGAAGAGCCAGAGCCGTCTGTCTCTTTTTTTTACGCAAGTATGACTGAAAGACTCCGATAAAGGAGTTTTTCCTTTTTTTGCCCAATATCCGCTTTGTCCGGCTCCCAAACGGTCTAATCTTGTCCTTCCCGGCATATGTATGGGACAAACAAGAATCGGTGGGGAGTAGAGCCATGAAGCGTTATCAATGGGTGTTTGCTTCACTTTGCTTCGGTACGGTGCTGCTCGGCTTGCAGTTATCCAGCGGAGTAGGGCGCTTTATTCAGTATGCGAAGCAGCATGCCGAAGGAACGGCGGCGGTAACGTCGCTTAGGACGAACCTTGCTTTGTCGGCCTCTGTCAAAGACGGCTGGTCCCGGCAGCAGCTGCAGGACAATCGGGCCAAGTTGCGGGAGCAAATTCAAGCGGAGGCGGTGAAGCGCCGGATCGCACCGGTGGATGCGAAGCTTGACCGCATCTGGAAAGCGATACCCGGCTATAACGGCCTGGAAGTCGATGTCGAGCAATCCCTGCTGCAGAACGAACAGCAGATGTTCCCGAATCCGCCGAAGCTGGTCTTCCGCGAAATACCGCCTAAGGTGACGCTCGATCAGCTCGGCTCGCAGCCGGTATATAAGGGCAATCCGAACAAGCCGATGGCGGCGCTGATGATCAACGTAGCCTGGGGGGATGAATATATCCCCGGCATGCTGGAGGTGCTTCGGAAGCATGGCGTGCATGCTACGTTCTTCTTCGACGGCTCATGGCTCAAGAAAAATATCGAAACCGCGCGCATCATCCAGAAGGAAGGCCATGAGCTGTCCAACCACGCCTATTCCCACAAAAATATGAGCCAGCTTTCCCGAAGCCAAGCGACGGAGGAGATCGCGAAGACGGAAGCTCTGCTGCAGAATGAGCTCGGCGTCCGGAACACGCTGTTCGCTCCGCCCTCGGGCGATTTTAACCAAGCGACGGTCGACATTGCCTATGGGATGAAGCTGAGGACCGTACTCTGGACGCTGGACACGGTCGACTGGATGAAGCCCGAGCCCTCGTCCGTCGTGCGCAAGATCGCTTCCCGCGTAGAGCCGGGAACGCTCGTTCTAATGCACCCCACGTCCTCAAGCAGCCAGGCGCTCGACGGCATGATCCGCGCGATTAAGAACAAGAAGCTGCAGCTGGGAACGGTCAGCGAGGTGCTCTCGGAGAAGCGGGTCCCCCAGGTTGAGTCGGCTGGGCAATAATGTTAAACTCTATTTATGTTACGACCGAGGAGGACTAAGGCTTGGATAAACACACGCTGAACAACGGGCTTAGGGTTGTCGTCGAGAAAATCCCGACGTGCCGATCCGTAGCTTTCGGGATCTGGGTAAAGACCGGCTCCCGCAATGAGAATCAACATAATAACGGAATTTCCCACTTTATCGAACACATGCTGTTCAAAGGTACGGAGAAATATTCCGCTAAGGATATTGCTGAAATATTCGACGGCATTGGCGGCAACGTGAACGCCTTTACGTCGAAAGAATATACTTGCTATTACTGCAAAGTGCTGGATGAACATTTGCCTCTTGCCGTGGAGGTTTTATCGGATATGTTCTTCCGCTCCGTCTTCGATCCCGTGGAGCTGGACAAAGAGAAGAATGTGATTTATGAAGAAATCTCCATGTACGAGGACACGCCGGATGACATGGTGCACGACCTAATCGCCAAAGCGGCGTTCAGGGATCATGCGCTGGGGCAAACGATTATCGGGACGCAGAGCAACCTGGCCGCCATGAGATCCAATACGCTGAAGGATTATATGCGCGCCCACTATACGATCGCTAATACGGTAGTCAGCATCGCTGGCAATATTAATGACGGGGTTGTCGAGCTGATCGAGAAGCATTTCGGAGCCTTCGCCGTAACCGGTAAAGCCGAAACGCTGAATCCGCTAGGCTTTCAGAGCGGCCACGAGTACTTTCAGAAGAAGACCGAGCAGAACCACATTTGCCTTTCGCTGCCCGGTTTGTCGGCCAAGGACGACCGATTGTACGCCATGGTTCTCTTGAACAACGCCGTCGGCGGGGGAATGAGCTCGCGCCTCTTCCAGGAAATTCGCGAGAAACGCGGACTGGCCTATTCCGTTTATTCCTATCATACCTCGTATCAGGATGGCGGGATGTTCACCGTGTATACGGGAACCGCGCCGAAGCAGACCGATGAAGTGCTGAAGGTGACGATGGAGATTCTGCACGACATCAAGCATAAAGGGCTGACCGATTCCGAGCTGCGCAAGGGCAAGGAGCAGATGAAGGGAAGCCTGATTCTGAGTCTGGAGAGCACTAGCAGCCGGATGAACCGTCTCGGGAAGAACGAGCTCATGCTGGGCCGGCATTACAGCCTGGACGAGATGATCGACCAGATCGAAAGCGTCGAGATGGAGCATATTCAAGCGCTGACGGCCGAGATGCTGTCATCGCCGTTCGCGCTGGCCATGGTAGGAAACAGCGATGAACCGATCCGGGGCTTCAGGAGGGATTCGCTTGTCTAATCATTTCGATGTCCAGATCAAACGTCTTCCCGGCAACGAGGACATTCCGCTGCCGCAGAAGATGTCGGAGCTTGCGAGCGGCTTCGACCTTTACGCAGCGGTGGAGGAGCTTCTCGTGCTGGCTCCCGGCGACCGGGCGCTCGTGCCTACAGGCTTCGCCATCGCGATGCCGGGCGAGCTTGAAGCGCAAATCCGGCCGCGCAGCGGTCTTGCCTTCAAGCACGGCATCACCTCCCTGAATTCGCCGGGTACGATCGATGCGGATTACCGCGGCGAGGTGAAGGTGCTGCTGATCAATCATGGCAAGGAGCCTTTTACCGTCAACCGGAAAGAACGGATCGCTCAAATGGTGTTCCAGTTGGTGCCGGACATCCGGCTGACCGAAGTGAAGGAGCTGGACGCTACGGTGCGCGGTGCGGGCGGCTTCGGCCATACGGGTACCCGATAATAACGCAGAAATCACACCTCTCGTTTCGCCTACGGGCTGAAGCGGGAGGTGTTTTTGCGTTCCGGCCTGCGGCCCGCGCAAGGAGCTGGACGTTTATCCCGGATGGGCCGCGGGGTGGAACCGTTTTTTGGGCTGACGCATAAGATGGTCTATCGAAAGTGACAGGAGAAAGAGGTGAGAATGAATGCTGACCGGAATTCAAGTAGCGCTGATCGGCGGTGATGCCCGCCAGTTGGAAGTCATTCACAAATGCTCCGAGCTGGATGCTTCCGTTTACTTGATCGGTTTCGATAATTTGCAGAACCAGTTCGGCGGAATTACGAAGGCGGAGCTGACCCCTGAAGCCCTTGAGGCGATGGACGCAATCATTTTACCTGCCGTGGGCACGGATGATACCGGGCTTGTCGACAGTATCTTTTCCTCGCAGAACATGCGTTTGGCTGACGAACATATAGCTGCCCTGCCGAAGCATGCCTTAGTGTTTACCGGCATGGCGAAACCTTACTTACGCAACCTCTGCACGAAGCATGGCATCAAGCTGATCGAACTGTTCGACAGGGACGACGTGGCGATTTACAATTCGGTGCCTACCGCCGAAGGGGCCCTTATGCTCGCCATCCAGAATACGGACATTACGATTCACGGCTCGGAAAGCATGGTGCTCGGCTTCGGCCGGACCGGGATGACGCTGGCGCGGATGCTTCAGGGCATGGGCTCCCATGTCAGGGTAGGGGTGAATAAACCGGACCATCATGCAAGAGCGTGGGAGATGGGCCTCAATCCCTTCCATACGAAGGACCTGTATTCGAAGGTGGCGAGCGTGGATTATATATTCAACACGATCCCGGCTTTGATCATCACCGCTCAGATCATTGCCAATATCCCGCATCGCTCGCTGATTGTCGATATTGCTTCCAAGCCCGGAGGAACGGATTTCCGTTTCGCGGAGAAAAGAGGAGTCAAGGCGATGCTCGCTCCCAGTCTCCCGGGCATTGTCGCGCCCAAAACCGCCGGCCGCATCATTGCGGACTCATTGATTCGCATTATTATGGAAAATGTAAGCTCGAGGAGGAACGAGGAATGAATTGGAATGACATGACGGTGGGTTTTGCGCTAACCGGCTCGCATTGTACGTTTGCCGAGACTATGCCGCAAATTCAACGTTTCGTAGACGCCGGGGCGAAGGTGATTCCGATCGCGTCCCATACCCTGATGACGACCGATACCCGTTTCGGAACCTCGGAAAATTGGCAAAAACAGTTGAAAGAGATCACAGGAAATGATATTATTTCTTCAATTGTAGATGCGGAGCCGCTTGGACCCTCGAAGCTTCTCGATGTCATGGTCATTGCGCCCTGCACGGGAAATACGACAAGCAAGCTGGCCAATGCGATGACGGAGAGCCCCGTACTGATGGCCGCCAAAGCGCAGATGCGCAATCAGCGACCGCTCGTACTGGCCATATCCACCAATGACGGCCTTGGCTTGAATGCCATGAACGTCGGCAAGCTGCTCATCACGAAAAATATATACTTCGTGCCGTTCGGACAGGATGCGCCTTATGCGAAACCGAACTCTCTTGTCGCCCGTATGGATCTTGTCATGGAGACGTGCGAGGCGGCGCTGCAGGGCAAGCAGCTGCAGCCGATGATCATCGAGCGCTTTAATTATTGATTTTTCACCTATTATATACATCGCAGGGGAGAGACGAACAAATGTCGAATCAAAAACTTTTTAACATCGCAGTAGTGGGCGCAACAGGTGCCGTCGGCGAACAAATCATCCGTTTGCTTCAGGAACGGAATTTCCCCATCCAAGAACTGAAGCTTCTGTCTTCAGCACGGTCCGCAGGATCGAAGCTTTCTTTTAAAGGCAAAGACGTTGTCGTACAGGAAGCGACGCCGGACAGCTTCGAAGGTGTCGATATCGCGCTGTTCAGCGCAGGCGGCGATGTCAGTAAGGCGCTCGTTCCGGAAGCGATCAAGCGGGGAACGGTATGTATCGATAATACGAGCGCGTTCCGCATGGATCCGGAGACGCCTCTTGTCGTACCGGAAGTGAACATCGACAAAATCAATGAGAACAAGGGCGTCATCGCCAATCCGAACTGCTCGACCATCCAGATGGTTCAAACACTGAAGCCGCTTTACGACCGGTACGGCATTTCCCGTATCATCGTATCGACCTACCAGGCGGTTTCCGGCGCAGGGGCGAAGGCGATCGACGAGATGCTGCGCCAGTCCAAGGAAATTTTGGCGGGCAACGAAGTCGAGCCGCAAATTTTGCCGGTCGGATCCCTGCCTGTGAAGCACCAGATTGCATTCAATGCCATTCCGCAAATCGACAAGTTTGTCGATAACGGCTTTACCTATGAAGAGATGAAAATGATCAATGAAACAAAAAAAATCATGGGCGACGAAACGCTTGAAGTTACGGCTACCTGCGTTCGCATTCCCGTCGTTTACGGCCATTCCGAGTCCGTCTACGTGGAGCTGAAGGAAGACTTCGATATCGAAGAAGTGAAGCAGCTGCTCGCCGGCTCTCCGGGCATCGTTCTCGTTGATAATCCGGCGGAACAGCAGTACCCGCTCGCTTCCGATGCGGCAGGCAAGCTGGAAACGTTCGTCGGCCGCGTACGCCGCGACCTCAGCAATCCGCGGGCGCTCAACCTGTGGATCGTTTCCGACAACCTGCTGAAGGGTGCTGCATGGAATGCCGTGCAAATCGCCGAATATATTGCTATTGAGCAGCATTAAGACCGCTGGCTTCCCGTATGATGCGGGAAGCCAAGCTTGCTTATCAGAGGGGAGATCTTATGAAGATCTTGGTGCAGAAATTCGGAGGCACATCCCTTTCTACAGCCGAAGCCAGAGCACACGTCATCGAACACATTCAAGATGCATTGGAGCAAAACTACAGCTTAGTCGTCGTTGTATCGGCCATGGGACGCAGGGGTGAGCCCTATGCTACGGACACGCTGCTGGATTGGATTGAACGGAACGGTAACCGTTTGCCTGAACGGGAGAGAGATCTCCTGCTCTGCTGCGGAGAGCTAATCTCCGCTGCGACGCTGTGCAGCCTGCTGAACGCCACCGGCATTCCTGCAACGGCGCTGACAGGCGCCGGCGCGGGGATCCAGACGAACAACGAACATGGCAACGCCCAGATTGTCTCGATTCATCCTGACCGCGTGCTGGAGCAGCTGGAACAAGGAAATGTCGTCATCGTCGCCGGCTTCCAGGGGCAAACTCCGGAAGGGGATTTCACGACGCTCGGACGCGGCGGAAGCGATACGTCGGCGACCGCGCTCGGAGCGGCGCTCAACGCGGAAATCGTCGATATTTTTACGGACGTAAACGGGATATTGACAGCCGACCCGCGAATCGTTGAAGACGCAAAGCCGCTTTCCGTCGTTTCGTATTCCGAGATTTGCAATATGGCGCATCATGGCGCGAAGGTCATCCATCCGCGAGCCGTCGAAGTCGCTATGCATGCCGGCATTCCGGTACGGGTGCGTTCCACGTTCACCAAGGACCCGGGTACGCTGGTTACCCGCCAGGAAGCGATTCGGGGCGAAGCCGGTTCGGTACAGGACCGCTTCGTTACGGGCATCGCCAACTTTGCGAATTTGACGCAAATTCAGGTGTTTTCCAAGGACGGTTATTACGATCTTCAGCTCAATGTCTTTAAGGCGATGGCGCAGCAGCGGATCAGCGTCGACTTCATCAACGTAAACCCGTCGGGCGTCGTGTACACCGTATTCGATCATGAGTCGGAGCGTGCCGAGCGCACCCTGCACGAGCTCGGCTACGAGCCGCAAATTATGACGGGCTGCGCTAAAGTGTCGATTATCGGCGGCGGCATGAACGGCGTTCCCGGCATTATGGCGCTTATTGTCGAGGCGCTGACGAACGAGGATATACAGATTTTGCAGTCGGCCGATTCCAATGCCACCATCTGGGTGCTGGTGCAGGGCAAAGACATGGCCAGGGCCGTCAGAGCGCTCCATAAGCAATTTGGTCTTCATCGATAGTGATAAGACGGGCATGAAATGATAGATGTGTTATTCAATATGTAGAAATTGAAGGAGGAAGCATTGTGGTTTTCGGAAGATTGATTACAGCTATGGTCACGCCTATGGACCGCGATTTGCAGGTGAATTGGGACGGCTTTACCCGATTGTTGGATTATCTCACAGGAGAGCAGCAAAGCGACAGCGTGGTGGTAAACGGCACGACGGGCGAATCGCCGACGCTTACGGAGCAGGAGAAGCTGAAGCTCTTCGAGATCGCGGTCAAGCATGCCGCCGGCCGCTACAAAGTAATCGCGGGTACGGGCAGCAACGATACGGCCCATACGATTCATCTATCCCGCGAAGCAGAGAAGCTGGGTGTCGACGCGCTGCTGCTCGTAGCCCCTTATTACAACCGTCCATCTCAGGAAGGGCTGTACGCACATTTCAAAGCGGTGGCGGAGTCGGTGAAGATACCGGTCATTCTGTACAACGTTCCGGGCCGTACTGGCGTTAATATTGACGCTTCCACGACCGTTCGCTTGTCCCGCATTCCGAATATCGTCGCGACGAAGGATTGCGCAGGAACGGATCAATTGACCCAGATCGTGACGGATGCGGCTCCGGGTTTCAAGGTATACAGCGGAGACGACAGCGCGACGCTCCCGGCCCTGGCCGTAGGCGCTCATGGAATTGTGAGCGTTGCGAGCCATGTGATTGGAAAAGAAATGAAATCTATGATAAACTGTTATTTAGAAGGAAATGTGCAAGAAGCGGCGCGTCTTCATGGAGCCTTACTGCCGGTATTCCGCGGTTTGTTCTACTGCCCGCATCCGGTTCCGAGTCCTGCCCCGGTCAAGCACGCGCTGAACCGCAAGGGGATCGAGGTCGGCGGTGTGCGTCTGCCTTTGCTGAATGTAACCGAAGAAGAAGGACGATTCATTGATTCTTTGTTTAAATGAGCGGTCTCTTAATCGAATCGGTGCCATTCGTGGCATCGATTTTATTTATTTAAGGAAGTAAGAGCGGGTTCCTTATGGTCGATAGGGCTCCGCTTGTAAATGGAACTTTTTATCATGTATAATGGTGGCAAGTGACTGATCGGTTTATTTTATGGTTTGCAGCTCATACAAGAATCGTCGTCAATTTAATCAAGGAGGTTTATTTACTTGTCCAAGAAAAATATAGACAAACTGACGATCTTCGCTCTGGGCGGCGTGGGCGAAATCGGCAAGAACATGTATGTTGTACAGTACGCTAATGATATCGTTGTCATTGACAGCGGTTTGAAATTTCCTGAGGAAGAGATGCTCGGAATCGATATCGTCATTCCGGACATTTCGTACTTGACGGAGAATCGGGATAAAGTTCGGGGCATTCTCATCACGCACGGACATGAAGACCACATCGGCGGATTGCCTTATGTTCTCAAGCATCTCAATGTTCCGGTATACGGAACGCGCCTGACGATGGGTCTGATCGAGACCAAGCTGAAGGAAGCGAACCTGCTGGGAGAGACGAAGCGAATCGTCATTACGGCCGATACCGAGCTGAAGCTGGGCAGCATGACTGCCACGTTCTTCAAGACGAACCACAGTATTCCGGACTCCGTAGGCGTATGCCTTGAAACGCCGGAAGGCAGCGTAGTTCATACCGGAGACTTCAAGTTCGATCAAACGCCGGTCAACGACCAGTATGCGGATCTTCATCGGATGGCAGCCATCGGAGCCAAGGGGGTTCTGGCGCTGTTGTCCGACAGCACCAATGCCGAAAGGCCAGGATATACCGGATCGGAGAAAAGCGTCGGGGTTCGGATCGAAGAAGTGTTCCGCCAAGCGAAGCAGCGCGTGATTGTTGCGACGTTCGCATCCAATGTGCATCGGATTCAGCAAGTCATCGATGCTGCGGAATCGACCCGCCGGAAGATTACCGTCATCGGACGCAGCATGGTTAACGTCGTGTCCATCGCCCACGAGCTCGGCTATTTGCGCATTCCGGACGGGATGCTGATCGAGCCGGAGGAGATCAACCGGATGGCGGCCGATCGCGTCGTCATTCTGTCCACGGGCAGCCAAGGCGAGCCGATGTCGGCGCTTACGCGCATGGCCCGCTCGACGCACCGGAAGGTTGACATTCTTCCTGGCGACACGGTGATCATCGCGGCGACTCCGATTCCGGGCAACGAACGCTACGTAGGCCGGACGGTCGACGAGCTCATGCGCATCGGCGCTCATGTGATCTATGGGCCGGGATCCCAGACCGGGGTTCACGTATCGGGTCACGCAAGCCAGGAAGAATTGAAGCTTATGCTGAACATGATGCGTCCGCGTTACTTTATTCCGATCCACGGGGAATACCGGATGCTTCGCCAGCACGGACTGCTTGCCGAATCCGTAGGCATTCCTAAAGAAGATATCTTCATTCTGGATAACGGCGATACGGTTGAAATTCAGGACGGCGCTGCACGCAAAGGCTCCAAGGTGTCCGCAGGCAACGTGCTGATCGACGGTCTGGGTGTAGGCGACGTAGGAAATATCGTGCTTCGAGACCGCAAGCTGCTGTCGCAGGACGGCATTCTGGTCGTTGTCGTCACGCTCAGCAAGCAGGATGGAACGATCTTGTCCGGTCCGGACATCATCTCCCGCGGTTTCGTGTATGTCCGTGAATCCGAAGGCTTGCTGGAAGAGGCGAACCGAATCGTCACATCGACGCTTCACCGGTTGATGAACGAGAACGTAAACGAGTGGGCATCGCTCAAAACCCATGTGAAAGACGCACTAGGACGATTCCTTTATGAACAAACCAGACGACGTCCGATGATCCTTCCGATCATCATGGAAGTATAAACCGAAGCATGAAAGTCACTTGAACCTTGTATAAACTAAAGCTTCCTCTGCTAGCGAGCTGCAGCAGAGGAGGCTTTTTCTTGTTGTGCATAAATTTGGTTTTACCACCCATACTATGGGGGTGAATCCAAGCCAGCCTGGAAGGTGGAACAAACGATGCTATCTAACAACAAACAAGAAGGACAACCGCTTCAGCCGAATCAGCCGTTAACGGAGGACGCTGCTAAGAACGGGACCATCGAGGCGATCCAGCAGCTGGGTCAAACGGCGGCACCGAGCGGAGAAACGAACATTTTTTGCATGACCATCATCGGACAGGTCGAAGGGCATTTGGTGCTGCCGCCGCAGAATAAGACTACGAAGTATGAGCACTTGATTCCGCAGCTCGTAGCCGCGGAACAGAACCCGAAGATCGAAGGCGTATTAGTCATCCTGAACACGGTGGGCGGAGATGTGGAAGCCGGCCTCGCCATTGCCGAGATGATCTCAACGCTGTCCAAGCCGACCGTCGCGCTGGTGTTAGGCGGAGGCCACAGTATCGGCGTCCCGATCGCGGTATCGGCCGACCTGTCCATTATTGCCGAAACGGCAACAATGACGATTCACCCGATCCGGCTTAACGGACTTGTGATCGGCGTACCGCAGACATTCGAATATTTGGACAAAATGCAGGAGCGCATCATACATTTCGTAACCCGGAATTCGCGGATCGCGGAAGAAAAATTCAAAGAGCTGATGTTCAAAACGGGCGAGCTTACCCGGGACATCGGAACGACGGTGGTCGGTACGGATGCCGTCCGCTATGGGTTGATTGATATGCTCGGGGGACTTGGCGATGCCATCCGCGAGCTCAACCGTTTGATTGAGGAACGCCGCAAAACGCAAACGGGAGGAATGGTCCAATGACCCATTACACGATTCTGCCGATGGATGCGGTACTGGAAGGCTTAGAGGAGATGGACAAGACGCAGACGTTGGAAATATCCGTCGATGGCGTAACGATGCAGGTGCAGCCGCTGAATCAGCGGCAAGCCAGCATCGTGCGTCTGATCAGCTGTAATCCGCAAGATTTCCTGAATCCCCGGTTTGCTCCCGGCCGGCTGATTGAATTCGAGCCCGTGACGAAGGGAGAGGCTTAAGTTTTCCTGACTCGTTTTAGCCTCGCCCAGTTTATGGTATAATGTGAACTTGGGGGTGAAGGCTCTTGGCCAGGAACAGGAAAAAGGGCAAAAGCATCAAGACGAGTCTTAAATTTGAATTGTACGGTATCCTGATTTTGACTTTATCGATCATCGCCTTATCCCGCGAGGGCTCCGTGGCCCGTTCTTTAACGTATTTGCTCCGTTTTGCGATCGGAACGTGGGATTTTATCGTCCCTCTAGTCTTTATTTATGTGGGGCTGTATATCATGATGAAGCGGCAGTGGCCCGTGTGGCGTACGGCGAAGAAGTCCGGTCTTCTCCTGATCGTGCTCGCGCTGCTGCTGATGAGCCATATCAGCTTATTCGCTGAATTATTTCCTGCGGGGAAATACACGGCTGGGCAAATCCTGTCGCTAACGTGGGACAGCATGGTCAAAGGGCTGAAATCGACGAACCAAGGACAAGCGATCTTAACGTCCGATGTTGGCGGAGGCATGCTGGGTGCGCTGCTGTACTCGGTCTTGTATTTCTTGTTCGATAATTTGGGAGCAAGGCTCATTCAATATATGCTCTTTATCGCCGGGTTCACTCTGGTTACGGGGCTGTCGTTAGGCTCTCTGCTGCAGTGGATCAGGGGACGCAAGCCGTTTGCCGACACGCTGCTTGGACAATACATAAAGCAAAAGCTGAAGGAACGCAGCCGCCGGCCTGCTTCCAGCCGATCACAGACGCCGGAGCGAAAGAAGAAGCCTGCGGTTGTGACGGTCGGGGCGATAGATGAAGAGTTTGACGAGGAGAATTTAAAGCCCGTCCGGAAGGAGCGAAAGCCCGGCAAGAGCAAGTCGTTGTTCTTTGAGCTGCTTCATCCGAAGTCTGCGGAGCCGGAGGCGAAAACAAAAGGCAAGCAGGCTGCCTTCGATCCGGAGGAGGAGGCAGACGAGGAAGTATCCGTGTATAAAGCACCGGAGCCGCCTAGCAAGACGGTCTATAGTGACGAGAAAGAGGCGGCGTTCGACGACCCGGCCATTCCGGTCATCCGAGATTTCCAGGAACAGGTGCAGCAGGAGACGGCAAGAACGGTCCAGGTCCAGCCGGCCGGCGTTACGGTTCCTCCAACTGCCGCACAGCATGCGGCGCAGGCAGTATCCGGCGATACGGAGGAAGCGGACAACCCGGAAGATTTCGATATTAAGAATAAACCGCTCGCCATTCCGTATGAGCTTCCGTCGCTTCAACTGCTGTCCAAGCCGGCAGCAGGCAAGGGCGCCGACTCGCTCGATTACAAGGCGGTGGCGCGCAAGCTGGAAGCTACAATGGAGAGCTTCGGCGTCCGGGCGAAGGTGCTTGAGGTGGTGCGCGGACCTTCCGTTACGCGGTATGAAATTCAGCCGGACGTCGGCGTGAAGGTCAGCCGCATCGTCAGCTTGACCAATGATATCGCCTTGGCGCTCGCCGCCAAGGATATCCGGATGGAAGCGCCGATCCCTGGCAAATCGGCGATTGGTATCGAGGTGCCGAATTCCGAGATGTCCGTTGTGACGATGCGGGAAGTGATGGAGAGCCCTGCATTCCAGGACTCGGTCT
Source organism: Paenibacillus gyeongsangnamensis (assembly GCF_027533625.1). GTDB lineage: Bacteria > Bacillota > Bacilli > Paenibacillales > NBRC-103111 > Paenibacillus_G > Paenibacillus_G gyeongsangnamensis. The sequence continues at coordinate 202,653 of NZ_JAQAGZ010000004.1, read as the reverse complement.
CCAAGCTGTCCATCACGCTCGGCCGCGATATCGCGGGACAGCCGATTGTCGGCAACCTGGCGCGCATGCCCCATTTGCTTGTAGCCGGCGCCACAGGCTCGGGGAAATCCGTTTGTATTAACGGAATCATTGCGAGCGTGCTGTATAAGGCAAAGCCGGATGAAGTGAAGTTTCTGATGATCGACCCGAAGATGGTCGAGCTTAACGTTTATAACGGCATTCCGCATCTGCTCGCTCCGGTCGTGACCGATCCGAGAAGGGCCTCGCTGGCGCTGAAGAAGGTCGTCGTCGAGATGGAGAAACGGTACGAGCTGTTCTCCAAGAGCGGCACACGGAACATCGAAGGCTATAACAACATGCTGATCGAGACGCAATCCAGCGCTCCGCTTCCGTTCATTGTCGTCATTGTGGACGAGCTGGCGGATCTGATGATGGTCGCCGCGAACGATGTGGAGGATGCGATCTGCCGACTCGCTCAAATGGCGCGCGCGGCGGGCATTCATCTCATCATCGCGACGCAAAGGCCTTCGGTAGACGTCATTACCGGCGTCATCAAAGCGAATATTCCTTCGCGTATCGCCTTCGGCGTATCGTCACAGGTCGATTCGCGGACGATACTCGATTCCGCCGGCGCGGAGAAGCTGCTTGGCCGCGGGGACATGCTGTATCTGCCGATGGGCGCTTCCAAGCCGGTCCGCGTCCAGGGGGCATTCCTGTCCGATCAGGAGGTCGAATCGGTCGTCAATTTCGTCCGGACGCAGGGCCAGGCGGAATACGTTGAGGATATGGTGCCACAAATCGAGGATCAGCAGGAGACACAGGACGAATTCGAGGATGAGCTTTACGATCAAGCGGTGCAAATTATCCTCGATGCGAAGCAGGCTTCCGTCTCGCTCCTGCAGCGGCGGATGAGAGTGGGCTATACCCGGGCCGCGCGCTTGATCGATACGATGGAAGCCCGGGGCATCGTAGGTCCGTACGAAGGCAGCAAGCCCCGCGAGGTTCTGGTAACGATGGAGCAGTATCAGATGAACCGGATGAGCTCTTAGACCGGACGGCTAATCCGCGCCAGCGATTCCCAGTTTCCGCTGAATAGAAGCCACCTCCCTTTCTCATAATAACCTTAAAAAGTTTGCCAATACGTTGTGGGAAAGGTGATTGTAAATGAACAAAAGGTTGGTCGTCATCACGGTTTGCTTGGTTTTTGTTCTGTTTGCGGGGCTTGAAATCAAACATCGCATGAAGGTCGAGCAGACGTTCAACAAGAATGAGGTTCATTACGGCGAATCGGGGACGGCGGACGTCTATGAAATGCAGGGACGGCTGAAGCACCTCGGTTTTTTCAACGGCAAGGTGGACGGCGATTTCGGATATCAATCGCTGAAGTCCCTCAAATGGTTTCAGTCGGAATTCGGCCTGAAGGTCGACGGAATTCTTGGAGATAAAACGAAATTGAAGCTGTGGGAGGCAACAAAGGATTGGAAGGCCAGCGCCTCCGATCTTCCTCCGTGGGTTACGGGCTCGAGTAAAGAAGGAGCTGCGGCAGGGGCCCCTTCCGGCGGCGGTGGCGGCGCAGCCGCTCCACCGGCCGCTCCACCGGCTGCGCCTGAAAACGCCGGGCTGGCTCCAGCCAACAAGCTGGGGCTGTCCCAGCAGGATCTGAACCTGATGGCGAATGCCGTTAACGGCGAAGCGCGAGGCGAGCCTTATATCGGACAGGTAGCCGTCGCGGCGGTCATCCTGAACCGGGTGAAATCGCCAAGCTTCCCGAATACGGTCTCAGGCGTCATTTTCCAGCCGGGCGCGTTTACGGCGGTAGCGGACGGGCAGATTTGGCTCACACCGAACGAGACTTCCAAGAAGGCGGTTCAAGACGCGGTTTCCGGCATGGACCCGAGCGGCGGATGCCTTTATTACTTCAACCCGGAGACGGCCACGTCCAGTTGGATCTGGAGCCGCCCGCAGGTGAAGCAAATCGGGAAGCATATTTTTTGCAAATAAAGCATGGATAGAAGTAACCCCTAGCGCGGTTGCTTCTTCTGTTTGTACAGGAATATAATGGAATAGAACAGCGAAAGGCGGAACCAGACGATGAAAGGAGCTGTTTCTCTTTTGAAACAAATTGAATTCGAACGCGGTACGGCCAGAAACATCCGGGTGCACGTGCTGCCCACCGAGCAGTTCAAAACGTTTGCGATTTCCGTCTACATCGGTTCTCCGTTGAATGAAGCTCATGTGTCCTCGACCGCATTGATCCCTTTCGTACTTCGCCGGGGGAGCCGCTCATATCCGGAAACGAAGCAGTTTCGCGAGCGCCTGGACGATCTGTACGGGGCGGGCTTCGGCTTCGATATTTACAAGCGCGGAGATTACCAGATGGTACAGTTCCGGATGGACGTCATTCAGGACGAGTTCGTATCGAGCTCCACGTCTTTGCTGAAGCAAGCTATGCAGTTCCTGGGCGAAGCCATCACGGCGCCGGCTATTGAAGAAGGACATTTGGTATCCAAGTATGTCGAATCCGAGAAGGCGACGATTCAGAAGCGTTTGGAAGCTATCATAAACGATAAAATCCGCTATGCGGCGGAGCGCTGCATTGAGGAAATGTGCAAGGAAGAGCCTTACCGGCTGCACCCGCTGGGACGAATTCAGGATCTGGCCGCGCTCGAGGCGGAATCGGTTACGGCAAGATATAAAGAATGGCTGCGAACCTCGCCGATCGACATCTACGTCGTGGGGAACACTACTCTGGACGCCATACTTCCCTTGGTTGAACGCTATTTTCAAGGTGAGCAGGGAACCGCTTCCGATTACTCGGCCCGACCGGATTGGCGCAGAGTGAGCCAAGTGAAGGAAGTGGTCGAGCGGCTCGAGGTGAATCAGGGCAAGCTGAACATGGGGCTTCGGGTGAATACCTCCTATGTGGATAAGAGCTATCCCGCGGCACTTATGTATAACGGTATCCTGGGCGGATATCCCCATTCCAAGCTGTTTACGAATGTCCGGGAGAAGGCCAGTCTGGCCTATTACGCCTCCTCGCGTTTGGACGGACATAAGGGCATTCTGACGATTCAGTCCGGGATCGAGATCGCCAATTTCGAGAAGGCCGTCAGCATCATTAAAGAGCAGCTGAAGGCGATGGAGGAGGGACAGATCAGCGATACCGAGCTTAAGCAGACCAAAGCGATGATTACGGGTCACCTCCGGGAGCTGCAGGATTCGGCTTTCGAGCTGATCGCCTTCGATTTCAACAACATCCTGTCCGGCGCCAAGCGGACGGTTCCATCGCTTGTCGAAGCGGTAACGGCCGTAAATACGTCAGCCATCCGGGCGATGGCGGACGAAGTGAAGCTGGATACGATTTATTTTCTGCGTGATCAGAAGGGGGACATGTAAATGCAGGCGATCCCTTATCCTCATGTGAAGGAAACGGTGTATACGGAGCAGCTGCCGAACGGGCTTACCGTCTTTATTCTGCCGAAGGAAGGATTCCAAAAGACGTACGCCACGTTCTCGACGAAATACGGCTCGATTGACAATCACTTCCAAGTCGAGGGGGAGCCGGAGAAAAAGGTGCCCGACGGCATCGCCCATTTTCTGGAGCACAAGATGTTCGAGGAGCCGACGGGAGACATCTTCTCCGTCTTCGCGGCGCAGGGCGCCTCGGCGAACGCTTTTACCTCTTTCGGGCAGACGACCTACTTATTCTCGGCGACCGAACATATCCGCGATAACTTGACGACGTTGATCGATTTCGTGCAAAACCCTTATTTCACCGATGGCAACGTCGAGAAGGAAAAGGGCATTATCGGCCAAGAGATCAAAATGTACCAGGACAATGCCGATTGGCGGTCCTACTTCGGCTTGATCGAAACGATGTACCACGTTCATCCGGTACATATCGACATTGCGGGCACGGTCGAATCGATCGGCGAGATTACGAAGGAAATGCTGTACGACTGCTACCATACCTTTTATCATCCGAGCAATATGAGCCTGTTCGTCGTCGGCGGGGTGAATCCGGAAGAAATCATGGAGCTGATCCGCAGCAACCAGGCTGCCAAAACGTATCCGCAGCAGGGCGAGATTCGCCGTTACTTCGATCCGGAGCCGGATGCGGTCAAATCCCCTCGCAAGGTGGCGGTTCTGTCGGTTTCGCTGCCCAAATGCTTGTTCGGCTGCAAGGAGCCGGGCCAGCCGCTGAGCGGGCGCGACATGCTGAAGCGGGAGCTGGGGATGAAGGTGCTGCTGGACCTGCTGCTCAGCCCGAGCTCGGCGATCTACCAGAAGCTGTATGATGAGCAGCTGATCTCCGACAACTTCGGCTCCGAGTACAATATTGCGGAGCAGTATGCGTTCTCGGTCATCGGAGGCGATACAAAGGACCCGGAGAAGCTCTTGGAGCGGGTGAAGGAAGAGATCGACCAAATGAAGGTGAAAGGCATCGACCGGACGGATTTCGACCGGAGCAAGAAAAAGAAAATCGGCGCATTTCTGCGTCTTTTGAATTCCCCTGAAGCGATAGCCAACGAATTCACTAAATACCGGTTTAAAGGGATCGAGCTGTTCGATATTTTGCCGGTATATGAAAATTTGACGATAAACGATGTCAGCGCACTATTGAAGGACCATTTCGATTGGAGCCGTCTGGCGGCTTCCATCGTACGGAGTGAAGCGGATGGCCGAGCCTAAACCATTTACGGAACAAACGGTCTTAATTACGGGGGCGAGCCGCGGCATCGGCGCTGCGATCGCCCGCCGTTTCGCTTCCGTCGGATTGAACGTTGTCATTCATTATTTGCAATCCCACGAGGCGGCGAATGAAACGGCCCGCAGCTGTATGAAATCGGGAGCTAACGTGCTCACGGTTACAGCGGATCTTCGCTCCCGGGAACAAATCGAGCGCATGCACGAAAAGCTGGACGCTCACGGACTTATACCTGACATTCTGGTCAACAACGCCGGCATTTCGCATTACGGCCTGCTCACGGATTTAAGCGAAGAGCTGTGGGATGAGCTGATGGGCATCAATTTGAAGGGCACGTTCCTGACGACCCGCGAATTCATGCCGTCCATGGTTCGCCGGAAATACGGCAGAATCATTAATGTATCCTCGATATGGGGAATTTCCGGCGCATCCTGCGAGGTTGCGTATTCCACGGCCAAAGGCGGGATCAACGCCTTCACGAAGGCGCTTGCCAAGGAACTGGCTCCCTCGGGGATTACTGTCAATGCGGTAGCTCCCGGAGCGGTCGAAACACAGATGATGTCGAGCTTCAATTCGGAGGAGATCACGGCCATCGAGAATGACATCCCGGTCGGCCGGCTCGGTCAGCCGGAAGAAATCGCTTCTCTGGTCTATTTTCTAGCCTTGCCGGAATCCGGTTATATTACCGGGCAAATCATCAGCCCCAACGGCGGCTGGCTTACCTGACAGGCACATATTTCACTCCTTTATTGCAGACATTATAATGTGTACCGACACTTATAATTTCATGAAGGAGGAATACGGCATGACAACGGCGCTGAAGGTATTCGATCGCTGGAAGGAATTTTTGGGGGACCGCGTAGAGCAGGCGGAGAAGTCCGGAATGAGCGAAGAGACGATGTCCAAGCTCGCATTCGAGATCGGAGAATTCCTCGCGAATAAGGTCGACCCGAAAAATAATGAAGAGCGCGTCCTGAAGGATCTTTGGGATGCCGGCGACGAACAGGAAAAGAAAGTTATGGCGCGACTAATGATTAAATTGGCAAAGAACAGCTAATATAACGGATGAAGGTTAAGCCTCCTGAAGCAGGAGGCTTTTCCTGCGTAAATTTGCTATAATACTGTAGGCAGGACGATAAGGCTTAAGCGAGGTTGGATATACAAGATGAAATGGGCAAAATGGATCGTGCTTTGGGTAAGCGTCGTACTGGCGTTGAGCGGCTGCGGCCGGAATTTGCCGGTGCTTACCGCGGAACAGCTTCAGAACAAATTGACCGTACTCGTCGTAACCGGCACGGATATGCAGGAGCCGCTGGCGACGACGCTGCAAAAAACGCTGGCGGCCTGGCGGGATACGAAGCAAATTTCTTACGAATGGATGCAGAAGACGGATTCCTTTTCTGCCGAGCAGGTCGGCAAACTGCAGCAGCGTCCTTATGATTATATTATTGTGCTTGGCCATACGCCGGTTCAGGGAACGCTCGCGGCCGCGAAGGCACTCCCCGCACATAAATGGATATTTATTGATGACGGACTGGGAGCTCCTCAAGGGGATATCGTTGAGAAGCATATCGTTTACAGGGGCATTCCGTCTGGAAGAGTGCAGCAGGAATGGGACGAATGGGTCAAGCAGCAGCAGGTATCGGGCCGGGCGATCGAATGGGTGACGAACGCGGCGAATCCGATTCCTTCCGCCTGGGCGCCCTCCGAGGAAGCCGAGACCATCTCACTGACCGATGCGAACGGCTGGTATCCGCAATTCCAATCGCAGGTGCGCAGCCACGGACCGTCCTGGATCGTATTGTACTCGCCGGTGAACCCATCCACGATACAGCGGATGAAGAACCTGCAGGTTCCGATCATGAATATGGCGGCTACGTCGGTGCAGCTCCAATGGGACGCTTTGCTGACATCCTTGCAGCGAACGATGGAAACGAAATCGTGGACGCCCGGTTTTCAGCCATTCGCCGAAGGGGAAATGCGCGTTTCGAAGAATTCCTAATTTTTCTTACGGGAAAAGGGAAGGAATTTAGCGGATTTTGTAGAATGTTCATGGTACAACTTATAAATTGACGAACGGAGAAGTCGAATGGTTAATGACGCAAACGAAGTAAAGCAATGGTACATGGAATACCGGATTCATAAGAACCGTCCCGGCTTGCTCGGGGACGTAGCTTCCCTCATGGGGATGCTGGATATCAATATCGTGACGATTAATGGGGTGGACGACCGTACCCGGGGGATGCTTCTTCAGACGAGGGACGAAGAAAAAATCGAATTAATGGGTAAAATGTTGAAAAAAGTGGATAATATAACTATAACTGCTTTGCGTCCTCCGAAGCTGGTCGATATTTTGGCCGTCCGGCACGGACGCTATATCGAGCGTGACTCCGACGACCGCAAGACGTTCCGGTTCACGCGCGACGAGTTGGGGCTGCTCGTCGACTTTCTGGGGGAAATGTTCAAGCGGGAAGGCAATCATGTCGTCGGACTTCGCGGCATGCCGCGCGTAGGCAAGACCGAATCCATTATTGCAGGGAGCGTATGCTCCAACAAGCGCTGGACGTTCGTATCTTCCACATTGCTTCGCCAAACGGTTCGCAGCCAGCTGTCCGAGGATGAGATGAGCCACAATAACGTATTCATTATTGACGGAATCGTTTCGACGCTGCGCTCCAACGAGAAGCACCATACGCTCCTGCAGGAAATCATGGCGATGCCTTCCACGAAAGTGATCGAGCATCCGGATATCTTCATTCGGGAGTCTCAATATACATACGATGATTTCGATTGTATCGTAGAGCTCCGCAACACCCCTGAAGAAGAAATCTCATACGAATCCTTTACCGGAGGGTTCGACGAGTATTGATAAGGCGGCTGCCCTTGCGTTTAAGGAAAGGGTAACGACGGATAAAGGAAGAGGTGATAAACGTGTCAGATCTTGGTCAACTGCTGCGCAAGGCCAGACTGGAGAAGAAAATCTCGCTTGAAGAATTACAAGATACCACCAAAATCCGCAAATGGTATTTAGAAGCGATCGAGGAAGGAAACTATAAGGTGCTGCCGGGCAACTTCTATGTCCGCGCTTTTATTAAAAGCTATTCCGAAGCCGTAGGTCTGGATCCGAATGAAGTGCTGCGGCTTTATCAGAACGTCATTCCTGCGCCGGAGCCGGAGCATATCGAGCCGATGCGCACCAAGCGGACGACCGGCCGCAACACGGAGAAGATCGGCAAATGGGCTTCCAGCATTATGATGATCTCTTTTATCGTTTTGATTCTGGGGATTATCTACTATTATTTGAATTTGAATCATAAAGGCGCGACCAATGATGCGAAGAGCGATTTGCCCAAGACGGTGACGGATAAAGTGCAGCCGGTCCAACAAACGCCTCCCGCGGGCGGAGGCACGGCGGCCGGTTCGGCAACCTATGCTAAGCCGGACCCGATTCCGGCGCCGCCTCCGGTACCGCCCCCGGCTCCTGCGACGGACGTGAAGCTCGCCAAGAGCGAGCGGGGGATTGATTATTATACGATTACAGGAACGGACAAGATGAGGATCGAATTATCCATCACTGGCGACGCCTGCTGGATCGAGCTGGATTCGCTTGGGGACAACCAGAAAACGCTGGACTCCAAAACGTACGAGAACGGAACGACCAAAAGCTGGGACTTGACCGGACCGGCGTTCATGATTTTCGGTAAGGCCAGCGCGGCTCAGCTGAAGGTGAACGGGGTGCAGGTGCCCTTGGGCGATGCGCCGAACGTGAAAAAAATTCAGGTTGATTTTCAAAAAACTTAAGTTCCATCGACGCAGCAAAGGGGATCGATCCTTCGGGGTTGATCTTTTTTCGCATGTACCGTAATTTTTGAAAAGAGTGTCTCGTTTTTGTTACAATAAGAAAAACTCCTTATCGGAGTCTTTCAAAGTAGCCAGAGCGTTTTTAGCGGAATTTTTTCTTGGTACAGAAAGTTGCAGTCCGCTTTAATGCTTTAGCGAACTTAAACTTTCTGTATCGTTAAGATAAACTTTCAGTACAAGGGTTAAGGAGGCCAAGGGATGAGCTCGGAAAATTCTTTCGATATCGTATCGAAGCTCGATACGCAAGAACTGGTGAACGCTATTCATCAGGCGGAGAAGGAAATCGCCACGCGGTTCGACTTCAAGAACAGCAAAAGCAGCATCGCGCTGGAGAAGGAGGAGCTGGTGGTCGTTTCCGACGATGAGTTTAAGCTTCAGAACGTGCTGGACATTCTCCAATCGAAGATGGCCAAACGCGGCATTTCGCTCAAAAATTTAGAGTACGGCAAGGTGGAGGCCGCCGCTATGAGCACGGTCCGCCAGCGGATTAAGGTGAAGCAGGGCGTCGATCAGGACAATGCGAAAAAAATCAATATTCTTATCCGGGATTCGAAGCTGAAGGTGAAAAGCCAAATTCAGGGCGATCAAATCCGCGTGACGGGCAAGAGCAAGGATGATCTTCAGCAGGTCATGCAACTGCTTCGAAAGGCCGATCTGCCGCTGGATCTTCAATTTATCAACTTCCGCTAGCATTCCGTGAAGCGCTCCGAAGCGTCAACAAGGTTCCTTTCGTTTCCGTTTAAGCAGGCAAGCGACCGCTTTGACACGTTTCGCAGCGTTATATTATACTTGTTACGAACCGTAGTTCGTTAGTTGGTACCCTAATTTCGGAGGAGCTTTACATGACAGAGAAAGTGAAAGTGGTTACGCTCGGATGTGAGAAAAACCTGGTGGATTCGGAGATCATGTCCGGCCTTATTCATGAGCGGGGATATTCCCTCGTCGATGATAAGGAGGAAGCCACCGTTATTATAGTGAATACTTGCGGATTTATCGATGCGGCCAAGGAGGAGTCGGTGAATACGATTCTGGATTTGGCCGAGCTCAAGCAGACGGCGAGTCTCAAGGCGCTGATCGTGTCCGGCTGCCTGACGCAGCGCTACAAGAAGGAATTGATGAACGAGATGCCCGAGATCGACGGGATCGTCGGCACCGGGGATTTTGACAAAATCAACGACATCATTGATGAGGCGCTGGTCGGCAAGCGTCCCGCGCTGGTCGGCAACCCTGTGTTCAACTACGAGCAAAAGCTGCCGCGACGCGTCGCTACACCGCGTTACACGGCTTACGTGAAAATTGCCGAGGGCTGCGACAATGCCTGTACGTTCTGCAGCATTCCGATCATGCGGGGCAAATTCCGCAGCCGGAGCATCGAATCGATCATCGGCGAGGTGGAGCAGCTCGCTGCGCAGGGCGTCAAGGAAATCAGTCTGATCGCTCAAGACTCGACGAATTACGGGACGGATTTGTACGACGGCTTCATGCTTCCTGCTTTGCTAAACAAAGTAAGCGAGGTGGAGGGCATCGAATGGGTGCGGCTGCATTATGCTTACCCGGGCTTTTTCACGGATGAGCTGATCGATGTGATCGCAACGAATCCGAAGGTATGCAAATATATCGATATGCCGCTGCAGCACAGCGAAGATAGCATTTTGAAAAGAATGCGCCGTCCGGGCCGCCAGCGCGATTCGCGCGAGCTGATCCGGAAAATTCGCGAGCGGATTCCGGGCGTTTCTCTGCGAACTTCGCTGATCGTAGGCTTCCCCGGCGAGACCGAAGAGGATTTCGAGAATTTGAAAGCTTTCATTCGGGATGTTCAATTCGACCGTTTGGGGGTATTCACTTACTCTCAGGAAGAGGATACGCCGGCCTCCCGACTGCCGGATCAAATCGCGGACGACGTGAAGGAATACCGCCAGAATGTTCTGATGGAAGTTCAGCGGGAAATCTCGAACGAGCGGGGCGGAAGCCGGATCGGTCAGGTGCTTGACGTTCTAATCGAGAGATATGACGGGCGCAACGACGTCTATGTAGGCCGTACCCAATTCGACGCTCCGGAAATCGACGGGGAGGTATTTGTTGGCGGCGCTGATCTTCAGATCGGTCAGCTGGCCAAGGTCCGAATTACACACTCCTTCGAGTTTGATCTTTCCGGGGAGGTAGTTGCATGAACCTGGCCAATAAGATTACTCTAGCAAGGATCTTTTTGGTTCCGATTATCATGTTTTTTCTGCTGGTGAAAGTGAAATTTCCGCATATCAGCATTGAGCAGTTCAGCATTACGTATAATCAAATCATTGCCGCATTGATTTTTATCATAGCCGCCAGCACCGACAGCCTGGACGGTTATATTGCGCGGAAGCGGAAGCTTGTCACGAATCTCGGCAAGCTTCTTGATCCGCTTGCCGACAAGCTTCTGGTGTCCGCCGTGCTCGTCTCGCTCGTCGAGATGAGCAAGCTGGACGCTTGGATCGCCATCGTTATCATCAGCCGCGAATTCGCAGTCACCGGACTGCGCCAGATCGCGCTGCTGGAAGGAACGGTGATGGCCGCAAGCAAATGGGGGAAGTGGAAGACCGCTACGCAGATCACAGCCATCATTGCGCTTCTGATCAACAATTTTCCGTTCGCCCTGATTGATGCCGATTTCCGGTTTGACATATTCGCCAGCTGGGTGGCGGCGATCATTACGATTTATTCGGGGATCGATTATTTCGTGAAAAATAAGCACGTGATTAATTTTGACGATAAGAAACAGTAGGGAAGCCTATTGTTTTTTAGTTTATTAAATTAGACTTAAGGCATAGACGGCATAGCCGTCGATTCTGGTAAACCGGAGGCTGGAATGGATGAAAGCGGAAATCATCGCCGTCGGCACGGAGCTGCTGATGGGTCAAATCGTGAACACGAATGCGCAATACATAGCCAAGGGTTTAGCGGATGTAGGGGTCGGCGTTTATTATCAGACGGTAGTCGGAGATAACGCGTCCCGAATGAAGGAGGCGCTCGGCATCGCAAGGTCGAGAGCCGATCTGATCATTTGCACCGGTGGGCTCGGTCCCACGCAGGATGATCTGACGAGAGACGTACTGGCCGAGTTTCTTGGGCGGAAGCTTGTAATGTACGGGCCTTCAATGGACAAAATTGCGGCGTTCTTCGAGAAACGGGGCACCCCGATGGTGGAAAGCAATGCACGGCAGGCGCTCACGCTGGAAGGGGCGGACGCGCTGCCTAACGAGACGGGCATGGCCGTAGGAACGGCCGTCACCCAGGACGGAACTCATTATATCCTGCTGCCGGGGCCTCCGAGAGAAATGAAGCCGATGTTCGATCATGCCGTCAAGCCCTGGATCGAATCGAGATCGGGTCATGTCATGCCGCTCTTTTCGGTCATGCTCAAGTTTGCCGGAATCGGCGAATCGTTCCTGGAGAACCGTCTGCTCGACTTGATTGAAGCACAGACGGACCCGACGATCGCGCCGTATGCGAAAGAAGGGGAAGTGGCCATTCGGCTGACGACCCGCGCCGCCTCCCGGGAGGCGGCGAACGCCAAGCTGCAGCCGCTGGAAGCGGAGATCCGCTCCCGGGTAGGCGATCATTTGTTCGCTTCGGAGGATATTACGCTGGAACAGCAGGTGCTTCATATGCTGTCCGAACGCGGCCTGCGGCTTGCCGTGGCCGAGAGCTGCACCGGCGGGCAGCTCAGCGATCTGCTGACGGCGATTCCCGGCAGCTCCGAGGCTTTTGCCGGAGGCGTAATATGCTACACCAACGGACTTAAGCACAAGCTCCTGCAGGTGCCGATGGACGTTCTGGAGGGCGAGGGGGCTCCCGGAGCCGTCAGTGAAGAAACGGCGAGGCTCTTGGCGGAGAACGTCAGCCGCGTGACAGAGGCGGATTTCGGGTTATCCATTACCGGTGTCGCCGGGCCGAGCGAGTCCGAAGGAAAGCCGGTGGGACTCGTCTTTATCGGCGTTCACGGGTACGGACGGACCGAAGTCGTTCAAGTGCAGCAATCCGGCAACCGGGAAACGATCAAGCTGCGTTCGGCCAAAAGCGCTTTATACCATCTTTGGAAACTGTTAAAGTCACAGTTGTAATTTGTGGTAGAATTCGTTATAATAGGAACTACGGAAGCACCGTAACAAGTCCAGGACACATTGTTACGGTTTTTCTTTGGCCAAGAAACCGAATATATGTTCGGAAAAAAAGCTTGGCAATCGAACGAAAACAGGTTATGATGATACTAGAATATATGAAGGAAGTGAGTCTGTTGACAGATCGGAAAGCAGCCTTGGAGAATGCTCTTCGTCAAATAGAGAAGCAGTTTGGCAAGGGTTCCATCATGAAATTGGGCGAATCCACCCATATGCAGGTAGAAACCATTCCCAGCGGATCGTTAGCCCTTGATATTGCACTCGGTATCGGAGGATTTCCGCGCGGTAGAATTATAGAGATTTACGGACCGGAATCGTCCGGTAAGACGACCGTGGCGCAGCATGCAATCGCCCAGGTGCAGAAGGCGGGCGGCACGGCCGCGTTTATCGACGCCGAGCATGCGCTGGACCCGCTGTATGCGTCCAAGCTGGGTATCAATATTGATGAGCTGCTGCTTTCCCAGCCGGACACGGGAGAGCAAGCGCTGGAGATCGCGGAAGCGCTCGTACGAAGCGGCGCTGTCGACATAATCGTCATCGATTCCGTTGCAGCCCTTGTGCCGAAGGCCGAGATTGAAGGCGACATGGGAGACTCCCATGTCGGCTTGCAAGCCCGTTTGATGTCGCAGGCACTTCGGAAGCTGTCCGGCGCGATCAACAAGTCGAAGACGATCGCGATCTTCATCAACCAATTGCGGGAGAAGGTCGGCGTGATGTTCGGCAACCCGGAGACGACGCCGGGCGGCCGCGCTCTCAAATTTTATTCTTCCATTCGTCTGGATATCCGGCGGGTCGAGTCGATCAAGCAGGGGAACGATATCGTAGGTAACCGGACGCGGATCAAGGTTGTAAAGAATAAAGTGGCGCCTCCGTTCAAACAAGCGGATGTCGACATTATGTACGGCGAGGGCATCTCGAAGGAAGGCAGTCTCGTGGATATCGCCACGGAAATGGACATCATCCAGAAGAGCGGCGCCTGGTATTCCTACAATAATGACCGTCTGGGTCAAGGCCGTGAGAATGCCAAGCAGTTCCTGAAGGAAAATCCACATCTGGCGGATGCTATCGAGAAGCGGATTCGCGATAACAGCAACCTGATTTCGGCGGTAGGTCCGAATACGGACGATGAAGAGGAAGAAGAAGATTTCATGCTGCCTGTAGAATAATATGGAATAAGAAGGCACCTTTAATCTCCATTAAAGGTGCCTTTTGGTTCTTATGGATGTGGAGTGAGTTGAATGTGTGAAACACCCGAAACCATGGAGATGTCGATCAAGTCGGGGATCATATCGAAGATCGAGCGGCAGAAACGAGCCGCTCACCGGTATAACGTTTATATTGACGATACGTTCGCTCTGGCTGTACATGAAGACGTGCTGATCAAGCACCGGCTGCTGAAGGGCGAGACGGTGCTTGAGGACGATCTGAAGCGGATTCTGGAAGCCGAAGAGAAGTCCCGCGCCTACTTGGACGCGGTACGCCTCTTGTCAAGCCGGCTCCGGTCCGAGCATGAGATGCGTACGAGACTCGTTCAGAAGGGTTATGGAATCGAGCTGGCTCAGGAGACGACTGAACGCTTAAGACAGGAGGGTTACTTGAACGACCAATTGTTTGCCGATCAGCTGGCGAAGCAGCGTCTGCAGTCGCAGAAGAAGGGCCGCAATTGGATCAAGCAGGAGCTCAAGCAGAAGGGCTTGAGCAAAGACCATATTGCCCAAGCGATGGAACAGGTCGATGAAGCGACTGAGTATCAGATGGCGCTCAGCCTGGCGTCCAAACGGTATGCGTCGGAGCTGGCCAAAGACCCTTTAAAGGCCAAAAGAAAGATCGGCGGCTTTCTGATGCGAAGAGGCTATGCCGGGTCCATCGTCTCCAAGGTGCTGTCTCAGCTGAAATCGGCCGGCCATGGAGCGGAAGAAGAGACGGATTGGAACGAGGACGAATTCGAATAGGCTATTCATGCCGTTAATCATTCAACCGTCCTAATTTGTTCTCTTCCAGAGGAGAGCACCTTGACAAGCTTCTTTGTCAAAAGCTACAATAAGCTTGTATATTCCTTATACACAGAATCTTCCTGAAGGTAATTTGCGGAAGATTCAGAAAGTAAAATCGCCAATTTTTACTTTTTCTAGCGCATGGTAGAACGGATTAAAAAACCTAATTTATCCCAAGCTTACCCCTTGGAGAAACAACGAGGAGGTGAACTGGATGCTGGACACGGTCATCTGGATCCTGATTGTTCTCGTTGTTGGTGTACTATGCTTAGGGATTGGTTATTTTATCCGCAAGTCCCTTGCAGAGGCGAAAATTTCCAGTGCTGAACAAGCTGCCGAACAGATTAAGGAAAATGCCCGCAAAGAGGCAGAAGCACTGAAAAAGGAAACGGTTTTGGAAGCGAAAGACGAAATTCACAAGCTCCGGACCGAAGCTGAAAAAGACATTCGTGATCGTCGAAATGAAATTCAACGACAAGAGAGACGATTGTTGCAAAAAGAGGAGTCGCTGGATAAAAAATTAGAATCTCTTGAAAAGAAAGAAGAGCAGGTCGCCAACAAGGAGAAACGTATCGAAGAAACCCAAACGCAAATTGATCAGATCTATAAGGATCAAGTTGCTGAGCTGGAACGGATTTCCGCGTTGACGATGGAAGAAGCGAAGAATATCATTCTTACCAACGTAGAACAGGAAGTTCGGCATGAAACGGCTCAACTGATTAAAGAAATCGAGCAGCAGGCCAAGGAGGAAGGCGACAAGAAAGCGAGAGAGATCATTACACTCGCCATTCAGCGTTGTGCAGCCGACCATGTAGCCGAAACGACAGTTTCCGTCGTAGCGCTGCCGAATGAAGAGATGAAGGGCCGGATTATCGGGCGCGAAGGACGAAATATCCGCGCGCTGGAGACGCTCACGGGGATCGATTTGATTATCGACGATACGCCTGAAGCGGTTATCTTGTCGGGGTTTGATCCGATCCGCCGGGAAATCGCCCGTACCGCACTGGAGAAACTGGTTGCCGACGGCCGAATTCATCCTGCGCGGATCGAAGAAATGGTTGAGAAATCCCGTAAAGAAGTGGATGAACGTATCCGCGAATACGGGGAGCAAGCAACGTTCGAGACCGGCGTGCATGGGCTGCACCCGGACCTCATCAAGATTCTGGGCCGCTTGAAATTCCGTACAAGCTACGGTCAGAACGTACTGAAACACTCGATGGAAGTCGCTTACTTGTCCGGATTAATGGCAGGAGAACTCGGAGAAGACGTGACATTGGCGAAACGTGCCGGTCTTCTGCATGATATCGGCAAGGCGCTCGATCATGAGGTAGAGGGTTCCCACGTAGAGATTGGCGTCGAGATCGCCAAGAAATACAAGGAGCACCCGGTGGTCATCAATAGTATCGCGTCTCACCATGGCGACTGCGAAGCAACCTCTGTCATAGCCATGCTGGTAGGCGCGGCGGACGCGCTGTCCGCTGCAAGGCCCGGAGCACGGCGCGAGACGCTCGAAACGTACATCAAACGGTTGGAGAAGCTTGAAGAGATTTCGGAATCGTTTGACGGCGTTGAGAAGTCTTATGCGATTCAAGCCGGCCGCGAGGTTCGCGTCATGGTTCAACCGGAGAAGGTTGACGATACCGAAGCCTTCCGCCTTGCCCGCGATATTACGAAGAAGATCGAGAGTGAACTGGATTATCCGGGTCACATTAAGGTTACGGTCATTCGTGAAACCCGCGCAGTGGAATATGCTAAATAAATTGCATACCTTTTCCTGGAGAGAAGTGGCTGAATAAGCCACTTCTCTTTTAGCGATTGGGGGATGCTTATCTTAAGATTATAAAATGATTACAACCGGCCTCTCAGCCTGCTTATCGCGATATACCGCGCATCAGGGCTGTACAAATCGGAAGGCACGGATCTTGACGAAGTGAATCAGTATTGCCTTGTTTATGGGGCTGGAGAAGAAACGGAGGAGAACATCATTCGCATTTTATTTATCGGTGATATTGTAGGCTCTGTCGGGCGCAAGGCGCTGAAGACTTGCTTGCCGAAATTGAAAGTAAAATACAACCCGAAATGGATCGTCGCCAACGGAGAAAATGCAGCGGCCGGACGGGGGATTACCTCGGCGATTACAAAAGAAATATTCGAGCTTGGTGTGCATGGCATCACTATGGGTAATCATACATGGGACCAAAAAGAGATATTCGATTTCATCGACAAGGAGGAACGGATGGTCCGGCCGGCTAACTTTCCGCAAGGGACGCCGGGAAGAGGCTTTACGATCTTGAAGGGCAAGGACTCGGAGCTGGCGATCGTCAATCTGCAGGGCAGGACGTTCCTGCCGCCGCTCGATTGTCCGTTCGACAAGGCGCTGGAAATCGTGGAGCAGGTGAAGAAACGTACGAAATTCGTCCTGGTCGATTTTCACGCGGAAGCGACCTCGGAGAAAATCGCCATGGGCTGGCACCTTGACGGCAAGGTTTCTGCCGTAGTCGGCACGCATACCCACGTGCAAACGAACGACGAGCGGATTCTGCCCCAGGGAACCGCCTTCGTCACCGATGTCGGCATGGTCGGGCCGAGAGACGGCATTCTCGGCATGGAGCGGACGGCCGTGCTCCAAAAATTTAAAACCCAGCTGCCGGTAAGGTTCGTCGTGGACGAAGGGAAATGGCATTTCCATGCGGTATGCATTGATTTGGATCCGTCTACCGGCCTTGGCCAACGTATTCAGTTGATCCGGATGGATGAAGACGGCGTTCTCTTGGAGTAGATTGCTTATAAAATTATAGAATTGACGAAAAATTCAAATATTTTAGAAAACGCCATCTTCGGACAGAAGGAATTAACTTCAAATTCCTAGAATATGAATAGTACTGGAAGCTATCATCATTCCCGAGGAGGTACTTTTCATGGAAGTATTAAAAGTTTCAGCAAAATCCAACCCAAACTCCGTAGCAGGCGCGTTGGCGGGGGTCTTGCGTGAACGCGGGGCTGCTGAGCTCCAGGCGATCGGGGCCGGGGCGCTCAATCAAGCCATCAAAGCCGTAGCGATCGCACGCGGATTCGTCGCTCCCAGCGGGGTTGATCTGATTTGCATCCCAGCGTTTACCGATATTGTCATTGACGGCGAGGACCGTACCGCGATCAAGCTGATCGTTGAACCAAGATAAATGATAGCGTACGACAACATGATCGAGCACCGACCTGTTTACTTTGTAGACAGGTTTTTTTGATTGAAAAGAATTTATAAGTTTTCGTAGCTTATAGCTTCGCATCAACCTTGGTAAACGCGCTGGTCCTTGTAAGACAAGGACGGCGTAGCCGTTTATCCTGGATGCTTCCGCCATTTCCGCCTTCCGTCCTCGCATGAATATTGTCGAGAGTGCATACCTTGCAACAAAAGGAAGCGTTAGACTGCGTTTAATCATCTGAAACTTGAAAGGGGCTGGAGCGCATGCAGATCATTGACGGCCACTGCGATGTGCTGTACAAAATGTACGAGCATCCGGAGATCGATTTCTTCGACCCGCAGCCGGCGAAGCTGGACGTATCGTATGCGGGAATGGTTAAGGCGGGGATCAAGGTGCAGTGTTTTGCCATTTATTTGCCGGAACGTATAACCCAGCCCCAATTTGACCATTACTTGGAGTATGTAGATATCTTTTTCCGCAGAATCGTTTCGGATCCCCGAATCCGTCATATCAAAACCCGGACTGATCTGGAAGCGGTCATGAACGGAAAACAGGTTGGAGCGCTCCTGACCCTCGAAGGAACCGATGCGCTTCGGGGAAATTCGCTGTACTTACGGATTATGCACGACCTAGGGGTGCGCTTGATCGGGACGACTTGGAATCATGCCAACTGGGCGGCGGACGGCGTGATGGAACCGCGGCAAGGGGGCTTCACGCGCCGAGGCAAAAGATTTATTAAAGAATGCTGCGATTTGGGTATTCTATTGGATGTGTCCCATTTGACCGAGAGGGCGTTCTGGGATCTCGCGGAAACGGCGGATAAGCCATTTATCGCATCGCACTCGAACGTCTTGGCCTTGTGCGGGCATCCTCGTAATTTGAACGATGCGCAGATCCGCGAGCTGATTCGCCGGGACGGCCGGATCGGCATTACCTTTGTGCCTTATTTCGTGAGGGCGGCGTCCCAAGGCAACGCAACGATTGACGATGTACTGCGTCATGTGGAATACCTGTGCGCCATGGGAGCCCAGCATCAAATTACGTTCGGTTCCGATTTTGACGGGATACAGCAGTGGATTCCGGGCCTGGAAAAAGCGGAGCAATATGTCAATCTGGTCCATGCGCTGCAGCGCCGATATCCGGAGGAGCTCGTCCGCCGGTTCATGTACGGCAACTGGTACAGCTTCCTGCAGAAGCGGCTGCCCGTTCAATAAAAGTTAACATCTTTTCTGGAGATACAAAGCAATTGAACCGATCTAAAGTCAGTATGGATTTCATCTAAAATAGCTATCTTTCGAATATGTCGAAAACCCTTGCTTTTTACCTATTGAAGACATAAAATTTGATTGACAACCGAAAGAATTTTTTAATATTAGCTTTACAATTTCTTAGGCAGTTGAAGGGTTGGCTGCAGAAGCAGCGACAATTAAAAGGAGTGGACAACGGTGATTAGCCAATTATCTTGGAAGGTCGGAGGACAACAAGGGGAAGGTGTCGAAAGTACCGATAAAATCTTCTCTACCGCGTTAACCCGGCTAGGGTACTACTTGTACGGATACCGTCATTTCTCTTCGCGGATTAAGGGCGGGCATACGAACAACAAAATCAGAATCAGCACCAAGCCGATTCGAGCCATTTCCGATGATTTGGATATTCTGGTCGCATTCGACCAAGAAACAATTGATTTGAACGCGCACGAACTGCGCGACAACGGCGTCATCATTGCGGATGCCAAAGTTAATCCTACTGTACCAGAAGGCGTAAAAGCCAGACTGTTCCCTGTACCGATCACAGCGATTGCCGAAGAGCTGGGAACCTCCCTGTTTAAGAATATGGCCGCTTCCGGCGCATCCTGGGCACTCCTCGGCTTGCCGCTTGAAGTGTTTAATAAAGCAGTTGAAGAAGAGTTCGGACGCAAAGGCGCCGCTGTCGTTGAGAAGAATATCGAAGCGGTTCGCAAAGCTGCTGAATTCGTGCTTGAAATGAACGGCGGTCCGCTGCAGGAATTCCAATTGGAGCCTGCGGACGGCAAACAAAAGCTGTTCATGATCGGTAACGATGCGATCGCGCTCGGCGCAGTTGCGGCAGGCTGCCGTTTCATGCCGGCTTATCCGATCACCCCGGCTTCCGAAATTATGGAATACTTGATCAAGACGCTGCCGAAATTCGGCGGAACGGTAATCCAAACCGAAGACGAGATCGCAGCTTGTACCATGGCGATCGGTGCGAACTATGCCGGCGTGCGTACGCTGACCGCTTCTGCTGGCCCGGGCTTGTCTCTGATGATGGAAGCGATCGGCCTTGCGGGCATGACCGAAACACCGGTTGTTATCGTGGATACGCAGCGCGGCGGTCCTTCGACGGGTCTTCCTACGAAGCAGGAGCAATCCGACGTACTGGCGATGATTCACGGTACGCACGGTGAAATTCCGAAAATTGTGCTCTCCCCTTCGACCATCGAAGAGTGCTTCTACGACGCGGTTGAAGCGTTCAACCTTGCGGAAGAGTATCAAGTGCCAGTCATTCTGCTGACGGACCTTCAGCTGTCCCTCGGCAAGCAAACGTCCGAGCTGCTCGATTACAGCAAAATAGAGATTCGCCGCGGCAAGCTGCAGCAAGGCGAGCTTCCGGCTCTCGAGGAAAACAAAATGTTCAAGCGTTATGAATTCGCGGAGAACGGCATTTCCCCTCGGGTTATCCCGGGTCAAAAGTTCGGTATCCACCATGTAACGGGCGTAGAACACAGCGAAGACGGACGTCCTTCCGAAAGCCCGGACAACCGTAAGAAAATGATGGATAAGCGGATGGGCAAGCTGAATCACGTGAAGGTTCACAACCCGATCCTTGTCGACGCTCCTCACGAAGAGCCGGAACTCTTGATCATCGGCATGGGCTCCACGGGCGGAACGATTGACGAAGCCCGCCGCCGTCTCGCTGACAAAGGCGTCACCACGAACCATATCACGGTTCGCCTCTTGCATCCGTTCCCGGCTGCAGAGCTGAAGCCTTACCTGGATAAAGCGAAGACCGTTGTTGTTATCGAGAACAACGCTACCGCGCAGCTCGCGTCCCTGATCAAACTGAACGTAGGCTACGCGGATAAAATCAAGAGCCTGCTGAAATATAACGGTAATCCTTTCTTGCCTGCTGAAATCACTAACTACTGTCAGGAGCTGAATCTTGTATGGCAACGTTAAAAGACTTCCGTAACAATATTAAACCGAACTGGTGCCCTGGCTGCGGAGACTTCTCCATCCAAGCTGCAATCCAAAGAGCTGCAGCCAATGTCGGTCTTGAGCCTGAGCAGCTTGCCGTCGTATCCGGTATCGGCTGCTCCGGCCGGATCTCCGGTTATATCAACGCTTACGGCTTCCACGGCGTTCACGGCCGTTCCCTTCCGATCGCTCAAGGCGTGAAGATGGCGAACCGCGAGCTGACAGTTGTAGCTGCAGGCGGCGACGGTGACGGCTTCGCGATCGGTATGGGCCATACGGTTCATGCGATCCGCCGGAACATCGATGTAACTTACATCGTCATGGACAACCAAATCTACGGCTTGACCAAAGGACAAACGTCCCCTCGTTCCGCGGAAGGCTTCAAGACCAAATCGACGCCTGCTGGCTCGATCGAGTCCGCTCTGTCTCCGCTGGAAGTGGCGATGGCAGCAGGCGCAACATTCGTAGCGCAATCGTTCTCCAGCAACCTGAAGCAGCTGACCGCACTGATCGAAGAGGGCATGAAGCACAAAGGCTTCTCGTTCATCAACGTGTTCTCCCCGTGCGTAACGTTCAACAAAGTGAACACATACGACTGGTTCAAAGAGAACATCGTCGATCTCGAAGAATCCGAGAACTACGATTCGTCCAACCGTGCCGCTGCGATGAACAAAATCATGGAAACGAACAGCCTTGTTACCGGTCTTATCTATCAAGATAAAGCGAAGAAAAGCTACGAGGACATGGTGGCCGGCTTCAAACCTGAAGGACTTGCCAACCAAAACATTAAGCTCACCGAAGCGGAATTTGAAAAATTGGTGGCGGAATTTAAATAATTGTCTGAACATTCCCGAAGCATATGGCGCAGGCCATATGCTTTTTTCCTATCTATTGGTTATAATAGGATGACAAGAGGAGCGTGATTCAGATGAAACAAGTGCCTATCGGCGTGTCGGCCAGACATATTCATTTATGCAAAGATCATATCAATCTGCTGTTCGGTGCGGGTTATGAACTCAAAGTGCTGAAGAATTTGTCGCAGCCCGGGCAATATGCGGCGGAGGAGACGGTTGCGGTCATCGGACCGAAGGGCCGTTTCGATAAAGTAAGAATCCTCGGACCGGCTCGCGGCAAATCGCAGCTGGAAGTTTCCCGAACCGATGCCTTCGGTCTCGGTTTGAATCCGCCCGTACGTGAATCGGGGAACATCGCGGATACGCCCGGAATTAAAGTCGTCGGTCCTGCCGGTGAAGTCGATTTGGCCGAAGGCGTCATCGTGGCGGCACGGCACATTCACTTTCATACCGATGATGCGGCAAGGTGGGGCATCGCGGACAAGCAGAGGCTGACGGTACGGGTGAACGGCGAACGTCCGCTCATTTTTGAAGATGTGGTAGCCCGGATCTCCGACCAGTTCGCGCTCGATATGCACATCGATACGGACGAAGCCAATGCAGCCGGTGTCAAGACGGGAGACCACGCTGAGCTCATTTTGTAAGCTTGCGCGATTTTGCCCGGAGTGTCATGAATTTCTTTGAAAACATGGCTGCAAGCGTGATATAATGAAAGGTATGATGTTTGCAGAATTGGATTGTTTTCAGGAGGAACCGGTGACATGACAACGAAGAAGACCGATAAGGACTATTCCATATACTTTCAGCCTCCGTCTTTAAGCGATGCGAAGAAACGGGGCAAGGAAGACATTGCAGTGCATTACAATTTCGACATCCCGGAGGATATGCGATCCATTGGGGAGAACAAATTTTATTTGATTCAAACGTATGGCTGCCAAATGAATGAGCACGATACCGAGACGATCAAAGGGCTGCTCGAGCAAATGGGCTACCGCGCTACGGAAGACCGGCAGCAGGCGGATGTCATTCTGCTGAACACTTGCGCCGTCCGGGAGAATGCCGAAGACAAAGTGTTCGGAGAACTGGGTCATCTCAGCCATCTGAAGCGCGAGAAGCCGTCGTTGATCCTCGGGGTATGTGGGTGCATGTCCCAAGAGGAGTCGGTCGTGAACCGCATCATGAAGAAGCATCCGTTCGTGGATCTCATTTTCGGCACACACAATATTCACCGTCTGCCTCATTTGGTGAAGGAAGCGATGTTCAGCAAGGAAATGGTGATCGAGGTGTGGTCGAAGGAAGGCGACATCATCGAGAACCTGCCGAAGAAGCGCGAGGGCATCAAGGCCTGGGTCAACATCATGTACGGGTGCGATAAGTTCTGTACGTACTGCATCGTGCCTTATACCCGCGGGAAGGAGCGCAGCCGTCGTCCGGAGGATGTGATTGCGGAGGTGCGCGATCTCGCAAGGCAGGGCTTTAAGGAAATTATGCTGCTCGGACAGAACGTGAACGCGTACGGCAAAGATTTTGAAGACCGGAAGTACGGCCTGGGCGATCTGATGGACGAGGTGCGTAAGATCGACATTCCCCGGGTTCGTTTCACGACGTCGCATCCGCGCGATTTTGACGATCGTCTGATCGAGGTGCTGGCGAAAAAAGGAAACCTAATGGAGCATATTCATCTGCCGGTTCAGTCGGGGAATAACGAAATTCTTAAACGAATGAGCCGTAAATATACGCGGGAGCACTATTTGGAGCTCGTCCGCAAAATCCGCCAAGCCATTCCGGATGCGGTGCTCACGACGGATATTATCGTCGGCTTCCCGGGCGAGACCGACGAGCAGTTCGAGGATACGATTTCGCTCGTGAAGGAAGTGGAATACGACAGCGCGTTTACGTTCATTTATTCTCCGCGGGAAGGCACGCCGGCAGCCGATATGGAGGACAACGTGCCTTACAAGGTGAAGCAGGAGCGGCTGGTCCGGTTGAACGATACGCTCAACGTCTACAGCAAGCGGAACAACGAGCGCCTGATGGGCCAGACCATCGAGGTGCTGGTGGAAAGCGAGAGCAAGTACAATCCGGAGGTGCTGGCCGGTCGTTCGCGGACGAACAAGCTGGTTCATTTTGAAGGGCCGAAGGAATTGATCGGAACGTTCGTTAAAGTTAAAGTAACGGAAACTCCGACGTTTTATATTAAAGGCGATTGGGTTCGGGAAGCCGTAACCCATTAATCGAAGCCGTAAGGGGTGTGTCAAACAGATGTCAGAACATCAGCATAAACAGAACTGCCATGGAATGGACGAATATACGAATACGGAAATGATCGTTCGCGAGGATATTTTGACCAAAGCGAGGGAGCTTGCCGGGCTTCTGTCGACCTCAAGCGAGGTGGAGTTTTTCCAGCAGGCGGAGAAGCAGATCAGCAACAACGATCACATCCAGACGCTGATCAGCGCAATTAAAAAGAAGCAGAAGGAAATCGTCGCTTTCGAGCGGTTCGAGAACCAGGCGATGATCAACAAGATCGAAGGCGAAATCGATTCGCTTCAAGATGAGCTGGACTCGATCCCGATCGTGAGCGAGTTCAAGCAGTCCCAAGAGGACATCAATTATCTGCTCCAGCTGATCATGTCGGTCATTCGGGATACACTGTCCGAGACAATCACGGTGGAGAAAGGGACGGCTGCCGTCTCGAGCTGCGATTAAGCCATAAGAAAATTGACCCATAGTAAATTAGGACCGGTCCGCTGCCCAATATGGGCATGCGGGTCGTTTTTTTCATTTGGCCGGTTTGGTATAATGTGGACGGAAGAGCCGGATACTATAGCGAAAAAAATGGGCAGGAGGTATGTCTTATGGCAGCATCTGAGAAAATCCCCGGTCCGAAGGGGCTTCCCATTTCGGGCAATTTACTGGCGTTCCGCAAGGATCCGCTCGGTTTCCTGGTGAAAGCGCAGCGGGAATTCGGCAATGTAGTGGATATCCGGTTCGGCCCGTCGCGCCATGTGTATTTGATCAGCGACCCCGACCAAATCAAAGAGGTGCTGATGACAAAGCAGCGTTCCTTCCGCAAAGCGAAGGGATTGCAAACGGCCAAGGCCGTTGTCGGGGAAGGCATCTTAACTAGCGAAGGCGACGCGCATATGCGCCAGCGCCGTTTAATGCAGCCGTCGTTCCGGCAAAACCGGATCGGCCAGTATGCGGGACCGATGGTGGAGGAAACGTTATCGAT
This sequence comes from Paenibacillus gyeongsangnamensis, assembly GCF_027533625.1. GTDB lineage: Bacteria > Bacillota > Bacilli > Paenibacillales > NBRC-103111 > Paenibacillus_G > Paenibacillus_G gyeongsangnamensis. Next base: position 177,429 of record NZ_JAQAGZ010000004.1, on the reverse strand, counting down.
GCTGCAAAGCTGGAGGGACGGAGAGCATCGGATCATTACGGAGGATATGATGCAGCTGACGCTGAACATTATCACCCGAACGATGTTCGGAACAAGCATCAGCAGCGGGGTCGATCAAATCGGCCATGCCATCGAGGTCGGCATGAAATATGTCAGCCATAAGGCGACTTCCTTCATCGATCTACCGGAAAGCTTGCCGACGAAAAGCAATCTGGAGTTCAAGCAGTCGGCCCAGACATTGGACAGGGTGATCTATAACATCATTGAAGAACGCCGCAAAAATCCGGATGCTTCCCGCGGGGATCTCTTATCCATGCTTTTATCGGTGCGCGACGAAGAAGACGGCACAGGCATGAGCGATAAGCAGGTTCGCGATGAGGTGATGACGATTTTCCTGGCCGGACATGAAACGACGGCGAATACGCTCTCTTGGACTTGGTACCTGCTGTCGCAGCACCCGGAGGTGGAGAGCAAGCTGATCGATGAGATCGATCAAGTGCTCGGAGACCGGGAAGTAACCTATGAGGACCTAGACAAGCTGAAGTATGTGGAGATGGTCATTTGGGAGTCGATGCGGGTATATCCGGCCGTCTGGTCAATCAACCGCGAAGTGACGGAGCCGGTGGAAATCGGAGGCCGGATGTACAAACCGGGTGATACGCTGATGATGAGCCAATATGTAATGCACCGCAATCCGGAGTACTATGACGAGCCGGACCGGTTTAGACCGGAGCGCTTCGAGGGGGATCTGCTGAAGCGGATCCCGCAATTCGCGTATTTTCCGTTCGGGGGCGGCCCCCGCGTGTGCATCGGCAATAATTTTGCCTTGATGGAGGCGGTCTTGCTGCTTGTGACGATCTTGAAGCGGTTCAAGCTGCGCCTCGCGCCCTATCATTCTCCAGTCGAGCCGGAGCCGCTCGTTACCCTTCGTCCGAAGAACGGGTTGACGATCGTGTTGGAGGCGAGGAAATAGGGCTTGGCCTCAGCCGGGTTGCGGAATCGCATACGCATCCCATAAAATAGGAAGTAAGCCTGCCGTACGGCGGGCTGTTTTCTTTGGTTGATAAGAATTTATAAGTTTTTCGCAACTTATAGCTTCGCATCAACCCTGATAAACGCGCTGGTCCTTGTAAGACAGGACGGCGTGGCCGTTTATCTTGGGTTGATAAGAATTTATAAGTTTTTCGCAACTTATAGCTTCGCATCAACCTTGATAAACGCGCTGGTCCTTGTAAGACAAGGACGGCGTAACCGTTTATTCTGGAAGGGAGCGGGAGCGATGGAAACGGAATTTCGTGCTTGGATGGTGGAAGATCAGGAGCAGCCTGCAGTTTGGAGAACAGTGAACGTATCGGATTTGCCTCAAGCTGACGTATGGGTCCGCATTGCGTATTCCAGCTTGAATTATAAAGATGCTCTAGCCTTGACCGGCAAGGGAAAGGTGATTCGGCAATTCCCGATGATCCCGGGCATTGATCTTGCCGGCGAAGTAATTAAGAGCGATGTGGAGCAATACGCGGAAGGCGACCGGGTGCTGGTTACCGGTTATGGCATCGGTGAGACGCATTGGGGCGGGCTGTCGGAAATCGCTTCCTTGCGAACGGAATGGCTTGTGCCGGTGCCGAAGCCGCTGTCTCTTCCGGACGCCATGCGGATCGGAACGGCCGGATTTACCGCGATGCTGTGCGTGATGGCGCTGGAGGAGCATGGAATAACCCCGGAGCGGGGCGAAGTGATCGTAACCGGAGCGGGCGGCGGAGTAGGCGGCATTGCCGTAACCTTGCTGTCGAAGCTCGGCTACAACGTGGCAGCGGTATCGCGGAGGCCGGAGCTGGACGACTATTTGCGGTCGCTCGGCGCCTCTCAGGTGCTGCGTCCGGATGCGCTCGGCGATCCCCGCAAACCGCTGCAGGCGGAGCGTTGGGCCGGGGTGGTCGACACCGTCGGCGGCGAGCTGTTGGCGCTGCTGCTTAGCCAAACGAAATATGAAGGCTGTGCGGCAATTTGCGGCCTTGCCGGCAGCGCTGCTCTGCCGACGACGGTGCTGCCTTTTATCCTCAGGGGTGTGCGGCTAATCGGCATTGATTCGGTCCGCTGCGATGCGGGGCGAAGAGGGGAGGCGTGGTCACGGCTGGCTGAGCTGATGAAGCCGGATCGGCTGAACGCGATGACGCGGACGATAGCACTTGATGAGGCACTAGCGTATGGCGAAAAACTGCTGCAGGGCGAAATCCGTGGACGCCTCATCGTCGATACACGCATTCGGGAATAAAGGATCCGCTTCTTGGGCATACTAGATTCACTCGTATGCCCATCGGCGGAAGGATGTCATCTATGGATATTGTAAAATGGTCGCTGGATCTGAAGGATCCCTCGGAGCTGAAGGTTTTGGTCCGCGAGCTGGAGCAGCATTCCGATTTATCTCCGGATGAGAAAGCCCGTTTGCTCGAAGAATTGAAAACCATCGCTGCCATCAAGCGGTAGCCTGAGGTTAAGACTTGCCGAAGAATCGGATTCGATTCTTCGGTCAGGTACCCTGGTGGGGTATCACATTCATAATTCTTTTGTCATAAATACGCTATTGGGATCCTCAATGTAATCCGAAAACGGCTTACAATATTGAAACCCAAAGCTTGCATATAATCTTTTTGCCGGTTCGAAAGCATCCATTGAGCCTGTTTCCAAGCTTAGCCGCTTATAGCCGCGACGCTTGGCTTCTTCAATGATGTGTTCAAGGATTCGCATAGCAACACCTTTTCTTAGGTGTGATGAAGAAGTTCGCATTGATTTTATTTCTCCATACTCCCCATCCAGTTCTTTTAGTGCCCCGCAACCAACTAATTCGCTTTGTTCCCATGCACTCCAAAATGTAATTTCCGGCTTTTTCAATTCCTCAAGATTTAGGGCATGCATACTTTCTGGCGGGGAATGAAGCGCCATACTCTGAAGATGCTCCCCGATTAATGCAGTCACTTCAGATCCGGTTAAATCATCTAGTTTAATATCCAAAAAAAATCACTCCAAAGTCTCTATTATTTTAAATACTAGTATACGTTTTATTATATTCATACTCAATTATCGTAACTATTAGTTTACGAAGTAATAGATATAACAAGCATCCATCGACGAGTCCGAATGTCACTCGCTGACTGCTTGTTGGGACAAGTTAAACACGTGAGGTGAGGATTATTGTCCGTACGTCCGGCCGTTGCTATCATGTACGGAAGAGGCTTTCTCGAACGATGGGACAGGTTCTGAGACGGGGGGAGACGCTTAACCGATGAATAACGATACGATCGACCGCACGCTTCAGGAAATGGATTTGCTGTTTTCAAACTTCTATGCATGGCTTGCCGGCCAATATGATATGGAGAGCGGCGGGTTCTATTATGCCCGCAGCTCCAGGACGGTCCCTGGCTGGACGCCGGATATCGAATCCTCAGCCCAGGCGCTGAACATCCTCGTTCGCTCGGGATTGACCGATGCGATGCCGCAGCCGATGCGAAGAGCGATGACGGCTTTCTTCCAAGGGAAGCAGGAGCCCGGGTCAGGGTATTTCTACGATGCCGACCCTTCCATGCGGCAGGACGCCGTCATGGTAAACCGGGCACTGGGATACTGCACGAATGCTTTGAAGCGGCTGGGCAGCAGGCCGCTGTATCCGCTGCCTTCCGCGCATCGCAAGCTTCCGGACTTTATGCATACGCCTGCGGGTTTCGCGGAATGGCTGAAGGGGATATCGCTGGTCAGCAGCTGGAGGGGCTGCGACTACTTAAGCAGCTGTGCAATGTTTTTGATCCAGCTGACTGATGAGGAACGTATTCCATATAAGGAAGCTTTGTTTTCTTACCTGGCTTCGATCCAGGACCCTGAGACCGGATTGTGGGGCGAAGGATGCTTATATATCCGGATATCGGGTACGTTCAAGCTCAACATCTTGTATGAACGCATGGGAGAGCGGCTTCCGCACGGCGACCGGATTTACCGGACGCTGCTGCACTGCTTGCGCAGCGACGAGGCCCTGGATATGTGCTGGATCCGCAATCCGATCGATTTGCTGTCCTCGGGAATCGCCGAGATTCAGCCGGAGGACCTGGACGAAATCATCGCGATTACCTATGCCAATATGAACCGTCTGCTTCGGGAGGACGGGGGCTTCTCCAGGGAGCTGAAGCATTCCCCGCCCGCGCCGAATGTGGCTCAAGTGAAGGAAGGCGAATGGTATCCGGACATACCGCAAGCCGTGCCTATCGGACTCGGCTGGGTGGAAGGGGACATGAATGCGGCGACGCAAGCGCTGCTAATACGTCACAGCTGCTATGCGCTCAGCGGCAGGACGCCGGAACCGCTGCGGGCTGCGATGTCTCCGATACTTGCGCTCTACGAACGGCAAGAGGCATGCGGACCACGCCAGTGATGTCGGAATTGGCGGAATGGGGTCTAGGCATGGCCGGGCGATGGGGCTATAATAGAAAGGTACATAAAATGGTACCGGTTCTGCTGCAGGCCGGCAGGATAGCCGGATAGCTAATTCCAGGTCCATCCTTTTGGCTATAACAGGTGGACTCCCCGGTAAACACTCATACCGGGAACTTACGTCGATTGGGCTGCTCTTGAATCTACAGGATGCATCTTATCGACGTAAGAGCGCAGGTCTGCGGTGGTTATGGAAGCGCTTAAGAACTTGGGAAATCAGCCTGACGAATAACCCATAAGAGAGGCGGAGCAGGATGAAGACGATTTATTGCGAGGAGCCTAACCGATTCGAGCTGAAAGAAACGGAAATGCCCCGCCGTACAGAGCGGGAAGCGCTCGTTCGTATCCGGCGTGTGGGCATTTGCGGAACGGACCTGCATGCTTACCGGGGGAACCAGCCTTATTTTGTGTATCCGCGGGTGCTCGGTCATGAGCTGGCAGGGGAGATCATAGAGATCGGACCGAATGCCGACGGTTTGCAGCCGGGCGATCAAGTCACCGTCATCCCTTATCTGGAATGCGGGGAATGTATCGCGTGCCGCAGCGGAAGAACGAACTGCTGCACACAGCTTAGCGTGCTTGGCGTACATCAAGACGGCGGCATGAGAGAATTTATTACGGTGCCGGCGACGCATCTGCTCCGGGCGGAAGGGCTTACGCTCGATCAAACGGCGATCGTGGAATGCCTAAGCATCGGAGCGCACGCGGTGCGGCGGGCCGCTGTACAGCCGGGCGAATTCGCGCTCGTCATCGGAGCCGGACCGATCGGCCTCGGCGTCATGAAATATGCGCAGCTGGCAGGTGCAAAGGTTATTGCGCTCGACATTAACGAGGAGCGGCTCGCATTTTGCAAGAGCTGGGCACCGGCAGATTACACGGTTAACGCGAGCCACGATCCGGTGGGGCAAATCGAAAGCATCACAAGCGGCGAGTTCCCGACTCTGGTGATGGATGCGACGGGGAACGCAAGGTCGATGGAGAACGCCTTCCGGTACGTGTCGCATGGCGGCCGGCTCGTCTTTGTGGGCCTCGTCAAAGCGGATATATCGTTCAGCGATCCCGAGTTTCACAAACGGGAGATGACACTGCTCAGCAGCCGGAACGCGACCCGGGCCGATTTCGAGCAGGTCATCGGGAGCATCCGCGACGGCAAAGTAAATACGGATGCGTTTATCACGCACCGGGCGTCTTTTGACGAAATGATCGGGACATATGAAGCGTGGCTGAAACCGGAAACCGGGGTCATTAAAGCAATCGTAGAAGTTTAATGAAATAGAGGGAGAGAAGAGCAGGCTGCGGCCTGCTCTTTTTTTGCATGGGGAGGCGGGGGGGCGATTTGGTTAATTGTTGCAAACCGGGAAATCATATGGTTAACCATTGTACCCGCATTTGAGACAACGGTACAGACTGGCGGCGAATCAGATGACCCTCAATAAGCGATGCCGTCCGGCAAGTGAAGATGGATCTGATCCGGCAGCACCGGAGCGGATAACGGCAGTTAAGAATAAGTAAAGGGTTTGTGCCGGGGAGACGGATCGTTTATAATATGAATTTGAAGCATCCAGCCCATGAGGGGAGTCTTATTGTCGGTATGGCTACAATTATTATGCTATTATGTCTGGTGGTTATGGGGTCTTTTATCAGTGCGGCCTTCGTTCTTTATTTTCAAAAGAAACCGGCTCCGGCCACAGTATGGCTGATCCTCGGGCTGATCAGCATCGCCGCGTTCTATTACGGGATCGCGGAAGGCTGGATTGCGATTCCGAAGCAAGTCTAGAGACGGAAACGGCGGGTTCCTGCGGCTAGTCCGCACCGAACAGGCTCGGGCCAGGTGCGGGCCGTATCCGCATCGTCACAAAAATGGCAGCGCCCACGAATACATTTATGTAAAAATGGTACACAGAGGGGGTTCCTATGGAGAAGCAGATTAGTCAACGTTATTTGCTCCTGCAGCCGATTCTTCCTGTGGTCAACGGAATGATTTACCTTGGAAAGGATCAATCCCTGAACAGGGAGGTCATTCTCCATCTTATGGAGAACGGCGATCCGGCCTTCACCCAGCGATATATTCGGCAGCTTAGAGACGTGGCTTCATTTTCAGACAACCGTTTTTTGCATATTTTAGATATGGGGGTCGATGCTCAGGGCGTCTTTGCAGTACTGAAGATGTTCGGCGGCCGCCCAATGATCGGGGAGTTAAAGCAGCTTGCAAAATCGACAACGGAGCTGCTCGCTATGGTCTTCGCTCTCGGCAAAGGGATGCAGGATGCGCTTGAAGCGGGAATTCAAGGCTACTCCGTGCTGGCCGACAACCTTTGGCTCAGTGAAGAAGGGCAGCTGAAGGTCATTAACTATTGGGAGAAGGGCGACGCCTCCACGCGCGGTGCAGCCGGCCTTTGCCGTCTGCTCACGCAGCTGACGACGCGTACGGAGCTGGTAGGCGGCGACGCGGAGTTGATGGAAAGGCAGCTTAGCCGCTCCACCGCCGATTTGTCTCCGGCGCAGCAGGAGGGGCTGCTGGAGCTAGTTCGGGGAGTAAGGCTGGAGCAATCTTCGCTGGCTTCTTTTGTTCTCGGATTGCAGCGGCTGCTCGATGTCCCCGTAACGCCGGCTGACGAGACGAGATATCGAGAGGCACCGCTGACGTATACAACAGAGGAAGATGATGAGGAGGAGGAAGCGGTTCGTCCGGGACAGGGGGAGCCGGCTGAACAGGCGTCGAACCGGCGTTTGCTGCGTCTGGGTATCGTTCTTGCCTGTCTCGTCGTCGTCATGGGAGGACTTGTCGTATGGGTGAATGGAAAATTCGTCCACAAGGATCAGGCCGCCTCTCCCGTGCAGGAAACGCCGTCGCCGGCAAACCCGCCGGCAACGAGCAAGCCTCCCACTACCGATACGCAGAATCCGAAGACACCGGACACGAATCCGAAAACGGACGGCGGTCCGGTCGAAGCTCCCAACCTCGTGGGGTTGTCCCAAGCCGAAGCCGAGAAGAGCGCGCTGGCTGCGGGGCTCAGATACCAGTACTTTCTGGAGCGTAATAACCAGTCGCAAGGCACGGTTTTTCGGCAGGAGCCTGCGGCCAAATCGCAGCTCCAGAAGGGCGACAGCGTGACCTTCTGGGTGAGCAAAGGGTTGGATTAGAGGCGGGTACACCCTATGTGCAGCATAGAGCAAAGCTCAGATCTTCAGATCTGGGCTTTTTTGGTTGATAAGAATTTATAAGTTTCGTAACTTTAAGCTTCGCATCAACCTTGATAAACGCGCTGGTCCTTGTAAGACAAGGACGGCGTAGCCGTTTATTCTGGGTATGCGGGGTGGGAGGAGCTCGAATGCATCGTCAGGACGCAGCAGTTCCCTATTCGGCGGGATGGGCGCCCGGTTCAATTAAAGGGCGACTGTATTGCTTTTACGGTGCGCAAAACGACGAGCTCCAAGCAAGCGGATAAAGCTATGTACGGCAGCGAATGAACCGAACCTTACGTCAAGAAAAACGGATCTTCATAACCGATGCCTCTACCGGTCGGTCCGACCAGCCGGTGGGTATGGCGGTCTATGGAAAGAACAGTGGAATAAAAATTGCCTCTATTGATAAAAGGCTCTTCGTCGGTTAAGCCGTCGATCAAGTGATAATGGGAGCCGTCGGGCAGCGGGATTGCGGGCCCGGAATTGCCGATTAACCGGTGAAAATGCCGGTCCGCAATATACGTGAGTCCTTGATAGCGGTGAATGTGGCCGTCTGTCGCGCTGCCGTTTAAGGCATAGAGATAAAAATCGACAATATGCCTGTGATTCAAGGTGACGGACGTCATGCCGTGGTAATGATGCGCGTGGCTGGGCCGGAGTTCATCGAACGCCGGAGCAGGGATAAAATGGCCGTCTATCGTCACATGGATCAGCTCCTTTTGACAACAGCATATGGCCTCCCGCAGGGAAACATGCCTTAGCGGATATGTTGGCAAGCAGAAAGACTCCCGGCAACCGGGAGTCTCTCCGTATTAACCTTTCCAAGCTTGCGGGTGATCGTCCCGTACAAGCTCAAGGCGCGCGGCACGCGCATTCGTAATGACTTGCTCCGGACTCTTGCACCCGGGGATAACGCAGGTGACGGCGTCGTGCTGCAGACACCAGGCCAAAGCCCATTCGGCCATAGAGACCCCTTGAGGCACTTCGGTGCGGCCGATTTCTTCAACCTGACGCAGCTTGGCCGCGGTCTGCTCCTGATCGTGTCGGGAGCGTACGTCGTTGTCCGGGAAGACGGAACCCGGCTTGTATTTCCCGCTCAGGTAGCCGCTGGCCAGCGGAACGCGCGCGAGAACACCGAGATCCTGACGCCGGCAGGAAGGGAACACCCTCATCTCCGGCCTTTGATCGAGGCGGTTGTAGACGACCTGAATCGCTTTGGCATGTACCTCCGAAGCGGCATCGGTTTGATGCACATTGTCGTTGCTCCCGATGGAGATGCCGAGATTGCGGATTTTGCCTGCCTGTACTTGCTTGTCCAGGGCCGTCCAAAGCTCATCGTTATCGAATACCTCATCCGGTCCGGAATGGAATTGATATAAGTCCACATAATCGGTTTGCAGCGCTTTCAACGAAGCATCCAGCTGCTTCAGCACTTCGCCGGCCGACCAGTAATTGACGCTGGAGTTGTTCCGGTCCGCGTGGTTATGTCCGAATTTGGTCGCGATGACCCAATCGGCCCGGCTTTTTCGTTTGGAGATATAACCGCCTATGAAGCTTTCGGACAGGTGGTGTCCGTAGCATTCCGCCGTATCCAGCAAATTGATGCCTTCATCCATTGCGGTGTCCAGAATGGCATCGACTTCCTCCTGCATGAAATCTTTGCCCCATGCGCCGCCAAACTGCCATGTTCCTACGCCGACAACCGATACCTTCAGTTCCGTTGATCCGAGTCTGCGGTATTTCATTGGCTCGTCACGCTCCCCTCATCATTCGTTACATCTGCATTATAGAGAAGATCGGTTCCTTCGACAAGAAATGAAATAAAGGTTCGTTACTTACGTCCATGTAACTAACAAGCGGCCGGACGCTTTTCTAAGGTGAAGGAGCCGCCTTGTCATAGCGGAATCCTTCGCGGTTATACTACAATAAGGAAGGCGAAGCCTAATGAATGAAAGGGGGCATCCGAATGGATCGAGAACGGATGGAGCAGGAGCTGGCGGAAACGCTGGAGAACGGCGAGATGCGGTCGGAGCAGGCAGGCGAAGCGGCGAGGCGCAAGCTTCCCGCGAGAACCGTCATCCGGATCCAGGCCCAGGCCGATCCCGTAGCGGTAGAGACAAAGCAGTACAGGCAAATGGCCAAGGAAGTGGATGAACGTTATTCCCGGTATGACGATCAGGCCTGACGGGAATGTACCAGTTGACAGTCATTTTGCTTAGGCAAGGACGGAGCCCGGCAGGGCCTTCGCTGTAAGCTATTCATGACCGGCGCTGCCTCGGCTGCGCCGTTTTTTTGCGCAAGGCAGTTGCGAGCGTTTTCCGGTTGGATTACAATCAATACATTATTAAAACAGGCCGTTTACCGGAAGGAGGTATCCCCGATGAGAGTACATAATGTGAAGGTATCCCATGATCTGCAGCCGGCGGATCTGCTCGGCATCGTTCAAGCAGCGAACCGCTACCGTTCCAGCATCCAGTTCATTCTGGAAGAAAGCAGCATGGTGCTGGACGCCAAGAGCATGCTGGGCATGATGCTTCGGCCGATTCGCAGCGGTACAATCCTCCGGATTCAGACCCGGGGAGGGGACGAGGAGGAGGCGCTTGATGAAATGTGCCGGCTGCTGGAAAAGTCATTAGGCGCATAAGGTGACACGAGATCCGCAGGAGGCGGTTTTTTTTGTCCTTCGGTATCCGTTACAATAAAGGATAGACATGTAACCATAGAGGAGGCTGGATCCAGATGAGGACGATGGTCATTATGCAATCGCTGACGCCGGAACAGATTGCCCGGGTGACCGCTTTGGCCCCCGATTGGGAGGTCATCCATGGGAAAGACAAGGAGCTGGTTGCTTCGAAGCTGAAGCAAGCGGAGCTCGTCGCAGGCTGGAACGCAGCCGCCGCGGAAGCCTGCCTGCAGCCGGACTCGAAGCTTCGCTGGGTGCAGAACTGGGGAGCGGGCGTCGACAAGCTGCCGCTTCAGGCTTTTAAAGAGAAGGACATCACGCTTACCAACGCCAGCGGGGTTCATGCTTATCCGATTTCGGAAACGATCTTCGCCATGCTGCTGTCGTTTGCAAGAAAAGTTCATGTCTCCTTGCGCTGCCAGGCGGAGAGAAAATGGCACGATCCCGGAGCGCTCGGCGAAATTCATGGGAAAACGATCGGAATCATCGGCGTTGGAGCGATCGGCGAAGAGACGGCGCGGCTTGCCAAAGCGTTCCATATGCGTGTGCTCGGCCTTCGCCGTTCGGGTGAACCAGCCCCTTACGTGGACCACATGGTTGGTCTTGAGGGGCTGCACGACGTCTTGGCGGAGAGCGATTATGTCGTCGTCACGCTTCCGCTTACGGACGAAACCCGTCATATCTTCGGACGAGCCGAGTTCGCCCGCATGAAACCGACCGCCGTCTTCATCAACATCGGCCGCGGCGGAACGACGGATACGGAGGCGCTGCTGGAAGCACTTCGGGAGGAACGGATTGCCGGAGCGGGACTGGATGTGTTCGAGCAGGAGCCGCTGCCATCGGACCATCCGCTTTGGGGCATGGAGCAGGTCATCATCACCCCGCACAACTCAGGCTCGACGGACGTTTACAACGAGCGGGCATTTGATATTTTTATCCGGAATCTGCACGATTACCTGCAGTGCGGTAAGCCCGCGCTCAATCTGGTGGATCTGGAGAAGCAATATTAAGCTTGGGACATCTCTCCTTGCGACGGAAGCAGCAGCTTCTCTCCCGGAGTGCGGGCTCTTTTGAATTGATACGAAATATGAGACAATAGTGGGAGTTTGCATTTGACTCGCTTGAGGGAGTGTACTGCATGAGGCCCCGCGCTGCGGCTGTTATTTCGTTTGTTCTCATATTATTTCTTCTACTCCAGGCTTATATCGGCTGGCACGGGTGGTTGTTGCTCTCGGCCGGATTCGGACTCGGGCATGCCGGAGTGTATTGGACCTGCTTCTGGATCATCGCGCTGTCCTATTTGCTTGCGAGACTTGGCTCGCGCTTTCTGCCGTCTCCGCTCCACCGTCTGCTCAAATGGGTCGGCTCCTACTGGTTCGCCGTCTTCGAATACGGCGTCCTTCTGCTGCCGCCGGCCGATCTCGTCTATGCCATATTCCGGCTGACAGCCGGAACCGATCCTGCTCCGCTGATTCGGACGCTCGGCCTGCTCATCCTCGGCGTATTGGCCGTCCTTCTGATCCGCGGCTCTTGGAACGCCTGGAATCCCGTCGTCCGGAGATACGAAATCACGGTACCCAAATATGCCGGAGGACTAAGCACGCTGCGCATCGCCGCCGCTTCGGATTTACATCTCGGCACGATCGTGGGCAACCGCTATTTGAGGCTGCTGGTAGATAAGGTGAATGATTTGAACCCGGATTTGATCCTTCTGCCGGGCGATGTGCTCGACGATGAGATCGGTCCGTTCATCCGCTACGGCATGGCCGATATTATCAAGGAGCTTCGGGCTCCCTACGGAACGTATGCGGTGCTGGGAAACCACGAGTATATCGGCGGACATGTCGAGGAATACGCCGAACGGATGAAGGCGATCGGCATCGAGGTGCTGATGGATAAGGCCGTTACGATCGGGAACCAATTCGTGCTTATCGGACGGAAAGACAAGGCGGTGGAGCGTTTTCGCCCGGATAGCGGACGCTTGACGCTGGAGCAATTGCTGGAGGGGGTGGATCGGCGCCAGCCGCTTCTGCTCATGGATCATCAGCCGAGCCGGCTCGATTTGTCCGCTGAGGCAGGGATTGACTTATCGCTTTCAGGTCATACGCACCGGGGCCAGATGGCACCGAACCACTGGATCACGAAACGGATTTTCGAGCTGGATTGGGGATATCTGCGCAAAGGAAATCTCCATGCCATCGTATCCTCCGGCTACGGAACGTGGGGACCGCCCATTCGGATCGGCAGCCGCTCCGAGATCCTGGAGATTATCGTCCACTTCAACACACAAGAAGAGTAGCCTGTCTTTATAATTGGAGACCCTGAGCCGCCTGACGCCGCTTGGGGCCTCTATTTTTTTGTCCTGCTAAGAAGGGGTGCGTCAACGCGATGCCCGTTATCAGTCCATGTCCGCTAGCGATCATTTGGGGTAAAGCATGAGAAAGCAAGCTCACTCAGCTAAACCCGAATTGGAGGCTGTTAACGAGTCGAAATGGTCTGAATATTAGACAAAAATAAGTGAATTTACAGTATTTTACCTTCGTATGATTCCAGATATCATGGGTATAAACGTCGACGAAAGCGCTGTCATTTTTTAAGAGAGATGTCATAACATCGGCTAATCCGTTTCAAGCCAAGTTCAGAGGACAAGAGATTAAGACCGCTCACGGCGGCAGGGGGGACAAGATGAATAGGAAACGTAATGGAAGTTGGAGCAAGGGCTTATCTGCAGTTATTTGTACCGGTCTTCTGCTGACGGCATGCAGCGGGGGAGGCGAGGCGAACAAGGCGAAGGATGATCCCAAATCTCCGGGAATCAGCAAGGATCCGGTGACGGTCAAGTTCGCGACCACTCAGGGCATATTTAACGAAGCGGAGTTCAAGCAATATGTGACGGACCCGGTTGTCAAGAAGTATCCGAACATCACCGTAGAGTATATCAATATGTCGACGCAGGGTTCGAGCCTGAACGAGCTGGTATCCGCAGGAACCATCCCGGATGTCGTTGTCGGCTACGGGGCAACGCTGAAACAGCTAAAGGAGCTGAAGCTCTTCAGCAACATGGACCCCTTGATCAAGAAATATCAGCTGGACCTCAGCCGGATCATCCCGCAGACGTTGGAGTACACCAAGGTGAACAGCGATACAGATTATTATGGCGGGCTGCCGCTCTTTAACAACGCTTTCGGCCTGTTCTACAACAAAACGCTGTTCGATAAGTTCGGCGTTCCTTATCCGAAGGACGGCATGACCTGGGAAGAGGTGGGCGATCTCGGCAAAAAATTGACGCGGGTTTACGACGGAACGCAGTACCGCGGCTTTTTTCCCGACGGCGTCAACCGCATGATCAACCAGATCGAGCTGCTGCAGCTGAACAAAGACAATAAATCGATTCTGACGACGGAGCCCTGGAAGAAAGCCTTTGATTTATGGAATTATGTATACAATTATCCGGGCAATGCGGATGCTCCATACAATACGATCAATTTCGGCAATAACGTGACCGCCTTCGGAAAAGGAGAGCTGGCGATGATTGCCGGGTACAGCGCTACGCTGCTTTCCCTGCGCAAGATCCCGGATCTGAATTTTGATATCGTCACGTATCCGCAGCACAAGGACCATATGGGCTACAGCACGAACGTGGATACGCCAAACTTCTCGATTACGGAACAGAGCAAGGTCAAGGATGCGGCTTTCCTGGTTCTTCAGACGATGTTGACGGACGAGGTGCAGCTCGATTTGGCCCGGAACGCGAAGATGTCGATACTGAACAACGATCAGGTGAGGGCGGAATTCGGTAAAGCGATTCCTGAATTCCAAGGCAAAAACATGAACCTCAGCGCGATGGCGAAGCTGAAGCCGTCCGTTCCGAAAACGCCGAAATATTCAACGAGCGATACGAACAAGATCGTGTCCGATGCCTACGAAAGCGTGCTGAAGAAGGAGAAGGACGTCAATACGGCGCTCCGCGACGCCGACGAGGCCATGAACAAGCTGGTCGAGCAAAAAATCAAGCTGAACCCTTAAGCCGCGGCACCGATTAGACAAGTCCAGTGGCACTGGTGTAAAGTAAAAGAAAATGCCAAACACTGGAGGAATTCCATGATGCCTCAAAGCCCTATCGATGCGTATCTTATGTTTATCGGATCGTATGCCGAACCGGATACGTCAGGTATCCGCGTATTTTCCCTGAATGCCGTTTCGGGAGAAACCAAGCTCCTGCATACGATCGAAGGATTGAAGAATCCGAGCTTTCTTGATTTGGATCATGAAGGAATGAAGCTGTACGCGATTGAGGAAACGACGACGGAGGATGGAGGAAGAGGCGGTTCCGTCGTCTCGTTCGCCTTTACGGCGGAAGGGATTGTCCGCCGGCTTAACGCACAAAAGTCCGTCGGAGGGGCAACCTGCCATATTGAGTTCAACGCAGTCGACCGTTACGTCACCGTGGCCAGCTACTCCGGCGGTTTGATCGGGCTGCTTCCCGTGAACGAGGACGGCACGCTGGCGCAAACGACCGATATGCACCGCAGCGAAGGGACGCTCGGCCCGAATACGGTCAGACAGGACCGGCCTCATCCGCATTCCACGTATACCGCTCCGGATCGGACGTATGTATATTCTCCGGACCTCGGATTGGATCGGATCAAACGATTCAAGTTTGATCCGGGGAGCATGAAGCTGATTCCGAGCGGGGAGACGGCGACGGCACCGGGTGCGGGACCAAGACATATGGCCTTCCATCCTGCCCGCCCTTGGGTGTATGTCATCAATGAGCTGAACGGGACGATTACGTTCTATGAGCGCGAAGCGTCCGGCGGCGAGCTGCGCGAGATTCAGACGGTATCCACGCTGCCCGATTCATTCCAGGGAGAGAATACGACGGCCGAGGTTCAGCTGTCCCCGAACGGTAAATATTTGTACGGGTCGAACCGCGGTCACGACAGCATAGCCGTCTACGAAGTGGATCAAGCAAACGGCCGGTTGACGACGGTCGAAATCGTGCCGTCCGGCGGCCGGACTCCTCGCAACTTCGGCATTACGCCGGACGGCAGGTATCTGGTAACCGCTCATCAGGAAAGCGGGAATTTGGCCATATTCCGGTTGAACGAGGAAACGGGACGGCTCGAGGATACGGGACACCGGGCGGAAGCGGCGAAGGGCGTTTGCGTTAAGTTTTGGAAGAAGCCGGGGGCATTTGCCTGAAGCCGGAGGGGACGGAGGACCGCAGCGATGCGGTTCTCTTTTGCACTTGTTCAAGGAGAAAACAATCTGTCTTGATCGAACTTAGACGGATCCGAAGATAAAATTGTAGTGACAGGACGGCGGAGCGTACACAAGGGCGTTATCGCCAGTCTCAGCACCAAGCCGGGTCCCGCAATCGGAGGCTGCCAGATGCGGGACTATGCGACCGAGCTTGAGGCGGTTTAGGACGGGATGGCATGGGTCCAAGAAAAACTCCAGCAAATAACGGTTGGCTTCTAAGCTTTTCTTATTGTTTGCGGCATACATAGACGAATGCGGGCGGTACATTAAACGGCACGAAGCGCAGCGCTTCCAGCTCAAAATGCTCGGAGAGCAGGCCGCGCATCTGTAAGGAGTATTGAAAGGCGATAAATAACCCGCCTGGTTTCAGGCTGAGATGGATTTGATGAAGCAGCTCTTCCCTCACGCGCGGAGAGAAATTGAAGAAGGGAAGCCCGCTCAGCACGCAATCAAGCCGGTCGATGCCTTCGGAGCGGACGGCTTCCTCAAGCTTGCCGGCGTCAGGATAACAGGCAAACTCCGGAAAGCGCTGCGCCAGCTGATTGCGGAGGAGCGGCTCTTTCTCGAACAGGAGCACCTTCGTAGAGTCGGTTTTGGATTTACGAATATATTCGGTGATGACGCCGGTTCCCGGACCAAGCTCGGCGACGCTCTCGATCGTGTGCCAGGGCGCCGATTGAATCATTTTGGCGCATAAAAATCTAGAGCTGGGAACGACGCTGCCGATTTGTTTCGGAGCGGTCATAAATCGGTTGAAGAACAGCAATTTCTCATGGATAGACGCGGCGATGCTCATTCCTCACTCTCCCCTATGCAAACTCTTGTCCATAAAGCGTAGCATACAAAAATTAAATTGGGATTAAATTTCCGTTAATTCTTTTTTTTTAGGATCCGGTTTTTTCGTCCGAAAACGTCTTTAAGTTTGCTACCGTCTGTAGTATATTGTTCAATACAGCGGCTTGCGGAGGCAGTTCTTAAGACGAACTCTTGCTGGCTAGCGGCAATGAACGGAGGTTTCCATATGACAACGCCTTCAACGTACCGTATCCCATTGTTTTGCGCCGTAACGCTCCTCTTCTGGTTCTCGATGTATACCTGCGTTCCGATTCTTGCCGCTTATGTGGAGTCGCTGGGCGCGTCGCACCAAATGGCCGGACTGATCGTCGGAATGTACGGACTCAGCCAAATGCTGCTTCGTATTCCGGTAGGCATTCTATCGGACCGGTTCCATAAACGGAAGCTCTTTATTGTGTTCGGACTCGTATTCTCGATTTTGGCCGGGGCCGGCATTTGGGTTTCCCACGAGGTGACCTGGATCTTGATTCTGCGTGCGCTGGCTGGAGCGGCTGCAGCGACTTGGGTAGACTTTACGATCCTGTTCGCCAGTTATTACACGAAGGAAGAGACGACGAAAGCGATCGGCACTTTATCGGTTTACAATTCGCTTGGACAGATGCTCGGCATTTTGTGCGGAGGCTGGTTCGCGGATATTCTCGGCTGGGAATCCGCATTCTCCATCGGCGCCTGGGTCGGGCTGCTCGGTCTTGCGGGCGCATTCTTTCTGGTCGAGAAGTTCGATGACGGCGCTCAGAAAATTACGGGCCGCGGGATTCTTCAGGTAGCCGGCGACCGTATGCTGCTGACCGTATCATTCCTCGCCATCCTGTTCCAGCTGCTGACATTCGCTACCGTCTTCGGATTTACTCCGGTATATGCGGCAACCCATGGGGCCAGCAAGCTCGATATGGGACTGCTCACCTTCTTCTCTACCTTCCCGATGGCCCTTGCCGCCTGGATCGGCGGACGGCATTTGTCGCAGCGCATCGGGGAGAAAAATGTCATTGTGATCGGCTTCGCGCTAAGCGGCGTGTTCACGCTAGTCATTCCGTTTACGACGCACTTGTGGGTTCTAATGCTGACGCAAGCGATTGCGGGATTCGGACGAGGGTTCGCCACCCCTGTTCTTATGGCGCTCAGTATCAAGCATATGGACAATGACAAAAGGGCGACAGCGATGGGCTTCTATCAGGCAATTTACGGATTGGGGATGTTCCTGGGTCCGCTCGTGATGGGGGCCGCCGGCGACGGTTTTTCTTTACAGCAGGGCTTCATTCTGGTAGGGCTGCTCGGCTGCGTGACCGCGCTGCTCGCCCAGTGGATGCTGCGCAGGGCGCAATCGGCCGGACCGGTCACTGCAGCACCCGGCAAAACGTTATCTTCATAAAAATATGAACCGAAGTGAAGAGCCTGGCGCAGAACCCGCCGGGTTTTTTGCTGTTTACGCGGCTCAAGGGCCGGACAGTTCATCATAAGGACTATGGAGAAAAATGGGTATTCACTTTCCAAATTATGTGATACAATAATGTGTAATACGATAATACGTAATACGATAATACGTATTAATATGGTAGGAGGGTGATGTAATGACACGTGATTTGGGTGCAGAAGTGGACGCATTGAAACGCCAGATGGAAGAGCTGCTGCAGCTTGTCCAAGGGGGATTCTTTAGCGTTGTCCCTCAAAGACCTGCTGCGAGGCCTGAGGAGGAGAAAATGACCTTGGCTGTCGAGCCGGATGGTTCCGTGGAGAACGGGGGAGCGGTCTTTTATTCCGGGCATTACCGGAATCGGGACTCCCGCTTCCGCTGGGAACCTCAGGAGCGGAGCTTGGAGACGCTGGTGAACCTTCAAGGGGAGAAGGCGGCGAAGGTGCTTGCCGCACTCGGCCAGAAGCAGCGGCTCGAGATATTGCTTGAGGTGCTGAAGGAGCCGGTAAGCGGACCCGAGCTGGTCGAACGGCTGCATATGGGCACTACGGGGCAGCTGTATCATCATCTGAAAGCGCTGCTCAGCGCGGACTTGATCCGCCAGGAGGAACGCGGCGGCCGTTACATGCTCGCACAAGAGCGCTCTCTGCCGCTTCTTCTGCTGCTGGCCGCCGTCTCCGATCTGCTGGAGACCAGCAGCTACCTTGACATGGCGGAAGCGAGAACTCATGCGGAGCAATATGTGGGCGAGGCGTCCGACGAAGGCTTCGACCCGCATTTGCTGCTCTGGGCGGCGGTAGAGAACAGCATATTGGAGCACCGGGCGGGTTACTGTACGGCGATGCATATTATTTTGCACGAAGACGGAAGCGTCACGGTATCCGATAACGGAAGAGGCATTCCGGTGCAGGCGCTTCCGCAAACCGACAGGCCGGCGGTCCAGGACGTCCTTACCGATATTCACCGGTTGAGCGGTCATTATGTGGCGCCGGGGGGCGAGAAGGGTATCAGCATAGCCGTGGTCAATGCGCTCTCGTCGAGACTGACGGTAGAGATTCGCAGAGAAGGACGCATTTATCGTCAGGAGTATCGGAACGGCATCCCGCAGACGGGGCTATGGGTCATAGGGGCGACGAAGGAAACGGGAACGAGCGTAACGTTCAAGCCAAGCGGAGAATTGTTCCGTACGGGCTTTTACCGGAAGGAGTTGGAGGATCGTCTGGCCGCCGTGAGGGCGAACGATCCGGGCTTGAATGTCGTGCTGGAGACAGGCGGAGCCGGCTCCGCCAGGTGAACGCGTTCGACCCGGCGAAAAGACGCCGCGGTCCGACTAGTAAACGTTCCGGCAATTGGTAGTTTCGTATATTTTTGCGGTTGAAGGTAGATGTCCATTATTCGGGAAGCTCCCTAGCATATCTTAATATTATTTATAAAAAGTATGCAAAGGAGGCGGGCCCTCTTGAACATTCGCAAAGCGATTATTCCGGCAGCAGGCTTCGGCACCCGGTTCCTGCCTGCGACGAAAGCGATGCCTAAGGAGATGCTGCCGATTATAGATAAGCCTACGATTCAATTTATCGTAGAGGAAGCCGTTGCTTCCGGGATCGAGCAAATCCTCATTGTCACGGGAAAAGGCAAGAAGGCGATCGAAGACCATTTTGATTCGGCAATTGAGCTTGAGCAGCACCTGCAGCAAAAGGGGAAATCGGAGCTTCTTCGCAAAGTACGGGAATCGTCCGGCATGGCCGACATACATTATATCCGGCAGCCGGAGCCGAAAGGTCTGGGGCACGCCATATGGATGGCAAGGAAGTTTATCGGAAACGAGCCGTTCGCGGTGCTGCTTGGAGATACGTTCTTTGAGGCGGAGCCGCCCGCTCTGAAACAGCTGATCGAGGGGTTCGATCGGTATCAGGCATCGATGCTCGGAGTACAGGCTGTTGAAGCGGAAACCGTATCTAATTACGGAATAGTCGAATCGCGGCCGGTAAACGAATTATTCTCCCATGTTGAACGGTTAATTGAAAAGCCGCCGGCTGAGGCGGTGACATCGCGGCTCGCCATGGTCGGCAGATATGTTCTGACTCCGGAGATCTTCGATATCCTGGAGCAGCAACAGCCAGGCGCCGGCGGGGAGATCCAATTGACGGATGCACTCAATGAGATTTTATCCCAAAAAGAAGTATATGCATGTGAAGTGAAAGGGCGCTGGCACGATGTCGGCGATCCGTTCGGTTATGTCAAGTCGATTATTGCCATGAGCGGTATGCGTGGAGATTGGAAGCCGCGGCTGCAGCGCGAGCTTCGCGGGCTGCTGGACGAGAAGAAGGAGAGCTAAGCCGCTGGCAGCAGCCGGGTATCGTCTCTCCATGGACCTGTGGCGGTTCACGCCACCGGACAATGGAGAGATGCTTATGCGGCACGCTTGGAATGTATCGCCCGCCCGATTACAACGGGCTTTTTTTGCTTTCCTCGTGATGCTTTTCCAGGAGCGTCTGCACTTCGATACTCGCCTTCGGATAAGAGAGGTCCAGCTTCTCCAAGGAACGGAGAATAATCCGGAGCACCAAGTAGTCGCGGAACCAGCGCTCATTGGCAGGGACGATATACCAAGGACAGCGCTTGGTTGCGGTATGCCGGAAGGCATCTTCGTAGGCGGCGGCGTATTGGTCCCAATATCGGCGCTCCTGCAGGTCGCTAGGGTCGAATTTCCATAGCTTCTCCGGGTTGTCCAGCCGTTCGCGGATTTTTGCGAGCTGAAATTCGGGGGAGATATGCAGGAAGATTTTGATCAGCTGCACTCCGCTATCCGTAAGCAGCTTCTCGAAATGCCGAATATGATTCAGACGAGTCGCCGCTTCATCGTCCTGAATCATGCCGTGTACCCGGGTAATCAATACGTCCTCGTAGTAAGACCGGTTAAAGGCGGTGATGTATCCCTTGGCCGGGACAACCTTATGGGTCCGCCACAAGAAATCGTGGGAGGACTCCTCGTCGGTCGGCTTCTTGAAGCTCTCCGCCCGGAAGCCTTGCGGATTCAGATTGGAGAGCACCTTCTTGATGACACCGTCCTTGCCGCTGCAGTCCATCCCCTGGAACAGAATGAGCACGCCGTTCGTCTTGGACGCAAACAGCTTATCCTGCAGCTCGCGAAGCTTTCGCTCCATACGTTCAAACGCGTCCCGGATCTCTTCCTTGCTCTTGAAGCCGCCCGTATCGTTCGGATCGAAGCGGTCCAGCGCGATCTCTTCTTCTTTGTTCAGCCGATAGGATTTCAGCATGGGAAAAGCCTCCAATCTTTTTCTTTGTATTATATCACCTCCGACCTGGTAATTTAACCTGATCTTGGCTTTCCGCGGCCGCAGGAGTATAATATGGGCGCCCACTTTTTTTTAGTTGATCGCAACTTATAGCTTCGCATCAACCTTGATAAACGCGTTGGTCCTTGTAAGACAAGGACGGCGTAGCCGTTTATCCTGGTGAAACACAACTACATAACAGCATAGGAGCGTTAAGGAATGAATGCTTTTGAAAATCATCTCGAAAAATACGCGGAGCTGGTCATCCGCATCGGAGTGAACCTTCAGCCGGGACAAATCCTGTTTATCGAATCCCCGCTGGAGACAGCGGAGCTGACCCGTAAAATTGTAAAAAAAGCTTATCAGGCCGGAGCCAAATACGTAGAAGTGCATTGGGACGACGAGCAGGTGACGCGCGCCCGGTTCGAGCATGCCCCTGACGATTCGTTCTCGTACTACCCTGAGTGGAAGGCGCGCATGATGGAGCAGCTGTCGGAAGGCTACGGCGCGCTGCTGAATATTAAAGTGCCGGACCCGGATTTGTACCGCGGGATCGATTCTAATAAAGTGACGACCGCTTCCAAAGCGGCGGCGGTGGCCCGCCAAACGTTCCAGGGATATGTGCGGAACAAAAAATTCAGCTGGTGCCTGATTAAAGCGCCGACCAAAGCCTGGGCGTCGATGGTGTTCCCGGAGCTGCCGGAGGTAGAAAGGGTGCCCGCGATGTGGGATACCGTATTCCGGATGAATCGCGTGTATCATGAAGACCCGGTGGCCGAATGGAAACTGCACATCGAGCAGCTGAAGCAGGCGCGCCGCCGGCTTAACGAGAAGAAGTACAAGGAGCTGCGTTACCGTGCGCCGGGCACCGATTTGACGCTGGAGCTTCCGGAGCGCCATGTCTGGATGGGCGGAGAGGCCAGCAATGATCTGGGCGTCTCTTTCGTCGCGAACATGCCAACCGAGGAAGTGTATTCGCTTCCTAAGCGCAGCGGCGTAAACGGTACGGTGAGAAGCACGAAGCCGTTGAACCTGAACGGTCGTCTGGTCGACCGGTTCTCGCTCACTTTCAAGGACGGGAAAGTCGTAGATTACACGGCTGAAGTAGGTCTTGAGCATCTGAAATCGCTGCTGGAAACCGATGAGGGGGCAACCTATCTCGGGGAAGTGGCGCTCGTTCCTCATCAGTCGCCGATTTCCAATATGAACCGCGTCTTCTACAATACGGGAGTGGACGAGAACGCTTCCTGCCATTTGGCTTTGGGCAGCGCATATCCCTTTACGATCGAAGGCGGAACGAAGATGTCCAAGGAAGAGCTGCTAGCCTGCGGGGCCAACACCAGTCTCGCGCATGTTGATTTCATGATCGGCTCGGCCGAGCTTGATATTGACGGCGTACTGCCGGATGGAACGGTGGAGCCGGTATTCCGGAAGGGCGACTGGGCCCTCTAAAGCCATCATATGGTCAAGGGAATCGAGAGTCGGCACGATGGCACTCGATCCCCGACTGCTGATCACCTAAAAAGATCAACAACCCGAGTCCTTCACGGATTCGGGTTGTTTTTGTTTTGGAAAAAGCGCCCTTCCTTCGGGCGGCTCATCCTATCGGTTTAGGTGTTCAAAATATACTGATTCAACGTCGATTTGATCAGCTCCAGACGGCCGGATACGTTGACGATCGGCTTGTTCTCCAGCGCGTACGCTTCGAGCGAGCTCAAGGTTGCTTTGCCGGACACGATGTCCGCACCGATACCGGAGCGGAAGGAGGCGTAGCGCGAATCGATCGCCTGCTCCAGCACGCGGTCTTCCAATAACTTCGTTGCAACCTGCAGCCCTCTCGCAAAGGCATCCATGCCCGCAATGTGGGCATATACGACATCGATCGCCTCGAACGAGCTCCGGCGAACTTTGGCATCGAAGTTGACGCCGCCGCGGCCGATGCCGCCTTCATTTTGCAAAATCTCGTACATGGCCAGGGTGGTGGAATACAAATCCGTCGGGAATTCGTCGGTATCCCAGCCGAGCAGCATATCGCCTTGGTTTGCGTCGATCGAGCCGAGAGCGCCGTTCAGCCGGGAAACGCGAAGCTCGTGCTCGAACGTATGACCGGCCAGGGTCGCATGATTCGCCTCGATATTCAGCTTGAAATGCCGCAGCAGGTCGTACTTCTGGAGGAAGGCGATGGACGTCGCCGCGTCAAAATCGTATTGGTGCTTGCTGGGCTCCTTCGGCTTCGGCTCGATCAGGAACTGGGCGTCGAATCCGATCTCCTTCGCATAATCGACCGCCATATGCATGAACCGCGCCAGATTGTCCAGCTCGAGCCCCATGTCCGTGTTGAGCAGCGTTTCATACCCCTCGCGCCCTCCCCAGAATACATAGTTCTCTGCCCCGAGCTCCTTGCCGTGCTCCAGCGCTTTCTTCACCTGCGCTGCAGCGTAAGCGAATACATCTGCATTCGAGGTTGTAGCGGCGCCATGGACGAATCGGGGATGGGTGAACATGTTGGCCGTATTCCACAGCAGCTTCTTACCCGATGCTCTCATGTTGTCTTTGATCAGCGCCACAATGGTGTCAAGGTTCCGGTTGGTTTCTTGCAGCGAGCTTCCTTCGGGTGCGATATCGCGATCGTGGAAGCAGAAATAATCGACGTTCAGTATGTGCAGCAGCTCGAAGCAGGCTTCCACCCGCGCTTTGGCCAAATCCATACCGGTATATTGATCCCATCCGCGGACAGCGGTTCCCGCCCCGAACGGATCGGAACCGTTCGCCGTAAACGAATGCCAATAGGCTACAGCGAAGCGCATATGCTCGCGCATCGTTTTGCCAAGGACGATTTGATCGGGGTTGTAGAACTTGAAGGCTAGCGGATTCTTCGAATGTTTACCCTCGAATTGAATTTGTGGAACGCCGTCAAAATAGCTCATGCTCATCCCTCCGAAATAATATTAATGAGTACAACGGTTTTCTTGAAATTGGAATAAAAGCAACCTGATTTTCAACCTCATCATAGCACGGCTCGAATAGTTTGTAAATTGAATAAACAAACTATTTTTTCAGACTTCCCTTAGCCGGAAAAGCTGGCTTTAATAAAATTTTATTTGTGTCAATTCATTTCAAATAGCGACAAAATCTATTAAATTTCATATAATAGAGAGACTCGAATTGTAGAATGCTGAAAGAAGTGATCCCGATGAAATCAAGTCTTCTGATCATCACCGCTCTGGCCGTCTCGCTGTCCGTCGCGGGCTGCGGGAAGAAAGAAAATGCGGCGGAGCCGACGCCTAACCTTACCCCTGTCGCTGCAGCCGAGAAGTTGGACCCGGCCCGGCCCGATTCCACCCTCGCCAAGCCGGCCGTAGCGGCCCAGCCGATCTCAACGGAACCGGTATTTCAGGCAAGAGGAAACCGTGACGTCATTTATTCCGTGTCCTCCAAGGGCAAGAAAGTCGCGCTGACGTTCGACGACGGACCGGATAATAAATATACCGCACGGATCCTGGACATCCTAAAGGAGCAGGGCGTTCCGGCAACCTTTTTCCTGGTCGGAAAGCATGTCCAGCAGTATCCGCAGATGGTGAAGCGGATTTCCCAGGAAGGCCATGCGATCGGCAATCATTCGTGGGATCATGCGAATTTGGCTAGGATGTCGCCGGCCGACGTACAAGGCGAAATCACCAAGACCGACGAGGCGATTAAGAGCCTGACCGGCGAAGCGCCTGTGCTGTTCCGCGCCCCTTACGGCGCCATATCCCAAGAGGTGGTCAATGACGCCATAGCCTCCGGTCATCAATTGATCGGGTGGTCCGTCGATACGATGGATTGGGATGGCAAGAGTCCGGCGACGATTCTGACGACTCTTAAGAAGGAGCTGAAGCCGGGAGCTATCGTGCTGCAGCACAGTGCGGGAGGCAAGGGAGGCAATCTGGCGAATACGGTAGAGGCGCTGCCTCAACTCATCGCTTATTTGAAGAAAGAAGGCTACCAATTCGTTACCGTGACGGATTTGATCAAATCGTAGTGCTTAACCAAGGTCGAAGAGGATGTTAATTTATATATCGCGATGCCCTGCTTGTTTCGAACAAGCAGGTTTTTACGTCTAGGGGGACGTAAAAGCATTGTTACGATTTGGATACCCGGTACATCTTTCGACTGGGCATACTAATGAAGTCTTCAACCAATCGATATTTTGCGGGAGGCGATCCGAAATGGGAAGCAACAAAGGGCTGAAACAAAAGATGCAAGCGATGAAGTCCGAGTCCAGTCAAGCGGAGGAACATGTCGCTTATGTGATGCCGACCTATCAAAAAGACAAGCATGCCCCGAACCGCCCTTCCGTTTAGCGGCTTCAGGGACAAGTTCAAGCCGGCTTCCAATAAGAGCCGGCTTATTTTTTTTGACGAATCGCATCATTTTGAAATATAATTATTTAAACTATTTAAATTTATATTCTTAAAGCTATTCATTCATGGAAAGGGATGAACTGATGATCAAATTGTTTCGGTATATAAGGCCTTACCGGATACCGGCAGCGCTCGTCCTGCTGCTGGTGTT
This sequence comes from Paenibacillus gyeongsangnamensis, assembly GCF_027533625.1. Lineage (GTDB taxonomy): Bacteria > Bacillota > Bacilli > Paenibacillales > NBRC-103111 > Paenibacillus_G > Paenibacillus_G gyeongsangnamensis. The sequence continues at coordinate 151,700 of NZ_JAQAGZ010000004.1, read as the reverse complement.
TCTGCAATCGTTGTCGGACCTGTATTTGCCTACGTTGATGGCGGATATTGTAAACCTGGGTGTCGTAAAGGGAGACACGGCCTACATCCTCCGCATCGGAGGGTATATGCTGCTCGTTGCCGCGGCCGGGGGGCTCTGTTCTGTAGGCGCAAGCTATTATTCATCGCGGGTAGCCGTAGGCTTCGGCCGGGACCTTAGGGGACGGCTGTTCGGGCATGTGGAAAATTTCTCGCTCCGGGAGTTCGACCAGATCGGCACCGCATCGCTGATTACCCGTACGACAAACGACATCACCCAGGTGCAGCAGGTGCTGACCATGATTCTGCGGATGATGATCAGCGCTCCCATGATGTGCATCGGCGGCATTATTATGGCCGTCTCGAAGGATGCGAAGCTTTCCCTTGTTTTTGTCGTCGTCATTCCCGTACTGGCCGGAGCGATCTTTCTTGTGGCAAGCAGGGGCATTCCGCTCTTCAAAGCGCTCCAGAAGAAGCTGGACCGGCTGAATCTTGTGCTTCGCGAGCATCTAACAGGTATCCGAGTTGTCCGCTCCTTCAACCGGATTGACCACGAGAAGGAGCGTTTCGATGACGCCAACCGGGATTTGACGCAAACGGCCGTGAGAGTGAACCGGATTATGGGTTCCCTCATGCCCATCATGATGCTGGTAATGAATTTTTCCTCCATTGCGATCATCTGGTTCGGCAGTCTCCGGATCAGCGGAAATCATATGCAAATCGGCGATTTGATGGCCTTTCTCCAATACGCGATGCAAATCTTGTTCTCGCTGATGATGCTGTCGATGATGTTCGTTATGATTCCGAGAGCTTCGGTATCGTCGGCCCGTATTAACGAGGTGCTGGAAACCTCGACGGATATTGCAAATCCGTCCGCCCCGCAGCATGCTGAGATCCGAGGCGGGACGGTTGAGTTCCGGAATGTGACCTTCCGTTATCCGGGCGCCGAGGAGCCTGCCCTTTCGGGGATTTCGTTCACGGCCCGTCCGGGCGAAGTGACCGCCATCATTGGCGGAACCGGGGCCGGCAAGTCGACGCTGATCCATTTGATCCCGCGGTTCTATGATGCGGGCAGCGGCCAAGTCCTGATTGACGGCGTGGATGTCCGGAAAATGGATCAAGAAGCGCTTCGCGCCCGTATCGGCTTCGTCCCGCAGCAGGCGCTGCTGTTCACCGGAACGATAGCGGACAATATCAAGCACGGCAAGGAGGAAGCGACGGATGAAGAAATTCGCCGCGCGGCGGAGGTTGCCCAAGCGGCCGATTTCATTGACCGCATGAAGGAAGGGATGGATACGGTTTTGGCGCAGGGCGGCAGCAACGTATCGGGAGGCCAGAAGCAGCGTCTCTCGATTGCCCGGGCGCTGGTCCGCAGGCCTGAGATTTATGTATTCGACGACAGCTTCTCCGCGCTGGACTTCAAAACCGATGCCAAGCTGCGCGCGGCGCTGAAGCCTGAAACGACGGATGCGACGGTACTGATCGTAGCTCAGCGCGTAAGCACCGTAATGGATGCCAATCGAATCGTCGTGCTGGAAGAAGGACACTTGGCCGGTATCGGTACGCATCGCGAGCTGATGGAGAACTGCACGGTATACCGCGAGATCGTAGCGTCCCAGCTATCGGAGGAGGAGATCGCATGAGTGAAGAACGCAAAGGTTCCGGCTTCGGCGGGGGACGTCCCGGGGGAGGAGGCCCTCCCGGCGGAGGCTTCGGCGGCGGACCGAGGATGGGCATGCCGGTACAGAAGGCGAAGGACTTCAAAGGGACGCTAAAGCGTCTTGCAGGCTTCCTGAAGCCGCATAGGGCGAAGCTGGCAGCCGTGCTGCTTGCGGCCGTGCTGAGTACGGTCTTCAGCATCGTGAGCCCGAAGATCATGGGGCAGGCTACGACCAAGCTGTTCGAAGGCTTGATGATGAAATGGAAGGGCGTGCCGGGAGCGGAAATCGATTTTACCTATATTCTGGATATTATTCTGCTCCTTGCCGCGCTTTACATCATCAGCGCGATCTTCAGCTATATCCAGCAGTACATGATGGCCGGAGTCGCGCAAGGCACTGTCTATGAGCTTCGCAGACAGGTTAATGATAAGCTGACTCGGCTGCCGCTGAAGTTTTTTGACGGCAGGACGCACGGGGAAATATTGAGCCGGGCCGTCGGGGATATCGACAATATCAGCAGTACCCTTCAGCAAAGCTTGACCCAGCTCATCACATCGATTGTTACGCTGGCCGGCGTCATTGTCATGATGCTGACGATCAGCCCGATCTTGACGCTGATCGTCTTCCTGACGCTGCCGGTCTCCATGCTGGTGACCAAAGGCATCGCCTCCCGGTCGCAGGCGTATTTTGTGGGGCAGCAGAAGGCGCTCGGACAGCTGAACGGCCATGTGGAGGAAATGTATACGGGCCATAAGATCGTAAAGGCGTTCGGCAGGGAACAAAAGTCCGTCGCCGCTTTCCAGGAAATCAACGAGCGATTGTATCAGTCCGGCTGGAGGGCGCAATTCGTCTCGGGGATTATCATGCCGCTGATGAGCTTCGTCAGCAACATCGGGTATGTTCTGGTGAGCGTGGTCGGGGGCCTGCTTGTCACAAGGCAAGCGATCCAAATCGGCGATATCCAGGCCTTTATCCAATATACGAGACAGTTCTCGATGCCGATTATGCAGCTGGCCAACATCGCCAACGTCATCCAATCGACCATTGCTTCCGCCGAGCGGGTGTTCGAACTGCTGGATGAACGGGAGGAGGTGGCCGAACCGGCCCAGCCGGCTGTGATACGCGAGCCGAGAGGGAACGTCCGTTTCGAGGACGTGCGATTCGGCTACATGGAGGACGCGCTGCTCATCGAGAACATGAATATCGACGTTCATTCGGGGCAAACAATAGCCATCGTCGGGCCGACGGGAGCGGGCAAGACGACGCTGATCAATCTGCTGATGCGCTTCTACGAGCTGAACGGCGGCTGCATCACGATTGACGGAGTAGACATCACCAAGATGTCCCGCGGCTCCCTGCACAGCTTATTCGGGATGGTGCTGCAGGATACTTGGCTGTTCAACGGGACGATTCGCGATAATATCGCTTACGGACGCTCGGGAGCGACCGACGAAGAGATCGTGCAAGCGGCACGTGCGGCTCATGCCGATCATTTCATCCGGACGCTGCCCGAAGGCTACGATACGGTGCTGAATGAGGAAGCGTCGAACATTTCCCAAGGCCAGAAGCAGCTGCTCACCATTGCCCGCGCCATCCTAGCCGACCCTGCCATCCTTATCTTGGATGAGGCTACAAGCAGCGTCGATACGAGAACCGAGATCTACATCCAGAAGGCAATGAACGATCTGATGCAAGGACGAACGAGCTTCGTCATCGCGCACCGTCTGTCAACGATCCGCGACGCCGATTTGATTCTGGTCATGGACCAAGGGAAAGTGATCGAGAAAGGAACGCACGAGCAACTGCTGGAACAGGGCGGCTTCTATTCGGAACAGTACAACAGCCAGTTTACCGGAGGCTCGCGGCTGCCTGCTTGATGCAGCGGCTGGTCCCATGGGGCGCCGGCTTGCAGCGGCAGCGAACGGGCGGATTGCCATTCATATACTGCAGAAGGTAAAAGAACCTGACGGCGAGCGGCCGTCAAGTTCTTTTTTTCTGTACACCCGGCGTAGGCGACATCGGTATTATAACAGCTTGAAACCGGATACGAATTCCTGCGCGGCCTCCTTCTCCATGGGAGGAAGAACGACGACGGTCAGGGAGCCTGCCGGAATCTCGGTATGCCCCGCATCGCGAATGGAAAGGAATCCGCGCTCGGTCAGGCGATGGAGCTCCTGCGGCGCGGCCCGCAGAACGATCTTCTTCTGTCCCGCGTTCAGCCAGGATTGGAATGATTCGTGCTTGTCCGGTTCGTTCAGCAGCACATGCAGCGTTATCATAGTAGCGGCGTGCGCAACCTGCGCGGCGGTCTTGCCTTTGGACATGACAAGCTCTTCGTTCACCACATAATATTGAACATAATCGGGCTGGCTGGCTTGCATCGGATTCAGCTCCTTTCTTTCCCGTCTATCGCATCAAATCCCGGTCCGTTTGCCATCAGTTTCGAAGAAAAAAAGCTTCTGTCCAACAGACAGAAGCCCGGCTATGGGTACTCACGAGAACGGCTCGTGGTTCATATTGAAATAATTGAGCAGCACGGTTACAACGCCGAAGGTCAGGTAGAACACCGTCTCCCAGGTTCCCAGCATATAGGACATGGGGAACATGATGAACCAGACGCCGCAGAGCAGAGATAACCAGTTAGGCCAAGCGTTCCAGCCGGTCTTCCCCAGAGCCAGAAGGGAGGAGGCCAACTGAATGAAGCCGGCGATCAGGCTGCTCATTACCGCGCTTTCCAACCGGTCGAAGTGCATCCACCAAGGACCCGACATGAAGAGTACACCGATCAGTGCCGCCAGCAGGTTGCGAGTCGTCATTGAAGCATCGCCTCCGCGCTTAGGAATAGAATGGCGAAGAGAGCAAAGAGCAAGTCTCTTCTGGTACATTTTATGCAAACGGTTACAAAAATGTTCCATTCCGGAGGTGAGGCAAAAGAAAAAAGCTTGATCGCTCAAGCTTCTTCCAGCTGCTTCTTGATGGAATTCACCGCTTCGCCGACGCTGCAGGCGTGGATGGTGTGCCGTACGCTGCTGTATTGACCCGTCGCATAATCATAGCGAGGGTCGTAATAATGCTCCAGGAGGAGCCTAATGGCTTCCTCATAGCGCGCTTCCCGTAAATGCTCTTCAATCTCCTTCGCGATAGGAGTGTGAATCCGCTTCTTGATGAGTTGGAAAGCATCCATACATGCCTCATGATGCTCCCATGGCCGATAATCCTCTATAATGTGGCGGATTCGCGTTTCCATGGGCATTTCGATGAACAGCTGCGTGTTCGTTTCTTTCTCATTGACGATAAACGACGGCAGCACCACCTTGCCGATGCGGTGGCTCTCCGCCTCGAACAGCACGTAAGGCGCATCTTTTAGCTTGAGCAGCTCTTGGACGAGAAGGGATTCGAATGTCTTCTGGTTGTGGGCCTCCAGGCCGATCTGTCCGAAGATGGAGCCCCGGTGTCCGGCCAAGCCCTCCAGATCGAGCACAGGATAGCCCTCTTCCTTGAGCTGGCGCAGGATTTGCGTCTTGCCCGTTCCGGTGTGCCCGTTGATGACATACGCCCGCGGAAGGGTCTCGAAATGCTCGAGCACATTGACGACCCATTTGCGGTAGGCTCTGAACCCTCCCGTCAGACGATAGACGCGAATGCCCATTAACGAGAGCACTGTCGCAGTCGTCTTGCTGCGCATGCCTCCCCGCCAGCAGAACACGGCTTTCTGCGCAGGCAGCTCCTGAAACGTTCGGACGAAGGACGGGAGCTTGGCGGATACGATCTCCAGGCCGCGCTCCTTGGCCGATTGGATGCTCACCTGCTTATAAACGGTGCCGATTTCGGCCCGCTCCGTATCGTCGAAGAGCGGAATATTGAGGCTGCCCGGAATGGTGGCGTCTTTGTATTCGGAAGGGGAACGTACGTCGATTAAAGTCAGTTCCTTCTTCTGCTGCAGTTCGAGCAGTTCCTCTAAGGTGATATCTTGAAACAAAGCGATTCGCGCTCCTTTTTAGCTGACTACGATATGTCCCGGATGGTCAGACGTCGTTTCCCCGATGATATGGGCTTCTACTCCAGCTTCAATCAAGTCCGCAAGAAGTGCGTCCGTTTGATCTGCGGCGACGGAGATGAGGAGTCCCCCCGAGGTAACGGCGTCGCACAGAATCCACTGATCGATTTGATCCATGCTGCCCGGGAACGTAACGGCGCCTTGAAGATGGGCAAAATTATTCTTGGTCCCGCCGGGTACGAACCCTTCCTCTGCGAGCGCTCTGACGCGCGGCATCACAGGCACCTTTTCTTTGAAGACGGTTAAGCCGACTCCGCTGCCTTTCGCCATTTCGGACGCATGTCCCAAGAGGCCGAAGCCCGTTACATCCGTACAGCCGTGAACGTCGTAAGAAGCCATCCGTTCGGCTGCGGTTTTGTTCAGCGTAGACATGACGCGGGTTACCCGCTCGACTTCCTCCGCGATCAGCTTGTCCTTCTTGATGGAGGTCGTCAGAATGCCGACCCCGATCGGCTTCGTCAGGATCAGCTTGTCGCCAGGCTTCGCCCCAGCGTTCGTGCGGACCTTGTCCGAATGGACGAGGCCGGTGACGGCGAGGCCGAACTTCGGCTCCTTATCGTCGATCGAATGGCCTCCGACAAGGGTAATGCCGCTTCCTTGAGCTTATCGCCCGCGCCCCGCAAAATATCGGCCAGCACCTGCTTGTCCAGCGTGTGAATAGGGAAGGCCACAATATTCAGCGCCGTTAACGGCGTTCCGCCCATGGCATAAATGTCGCTTATGGCGTTCGCGGCGGCAATTTGGCCGAAGGAATACGGATCAGCGGCGTAAAGAAATCAACGGTCTGTACGATCGCGAGATCGTCCGACAACCGGTACACGCCGGCGTCATCGCTTGTATCGATGCCGACAAGCAGATTCGGATTCGGCTCTGCCGGCGGCAGCATGCGGATGACCTGCATCAGGTCGGGCGGGCCCGATTTTGCAGCCGCAGCCGCCCTTGGAAGAAAGGGAAGTAAGCTTTATCGGGTTGGATAGGGTTATGGTCAATGACTTCCTTTCAGTTGTAAAATACTTGTCAAACGATTGAAACGCCCTTTTCATTATAATACGGGTTCGACCGAATTGGAATTTTTGGAGACTTTCACAGGAAAAAAAGAGCCTGCGGGTAAAACCCGCAGAACAACAAGAGTATGATCGTCTCGGCTGCCGTTTTCTTGTTGATCGCGATTGAGGGTTTAACTTATGTAAAATGGTTGCCTTACTATCACAAGAGCGATGGATGTAGCCGTTAAGCATACGATCGGGGCTTCGATCATTACGGGGAAAGACCCTGCGGCACCGGGACCGTCCTGGAGCGCCGCTTGGGATTATGCCATAGCGTATTATAATTCCGTATGGAAAGCGGCCGTACTCGGCATCCTGCTCGGTTCGCTTGTTCAAGTGCTCATCCCGTCGGGATGGCTGCTCCGCGTGCTGGGCAAGGCGGATTTCAAGAGCACCGCAGCGGCAGGACTCGCCTCGATTCCCGGGATGATGTGCACCTGCTGCGCCGCTCCGCTGGCGGTAGGTCTCCGGAAGAAGAATGCTTCGATCGGCGCAAGTCTGGCGTTCTGGTTAGGCAATCCGACGATCAATCCCGCTACGCTGATTTTTATGACATTCGTGCTTTCATGGAAATTCACGCTTCTGCGTCTCGGTTTCGGGCTGATTCTGACGTTTGGCGTCAGCTATTTGGCCAATCGTTTTGCAGGAGAAACGAAGGTGCCGGCGGATATCCGCAAGAGGAATGAGGAGATGGTCCAAGCATCCGAGCAGCCGCTGGGCGTTCGATGGATGAAAGCGATCGGATCGATGCTGCTCCATATCGTGCCATCCTATATTGTCGCGGTATTGCTGCTTGGAGCGGCGCGCGCCTGGTTGTTCCCCGCGATCGGCGAAACCGCAGGAAACAGTCTGCTCGTCCTGATCGGCTTCGCCATTGCAGGCATGCTCTTCGTCATTCCGACGGCAGCCGAGATTCCGATTATTCAAACGATGATGTCATTTGGTCTGGGTACGGGACCCGCGGCTGCGCTGCTGCTGACCTTGCCGTCCATAAGCCTTCCTTCGCTGCTGATGCTATCCAAATCGTTTCCGAAAAAGGTATTGCTTTTTGTAACGGTCTCGGTCGTCGTTCTCGGGGTACTGAGCGGATTGGCAGGTATGATCGTGCTGTAACAAAAAAAAGCGTGTGCCAAACCGGCACACGCTCAGGCTGTAGAGAAACCCATGAAGTAGAGAAATCTGCTATGGTACTCCGGTGGGGTATCCCCTTCCGGCCGCTGTTGTTATCGGAAAATTTTCATTTGATTCGCTATTCAGCGGTAATTTCCCGATAACAAAGGCGGGCGCTATCGCTCCTACAGGGGATACCCCACCTACTACCTTTTGCATATTTCTCTATATCCGGGTTTCTTATCAATCTGATCGTGTGCCAAACCGGCACACGCTTTTTTTTGCTATTTTTAGAAATAAGTCTTTCTGCTCCGAGCCAACCGGTCCGGCTCCAGTCCGGCTTCGGATAATAAGCTGGTGCTGCCGTACCCTGTGGTGCCCGTTGTAGAGTTGAAGCCCCGGTTGCCGCTGATATAGCTCGTATACCCCGGCGGACAAGGGCTCGATCCAGTTTTAGCATAAAACTAGCAATTTCGGCATAACGTATTGCTAGAAGCAAATAAACGGGAGAATGCGAGAACTGTTCTATGAACAATAATACCCGCTCGGACTTCTTGCACGATTTGTTTCGGATCCTCATCTTTCAGACCTATCTTGTCATCTATCCGACCATTACGTTGACCGATCCGTTCCTGCAATGGCTGCTTCATGTCTATTCGCTGCTGTTTCTATTCTTGTTCTTCAGCAGCCTGCTGGCTCTACCGGTTTTGGATTGGATTCCACTGCGGCTGATCGGCCGAAGGAAATCTCCCAAGCTGCGGAACCGGTCGGAGGAAAGGGCCGAAGTTATCGGGTAAAGATATGATTGCCGATCGACTTCAGCTTGGGACGAGCCATGCTCCAGGCAGAGCTGGTCAGCTTCGGGTTATAGTAAAAGAGAGCTCCGTTCGTCGGGTCAACGCCGTTCAAGGCGTCCTTCGCCGCCTGATACGCCGTCTTGTCCGGAGTGAGTCCGAACTGCCCGTCTTCGACCGCCGAGAATTGCCTTGGCTGGAGTATGACCTCCGGAATCGAATCGGGAAACAAGGGGGATTGCACGCGATTCAGCACGACGGCCCCGATCGCGACTTGTCCGGTATAGGACTCGCCGCGCGCCTCCGCATAAATGATCTTGGCCAGATGCTCAAGCGCTCCGTTCTTCGGCAATACCGATTTCTGTTTCAGCTTATCTACCGTCTCACGGTCGGCCTCTCCGTCCGGAGAGAGCCGGTTGTCTTTCTGAAAACGGCGTACCGCCTCTGCTGTGCCGGAACCGTAAAACCCGGTCAGTCTGGCTTTTAAGTAACCGATCGAGGAGAGGCGTTCTTGAAGCTCCAGCACTTGCTCGCTTTGAGTTCCTTGTGTCGCCGGAGAGGCTGAGGCTTTGGCAGCATTTCCCCAGCCTGCTGCCGTGCAAGCGCATAAAGAAAAGAAAAGGGCGGTTTTGTTCACCATCCGTTGTCCTCCTTTAATGATTCCAATCAAGATCGCACGCAAGCCGTTTCCGAATGGAGATGCGGCTTGTTTACAATTTTCGGAAGTGAGTGCCGGATTGGGTCCATGATGTCAAGAAGGGGGGAGCGGAGGGAGGCTTATCGTTTTCGGATTTCAAAAAACTCGCAGTCTCGTCTGGAATGGTAAGTGACATCACTTACGCTGTATTGAATCACAATCGTATCGTCGGTGAAGCGGGCGATTACTCCGCCGGCGCCGACGACATGGTCGTCCTGGAATACGCGGATGTGGGCTTCACGGTCCATTGCCTGTTGAAAATCCTGATCCGTTATTAATTTCTGATTGTAAGCCATGGCAGTTCTCCTTGGTTTTCGGCCCGGCCGATATATGAGCGAATCTATCTTATCAGAAAGCGGTGCGGAACAAAAGGCTTGCCGGAATAGAAAGCGGAGTCCTATCCTGATATAATAAAGCGGAACCGAGGTGAGACCGATGGCAAAGAGAAAACCGTCCCCTGCACCCGAATCGGGCGGGCAGGAGAAAGCCGCGACGCTGAAAGACCTGCTCAGCGCGGAAGTCGTTCAGCAGCTGAAGCGTCAGGCGGATCAGATGAAGGCGGAGGAGCAAGCCAGCCGCGAGCGGCAGCGCAAGCAGGCGGAAGAGCTTCGTAAGGCGGAGCAGAAACGGCTGGAGCAGGATTTTGAGCATCTTCTGAATAACAGTACCCAGGATTGGCGCAAATTCAAATAAGGTTCACCATGTTTTCATGCGATCTTCATCGTTCCTTCATGATGGCCAATGCACGTTCGTGATATGATGACGTCATACACGTCATGAATGAAGGAGATGCAGATTCGATGCACAAAACAATCATTATCGGAACAGGCCCTGCGGGCTTAACGGCTGCCATCTATTTGGCGAGAGCCAACCTCAATCCTCTCGTTATCGAAGGGCCGGAGCCCGGCGGGCAGCTGACGACGACAACCGAAGTGGAAAATTTCCCAGGCTTCCCGGACGGCATTATGGGTCCGGAGCTGATGGACAATATGCGCAAGCAGGCGGAGCGCTTCGGCGCCCAATTCCGTACGGGATGGGTCAATTCCATCGATTTCTCGAAGCGTCCGTTTACCCTGCAGCTGGAAGGCGCGGGAGAGCTTCAAGCCGAATCCGTGATCGTATCGACCGGCGCATCGGCGAAATACCTTGGCATTCCCGGGGAGAAAGAGAACGTTGGTCGCGGAGTAAGCACTTGTGCCACCTGTGACGGCTTCTTCTTCCGCAATAAGAAAATTATCGTCATCGGCGGCGGGGACTCGGCGATGGAGGAAGCGAACTTCCTGACCCGCTTCGCCTCGGAGGTCATTCTCGTGAACCGCCGCAACGAGCTGAGAGCCTCCAAGATCATGCAGGACCGGGCGCGCGAGAACGGCAAAATCAGCTGGCAGCTGAACCGCACCCCGCTGGGGGTGCTGGCCGGAGAACGCGGCGTAACGGGCCTGAAAGTGTTGAACAACGAATCCGGCCAAGAAGAAGTCATTGAGACGGAAGGCATCTTCGTCGCGATCGGCCATACGCCAAACACGAAATTCCTTGGCGGTCAGCTCGCCACCGATGAGCTGGGCTACCTGCTTGTAACGCCGGGAACGACCGCAACGAACATCCCAGGGGTATTCGCCTGCGGTGATGTCCAGGATCATCGTTACCGGCAAGCGATCAGCGCAGCGGGAACTGGCTGTATGGCGGCTCTCGACTGCGAGCGGTTCCTTGAGGAAGCCGCGCATTCGGTAACCGTCGGATCCTAAATCGAAAACACATCCAAACAAAAAACAGGCGCTCCAGGGAGAGCACTGCAAAAGTCGCGCTTTTGCAGCAGTCTCTCTCAGGATTGCCTGTTTTTGTTGTTATATGAGTAGGTTCGCCTGGAGCATCCGGTCATTGAAATGAAATAAGTATAGCTGTAAAGCATTATGCACTCTGCAAAATCTTGGCTTCGAGATTGGAGCGAATCATCCGAATCTTCTGCTTGACATAAAATTCGGAGGCGGCACCCTTCAATTCGCGCAGGGATACTTCAAGGTCCGTATCGTTATCGATAATGAGTGTCGAGCCGTTCTCGAAGAAGGTGAATGTGAAATCAGCCCAAGGCTGATCCGCAACGTTAAGCACTTTCTCAATTTGCGCTTCGGTCAATTCGTTATTGGCAGCCATCACATGTCTAAAGTAATCCCGTTCAATAAATCGTACCTTCATCACAACCTTCATCGTCAACACCCCTCTCGGATAATAGGAACAAATGTTCTATGACTCTATTATACCAAACATTCGTTCGTAGTCAACTCCTAATAGGGAAAAAGAGGAAAATGTATTTGAGATGCTACGATTCCTTTTCCCGCTCATGCAGCCGGATCGGCCGGCGAATCTCGGCATAGTTTTCTTCGATGTCATGACGGATGGATTCCAGCATATGAAGCGCTTCTTTTTTTGTTTGCTCGTCACTGATGTGTTGTATAAGAGATTTCAGATGGTTTAATCGTGTCTCAGTTACAAATCGCATGGGAACTACCTCGATTTTTCTTGGGATGCATTCTCCTACATCATTCGGGAAGCCGCTCAGCTTTGCGCCTGCAAGCTTGAATGTTAGCAATTTATTCGACTTGCTATAGCAATTTTCGACAAAATTAACCCAACGGTTCAAAAGCTTGCTATAATAAAGCTTTGAAACCGCAGGGTAAAAGAGGTGCCGCGAATGGCTTTTTGGAGAAGCATACCTTTAAAAACATCGTTATTGTTCACCATCATCATCATTCTGCTCAATGCTTCCTACTACCAACACTATAAAGAAATGCTGATCGACAACCAGAAAGACAAGATGAACCTGCTCTTTAAGAACATCGAGATTAACGTCGACGAAACGGCAACGGGGGAGAAATTCGTCATGGATTTGATCGGACAAAACCTCCGGACCGCCGCAATCGCCGCCAAGCTGAAGCTGAATCCGGATATCTCGAAGGTTACGAATGAGGAGCTTACCGAGCTGAAGCAGCAAATCGGAGTGGATGACATTACGCTGTTTGCCCCGGTCGGAGACGATTTCGTCGGATTAAAATCGTCAGATCCGAAGGAATTAAACGTCAGCTCCAAAGGCTGGGACACCTATTACGAAGCGTTCAAGCAGCTTTACGCTTTGAAGGATGTGAACGTGGGCATCGGCCAATCGCTTCCTTACTACTGGAGCGGTCCGGTCGATACCGCTACGACCAACCCGACGGAGCTCAATATATGGGGCTACTATTATGACGGAACGACGAACTATATCATAGACCCCTTCGTTCATAACAAAACGCTCCGCAAGTATCAGGACTTGACCGGTGTGGACGATGCCATTGACCGGTTGCTCAAGGACAACCGGCATACCGCGCTTGAAATCGCCGTCTTGAACTCGGACAAACTGCTCGGGAAGAAGCTTCCCGTGAAGAACCCGGCGCCGAGCTACTGGTTTTCCGAGCGGGAGGTGCTGTTCGGTTCCTACGAATACAGGGACGAAGAGGAGAAGAAATATGCTGAATCGGCGCTGGCGCGGAATGAAACGGTATTCTATGTAACCGAATCGAACGGCAAATCGGTCATGAAGAGCTTTACGCCGGTCCATACCGACTATTTGAAATATAACGCGTCGAGCGGCGTGCCGCTTATTGAGATTACGTCCGACTATACGGAAATTAGTAAAGCGCTGAACGATCAGCTCCGGGAAACCGTCGGATTTATGGCGATCTGCACCCTCATCGTCCTGCTGCTCATGATGGCCATTCTATGGGTTTTTAAACGGAACAAGGCGTTGGCGCTGCAAGACGTGCAGGAAGCCTATGTGGGCAACATCGAAACGCTGTTCCAGTCCGTACGCGAGCAGCGTCACGATTTCATCAATCATATTCAAACTATCCATGGGTTACTAAGCATTAAAAATTATGACGAGCTGCAAAAATACACCAATGCGCTGGTCGGCGAGATTCGGGTGGTCGGCGAGCTGATCAACATTAAAGATCCCGCCTTGATCGCGCTCATGCAGGCAAAGCTGACGCAAGCCGATTCACTGCACATCACGTGCGAATACGACTTCAAGAATATGGAGCAGCTTAAGCTGAGTCCGGTACGGGCGACCGATATGATCAAGATCCTGAGCAACCTGATCGACAATGCATTCGATGCTACGCTTGCATTGGAGGAGCCGCGGCGGAAAGTTCGCGTAACGGGGGAAGTGTCAAACCGTCAGCTGCGGTTTTCAGTCAGCAATACAGGGCCCGAAATTCCGGAGGAGTGGCGCGAAGAGATCTTTGCTTCGGGGTTCTCAACCAAGCCGAAGGGGAAAAATTCAGGGCTTGGCTTGCACATCGTTAAACAATTGGTCGCCCGGTACAAAGGAACGGTTGAACTAAAATGCGGGGAAGGAACTACGGAGTTTTCCATAGTCATTCAATTCTAAGGATGGGGAAGCCATTCATCAACCTTTTTATACGATATTTGCATAACGTTTATTATCAATATGCATTTCACTTATAAGCCGATCTTTGTTATCATTTGATTGTCACATAATCTTCACAAATGAACGGATGAGATGTCGAGCGGAAGGTGATGAATCATGGCAGACGCCGCAGTGATCGGCTTTATAATTTTACTCTCCTTTGTCCTGTATTTTCCGGGCTATCTTGCCGATCGGAGGAAAAGAAAAGCGGCTGCATCGGCCAACATCGTGCCTTTTCCCAAGCGGGCGTCCTCCAGTCAAGGAATGGGTGAACGGCAGCAATCGGACGGGTGCCCTTAATTAATCCTTAGGAGACACGTATTTCCGGGCATTCGTCCAACCCATTCTCCGCGATATCCCATATGATGAGGTAAATACACAGAAAGGAGATGTATTCCATGTCTGCAGTAGCCGGTTTTGGAGGTTTCTGGACCAGCACGGGTACGATCCTGGTTCTCTTTATTTTGCTCGTCATCGTTTCCAGAATGTTCGTTTTGTAATTGTCACACGCCTCATCCGAGGGTACAGTCGCTTGCCTTTAGCCCTGCCGTACGACGGCAGGCTTTTTTTTGTTGCATCGACATCAATCGGCCTTGAGCCGAAGAGCCCAAAGCCGCTTTTATCTAAGGAATGTATTGCTGAACGATAGACACGACTTTCCCATCCTTAACGGTCAAATGGTACGGATAGTCATGGAGAAGCTCCTGGGAGGCGAAGATGCTCTTGAATTTATCCAAGGATAGAGGCTCATTCCACTGGATGTCCATGGATTTGGACTCGTCCGAGCGGCGGTAGATTTGCATGCGGACTTCCGCGTCTTGGCTCACCTCCAAGGTAAGGAGCTTAGGATTGTCATTTAAGATAAAATATCCATCCGGCGCGCCATCCAAACCCGAGTCCGGATATTTCTCACGGAATACCCTGTCCGCCTCTATGCCTTCATACCACTGAATGTAATCGGCCTCGATATAGGTAATATCATTCTTGGTATAGATGCCAGCGATATAAGCGGGATGGGTATCTTCTGTTTTCGGGATCGGGGTGTATTCGCCTTCGCCGGCTGCCGCGGCCAAGCCGCGGAGCAGCAGGGAACTGAATAAGGCCAGCATCATCATCCATCGTAAGGTTTTCATTGACGGCTCTCCTTTTGCCATGGGAATACTACCTTTTAACATCCTATGCGGGGAGTGAAACAAGCTTTCGTTCATTTTGCGCCGGTTGCGGACAAGCTCTTGATTTCCGTTGGTTAGTTCGTACATGACAAGGGTAAAGAAGTACATGGAGCAAACGATGGGGAGGGACCACGATGAGCAGATTTCAACATCCCACCGTTGACAAGTTGAACTATTTGCAGAAATTAAGTTCAGCGGAAAAATTGGTGTTGGACGTCATAGCCGAGAAATCGCTGAGCCAAGCGATATTAGCGCGATAGCCGCGCATTGCAGTCTGACGAAGCTGCAAGCCGAGGTGGCGCTTCAGCTGCTGATGTATAAAAAGCTTATTCCGGGCAAGATCAAGATGGATAAGAAAACGGGGTCAACTTCAGATAAACATGTGCCGTCATAAAAATCAAGCTTTACGGAAAAATTAATATTATGTCAAAAAGGATGGGGGCACATCTGGAGTGAGCCAACTAGAGAATAAACTGTCCATATTCGCCTTGGGCGGAGTCAATGAAATCGGCAAAAATATGTATGTCATTCAATATGCAAACGATATCGTCGTAATCGACTGCGGTTCCAAGTTCCCGGACGAAAGTTTGCTTGGTATCGATTTGATCGTGCCGGACATCGCTTATTTATTGGAACACAAAGACAAGGTGAGGGCCCTGATCATTACGCATGGCCACGAGGATCACATTGGGGGCCTGCCCTATATATTGAAACAATTGAATATGCCTGTATACGGTACGCGGCTGACTCTGGGCTTAATTGAGGGGAAGCTGAAGGAAGCCGGGCTGCTGGGATCGACGGAGCGGATCTTAATTCATGCGGATTCCCAGGTGGCTCTCGGGTCCATGATCGCGACGTTTTTCAGGACCAATCATAGTATACCGGACTGCCTCGGGGTAGCGTTTCAAACCCCGGAAGGAACCGTTGTACATACGGGTGATTTCAAATTTGATTTGACTCCGGTGAATGAGCAGTATGCCGACTTGCATCGCATGGCGGAGATAGGAAAAAACGGCGTGCTTGCCCTGCTGTCCGAGAGCACGAATGCGGAACGCCCCGGATTTACGCCCTCGGAACGGAGTGTAGGCATCCATATTGAGGAAGTCTTTCGCCATGCCCGGCAAAAGGTGTTCATTTCGACGTTCGCTTCCAATGTGCATCGGCTTCAGCAGGTGATCGACGCCGCTCATGTCACGAACCGGAAGCTCGTGCTCGTAGGCAGGAGCATGGTCAATGTGGTGAATATTGCTTCCGAACTGGGATATTTGACGATCCCGGAAGGCATGCTGATCGAACCGGCCGAGGCCGGAAAATACCATTCCGAACGTGTGGCCGTACTATGTACCGGCAGCCAGGGCGAGCCGATGTCGGCCCTCTCCAGGCTGGCAAGGAGCAATTACCGGCAGCTGGAGGTCGACCCGGGCGATACCGTCATCTTGTCGGCTACTCCGATTCCCGGCAATGAACGCAACGTTGCTCGCACGGTCGATGATCTTTATCGTCTGGGCGCGGAGGTCATTTACGGTTCCGGTTCCATCACGGGAATGCACGTTTCCGGTCATGCGAGCCAGGAGGAGCTGAAGCTGATGCTGCATCTGATGAAGCCGAAATATTTTATCCCGATCCACGGAGAATTTCGGATGCTGCATCAGCACGGCCTGCTGGCGGAATCCGTCGGAGTTGAGCGGGATCGTATCTTCATCGTAAACATTGGCGAAATCGTCGAAATCAAGAACGGCACCGCCCGCAAAGCCGGGAAGGTGGCGGCGGGGAACACGCTGGTCGACGGTCTCGGCATAGGCGATGTCGGCAATATCGTGCTGCGCGACCGGAAGCATTTGTCCCAGGACGGGATTCTGGTCGTCGTGATCACCCTTAGCAAGACGGATGGTAAAATCTTGTCCGGTCCGGACATTATATCCCGCGGCTTTGTCTATGTCCGGGAAGCGGAAGAAATGATGGAAGAGGCGAATCGGCTTGTCGGCAGCACGATCCAGAAGCTGCAAACCGAGAACGTCAACCAATGGAACTCGCTCAAATCCAACGTGAAGGAAGTGCTGGGCCGTTACTTGTACGAGAAAACCGGCAGAAGACCGGTCATCCTTCCGATCATTATGGAAATATAAGCCGGGCATCAAGCCCTTTCGCTAACAATCGGAGGGGCTTTGCTGAGGATGAGACATCTAACCAGTACCATTTGACCGTGCCGGCATATGGTGAAGAGAGAAGGCATAACAAATGGGGGGACCTCCAATTGAAAATCCTCATGGTTGCTCCGGAACAAATCCCGGTGCCGGGCAACGGCTCCGTTGAGATTTGTATGCTGTCCATCGCCAAGAAGCTTGCAAAAACGAACAAGGTCACGCTCGTAAGCCGGAAAAGCTCCGGGCTCCCCCCGGCAAGCAAGCTGGGGAACTTAACCATTATCCGTGTGCCTACCGGCAGTTCGGGCAAATATATCGCCTCGGTGCTTCGCTACATTAAAGGGAAAAAATACGACCTGATTCAGGTCGACAATCGTCCGCATTATATGGCGAAGGTAAAGAAAGCTTTTCCCCATACGCCCGTGTCCTTATTCCTGCATTCGCTTACGTTCGTACCCCGCACGCGGGCCGTATCCGCCAGTATGAGCCGGGCCGACCTCATCATAGCCAACAGCGATTCGCTTAAGAGCACGCTGTCCAGCTGGTTCCCGGCCGTGGAGTCCAGGATTCACCGGGTTCATCTCGGTGTCGATACCGCCCGATTCAAGCCGAGCAAGTCCTCAGGCAGGTCAAGGAGCTTTCATGTATTGTTCGCCGGCCGCGTCATTCCGCGTAAAGGAGTCCCTGTTATCATCAAGGCCATGGGCATCGTCCGCTCCAAAATCCGACACGCGAAGCTGACGATTGCCGGCGGCGGAAAGTCGGGCTATGTGAAGTCGCTGAAGGCACTGGCCCGCAGGCATCGCATACCCGCGCGCTTCTCGGGAAAAATTCCGCACCGAAGCATCCATAAGCTGTACCGCAAGGCGGACTGCTTCGTTTGTCCTTCCCAACAGCATGAGGCCTTCGGGCTCGTCAATGTGGAGGCAATGGCTTCCGGTTTACCGGTAGTCGCATCCAACATCGGAGGCATTAAAGAAATTATCAACGCCGGCTCCAACGGCTACCTGGTTGACCGGTACAAGAGCCCTAAGGCGCACGCGAAGTACCTAATGAAGCTTGCTCAAGACCCTGAGCATGCCGCCCTGCTGGGGAAGCAAGCGCGAAGCGACGCGGTACGGCGGTTCAGCTGGAAGCAGACGGCGTCGAAGCTGGAGTCGATATACGTTAGCAAGTGATCCGAACGCGAGGGCAGCCGAGAGGCTGTCCCTTTTACCGTGCCCGGAGAGCCAGGGGTTCCTGTGTGCCTTTAATAGTTGATAAGACTTTATAAGTTTTCGTGGGCTTATAGCTTCGCATCAACCTTGATAAACGCGCTGGTCCTTGTAAGACAAGGACGGCGTAGCCGTTTATCCTGGTTTTATGATGAAGCCTATTTACAAATCCGCAAGCATACAATAAAATATAACCATTGTTACAATGTGACAGTTGTTATAATTTATTGTGGGGAGGATCAAAATGAATTTCTACGTTATATCCGCCAGTTTTCTGGGAACGGCCGTTGAGTTCATTGAAGCGTTGACCATCGTCCTGGCCGTAGGCGTCGTCAGAGGTTGGAAAAGTTCTCTTACCGGCATGGCGGCGGCTCTCGCGCTGCTTACCGCGCTCGTAGCCTTGTTCGGCGTACCGCTGATGCAGTTGGTTCAAGTGGCCGTCTTTCAGTTAATCATCGGTATTTTCATGCTGATGTTCGGCATGCGCTGGCTGCGCAAAGCGATTCTTCGTTACTCGGGGCTTAAAGCGCTTCATCTGGAGGACAAGGCCTATGAAGAAGAACTGGAGAGGCAGCGGAAAGAAGGCAAGAAGAACAGCGGCATCGACTGGTTCGGGTTTGCAACCTCGTTCAACATCGTCCTGCTTGAAGGGATTGAAGCGATCTTTATCGTCCTGACGTTCGGGCTTGCCGCGAATTCCATGACTTCCTCGGTAATGGGCAGCCTGATCGGCTTGCTCCTCGTCGTCATCGCAGGCGTTCTCTTGCGAAAGCCCTTGACAATGATTCCCGAAAACACGATGAAGTTCGTGGTCGGCTTAATGCTCAGCGCCTTCGGTATCTTCTGGGTGGGTGAAGGCATCGGCGTGGAATGGTGGCATCAGGACGTATCCATTCTTGTGCTTGGCGTTCTGTTGTTCCTGATCTCGATGGCCTGTGTCGCCGTATTAAAAAAAGCGCAGAGGAGGGCGGTTTCTCATGAAAAGCGTGTTTCAAACCATACTGGGTCTACTTATTGATGATTGGTGGCTCGGCATTGGCATTCTCGTATCCATTCTCGTTACCTTCTTCGCTTTACATATGGGGCTGTCCGAAATGGCGTCGGGTTGGGTGCTGACCCTCCTTCTCGTCGGAACCCTGCTCCTTAGTTTAACGATGGAATACCGCCGAAAAAGGCATTCATAACAAGTAACATTGCACCGCAAGTTCCAAATATTACGCAAAAAGGACCTTCAAATCCACTTGTATAGTGGAGATGAAGGTCCTTCTTGCACATGAAATCCAACCTTGAATGGGGGCTAGAAAATCATGAATTGACTTTTAGGACAGCCCCTGATTAATTAATGACGCGGCGCGCCGTCGTATAGTGCGAGCTCCACCAGCTGCTGTTGAGGTCGGAGATGGTTACCCCGCCTTTGCCGAACGTATGAAGAATTTTGCCGTTGCCCATATAAATGCCTACGTGGTGAATCGGGGAGTAGAAGAAGACCAAATCGCCCGGCTTCAGCTGGCTCCGCGGCACGTATGTCCCCACTTGGGATTGTTGACGGGAGCTGCGCGGAATGTTGATTCCGTTTTGCTTGAAAGCATACTGCGTGAAAGAAGAGCAGTCGAAAGATTTCGTACTTCCCGAAGGCGCTCCGAATTGATAACGAACTCCCATA
This sequence comes from Paenibacillus gyeongsangnamensis, assembly GCF_027533625.1. Lineage (GTDB taxonomy): Bacteria > Bacillota > Bacilli > Paenibacillales > NBRC-103111 > Paenibacillus_G > Paenibacillus_G gyeongsangnamensis. The sequence goes on along the minus strand of NZ_JAQAGZ010000004.1, from coordinate 131,663 downwards.
AATCGTTTACCTGTTGCTATGACGTTATTGGCTGTGGAAGAGGCGGATACGCTTGCCGCGTGTGCCTGAGGCGTTCCGAGCGCCATATTTCCTGCAGCCAATAAAGAGAAGCTGAGCGTGATACCAAGTAACGTTTTGCTGAGACGGTTCCGTTTCAATGTGTTCATGAGTTCCTCCTAAGTGTGTATAATCTTTGTTGTGTTGTGGCTATCGATAAATCTACCATATCACATCTAAACATGACTGAAATTGGAAGAAGTGCCATAAACCCAGGCCCAATACAGCTTTATCCGGCTTTATTAGAATTTCATGAGAATGATCGGCAAGGAAAAGTCTTGACAAAAGGCAAGTTAGAAGTTGTAAGTGTTTTCTCTTCCTGATTTGGATCGAAAAGCTAGGGAAGCAGCGAAGAACCGGGCGCAGCTCGAAGGAAGAGCGCTTCTCGAATTGGATACGAAAACGTGCGATTAGTCCAATGTGCCGTACCGATCGTCATTTTCTCATTAAAATCTCATTTTAGCCGTGTATACTGCTTACTGATCGCAACTCGCTGAATCAGCAAGAGAAAGGGAGTGCTTCTTTTGAGAGAACTCATGATAAACATGATTCAGCATTACGGGTATGCGGCGGTGCTGATTTCCATGGTTGTAGGGATCATCGGATTGCCTATACCAATCGATTTTATGCTGCTGTTCGCAGGCTCCATCGTGTTGGAAACGAAGTTGAATTTATTGTGGCTCATCTTCTACTCATGGATCGGCTGCACCGTCGGCATGACCGTAAACTATTTGCTCGGCAAATATATCGGAATTCAAAGAATCAGCCGGATAACCCGGTATATTCATCTGTCGGAGGCACAGCTGAATGGGTGGGGAACGAAGTTTAAACAACTGGGTCTATGGATTATTCCGATCGGCTTCTTCGTCGCAGGACTTCGACATGTGTCACCTTTCATTGCCGGGGCCAGCCGGATGGCGTTTCCCAAATTTATCGGCATGACGCTGGCAGGCGGCTTATTCTGGATCAGCGTATTCGCTTTCGCCGGGCAGCGGCTTGGCCGTCACTGGCATACGCTGCTCAAGCTGCTGCATAGTCCCCTTGTTATAATCGGAATGCTTGTAATTGTTGGTTTCGTATTGGCGCTAAAGGCCCGTTGGGTGAAAATCAAACCGTTCCGGAATAATCGGGTTTCCTAGTCGGAGAAAATAATGGAATCCAACATGAGGCAAGAGGACGGATCAATGAAAACCATTTTGCTTATAGAAGATGAAAAGCATCTGGCCCTGTTCGTCGAGCTTGAGCTGCGCCATGAAGCATACGACGTGACGGTTGCCTGGGACGGTCGGACGGGGCTGGATCTTGCACTAAAACAGGACTGGGACCTTATTCTGCTGGATATCATGCTGCCCGGGATGAACGGACTGGATGTGTGCCGCGCCATTCGGGCCGCCAAGAAGACGCCGATCATTATGCTGACGGCACGGGACAGCGTACTCGACCGGGTAACCGGACTCGACAGCGGAGCGGATGATTATATTCCCAAGCCGTTCGCCATCGAGGAACTGCTGGCACGCATTCGCGCGATCTTTCGGAGATGGGAGCTAGTGGAGGAACCCGGGCGGCAGTTCCTCTCCTTTAAGGAGATTCAGCTCGATCTTGATGCAAGGAAGGCGACAATCGGAGGACAGCCGGTCGAACTGACGAAAAGGGAGTTCGACCTTTTGGCCGTTTTTATGCAGAATACGAACATTGTGCTGACCAGGGACATCCTGCTCGAGCGGGTATGGGGGTATGACACCGAAGTGGAGACGAATGTGGTGGATGTGTATGTCCGATATTTGCGCAATAAAATTGACCCTCCGGATGGGGACAGCTTCATCGAAACCGTTCGAGGGATAGGATACGTGATGAGATGATCCAAAAGGTTCGCAGCTGGTTCTCGCGGCTGCCGATCAAATGGAAGATGGTGCTCTGGTCTTCCTGTATGCTGTTTTTATTATTCGCGGCGTACAATTTCGCTCAATATATCGCCATGAATCGTTGGATGGTCCTGCAGGAGCAGACGTCGATTCAGAGGAACATGGCGGAGCTGCAGGACTATTTTCAGGAAAAGCGGGATACGCTGAACGTCAGGACGATTGAGGGGAGCAGAGGCTTCCTGGAGAAGGTCAACGGGAAGCGTCAATTGATCCGCATTTTGGATGAACAAGGGAAGCCAATCGTTACCGTGAGCGACGGTCTGCCTCCCGCCAACGTCATTCCGCAGACCGCCTTGCAGACTGAGCTGCTGAGCGTATGGCACTATGAGGATCATCTGCTCGTCATGCGCAGTCCGCTGATCGCCGGCTCGTTCCATGGAACGATCGAAATCGTGCATAATCTGGAGACGTTCGATCAACTGAGCGATAGCATTCTGTGGATTATGATTGTTGCGGGTGCGGGTGCGATTCTGCTCAGCGCCATCGGCGGTCTAATGATCGCCAGACAGCTCTTGAGGCCGATTCATTCCTTAACGAATGCGATCCGGAATGTTAAAAAACGGGGTCTCCACGAACGCGTAGAGTACCGCGGCGCGTCGGACGAATTAAGCCGCTTGGCCAGCTTGTTCAACGATCTGATGCATCAGCTGGAATTTTCTTTCCAGCAGCAGAAGCAATTCGTCGAAGATGCGTCCCATGAGCTGAGGACCCCGATCGCGATCATTAAAGGGCATTTATCTCTGCTGGACCGGTGGGGCAAGCGGGATCCTGAGATGCTGGATCAATCGTTATCGGTAACGCTGCAGGAATTCAGCCGATTGGAAAAGCTCGTTCAAGAGCTTCTCACGCTGACACGGGCAGAGAACGAAGCCCCGGCTCTTAATGACGAAGCGGTTCGTCCGGCCGATATCGTGAAGCAGACCGCGGACCGTTTCGCCGCGCTGCATCCGAGTCTGGATATTGCATATGAGCTGGGGCCCATCGAAAGCGATACCTTCATACGTGTCGTTCCCCGCCATTTGGAGCAGACACTGCTGATACTGCTTGACAACGCCGTAAAATATGCGGTTGATGTCCCGGTGATCCGAATTACGGGGAAGCGGACGGAGGAGCGGGCCGAGATCCGGGTTATCGACCGCGGGATCGGCATTCCGCCGGAGGAGCTTCCCTTCATCTTCGACCGGTTCTACCGTGTAGATAAAGCGCGGAGCCGCGAGAAAGGCGGAACGGGCCTCGGACTTGCGATTGCGAAGCGGCTGGTGGAAAAGAACGGCGGGCAAATCACGATAACCAGCTCAGAGCAGGAGGGGACATGTGTGCTGCTCTCTTTTCCCCTGGAGGGCCCGATGCCCACATGAACGCTTAACGCTTGAATATTACTTAATTAAAGGATGATTGCAATGTCTTTCGTACAATGGGATTACTGGCTCTTTGAATGGATTAACCGGGGGGGAAGCACCTTTGCTTTCCTGAACCCGGTCATGCGGTTTCTGGCGGAAGATGCCGAGTATATATTTTATCTGGGCATGTTGGTTTACTGGTTCACAAGGCAGCAGCAGCTGCGCAGAGTGGTCGCCGAGGCGCTGGTCTCCGCTTGTCTCGCACTCGGGATCAGCGGCGTCATCGGATCGTTCTTTTACCGGGACCGTCCGTTCGTTACACACCATGTATTGCAGCTGATTAAGCATGCGGCTAATGCTTCTTTCCCGAGCGACCATGCTATCGGCGGCTTCGTCATTGCTACGACGATTTATTTTTTTCGACGCAGTGCGGGAAGGCTATGGCTGCTTCTCGCCGCGCTGATCGCTTTCTCCCGGGTTTGGACCGGCGTGCATTACCCGTCGGACGTGATCGCGGGGGCAATGATCGGAGCTCTGACGGCCGCCCTCGTACATCTGGCGTTTACGCATTTCAAGCCGGCCGATCGGGCGCTGCGGGGCATTCTGGCTTGGTATGATTCGTTGGAGGTCAAAGTGTGGGCGAAGAAGCCTAAGGGTCAGAGCCTGAACCGGTAAATGAAAAGACAAACCTTACAGACCACGTGCTGATGCCGTGGTCTTTTTCCTCTGCAGGAATAACGTATTCCGGCCCTTAGCAGATGCTTTGCCTCGGGTTTTTTCGGGTTGCTTCACAAATTAAGAAAAGTTTAACATTTAATTCATAGTCGCTTTATTTTTCAGCGGTATGATTAAACCAGCTTGTGTTAGGTAATCCATTAGAATAATGGAATACCACATATTTGATGAAAAGGAAGAATGGTTTTACGATACTTGCTTATGATAAATAATGCAGGAAGGGGGACCTTACCAATGAGACGAAATTCACGGATATTGATTCTTACATCCAGCTACGGGGACGGACATTTGCAAGCAGCACGTTCGCTGAAGCAAGCGTTTCACATGCAGGGAACGGATGAGGTTCTGATCATGGATCTCATGAAGGAAGCACATCCGGTGCTGAATAAAATATCCACAACGATTTATATTACCAGCATGCTTACCTCTCAGTTCGGGTTTGATTATTACGGGTGGAGCTACTATATGACCCGGAACACCAAGACGCATCTCGGTCTGGGGCGATTCTTCAACAACTTGGGTAAGAAGAAGCTGAAGGAAGCGGTTGAACGGGTGCGTCCGGATGCGATTATCAGTACGTTCCCCTATGGCGCCGTACCGGAGCTCTGCGCTCAGATCGGCATTCCGGCCTATACGGTAGTTACGGATTTTACATTGCATTCCAGGTGGGTTCATCCGAATATAAATAAGTATTATGTGGCTACCGAGGACTTGAAGGAGGAGCTCATGTCCATCGGCTTCGCCGGTCCGCAAATCGAGGTCAGCGGCATTCCTATACGCCAGGCCTTCGATCATGCCGCTCCGGCGAATACGAACAAATTCCGCGGTGTCCTGAGTCCAGAGCGGCGAACGATTCTGATCTTGGCCGGCTCGTACGGCGTACTCGGGAATGTGGATGAGATGATAGATTCGCTTCAAAATGTTCCGGACACCCAGCTGGTTGTCGTATGCGGCCGAAATGAAAAGCTGGAGCGAAAGCTGAGGAGCAAATTCGGGGGCAGGCCCCATTGTCATATATTCGGCTTTGTCGAGGATATTCATGAGTTAATGGCCGCTTCGAGCTGCATCGTCACGAAGGCCGGCGGATTGACCTTATCCGAAGCGCTTTCGTTGAAGGTGCCTATTTTTATATATAAACCGTTTGCCGGGCAGGAGAAGGAGAATGCGAACTTCCTCGCCAGGAAGGGTGCCGCGCTCATCTCGCACCAGATGGAGGAGCTGTCCGGCCAAATTCGGCAGCTGCTTGCCGACGGAGCCGGTTACGGAGAGCTTATGCAGCGAATGTCTCAGCTGCAGAGGAAATCGGCGGCCGAATACATCATTCAAGATATGCTTGGAAGTATGAGGCAAACCGCCCCACTGACGGGATTGCAGCATTAAACCGGACGGAATAGGGGATAACATGACAAGAAACAAAATAAACGCTTCGGCTGAGGAGGATCGAACTTCGATGGAGGCAATAAGCAAGCCGGCCGCAGCTCCGCATATGCTAAGGTATGGTTTCGTTTTATTCCTGGTCGAATTTGTCCGGGGAGCCTTTCTTGTATCCTTCCTGCCGACCTATGCCGTCAACGCCCTCGGCATTTCGGTGGCAACCGTCGGGGTCGCCGTTTCCGTCCACTATATCACCGATACGCTGATCAAATGCTGCGCCGGATATTTATTGGATCGGTTCTCCTTGCGGTTAATCGTGCAAACGGGACTGCTCATCTCGTTCGCTGGCCTATTGCTTATGCCTTATGCATATCATCTAGGGATATTGATCGGGGCGGCAGCCTTGTTCGGGGTCGGCATATCGCCGATTTGGCTAGTCTGCTTAAGCAAGGTGAAGCCGGAAAACCGAGCGGCCAACATGGGGCTGCTGTATACCTGCTGGTTAAGCGGGATCGGCGCAGGGCCCGTTATCATCAATTTCGTGATTGACAAGAGCTACACCTTATCGTTTCGGATTATGATCGGGCTATGGATCGCGGCATGGTTCATGTCCCTGTTCATATCGAACGTAAGGGAATCGGCGCCCGCGGCGATACCGTTGCGTAAGCAGATATCGCTGCTGTGGGAACGGCTGACGACGATGAAACCTTTGCTTCCCGGAATGATTCTCCAAACGGCGGCAGCCGGGATGCTCGTTCCGGTTCTGCCCGGGTTCGCGTCCAAATATTTGGGGCTGCCGTATTCGCAATATTCCTACGTATTGATGGCAGGAGGCGCCTTTACCGTGCTGTTCCTGGTCCCCATGGGCAAGCTGGCGGACCGCTTCGGCCGCAAGTGGTTCCTTATTATCGGTTTTGCCGCGTTCGCCATGACCTTGTACGGATTGACGCTAGCTTACACGCTATGGCAAGCTATACTTATCGCAGCTGTGCTCGGCTTCTCCTATTCTGCCGTTCTGCCAGCCTGGAATGCCCTCCTGGCGCAGTATGTCCCCGAGAATCAGCAGGGCATGGGGTGGGGGCTATTCTCCAGCGTGGAAGGCATCGGCGTAATGATCGGGCCGGTACTTGGGGGCTGGATCGCCGCTCTGCTGAACGAGAGGGTAGTGCTTTGGGTGAGTGCGGCGCTGCTCGCCTTGCTTGCGATTTACTATTTGCTCGTGTTCCCGGGCAAGAAGCGGGAGCTTGCATGACATTCGCTTGGTCTGAGGAGGAGGAGCATGGACAGTGCATTCTTGTACATTCTCGGTATCATGTGCATTTATACGATTATTCCTACCTTCGTAGTCCGGTTGTTCGGCGTCGGTGTGTATAAAAGAGGGACGGCCGGCCGCGGGATTGCGCTGACTTTCGATGACGGACCCGATCCGCAGTATACGCCGCTGCTATTGGATATGCTTCGCAGGAAGCAGATCCGGGCCACCTTCTTCGTGCTGGGCTCCAAGGCGGAGCGGTACCCGGAGCTGATTCGGCGGATGCACGAGGAGGGGCACCTGGTCGGCGTACATAACTACGTGCATTGGGCGAACGCCCTGATGACGCCGAAGAAGGTTAGAGCACAGCTGGATTACTCCGTTCAAGTCATTGAGCGCATTATCGGAGAACGGCCGATTTATTACCGGCCGCCTTGGGGCATCATTAATTTATTCGACTTCTTGCTGCTCAAGCAGTTTCGGATGATTCTGTGGTCGATTATCGTAGGGGACTGGCGCAGCTCCGGGGGGAAGCACAAAATTAAACGGCGGCTCCTCTCCAGGCTGAAGGACGGTGCCGTCATCCTGCTTCACGACAGCGGGGAAACGTTCGGAGCCAATGAGGATGCCCCGACCTACATGCTGGAAGCATTGGATGAGTTTATCGGCGAAGCGCTCAGCCGCGGCTACGACTTCCTGCGCATCGACGAACGGATGTCGTTGGATCAGCGGACGGAGCTGGTGAAGATGAGCCTTAGAAAACGGGCGATCGTCTCGCTGTGGTTTCGTTGGGACCGGATCATCTATGCTGCACTGCGCATCCAACCTATCGATCCCGGCAATCCGTTGTTTTATTATCGGGTATGCACCTATCATGGAGAGGCGATGGAGCTGACGGACGGAGAGCAGCTTCGGAAGGGCGACCGGATTCTGGAGCTGCATTTCAATAACCAGAGGCTGTTTGCCATGGCGGCCGGATCCCGATCGATGGTCCATCTGGCAGTCCAAATGATCCACTCCGTCAAAGAAATGCTGCCGCAAATTAACGAAAAGGTGTGCGACGAGTCGCCGCAGCAGGAGATCAAAGCCGTGTACGGCATTACGATGATCCACCGCGGCGCCGATCAGCTCGGTTTCACACTGAAAAGCCTGCCGAAGGGCTGGTTTGCAATAGCGACGAAGATATATCTGAGAACCCTTCTCAGAATCATTCATCCCGAAGGCAAGTCTCGGGCCAGGAGCAAGCCGGAGGCTCTTACGCCCAAAATGCTGGCGATCTCGGTCCGCGAGCTGAATAAGCGTTACCCGGCCGGAGGCTCGGTCGTAGACAGCGTCCCGGTCCAGCCGGCGTTCCCTCTCCGCTCCGTTCTCGCGGAAAGCCCGAAATGACCCGTCTCTCTGAAGCCCTTGCCCGTTGTCTTACTGACGGTCAGGGGCTGTTTCGTTTGAAAGGGCAAGGGTGCCAAACAAAGTTAAGAATTATTTAATAGACAATTCACCATGATTTTATGTCTGAAGGGTAATATGAGAATGCAAGTATCTCTTACCCAGAGGAGGAAACATATGAAGAAGAAATGGTTGATGGTAGGCAGCGCAGTAGGAATCAGCAGCGTGGTTATGGTGACCACCGGCCTTTCCGCGATGGCCAGCACGTCCGGCTATGACGCTTACAAATCCGCATTCAAAAATACGAAAACCGTTCAAAATGTAAGCGTCCAGGCTGAGGCGGTCGTGCAGGACAACGGAAGCACCCTCACCGACGCGAACGGCAGCTTCAAGGTCAGCCTGCAGAACCGTACGGCCAGCGGCACGGTGAAAGTGTCCGGCAGCGGAGCCGAGCAATCCCTCGATGTGTTCAAGCAGGCGGGGCAAACCGTCCTGAAGCCGGGCCAGGGGGACGTCTACTACGTTAAGCAGGAGCGCGATAAGAAAGACGCAAACAAGCTGAAGAAAGAACAAAAGAACGAGCAGGACTTCTCGCCGCAGATTGAAACGGTCGTTGACGCTCTAGTCGGCAATCTGAAGGATTATGTAACGGTAGACAGCAAGGCGGACGGTTCGAAACAGGTTTCTGTGGAGCTGACGAACTCGCAAATTCCGGCGGTCGTCAATGCGATTGCACCGATTGCGATCAAAGAAGCGACAAGTGGGCATAAGCACCTTAGCGAGAACAAGACTGATCCAAAAGCGCCTCAAAGACTTGGCTTCGACGAACATAACTTCCTGGCTTCGGCACCGAAGCTGACGCAGGACATCAAGATCGAGAAGGTAGCCGTGAAAGCGGACATCAACGCTTCCAATTACATCGATCACCAGCAGGCGGACATTACCGTCTCGGGTAAAGACGACACCGGTGCCGCTCATACGCTGACGCTGCATCTGAATGCCGATCTGACCGGCTTCAACAGCACTACGCCGGACACGGTTGACCTTACAGGCAAGCAAGTGCAGCAGCTGAAGCAAGGCCGTCAAGAAAGAGAAAGCAAGTAAACGGATAGGACAGCAGGTAAGGCAAAGCGGTTTTGCTTTACCTGCTGTATTTCTTTAGTTGATAAGAATTTATAAGATTTCGTAGCTTATAGCTTCGCATCAACCTTGGTAAACACGCCGGTCCTTGTAAGACAAGGACGGCGTAGCGGTTTATCCCGGGTTGATAAGAATTTATAAGATTTCGTAGCTTATAGCTTCGCATCAACCTTGGTAAATACGCCGGTCCTTGTAAGACAAGGACGGCGTAGCGGTTTATCCTGGGTTGATAAGAATTTATAAGATTTCGTAGCTTATAGCTTCGCATCAACCTTGGTAAACGCGCCGGTCCTTGTAAGACAAGGACGGCGTAGCCGTTTATTCTAGGAGGGGGGCCGCACGGGATGAACCCAATTGTATCGATTCAAGGACTTTCCAAGCAGTACCGGAACCAAAGAGGAATCCGCGATATTCGTCTGGAGATCGGCGCCGGAGACATCTATGGGTTACTCGGACCGAATGGGGCCGGGAAGACGACGATTTTGAAGCTGATGACCGGACTCATCCGGCCGGACCAAGGGACCGTGTCGCTATTCGGATCCGATATCCGCGAGCAGTTCGAGCTAGGGATGCGGCGCGTCGGCTGCATGATCGAATCCGCCGATTTCCATGATTTTCTCAATGCGTCCCAATATTTGACCTGCGTGGCCCGCTATTATCCGCACATCACCAAGAAGCGAATGGACGAAGTGCTGGAGAGTGTCGGCTTGTACGCCGTGCGAAAAGACAAGATTAAAAATTATTCCACAGGCATGAAGCAGAAGCTAGCGCTTGCCGCCGCGATCCTGCCGGAGCCGGAGCTCGTCATCCTCGATGAGCCGACGAACGGCCTGGACATCGAAGGCACCGTCATGTTCCGCAGCCTGGTCCAACGCTGCTCGGAGGAGCTTGGAACCACCTTTATCATTTCGAGCCACATGATTCATGAGCTGGAGCAGCTTTGCAATCGGGTAGGGGTCATTTTTGAAGGCAAACTGCGGACGGAAGGGCGCGTAACGGAGCTGCTGAAGCACAATCAATCGCTTGAACAGTTTTACATTCAGGAGCTGCAGCAGGCAAGGGAGGCGGCGCATAGTGCTTAGCTTCAAAGCTGGACTGTTAAATGAAATGCATTTGCTGGTCTATCGGAGAAAAACAGTCGTATTCTTCGCTCTATCGACGCTGATTCCGATCCTGCTGGCTTTATCGCTGCATTCGCTGCAGCCCTATCTCGGACTCATCGGCGTAAGCCGGTCGTTTCCTATCGATATGCTTGGGCTCTATACGATGGTCTGGATTCCGTTATTCATTTTCCTGACCGCGGCGGATTTGTTTCCTCACGAAATATCGGCGAGAACGCTGAAGCTGTCGCTTCTTAGACCGAGCACCCGGTTCGGCGTATTCGCGGCGAAGTCTGCGGCGCTTGCTATCGCCATCGCTGCGCTGCTTTTCGTTCTGGGAACGGTCACGGTCATCTGCAGCCTGTTTCTGGGTGCGGGTGGAAGCTTCCAGATCATGGATATGATCAAAACGTACCTGGCCTCGTTCCTCTCCATGACGGCCTTGGCGGCGTTGTTCGTCTTTGTCGCCCAGTTCTTCGGAAGCGCAAGCGGCGCGCTGGCTTTCTCGGTCGGACTGTACGCCGCGGCGAAGCTCGCGCCGTTCTTTCTCCGCTCGGCTGCGGCCTTCTCGCCGGCTTCTTATACGGATTGGCACCTGCTGTGGATCAGCAGCTCCGTATCCGCAGGCAAGCTCGTCACGGCAACCCTTTTTCTGATTTCGAGCAGCATCTTGTTTTTTTCGCTCGGGTATTTTATGTTTAATCGAAAAGAAGTTTAAGCATCGGAGAGATGTGCATGTCAATACGTCGAAAGCTGCTGTTATCCTATGCCGCGATGCTGGTCGTGCCGCTCGTGCTCATCATGCTGATCTCGGCCCTGCTGGCCGTCGTCTTCCGCGGCGATCTGCAAAACATACGCAACGACTATAAGTCTCAGGTATACCCGCTGGACGATCATCGGATCGATCGACTGAGCAAGGAGATCAAACGAACGGCCCAAACCAATCCTGCGCTGCTGGGGGATACAGGGTACCTGGACGACGTCAGCCATGAGCTGGAGCTTAGCGGCTCGGGGCTTGTCATCCGGAAGGATGGGGCCGACACGTATGCATCCGCGTCGGTGAACGCGGCGGAGCTGCTGGAGGCGCTGCCCTCTTTCGAACGCGGCAGTTATAAGGAGCAGGATCATACCTTTCGGTACAAGCAGCAGCTGTATTCCGTGGATCCGATCTTCTTCACGTATCCCGATAAGCATCCCGGGACTATTCTTGTAGTGAACAAAATCAACCCGTTCGCGGATTTTGCACTTAAATTTTTCCCCATGCTGTTCATCTCCATGATTGTTGTTCTCGTCCTTACGCATACGGTATTGACGTATTTGATGTCCAAGAGCATCATCCGGCCGCTATTGCTTTTGAAAAGGGCGGTCACGCGGATCAAGACGGGAGATCTCGACTCCAGCGTCCAGGTGACGGGCAAGGACGAGATCGGGCAGCTGGGCTTTGCTTTTGAAGAAATGCGCAAGCAGCTTCAGGAATACGAGCACAACCGGAAAGAACTGATATCGAACATCTCGCATGATCTCAAGACGCCTCTGACCGCGATCCGGGGCTATGTCGACGGGATCGAAGACGGCATCGCCGATACGCCGGAGAAAATCGGCAAATATATCCGGACGATCTCTTCCAAGGCGGAAGAGATGGACCATTTGATCGACGAATTGTTCCTCTATTCCAAGTTGGATCTGAAGCGGCTTCCTTTTCAGTTCGAGACCGTGCCGTTCCGGGCCTTCCTGCAGGATTGGGCGGAGGAGCTGCAGTTCGATCTGGAGAAGCGGGGCATAGGGTTCCACTTGGATATCCAATCGCAGCAAACAACACAAGTGGCCATCGACAGGGATAAGCTGAAAAGGGTATTTTCCAACATCGTGGACAATTGTGTAAAATATATGGATAAAGCGGAGCCCGTTATCCGCTTAAAGGGCTACGAGACGGCGAACTCGGTCATCGTGGAGCTCGCGGACAACGGCCAAGGCATCGATGCGGACGCGGTTCCGCATATCTTCGAGCGATTCTACCGCGCCGAGCAATCGAGGAACACGCACACGGGCGGGAGCGGCCTGGGGCTAGCAATCGCCAAGCAGATCATGGACGGCCACGGAGGCGCCATTCAGGCGCAAAGCGTGAAAGGGGTAGGAACGCGCATCGCGATTTCCCTGCCCATCAAGTACAATTAGAGACGGTGATGATCGATGAGCAGCATTCTAATAATCGAAGACGAGCAGGTCATAGCCGAGCTGGAGAGGGACTACCTGGTAACAAACGGCTACCAGGTCGATATTGCTTCGGACGGCGAGAGAGGACTGGAGATGGGGCTCCAGGGCGAATACGATCTCATCATTTTGGATCTGATGCTCCCGCACGTGAGCGGGTTTGACATCTGCCGGCAAATTCGGGAGAAGCGCGATATTCCGATTCTTATGGTCACCGCCAAGAAAGAGGATATCGACATTATCCGCGGTCTCGGGCTGGGAGCTGACGATTATATTACGAAGCCTTTCAAGCCGCTGGAGTTGGTGGCAAGGGTCAAAGCGCACTTGGCCCGGTACGAGAGGCTCATGACAAGCAAGGAATCCAAGGACATTGTCGCTATCCGTGGACTTACGCTCGATCATGACGCGCGGACGGTTCATGTGGACGGCAAGGAAGTCATTCTGACGAACAGGGAATTCGATTTATTGTATTATTTGGCGACGAACCCGAACCGGGTATTCAGCAAGGACCATCTGTTTGAAAAATTGTGGGGCTGGGATTCAGTCGGAGATACCCAGACGGTGACCGTTCACATTCGCAAGCTGCGGGAAAAAATCGAGACGGACCCGGCGAAGCCGGCCTATATCGAGACCATTTGGGGAGCGGGTTACCGTTTGAGGCAATAAGTAAATATTTATACTCCATTAACGTGTAAATTTTCTTTCCAAAAGTATTGGCCGATTCCAATGACAACTTAGTTGCCTTTACTCAGTAAATAACCCTCTGGGAATCAGAGGGTTAATTTATTTTATTGGTGTTTCACGGAAGACACCCAAATTTAGTCCAGCTGCTTCTTGATCAGCGTCCGGACGGCGTTTAACAAATACTCGCGACGGAAGTCGGATTTATTCACGTAACCGATCATCATGGCACCACTGTACATCATCCTAAGCTGCACGGACAGCTCGTTCGGATCCTTTGCGCCCGCCCGCTCTGCAATTTGCGTGACTCGGTCCCACTGCTGCTGGCGCAGCTCGGCGGACTTGCGGTGACCGGGATGATCGCTGTCGGGAAATTCCACGGAAGTATTCATAAACGGGCAGCCGCGAAAATCCGGGTCATCCAATCGGTTCGCCAAGCTTTCGAATAAGAACAGAAGCTGATCGGCAGGCGAATCAGGATATCGGCGCTCCGCTTCATCGATTCTGGCCATGCTGATGCTGTGCCGCTGCTCCAGGTAAGCGACGACAAGGTCGTCTTTAGTTGCGAAATTACGGTAGAAGCTGGCTTTCGCCACACCCGATTCGAGAATAATCCGGTCGATGCCGACCGCCCGCACCCCTTCCCGGTAAAACAAGTCCGTCGCCACGCGCAGAATACGTTCTTTCGCCGATTCCTTCTTTTCCAAATCGATCATCCCATTCCATATTTGTGTAAAATAATCGTTGACATGAGACAGATCTGTCTGTATCATATTCGCATATAAGGAGACAGAACTGTCTCCCCCATTTTATATAATTTTCCCTTCCGGTGTCAATCGGCCCGCCAGGCCGTCGGTAGAAACCGAGGGGAACAAGGAGAAGGTGGAGTATGGCACTAACTGCAAAATCTGTACCGCTCGGCCCGCGGGCCGCAGCAGAGGAACCGCGCCGGAGGCCCGGGGTAATGCTAGCCGTCATGATGCTGTCGGTGTTTATGGCGGTGGCGAATAATTTTATCGTCAATGTGGCCACGCCCGCCATTCAGCGGGGGCTTCAGTCCAGCTTTTCCGGCGTTCAATTCGTTATCACCGGCTATACGCTGGCTTACGCCGTAGCCCTTATCATCGGAGGCCGCTTCGGTGACAGGTTCGGTCGGAAAAAGATGCTGCTGCTCGGGGTAGCCGGCTTTACCTTGGCTTCGCTGTTCTGCGGCTTGGCGCCCGGTGTGGAGTTCCTTGTGATGGCCCGTATTCTTCAGGGTCTAAGCGCCGCATTGATTACCCCGCAGGTGCTGTCGCTCATACAGGTGAACTATCCTCCGGAAAAGCGCGGCGCTGTCTTCGGGATGTACGGAGCGACTCAGGGAATCGCGGCCTCCAGCGGACAAATGATCGGAGGCCTGCTCTTGCGCATCGATCCGTGGGGACTTGACTGGAGAACCGTATTTTTCTTCAGCGTGCCGATCGGCATCGTCATCCTGGCTCTGATTCCGCTGATCGGGGAGTCGAAACAGTCCGCCGGCTCCAAGCTCGATTGGTTCGGCGCCGTGCTGGTCGCTGCCGGATTATTACTTCTAGTCTACCCTCTAGTACAGGGGCAAAAAGACGGTTGGCCGATTTCCCTTATTGTCAGCTTAATCCTGGCGCTTCCCGCCCTCGCCACCTTCGTCTGGTTTGAAAAAGGGTTGATCCGCCGAAGCCGCGAACCCTTCATGAACGTGGATCTGTTCCGGCAGCGGGTATTCAGTTTGGGGATGCTGATCGTGTTCCTGCTTTTATGCGCGCAGGCTGCTTTCTTCCTTGTGACCGCCTATCTGCTGCAGATCGGTCTAGGCTTTACGGCACTCAAGGCGGGGACCGTTATTTTGCCGATGGGAATCGGTTATTTCCTTGCTTCGCTGTGGTCTTCCAAAGCCGTCTCCAGATTCGGACCTCATGTTCTGACGATCGGCTCCATTTTGACTTTTCTCGGCTATTTATCGCTCGCACTCTTCGCTCATCTTACGGGAACGTCTCTGATCGGCTACGAATGGCTGCCTGTCCTGGCTGTGCTCGGTTTCGGCCAAGGCTTAATCGCTTCCCCGTTAACTAACATCGTGTTGGCCAAAATCCGCAAGGACGATATCGGTTCCGCTTCCGGTATCCTGACGACCGGCATGCAGGTCGCTTACGCTATTGGAATCGCCGTTATCGGCGTGATCTGGCTGAACGCCTTGAATTATCATGCGGACACGGTAAGCCGTGAAGTCGGGCTGCAGCTTCGTCAAAGCTTGCCGTCAAATACAGTCACTATGGGGCAAAACGATGCATTAATTCAGGCGTTTCAAACGTGTTACCCGGTTCTTGTACGCGAGAACGACCCGGCCTCCGTAGAGCCGGAATGTCGCCCGGCCTCGTTCCTAGCTCCGGCGAAGCAACTGTATGAGAACAGCGTACGGCAAGCCAATGCTCAAAACTACATGGATTCCTATATCCTCTGCCTCTATGTTCTTGCGGCCATCAGCGCTTGTATTTTCCCTCTCGTTCTGGCTTTGGCGAGGAGCGGAAAAAAGCGGCCTCAGCCATAGGGATTTCTAATAATATAACGCAAGAGACAGCCCCCTTTCACCGGGGCCTCTCGAGCGTTTTGGTGTATGAGTGCATTATCCTAGACGGATCCAAGCTGGACCGGCGTACTTCTCGGTACCTTGTTCCATCCGTTCGGCGGATATGGATAACGGCTGGAGGCCTATGTGGGGATATTCGTGGGAGGGCATGTATTCTCTCCGCTAGCTATCGTTATTGACTTGATCTTCATTTTGATAATCATAATCATCACAAGACGTTTGTTTTCGGCCGGTGTTTAGGAATTTTAACGGCAGGCCGGTAATATAAAAGATTTTTGTACGGATGTGGTTCTGAGGTTATCTAGATGATAAGATCAAGCGTGCGGCGAGTTAGCCTGCACGCTTCTTATCATTTAAGGGGACAGACGAGGGAACGAATTTTTGATTTGAAGAGCTAAAGAACTATGTTTAAAAATAAAACCTAAGCTTGGTCGTTAAACAACATTTCCACTTAGAATTATCAAGATTACTAAAGCGTATAAGGCCAACATGAATAGAGTCATCCTTTTTAGAGTGTCATAAATTTGAAGTTGATCTTTTTTTACTTCTATGGCAAAATTAGGAATGTAAGTGAAATGTACGCGCGTACATAAGTGCTTCGCAAACGAATGAATCGCTTCATCACCGCTTTCCAAAATGTACGCACGTACATTTCCGAAAAATTCGAATACATAATTAAATGATTAGTGATTAGTGTTAGAAAAAGGAAAGGTGGGTGGGGAAACTCAAAAAAGTCAACAATAAATGGTAATATGACTTAGTCGGAGAAATTTGACAGAAACATTCGACATTTTTTGTAAGCGGTTACTTTCCTTTAGTAAGCGGTTTTTAACTAGTTTAATTAAAAATTTTAAAGGATGGTGTAGTCCTTTATGCGCAAACAAATTGCTTCTTCTTTTTTGATTGGTTTTCTCGGTTTAGCCGCCATGTTATCTGGATGCTCTTCCACAACGGCAACTAATCAATCGGCAGATAGTGCTAAGGGGAAAAGTAGTGCTACTAAAGAAATTACCGTTTGGAGTTTTACTGATGAAGCTAAGTATGCTATTCAGAAGTTTCAAGAAAAATACCCTGATACTAAAGTGAATTTTGTTTATATTGCGGGAGATCAATACCAGACCAAATTGAATTCTGCACTCCAAACCGGGGCACAGGCACCGGACGTTTTTGCGATGGAGAATGGATTTGTACGTAAATTTATTGATAACCCGGCTTTAACGGATTTAGCACAATTTAATGCGAAAGATCTTATTACTAAGCAGTATCCTTACATTCAAGCGACCGAAAAAGATTCTAAAGGCAATATCAAAGCGATTGGATATCAGGGTACACCTGGCGGATTTTATTATCGTCGAGATCTTGCTAAACAATATATAGGCACAGATGATCCAGATAAAGTGAGTGAGGCCATTTCGTCTTGGGATAAGGTAATGCAGCTCGGACAAAAAGTGGCACAAGAAAGTAATGGAAAGATCCATGCATTTGCGCACTGGAATGCTATTATGTCGGTAAATAATGGAAGTGTGAAAGAGCCATGGGTTAAGGATGGAAAATTAATCATCGATCAAGCTCGTTTAAACGGTTTGGATGTGGGCAAAAAAGCGTATGATACCAATATCGCTGCAAAACTAGAGTCCGGTAGTCCTGCAGAGTATGCTACCATGCAAAACGGTGAAGTCATGTTTTATCCTGGCCCTACTTGGTATTTGCAGTATGTATTAAAGAAAAATGCTCCTAAAACTTCAGGGCAATGGGGATTGGCTCATGGGCCGGGTGCCTTCTATGGAGGAGGAACATTCTACGGTATTTATAACAAAAGCAAAAATCAAGATGCAGCGTGGAAATTTATCAATTTCTACTCCTTCGACCAGGATTTCTTAAAGCAATTGGGTAAAGAGCAGACCTATTTCACAAGTAATAAAGAGGTAAATACAGCATTAGCGCCTGAAGTAAAGGATGACTTCATAGGCGGCCAAAAGTATTTCGAGTTCTTTAATGTTGAAGGGGATAAGGTTCCAAGTGTGACCAGATCCAAATATGATGGCGACATTGACACCATCTTCGGAAAAGATGTACTGCTCTACATGAAGGGTGACATTAAAACAAGAGATGAGCTGATCGTTAGATTTAAAAAGGATGTTAAGCATGACTTCCCAGAGTTGAACGTAGACTAAAATTTATTTTGGCAGACCCGGGTAAAACCGGGTCTGCCTTTAAAGGTGGTGTGCTGATTATGTTTTCTAATCCAATTCGAAAAGACAATTATGGATATTTATTTATTGCTCCATTCTTAATTCTCTTTCTGATGTTTCACATTTATCCAATCCTTTACTCTTTTTATTTAAGCTTTACAAATAGTGACGGCATGAATCCCCCTGAATTTATTGGTACTGCTAATTATACACGTGCATTAATGGATTCTGTATTTTACCAATCCTTATTCAATACCTTTATGATTTGGATTCCATCCGTGATTCCGCAGTTGACGGTTAGCCTAGTTTTGGCGGTTATATTAAATGAGAAATTCCTTAAAGGGAAAGATTTTTTTCGGGGTATCTTTTTCTTTCCAAATATCGTTACAGCAGCTTCAATAGGTCTATTGGTCAGTCTGATGTTTGATTGGCAATCGGGAAGCGTAAACCACATGCTTACGAGCTTCGGCCTTATAAAAGATCCGGTAGACTGGAAGAACAACCCGGTTTTTATGAGATTTTTAATTTCAATCATTTTATTTTTCCAATATTTTGGTTATTCCATGCTTCTTTATATTGCCGGGCTGCAGGGAGTTTCTTCCGACTATTCCGAAGCGGCTCAGATTGATGGTGCAAATAAGACACAAATCTTCTTTAGAATCACCATTCCTTTGCTTAAACCGATTATTATATTCCAAATCATTACTTCCCTCATTGGAGGGGTTCAAATCTTTGACCAGCCTTATACGCTAACTAATGGTGCCGGTGGACCCGACAATGCTACGCTAACCAGTGTAATGTATTTATATGTTACCGCTTTCAAACAAAATAAATTCGGTTATGGGGCATCAATAGCATTCTGCTTGTTTATAATCATTATCATCCTTTCCATCATTTCATTCCGTCTTACAAATGGAAAAATTAAAGAAGATTCGAGGTGAAAAGAGGTATGTACGCTTCTGTAAAAGAAAGCAAACTGAAAATTGCATTACAATATCAAAAACATAATTCTAAGCATTTGTTTAGCCATTTTTTGATTTATTTTTTTTTAATATCATTAGCTCTTTTATGCATAATCCCTTTTTACTTGATGTTAATTTACTCCACTCATAGTAATGATGAAATCGCAGCAAAATTTATCTATTTGCCAGGCACTTCTTTGATCGATAATTTTGTAAGAATGATGAAGAACGTCAATATTGGGCGAGGCTTCATAAACAGTATAATTATCTCGGTTTCCTCTACTTTCTTGAACTTGTATTTCGGTGCATTAACAGGCTATGGCTTTTCAAAATTTAATTTCAAAGGTAACAAGAAAATATTTACTTTTCTTCTAGCCACAATGATGGTTCCTGGTCAATTATCCTTAATCGGAAGCTATCGTTGGATGAATACCTTAGGTTTATTGGATTCGTATGCTGCTATCATATTGCCTGCGGCTTCAAGTGCGTTTACTGTTTTTTTCCTTAAGCAATTTATCGACAGTAGTATACCAAACGAAATTTTGGAATCGGGGCGAATGGACGGCGCAGGTGAATTTAGGATGTACAATAGGATTATACTGCCAATGCTTTTGCCAGCCCTATCGGCATTGGGAATATTCTCTTTCATCGGTTCATGGAACAATTTTATGGGCCCATTAGTTCTGTTATTTTCCGAAGACAAATTTCCGCTGCCAGTAATAGTATCTCTAGTTCAGAGTTATTATGGCACGGATTACGGGCTTCTTTATTTGGGCGTTACTCTGTCTGTTGTTCCAATCATCATCGTATTTTCAATTTTCTCCAAAAAAATTATGGGCGGCGTTGCGATCGGTTCTGTTAAAGGTTAATGAACTTTGAAATGCTTACACGAGAATTGTATCGAAAGCGAAAACTTGAATTCTGAAAAAAACAGGCACCGCTAACCATAACGGTGCCCGTTTCTTTTATCGGGTAGACCCTCGTACCGAGTGAGTTCAAAGCGAAAGCTGCGGCGCGACTTGCTGATTTGGGCGCCAACCTGTGGCAACATTTCATGGTAAGGACGAGACGTGTTTTGGCACCCCTTATCGCTGTGAACGAATCAGTCCAGTATTGTCACTTTATTTTCAAATACCGGGGGAGGCGCTTCCGTCGAGCTGGAGGAAAGTATAACGTCGTTTCGTTGGAAAAGCACGTGCGGGTCCGTAAATACATCATAGGAGCACCTTGGCTTTATAGCTTAGAGGTGCGGGCATGCTTATGCTTTATCCCGTTGGAGAGCATGTAAACCGCAGGCAGCGCCTCGACGAAAAGATCGAATGTAGGCCATGTGGCTTGAATGAATTTGTGCAGATCGCTAGTGCTATCCGATAGATGCAAGGACAATGCCAGTTGTATCATCATCGGGGGAGAACGTAAGCGGCTTGTGATCTTTCAGCTTCAGGAGCCTGGTGGGCGATCAGAACGACCGTATAAAGCAGAACGCAGGCTTTAATGAACATGCTGGTCGCCCAAATGGATACGATAAACGGGTCGCACGTCATAACAGAGGAGGTCCTCCAACCGCTGGGGCTGCCCACTGAAACCAGCCGAACCGATCGGCGGACGTCTCCGCCGACGGGCAGGTCCCGCTGTTCGGAGCAGGCGGGATCGGTTGTGACGGGTTCTCCCGCTGCTTCGTGAACCATTTCATGCGCATCTTCTCCAAGCTGGACAATTTTAGACTTTATGTTCCCAATAGATGGGGCTTCTTATTCATGGATGGCTCCGTTGGATGCCGACTCCAATCTTCATGGGATCTTCATTTAACCCTCATGCAACCTTCATGTAGAGGTAAGAAACGGTATGGTAAGATCAATTCATAAATTATATTAAGTCTAAAACTAAATCAGGAGTTGATCACGCCATGAATGAACATTTAACGACGAACCAGGGCGCTCCCGTAGCAGACAACCAACATTCGCGAACGGCGGGGAGCCGCGGCCCGACGCTGCTCGAGGACTATCATCTGCTGGAGAAGCTGGCTCACTTCGACCGCGAACGCATTCCGGAGAGGGTCGTTCATGCCCGCGGCGCAGGCGTACACGGCGTCTTCCGGACAGAGGCCAGCATGAAGGACTACACCCGGGCGCATTTTCTGCAGGAGCCCGGTCTTGAAACGCCTGTCTTCGTTCGCTTCTCGACGGTGATCCATGGAGCCGGCTCGCCGGAGACGGCCCGCGATCCGCGCGGCTTTGCGGTGAAATTTTATACGCAGGAAGGCAATTACGACATCGTCGGCAACCATCTGCCCGTCTTCTTTATCCGCGATGCGATCAAATTCCCCGATATGGTGCATTCCTTGAAGCCGGCGCCGGATACGAACATACAGGAGCCTTCCCGTTACTGGGATTTCATGACGCTGTCGCCGGAATCGATGCATATGCTTACCTGGCTGTTCTCGGACAACGGGACCCCGGCGAATTACCGTCAAATGGACGGCTTCAGCGTTCACGCCTTCAAGTGGGTCAATGCCGAGGGCCAGGTCACCTACGTGAAATATCATTGGAAGTCGCTTCAAGGTGTTGTCAACTTCTCGGCTGAGGAAGTCGCCGCGGTTCAGGGAGTCGATTTCAATCACGCAACCAAGGATCTTCATGAGCATATCCGGAAAGGCAAGTTCCCGCAGTGGGAGCTGTACGTTCAAATGCTGCCGCTCGGTGACCTGGACCGGTTGAGCTTCGATCCGCTCGATGCGACCAAGCTCTGGCCGGAGGACCGTTATCCGCTGATGCTTGTCGGCACGATGATCCTGAACCGCAATCCGGATAATTTCTTCGCTGAGGTCGAGCAATCCGCGTTCTCGCCAAGCTCCTTGGTGCCCGGGATCGAGCCTTCCGAAGACAAGCTGCTGCAGGGCCGGCTGTTCTCTTATCCGGATACGCAGCGTTACCGGCTCGGAGCGAACTATTTGCAGCTTCCGATCAACTGCCCATACGCTCCGGTACGAAATCATCAGCGGGACGGCGCCATGGCTATGAAGCAGGACCCGTCGCCGGTCAATTACGAGCCGAACAGCCAAACGGAGAGCGGGAAGGAAGCGCCTGAATACCGGGAATCAAGCGATGAGCTGACGGGATCGGCCGGACGTCACGCCCCCGAGAAGACCGATGATTTCACGCAAGCCGGCGAGCGGTACCGCACTTACACAGGCGAAGAGAAGGATCATTTGATTCGCAATTTGGTCCGGGACCTGTCCCAAACGAACGAGCGGAT
The DNA here is from genome assembly GCF_027533625.1 of Paenibacillus gyeongsangnamensis. Taxonomy (GTDB): domain Bacteria; phylum Bacillota; class Bacilli; order Paenibacillales; family NBRC-103111; genus Paenibacillus_G; species Paenibacillus_G gyeongsangnamensis. The sequence continues at coordinate 109,451 of NZ_JAQAGZ010000004.1, read as the reverse complement.
TCAGCTCCGTGCCGTATGCAATTTCTTCCGCGCCGACGCGGAATACGGCTCAAGAGTCGCAGCAGGACTTGGTATTGATATAAGGGCATATGTGCCTGCATCCGAATAATCAAATCATAGCGTAACTAAGGAGGAGATCGAGAATGAATGCATCGACAATGAAGACTTCACTGCACGACATTTTAAATCGCCAAATTGCCAATTGGTCCGTCCTGTATATGAAGCTGCATCATTATCATTGGTATGTGAAGGGCGAGCCGTTCTTCACGCTTCATATGAAGTTCGAAGAGCTCTACACCGAGGCGTCGCTCCACGTGGATGCGCTGGCGGAACGACTGCTGGCGCTGGGAGGTAAGCCGGTGGCTACCCTGAGCGGCGTCCTCGAAGAAGCCTCCGTAAGTGATGCAAGCGGCGGCGAATCGGCTCAACAAATGGTCGGGACGATCGTGAGCGATTTCGTACGGCTGACCGCCGAGCTTAAGGCCGGGATGCAGGCGGCTGCGGCAGCGCAGGATGAGACGACGGGGGATTTGCTGCTCGGCATTCATGCGGGTCTGGAGAAGCATGTATGGATGCTGAACGCTTTCCTTGGCAAGTGAACAAAAGAAAGCCCCGCAGGACGATAAACGCGTCCTTGCGGGGCTTTCCACTTTGAATAAGGCTTCCTATGCGGCTCGGCGTATGGCTTCCGCATTACATCACATTGTAGCGCTCTTCCACCTTCCATACCTTCCAAACCGTCACCGATATAATCCAGGCCGCCAGGAATAATCCGACAAGCGCAAACCCGAGGCTTCCGAAATCCAAGTGTTGAACCCATTGGAAAAATCCGTTCTGCAGCTGCAACCGCTCGCTCAGCACCTGGAGCAGCTCCACAACTCCGATGAGCAGCGCCGCAACGACCGATATAGCCGTGACGGTGACGTTGTAATAAATTTTGCGCAGCGGGGTGGAGAAGGCCCAACGGTACGCCTTCGTCATGAACATGCCGTCGGCCGTGTCCATCAGGCTCATGCCGGCGGCGAACAGAAGCGGAAGGGACAGGATGCCGAAGACGGAGATCGAGTTCTTGGCCGCGCCGGCCGAAATCGCGAGCAGCCCGACTTCGGTTGCCGTATCGAAGCCGAGGCCGAACAAGAAGCCTAGCGGATATACATGCCAGCTTCGGCTGATGAACTTGAGCAGCGGCGATATCATGCGGGCGATCAAGCCTCTCGAATTCAGAAGCGTCTCGAGCTCGTCGCTATGGAAGGCTCCGGACTTCAGCTTGCGGAAAAGCTGGTACAATTGGATCAGCACCATCAAATTGATGATCCCGATGATGACAAGAAAACTGCCGGATACGGTAGCTCCGATCACACCGCCGATTTCCTGGAGCTGAGGCATCTTGTTCTGAACCCATTGAACGGAAAGCGCGACCGCGAGCACCATCAGGAACACGACCGAAGAGTGACCCAGAGAGAAATAAAAGCCTACGCCCAGCGGATTCCGCTTCTGCTGGACCAACTTGCGCACCGTGTTGTCGATGGCCGCAATATGATCGACATCGAAAGCGTGTCTCAGCCCCAGCGAATAAGCCAGGATGCCGAGTCCCCAGAACGCCGGATTGCCCGGGGCGGCCATGATCAATCCCGCTAAACCTGCGACATGCAATACGATAACGAAGCCTGCATAGCCGATCCAGGATGATCTGGTGTTCCATAATTCCTTCCACATGACGACTCTTCCTCCTTGAACCGAACCGAACCAAATTGAACCGTTCCGTGTGTCCATTTTATGATACCATCGTGTTATTCATTAGTAAATACGTAACACGATTTTTGCCCGGATGCATCCTTTAACCGCCTGTGCTACAATGGGGTCAAACAGGCATTCCTTCCCCGAGGTGACAGGTTTGGACAAAGACACATTATCCCGATTCGGCGTCTCGATGCCGGAGGAGCTGGTCAAGCAGTTCGATCAGTATATCGCCGATCAAGGCTATACGAACCGGTCCGAGGCCATACGCGATTTGGTCCGCAAGGCGATGCTGGATCCCGGCCGGCTCAAATCCGAGCAAACGGTGGCGGGTACCATCGTTATGGTGTACGACCATCATGTCAGCGATTTGCCCTTAACCTTAATGGAGCTTCAGCATAATTATCATCATCATATCAACTCGACGATGCACGTCCATCTCAATCATGATCAATGTCTGGAAATCATTGTCGTTCGAGGCATTCTGAGCCGGTTAAGAGAGCTTCATCAGAAAATCCAGGTGCAGAAGGGCGTACTGTACGCGGAACTATCCGTGACTTACGTCGATGAGCATGGAAGCGAGCATCCGCATGACCATTAGAAAGAAGCCGCAATCCCGGTTGAACGGGCCGCGGCTTTTTTGGCCGCAGCTTCCGATGAACGCGGTTGACCGGAGGAAGTGAAGCAAGGATTCTTACTCCAGGCCCGGGCCACTGTGATTGACCTTTGTTCAATATTGCTCATTGATATCAAGAGTGGTAAACTCGTTGGAGTGGCGAAGCTTACAGGAAAGGAACCTGATATGAAGCGCTTACCCGCTTTCCTGTCCATGCGGACCAATGCCTTGCTGTTTAGTTTCATGCTTGTAGCGGTCCCTTTGGCGGGAGAGGTGAAATTTTACCCGTTCCCGGTCGATTTCCGCATGAGTCTCGGGACGCCGGTATTTTTCTTCTTCCTGCTGCTGCTGGACAAGATCCATCCCATCGGGTCGGGTCTCGCCACAGGCTTGTGCGTGACCTTGTATCGGGCTGGTCTTGAAACAAGCTTCTCGGCCGGCGTCGATTGGTCCTCGGCGCTGTCGCACCATGGCCCGGCATTTATGTATTACTTCGTCTACGCCATATTGTTCTCGGTTCTACGGATCCCTCATATGCATGACAAACCGCTGCTGATCGGCGGTCTGGCCGTACTTGCGGAGCTCGGGGCAAGCTTTGCGGAAATATCCTTCCGAACCGATCCGAGGGCCGTTCTTTTCTCTTCCTCGTACTGGGTGGAAGTGGCGGTCATCGCGGTTATCCGAAGCTTTTTCGTGCTTGGATTCTATAATCTGATTCTGCTGTATCAGGTCAAATGGGCGGAGACGGAGCAAAGGCGTCGCAATGAGCAAATGCTAATGCTCGTCAGCAGCTTATATCAGGATTCCGTTCATCTACGAAAAACGCTCCGGAATGCGGAACGCATTACGGAGGCATGCTACGAGCTGTACCGCGAGCTCAAGAACGAGGCGGCCGACCCGAAGCTGGCGGACTGGTCTTCCCGGATGCTGCGGATTGCCGGACAGGTGCACGATATCAAGAAGGATAATCAGCGCATCGCGGCGGGCTTATCCAAGCTGATCTCGGATGAAAAGCTGGGGGAGTATATGGGCATCAGCGAGCTGGGAGCCATTATGATTCAAGCGAACCGCAATTATGCCGAGGCGATTGGCAAGGAAGTGCAGCTCCGATTCGTTTCGGATACGGAAGTGTCCGTTCCGATGTATGCCGTGCTGTCCATCCTGAACAACTTGGTGGCGAATGCCATTGAAGCGATCCCGAAGTCCGGCACGGTGACCGTTGAAGCCGTGCAAGACGGGGAAAGCCTCGTGCTTCGAACGAGGGACGACGGACCCGGCATCGCCGCCAAGTATGCGGATGTCATTTTTGACCCGGGCTTTACGACGAAATACGATAACTCGGGACAGCCTTCCACCGGCATCGGTCTTTCCTATGTGGAGCAGATCGCCGGAGAGCTCGGTGGCTCGATATCCGTGGAACCGGGGCCTGGCGGGAAAGGGGCGGTCTTCACCGTCGTTTTGCCTGCCGCGGGACTGAAGGAAAGGAAGTGAAGGGATGCGTTTCTTCGTAGCGGATGACGATCGGGCGATTCGGCGCATGCTTTCGGACTTGATTGAAGATGAAGAGCTGGGCACGCTGGCAGGTACCGCGGACGACGGCGATCGGATCGACAGCGATCTGTTGAACGTACAGAAGGTGGACATCTTGATGATCGACCTGCTCATGCCCGTTCGCGACGGGATCGAAACGGTCCGTAGTCTGGGCGGCGCTTTCCCGGGCAAGATTATCATGCTTTCTCAGGTCGAGTCCAAAGAGATGATCGCTGAAGCTTATGCGCTTGGAGTGGAATACTACATTACGAAGCCGATTAACCGGCTGGAGGTGCTATCGGTCATCCGCAAGGTGATCGAGCGGCTCAAGATGGAACGGTCGATCGACAACATCCGCAAGTCGTTAAGCGGGCTTATGGGCGAGACGGAGGGGCTGAAGCAGCCTGCCGCGCCGCCGGTGCCTGCGATCCGGGAGGGCATTAAGGCCGCCGGGCGGGTTCATCTGAGTCAGCTGGGAATGATCGGGGAGCCGGGGAGCCGCGATCTGCTGGATATGCTGCAGGCGGCCGCCGAGATGGAAAGGGAGGCGCCGTTCGGTCTCGATTTTCCGCTTCTGAAGGATATTTCGGAGCGCGCCGCTGCGGCGAGACTCGGCCCGGCCGCGGAACCGGCCGCCCTTCAGAAGGAAGTGAAGGCGTCGGAGCAGCGGGTCCGAAGAGCGATTCTTCAAGCGTTAACCCACCTTGCTTCCCTTGGTCTGACGGATTACAATCATCCGGTGTTCGAAACGTATGCGTCCCGCTTTTTCGATTTTGCAGAAGTGCGCAGGCGCATGCTGGAGCTGGAAGATCCGGGTAGCGCCGAAGGAGCCTCACCGCGGATCAATATCAAGAAATTCCTTCAAATGCTGTATTACGAATCGCGCCAGGGAAGGGCGCCATAACCGGCAGACCCGCCTCCGGGCCGCGACTTGTTCAATTTTTTAAATGCAGGCTTGTAGAATTCCGTAGTTTTCGTTAGTGTCCGGGTTATCCTCTAGAAACAGCAAATGCTTAGTACAATACTAAAGCGTTTTCATCTAGAGGAGTGATATCTTATGAAAAAAATGGGACTGGCCGTGCAGATCGTCATCGGACTTGTACTCGGGATCGCGCTTGGCGCGGCATTCTACGGCAATCCTGCCATTAGTACTTATCTTCAGCCTATCGGCGATGTATTTATGCGTCTGATTAAGATGATTGTCGTTCCTATCGTGATCTCCACGCTGATCGTCGGCGTCGCGGGCGTGGGAGATATCAAGAAGCTGGGCAAATTGGGCGGGAAGACGCTGCTCTATTTTGAAGTAGTTACGCTTATCGCCATTGTTGTCGGATTGCTGTTCGCGAATGTGATTCATCCTGGAACCGGCGTCAATATGGAACATCTCGTGAAATCCGACATTTCCAAATATGTGCAAACGTCGGAAACCGCGAAGAGCCAAGGCCTGCTGGATACGTTTGTGCATATCGTACCGACGAATATTTTCGAATCCATCATGAAAGGCGATATGCTGGCGATCATTTTCTTCTCCGTGTTGTTCGGCCTCGGAATTGCGGCAATCGGGGAGAAAGGGAAGCCGGTGCTGAGATTTTTCCAAGGCGTATCGGACGCCATGTTCTGGGTAACGAACCAGGTCATGAAATTCTCGCCGTTCGGCGTCTTCGCCCTGATCGGCGTGACGGTATCGAAGTTCGGTGTTAGCTCGCTTATTCCGCTCGGAAAGCTGATCTTGTCCGTATACGGCGCGATGCTCTTCTTCGTCATTATCGTGCTGGGCTTGATCGCGAAAATGGCCGGTACAAGTATTTTTAAGCTGATGAAAATATTAAAGGAAGAGCTGATCCTTGCCTTCTCCACGGCCAGCTCGGAATCCGTTCTGCCTAAAGTGATGGAGAAGATGGAGAAATTCGGGGTTCCGAAGTCGGTAGCGTCGTTCGTTATCCCGTCGGGCTATTCGTTCAATCTGGACGGCTCGACGTTGTATCAGGCGCTTGCCGCGCTGTTCATCGCCCAGATGTACGGAATTCATATGCCGATCGGCTCGCAAATTACGCTGATGCTGGTCCTGATGCTGACGTCCAAAGGGATTGCAGGCGTGCCCGGCGTTTCGTTCGTCGTGCTTCTGGCCACACTGGGTTCCGTAAACATTCCCGTCGAAGGGCTGATGTTCATCGTCGGCATCGACCGGATTCTGGATATGGCTCGTACGGCGGTCAACGTGCTCGGCAACTCGCTCGCAGCCGTCGTGATGTCGAAGTGGGAAGGAAACTACGATCCTGCCAAAGGTAAGCTGTATATTGAACACATTAATAATCATTCGGTCGACAAAGGAGCCGCAAGTGCATGAGCCAACAAGCAGAAGTTCAAAGTGAATTCCGGCTGGAGAAAGATTTTCTGGGGAGCAAAGAGATTCCGAAGGACGCCTATTACGGGATCCAGACGCTGCGTGCGGCAGAAAATTTCCCCATAACCGGGTACCGTATTCATTCGGAGCTGATCCGCGCACTTGCCATCGTGAAGAAATGCGCTGCCCGCGCCAATGTGGATACGCGGCAGCTGCCTCCGGAGCTGGGCGAGGCCATTGTCCAAGCCGCAGACGAAATCATCGAAGGACGCTGGCATGAGCAGTTCATCGTCGATCCGATCCAAGGCAGCGCCGGCACTTCCATCAATATGAATGCGAATGAGGTCATTGCGAACCGGGCGCTTGAGCTGATGGGAGGTCAGAAGGGCGATTACTTCTCGCTTAGTCCGAACACGCACGTCAATAAAGGCCAATCGACCAACGACGCCTTCCCGACGGCGATGCATATCGCGGCCCTGTCTTTGCTGGGCCAGCTGCTCACGACGCTCGACGAGCTGATCGGCGCGTTCCATGCGAAAGCGGTGGAATTCGACGCCGTGATCAAGATGGGACGCACCCACCTGCAAGATGCCGTTCCGATCCGGCTCGGCCAAGAGTTTGAAGCGTACGTCCGCGTTCTGAGACGCGACCGTGAACGGATCTCCAGAACGCGCGAGCATCTGTATGAAGTCAACATGGGCGCTACGGCGGTAGGCACCGGTCTCAACGCCGATCCCCGCTACATCGAGCGGGTGGTGCAGCTGCTTGCGGAAGAGAGCGGCTACCCGATCGTAGGCGCCGAGCATCTGGTGGACGCTACACAGAACACGGATGTGTATACGGAAGTCTCCGCGGCACTGAAGGTGTGCATGATGAACTGTTCCAAAATCGCCAACGACCTGCGCCTCATGGCCTCCGGTCCGCGTTCGGGCTTCGGCGAGATCAACCTGCCGTCGCGCCAGCCGGGCTCGTCCATCATGCCGGGCAAAGTGAACCCGGTGATGGCCGAAGTGATTAACCAGGTGGCGTTCCAGGTCATCGGCAACGATCATACGATCTGCCTCGCTTCCGAAGCGGGTCAGTTGGAGCTAAACGTAATGGAGCCCGTGCTCTTCTTCAACCTGCTTCAATCGCTCAGCATGATGAATCAGGCGTTCCAGGTATTCCGCAAGTATTGCGTGGAAGGCATCCAGGCTAATATCGACCGCTGCAAGCAATATGTGGACAACAGCGTCGGCATCATCACGGCACTCAACCCCCACCTGGGCTACGAGACAGCGGCACGGATCGCCCGCGAAGCGATCTTGTCCGGGCGTTCGGTGAGAGAGCTGTGCCTGGAGCATAACGTATTGTCCGAGGAAGAGCTCGATGTTATTCTTAACCCTTACGAGATGACGCATCCGGGTATCGCGGGCAAATCGCTGCTTGAGAACCAGTAAGAGGGGCAGCAAGAAGGTATAACATGGTAAAAATCCCCTTTAAGTAAACAAGTGCTTCATCCGAGCGCTAAAAGTTTACTTGAAGGGGTATTTTTATAGGCGAAATCAGAAAAAAAACAAGCAGGCGGCGTCCAACGCTCAGCCTGCTTGTTCTTGTTTAGTTGATAAGAATTTATAAGTTTTTCGCGGGCTTATAGCTTCGCATCAACCTTGATAAACGCGCTGGTCCTTGTAAGACAAGGACGGCATAGCCGTTTATCTTGGTTTCAAAGCTTCCCGTACCGTTCTCCAGCCGTTCAGGTGGAGCTCCAAGGTTCGGAGAAGCTGGTCTACTTCTGTCCGGAACGCTTTCTTGGCTTCCGGAGCGAGCTGTTCGTACGAAGCAATCGTATCAGCTGTCAAGGGAGAGTGCGGAGCAAGCGAGGCAGCGAGCTGCTGCAGGCAAAGCTCGATGGGAGCGGCCTCGGCCATCGCTGCCGCCGTCGCCGCTGGCGCTCCAGCCGGGTTCGGCTCAGCCTGTGCCGCAGCCATCGCTGCCGGTGCCGACAGCAGGCTTGGCGCGGCCTCAGCCTTGTTCGTGCCCGCCACCGCCGCAGGACTTTCTTCAGCCGCCTTGGAAGCCGCGGCCTTCGCTTCGGCCGCCTTCGCACGCTCGGCCTTGTTGCTTTCCTGCACGGACCAGGTTTCCAGGAGTCCTTGCCCGGTCTTGTACAGCAGCTTGCTCTTAGTGCTATCGGAGAGCTCCTTCGATTTGAACAGCTTTGCGATTTTCTTCACATCGCTTACAGGCAGCTCGTCCCGGGCGATAATGAGCGCCAGCGGGTCGCGGTGCTCGATGGGCAGATCCTTGATCGGCAGCAGTTGGTCTTCCGTCAGCTTGTCCTTCTTGATTTCCGTCCCGCTGATGACGAGCTTCTTCACCGCCGCTCCGAATTTCAGGAGCTCGCATTTGTTCTTGATGTACGACTCCGGTTTGCCGAGCTTGCTGGCAAGGTACTTGGTCGAGCTGCTGAACTTGGCATCGTGAAGCAGCTTATGAAAAGCTTCCCCTTCCTCGATCGGGGTAAACCCGGCTCTCGTGAGGTTCTCCGCGATCTGCTCCAGGTATATTTCAACCTCGTCCGTCACGGTGGAAACGATGCATGGAATCGTCGGGCGGCCGAGTGCTTTGCAGGCTTTGTACCGGCGGTTGCCGTAGATGATTTTATAACGGCCGTCCGGCGTCGTACGGACTTTAATCGGAGAGAGCAGCCCGAGCTCCTGGATGCTTTGCACCAGCTCCTCCAACGATTCTTCGTCGAACTGCACCCGGGGCTGGTCTTTATCTTCGTCAATCAAATCGGTAACAATTTCAATAATGTCCATTCGTCCATTCTCCTATAATCGGGTTGTACGCAGCCCTAATTATACCAAAGAAAGGAAGAGAACATCAAAGGGGAAGTCTTAAACCGCTTACCGCTCGGGTCCCGGAGGCGCCGGCGATAGGGTTCGCCATAAATAAAATACGGCATAAGCCTCCCAGCCACTCCATGGCGTAAACAGCTGCCGGATTTCCGCTTCCGCAGGCTTGCTATCTTGCTTCAGCAGAAGCTTGAGCGCATTGTGCAGAGCGGCATCGCCGATCGGAAAAGCGGACGGATCGCGCAAGCAGCGCATCCGCACATAATTGGCCGTCCACGGTCCGATGCCGGGAATGGCGGTCAGCTGGCGCTCGGCCTCCTGAAAATCCCCAAGCGCCAGGAGGCCGGATTTACTTATCGCTCCGCTGTCCATGAGCTGCGCCAGGCGCAACACGGTTTCCGCCTTCTTGCCTGTAAACTGGAGCTGCTGCAGATCGCCCGCGGCAGCACCGGTTAGATCGCTGGGCTTCGGAAACAGCCAGTAGTTGCGGTCCTGCCAGTCCGCCCGCTTGCCGTAGGCGGCGACAAACCGCTTCTTCAGTGTATAGGCGAACGCCAGATTAATTTGCTGTCCAATGACCGCCCAAACCAATGCCTCGAATAGGTCCGGGATCCCGGCGATCCTCAGGCCGCGGTAATCCGAGGCGAGCTTTCCCAGGATGGAATCCTTCTCGGCCAGCCGGTAAAAGGGAGTCATATCCCGGTTCAAATCGAGCCATTCCGTTACGTAATCCGCAGCCGCTTCGCACGCCCCGCGGGACCCGGGCAAACCGTCGGCGAACACAAGCTCAAGGGAGGAGCTGCCGGCGGCTTCACGGATTTCGATTAGCCGAGCTTTGCCCTCGATTTCCAACAGCTTCATCACGCGGCTTCCCTCTACGGCATGCAAGCATTCTTGGGGTGAGCGGCTCAAATAGATGAGTGCTTCGCGATAACTGAACGGTTCCGGCAAGGGGATCGTTACGCTGGACGCCGCGGTATTAGAATTGGAATCGGGCATGTCCCTTGGCGGTATAACCATGGAAACCCTCCAGCTGAAGCAGATCTTCCTTCGCCTGCAGTCCGCCCCGGAAGCCGGTCAGCGCGGCATTCTTGCCAATGACGCGGTGACACGGAACGACGATGGGGATCGGATTCGCGCCGTTGGCCGTTCCTACCGCTCTCACTGCGGCAGGACGTCCGACAGCCTCGGCGATGTCCGAATAGCTTCGGGTTTTCCCGTACGGGATTTGCGTCAACGCCTGCCAGACCGACTGCTGGAAGGTGGTCCCCCTCATATCCAAAGGGAGCGTGAAGGCTTGGCGCGAGCCTTCGCAATATTCCTGCAGCTGCCGGAGGATGTCCGCCATGCGCTCGGGCGCTTCAATCAGCAGGGCGCCGGGAATTTCTTTAGAGGACCAACGGCTTAAAGTATCGAAGGTTTCGCTCGGCCACGTAATGCGGCATAACCCCCGGCTTGTTGCCGCAACGTAGAGCGGGCGCTCCAGAAACAGCGCATGCTCGAAGCGGCTCCAGTAAATTTCGGTGATACGGTGATCCATGATTTAGGTTACCTCCTGCCTGCTGTGCAGCCGATATTCGTTCGGCGTGCAGCCTACGGATTTCTGAAACACGGAAGAAAAGTGGGAAGCGCTGCGAAATCCGACGGCTGCGGCAATGTCCGCGATGGCGAGTTCCTCCCCGGCGAGCTGCCGTTTCGCTTCCTCGAGACGGGTGAGCACCAGCCGCTTCGAGGGCGTCGTCCCGGTCGTCCGCTTGAACAGACGCTGCAGGTGGTAGGGGCTCATCTTCAGCTCCGCAGCGATTGTATTAAGGGTCAACGGCTCGGAGTAGCGGGCTGCGATCAGCCCGGTGACCGCCTGTACGAGCTCCGCATCGGGACCGTTCTTGCCGGGGGCTTCGGGACGGCACCGCTTGCAAGGACGGAATCCCGCCTCCTGCGCCTCTGCGATGCTGCCGTACACCCGGACGTTCTCCGGTTTCGGAAGACGGGACCTGCAGGAAGGCCTGCAGAAGATGCCCGTCGTTACGATGCCGACGTAATATTGTCCGTCATATCTTGTATCCCGCGTTAGAATCGTATCGTATACAGATTGAAGCAGCGTATCGTCCATCTGTCGTTCCCTCCTCCGGCTTCTCCCTATTATAAACCCCTCAGACGCTCCTGATAATATAGAGGAAATAGGACAGCAATAATTCGACAGCTGAGCGCTTCGCCCGGGAACAAAAAAACCACCCGAGCGCCTTCCGGCGCCGGGGTGGCGATGTTTCCGTTCAGTGAATGTCTTTCTTCTTGAATCTTCCGCCTTTTACATCATGAATATTGCCGATCGCAAGAAAGGCGCTCGGATCGTGCTCATCGACGATCGATTTGAGCTTCGCTTCCTCCAGCCGCGTAATGACGCTGAAGATGACTTTTTTATTTTCTCCGCTGAAGGCACCTTCCCCGTTCAGGTATGTGACGCCCCGGCCAAGCCGGTAGGTGATAGCGTCGCCGATTTTATCGGATTCGTCGCTGATGATCCATACGGACTTCGATTGATCGAGACCCTCGATCGTGATGTCGATCATTTTGAAGGCGATGTAATACGCAATGAGCGAATACATGGCATGATCCCAGCCGAAGACGAACCCGGCGCTGCTCAGGATGAATAAATTGAAGAACATGACAATTTCGCCGACGGAGAACGGCGTTCGCTTGCTGAAGAGAATCGCCACAATTTCTGTACCGTCCAGCGAACCGCCTGAACGAATAACCAGCCCGACGCCGATGCCGAGAATGATGCCGCCGAACACCGCCGCCAGCAGCGGATCGATCGTAATCGGATCGATGGGGTGAAGCAGCGTGCTCCCGATGGACATGATGAGTACCGAGAACAGGGTCGAGACGGCGAACGTTTTACCGATCTGTTTATAACCGATCAGAAGGAAGGGCAGATTGAGCAGCACGAGAAAGATGCCGAGCGGTACATGCAGCAAGTGCGACAGGATGATGGAAATACCTACGATGCCGCCGTCAATGATATGATTCGGAACAAGAAAAATATCCAGGCCGACGGAAAACAGAAGCGATCCCATCAGCATAAAGAAAAATCGGCGAAGCAGCTTCGTGCGGGTTTCTTTTTGATGCTGTGACGGTATATGTTCATTCAATTGTAATGGATTAGTCATAACGAATCTCCTCTTCTTAGAACTCTTGATTGGTTAAGGTCAAGAAGAGGCAATCACGTACATCGACGTGAATTTGAGCGGTGCCAAGAGGCTCCGTTTCAGCAGCTTGGGAATTTTGGATAGGAGGAAGCATAAATAGATGATTATCCAGGGGATATACAAGCGTTCAAGAATGTGATCTTCCCCCAGTACGGGAGCTTTCGGAGGAGGAAACCATTTACACGCTTCGCTTGGCTCCAGACGCATGCATACGAGCGTTTCATTGGACTGGCCCAGAGTCGGTTCATCGAAGCTGATTTGCTGAGAAATGGGAGGGGTGAGCGGGAAGAGGACGAAGGCTACGACAAGCCAAACCATGATAACCCACTCACGACGATAACCCGGCGACCGCAGCACGCAAACCCCTCCATTCTTGATGAAATCCCTTTGAATAGTTTGGATTTTAGCACTTCTTGTTGGATGAGTCAACGTAACGTTCCGTGAAAAAATAGAGCCCGGCAAGGGATAATATCCCAAGCCGGGCTCGTATTTGCAGATCGGCAAAGCTTAAGACGCCACGCAAGCGGCAAACTGCTCCCGGAACCTCCGAACGTAACCGAGGAAATTGTGCTTCCATCCATCGGTTAACGTAAAAATTAGAGATGTATTCTCTGGTTCAACGAACCTCTCTTTCTCTTCAGCTCATGGTAACAGGTCTTGCAACGTTTATTTGCGCTTCTCGTCGATCGCTTTGCCGATGTCTTCCCCGGCTTGCCTCAATGCCGTATTGATGTCCACGCCGTCAATGACGACTTTAAGGAAAGCGTTGTTTATCGCATTGCCGATCTTGTTCGGATCGGGCCGGATCAGGCCTTTATCCCGCTGCGGAGGTGCGGGAGCCAGATCGTACTTGTACGAGGCTTCCACATGCTTACCCTTGAGCTGGGGCACATTTTGACCGAACGTCTTCACCGCTTTATCCGATGCTTTAAGGGACGGGATGCCTGCCAGGTTGGCAGCGTAGTCGGCTTGAACTTCATCGGACAGCAGGTAAGTAATGACTTTGAAGGCGACATCTTTGTTTTTGCTCGTCTTTGTAATGAAGCAATAGGCCGAGGAGGCCTGGTTCATCGTGTTCGGCTTTTCTTTGAAGGTAGGAATCGTCGCCATATCCCAATCCAGGCCATCGGGGAAGTTTCGGAATTTGGTCAATTGATTGACCTGCATGGCAACGTCGCCCTTATTGAAAGTGTCGGACTCGATTCCCGCCGAGCGGTTCTTCGTATCCCGGTTATTATTCGCTATCTGGTAGAAGCGCGCCAAATTCTCGAACTGCTTCTTCCAATCCTCGTCATTGAACATTTTATCGCCGTGCGGGTACAGATACGGGATTCCGAGTTGATTATCTCTCATGATCACTCCCTGCTGCGAGCTGAAGCCCCGGTAAACCTTTCCTCCATCCGAACGGGTCATCCGTTTGGCCAGGTCGAACAACTCGTCCCAGGTCATGCCATCCTTCGGATAAGGAACGCCGAACCGGTCAAACAGCGCTTTGTTGTAATATAAAACCTGCGGATCGAAGTCCGGCATCGGAAGGCCGAACAGCTTTCCTTCCGGATTCGTATTCTTGACCGCATCGATCAATTGCGGTTTGAAGCGGTCGATATCGTAATTGTATTTTTTATCCAGCTCCGACATATCATATGCAAGATCCGTATCGATCAGCAGAGCGTCGATGCCGTTCAGCTTGCCGTACATAACATCCGGATAAGTTCCCGCATTCAGCAGATCCTGAATCCCCTGTCCTTGAATTCTCGGCAGGAAATTGATCGTGACATTGGGGAATTTGGCTTTAATTCTATCCCCGTAGTAACGGTTGAACACGTCCTGGTCATCCGGGAAATCGGATTTGAAAATCAAGGCAACCGGTTCATTACCCACCTTGCTGAGATCCGCCGTCTCCTCCTTGGTTACTGCCGGCTTGTCGGAGCTGCAGCCGGATAGCGCCGGGAGGAGGAGAAGGATAGAAAGCAGGCTTGCATTTATTGTTCTACTGAGCAAGAAATAACCCCCTAATAGTATAGATATCCCCTTGACGGAAGCGCATACATTTCTATAAAATTTATTATATAAGAGGATATTTTTGGAATACTATGATCGAAATTCACTTCTTTTGTCGTAAATCAATAATAGTATCCTAAATCCCAACACATTCGGATAGGAGGCGGCCGGTTGCGTTTTAAAGATGTATTCTCGATCATCGGTCCGGCCATGGTCGGACCTTCCAGCTCACACACGGCGGGGGCCGCCCGCATCGGCCGCGCGGCACGCCGGCTCTTCGGCCGGCAGCCGGAGTCGGCGGAGATCGTGCTGTACGGTTCGTTCGCTGCCACCGGCAGCGGCCACGGCACCGATTCGGCCATCGTTGGAGGGCTGCTGGATATGGATACAGATGATCCAAGGCTGCCGTCTGCGCTCGACCTCGCCCGGTCTGCCGGAATGCATGTGAGCTTCCGTCAAGGAACCGGCTTGGCTCCGCATCCCAATACGGCAAAGCTGCTGCTTACGGCAGAGGGCTCCCGCTTGACCATGACCGGCATTTCCATCGGCGGAGGCAACATGGAGGTTGCCGAGTTGAACGGCTTCCGCGTGAACATGACGGGTCTCTATCCGGCACTGGTCATCCTGCATCAGGATATTCCCGGGATGATCGCGGAGGTGACGCAGCTGCTGCAGCGCGAACGAGAGAATATCGGCAGCATGACGCTGGATCGGCGAAGCCGCAGCGGAGAAGCGCTGATGGTGCTGGAGCTGGATACCCCGCCGTCCGGTGCCCTGGTGCCGGCCATTGCCGCGCTCCCCGGGATTCGGGATATAACGCTCTTCGATATGGTATCGTCAAGGAGGGAAGATTCATGAATTTTCGCAGTCTGAAGGAGCTTGCCGAGCGCTCGTCGGCGCGTCAGACGAGCATCGGACGGTGGATGCTGGAAGAGCAGAGTCAGGAGTCGGGCCAACCGCAGGGGACGGAATTTGCGAAGATGGCCGACTATTACCGGATCATGAAGGAAGCCGTTGTCCGAGGGCTTACGGAGGATACGACCTCGCGCAGCGGACTTACGGGTCGCGACGCGCAGCGCGTCATGAGCTTCCGGGGGCGAACGGAGCCGGCGCTGGGGGATGCCGCGAGCCTGGCGATGAGCTATGCACTCGCCGTATCCGAAGTGAATGCATCCATGGGGCGCATTATCGCAACGCCGACGGCGGGTTCCTGCGGTATTATCCCCGGTGTATTCGTCAGCTGCCAGGAAAGGTTCGGGTGGGAGGACGACATGCTCGTTTACGGTTTATTTGCCGCGGGCGCCATCGGTTATGTGATCGCCAACAATTCCTTTATCTCGGGCGCGGAGGGCGGCTGCCAGGCGGAGATCGGGTCGGCAATCGGCATGGCTGCCGGTGCGCTGGTCGATCTGCGCGGCGGTACGCCGGACCAGGCGGTTCATGCCGTCGGGCTCGCATTGAAAAATTCGCTCGGACTCATCTGTGATCCTGTCGGAGGCTTGGTGGAAATTCCCTGCATCGTTCGTAACGACTTCGGTGCGGTTACCGCCCTGGCGGCAGCAGATATGGCGCTTGCGGGAGTACAGAGCGTCATCCCTTCCGACGAGGTCGTTCAGGTTATGCTGGAGGTCGGCTCGGCAATGCCCGAGGCTCTCCGAGAGACGGCGGGCGGGGGATTGGCCCAGACGCCGACAGGCCGGCGCATTATGAATGAGCTGCGCACGAAGTGATTCGGCGGGTCTCGCGATGAGGATTGAGCGGCTTTCGCACGGTGGAGGCTTGGGACTATTCCGGGGACAATCTGATAGCCGGCTGGTACGGTTCGCCATGTCGATCGCCCTGACTTCTATGAGGAAAAGGCCTTGACCCCTGCTCTTTGGCAGAGGTCAAGGCCTTCATCATGTTCAAATCATCAGAATCTCGCGGATCTCCTGTTCGGATAAGGAGGATAACGCCTCCTCGCCAGGACGAATCACTTCGTCGATCAGATGCTTCTTTCGCTGCTGCAGCTCCACCATCTTATCCTCGACGGTACCCTGGGTGACAAGGCGAATGACCTGCACCACGTTCTTTTGTCCTATCCGGTGAGCACGGTCTGCGGCCTGCTGCTCGACGGCGGGGTTCCACCACAGATCATAGAGGATCACGGTGTCCGCACCCGTCAGATTGAGTCCGGTACCTCCAGCCTTCAAGGAGAGAAGGAACAAATCGCGTTCTCCTTCATTAAAACGGCGGCACAGCTCCACACGTTCGGGCGCCGGGGTATCTCCGTCCAAATAAAAGTACGGTACGCCCTGAGCGCCGAGCTCCCTTCCGATGATGCCGAGCATCTCCGTGAATTGCGAGAAAACGAGCGGCCGCTTCCCGGCGCTCCGGCACTCCTCGATCATCTCCAGCAGCTGCTCGAATTTAGCGGAGCTGCCTTGGTAGCCTTCAACGAACAAGGCAGGATGACAACAGAGCTGACGAAGACGCGTCAAGCCTGCCAAGATTTTGATCCGGTTCTTATGGAAGGTGTCGGAGTCCAAGTGCTTAAGCGATTCTTTCCGCAGCTTCGCCAAATAGGCGAGATACAGCTTCTTCTGCTCCGGCAGCATCTCCGAGGCCTGCACCGATTCGATCTTCTCCGGCAGCTCCCTCAGCACGTCCGTCTTAAGCCTGCGCAGCAGGAAAGGACGGATTCGCCTTGCAACCGTCTCGCGCGGCAGCTCGCCGAACGCACGCCGGTCCGGGAACAGCTCGGGGAAGACGGCATGAAAGATCGACCACAGCTCGTCGAGCCGATTCTCTACCGGAGTACCGGTCAAAGCGAACCGGTGCAGGGCTGTCACCTCTTTTACCGCCTTGGCCGTCTGTGTGCCATGATTTTTAAAAACCTGCGCTTCATCCAAAATGAGTGTATGGAACGCCTGCTTCGAGTACCAGGCGACATCCGTGCGCAATAGGGGATAGGAGACGATCATCACGTCCGTTTCCGCGGCCTTCCTGCGCAGCCGGCTCCGCTCCGTTCGGCCGCCGTCCGCCACGAGCACCCGGATTTCCGGGGCGAATTTCTTTAGTTCATTCCGCCAGTTATAGACGAGCGATGCGGGGGAGACGATTAAAGCCGGAAGCTTCAGGCTGCGGATTTCCGGAAGGACGGACAGAAGAAAAGCGATGCTCTGCAAGGTTTTGCCCAGTCCCATATCGTCTGCAAGAATGCCTCCGAACCGGTAATGCGCCAGCGTCTTCATCCAGCCGAATCCGTACTCCTGGTAATCACGGAGCACGGAAGTGAGCCCGTCCGGCACAGCGAACTCGAGATGGTCCGGATGACGGAGGTTTTCCAGGAGCTTGCGGAACGATTTGCCCAACCGAACCGCATGTCCTTGCTCGCGGGACTCCGTCAGATGGAGCGCCCGGACAAGAGGTACACGGATGCCTTCGTGATTGATATCCGCTCCCCGAATGCCAATTTCATTCAGGAAGCGGATGATTTCCCGAAACTCGGCGGTGTCCAGCGGCAGCAGGGCCCCGTTCGGCAGCCGGTGAAATTTTCGCTTCTCCTCCAAGGATTGAAGCAGCTTCCGTATTTCCGTCTCGGGAATGCCTTCCAGCTCGAACCGGCATTCCAGCCAATCCGTGCGCTCGCTCAGGTTAACTGTGACCTTCGGGGGCATAAGGCCGCCTTGAATTCTAGACTTTACGGCCGAGGTGGCGTAAACGTCAAGCAGCTGCTCCAGCTGCGGTACGACTTGGGTCAGAAATTCGAACTCCGCATCCTCGTCGTCCAGAACATAACCGCCTTCCGTCCTCGTGAAGGAGCTTTGTTCCATCAGCTCCATAATCCGGTTTTCCTTCTCCCCGTCCCGCATAAGGAGGGGACCTTGGCCACGTTCCTCGGGGCTTCGGCCCTCAAACGGATTGATATGGATAGCTCCGTACCGGAATTCCAGTCCTGCCAGAAGCCGGTCCCTTACCCGGTCTAAATACAGAATGGCCTTCAGTGGAGTCTGCACGATCCGGTCGGCAACTGAGCCGGCGATATGAACGGTGCCCAGCTTCATTAGTCCGGGGATCACCTTTTCCATAAAAAGCTCCATTTGCCCGGGAGCAATGCCGATTTGACGCTTGCCGGACGCATCCAGCATGAGCTTCAGGTCGAAAAGACGCTTGCTGCTGTCCGGGGGAAGCTTAAGCACTTTGTTCTCGGAGAGAACGGCTCCGTACGCCGGCAGGACGGTCAGCTGATCCAAGCCGTAGACGCTCATTTGATAGGACCCGGGCTCTGCACGATCGAACTCAAACCGAAGCGGGAGCGGCTCGCCTGAGATTTCGAGCGATTCATAGGTTCGGGCCGCATGCTCCAGCTTCACGTGCGGCGCTTCAGCCAGAAGAGGAAGGAGGGTTTCCCATGACGAAGGAGGGACAAGAAGACTCCGCCCCCCGCCGGCTCGTCCCGCATCATATCCGGTAGCTTCATGGTACGTATCCTCGTTCCGATTCAATTCGAGCAAATGCCGCAGGACCGCATCGTCCCGGCCGGTAAACCCGTGGAGATCGGGATCGTATGCAAAATGTCTGGAGAAAGGGCAGGCTTCCCTCCGGTACAAGCAATCCAGAAATTCTCTCAAGTTGGATATGAGATACAGACGGCCGGGCCCCGCCTTTGCTTCAATGGCAAATATCGTCTTGCGGCCGCGGGAGACGATCCTGCAAATAAACTCGACCTCCAAGAGCGTCCTGGAATCGAACCTAGTGTCCGCTCGGGTAGGACGATTCGGTTTGTCGGCGAACAGGCCGAGCAGGCTGCTTGTCAGTTCCTTGTCGTTTGCCGTAATCAGGCTATCCTCCGAATCATCCGGGTCTCGTTCCCGCAAGTCGGGTTCGGAGTGAATCGCAGAGTGAACGCGCTGCTGCCTATCCAGCATAGCGATCAGGACGGCGGCAATATGCTTGCAGAATCGATCGTAAGAGGGGAGAGAAGGGCAGGTGCATTCCGCGTTTACATCTCCTTCGTATCCCCGGCTAACCTTCACGTGATAGCTTCCCTTGTCCTTGACGACGGCCTCGCCGCAAGAAGCCTCCGGATCGATCGGGCCGAGCGACACCTTTCCCGACCGCTGGATGGCCGCTCCTTTTTCATAGGCGGTTCGGCCGCACATTAACTGAATGGATTGCACCGTCAACCGCTTGCTCATGGGCCTAAATCCTTCTTTCGCTATGCCTGGCATGAATTATTGTATTATCATAACAGAAATCGGCGGAAAAGAAAGCGATGAGCTTACGGCACGATCCGGCAACTGCTGCTGGAATTGACACAAGTCAGTCATGATCTTGATCCGAATCTAATGGAGGAGGAAACCTTTTAAGTGTAGCTTGTTCATATCCATACGCTATTTTGATCAACGTCGGTTCACTAAATGCTTTACCCGAGAAGACGAAGCCAAAAGGTCCTTTGGTTGAATCTCCGTCCAAATCCATCACACCGTCAGATGAGTAGCCTGCAGGAACACAGATTAGGGGGTATCCGAGTCTTGCGGCAATATACATGCCATCTATATCTCCAGGTAACATTAATGCGTCTAACTGAAACTGATTTATAACATAATCTATTCCTTCTTTAAGTGCCAATTCCTTATATTCTTGTTTCTTCTGCAAATAGGTTTGTTCCGTTAATGTGGTTACTTCTGACCTTATCAGCGTGTCCTGCCCATATTTTAAAGCGGTCTCGTCGTGTTGTTGATTGAATTCGATCAATTCTTTCAGGGAATGAACCGGTACGGAATCAGATAATTGTGATAAATAATGATTCAAACCTTCCTTAAACTCATAGCAGATCACATCATTATTCCAACTGTTCTGTTCTACATGCAGGTTGACAGGATCTATGATTGTGGCTCCTTTGTTTTTCAAGGTCGCTATCACATCTTCCATAATGGAAAGTCTTTCCTTATCTAAATCTTTATAATAATGCCTTGGTATGCCAATTCTGGCGTGACTTAAAAAGTTTGTCTCCAAAAATGGAGCATAATCTGCAAAAGAACGATTCTCGCTCGATAGTGTGGCAGAATCCCGATGGTCAACTCCAGTTAATGCGCCCAAAAGAATAGCGGCATCTGAAACCGTTCTAGCTAAAGGTCCGGGAGTGTCTTGGCTAAAAGAAATAGGGATAATCCCGGACCGGCTGATTAATCCAACTGTTGGTTTGATACCTACAAGCAAGTTTTGACTTGCAGGACCAACGATAGATCCTGCCGTCTCCGTTCCGATCGCTGCCGCCGCCAAGTTTGCTGCTACCGCTGCCGCAGAGCCGGAGCTGGACCCGCTAATAAAATACTCACCGGGACCATATGGATTTAGAACAAGTCCTCCCCGTGAGCTATACCCCGCCGGCATTTTGCTGGACATAAAATTGGACCATTCCGTCATGTTCGCTTTCCCAAGAAGGACGGCACCTGCTGAACGAAGCCTTGACGCTACGAATGAATCCGTTTTTGCAAACGATTCGGCTAATGCCACAGAACCCGCACTCGTATGGATTTTATCCTCTGTATCTATATTATCCTTCAATAAAATGGGAATACCGTGCAGTCTTCCACGACTACCTTGTTCTTTACGTTCTTTGTCTAACGCTCTTGCGATTTGTACAGCATCTGGATTTATTTCCAATATGGAATGAATGATTGCATCGTACTTATCTATTCGTTCTAAATATACTTGAACTAGTTCTTCCGAGGTGATAATGCCTTTTTCCATTGCCGTTTGCATACTTGTAATATCCGCTTCGATGATCCATTCCCTTAGATCCATACTCACTTGTCGGTTCTCCTTATAGTAAGTTCGTTTAATGATACCTTATCACAACTGGTTTACTATCCGTCCATGGAGAGTTTGACTAAAATGATAGTTAGTATCAATGTTCGAACTATCTCTTTCCTCGGCCGCTAACGAGGGTCTCGCAGTATCGTATGGACGCTTTTCTCATGAAGCACTGGCTGTCAATGCAGGATTGGCCCAAAGTAAGGGCCGTAGAAGCTTCGGCTCCAGATTTTCGGTATGATATAATGAGCGGAGAACAACGAGATCGCCGAAAGGACAGGTACTATGCTATTTATCGATAATCGGGGAATAACGGACCCCGCTCTCAATTTGGCTTTGGAGGAATTCTCCCTTCGGCAGCTTCCGGCCGAGCATGATTATTTGCTTTTCTATATCAACGAGCCTTCGATTATTATCGGCAAAAACCAAAACACCGCCGAAGAGGTCAACCAGGAATACGTTCGGGAGAAGGGCATTCACGTCGTACGCCGATTATCGGGTGGCGGAGCGGTATATCACGATCTCGGCAATTTGAACTTCAGCTTCATTACGAGAGACGACGGCAAGTCGTTCAGCAACTACCGCAAGTTCACCGAGCCCGTCATCAAGGCGCTGCACCGGCTTGGCATTCAGGCCGAGCTGACCGGACGCAACGATATTCAGGTCGGGGAACGCAAAATATCCGGCAACGCCCAGTTCGCTACGAAGGGGCGCATGTTCACTCACGGAACGCTTCTCTTCTCCTCGGAGATGGAGCATATCGCTTCGGCGCTGAATGTGCATCCGCTGAAGATTCAGTCCAAAGGGATCAAGTCGGTGCGCAGCAGAGTAGCCAACATCTCCGAGTTCCTGCAAGCTCCGATGACGATCGGCGAGTTCAAGGCGCATCTGCTTCATTCGATCTTCGAAGGAGCGGAGCCTGCGGAATATAAGCTGAACGACAGCGAATGGGAAGCCGTACGCCGATTAGCGGAGGAACGATACCGCAGCTGGGATTGGAATTACGGACAGTCGCCGGCGTTTAACGTACACATGGTCAAGCGGCTGACGGCGGGAACCTTCGATGTGCGTCTGGATGTGAGCGAAGGCTGCATCCGCGCAGCAGCCGTGTACGGCGATTTCTTCGGCGTAGGAGATGTAGAGGAGTTCACGGCGAAGCTTATCGGAGTCAAGTATGATCATCCGTCGATCGCCCATATTCTTGAGACAACGGACCTTGCCTATTATTTTGGCCCGGTTACGAAGGACGAATGGCTTGATTTGCTGTTCTAATCGATACCAATCAAGACAGCCTGCCGCAATGGCAGGCTATTTAAGTTGCTAAGAATTTATAAGTTTTTCGCAACTTATAGCTATCAACCTTGATAAACGCGCTGGTCCTTGTAAGACAAGGACGGCGTAGCCGTTTATTCTGGGTTGAATCTAGTCCGTGTTTGTCCCTTCCAAATGACTTGAGCATGAATAATATAATCTAGAATCTAAAAAATACGAAAACGGGGGTTTACAAGATGTCCACGATCATCAATGCTCCGATCACGCTAACGAATGTCAGTGGAACGGTTATTTTCGGGAACGTGGGGCAGATCGCGCCGAAATCGTCGAGTACGACTACAAGCGGTGCGGGCGGCGGGCAAGTCGGCGATGCCGCTCAATCTAACACGTTTGCCAGTTTCACGATCACGAGGAATACCCAGACCGCGAATAAAAAGATGAAGAAGATGACGAAGATGAAGAAGCCGAGTCCCCTTGCACCTCGCCGTACCCGCTGTTCGTGATCGAATTATGACAAGAGTAACGATGCGAATACTTCACTTACCGATAGCTTGCTGAGATCGTTTAACGTACAGCGAGTTGTCCTAAATACATATGATTTCCTGATTGGAACGCCGCTGCACTCCATGAAAGTACTAGGTATGTAAGCATCAATACGATTAAATCCATCTTATCCGTTCTCGAACCCGGACGGGTTTGCCGGCGTTTCCAGTGTCTTGCGGTCCTCCACCGTGCATCCTGCCACGAAAAGCGCGGCTATCACCAGCCACAATAGAATTTGTACGATCACCTGATCTTCCTCCTTACGGGGCCCTATGAAGAAGCTGAAGGGCTGAGCCCGAATGAATGTCTAAGGAATGTCATTGTATGCGCCCAAGGGGAAGTCGGTGCAGCATGGAATGAAAAAAACCGCAGGAAGGCCTGCGGCGGGGATGGCATTGCTATAAAATCTTATTCCATTGCTTGCGGCTGTGCGGATCGAGCTCGTCGATATTCGGTATTTCACACCGGCGTCCTTCGATATCCGAGATCAAATAACGCCCGGGTGCAGGGGATTGAAGGTGCTCGTGCAGGTTGCGCAGAGCTAACGTCATGGCTCCCAGTGTCGTATCCACCTTCCAAATCCACAGCGCCGGATTTTGTACAATTTTCTCGATATGCGTGATGCGGGGGATGAGGTAACGCAGATTCAACTCACGCCTCGCTTCCTGCCGGCTTGTCGACTCCAGATCCTCCAAACGACGCATAATTCCGATTTCTTCTCCGCCAGGCTTGCGGATGGAGATATACTCGTCCGGCTTCGAGAACGGATAACAACGGTACAGGTGCACCTCGTTGTAATCAATGCCTCTTATAGTCGCTTGCAAAATGCCTCCGGCATTCCGGTGCAGCCAAACATCCTCCGCCTCCAGCATCGTGATTTCATACGGATCCTGCAGCATCAGCCCTGCACCCCCCGGATTTTGGATACTTCCCGCTGCGCTTCCACCAGCTTATAGTATGCGCCCTTCTTATCCAGCAGCTCCTCGTGCGTGCCCATTTCCGCGATTTGCCCCTTATCGAGCACGACAAGCCGGTCCGCATTCCGCAGGGTGGACAGCCTGTGTGCGATCGCGAAGGTGGTGCGGCCTTTCACAAGACGGGAAATCGCTTCTTGAATTTGTCTTTCCGTTTCGGTGTCGACGGAGGCGGTCGCTTCGTCGAGAATCAGAATCCGCGGATTGTGCACGATCGCCCGGGCAATGGCAATCCGCTGCTTCTCTCCGCCGGACAGCCGGTGTCCGCGTTCGCCGACACGGGTATCGTAGCCGTCCGGCAGCTGCACGATAAAGTCATGGGCGTTCGCGATCTTCGCGGCCCGCATGATCTCCTCCGGCGTCGCATCCGGCTTGGAATAGGCGATATTCTCCGTGATCGTACCGTCGAACAGGAAGGTTTCCTGGAGGACGACGCCGATTTGTTTGCGCAGGTCCTCCTGCTTGATTTTTTTGAGCGGAATGCCGTCGATGCTGATATGGCCCTGATTCGGGTCGTAGAACCGGCAGATCATGTT
The DNA here is from genome assembly GCF_027533625.1 of Paenibacillus gyeongsangnamensis. GTDB lineage: Bacteria > Bacillota > Bacilli > Paenibacillales > NBRC-103111 > Paenibacillus_G > Paenibacillus_G gyeongsangnamensis. Next base: position 85,048 of record NZ_JAQAGZ010000004.1, on the reverse strand, counting down.
AATTAGCGTGGATTTGCCTGCTCCTGAGTGGCCGACCAGACCGATCATTTCCCCGGGTTCGACGGATAGATCGATATTCTTCAACACGGGATGATGCGCTTCATAGCCGTATGATATCTGATGAAGCACGACCTTGCCCCGGACCCGATCCATCGGCACCGGCTCGATGTCGTCAGGTACATCTGACGGGGTGTCCATAATTTCAAAGACGCGGTCTGCGGAGGCCATAGCCCGGCTGGTCCAATTGAGCGCTTGGCTGAACCACTGCAGCGGTCCGAAGAACATACCCAGGTATGCGGTAAAGGCCATTAACGTACCCAGGGAGATTTCATCCCGGAGTACCATCCAGCCGCCGAAATACCAGACCAGGATAGCGCCCGAGGTGGATATGAGCGCGAACAAGGGAAATACTCCCTGCCACATTCCGTCGGCGCGTATGTTTTGAACGACGAGCTCTTTGTTGGCGTCGGCGTAACGGGACATTTCCGCCGGTTCCTGGCCGAACGCTTTCACGACTCTAATCCCCTGAAGTGCGTCTCCCACCAGCATGTTCAGCCGGTTGATGGCCCGCCAATGCCGGTACCAGCGGGCGCGAATCGTCGGCCAGATGATTAAGGAGGCGATCACGATGAGCGGGGTAGGGACGACGGCATATACCGCCAGCTTCCAGTTCAGGCTGATCAGCATCGTGATGATTGCAGCCAGCATAAGCACTTGACCGGAAATCCACATCACGCCGTCCGTCAGGAACTGCCTCATCGCTTCGGCGTCACTGTTAACCCGCCCGATGAACTGGGAGGTTTGTCTCCGGTCGAAGAAGCCAAGCGACAGGCGCATCAGCGAGGTGTAAATATCCTTGCGGATATCGCCCATTAGCTTTCCGCCGACCCAGACGCCGACATACCCGCGCAAAGTTTGCATGGAAGAGAGTACGATGCGGGTGGCAGCGAGACCAAGGACGAACCAGAGCAGCGCGTAGCCGATGTTCTTCGGCTGGAGCACATCATCCACGATGACCTTGGTCAAATAAGGGGGCACGAGCTCCATCAGAGTAGCCGCTATCAGCATGAGCGCTGCCGTCGCCATCTGCGTGCGGTAAGGCTTGGCATACTTGAGCAATCTTGCGGCTACTTTGCCTTTGTCCGTGCACACGGAGCACACCTCCGTGCCTTCAAGCAGCGGAGTTCCGCAGCTGGAGCATCGCCGCGGCAGATCCTTCACCGAAGGAGTAGGTGCGGTTTCACCGTCTGCAAGCGCTTTAACGAGCTTGGCGGCGAAACCGAATTTGCCTGCATGACTGGAAGTGAAACGGACGAGCGCCACCGGTCCTTCCGGTGTATCGGCCGTCAAGGTGCCGCCGCCGATCGCGGAGACGATTCGGCAATCGCTCGTTTGCCGGATGGGGATGCGGCAGCGCTGCTCTCCGTCCGGCTTGAAGACGCATACATCATCTTCCGTAACGACAAGCCAACGTTCGCCGAGCTGGCCATCTTCATTCACGTCCGCCATAGCCGTGAACAGGGGCGTCTCCGGCGTCTTTGCAGCGACGGAGGGCGGAAGCTTCTCCAGTATGGACATGATCTTATCTCCTTTCATTTTCCGACCAGACGTTCGTATTTTATCAGACATAAGGCAGGGAGTAAACCATATAATTCCTTTTATAACGAATTAATACAAAGTTCTCCTCATGTTTTACCTAAACTCACCTTTATCTTATTTTTCTTCGCCATCAGCCATAGGTAATGCAGGGCTTGGAACCCTGTATCAACGCCTTCCTCACGCTCAGCAGGCAAAGGGGCTCCCGGCCATTCGTACGATGGTTCATACGGTATAAATAACTGGTAATTAAATCCTTACAACGATGCAAAAGAACAGCGATTATCCCGTAATACCAGGTCATTTTAACAAAAATAAAAATTTTTGATGACAAGCTAGTCAATTTACCCATAAAATAACAAATGCAAGATGTAAAAATTAGCAACTTTGCAAAGAACATGAAGTGAGGGTGGTTCCATTGTCCGAGGCAGTCTTGGAAGTCAAATCGTTTAGAACGGTTGTAAAGGACAAGCATAGGGAGCTGATCTTGGTTGACAGCATTGATTTTGCGATCGGGACGAAGGAGGTTGTAGCGCTCGTCGGCGAATCCGGAAGCGGCAAGAGCATGACGTCTTTATCGATTATGCAGCTTCTGCCTCGTTCCGTCGCCATTGCCGGGGGAGAGGTCCGGTTTTGCGGCACGAATCTGGTTGGGTTGAACAAGCGGCAAATGGCCCGGGTTCGGGGACGCCGAATGTCCATGATCTTCCAGGAACCGATGACCTCGCTGAATCCGGTGCTGACGGTCGGGACACAGCTCACGGAAGCGATTGTACGTCATCTCGGCGCTTCAAAAATGGAAGCGGTTGCAGTGGCGGAGGACTGGATCCGGCGCGTCGGGTTCCCGGAGCCGGCCCGTATCCGCAATTAATATCCGCACCGGCTCTCCGGTTGCTGCAGCTTTTCTTGATAAAGAAAGTTGCAGTCCTTTTAATGCGTAAGCGGTGAAAAACGTACTCTAGCAAATAAAAAAACGACATAAACATGTCGTTTGTTGATTTTTGATAAATTTTAACTAAACCTAGATGCTCTCGACCTCTATAATAGTATTATAACTCGGAGAGAATTATAAGTCTATACTTTTTTTGGAATTTTGGATATATTTTTTAGGCACTAATGAATGAGGAGGTAGCCAATGATAAATCGAGGTACTAGGGATGCAGTTCGCGAAGGGAGGGTGAACGTATGATCGCGCTTCAAGGCATTCATAAATCGTTCAAGGTGGCCAAACGGTCCGGAGGATTGGGGCAGGCGGTTAAATCGTTTTTCGTACGTGAGCATACGATTGTGGAAGCGCTTCATGATATTTCGTTCACGGTCAACGAAGGCGAAATCGTCGGCTATATCGGGCCGAACGGAGCGGGAAAATCGACCACCATCAAGGTCATGAGCGGCATTCTGGTGCCGGATAGAGGGGCCTGCTCCATTATGGGCTTTACTCCGTGGAAGGAAAGAAAGGCTTACGTGCAGCATATCGGCGTCGTATTCGGACAACGCTCCCAGCTCTGGTGGGACGTACCCGTCATCGATTCGTACGAGCTGCTGCGGGATATTTACCGCATTCCTCCGGCCGATTATCAATCGAATCTGAGCCTCCTGACCGAGACGCTGGAGCTTGGCGACTTGCTGCAAACGCCGGTGAGACAATTAAGCCTCGGTCAGCGTATGCGCTGTGAAATCGCGGCCTCGCTTCTGCACGGACCCAAGGTGCTGTTCCTCGACGAACCTACAATCGGGCTGGATGCCGTCAGCAAAATAGCCGTGAGGCAGTTTATCAAGACGATCAATAAGGAGAAGGGCGTTACGGTCATCCTTACGACGCACGACATGAGCGATATCGAGGCGCTGGCCGACAGGATTCTTATGATCGGCAAAGGAACATTACTGTACGACGGCTCGCTGGGCGAGCTGCGGCGCCGGTTCGGGACGCAGCGGACGATAACGGCGGACTTCCGCGAGCATGCGGCTCCGGTCGATATCCCCGGTGCGGCGCGGCTTTCCTGGTCTCCGGAGCGGGCAGTCTACAGCGTCGATACGGAACAGGTGCTTATCGCAAGCGTCATCTCCAGCTTGGCCGAGCAGGTGGACCTCGTCGACGTTGCGGTTGAAACGAAGCCGGTGGAAGAATTAATCGTGCAGCTGTATAAGGAGCATCAAATATGAAGCCCTATGTTTCCGTGCTGCGCCTCCGGTTCTTGAACGGCCTGCAGTACCGGGCGGCGGCCTTGGCGGGGATGGCGACGCAGCTGTTTTTCGGCTTCATCTTCATCATGATCTATGTGGCATTCTACAGCCAAGGGACGGGCAACCAGCCGATTTCCTTAAAGGATATTGTTGTCTATATCTGGCTTCAGCAGGTATTTCTGGCATTTATTATGCTGTACATCCGGGATAACGAGATCTTCCAGCTGATCACCAGCGGCAATATTGCCTACGAGCTGTGCCGTCCGTGCAGCATCTATTCGTTCTGGTACGCCAAGATGCTGGCTTCACGCCTGTCCAGCGCGATTCTGCGCTGCTTTCCGATTCTCATCGTAGCGTTCTTCCTTCCGCAGCCTTACCGGATGAGCTTGCCGCCGTCGCCCGCCGCGCTCGGGTTGTTCCTCATCACGCTATTCCTGGGACTGCTGCTCGTGGTCGCGATTTCCATGCTGATTCACATTTCCGTCTTTTGGACCATGTCGCCTACGGGTTCGGTCCTGATGATCGCGGTGGTAGGAGAATTCATGGCGGGGCTCATTATTCCCATTCCATTGATGCCTGACTGGGTTCAGCACATCGCTTACGCGCTGCCCTTCCGCTGGGCGGCAGACCTGCCGTTCCGCGTCTATTCAGGGCAAATCCCGCAATCGGACGCGCTGTGGGATATCCTGATCCAGCTGATGTGGATCGCGGTGTTGATCGGCCTCGGCTGGTGGCTGATGCGTAGGGCGCTGCGCCAAATCGTCGTGCAAGGAGGCTGATCGAATGAAGCTCTATTTCAAATATTTATCGATCATTTTTAAATCCCAGCTCCAGTACCGCACTTCCTTCTGGCTGCTCACTTTCGGCCAATTCTTCATTCCGTTCTCCATCCTGGCAGCGATCTACTTTAAGTTCGAACGCTTTGGGCAGCTTCAGGGCTGGGGCTTCTTTGAGGTAGCGCTCTGCTTCTCCATCATCGGAATGGCCTATTCCCTCAGCGAATGCTTCTCCAGGGGCTTCGATCTGTTCTCCAGTCTGGTTGCCGGAGGCGACTTCGACCGACTGCTGGTTCGTCCTCGCAGCACAATCGTACAGGTGCTTGGCTCGAAGTTCGAGTTTACCCGGCTCGGCCGTCTGATTCAAAGCTTGATCGTGCTTTGCTGGTCTTTAAGCCAGCTTCCCATCGTATGGAATGTTCCGAAAGCGGTCACGCTCGTACTAATGATCCTCTGCGGGACACTGATTTTCACCGGCATCTTCATGTTAACCGCCACACTATGCTTTTGGACGATTCAAGGGCTCGAGATTGCGAATATTTTGACCGACGGCGGACGGGAGATGGCGCAATATCCGCTGAATATATATCAACGATGGGTGACAGTGTTTTTCACCTTCATCATTCCTTTCGGCTGTGTCAGCTACTTGCCCTTAATGCATTTGCTGGGAAAAGCGGAAGGCAGCGATGTGCTGTACATGCTGATGCCGCTGGCAGGCGCCTTGTTTCTGGTTCCTTGCTTACTTGTCTGGCAGATCGGGGTGAGGCATTACCGTTCGACGGGGTCTTAAGCGTACCAGCCTTCAATGAAAACCAAAAACCTTCGCCGGTGGGCGAAGGTTTTTGGGCTTGCTTTGCCGCTTATTTAAATGGAAGGGGCTGGGCCTGTGGATCTGTTGATCCGGAGCGCGCCGGGGAGAACGATTTCCTGATAGGGAAGCGAAGGGTCGGCCAGATGCTGGAACAAAATTTCCATGGCCATGCTGCCGATCAGGCCTGCGGATTGGTTAATGGTTGTGAAGAAACGGTGATACTCCTCCGGAAGGGAAGCGTACTGATCGTCGAACACGACGATACTGAGCTGTTCGGGAATGCGCAGTCCCAGGCTCTGAACGGCTTTCAGCACCCCGGGCAGCAGCGAAGGCTGTGCAACGAATAACGCGGTCGGCTTGGACTCGCTCTGCAGCAGATGCTGAGCAGCGAGGTAGGAGGCCTCCCGGTTAGAAAGAATTTGCGTATAAGAGTCCGGTACCGTGATGCTGCTCTTCATCAGCGCCATCCGGTAACCGTTCAGCCGGTCGGCGTAGGTTGAGTGTATCGTTTCGAGCGTGAGGATGGCGATATCCTTATGACCCAGGGAAATCAAATGCTCGGTCAGCAGCATGGCACCGGCGAAATTGTCGCCCCGGACGACATGAGCGGGGATTTGCTGCAGCTTCTGGTCTATCAATACGATCGGCACTTGACTTTTTAACAAGAAATCGAGGTGATCCGCATACTGCTCGCCGCTCGTGCTTAGCAGCACAAGGCCGTCAACCTCGCGCTGGAGCATCCTCGATACGACCTTGGCTTCGCGATCCCGGCTCGCCCCGGTATTCCCGATGATCATGAAGTAATCTTTCTCGAAAGCCTTGCTCTCCGCGCCGGCCAAGATATCCATGCTGAAATGGTTGCGGCCGCCTTCGGTTCGTCCCATCGGCATAAGCACGCCGACCGTCATGGAGCTCTCCTTGTTCCGTTTAAGCTCACCGACGGGGATGTTCAGCTCTTCGAGGGCCCTAAGCACTTTGTTTCGCGTAGAGGCGGAGACGGTATCATAGTTGTTGATTACCTTGGATACGGTAACGCGGGATACTCCTGCTTTGGTTGCAACGTCTTGTAATGTAGCCACTTCGATCACCTTCGTCGGAAACGTTTATTGAAATGCTAACGAGCTATGATCATGGTAAAGCAAGCTGCAAACGTTTGTCAACGAACTTGGTTACGAGGGGAGAACCATGGAAAAACACGGTTGACAAACAATGGAAGCATGTTATATTAATTTCGAGAACGTTTCCGGAAACGTAAAATGTAACCGATGCAAAACAAGGAGAGTGAACTCTTTGAAAGCAAGCCATGTCCTTACGCTGCAATACCCCGCTTCCTGGTTCGCAGGCAAATGGAAGGATGCACTGCCTGCAGGCAACGGCACGATCGGGGCGGGCGTTTACGGCGGTGTCTGCACCGAAACCATCCTGCTCAACCATGAGGACCTATGGTTTATGGGGCGAACGCCGGAGCTGCCCGATGTGAGCGGCAAGCTGCCGGAAGTGAGGAAGCTGCTGCTGGAAGGAAGAGCCAAGGAAGCGGACCGGCTGCTAGCGAATGAGCTGAAGTACAAGGGATACGAGCCGAAGATTGCCTCTCCGCTGCCGTTAGGCGACCTTAAGGTGACCATGCCGGGGAAGAATGCCTTTCTGGATTACAGTCGTTCGCTGCATATGGAAACCGGAGAGATTAAGGTCATCTGGCTGGATGGCGAGATTCGGTATGAAAGGGCGCTGTTCGTCTCGCGTTCCGATGACATGATCGTATACGAAATCCGGGCTGACAAGCTTGCCTCTGTAAGCGCAGCCATTCAGCTGGATATTCACGATATCAGGGATATCCGCTATCCGAAAGGAGGGCAACCGCAAGCGATTCCGCTGCCGGTCAACGTGGAGCAACGCGGTGAAGGGTCTTATCTCTTCTACGCGGCAGAGAATGACGACGGAACCGATTTCGGCGCGGTCGCCAAGGTTATCCATCACGGAGGAAGTATAGAGCATGTTGAAGGAGCGATATCCGCTCAAGGAGCGGATTCCATTCTCGTATGTCTCAAGCTTTTCGTCAAAGGGGAGAGGAAGAAGGATTGGACACGGCTCGCCGAATCCTTAGACATGGCGGATTTGGACTATGACCGCCTGCTTGCCTCTCATGCGAAGCTGCACGGCTCTTTGTTCCAAACGATGGAGCTGGATCTCGGAGCGGATCCTGCCGAACGCGTGCTGTCCAATGAAGAGCTGCTTTTGAAAGCCTATAATGGGGTCATGCCGCTGGCCATGGTGGAGAAAATGTGGGCATATGGCCGCTACCTTCTTATTTCCAGCTCGCGGGAAGGGGGCCATCCTTGCCACTTGTACGGACTGTGGTGCGGAGAGTATAACGCCATGTGGGCGTTCAACATGTCCAACGAAAACCTGCAAATGATTTATTGGCAGGCGTTATCGGGTAACATGCCCGAGCTAATGCTCACGGTATTCGATTATTTCGACGGGATGCTGGACGATTTCCGCAAGAATGCCAGACAGCTGTACGGCTGCGCAGGGATCTACATCCCTGCGCCGACGGTGCCCGGATCGGGACTGCTCAAACATGCTTTGCCGCATATCATTCATTGGACCGGCGGGGCCGGGTGGATTGCCCAGCACTATTACGATTATTATTTGCATACAGGCGATCAGGATTTCCTGCGCGACCGGGTGCTGCCGTTCCTGATGGAGACGGCCCGCTTCTACGAAAGCTTCTTCACGCTGGATGAGAAGGGCTATTTCGTGAGCAGTCCCTCCAACTCCCCAGAGAATACGCCGGGCAATTATTTGGACGCTCATGGCAAGGGCGCTTCGATGGGAACGACCATGAACGCGACGATGGACTTTGCCATCGCGAAGGAAGTGTTGACCAATCTAGTGGAAGGCGCGACGGCTGCTGGAATGTATACGGACGAAATCGCCAAGTGGGAAACGATGCTGTCGCGGATCCCTCCGTATCAGTTGAATGAAGACGGCGCGGTGCGCGAATGGATGCATCCGTTCTATAACGACAATTACCATCACAGGCATCAATCGCATTTATACGGCATTTTCCCGGGCATCGAGGTGGCGAAGGATGAGGATCCCGACCTGTTCCAAGCATTCGTCACCGCCATCAAAAAGCGTCTTGTCATCGGAATTCGGGAGCAGACCGGATGGTCGCTCGCGCATATGTCCTCCGTGTACGCCCGCATGGGAGAAGGCGAATTGGCCGAGGAATGTCTCCGTCATTTGAGCCGCTCCTGTGTCATCAATAACTTCTTCACGCTTCACAACGATTGGAGAGATATGGGGATCGGCGTGCAAGGAGGGGGGCAGGCGCCTTTCCAGATCGATGCGAATATGGGCTGGAGCGCGGCGGTTCAAGAGATGCTGATGTTCTCCAGACCGGGACAGATTACGATTCTGCCCGCACTGCCCAAGCGGTGGGAGCAAGGATGTGCCGGGCCGCTCTTGGCGCGCGGAGGTATCGAAGTGACGAGCACAAGAGGTGGAGCTGGTGTTCCCGCACGAGGCTGATCTGATCAATGGCCGAAGCTTTGAAGGAAACCGGCTGAAGGGGATCTTATTGAAGCCGGATTGTCCCGAAACCTTCGCGATACAGTTCGGCCATGCGAAGCTGATACGAAGCTAGAAACGCTGAAGATGCATCGCTCGGGGGAGGAGCCGCTAGTGGCGGCTCCTCCCCCGAGCGTCATGATTTCCGTACGCGCGACCATTCCAGGTATTCAGGAATTATCTCATCGCCCGGAGCCGGCAAACCGGTCAGATTTTGCCGGATATGGAAGCAGCTCGGAGCAGCCTGCGCTCCCAAGCATAGCTGAACATCACCCCGGCGAGAGCGAGCGACGCCAAGACGGCAGACAGCCACGGCACCGAGGCGAGCCCTGTATAAGTGATCGCAAGACCTCCGAGATAGGCGCCTCCCGCATTGCCGAGATTCAACACGGAGTGGCTCGAGGTGGCGGCAAGCACCGGCGCTTCATGGGCCAAATTCATGATGCGCAGCTGAATGCCAGGCATGATGCCGAAGGCGGCCACACCCCAGCAGAAGACGGTAACGACGGCCAGGACCGGATTCGGCAGCGTCACGGTAAGAATCGTCAGGATAACCGCCAAGATGGCGAAGTTGGCCATTAACGACGGCATCAGCTTCCAGTCCGCCAGCTTGCCGCCGACGATATTGCCGATGGTTACGCCGAAGCCGAACAATACAAGGATCCACGTGACGCTGTGCTCCGGGAATCCGCTGATTGACTCGAGCATCGGCGTAATGTAAGTGAATACGGAGAAGAGGCTTCCGCAGCCGAGCGCGCCGATGAATAATATAAGCAGCACCTGCGGGTTCATGAGTCCGCGGATTTCCTGGGCCAAGCTGGACGGCTGGTCTTGCCTGATCGTCGGGATGAAGATGATGATTCCGATGAGGGAGACGATACCGAGCAGCGTGATTGTCTCGAACGAGGCTCTCCAGCCCAACTGCTGGCCTATGAAAGTGCCGAACGGAACGCCGACGATATTGGCTATCGTTAGACCGGCGAGCACCATCGACACGGCACTCGCCCGCTTCTCCGGCCTGACGAGCCGGGCTGCGATAACGGAGCCGACGCCAAGGAACGTCCCGTGGGCAAAGGCCGTCAGGATACGGGCGGCTATCAGCAGATGATAGGTTGGCGCCGCAGCCGACAGGGCGTTGCCTGCAATGAAGATGCACATGAGAAGGAGCAGCAGCTTCTTTTGTGGAATACGGTAGGTTAAAATCGTGAGCACCGGCGCCCCTACGGCGACTCCCAGGGCATAGCTCGTAATAAGCTGTCCGGCTTGCGGAATCGTGACATGCAGATCCTCGGCCACATTAGGCAGAAGTCCCATAATGATAAACTCCGTCATGCCGATGGCAAAGGCTCCGATGGTAAGACACAGCAGCGAGAGCGGGAAACGCTCGTTCTTTTTCGGCTGCGAGTGGGAAGCGGAATTGGGAGCTTTCATGTTATCGATTCCTCTTTCTATCCGGGTAATGATTCTCTCTATAGACTAGCTTGTAAGAGTATATCACCATTCCTGTAACCAGGGAATAACCTTCCTTGCTTCATGAGATCAAAATATGGCCGTCGAAAAAATAATTATTTTCCGGTTAGAAGAGAAGCTGCCGTGGCATCACAATGCCGCGGCAGCTTCTTTGCACTAACCATATCATTTTCTTACTTCTGCATCAGCAATGATAATTTCTTGCTTGTTATTGGTTTCTTTGGAATCGTTACCGGTGGTAACGTCCTTAAATTCCCTGAACATTTTGCCGACACCTCTACCTAGTTCGGGAAGTTTGCTTGGTCCGAAAATAAGAAGAGCAACAACGGCGATCAAAACAATATGCATCGGTGATATGGCTCCCACGATTAGCAGCTCCTTTTATAATGCCAGATTTGTAATTGAGGAAGTCCGTTTCCTCCAGAGTCAAGACTTAGACAAAATGTGCTTGGCGCACTTTTACTATTTCGCGATATGGCCGTAACGTTAGCGCTCCCTGTTTCTAAATAAAGAAGCTGTTCTTCATCCACGTTCCATAGAATCGCTTGTCCGTTGATTAATAGAAGCGAGGTTCTCTGTCCTAAGCATACAACATCGGTACAAGCTGGATCCAGACTTTGATTCTGTATAAGGGCCTTTTTCCAAATACCTATGGAATCTTTATAGACTAAGTGAACCTTGCCGGATTCCTTAATAATGCCGGCTTCCTCTTGCCCATGGGTATCCCAAGCATAGACATGAGCACATTCCAAAATCGGAGGTTGTTTTCGATCCCATCGGTACAACTGCCGATTTTCCGTTAACAAGATCAGGCCCCCATCATATTCGAAAAGCTGTGCAATCTTCTTCTCATGAAGAGTTAATACAGGACGAAGGTTCGATCCGGCGGCGGAGGTCGAATCGTCAGACCAAATTTCATACAACCGGTCTTCACACCCTACCCAAACGCCGCCGCCGGATCGGGAACAGAGACAAGTAATGTTTGTATCGAAGGTAAGACGAGGTCCCGGTGTTTCTACGGAAGCATCCCTTTGAAATCGCCCTAAGTCGTTGGTATCGCTTCTTAGGAGGAGATCATTCCATGCCCGCCATACACCATCCTCAGATACAGCGATCCCAATCAACGGTGTTCCAAGGTGCAGGCTTCCCAGTACGGCATCCACCGCGGGGTCCGCCTCCCACAAATATCCGTCATCGGTCAAGATAAGACTGCGGTTCGGGGTAATGGAACGGATCTGTTTTAATATCGTAGCTGCGGTTCCTACCGAACATGAATATAGGCAACGGAGTTCATCTTCCTCATCGCTGGATGCCGCCGGTTCTCGGAGCAGCTTTTGTTTATCCTCGACCAGTCCGGAAAGGGAGCCTCCGCTCCAATCGGCAACCAAATGAAGCTTACGTGAATCATGATCCATGGTAAAGATTTCGAACTTGTCTTTTTCTACATTGATGATTCGGGATTGTCTATGTCCATCTCGAGTCACGGTTCCGTGAACGCCTGTGGTGAAAAAGCGGGTCCCGTATTTAAAAGAGCTGGAATCCGGATGCCCATGTCCTAAGTGATAATGTGCTGAGAACCAGGCAACAATCTCCGGTGTGGTTTGTATCAGCTTCAGCCAGCGGTAGGGATCGTGATTTTGATCCAAATACGCATTCGTGGCCCTGACATGTACAGCCGGTACCGTCCGCAAGCCACATCCAATAGGAGGGGCATGAGTGAAAATGATGCAAGGAATGCCCGGCTTTTCAGCTAATGCCTTCTGAAACCAATCGAACTGTTCATCTGAAACAAAGCATTCCTGCACTTGATAGCAGCTTTCCGGAGGTTGGGGCTCCGTACTGATAAAAAACAACCGGTAATCCTCCTGCTCGATGACACCGTAAGCAGATTCCAGGCCGTATAGCTCCAAAAATGCTTTTTCTATGGTCCCTTTCATTTGTTTACCTGCGCCGGATTCTCGCTGCAGATCGTGATTGCCCAAGATCGGGCGTAAAGGAGAGCTGATGTGACGCAAGTAATGATAGGCTTGATGCAGTCCTTCCACACCGCCGATTTGATCATTACTGCCGAAGTCCCCGAGTGGAACAACGAGGTCCGGATTGCAGGCGGCCAGATCCTCCATAGCGGCTTCAGTTAGCTCAAGCTCGCTTTTTTGAATGTGAAAATCCCCTATAACGGCAATACGCAAAATGACATTCCTCCTGTTGAACCAAGCCGCGCTATTTCACGCCCGTAATAACAACGCCTTGAATAAAGTACCTTTGGGCTACAGCAAACAAAATGATGATTGGAAGCATCGCCAAAAGGGAAGCGGCCATGAGTAATCCCCACTGTGTGCCATATTGTCCGCTAAACATGCTTAATCCGAGGCTTACGGTGAAATTTTCGGTATTGTTTAGATAAATCAGCGGACCGATAAATTCATTCCAATGGCTTTGAATGGAAAAGAGCATGACCGTTAGTAAAGCAGGTTTACACTGCGGCAATATGATTTTATAAAAAACCTTCCAGGTTCCGCATCCGTCCATTCGGGCGGCCTGATCGAGTTCGGGCGATATCGTCCTCATATATTGTCTAAGCAGGAAAATGTAAAACGCATTTCCAAAAAAGGACGGAACGATGAGCGGTAAAAAGGTATCCACCCAGCCGAAGGTTTTAAATAGAATGAATTCAGGAACAATAATGACTTCTCTGGGCAGCATCATGGTCGCTATGACGATGATAAACAAAACATCGCGGCCCGCCCAACGGATTCTGGAAAACGCAAAAGCCACAATCGAGGAAGCCATAAGTGATCCCATGGTGGATAAGACGGTAACGGTAATGCTGTTCAAATAAAAAAGGGGAAACGGCAGGCTCTGATACGTTAGGGCCTGAGCGAAATTACCCCAGTTGAAGGGAGAAGGGATCAACTCCGGCGGAAATTTAAAAATCTGTGCGTTTTCTTTTAACGCAGTCGACAGCATCCAGATGAGAGGAAGCAGGATCACAAGTGCACCAAGACCAATAATGGTATAGGTCAAAACATCCATCACGGCCTTTGATTGTTTTCTTGTCATTTGTGACCGTCCCCTCCTTCATAATGAACCCAGTATCTCCCCGAAATAAACACGATTAAGGTTAATATCAAAATATACAAAAACAGCATCCAGGCCAGTGATGAAGCATAACCCATTTTGAAATCCTCAAAGGCCGTCGTATATAAATAAAGCATATAAAACAAACTTGCCTTATTGGGGCCTCCGCCGGTCATCACATACGCATTGGTAAAGGTCTGAAAGGATTGGATTAGCCCGGTGACAAGATTTAAAAAAATGATCGGTGTCATCATCGGAATCGTAATATGAATCATCTGCTTGATTCTGCCTGCACCGTCTACATCAGCCGATTCATATAGGGCGGTCGGGATGTTCTGCAGACCGGCCAAATTGGTGATCATGCTTCCTCCAACTGTCCATAGACTCATAAAGATGAGGCTCGGAATGACCGTATGTTCGTCGCCCAACCAATTAACGGCCCCCATATGAAGAACTGACTTCGAAATATAATTGAACAGGCCGAAATCCTTACTGAACAACCATTGCCATAGCAAAGAAACGGCTACTCCGCTAATGACCGTAGGAAGGAAATAAATGGACCTCCAGAAGGAGAGTCCTTTGATATTCCTGTTTAACAGCAGGGCCAGAAGGAATCCCAAGCCCAAGTGAAGGGGGACGGAAACGATCGAATAATACGTCGTTATCCATACCGACTTCCAAACCTGAGGCTCTTGAACAAGCATTTTTTTATAATTGTCCAATCCGATAAACTTGGGAGGCGAAAGCAGATTCCAGTCCATGAAACTAAGCACAAACGACATAATAATCGGAATCAAAGTGAAGAGAAGGAATCCGATAATCCAGGGAGAGGCCATAAGCCAGCCTGTGACCGTTTCCCTGAATCTTCTCCTGTTTCTTGCTTTGGCCAAACCGGATTGGGCTTCAAGAACAGGTTTCATTTCTCACTATCCTTTGGCTTTATTTTCTTTGATGATTTTATTGATCTCATCCTCGGCACTTTTCATTCCTTGCTCAACCGGTACTTTGCCGCTTAATATTTGTTCCATCGCATTACCGGTAATTCGCAGAACCTCAGGATAAGAAACCCATTCGCTGAGTGCCATCGGCTTGGAGTAGCTTAGCGCCCGTTGAAAAGCTTTGAGATTTTTAGGTGTATCCGAGTTAAAGAAAGGCTCTTGTGCATCGGTGCGGGTAGGGATATAGACGCCTTTCTCTGCATAAACCTGCTGTGATTCCTTGGTTGTAAGCTGCTCCAGGAGTGCAATGATTTCCTTCTTGGCTTTGGTATTCGGTCCTACAATATAGCCGAGAACGTTGGAGGAGACGAATTTCTTTCCTGTATTGGGGGAGCTTGGGAGCTCCGCAACGTCCCACTCGAAATCTTTAATTCCACGGTATTTGGCCATGGTCCAGTTTCCTGCATTCATCATCACGATTTTACCGGACATGAAGAGATCGTCCGAGCTTTGGCTTTTCGTAAAATCGGGGGTCGGCGATACCTTATCCTTCAGCATCAGGTCCGCATAAAACTGAATGGCTTGAATGGCTTCCTTGCTCGCAATAGTACATTGATCGCCGGCCGGATTAAACAGCTCCCCGCCGTTGGACCAAATATACTCAAAGGTCGGCATTCGGTTTGTCGAAACGAAGTATCCGTATTGGGTAATTTGATCGCCGGATCGCTTGGTCAATTTGACGGCATAATCTCTTAGTTCGTTCCAGGACCATGTCTTTTCCATTTCAGAGGGAAGCTTCAGGCCTTCTTTTTGAATCAAGGTTTTATTATAAACAATACCGGTGCAATCGACTCCGAACGGAATTCCCCGAGTTTCCCCTTTAAATTGGTAGGTTTGAACAAAGACGCTATTCATATTCGCCAAGTTCTCCTGCAGCTTAGCCGAATTCTTGACCTCTTGCGTAATGTTGGCCGCCTGGTTCGACTTGGCAAAGGTTTCAAAATTCGGTCTTGTCATAATGAACAAATCCGGTCCTGTACCTCCGCTGATGCTGATCGGGAGCTTCTTCCAGTAATCGTCGTACGATAAAATTTGCAAAGAAACGTTTAAATTCGGATTAATCTTTTTAAATTGGGCAATTTGAGTATCGATTACTTCTTTGGCGTCTGATGTCCAAGTTTGGAATATGAGTCCTGTAACAGTTCCGTTGTTATTAGTGACTACTTTTGCACATGCACTAAGAAGCCCACCCATAGATGTTAGAGCTGCTATTCCTCCGGCCATCTGTACGCCTTTGATTAAAAGGTCTCTGCGGGTGATATTCATTTCTTTCTCGCTCAATGTAAGGCCCTCCTCTGATAAAATGTGAATTAAAGTGTAATGGTTTGACCGTCTTTCGGCCATTCAACCGGTTTGGAAAAAACCTGCTTGGCCGCTTCGACGCAGGCATCCGCTTTGCTTAAGGGGCCATGCACCAGAAAAAGCTTATCCACTTCTGCGGCTTCCGCCATGCGGGCAGCATCTACAGCTCCCGAATGAAGGGCCGGATTATGATTCATGTCCGCCGCTACAGGCCCCAAAGAGGCTTCGGTAATGAGAATCGAGCTTCCTCTTACGTGATCTGCCATCGGAGGATGATACGCCGTATCTCCGGTAAATGAAAATACTTTTCCCGTAAGCTTGTCTGTGAAACGATAGCATAAGCCTTGTACTGGATGGACCGTCTCGCAGGTATGCAATGTAAAGACTTCGTCCTCGTACGGTTCTCCCGGTTGAAGGGGGATAAGTGTCGGCATTCCTTTTCCGCTATAAAAACGGTCGGCTTGCAATAAATTCATGGAGAGCTTCACAACACGTTCTAAATCTTCAATTGGACCGATAATTTTCAAATCCGCTAAATTCTTTCTTTTCATCAAGAAATAAAATAGGAGCGAAGGCAATGACAAATAATGATCATGGTGCATGTGAGTAAAGAAGAGATATTCAATTTCGGTAGGATCCACGCCTTGTTTGCGAAGATTCGAAACTACGGACCATCCTGTGTCAACCAAGTATTTTCGGTTAATTAACAAGCTGGCCGTATCGCTTCCAGCATCAGGGAGTGCCGTAGAGGTTCCTAAAAAAGTGATGGTCGTTTCATGATTGATGGTACTCATAACTGTTCACCGTCGTTTCTCGATTAATAGTTTCTTAGTTATCATAACGAGATATTGTTAATTATATGTCATCCGGTTGTAAATTAATTGTTAATATATAATCAAAATGATTGATTATGATCAATATATTTCGAAATACTAGGCTGTATTTAATAATATCAATCATTTGAGTGTCATAATGGTTCCCTTTCTTCTAAAAACCATGTATATTTAATATAGGTAATTAAGGTGCTAATAAAAGGAATGAAACGTGTGGCTAAGAAAAGACGCCAAGAAATCGTAATCCTTCTAAAGACGAAGGTGTTTATGAAAGTGGAAGAATTATGCAGTCAGTTGGACGCATCTCCGGCTACGATTCGTCGTGACCTTGTGGAGTTGGAGAAAGCAGGATTGATCAAAAGGGTAAATGGAGGTGCTATTCTTCCATTAGCGGATTTTCAGGATCAGCGTGAAACGGGGGCAGCAGGAAGCAGCGATCCATTCTTAAACCATAAAAGGGCCATTGCTCAAGCCGCGGTTTCCATGGTTCGAGAAGGAGACACGATATTTATTGATTCCGGTTCAACTAATAATCAAATTGCTGAGTTATTGGTTTCATTTTCAAACATCTCGATCGTAACAAACAGCATAGAAATTGCCTATAAATTCATTCGAAAAAAAGATATTTCCGTTGTCATCTGCGGTGGAACGATCAAAGAAATAAGCCCGGTCGAGAGTATCGTTGGACCATTGGCTGAAATGATGATCTCTCAGTTCAGAGGAAATCTATGTTTTTTAGGAACCTCCGGAATAGACTTAAAACATGGGATAACGGATCCGTATTTATCAGCGGCTAGCATTAAAGCGAAGATGATTGAGAACTCGTCTAAAGTCGTACTCGTCACGGATCACAGTAAATTCGGAAGGGTCAATAAAGCGTTTGTAGCCACATTGGATAAAATTCATCATGTCATTACTGACAGTAAAGCACCGGACGATACAATAGCTGCTTTAAATCAATTGGGAATTTCTACAACTTTAGTAAGTACATGAGACTTGAATCTTATGACCAAGGTCATCTTTACAAAGGCTCACCGAATAGGTGAGCCTTTTCTTAGTTGATAAGATATCCGGAAGCCCGTCGCTTACGGCTAGTAATCGATTTCTATTCACATCCAGTGATGCTCTCGATAAACTTTTTATGACGATCGAGAAGCTCCGTATCATCGGTCAGCGGACTATTGGAAAAATGGTCTTGAAGCTCCGCCATCGGGGATAGACGATCCGGATCCGCCTCTTCATTGCAGCATGTACCCCTCACTCCGTACCGTTTGAATATAGCCCTGCTCTCCGTAAGAACTCAGCTTTTTGCGGACATAACTTATGTAAACCTCCACGGTATTGATCTCCACCTTGGCCTCGGTTCCCCAAATTTCGTCCAGTAATTGATCCCGCGTCAACACTTGGCCCGGATTCAGGAGGAAAAGCCTGAGGATGTCGAATTCTCTCTTGGTCAAGTGGATCTCTTGTTGCGCCCGAAACACGGTCATCCTTTCAACATCCATGGTGATATCTCGATAGGAGAGATGGACAGGTTTAGTTGCGCTCGCTTCCAGTCTGCGGAACAATGCCCTCATACGGGCTAGCATCTCTACTATGGCAAAAGGCTTAGGGAGGTAATCGTCTGCTCCGCTTTCCAGACCTTGAATCCGATCCTCGACGGTGTCCCGCGCAGTAATCATAATGATCGGCGTCCGGCTGCGCATCCGAATCATTTTGCACAACTCGATACCGTCGAATCCGGGAAGCGTGACATCCAACAGGATTAGATCCCACTCTTTGGCCAGCGCCATACGCAGACCGGTTTTCCCATCATAAGCACAGGAAACGACAAAGCCTTCGTAATTCAGCTCCAGTTCTATAAATCGGGCGAAAGGCTTCTCATCTTCTACCAACAAAATCTCCTTCATGTTTATTAGCCCCTAGATTAAATTTACATAACTCGAAACTCCGAATTGGTCCATACTCCGAATTGGTCCATTATAATTTTTCGAATCTTCTTGCTATTTTTGCGCGGTACACCAAAATTCGGCTGATTGAGAAGGACGATGGTTCCGTGACTTCTATCAATTTAGTTAATTCTCACTCCCTCCCATATCCTACCAATAGACTATTATTTCTTTGAAAACCGGTAGTTCTAATGTCTCGTTTTTTTTAACAGACCTCTCAAGTTTGCGCTATTATTTTGTGCTAATATCTAAACCGTACTCTAGTACAGCTAGAGCCGGAAGTCAATTTTAAATCAAATTTCTGGAGGGTTGACGAAACTTGAAAAAGCTTGTCAAGGGAAAGAAAAAGCTCATTGCAGGTGTCGTTTTGTCAGCATTATTGCTCGGCTCGGGCAGTATTTTTGCCGCTTCTTCACTCGTTGTAGGAGCCAAAGGAGACGGTACTGGGGTAAACCCTCACGGTTAGTCCAAACGCACATAAGCTCGCCGAGCAGTTTGTCACTTTAGATAACTTCTATGTCGATGCGGAAGCCAGTCCGGATGGACATGACTGGACGGTGGCGGGGATAGCAAACGATTTTAAAGAAAAATCTTATCGTCAATCGGATCATCTTTATGACTACGTAGGAACGGATCCGGCTGAATATTCCCAGAACGGTCACATTTGGAACAACTTTATGAATAATGGCCTGTCGTTCCGTGACTATGGCGAATTTACTCAAAAAGATACAACTGCGAATCAATGGGTGCCGAACGATAAATCGATAGGCAACAATTATGACATCAATTACCCGGGTTGGACATTAAGTTATACGGACCTGCAGCGTTTTGACGAATGGAACAATGAGTTCCAGCATTTCGTTAAAAACGGAAATCTTCCGGCTTTAGAAGTCGTACAAATGCCTGGGGATCATACGAACGGTACAAGTCCTAACA
This sequence comes from Paenibacillus gyeongsangnamensis, assembly GCF_027533625.1. Classification (GTDB taxonomy): domain Bacteria; phylum Bacillota; class Bacilli; order Paenibacillales; family NBRC-103111; genus Paenibacillus_G; species Paenibacillus_G gyeongsangnamensis. The sequence continues at coordinate 65,539 of NZ_JAQAGZ010000004.1, read as the reverse complement.
CCTATACGCCTCAAGCGTTTGTAGCACAGAATGACCTTGCTATCGGGAAAATGGTGGAAGCAGTTAGCCATTCCCCGTACTGGAAGGATACGGCGATTTTCGTTGTCGAGGACGATTCGCAGTCTGGAACGGTTCATGTGGACGGCCACCGCTCTCCGGCGCTTGTCATCAGCCCGTATACGCAAACCGGCCAAGTGGACAGCACCTTCTATAGCACGTCATCCATGCTTCGTACAATGGAATTGTTTTTCGGACTGAAGCCGATGACCCAATTTGATGCATCCGCCATTCCTATGGTGAATTCGTTCACCATTCATCCGAACTTTGCACCATACGAGATAGAGCAGCCGCAGTATCCGATTGACCTGAAGAACGGTCAAAATGCACCGATGGCGCAAGTATCGGCGAACATGGACTTCTCCAAACCGGATGCTGCAGATCCTGATACCCTTAACCGCGTGTTATGGGCGGCTACTAAAGGAAATCAACCGTATCCCGAATTAAAGAATAATTAATTTCCAATTGTCGATCAAATAACGATATATTCAAAACTATCAAATTTTAACAACACATAGCCAACCTAGGCTTAATTAATCATAGAATATGACCAATTAGGCCTATGGCTAAACTCAAAAGAGAAGGAATTATGATTGCCTTTTTTTGAGTGTTCGGCAATCTATCAGCAAGAGTCAATCTGAATAAAATTAAAGGAGGAAATACAAAATGAAAAAGGGCATTCGTTATTTAGTTGCATCAACAAGCGCTCTTTTGTTAGCAGCAACACCATTTACTGCATTGGCGTCCGCAGCTCCGTCTCCCACCACTTCTTCACCAATCAAACACACGGTTGTAATCTTCCAAGAGAACCGGTCTTTTGACAACTACTTTGGTACGTATCCTTATGCACCGGGCTTTAACCCGCTAGGCGGCACGCCGCAAGATGTAAGAAACTTTAAATATGTAACCGGTAATACGGTAAAAGATGTGAGCGGCAATGTCTACAATCCGGATGATAACGGTAATCCGGTTTACCCTTGGCACGATGCTGGTAAAGCCGATGTTCAAGAAGTAGACGTCAACCATAATTATGCAGACATGATCACGATGGTAGACGGCGGAAAAATGGACAAGTTCTATACAATGAATTCCAAAGGCACACCGTTAAACCCCGAGCGCGGAAAATTGTCCATGTCTTACTTCAACTACAATGATATCCCCGCTTACTGGCAGTATGCTCAGCACTTTGCCTTGGCCGATAATTTTTTCCAACCTGTTTCGGGTCCGTCCACACCAGGAGCGTTATATCTTGTAGCAGCGCAATCCGGTAATGGGTCATCTGCGGCAAACAGTAAGGATCCTAATTCACAAATCACCGGTGACCCAACGCCTAAAAACGGTCCATTTGGTGGAGATAATAGCGCTGGACTGACATACAACCTCACATACAAAAACATTGGCGATGAGTTGACCGACTCGAAACAATCCTGGGCATGGTATTCCGGAGGTTGGGATGCGGCAAAAGCAGCAACAAATTCAACCAAACCTGCTTTGGACAAAACTAGCCTTTCAACGGTTTCGCCTGAGGCGTTGAAATATTCACCGCACCACAATCCGTTCCAATATTTTCAAAACTATGAGGACGGAAAATATGACAATAACTTAAAAGACTATAATCATTTTGCTGAAGATCTTCGAAATGGAACTCTGCCGCAAGTCAGTTTTATTAAAGCCGGTTATGGGGACGACGAGCATCCGGGCCTCGGAAATCAAAGTACACCATCCGCCGAGGACTTTACCGTTGAAACGATAAACCAAATTATGAATAGCCCTTACTGGAAAGATACGGCTATCATTATCACTTATGATGAGAGCGGCGGTTTTTACGACCATATGGCTCCACCGGCGGCTGTTAAAACGGCGGACGGACTGGTTGGAAACGGTCCGCGTATACCGGCACTGGTTATTTCGCCTTATGCAAAGCAAAATTATGTCAGCCATGTGCAATACGATCATACGTCCATTTTGAAGTTCATTGAAACAAACAATAATTTACCGGCTTTAAACAATCGTGATGCTGCCGCCAACAATTTAACGGACATGTTTGATTTTAACCATCCAGACTTTACACCTTATATGTATCAAGATGACAATAGCAAGTCGGTATCTCCTTGGGGAACACCTGCTAAGGTTCAGTTTAACAATGCTCTTCTTGCTCACGGGCTAAATGGAGAAAATGCCTTTGTAAAAGATGGCAAAACAATGATTCCAATCGTGGATCTTGCGCGTAACCTGAATGCTGAAGTATCTTATGACAGCAAACCTCAAAAGGTAACAGTTCAATACAACGGACATTCAGTAGAACTTAATTTGCACTCCGATAAGGTAAAAGTAGATGGAAAACCTATCAAAGTGAAGGATGCCATTTGGGTTAGCCCAAGCAGCCATGGTTACATCTCCGCGGAATCGCTTGTAGATTTGCCGAATCTTTCGGTAACTACAAATGACCAAGGAACAATAATTCAAACAAAGTAAGCAACCGGATTGTTGCCACAAACGTCCACTAAATAATATTAGCGGATACAAGATCGATCCCAGATCGTTCCTTGTATCCGCTAATGTTGATGGATCATCCGAAATCAATTCTCTTAAAAGGAGACGTTGACTTTGAAAATAAAGAAGAAAAAACTCATTTCTGGAATTCTATTGACATCATTGGTACTTAGTTCAGGTACGGCTTTCGCTTTTAACAGCTTTCCGTTCCCCTGGGGCGCTCAAGTTGACAAATTTGCCAACGGGTGGACGCTAACCCCTGCCGGCGAACAAGTCAAGCTCGGCGACCGTCCATATGGAATGACCATGAGTCCCGACGGCCAAACGTTATTGATCAGCAACAATGGCCAGTCTACTCAGTCCATTATGGTAGTCGACCGTAAGAGCGGCAAGGTGATCCAAACCATCCCGTATAAAGCGCCCGAAGCTTTATTCTTAGGCGTTGTCTATAGCCCTGACGGTAAAAAGGTTTATGCCTCCGGCGGCGGGAATAACAAAATCCGTGTTTATGACGTACAAGGACAACAGCTCAGCGAGACGGCTCCGATCCTAATGCCGGCTACGGATGCCAACGGTAAAAAAATGAACACGTTCCCGGCCGGACTTGCGATCTCCTCCGACGGCAAGACGCTGTATGCGGCTAATAATCTGCACGACTCGATGTCGATCATTGACCTGCCAAGCGGCAGCGTCAAAAAAACCATACAAGTCGGACACAACCCTTATTTGGTTACCCTTTCCAAAGATGGAGCGACGGCCTACGTAAGCAATTGGGGAGGAACAACCGTTTCGGTCATCGATACAGCCAGCGCAGCCGTTTCGGGGACTATTGAAGTAGGGGCGCATCCTAGTGCTATGCGGTTAAATCCTGTTCGAAACGAGCTTTATGTAGCGAATACCGATAGTGATACCGTGTCCGTTATTGACACAGCCAAAAACCAGGTGGCGCGAACCATCGAATTGGCGCCTTACAAAGGTGCAAAAGAGGGAAGCAGCCCGGATGCGCTGACGGTTTCGCCGGACGGCAATTCCTTGTATGTGGCGAACGCGGGGAACAATGACGTCGTGGTCATCCGCCTCGCCAAAGACGGCGAAGATAATAAGCAAGACAAAATCGAAGGCATGATCCCGACCGCCTGGTACCCGACAGGCATTGAGGTTTCGCAAGACGGCAAACAGCTTTATGTAGCGAACTCCAAAGGATACGGCGCAGGACCGAACCCGAACGGGTCGAACCCTTATGATAAAAACCCGACGCCGGCGGATCAGTATTCCGGTTCGATGGAGATTGGTACTCTCTCCATTATTGATGTGCCGGCCGCGAATGAGCTTGCCCACTATACCAAACAGGTTGTAGGCAATAATGGCTTTGACGAACGGGATAAGGTACGTACGGTCAAAGGATCCAACGACCAACAAGTGATTCCCCGCCACGTCGGCGATCCTTCACCGATCAAGCATGTGATCTACGTCGTCAGAGAAAACCGTACCTACGATCAAGTATTGGGGAGCCTTGGAAAAGGCAATGGAGATCCGAATCTTAATCTCTTTGGAGAGGAATCGGCGCCCAATACCCGCCAGCTCGCACGCCAATTTGTGACGTTGGATAATTTCTTTGCGGACGGGGAGGTTTCGTCGGACGGATGGAACTGGACGGTAGCCGGGATGGCGAACACTTATGTGCAGAAAACGTGGCCGGCGAACTACTCTGGCCGGAACCGCATTAAAGACACCTACGCCGATAATATCTCTTCGATTCCGAACGGCAACTTTGAAAATGCGTATATTTGGGACAGGCTCGCACAGAACAATATCAGCTACCGCAACTACGGATTTTACGCTTATCCCGGATATTACCTTCCGTCCAGCTTGCCTGGTCTGATACAGCACTCGGATACGGCTTACCCTCCCTACGATATGAAAGTTAAAGATCAAGTCAGGGTGGACGAATGGCTGAAGGAATTCAAAACATACGAGAGCAACGACAACTTGCCGACCGTACAGCTTGTCCGCCTTCCTATCGACCACACGGTCGGAACTTCAGTAGGCCAGCCTACACCAAAAGCGATGATGGCGGACAACGACCTTGCCCTTGGTCGCCTCGTAGATACCGTATCGAAATCGAAATACTGGAAGGACACGGCAATATTTGTCGTCGAGGACGACGCACAGGACGGATCGGATCATGTCGACGCCCACCGTACGGTTGCCTTGGTAATCAGTCCTTACACGCAAACCGGTAATGTGGATTCCACACATTACACGACCACTTCCATGCTCCGTTCGATGGAACTGATCGTTGGCGTGCCGCCGTTGACGCAATTTGACGCATCCGCTCTCCCAATGTTTAACGCGTTTACGGACAAACCGAATTTCAAAACGTACGATGCGATCACGCCGAAACAATCGCTTGACGAAGTGAACAAGCCAAACGCTCCGTTAGCCGCCGAATCGTCTGCCATGGACTTTTCGGTCGAAGACCGGGCGCCGGCACAGCGCTTGAATCTGGCGATTTGGCAAAGCGTCAAAGGCGCCGGCAGCCAAATGCCCGAAGTGAAGTCGAGCATTCGCAGTCAAAAGAACAGCGATAACGCCGGAAACGCCGAAGCGGCGGAAGAGAACGGACATTTACAAATCAATTGGTAGTAACAAGGTATGGAATGTGATAATCTCCCCATATTCCTGGGTTTTGGTGCTCAGGGATATGGGGTTTTCACTGCAAGGATTCCAATGACGATCAAAGCAGTAAAACCGATCCGGAAGGAAAAGGTCGGCCGTCTGAACGTGGAAGTGTACGCAAACCGCAGCGAGCTGGGGGCTGCCGCGGGACGGGATGCAGCGGAAAAAATGAATTTCACATCATTATTTCACGATTTCTTGTTTTCTTAATTGCAAAGCCGGTCCTGTAAGCCCCGTATTTCGTATGCTCACCTCAACCTTCACGGAAATGTCGGCTTCCTTGAATTTCTTTTGCCAATCGTTTTTTAAGCTCTTCCATACATCCGGGTGCTGCCGATGCATATGATCATCAAATCTAAAAACATCGACTCCCAGTTTTTGCATTTTGGTAATCATTTTGGCGATGCGTTTTTCAAGTTCTTTATTCAGTGCCGTTTCAACGAGCTTTATATTTTTTGATGCTCTGAGATCCAGGTTGGTATTATTCTCATTAAGCTTTCCTGCCGCCGTTAACAGTACGGAAATGTTCACCTTTTGATCCGGACTAATCGAGGTATTGATCTTGCTTTTCAGTTTCCTGGCATCCAATGTAACGGTGCCTTCCCCCTCCGGAATATATCCTGTCAGTGTATAAAACCTTTTCCTACCTGACATCCAAAACCTGTCCAAAGCTTCTGTAAAGCTTAAATATCCAACCAATTTAAGTTGTTTGTCAAAAACAGCTCTACCTGCAAATTTAATCGTTCTGGTCGTGTTTTTTTGGTCCTTACTGTCAGATGAATTTCTTCCGGATGCTGCTTCTTCTACGATTTCAACGACTGGCAAAGTGGGGCTGCTTGTTTCGCTGCTTGCGGTCTTGAGAAAATCGATGAGCGACATTCCAGCTGGGCCGCCCAAATGCTTGTTCGTTTTTAGAATGGCCAGTGCCGGAATACTTTCAAGAGGATATGACACTTTCAACAAATTCAGCGCTGTGTTATTTTTAACCACCCATATATCGGATCGTAATCGCGTGTTTGGATTTCGGCTATATTCATCTGATATTTTTTCAAGACCGTACTTTGCCAATGTCTCCCCAATAAAAATGTTTTGTCGATGACTAAAGAATAATTGCCGCGAGAGTTTCGATTGCATGTTGTGGCCGGCGTCTAGTAAGCTTTTCCCGGTTGCCGTTACAGTAATAAATGCCTGATCACCCCCGGCTCCTGTTGACCCTCCTCCTTGTGCAGTATGTATTCTGGACGCAACGATAATTTGATCGCTAAGTGCAAACGTATCTTTATTAATAATATCGACTCCCGATCCTACCACAATCGAAATATCATTTAACTCGATCCGATTCCAGCAACCTGTTATGAATATCATTGTTCCGAATAAGAGTATACACATCAAGCACGTATGTTTCATACCGATTCTTCCCCTTAGATCGTAATGACAGGTTATGCATCATTCTTTACGATATTTTTAGCTAAGTGTTAGCGCGTTCTGCTTTGCGGCGTACTAATCCGACGATCCATAGTAAAAGCGGAATGGCAATCATATTGATCGGCAGCAAAATCGGTATCCCAATCCTCTTGGGAAAATCAATCGAAGTTCGATCAATATTACTCGGAATCATCGCACCGATGATTACTATACAAGTGATGGACCAAAGGACATATCGCCACTTTTTAATCCCCAGCCACTGGGCGGTGCCGTAACCGGCAACGAACAGATACAAAGACATTTTGATGAACACGCTGAAAAACCATAAGATAATTCCGAGAGTTTCCAAATTTTGCATGAATTCCATGGCGGAAATCATTCTTACCGCGTCGTAAATCGGAAACCACATATTTGACGCCAAAGCTGTACCGAAAATCATCAAAGTGATCATGATCCAGTATATGAGTAACAAGCTTGCCGCAGCAACGCCCCATATCGCTCTTGACGGCGCTTGTTCGGGCTTTGACATGAATGAAACAAGCATCATTATGATGATCGATTCGCCAAGAAAATCGGCTCCCGGCAAAGCTCCTTTCAGAATGGCAGCCAAGCCCGTATCGACGAAAATAGGAAAAATTGCGGTGCGATCCAAATCCCTAAATAACAAAAACGTCATGGAGAAAGCCATAGCATAAGATATAGGTCCTACAAGCTCACTTAACCTTCCTAAGCATTGAGGTCCTCCGCTGGCTGCAATGGTCACAACCAAACCCATCGGTATGATGACCGCCAGTAAGGGTGTCCGAGACAGAAGATTCATTACCATGAAATCGGTGAACTGGCGTAAAACAACGGCAATCAGAGAATACCACATCAGCAAATATGGGATCATAACAAGCTTTCCGAGCCACTTGCCCAATATCGTTTGGCTGTATTCGATTAATGTCTGCCCGGGATAAAGCAAACTCAGTTTGGTTGCGACAAATGTGATGATAATGCCTATAACCGCTGCGACGGCCATCGCAATCCAGGCGTCCTGCTTGGCTTCTACGATGGTCGGACTTATGGTCAATAAAGCGGTCATTCCAAATTCCATAGTCGTAATGATCCAGAAAATCTGACTTCCAGATAATTTCATGCTTGACAAGTGAATTCACCTACTCATTAGACATGTTTATTGTATTATGAAGATTCATGTGAAGTAATATACATATAATTTCTTTGGATGGAAAACATTAGCAGGAGAGGCTTCTCGACACGCTGACGCTGCGCCGCTGGGGGGAGAAATAGGATGTCACCCATCTGATCTGCTATCTCGCTTCCGAGTTCGCCGCATATAATTTCGGCACGATGTTTGATATAAGCGGCGGGAAGCTGGCGATGCAAATACAGCGGGTCGCTTACGAGCAAGCGGAGGCTATGAGTCACGGTTCGTTCTGTGCGACGTATCGGTTGAGGCGGAAGTTCGTTCGATGATTGATTTCGACGAAACGGTACAAGCATCGATTATGAAGCGGCTTTAGATATCGCGGCCAGTTTTAGTACCATGAAAAAAGGTTTCATTATTTCACGATTTTTTGTTTTCTAAATTGCAAAGCTGGACCTGTAAGCCCTGTATTCCGTATGCGTACCTCAACCTTTACTGAAATGTCGGCTTCCTTGAAGCTCTTTTGCCAATTTCTCTTTAAGTTTTTCCATTCACCTGGGTGTTGCCGATGCATATGATCGTCAATTCTAAATACATCGGCCCCCAGTTTTTACATTTTGGCAATCATGTTGCCAATACGCTTTTTCAGTTGTGCATTCAGTGCAGTTTCCAAGGTCTTTATATTTTTTGATGCTCTAAGATCCAGGTTGGTATTTTTCTCGTTAAGCTGTCCTTCGGCCGTCAGCAGTAAGGAAATGCTCACTTTTTGATCCGGACTAATTAAGGTATTGATCTTGCATTTGAGATTCCGGGCATCCAATGTAACGGTGCCTTTCCCCTTCGGAATATATCCGGTCAACGGAAGATATACTTTCCTGCCTAATATCCAATACCTGTCCTCAGCTTCTGTAAAGCTTAAATAATTAACCAATCTAAGTTGTTAACCTGTAATAAGTAGTACTGTGCCGATTAAGATTAAACACGTCAAGCACTTTTGTTTCACACCGATTCCCCTTAGATCGTTTTTCAACTATTTTAGCTAAGTGTTAGCGCGTTCTGCTCTGCGGCGAACTAACCCGACTATCCATAGCAAAAGCGGAATGGCAATCATATTTATTGGCAGTACAAACGGGATCCAAAATGTCTTGGGAAAATCAAGCGAAGATCGGTCAATATTTCTCGGAATCATCGCACCGATGATTACTATAAAAGTGATGGACCAAAGGACATATCGCCACTTTTTAATCCCCAGCCACTGGGCGGTGCCGTAACCGGCAACGAACAGATACAAAGACATTTTGATGAACACGCTGAAAAACCATAAGATAATTCCGAGAGTTTCCAAATTTTGCATGAATTCCATGGCGGAAATCATTCTTGCCGCGTCGTAAATCGGAAACCACATATTTGACGCCAAAGCTGCACCGAAAATCATCAAAGTGATCATGATCCAGCATATGAGTAACAAGCTTGTCGCAGCAACGCCCCATATCGCTCTTGACGGCGCTTGTTCGGGCTTTGACATGAATGAAACAAGCATCATTATGATGATCGATTCGCCAAGAAAACTGGCTTCCGGCAAAGCTCCTTTCAGAATGGCAGCCAAGCCCGTATCGACGAAAACAGGAAAAATTGCGGTGTTATCCAAATCCCTAAATAACAAAAACATCATGGAGAAAGCCATAGCATAAGATATAGGTCCTACAAGCTCACTTAACCTTCCTAAGCTTTGAGGTCCTCCGCTGGCTGCAATGGTCACAACCAAACCCATCGGTATGATGACCGCCAGTAAGGGTGTCCGAGACAGAAGATTCATCACCATGAAATCGGTGAACTGGCGTAAAATAATGGCGATTACAGAATACCACATCACCAAATAAGGGATCACAACAAGCTTTCCGAGCCACTTGCCCAATATCGTTTGGCTGTATTCGATTAATGTCTGCCCGGGATATAGCAAACTCAGTTTGGTTGCGACAAATGTGATGATAATGCCTATAACCGCTGCGACGGCCATCGCAATCCAGGCGTCCTGCTTGGCTTCTACGATGGTCGGACTTATGGTCAATAAAGCGCTCATGCCAAATTCCATGGTGGCAATCATCCAAAAAATCTGTTTCCCCGATATTTTCATACTTGACATGTGAATGATCACCTGCTCCTCACAAATGTTTATAATATTATTAAGATTCATGTGATGTTCTATACATATATTTTCTTTTGGCGGAAAACATTAGAGTAATGCATTCGGTAGAGGAGAACGAATAGATGAATCGATTCGGATTTTTCAAGCGTGGAAAAGGGAGACATCGACAAAATAATGATCATATTGTTCCTTCAACGTCATTAATCAACATTTCACAATCGGAACTGAGTCGTGATGTAATTGAAAATGAAAAAACTTTCAGGAAAATATTTGAAAACACCTTTGATGTCATTTTTCGAGCCATTCCTTCAAATTATACTCCCCAAGTGTTGTTGATCTATATTGATGGCTTGGTGGATACCAAGCTGCTGGACGAGGTATTGTTAAAGCCGATAATGTTTCAAGGTATTCCAAGGGGGATAGAGCAACCGGAAGACATCGGACAAACGATCCGTGATCAACTGGTTCCGCTAGCGCAAACAAAAACAGTTACTAAGATTAGCGAAGCGGTAGATGGCATACTGAAATCGAAAGTCCTCATTCTCGTCAATGAGCAATCCGACGCCTTAATGGCGGATATCGCAGGGTTTGAAAAACGCTCCATTGAAGAACCGCCTGCGGAATCAGTTGTTCGCGGACCGAGAGAAGGATTTACGGAGACTTTGATTGTTAATACCAGCCTTTTACGTCGAAAATTAAGACATCCGAGCTTGAAGATGGAAAATCGAACCATCGGCGAGGAGGCTAAAACGGACATCGTTATTGCTTATATCAAAGGAATTGCTTCGGAGACGGTACTGGAGGAAGTACGTAAACGATTGGACCGTATTGTAACGGATCCCATTGTCGGTACTAATTTGGAAGAATTCATTGAAGATCAGACGTTTTCTCCGTTTCCGCAAATTCAGAACACGGAACGTCCCGATATTGTCGCAGCTAGTCTGATGGAAGGAAAAGTAGCGATTATTGAGGACGGTAATCCGTTTGTTCTGATCGTACCTATGACGTTCTGGACGGGATTGCAAGCTGCCGATGACTACTATGAAAGATTTATTTATTCCAGTCTAGTTCGAATCCTTCGGATCATTTTATATCTCATGTCCATTTACCTTCCTTCTCTCTATGTTTCCTTGACGAGTTATCATCCGCAGTTAATTCCAACCAATTTGCTTCTTGCATTTGCGGCTGCGCGGGAAGGAGTGCCGTTTCCGGCGGTATTTGAAGCTTTAATTATGGAATTCATTTTTGAAGGTCTGCGGGAAGCGGGCATTCGTTTACCCAAAACGATCGGCTCGGCCGTTAGTATCGTCGGAGCTCTTGTTATTGGCCAAGCCGCCGTACAGGCCGGTATCGTTTCGGCTCCGATGGTTATCGTCGTATCTACGACCGGGATTGCTTCTTTTACGATTCCGCGATACAACATGGGGACCGCTACCCGAATGATTCGTTTTCCCATGCTTATTCTTGCCGGAATGTACGGCCTGTACGGAGTGGCGCTTGGGACTATGATTTTGATGATCCATCTGGTCAACCTCAGATCGTTTGGGGTACCTTACCTAAGTCCCGTTGCTCCTCGAACTTTCCGAAATTTAAAGGATGTTTTTATTCGTGCCCCAAGAAGGAGGGCTTGATCCGGCACTCAACACATCAAACGCTCAATCATCGAGCATGGATATAAAGAGCCGCGACATGATGGCGGCGGTTTACCCGGACGTTAAGGATTTCCGTGCGCCACTGGACGGTTATGAAACGCTTCTCAGTAATGATAAGGCGAAAAAACTGCTCAATTGGCAGCCGTTTCATTCTTGGCGCGATAATGTAGCTGTTGTACAAGGCCAATAATTATAGTTCGCAAGAACGACATGAACCCTGTAATAAATATGGGAAATAGATAATTGCGAAAGGCTGGACCCGATAGTGGGCGCCACATTTGCTCAGCGTAAAATAGTCCCTGTCCTTTCACAACAAGGTAGGGACTATTTTACGTTTCCACAAAAAGAATCATTTTTATAAAATTGGATATAATACCAAACATTATCGCAGCACGAAGGTAGAGGACAATAATGGATAGGATCCGAAAGTCACATGTATGGGAAAATATACTTCAAACCAATAACAACCACTCCATCGAAAATGCGAGTCAACATATCAGCAAAAACATCATAGAGAATGAGCAAATTTTAAAAAATATATTTCAAAATTGTTCGGACATTATGTTTCGTGAGCTTACAATTCATGGACAAACCAAGCTATTATTGATCTACGTTGACGGTATGATCAATACAGATATCATTATGTCAAACGTTATAAAACCATTAATGTACGATGGGCTGCCTCAAGGTCTTGGCACGGTCGACAGTATCGCACAGATGTGCGAGCAGAATCTCTTTTCCGTTTTACAAACCATGAAGCTTTCCAGCTTTGGAGATATAGCTGAACAGATTTTAAAGGGAAACCTTGCGATCTTGGTCGATGGGGAACCTAACGCTTTACTTGCCGATGTCAAAATGTTTGAGACCCGAAGCATACAAGAGGCTGCAAATGAAGCTTCCCTTCGGGGAACCAGAGAAGGGTTTACCGAGAACCTGCGTACGAATACCACGCTGATACGCAGGATCATTGCAACACCGAAGCTGAAAATCGAATCATTAAAAGTCGGAAAACTGACGCAGACCGATGTAGTTGTTGCTTATATTGAAGGAATTGTTTCAATGTCCGTATTGAATGAAGTTCGTAAAAGAATTAATCGGATACAACTCGAAGGTATACTTGAATCGGGATATATTGAGGAATCCATTGAAGACAGCCATTTTTCTCCCTTTCCGCAAATGCTGAACACGGAGCGTCCGGACGTGGTCGCCGCTGGATTGCTTGAGGGAAGAGTAGCCATATTAACCAATGGAACTCCATTTGCGCTAGTAGCTCCAATGACGTTCTGGGCCGGGTTACAGGCACCGGACGATTATTATGAGCGGTTTTTGTTTGTATCCGTGAATCGATGGATTCGCTATATCTTTGCTCTCTTTTCGGTTCTGTTCCCTTCCATGTATATTGCGTTAACCAATTTTCATCAGGAGATGATCCCTCCAAAGCTCATGATGAATATTGCGGCGCTGCGGGATAAGGCACCGTTTCCGACAGTGATTGAAGTCCTTATCATGGAGTTCATGTTCGAAGCTTTGCGCGAAGCGGGGATCCGCTTGCCGCAACAGATAGGTCCTCTCGTAAGTATTGTTGGGGCATTAGTCATTGGGGAGGCTGCAGTCCGCGCCGGAATCATTTCCGCGCCTATTGTCATCGTCGTATCGGCTGCCGGAATCGCATCGTTTGTCATTCCGCGATATCGATTCAGTTTTCCCGCGCGGATGTTAAGATTCCCTTTATTGATACTTTCCGGAGTACTAGGCCTATATGGTTTGGCGATCGGGATCATTGCGATATTAATTCATCTAATTCAATTAAGTCCATTTGGGACTCCTTATCTTACCCCAATTGCTCCGATAAGCACCCGCGGGCTTAAGGATGTGTTGTTACGTTGGCCCCGAAAGCCCGCAATAATTACAGAACCTAAAGATGAGAGGGATCATCATTGATGAGAGCAGTTAAACTTTGTTTATTATTGCTCCTAACCGTATCGAATACAACCGGTTGCTGGAACCTTAGGGAACCGAATCAACTGGCATTCGATTTAGGATCAGGACTTGATTTAACAAAAGACGGACTGTTTGAATTCAGTGCTCAAATAGCAATACCTTCGGGAGTTGGCGGTGGACAAGACGGTGGCGGTGGAAATAAGAAAGAAAGCTTCCGTACATTAAGCGCTACTGGGGAAAACATTTACGATGCGATTCAAAAATTACAGACAAAGCTATCGCGAAAGGTGTTTCTCGGGCATCGCCAGATCATCCTTATCGGACAACGAATGGCCGAGTTTGGAATGAGTAAGTTTCTCGACGAGTTTGTTCGTAATCCTGAATCGGAGATGCGTTCCTTGGTATATGTCGTGAAAGAAGGTCAAGCGAAAGACATACTTAATGTGAACCCGTTTTTTGACCCGTTTACAGCGAATGCGCTCGTAAGTGGACTGGATATTTTAGCTTGGAAACACAATTATTACCGAGATTTTTTGTCTGATGCTTTGAGTCAAGGAATACAACCCATGGTTCCGGCGGTTAGCTTAACTGCCTCTTCGAAGTTTATTTACTCTGGAGCTGCAATTTTTAACAAAGATAATGGCATGAAATTAGTGGGATTCTTGAATATTAAAGAAGCTGTCTATGCTAATTGGATTAGGGACAGACAAGAAAATTCTTCTGTAACAGCTTTCGTAACCCAAGGAAATGGCAACGTAAGCGTAAAGCTGCAATCATTAAACAGGCGTATTCGCGTGAAAATGGTCAATGAGCGAATGAAAATTGACGTCCATCTCACTGGAAAAGGAACGATTGTCGAAAACAATTCCAGCTTAAATCCCTCCAAACCAAAGGATCTCCAAATCATACAAGACGAACTCGGTCAAACGACTCAGCGATCTATTAATCAGCTGATTGAAAAAGTTCAGAAGCAGTACAAGACAGATATCTTCGGGTTTGGCGAAAGCGTTCATCAACAATACCCTCATCAGTGGAAAACGTTAAAAGATAATTGGACCGAAACTTTCCCTCAGCTTCCGGTTTCTGTCCAAGTAGAGCTTCAATGCAAGGATCCGGGCCGAAGCAACTCGTCTCCGTAATCCTAGCTTGGTTCCGGTTGTTTATTATGGAGAGGAGTGTTAAGGACTTATGAAGCTGTCAGGTATGCAAATTTTTTGGATTATTGCTACGATTGAAATCGTGATGGGGATCTGGTTAACGATAACGTCAACAATCGAATTATCGAAACAAGATGCATGGATTTCGATGCTGGTCGCTGGGGTTGCGGCTGCAGCCTTAACCTTACTTTATGCTCGTCTGAGCTCTCTCTACCCCAACCAAACGTTAATCGAATTTAGCAGAACTTTGATGGGGAAATGGTTGGGGGGAATGATTGTCCTTCCGTATTTCATTGTCTGGTATACGCTGCCTGCCGTCTTTCTGCGAGTATTTGGAGACTTTATCCATCTTCTTTTTCTCGACAGAACACCCGTGTGGTTCATCATGATACTTCCTCTAGGCTTATCGATTTATTTAACCTATTCCGGAGGGATTACGGGTATCGGACGATTTGCCGAAATAGCGGGGCCGATTCTATATTTGGCGTTCATTGTCAGCTTCATTCTTAATGCACCCAACGTAAAATGGGATCAATTGCTGCCAGTCTATTCCGATTCCGGATGGGTAAACATTTTAAAAGGAGCGCTTACTCCTGCTTCTTATCTTGCAGAATCGTTCATGCTATTGGTTATCGTTTCCTTTATGCACAATCCCCGTAAAGCGCCTTCACGATCCATGCTGGCTATAGGCTTAAACACTCTCATCCTTTTTATTGCCGCATTCATGGTGGTACTGGTCTTTGGACCAAATGTATCGGGCAAGCTCAGGTTCCCTTATTTTATGATGGTAAGATCCATCGATATCATGAATTTCATTCAAAACGTCGATATCGTCGTTGTCTTTATCTGGATTTTCGGAGTGTTTACTAAATTGTCAATCTATTTGTTTATCACCAGCTATGAGATGGCACAGTTAATAAACATCAAAGATTGGCGGAAAATCATATGGTTCGGGGCACCGGCAATTTATATCATGGCTTGTTTGATTCCGAATGAGACCATTCTCGGTTTGTATCCCTTATTGTGGAGATCTCTGATCATCCCCGTTTGCGGTATCGGAATTCCTCTTTTATTATGGATCATTACGGTCGTTAAAAAGAAAGCTGTCAATCTATAAATATACATATTCCTAGAACTTTCCGAAATTTAAAGGATGTTTTATTCGTGCCCCAAGAGGAAGGGCTTAATCCGGCACTCAACACATCAAACGCTCAACCATCGGTTGGGCGTTATTGGTTTTTATTAGGAGGCGGTTGACAGACGATAATAGGATGTGAAAAAATATAAAAATATAATTCAATTAATAGAAATGATATTTGTTAAAAAATGATTAGATAAGGTGAACCCAATGGAAAAGCGTGTAACTATTTATGATATTGCCAAAGCAGTGGATGTCTCTGTTGCAACCGTATCTAGAGTGCTGAGCAATAGCTCCTATCCCGTTAGTCCCGAATTAAAAAGAAAAATAAAAGCGGCGGCGAAAGAGCTTGGTTATAGGCCTAATATGATTGGAAGACAATTGAAGACAAATAACAGCATGACGATCGGCGTGATCATTCCCTCAATAAGCAATCCTTTTTATGCCAATGTGGTCCTTGGAATTGAAGAAATTGCACGAAGAAGCGGATATCACGTGTTATTGTGTAATTCCCAGCATAGCCCTGAATTAGAAGCTGAATACCTGCAAACGCTCTTCGATAAGCAAGTGAAAGGAATCATTATTTCCTCCATTTCAGAACAGAAGGATTTAATTAATGAATATATATCCAAAGGGCTTATTGTTATATCTATTGATCAGACAATCGATAATCCGGATGTCTATCAAATAGGTTTCGATTATAAAAAAGGCGGATATCTAGCGACAAAATACTTAATTGAAAACGGCCACAGAAAAATAGCCTATGTTACTGCGCCTATGAATCGTCCCAGCAGACATGACATATTTAAAGGGTACCAGGAAGCTCTGCTTGAATCGGGAATCACATTGCAGGAAGGCTGGCTTCAAGAATCGGCTTTGGACGATATTGAATATCAAGGCAATGCTTATGAGTTCCGTAACGGTCGAGAATTAGTCCGCAAATTATTGGATCTTGACGACCGGCCTACGGCAATATTGGCGTGCAATGATCTAACGGCCTTGGGAATCATTAATGAACTTCATTTTCAGGGCGTTGAGGTCCCCAATCAAATTTCCGTTATTGGTTTTGATAATATTGAGCTGTCACAAATGGTTGTTCCGTCACTGACCACCATAGATCATCCCAAATTAGAGATGGGCCGGTTTGCATGCAATCTACTGCTGGATATGGTAAACAGCAAACCTATAGCTCTTAAAGAAATCATACTGCAGCCGAAGCTGATCATTCGTAATTCTACAAGTCGCAATTGACAGGATTTAGTAATGCTATTTTTAAAAAATTACCATTTCAGCATCATAGAAATCGATTACTATAAAATATATTGATTAAGTAAAAAAAAGCTTTTGAGATTATGTTAATTATGCTATAATCATCTATGTAATGAATAGTGACATGTAAAGTGCTAAAAATGATTGCGAGAGAGGATGATTATCGATTTTAATTAACATAATAAGTTAAAGATGTAATAAAAAAGGGTGCCGGATTTGAGAATAATTATTTTGTTCTATGAACAAGCTTAATTAGCGCTGGAGGTGCATCCATATTTAAGAACAATTTATTGGAAATGTATTTCTTTTGTAGATAAGAAATCGATTTCCGAAGTAATAGTAATCGATTTCTATAGCTCGGCTTTTTCAAGATGATGTCAGATTCCTTTGAGTTCTTGTATGAAAAGTTACAGAGGTGAAATCTATGCGAAACCGAAAGGGTATATTTGGAGTATTGTTCATATCACCGGCATTTCTTTTTATCTTTTCCTTTATGATTTACCCGCTGGTTTACTCGTTTTATATAAGCTTGAATAAATTTAACTTTGTTTATGACACCAATCCGCAATTTAATGGGATTGGAAATTATATTAAAGCTTTTCAAGATCCCGCTGTCCTCGTTGCCATGAAAAACACGTTCACGTTCGGTATATGGTATTTTGTTTTGATTATGCTTCTCTCGTTGGCGATAGCCCTGCTGCTCTTCCATATCAAGCGGGGAAACGAAGTGCTTCGAACTATCATTTTTATGCCAATCGTGGTACCGCTTTCTTTATCTGCGTTAGTGTTTATGTGGATTCTTCAAGAGAATTACGGTCTTCTCAACTTTATACTGCGGGACGTGCTGAAGCTGTCATTTTTGGCCAAGCCTTGGCTCAATAACGGGACGACCGCCATGGGAAGCCTTATCGGTGTCGGATTGTGGGCTACCGTAGGCTTTGAAACCATTCTGTTTCTCGGCGGGATTCAGTCGATCTCCAAGGAAGTTTTGGAGGCAGCCGAAATTGACGGAGCGAGCGGAATAAAGCGAATTGTAAGCATCATTCTCCCCAACTTAAGGGAGACCTATGTATTGACCGGCTTGTGGGCCATCCTGCACGGGTTGAAAGTGTTTGTTGAACCGATGGTTATGACAAACGGAGGACCGGGTAACTCCACCTTGGTCATGTACCAGGAAATTTATTTTACAGCCTTCTCGAATTTCGATATGGGCTACGCTTCCGCCATGGCGTATATTCTTGGGGCGATAACCATGGTGTTTGCCTTAATTAATTTTTATTTGAACAGGTCAAAGGACCATGCGTAAGGGGGAGAAGCTATGGTTACAACCGCGCCTATAAAACTGATCAACTATCTCCTGCTGATTGTGGTATCCGTCTTTATAGCGACTCCATTCGTATACACTTTGTTGGATTCATTCAAGACGCAACAGGAGATTTTTCAAGTTCCGCAATCCTTTTTACCTAAAAATTTCGTCTTGGATAACTACGCGAATATCCTTACGGGAAATTTTATCGATTACTTCTTAAACAGTGTCATTATTACGATTTGGGGCGTTGTGCTTGTCGTGATTTTGAGCGCTTTGGCCGGATACGCTTTTGCGAGGCTTCCCTTTAAAGGGCGTGAGGTTTTATTAGTGGCACTTCTTTTGATCATCACGATGCCGCTCGCTATATTCCTTATTCCTATGTATATGATGGAAAATACATTTGGAATTTTGAATACGAAGCTGGGCTTAATCCTGCCCAATGTCGCCGTTGTTCTGCCTTTCGCCATTTTTATTATGCGCGGGACGTTTGTGGGGATTCCCAAGGAGATTGAAGAATCTGCGGAGATGGATGGATGTGGAGTAGTCCGGACTTGGTGGCATATTATGATGCCGATTGCAAAAAACGGCCTGGTTATTATCATCATCCACGCCTTTTACAACATTTGGGGGGAATATACGCTAGCCAAGACACTGTCGACGGATCAGACGTCGATGCCATTAACGGTAGGCTTGACGTTATTTAAAGGGGAAGTTTGGGCGTTTGGCACATTATCTTCCGTCATTGTCCTGTCAATGCTGCCCCCGATCATCATCTTCATATTGTTCCAGCGGCAAATGGTTGAAGGCATCACGCAAGGATCGATTAAAGGGTAATAGGCTGAAGGTTACAAAAATATAATAGAAAAGAGGAGAAGTCGATGTCCCAAAGTAAGTTTAAGGCTTTTGCCGTATTAAGCGTATGTTCCGCTCTTGTTTTTGCGTCAGCCTGTTCGAAGGCCCCTCAAGGTGCTTCGGGAAATCCGTCCGGCGGCAGTGCGTCCGGAGGTCCGGAACCGAAAACGTTAAAAATAGCCCCTGACGCATGGATGGTCGAAAAACTGCAGCTCAATACCGCAGTAGCCAAATTCAAAGAAAAGCATCCCGATGTCAATGTGGTGCTCCAACCCTACCCGGATAAAACCGTGCTGGCTAACTTCGCTTTACAGTGGAGTCAAAACAAAACGGATGCCGATATCGTTATGGTAGACGGTTCGCAGGAAGCCGTTCAGTATATGGCCAAAGACTTGCTGCTTGATTTCAACAAGACGGACTTTTTCACAGGTGCAACGGCAAAAGACAAGTTTGTGGGAACTGCTCTGAAATTCGGGGATGTGAACGGCTTTCAATTTGCCATACCTTTCAGTCTGGAAACTTACGCGATTAACGTCAATAAGAAGATGTTCCAAGAAGCGGGTTTAACTGACGCGCAAGGTAACGTGATCCAGCCTAAAAACTGGGATGAAATCTATCAATATGCCAAGAAGCTGACGAAAAAAGACGGCAATAAAGTAACCCAGCAAGGAATGACAATTCAATGGGGCCCGAATGCCCAGTCAACGCTTATTGCCGTAGAGCAAGCGGCCAGAGGAAGCTTCTATAAAGATAACAGCAACGTTCTGACATTCGATACGCCGGAAATGAGAAACATTTTGAGTATTTGGAAAAAAGGAGCGGACGAAGGCGTATTCTCCATCGATACGTTTACGAATAAAGACGCCGGCCGCAATAATTTTGACGCCGGGCAAGTGGCGATGCTTCTGCAAAGCGGTTCGACTGCGGCGGAAGCTGAACCGACGATTGGCAAAGGGAATTCGACAGTTATCCCAATCCCGGGCTCCGACAAAAACGGCTCCTATGCGTTTACCGCAGGAATCATTGTGCCGAAAGCTACCAAAGCTCCAAAGCTTGCGGTTCAATTCATTCAAGAAGCGTTAATGGACAGCCAAGTTCAGAATGACGGAGCGACCAAATGGGGTAAGCTTCCGGTTATCAACGATTACTTCGATAAAATTAACGCGGAATGGAAAACCAATCTGTATACGATTATTCAAAAATCCGTAACCGCTCCGTTCTACAGGGATTATCCTGTCTTAGACAAAAATATGCCGGTTGAATTGCAAAACTACTTAACCGGGAAGGAAGATTTGGATACATTTATCAAAAATGCGGAAAAAATGATCGACGGCATCAATAAAAACGTGAAATAAGAAACGATATCCCCTTGAAAGTGAGGTAGCGCAAGTGAGCGATACATGGATCGGTAAACATTGGCTTTCTGGAAAGACGGTCGGCGTTACAGCAGAGAACGGTACGATCGTTTCCGTAAGGGAGTTAGATCAGGCTTCAGAGCATTGGATTGCTCCCGGCTTGATCGACGTACAGCTAAACGGTATCGGAGGCTATGATTTAAATACTCCGGACATTACGGTAGACACGGTTAAACAAATTGTGAAGGTGCTGAACAAAGGGGGTGTTACGCGATTTTGTCCAACCGTAGTTACGGGGACGAAGGAAAGAATGCTTCATTGTATACGGACCATTGCGGAAGCCTGTCAAGCCGATGCTGCGGTAGACCATGCGGTTATTGGCATACATGTGGAAGGACCGTTCATATCTCCGGACGACGGACCGCGCGGGGCTCATAATTTGAACTGGGTAAGAGATCCGGATTGGAACGAATTTGAAGAGTGGAATAAAGCCAGTGGAGGGCGTATCTGCAAAGTGACATTGGCGCCGGAAAAAAACGGGGCTATTCCGTTCATTGAAAAGCTGTGTGAACTGGGAGTAGTCGCTTCCATAGGGCACTGCAATGCTTCGGAGGAGCAAATTCAGGAGGCGGTTCGAGCCGGCGCTACCATGAGTACGCATTTGGGTAATGGAGCCCATCCATATATAAAGCGGCATCCCAATTATATCTGGGCTCAGCTTGCCGACGATCGTTTATGGGCGGGGCTCATTGCAGACGGCTTTCATTTGCCTGCTTCCACACTGAAAGTAATGATTCGCGCGAAAGGGAAAAAAGCGATTTTGACCAGCGATGCCGTTAATTTGGCAGGAATGCCACCCGGTCGTTACAAGACTCACATTAACGACGATGTGATCTTGGAGGAGAACGGATTTCTTCATTTGGCCAGCACTCGGGATATTTTGGCGGGATCCGCCACGCCGCTGCATATAGGTGTGCAAAATATGGAGAAGTTCGGCATTTGCTCGCTTGGCGAAGCAATCAATATGGCGTCTTTGCACCCGGCGGAGCTTTTCGGCTTGGCGGACATGGGCATTGGTAATCTAGCGGAAGGCTCTCCGGCCGATCTCATCATCTATGAACATAAGGAACCAGGATCTTGGACGATTTCAAAGACCGTGGCGGAAGGTGAGACCGTATATGAGCAATGAATTGATTCTGAAAAACTTGACGGCGGAGTCTTTTAAGCCGTACGGCGATATTATTGCGTTTGACGAAAACTTGCAGGATCGCTTTCAGGTGATTGTGAATGAACCGCAAACGGAAGGTTGGCGTATCGCGATCTCGCGTTTGACTAGAGGTAAAATCAATAAGCTGGGATTGCATCCGAACACCCGCGAATCGTTCGAGCCGCTAAAAGGAATCAGCGTTATGCTTGTTGCCCGGGAAGAAACACCGCAGCAGCTTGAATTGTTCTTACTGGATCGGCCGGTTTGTATTCATCGTAACATTTGGCATGCGACGGCGGCCTTGTCAGCTGAAGCTTATCTCAAAATTACGGAAAACAGTTTTGTCCAAAGTAGGGAATATGAATTGAAAGTGTCATTGGATATCGGAATGTTTATATCCGATTCCTCAATATGACTTTCAGCTGCTTATTAGCTATCGAGAAATCGATTACTGTCCTGCATTACGCATTGTAACTAATTAAAAAATAAAGGAGTAGGTATCTACATGAAAGTGAACGTTTTGGAAACGGCCCAAGACTTGGGAAAAATGGCGGCATCTCTCACAGCTGAAAGCATTAAAGATTTATTGACCAAACAGGAAAAGGTCAGACTGGTCCTGTCTACAGGAGCTTCACAATTTGAAACATTAGAAGCTCTTGTGAAAATGGATGTGGATTGGAGCAAAGTGGAAATGTTCCACTTGGACGAATATGTAAACCTTTCGGAAGAGCATCCGGCAAGCTTTAGAAAATATTTGAAAGAACGTTTTGTTAATTTAGTACCTATTCAAATGGTTCATTTTGTTAATGGGGAAGGAGATATACAAAGCAATATTAAAGCATTGACGGAGGAAATCAGAAAAGAACCTATCGATCTGGCTTTGATCGGGATCGGGGAAAACGGGCATATTGCTTTTAATGATCCTCCGGCAGATTTCGATACAAAAGAAGCTTATATTGTCGTTGATTTGGATGAGAACTGTAAGAAGCAGCAAGTGGGGGAAGGTTGGTTTTCGACAATCGAAGATGTTCCGAAACAAGCGATTACGATGACTGTGCATCAAATTATGCAAAGCAATGTCATCATTTCATGCGTCCCGCACAAAGTGAAAGCTAATGCCATACGCAATTTATTCGAAAATGAGGTCACCAATCATATTCCGTCAACCATATTAAAAACACATCCAAATTTCAATCTTTTCCTGGATAAACAATCATCATCTGAAGTCGATAAACAGTTCGTTTAGGGGCATGAATATGGATCAGGTGTTTACGGCAAAACACTGGAAAACCGGCCAAGTGGTGGATATCACCGTTACTAAAGGTCAAATTGTCTCCGTAACACAGTCGGATAAGCCGGCGAATTTGTGGATCGCTCCCGGATTGATCGACGTGCAATTGAATGGGATCGGGGGATTTAATTTAAATACTTCCGATTTAACGGTTGAAGACGTACAACAGATTGTTAAGCTGATGCAGCAAGGCGGTGTAACCCGGTTTTGTCCGACCGTTGTAACCGGTCCGAAGGAGAGAATGCTGCATTGCATACGTATTATTGCGGAAGCTTGCAATGCTGATTCGTCAGTGAATCATGCTGTCATCGGTATTCACGTGGAAGGCCCTTTTATATCCGACGAAGACGGGCCGCGGGGCGCTCATAACAAAATGTGGGTGCGGAATCCGAGCGAAGATGAATTAATGGAATGGCTTGGCGCTGCGGGCGGAAAAATTTGCAAAGTCACTCTGGCCCCCGAAAAGCCAGGAGCCCTTGATTTTATCCGTCTGTTAAGGCAGAACGGCATAGTGGCCGCAATCGGGCACTGCAATGCATCGGAAGAGCAGATTCGTTTGGCCGTGGAAGCCGGCGCAACTATGAGCACGCATTTGGGCAACGGCGCTCATCCCTATATAAAACGTCACCCTAATTATATTTGGGCGCAGCTCGCGGACGATCGTCTATGGGCAGGATTAATTTCGGACGGACACCACCTTCCTGCGTCTACATTGAAGGTCATGCTTCGCGCCAAAGGTCCAAAGGCCATACTAATTAGCGACGCCAATCATCTGGCGGGACTTCCCCCAGGTCGCTACACTACACACCACGCCGATGTGATCTTAGAGCCTAACGGTTTATTGCATCTGGCGCATACGCCTGACATCTTGGCAGGGTCCGCAACACCGCTGCATCGGGGTATTCAGTTCGTAGCAAGTTCGGGAATCTGCCCCTTGGAAGACGCGATACAAATGGCTACGCTGCATCCTGCCGGGCTGTTCGGCTTAGACCAAAAAGGTGTAGGAACTTTGGATGCCGGTTCCCCCGCTGACTTCATTTTGTATGATTGGGGAGAAGACAAGGTATTCCATATTGTTCAAACGGTTTCGAACGGAACTGTCGTCTATTCAGCTTAAGGTTGAGGCCCGGGAATCCCGGGCTTCATTTCGTTTATAGCGGTAAATTTTTGGAGTTTTTGAAATTTCGAAGATTCGTTTCACCGTAACTTACTTTATTTTACTAAACTAACGATAAATGTGGTATCTATATATAAAAAAAGTAACTACTTTCCATCATTATGTACGAAAAGTATAATTTAGCACAAGCACCCTCTCACTATGGAGGCGGAAGCTGTAAATTAACATAGGATATAAACAAATTGTGAATGAAACGAATTAAGGAGGCGGCCAATGGCGGTTCATCATTTTATACCGGAAATATATTACAACACTATCGGCTCACATGAAGCAGTTCTTACAATAAAGGACGGCGATACCGTGGTGACGACGACTGTTGATGCCGGAGGAATGGATTCCAGCGGTCAAGCGGTAGCCGAGCGGGGCAATCCGATGACCGGACCTTTTTATATCGAAGGAGCCGAACCGGGAGATGTGTTAGTCGTTTATTTGGACCACATGAATCCAAATCGAAACTGGGGCTGGACGTCCAATGTAATTGCCCCCAACGTGCTTGACCCGGAATTCATATCTCAATTGCCGGATAAAGAAACAATCCGTTGGAATGTTGACCTTAAGCAAGGCATTGCCCAGCTTGCCGAGCCTACTCCGGCTCTCTCCAATCTAAAGGTGCCGTTGGCTCCATTTATGGGCTGTTTCGGTGTAGCTCCTCCGAAATACCAGGCCATTTCCACCGCAACCTCCGGGGAATATGGCGGCAATATGGATTACCGCGGATTTGTCGCCGGAGTAACGGCTTATTTCCCCGTATTTACAAAAGGTGCGCTGCTGCATGTCGGCGACGGCCATGCCGTACAGGGAGATGGAGAAATTGTCGGAACAGGGATTGAAATTTCATTGGACATTCGCTTTACGGTTAAATTGATCAAGGGAAAAAGAATGTATTGGCCGCGCGGGGAATCGGATAGCCATATATTTACTGTAGGTAATGCGCGTCCGCTGGATCAAGCTGTTCAGCATGCGACTACCGAAATGATGCGGTGGTTAAAAGATGATTACGGTTTAAGTGTAATTGAAGCGAGCAGCTTGCTCGGACAATGCGTAGAATATGATTTGGGCAATATATTCGATCCGGCTTATACAATGGTGTGCAAGTTGAAGAAAGAATTTTTACCTTAAACAGAGTAGATTAGAGCCCCTTGCAATAGGGGCTTTTCTACTAATACAAGACAGCTTCGGGGCGGCTGCTTATTGTTTTTGCGCAGGCAGAAACAATAGATCTTTTGCGAGAGGAATTGTAAACGATGATATATGGAAATACTGCGAAAAAATGGTCCATTCTTCACATTATTAACATGGGTACGCTGATGTCGACATTAGATGTTGGAATTGTTAATGTATCCCTTCCAACTATAGCAGGACAGTTTTCCAGTTCCCTGGCACAAGTTCAGTGGATAACGACAACTTATTTATTAACGATGGTGGCTCTTCTGCCAATTATAGGAAAACTGTCGGATATCTGGGATCGGCGGAAAATCTACAGCTATGGCTTCCTTGTGTTCAGTATAGGCTCTCTTTGTATCACTTTGTCACAAGGGATGGTCGGCATTCTGTTTTCGAGGTGTATTCAGGGAGTTGGGGCGACCATGATAATGGCCAACAGCCAGGCCATGGTCCGACAGGTGTTCCCTGATCATGAAAGAGGGCGCGCACTCGGAATAAACGCTATGGTTATTTCGCTGGGAACGTTGTCAGGCCCGGCCATTGGCGGGCTTCTCCTGGAGTTCGTTAGTTGGCCATGGTTGTTTTTGATCAATGTGCCAATAGGCTTGGCAGCATTCCTGCTTGGTCGTAGCTGGTTTCCCAGCTCAATGAACAGGGGCTCGAATATAAAGCTCGATATCGCTGGTTCCAGCCTGCTTGCTTCGGCTGCTTGCTTGCTAATGTTTGCGGCGGAGGTTAGCAGACGGGAAGGCGGTTTTACGCCGGCAATTCTGATGGCGGGCTTGTCAATCGCTCTGTTCGTAGTCCTTTGGCTGTACCAGCGAAGAATAGCGCATGGCATCTTGGACCGAGAGTTGTTTCGTCATCGCAAAATTTTGCTCGGCAATATTAGTTCTTTTTTAATCAACATGGCACAGGCGGCCTCAATGATTCCGATTATTTTCTATCTTCAGAATGAATTGGGTTTATCCACCTCAGTAACCGGTGGACTCTTGATCCTGAATCCGCTTCTTATGGGGATGGTCTCTCCCTTCGCAGGCTGGTTCCGAGACAAGTATGGAGGATTTTTTCCGATTACGTTGGGAGCACTCTTCTGCGCTGTATCGATGCTGTTTGTCGCCTTCTTTCATCAAATATCAGCTTTCGCTATAATCCTTCATCTGTCATTTTTCGGGATCGGCATGGGGCTGTTCCATGCAACGAATAATGCTGAAATTATGAGCTCCGCACCGGAATCGACAATTAGTTTGGCCGGCAGTCTGCTGGCGTTGATACGCTACCTTGGGCAAATGTCCGGAATTGGGCTTGCTACTGTGCTGGTTGGCTCTATGGGGCTGCATAATGAAATCGGGACGGTGATGAATATTAATATGAGGTTTTTATTCTTAATTTGTTTTTTATGTTGTTTTGGTGTGTCCTTGATCGGATGGTTTCGCCGAAAACAAATACTTATGAGGGATAAGAAAACGAATACGGTGAATTTTCCGATAAAGTGATGATGGCGGTTGTGTGAGAAGCCAATTTAATTATCAGAAAATTCGTAATATATCTTGACAAGCCAATTATTTTTGATAAGATATATATAAATTGGCAACTTTAATAACACATACGTAACACACACTATATTTATATGTTATTAAAAATAACATATTATGTTACAATTCGACAAAGAAGAATCGATTATACTTCATCCTAGAGCAGCTCCTTAACTTCTCCTTTCAACTCAGTAATAAATACCCTCACTCCAAGAAATACTCATACCAACTACGCTAGGTTTATGGCAATGACCAAAATCATCCTTTTTTTCGGCTTGAAAGAAAACGATTACTTTTCCAGTAGAAACAATTTTTATCTCTTTTCTAAGGTAAAGTATGAAATGTGAGTAATATCATTTTATTTCGGTTTAAGAGAAATCGATTACTATCTTAGTCTTACTGGATAAATCGAAATCGTTTATTCGGATGTTATGGCTAAGGCCAATAACATAAATGAGAAAGGAGTTGATCAGCTTAAATGGTATAACTTTTGAAATTAAAGGAATAGCAATATCGAAAAGCGGAGAGTGAAATGTTTAGACTAATTTGCTAACAAAAGATTGAATGCGTTACCTAGTTTAAAAAATTTGGGAGGAAAACAAATTATGAAAAAGAATAAGCAACCTTTCAATAAGAAATACATACTATCTTTTGTTAGTTGTTTGACCGTTTGTTCATCGACATTGATAGGCTGCGACAATACCGAAACCGCAACGGCGCCGTCTAACTCATCGACAGCGCAGGCTCAAGATTATTCGTTGCCTATAGTTAGCGACGGTTCCGTAACGTTAACTGTCGCGACAAACGACAACTATTACACGCCCAAAAGTTACGCTCAAAATCTTCCGGTATGGCAGGAAATCGAAAAAAAGACCGGCGTCAAGATCAAGTGGGAAGTCGCGCCATCCTCCCAATATACGAATACGATAAATGTAAGAATGGCAGCTGCTCAAGGGCTGCCCGATCTCATTAGGCTTCCTAACGATCCGGTAAAACCAGCATCTGACGGACTGATCATCCCAATGGATGATTTGATAGCCAAATATGCTCCGAACATCAGGAAATATTTCAGTGAAAATCCTGCCATAAAAAAAATGATGCAGGCACCGGACGGCAAAATATACGCTCTGTCGTCCGATGTTTCAGGGACAACTTCTACGGACCCGTTCGGTTTAATCATTAATCAGACTTGGCTGGACAAATTGGGATTGAAAGAGCCGCAGACGCTCGACGATTGGTACACTGTGTTAAAGGCATTCAAGGAAAAGGATCCGAACGGTAACGGCAAGCAGGATGAGATCCCAATCTCGACAAGATTTCAAGTCACGAACGGAAGCTCTATCAGCGGATTGTTCTTGTTCGGCAGCGCAATGGGACTGCATTTAAATTACAGTGACGGATTCTATCCGGACAAAAACGGCAAAATCCAGTATGAATGGATCGACCCGAGAGCCAAAGAATTGGTAGTATGGCTGAACAAACTGTATAAAGAAGGCCTGATCGATCCCCAGTTTATGATGAAGACGGATGACGATATTATTTCCGGCATTTCCCGCAATGTTATTGGCGTGACGAATCATTTCCTCAATAATGCGAATCGCTTCACGAACGCACAAAAGCAAGCCGGTATACAAAATGCGAATTGGCAGATGACACTTCCTCCGTCGGGTCCGGGTACGAAAGGCTTTTATGAGAAGTATGGACCTCTTAGCGGTTGGCTCGCGATCTCCAAGGATTGCAAGAATCCCGAAGTAGCAATAAAATGGCTTGATTATATTTACGCAAGTGAAGAAGGGAATAGGTACGTTTCTTTCGGAATTGAAGGCCAAAGCTACAAGATGGTGGACGGTGAGCCTCAATTCACCGAATGGACATCTAAAAACCCCGACGGTTTGGATGTGAATGACGCGTTGCGATCGATCGGCGCGATGCCTGTAACCGTATGGATCCGCAGTGAAAAGGGACCTTGGTCCAGACAGACTAAAGCTGTTTTGAATTTACTGCCGGACGCCGTCAAACAGGCTGAAAAACTCAAGGATTCCGGTGTCGACGCGATTCCGCTCGGATTAACGAGCGTGGAAGAGGTTGAGGCGACCACAGCGATCAATGCCGATATTCAAACGTATAAAGCCGAAACGCTGACGAAGTTTATTACAGGTCAGGCGCCGATCGATTGGGAGAAGTATGTATCCACGATGAAATCAATGGGAATCAATAAACTCATTGAGGTCAAGCAAAAGCAGTACGATCGGGTTATGAAATAGATGAAAAAAATTACATTATCATCGAGGGGGTGACGTCATGAATAATGGTGTAGAGCTTGAGGCCAACGGTGGCATTAAGCTGAATAACGGCTCTACCAAGGAAGAGAAAAAGAAGCCGGGCGTTCTCGCCCGAACGGTAAAAAATTTCAAAAGGGATAAATATTTGCTGTTGATTATCCTGCCGGTGATCGTATATTTCGCCATATTTAATTACTTTCCCATGTATGGTGTCTTAATCGCGTTCAAAAAATTTCAACCGCTGAAAGGGATATTAGGCAGTCCGTGGGTCGGGTTCATGTACTTCGAACAATTTTTCAAATCGATCTACTTTGGAAGATTGATGAGGAACACGATCTTACTTAGCTTATACTCCCTCC
Source organism: Paenibacillus gyeongsangnamensis (assembly GCF_027533625.1). Taxonomy (GTDB): domain Bacteria; phylum Bacillota; class Bacilli; order Paenibacillales; family NBRC-103111; genus Paenibacillus_G; species Paenibacillus_G gyeongsangnamensis. The sequence goes on along the minus strand of NZ_JAQAGZ010000004.1, from coordinate 35,904 downwards.
TGTGGGGGTTCCCTGTTCCCATCATCTTCGCGCTTCTCCTGAATGAGCTTAGAGAACGTTTTTTCAAAAAGCTGGTGCAGACGGTAAGTTATCTTCCTCACTTTATTTCGATCGTCGTTGTTTCGGGTATGATTATCAACTTTACTTCTCCAACCGACGGTATTATCAATATCATTCTTAAAAATTTCGGCTTCGAATCCATCAATTTCATGAGTGAGCCCGGCTATTTCCGGACGATCTACATTTCGTCGGGCATCTGGCAGGAGTTCGGCTGGGGCTCCATCATTTACCTGGCCGCCATTGCCGGCATTGATCCGCAGCTTTATGAGGCCGCCGAGATAGACGGAGCGAGCAGATGGAGTAAAATGATGCATATTACTTTGCCGTGCCTCATGCCAACCATCATCATTCTGTTGATTCTTCAGGTCGGACATCTGATGGAAGTGGGCTTTGAAAAGGTGCTGCTGCTGTACAATCCGTCAACGTATGAAACCGCTGATGTGATTGCAACTTTTGTATACAAAAGAGGGATAATCAATTCGGAATATAGCTTCTCAGCGGCGATAGGGCTATTTAATAACATAATCAACCTTACGCTGCTTATTACTGTTAACTATATCAGCAGAAAGCTATCGAAAACGTCGTTATGGTGAAAAGAGGGGATGAATGGTGACAGTCATAAAAAAAACGGCAGGCGATAAAATCTCGGATCTTTTCATTATCGTAAGCATGTGGTTTGTCATAATTATTACCGTCTATCCCTTTTTGTTCGTGTTCAGTATGTCGATCAGCGACCCGAAATATGTACTCGATCAGTCTGTTTGGCTGTTTCCAAAAGGCTTCTCCGTAGAGTCTTACAAACGGGTATTTGAGAATCCGGACATTTGGTCGGCGTATTATAATACGATATTTTATACGGTTATCGGCACGATACTGAATGTCGCATTGACTATTTTCGGAGCGTATCCTTTATCCAGGCGGAGCTTTTTTGCAAGGAAACAATTGATGATCTTTATCGTGTTTACGATGTTTTTCAGCGGTGGTTTAATTCCTTTGTTTATCTTAATTAAGGATTTAGGCTTGTACAACACCAGGTGGGCGATGATTATCCCAGGGGCTGTAAGCGCCTTTCTGCTTATCGTCGCGCGCACGTTTTTCCAAAGCATTCCTGAAAGTTTAGATGAATCGGCCAAAATGGACGGCGCCAATGACATCACGATTATGTTCCGAATAATAATGCCGCTATCGAAGCCGATCATTGCGGTACTAGCCCTGTTTTACGCCGTCGGGCATTGGAACAGCTATTTCTCCGCCATGATTTATTTGCCTGATGCCAAGCTGCAGCCTTTGCAATTATACCTGGTAAAGATTCTTATCCAGAATCAAGATAAATTGAGCGAAGGCTTAACGGACGAGTTCAACAGGGCCTTGTTTACACTGCAGTTGAAATATTCCATTATTATCGTTGCCATTCTGCCAATCTTATTGATTTATCCGTTTTTGCAAAAATATTTTGCCAAAGGCGTTATGGTCGGTTCTTTGAAGGAATAGAACAATACGAAGGTCAGGTAATAATCAAAAGTTTTTGGGTATAAAAAAGGAGGAATGGGAAGATGAAGATCCAGCAGTTAGAAAACTATCGTATAACGATCTACGATGTGAAGGATCAATTAAAACGCTTTATTTACGACCGTTCCAAGCAAGCTTTTTCGGAAGGCGACAAAACGCGCGACTCAATTCAAAGCAAGGAGGAGCTGGAAGCCCGTCAAGCTATGATTCGTAAAAAATTCATCGAAAGTATAGGAGGGCTGCCTTCCAGTAATACACCGCTCAATGCAGTTGTCAAGGGAGTCGTACATTGCAGAGGCTTTAAGATTGAAAAGGTCATATTCGAGTCCCGTCCCGATACATTTGTAACGACTAATTTATATATACCGGATGGAATTTCAGAACCCCGCGGGGCGGTTCTGTTCCTTTGCGGCCACCATGAGCTAGCGAAGCATCATCCGGAATATCAGGCGGTGTGCCAGTATTTGGTGAATGCGGGTTTGGTCGTTCTGGCCATGGATCCGATTGGACAGGGTGAACGGCTGAGTTATTATGAACGTTCCATTCAAGCTCCTACTGTGAGAGCGTGTACTGTCGAACACGAATATGCCGGGAATCAGTGCTGGCCGCTCGGTGACGGAATTGCGCGCTACTTTGTTCACGATGCGATGAGGGCTATTGATTATCTCTGCACCATACCCGAGGTGGATCCCTTGAAAATCGGAGTAACCGGTAATTCGGGCGGCGGGACACAAACTTCTCTTGTGATCTTATGCGATCCCCGCATAGCAGCCGCAGTGCCAGCCACTTTTATAATGAGCCGGGAGACGTACATGTACGCGGGAGGCGCCCAGGATGCGGAACAAATTTGGCCGGGGTTTTCCTCTAATGGTTTTGATCATGAAGATATTCTGCTCTCGATGGTGCCTCGTCCCGTGAGAGTGCTGTCCGTAACCTACGATTTCTTTCCGCTAGAGGGAGCACGGAGAACAGTTGATAGGACGAGACGGTTCTGGGATATGTATGGTAAGAGCGATTTCATTGATCTCTTAGAAGACGATTATACACATTGTTATACTAGGCCACTGGCGAAAGCGGCGGCAGATTTTTTTTCCAAACATTTGCTTGGCAGCCCGGTTTCCCCTTCGGATGATCAGATTCAACCCATGGACCCTTCCCTGTTATGGTGTACCGAATCCGGCCAAATTCGCGGAGATTATGAGCATTCCCAGACAGTATACGATGAAAACATGGATCGACTTATGCAAATTGAAATGATGCGCACCTCAATACCAGAATCGGAGAGAAAACAGAAGGCCATAGTCTGGCTCCGGGAAAAAGTGTTCTATTCCCGTAAGCCATGCGAGCTCAATCCGCGGCATTATATGCTGAAAGGGCAGTTCAATGAATTGACCTTTTATAACACCTTATGGTGGTCCCAGGAAGGCGTTTTTAACTACGGACTGATTTTCAGAGATGTTCATTTCCACGGTGAAGAATTACCTTTAACCATTGCTGTCTGGGACGGAGGGACGACACAGCTTAAAACGCATCTGCAATGGATTCGCGAGACTTGCCGTTCCGGCAGGGCTGTTATGGTCTTGGATGTGTCGGGGGTTGGAGCGCTTCTTCCGTATTCGCTCAGTAACAATGATCCGCTCGATTTTTATGAGATCGTCCAAAAATTGTCGGATGACCTGATCTGGCTGAATGACAGCATAGCGGCGATGCGTACTTACGACGTCCTCCGTTCTCTGGATTTGGTTGAACGGTTGGACCATATCATCAAAGAAGATATAGAAATGTACGCATACGGCCGCCAAGGAGTTTATGCACAGATGGCAGCAGCTCTGGACGAACGAATTACAAACATTGAAGTGGTCAACGGTATGGGCAGCTATAAGAATTGGATAACCGCCCGTCATTACGACGATCAAGACATTATGAGCCTTATCGTACCGGGTATGCTGAAGCACTTCGATTTGCCCGACCTGGACGGAAAGGCCGTTGAAGGAAGATCCTTCGTGCAAGCAACCATGCAAAGCTTAGAATCATAATTGGACGTTTCAAGATAAATAATAAATCATGAGGAGCGAAAAATGATGAAAACATACGCAATTGTTGGAGCAGGAAACAGATGTACTTCCATGTTTGCATTGCCTATTACCAAGGATTTCACAGACGTTGCCCAAATTGTTGGCGTATACGATCCAAATTACAAACGGGCTCAATTGCTGCAGCAAAAATGCGGAGGGAATTTTCCGGTCTATTCAAGCTTTGAAGAAATGATTAACGATGCCAAGCCGGACATCGTTATAGTTACAACGATAGACCGCTATCATCACGAGTATATCATTAAAGCACTCGAGATGGGGTGCGACGCAATAACTGAAAAACCGATGACAATTGATGAAGAGAAGTGTAATGCGATACTGGAGGCGGAACGCAGAACCGGGCGAAAAGTGACGGTAACTTTCAACATGCGGTACCGACCTTTTACCGCTCGCTTGAAGGAGCTTCTGCAACAAAGGACGATAGGGGATATCTTAAGCGTGCATTTCGAATGGTTCCTGGATACGAATCACGGTGCGGATTACTTTAGAAGATGGCACCGCAAAAAAGAAAATTCCGGGGGGCTGCTCATTCACAAATCAACCCACCATTTCGATTTCATTAACTGGCTTCTGGAAGAAGAGCCTGTCGAGGTTTCCGCCTTTGGAACGCTTCGGTTTTACGGACCTACCCGTGAGCAAAGAGGGACACGCTGTCTGACATGCAATTATAAAAGTTCATGTGAGTTTTATTTTGATATATCTAAGGAATCAACCCGGGAAATGTATATGGAATGTGAAGACGTAGATGCATACTACCGAGATCAATGCGTATTCTCCGAAGAGATCGATATCGAGGATTCCGTGAGCTTGAATGTACGATATTCCGGCGGCGCCCTCATGAGTTATTCACTAACGGCTCATTCCCCTTACGAAGGATTTAAACTAGCAATAAACGGCAGCGATGGCAGAATAGAAGCTGAAACCTTTCATGGTGCAGTAGGTCCCTTTGCGGGAGAAGATATCAACCGCTTAAGGCTTTATAACCGTGAACAGGAAGAAATTACCTTTAAAGTGCCTGTGATCGGTGGAGCACACGGAGGCGGTGATGAAAGATTATTAAAGATGCTCTTCCGGGGCAATATATCGGATCCGCTTCATCAACAGGCGAAATCCTGGGATGGTGCGATGTCCAATGCGATCGGCTTTGCTGCGAACAAATCCATGAAAGAAGGAAGATCCATTCTTATTAAGGATTTGGTAAGAAGTCCTGTTGTAACCGGCTAGAACCCCTTTTAGCTCTCCCGCCTTACCCAGGGTTCATACCTGCTCAGGAGTTGTACCATGAGTTTTATATGGCGAAGATGTGATGGGAAGGGCTGAGGCCCTTCCCGTTTTAGCACTGTTACAATAGTCTTATCTGGATCTCGAAAATCATTTTGCTAAAATAAGGGAAAGGTCTCGGGTTAAGCAGTTAACTTCAAGTAATTTAGTATAAATTTATTCACTCCTTCTCATTGCAGAAATAACCATCTATAATTGAAAATGGAGTTGATCGAAATTTTTTGCCAGACTTGGCATGCAGGTTTGTGATTTCTGGGAGGATTTGGAGGAACATCCTAAGCTGTATTACACGATGAGATACGAAAGCATGGAACAGGTTTTTATGAAACGAGCGGATTATTTTAAAGGATAGGGAGGAAATAGCAAGCGGAATAATGGTAACGGCATAGCTGTAGCATAGATGTTAAACAATTAAAACAAACTGCACGTGGAGTCAATAAACTAGAATTTCTTTCAAGGGTCAACCCTTTTTTGGACGGAAGTATAGTAACACCGTTAGAATGATAATCGCAATAATGGAAACGGGAACCCATATAATTGCGAAAGGGTATCGGTTTTCCGCAACCGCACCAACTATTGCACCAAAGCAATAAATAATAACCGCAGAGATACGCAGAATAGACTCCATGGAAAGCCGATTGCCGAGAGTTTTTGATCTGGATAACAAACTGAAGCTAGCAATGATATCTTCGATTACGTTTGCTAAATTATTTGTAAGGACGGTAGTGGATATACCTGCAATACTAAGACGTCTCGCAGCCGTGGTTTGCATTCCCATCGCAAAACTTAATAGGGAAATAAGAAAATATGTTGTATTTTCATTCATCCCAGGGTTGGCTATGCAACCATAAGCAAAAAGAGTCAAACCTTCAATGCATAAAGCAATCGTCACTGTTGTCGGCCAAAAAGCCTTTTCCTTATTTCTTCCAACGATCACGGCGGCGATAGCAGTGCCTATAGTAAAACCAGTTAAAGCTATCGCCGAGCGAAGGACAGCTAATCCTTCAGAGTGACCGATTGCTAGGCCGAGCAATACAATGTTTCCGGTCATATTGGCCGTGAATACGTGGCCTAGACCAAGGTATCCAATCACATCGACGATACCAGATGTCATACAAAGTAAAAGTAACAATATATTTCGACAATTGGTTGGCGACAAAATATGCAGCTCCTTTTTCGCTAATAAAGTCAAGAAATTCAACATGAATTATAGAATATTCGACAGATTTTTTCAATTACAAGTTCGAAAAAATATTTGTTTGTGCGAATCTGCCGCCACCAGACGGCAACAAAACAGCCGAGCGTACAAAAGAAATTTAATGATAACATTAAAACACATATAGGGGTGAAAGAGATGGGGAAGCGAGCGTTAGTCATCGGAGGATCGGGTTTTCTGGGAGCCTCCATTGTAAAAAAATTGTATAGTGAAGGCTGGGAAGTGTTTTCGATTGGCCGCCGTCAACAAAACCCGACGGACTGCACAAAATATTTCCAAGTTGACCGAACGGTACCCGGTACTCTCAAAAAAATATCTAGTGATTATCGCTTTCAACTCGTAGTGGATTGCGCGAGCTACAATGGACAAGATACAGTTGAAGCAGTTGACGCTTTTGCAGGCAACATCGAGCATTATGTTTTCATTAGTACAGATTATGTGTATGCTTTTGATCCGCAAGCTACTTTTCCAGTTCGCGAAGATGCCCTGAAGCAATCGGAAACTGCCTATGCGGAGGGGAAGCTTCAGTGCGAGACAGTCCTCATGAATGCATGGAATGAAAGAAAATTTCCTGTTACCATACTTCGCCCTCCGCATATTCTGGGTGAAGGTAAAGGGCTTGGGGCTGATGTTTCTCAAGGGAGAGATCCGAACTTATTGAACAATATCAGGGAAGGTAAGGGTTTAACCTTGATTGCTGAAGGGCAACTATTGATTCAACCGGTTTGGAACAAGGAGATTGCTGAATGCATTAGCCATATTGCTCGGATGGATTCGAGTTATGGGCAGATTTTTAATTGCACGGGATCTCAATGTATTACAATGGTTCGCTATTATGAAATCATTGCGGATTTCTTAGGTGTAAGCTTGAAATACGATTCCATTGATATAAATGATTTTCGAGTTAAGAATCCGGATAAGGCAAATTATGTTCGTCATCGAATATATGATTTGAGTCAATTGGCTAAATTGACGAATTTCTATCCGCAATATCGAGTGGAAGATGCCATCTATGAAACAGCGGAATGGATGGCATCCCGTTAAAATAAGGGAGTTTGTATATGATAGATCTTTGGAGGAGCTGACATGGCAGCTCCTTTTTTGCGTTCTTTCATTTATTTTTCACTTCTGCATCTCGATGTGTCCAGTTGTAAAGAAAGGTAATAGTGAGATCAAATAACCTTTACAATAACTTATAACAGTGGTTATATTGTAACTATTGTTATAAAGTAACCATTGTTATATTATCTAAATGTACTAGAAAAAATTACTCTTTAGGAGGAGAAATTGTTTGAGAAAAAAATATTTTGCAGTAGTTAGTTCACTATTATGTATCACTGCATTACTAGCAGCTTGTGGAACTGCGAAAACTTCCACTTCGAGCGCATCTACAAATTCCGCTCCAGCACCTGCAGCAAGCTCGTCCACTTCGAATACCGCAAGCTCGTCTGCTCCATCCGCATCTTCAACGACAACAACCGACAAAGAACTCGTAGTCTATTCTGCAATGGGGTTCGATAAAGACGTAACGGATGCTTTTCAAAAGAAAACCGGAATTACGGTCAAACTTGCAGATTCCGGTACAGGACCGCTCTTAGCTAAAGTGCAAGCCGAAAAACCAAATCCGCAGTGGGATATCGTATGGTTTGACGGAAACTCCAGCATGCAAGGACTCAACGATCAAGGCATGCTTTTGAAAAACTACTCTCCTGCTAACATGGCCAACTATACGGATCTGGGGAAAGGCTTGGAGCCGAGCGATCACTCCTATCATCCTGTAACGGTTACAACTTCCGGCGCGCTTGCTTATAACACAACGCTGCTGCAAGATTCGGAAGCTCCAAAGGATTGGCCGGATTTGTTAAAGCCTCAATATAAAGGCGCAGTAGCCATGAATAATCCAAGCATCTCCGGGCCGACCTATACGACGGTATTAAACTGGGTTAAAATTCAGAATGGAGTTCCCCAGGGCGAGGATTTCGTAAGCAAAATGAAAGCCAATGGCATGATCGTTTTCGATTCCAACGGACCGACGCTGCAAAACCTTATCAAAGGAACAGTTAAAATTGCGGTCGCGCAAGACTCGGCTATCATTACCGCAATGCAAGACCCAAACAACCATCTTAAAATCATTTACCCTACATCCGGCGTTGCAACGTTAAGCAGCAACATTGCGATTAATGCGAAAGCACCTCATATGGACGCCGCTAAACAATTTGTCGAGTATGTTCTGTCTCCAGAGGCCATCAAGGTTGCTCAAGCTTCCAAAAATGGCGGCGACGCTACATTTGAGTCCATAATTCAAGGGGCGCCGTCGAAACCGGGTTTGCGGCCTGACGGCATCAAGTGGAATACGATTGACCCGATCTTCGGCGCTCAGCACGAGAACGAAATTAAAACATGGTTTACCCAAAACATTGTACAAAAATAAGTTAAGTAAAGCCCAGATACAGAAGTTTATGCTCATATGGCCTAGTATACTCGTGCTGCTAGGCCTTGTTGCTTATCCATTGGGAACCGTTCTGCTGCAAAGTTTGTTACCCAAACTGATGGATCAGGGCTTTACGCAATTCTCCTTACAATCTTTCAGTGTTATCTTTAATGACAATTACACGTACAGATCGATTATTTATGCACTCGTTTTGGGCGGCGGTACAGCTGTTTTAGCATCGATTATCGGAACTTTTCTTGCCGTGTTGGTCTATCGAAATAAGATTCACGGGGAAAGATTCGTTGCTTTATTCATTTGGCTCGTTTTCTTTACTCCATCCTATCTGATCGCTGAGGGATGGGTACTGATGATGCAGCGCAAAGGGCTTTTAAGCGAGCTGCTGGGAATACCGGACGGCGGACTAGACTGGTTTTTTTCACTTGCAGGGCTCATCGCGGCGATGGCTTTTCGTCTATTCCCCGTTATTTATTTTTCGGTATTAGCGGGGCTGCGCGGGTTAGGTCCTGAATATGAAGAAGCCGCAAGAACACTCGGAGCCAGATCGTTCCTGGTTTGGATAAAAATCAATTTGCCCCTTTTGTTTCCATCCATATTGGCCGGAGCTACATTAGCTTTTGCCGAGTCCGTCAGCGATTTTGGATTTGCAGCTGCCCTCGTTCCGCAGGCTCATATTCCTTTGCTTTCATATTCCATCTATACGGCTCTAAATCAATCGCCGCCTAATTTTTCTCAGGTAGGCGTGCTATCAATTATCTTAATTGGAGTGATCGGCCTCGCGATATGGAGCCAGAAATGGATCTTGGGAAAAGGGTCGTACAGTACTATAAAAAATCAAATTCGGCCTTACCGGTTAACGCACCGAAAGCCGATTATACTTTCAATTATCGCTTATTTATTTTTGAGTATCGCATTATTTGTACCTTTGAGCGGCGAGATCATCAGCTCGCTCATGAAAAATACAAATAGTGGATTTATCGCTTCAAACTTTACGCTTCAGAATTATATAAATGCAATACAGATTGGCAGTGAGTCCTATCAAGCCGTTAAAAGATCCTTGTTGCTTTCAATGGGGACAGCAGTGATTGTGTCAATACTCGGCGTCGGATTGGCATTTGTGATTCAAAGAGGTCAAGGATACAGCACCAGGATTCTGTATGTGCTTACGATGTCTACGATTGCGATTCCAGGCATCGTACTGGCAGCCGGATATGTGTTTGCTTGGAACGCGCCTTATTTAGTTCCTATGCATTTGAATCTTTACGGAACACTATTTTGCGTATTCCTGGCTTATATTGCGGGTTCTTTGCCTTATTCCATACGTTTGCAAATAGGAGCCATCACCCAGCTCAGTCCTTCCTTACTCAGTTCCGGACAAGTCCATGGAGCGGGCATTTACACTTTGTTCCGTAAAATATTAATTCCTTTGGTTTCGGGAACTGTTGTCGCGACTTTGTTTCTTACTTTTAGTCACCTGATGTTTGAACTGCCGGTATCCGAACTCCTGCATCCGCCCGCTGAACAGCTTCTGCCTGTTGAAATTTCTCATTTCTATAACGAATTAATGGTGGAAAAAGGCTCCTCTCTCACTGTATTAGGGATTGTTTTAGTTTTAATTGTTTATGGCGTCGGGCAATTATTGATTTACGTTATACAGAAGATCAAACAAATGAATTCCAAACGACTGGTTCAAGATGTAGTGTCTATCAAGCTTCAATCCGAAGTTCAGATGTCTGTTCCAACGAGAGCGATTCAACAGGATATAGAAAGGCAGGTTACTTAAAACATGAGTCTCCAGATTAAATCCGTCTGTAAAAAATTTGGGGAAAAGCAGGTTTTGACCGGAATTAACATTTCTATGGAAAAAGGCACATTCTTAGCGTTGCTAGGTCCATCTGGCTGCGGGAAAACAACCTTATTGCAAGCCATTGCAGGTTTGACCTCGATCGACGGCGGTAAGATCATCATTGACGGTACGGTCGTATCGGAAGAAGGAAGGGAAGTGCCCGCGGAGAAACGGAATATTGGAATGGTTTTTCAAGATTTCGCCTTATGGCCGCATATGAATGTATTCGAGAATGTAGCATTCGGCCTTACGCTTCGCGGAATCAGGGGAAACGAATTAAAATATCGTGTCGTGGAAACTCTTGCTATTTTTCATATGGAAGACTATGTTTCAAGATACCCGCATGAATTATCCGGAGGGCAAAAACAAAGAATCGCAATGGCTCGTGCCATTGCGCCTAAACCGCAATTAATTTTAATGGATGAACCGTTATCAAGTTTGGATGCGGGCCTTCGTGATGAGATGAGGTATGAACTGGTTCGAATCTTTAAGCAGCTAAATATGACGGTCGTTTATGTCACTCATGACCAGATGGAAGCCATGAGCATGGCGGATCAGATCGTCATTTTAAAAAATGGCAGATGCGAACAGATCGGAGTCCCTGAGTCCCTTTACTATGAGCCCGTATCCGAATATGTAGCAAGATTCATGGGCTCCGCGAATATTCTTCGTAAGAAAGGAGAATTCACTCGGAGTTTTATTCGGCCGGACGATGTTCAATTGATTGATTCCGACAATGCTGTGTACTTTATCTCTAACCAAAATCAGATAATTACAGGAAAAATACTGCAATGTTCCTTTCAAGGTCACAAATATCGGTATTTTGTAGATGTTTCCGATTTTGAAAATCCAATTGAAGTTACTTATCCGGAAAAAATATCGATTGGCGAGCAGGTCAGATTATTCCTTCCTCCCAATAAATGCCGCCAATTGCAGTCAGTTTAATACCATTTGCCTCCGATAACATTCACGTTTTTTCGTCGGTCATCCTTTCGTTCGAAATGCTGCCCATCATTAAGCGATACTTACCTTTAGTAAAGTTTATAATTATTTATTCAGTAATTTTGTTTTGTGGCAAATCTGGTATGATGATATCGAAAGGAAGAAAGAATTATCGACCGCTATCAAAGCAATCGTATTAAAAATTAAAAAAGGAAGGATGAAAACAATTATGGAATACGTTAAACTTGGCAAATCGGGATTGAAGGTTTCCAGTATTAGTTTAGGATGTTGGAACTTTGGAAGTCCGAATCCGCGCTGGGGGAAACCAGGCAAAGTAAACGCCGAAGATTCGATTCGGGTCATTCATGCGGCAATAGATATGGGTATCAATTTGTTCGACAATGCTAACCGGTACACGGGCGGAGAAGCCGAGGAAATACTTGGTGAAGCGATCAAGGGTCGTCGGCACGAGATTGTAATTGCCACCAAAGTCCACGGAGAAGTGGGTACTGGACCGAACGATAAAGGACAATCTCGTTTGCATATTATCAGAGAAGTGGAAAACAGCCTGCGCAGACTCGGCACAGATTATATCGATCTGTATCAAGCGCATGGCGTGGATTGGGACACCCCTCTCGAGGAATCACTGCGCGCTTATGACGATTTAATCAGACAGGGAAAAGTCAGGTATATAGGATGTTCCAATTTTCCGGCATGGGTCCTAGCAAAATCGTTATGGATCAGTGATGTCAATAAAATTGCCAGCTATGTATCAGTTCAGCCGAATTATAGTCTGGCCAATCGCGTCATAGAAAAAGAATTGCAGCCGCTTTGCGTAGATCAAGGGATCGGCATGATTTTATACAGTCCAATGGGTGGGGGCATTCTCTCCGGCAAATATGAAGAATTGATTCCGGAAGGCAGCCGTGGATATGACGAGCCGGCGGTGGCTGAAAGGGCGAGGAAATTTCAAAACGGTGTTAAGCAGCTGAAAGCGATTGCGAATGAACTTGGGAAAACTCCCGCACAGGTTAGCTTGAATTGGATCATTAACCGTCCCGCAGTATCTTCGGCGATCATGGGGGTAAGCAATATTGATCAGCTTAAAGAAAACATTGGAGCGGTTGGCTGGAAACTTTCCGAAGAGCATATGCAACAATTGGACGAAGCATTCCCTGTATAAAAGCCATGAACCTGAAGCATTAGAGTTCAGCAACCCCTACTTAATGAGGCTAAAATGAAAAATAAGTCATCATCTCAGATTGTTGGTGAAGCCCCTATTTCGGGGCTTTTTCTATTTGTAAAGAATAAAGAATCTATAATAGTACAGTCAATGTGATTGATATTGATCATTTTAAAGGAAATATATTGATTAAATTTACTCAATATTTATTTGTATTTGATACGAATTTAACAGTTTTTAGGTAGGATTGAAGACAGATACGATTTGATGACTTATATTGCATTGCATATCCAAAACAAAAAATGGGAGGAAGTAAATTGAAAGTTAATTTTAAAAAGAGTTGCTCAGTCTTTATTGCGGCATCGTTATTGTTAACGGCATGCAGCAGTAAATCCGACGTTCAGAATGCAAGTTCAACTTCCAATGCCGGCAATCAAGGACATACACCCGAACAAGTAAAAGGGCTCGTTAAATATGATCCGCCGGTTGAACTTTCTACCGTTAGGTCTACTGAAACAAATCTTAAATTTGCACCAGGCGAATCCATGGATAAAAACGCCGTATATGACGCTTATGAAAAAGAGTTGGGCATTAAGTTGAAAAACAACTGGGTCGTAAACGCGGATCAGTACGATGCCAAGATCGACCTCAGCATCGCGTCGGGCGATATTCCCGACTTCTTCAAGGTTTCGCAATTGCAGCTCAAGAAGCTAGTCGATGCCGGTCTTGTTATGGATTTGACCGACCTTTATAACAAGTACGTATCGGACGACGCGAAGAATTTCTTCAGCGTAACGAGGCAGGTCGATTCCGCCAGATTTAACGGTAAGCTTATGGCAATTCCGTTCACGGACAGCCCGACGAACTCTTCCACCTACATATGGTTACGGAAGGATTGGCTGGATAAGCTTAAGTTGCCTGAACCGAAAACGATGCAGGACGTGTTAAAGATTGCCGAAGCCTTCAGCAAGCAAAATCCGGGCGGAGCGGACAAAACGTATGGTCTCGCGGCACAGAAATCCCTGTATGCCGCGGATTTCGGACTAACCGGGTTTTTCAACGGTTACCATGCGTACCCGGGTACTTGGATCAAGGATCAATCCGGCAAACTGGCATACGGCAGCATTCAACCGGAAATGAAGACCGCTTTAAAACAGCTGCAGGATATGTATAAAGCCGGTCAAATCGATCCGGAGTTCGGCGTGAAGGATTCGGGTAAAGAAAATGAACTGGTCTCCTCCAATAAGCTCGGTATGGCATTCGGCTTGTTCTGGTTACCATCGTATCCATTGAAGATGGCGGCAATCAAGGACAACAAGACGGTTCAAGATTGGGCATCCTATCCGCTTGCATCGATAGATGACAAGCCTGCAATGACACAAGTTACATTGGGCGTGAACGCTTATTATGTCATTTCCAAGAAGGCCAAAAATCCGGAAGCCGTCTTCGAAATTCTGAATCAATACGCTCAGCCCGAAGCGAAAAAAGATCCTGTTTATATCAAAGGCATTCCTAACAGCGATTATTATTGGAAGCTGAATCCGATGATTATGTACCGTCCCGATTTGAACGTAAAATCCGGCGCATTGCTGCCGGAGGCACTGAAAACCGGAGATACCTCCAAGCTTAAGGACATCCCGGATGCGCTCAACTTGTATAACGATAGTGTGGCTTACCTTAACGGTGACGGGAAGTTATGGAACAACTGGATGAAGTCGAAAGCGGGCGGTTCGCTGGAAATTATGAGCATGTACGATAAGCAAAACCGCTATCTGCCGAATGAATTCTACACGGCGCCGACAGCTACTATGGCTGACAAACAGTCTACTTTGGACGCGAAAGAGCAGGAAGTATTCACCAAGATCATTACCAATCAGTCTCCAATCGATGATTTCGACAAGTTTGTAGCCGATTGGAAAAATCTTGGCGGGGATGCGATCACGAAGGAAGCAAATGACTGGTATTCCACAAAAGACAAGAAATAAGGAAATAAACCATATTCGGGGGGAGCTTGAGGAAGAGGTTCCCCTCTTTTTTCACAGCCTGTCAGAACTGGAGGGATAAAGCGTGTTGAAAAAAGGGCAGGGCCGCGAGTTGACAGCATTTCGCCCGTTAACGCGGACGAATGAGGCAACCATCCGTTTGAAGAAAAGAGCCAGATGGGTGAGAGAATGGCCGCTCCATTTGATGATACTTCCGGGGCTGCTATTAGTCATAATCTATCATTATGTGCCGATGGTAGGAGTAGTCATTGCCTTTGAAAAATTCATACCTGTTAAAGGAATATTCGGCTCGCAGTGGATCGGGTTGGATAATTTCAAGTACGTCATGAAGCTGCCGGATACGGGACAGATTCTTTATAATACGGTCTATATCGCAACGATGAAAATCATTGCCGGATTTATTGCGCCTATTATCAGCGCTCTGCTTCTTAACGAAGTAAGAAATGCCCTATTTAAGAGAAGCGTCCAAACGCTGATTTATTTGCCGCATTTCCTCTCCTGGGTTATTCTGGGTGGGATTCTCATTGACATTCTTTCCCCTTCCACGGGTATTGTTAATCAGATGCTGAAGGCATTCGGACTTCATCCGATCTTTTTTCTCGGGGACAACAAGTGGTTTCCGTACGTTCTCGTCGTTTCCGAAGTGTGGAAGGAATTCGGCTTCAGCACGATCGTTTATTTGGCGGCATTAACCGGCATTAATCCCGCGCTGTATGAAGCTGCCGAGATCGACGGGGCTGGCCGATGGAAACAAACGTGGCACATCACTATGCCGGGCATATTGCCGATCATCGTCTTGCTCGGCACATTAAGCTTAGGCAGCGTTTTGAATGCCGGTTTTGATCAAGTGTTTAATTTATACAATCCTCAAGTATATCAAAGCGGCGATATTCTCGATACGTTTATTTACCGAATAGGTCTTTTGCAGTCTCAATATGGGGTGGCTACCGCTGTCGGATTGTTCAAATCCGTAGTGTCTTTCATTTTTATCTCGCTCTCTTACTGGTTGGCCTATCGGTTTGCTAATTACAGAATATTTTAGGAGAGGAGGAACCCGATTTGGCATACCGATTATCTATGGGCAGAAGATTGTTCCTTGCATTTAACTATGCGTTTTTGGGTTCGGTTGCGCTGCTTTGTATCATTCCGCTACTTAATATTCTTGCCATTTCTCTTAGCTCGTCCTCGGCTGCCGCCGCCGGAACCGTAAAATTATGGCCGGTTGAATTTTCAATGGCGACCTATCAGCACGTATTAAGCACGCCGCAATTTTTAGGGTCTTTTTGGATTTCGGTCGAAAGGGTACTGCTAGGCACTTCGATCAACTTGATTTTGACGCTGCTCATTGCGTACCCGCTGTCCAAGGAGCAGAGAGATTTTAGCTGGAGAACCGTTTATGTTTGGTTTTTTGTGATAACCATGTTATTCAGCGGCGGCCTCATCCCGTGGTACATGACGATTAAGGCGACCGGCTTGCTCGATACGATCTGGGCTTTGGTGCTGCCGGGGGCGGTACCGGTGTTTAATGTGATTTTAATGCTTAATTTTTTCCGCGGCTTGCCGAAGGAACTTGAAGAATCGGCCAGGATCGACGGCGCCGGCCACTTAACAACCCTCTGGAAAATATTTGTTCCGCTATCGTTACCTTCTTTGGCAACCATTACGCTTTTCAGTATGGTAGGCCATTGGAACAGCTGGTTCGACGGGTTAATTCTCATGAATCGTCCGGAGCATTGGCCTCTGCAGAGCTTCCTGCAAACGCTGGTTATCGTGGCCGATCCGCGCTTTATGACGGAAGACGATGCGCAGAAGCTGGCGCTCATCTCCAACCGGACGATCCACTCCGCAGAGATCTTTGTCGCAGCCTTGCCGATTTTGGTGGTATATCCGTTTTTACAGCGGTTTTTTATTAAAGGGATCACTTTAGGCAGCGTGAAGGGATAATTAATTTGACAAGGAGGCTCGTTACTATGGTACAAATCAATTTGGCAAATAAGGGTAACGAACATAGCCGGTACGAAGTCGTTCGGGATGAAATATCGAATCCAGCGGAAGTGGCAGAGGTCACGGCGGAGATCTTGGATGGATCCGCGGAATTATCGACTCCTAAGACGTTGCCTGCTCGGGTAGTGGTTACCGCTAGCGACGGCAGTCATCCGGACGGATCAGGGGATGGCGTTTATGCGGATGGGCGCTTTTTTGTGGACGGGAATTTTTCTATCACGGTACCCGAGGGAACGATTGATATTTTAATCAAAAATGGCCCCGACTACATTCCTCTTCAATTTTCATTGGATGTTTCGAAAGGGCAAACCTTGTTTATCCGTGCCTATTTGGCCCGGTGGTTCTCGCCGGAAGCTAGAGGGTGGTATTGCGGCGACAATCATGTACATTCCCAGCATGACCGAGTGGCCAAAATGAAAACCGGACTGGAGTACACGGCTTTGCAAGGAAGAGCCAACGGGTTGAATTTTATTACGGAAGCCGGCTCTCATGTTTCCTATGACAATATGGACCAACTGAGTACCGGCAACTTCCTGCTCAAGTATGCGCGAGAGTTGAGGATGCATTGCTTTGCTGGGCATGTGAATACACCTGGTATTTCTAAAGATATTGACGATGACAGGATGGCCGTCATCCGGAAGAACCCGCTGGCTACTCAGGCCATCATGGAGGCCGTGCACGAACAGGGAGGTTTGGTCGTCTACACGCATCCGCTCTCTCCGGCTCATCAACTGCACTGGATGGGGGCTACGGCCGTTTATTCGGACGCCGTGTTGGGACGGTGCGCGGATGCATTTGACATCGATTCCAAAGCGACGGAGCTTCTCTGGTTTACCGTCTTGAATTTGGGCAACAAGCTGGCTTGCAGCAGTTATACCGATAGTGCCCTCGAAAGAAAGCACACACTGACACCGGGAGATAGAAGGATTTACTGTCATGCCTCCGATTTTAGTTATTCTGCCATTATTGATGCTATGAAGAAAGGGCATACTTTCGCGACAAACGGAGGACCGGTCTTTACTTTCTTTACGATCGATGATAGCGAGCCCGGCGACTCTATTCAATTCGATGAGGGGGATTCCTTTACGGCCCGGATCGAAATTCAGAGCTTATATCCGCTGAAAAAGGCTGAACTTTACAGTAGAGGAAACGTGGTTCAATCGTTTGATATTTCCGGACAAGCCGGGAAGGTTAACCTTATCTATCCGTTTCAGGAAACCGGGGAAAATTGGTATGTATTCAGAGCTGAAGACGTGCTAGGGAATTGGTGTATTACAAGCCCGATATATATGGAATTAAAGTCAGGTTCCATCCATTCTTCTTCATCTTCCGTTTTACTTGAAATCAGTAATCATACGCGGTTTATTCACCTGTGCAAAGATTTCTTCGCGCATATGCTGATTACGGTATCTCCGGATGATTCGATCATAGAGGTAGAATTGCTTAAGGATGAACATACGGTCAGGAACTTTAAGCCGGAAGCAGGCAACGAACTGGCGGCAGGCAAGATCCCCGTAACGGAGTTGGAGCTGGGCGGTGAATATGGGCCAGGATGGATTTGGTATCCGGAGGCTGCATGTAAGGTTCATTTTCAAGCGGATTACCCTGTAACCGAGAGCGGTTGGTACTCGGTACGAGTGAAAACGGCTGGCGGAGAGATCATCCATTCGGATGCCATTTATTTCGATAGAACAAACCCTCTCAGTCATGAAATGTCGGTTGGTCGTCTCACCGGTAAAGATACGGAGTTCCGGATTTGGGGATACGGCGAGGAGATGCCGCTTGCAGAAATCCAAGAGCCTTACGAGGATCGATGGTGGTATCCGAAAAATGCAGCTTGGAGAATCATGACAACCTTCGGGGAACAAAACTATGAAATGCACGGTGGACAATATTTACCTTCTCAGACCAGCGCACAAGTAGATCCTAAACTCTTATCTCTATTTAAAAGGCTATGAGGAGCGTCAATATGAATTTTAAAATTTTTTCCTATGAGAATGCAATGGAGTTTAAGCCTGAAGAAGGTCAATACAATGTGATGATTCGAATTGTCAATCCTAAAAGACAGTTTGAAGAATTGAAAAATCGTGATCTGTACCAAGATGTTCTGGAATTGAAATTTTTGGATTATACCGAAGAGCAAGTTGCCAACAATCAAACACTGGAAAGCGACTACGACGAGATGACAGGAGGCTATAAGTTATTTTCAGATGAAGACGCTGCGCAGATTATAGAGTTTTTCAATAAACATAAAAGCTGCGACCTGATGGCTGTTCATTGTCATGTAGGGAAGAGCCGCAGCGCAGGCGTAGGTGTCGGTTGGTGCAAATTTAATAACGATATGGTAGGGGAAGATTACATATATCGTTGCGGGGATTACTTTCCTAACAAAATGGTTGTCGAAAAAATGACCCGCCACTTAAATAAAACTAGAATGAATAGCGGCTATCAAATTTTGGATGAGGAAACCGCTGCGTTTACGGACCTAGCGGAGATTGTAGTCGAGATTAAAGCTGACCATGATGGGCAAGTTTTGCCGGCGCGAGTAGTGGTGACGGCTAGCGACGGGAGTCACCCTGAAGGGGGCGATAACGGAGTTTATGCGGATGGGCGTTTCTTCACGGAAGGCCGCTTTTCTGTCAGAGTTCCCCCAGGCAAAACCGAAATTTCCATACAGAACGGTCCGAATTATAAACCTTTAACCTTTTCGATGATTGTTGTTGCCGGTAAAAAGCTTTCTATACGCGCCTTCCTGTATCGTTGGTTCTCGCCGGAAAAGAGAGGTTGGTACAGCGGCGATAACCACGTACATTCGCAGCACGACCAAGTCGCTAAGATGAAGACAGGGCTCGCTTACACAGCGCTGCAAGGGAGAGCCAACGGTCTCAGTTACATAACTGAATCGGGATCTCATGTTTCCTATGACAATATAGAACAATTCAGCACGGAGAACTTCTTGTTAAAATTCGCTCGCGAGCTGGGTGCCGGCTGTTATATCGGACATTTCATTACGCCCGGCATTAAGAACTCCATATCCCAGGAAGAAATGGATGAAATCAGGAAAAATGTGTTTCCCGGCCAGGCGATTGCGGAGGCGGTCCATCGACTCGGAGGGGTCGTAACTTATACGCATCCTCTCACTCCGGTTCACCAGCTTCATTGGATGGGAGCTACCGAGGCTTTTTCAGATGCTGTGCTTGGCCGATGCGCAGATATGTACGATGTCGATTCGAAAGCAACTGAGCTGCTTTGGTACTCTATACTAAACCTGGGCAACAAGGTCGCGTGCAGTAGTTATACGGATAGCACTCTTGAACGCATCAATACGTTGACTCCGGGCGATAGAAGAGTTTATTGTCAAGCCTCGGAGTTTTCTTACTCCGCGATCGTGGAAGCACTGCGGCAAGGGCGTACCTTCGCGACAAATGGAGGACCGGTATATGCCTTCTTCACAATTGACGGCCATCAAGTTGGCGATACGATCACGGTAAGCGAGAACCTTCCTTATAAGGCTAAAGCGGAAATTCGGAGTCTTTACCCTCTTAAGAAGGTCGAACTTTACCGCAAGGGTCAAGTAATCAAAGAATTCGATACTACAGCAGCTGACGGTGTTATGAATCTCGACTATTCTTTCCAAGAGCAGGAGAAAAGTTGGTATCTGCTGAGAGTAGAGGATGAGAAAGGAAATTGGTGCATCACTAGCCCGATCTATTTTGATCCGGTCCAAGCGTCAAACCAATCCGCTGCTGCAGTTTTGCTGGAAATCAGCAACCATGGACGTTTTGTTTATCTAAGACGGGATTTCTTCGCTCATCTCATCATCACCGTATCCCCGGATCAATCGTTAAAGGAAGTACTATTGCTAAAAGATGGAAAAGTCTATAAAAGATTTTCTCCTGAAATGGGCGATGAACTTTCATCCGGGAAAATTCCCGTAACGGAAATGGAAAAGGGAAGCGAGTACGGTCTCGGCTGGCTCTGGTACCCGGATTCCACTCGGAAGGTGCATTTTAGAGCTGATTGTCCGGTAGTCGAAAGTGGGTGGTACTCAGTATATGTGAAAACCGAGGATAATTCCGTCATGCAGTCTGATGCGGTTTATTATGATAACGAAAATACGTATAGTCATGAATTGTCGGTTGCCCATCTATGGGGGGAAGATACGCGGTTTGAATTATGGGGCTACGGTGAGGAAATGCCGCTTGACGGAATCAAAGAGCCGTATGAAGACCGCTGGTGGTATCCGAACAATACGGCTTGGCGGATTCAAGCGCAATTCGGCAAGGAAACTTACGAACTGCAAGGAGAGCATCCATACTTATCCTCTAATACCAGCACGCATGTAAACATTAAATTAGAAAATCTCTTTAAAAAATGGGAGGAATAACGATGTTAGTCGATCTGCACATGCATTCCAATCATTCCCGCTGCGCTCATGAGGACAATACCGTACAAACTATGGTGGAAGCAGCGGTTTCCGCGGGCGTAGATGGTATTGGGATAACCGATCATCTTCACCCGCATATTGACCCTGCTATTTTTGCAGACAATCGTAGTCAATTGTCTAAGTTGACAGAAACAGACCTTAAAGTTTGGATAGGCGTTGAGTTGGATGTTACGACACTATCGGGAGAACTTACAGGCAATCCGGAAATCTATAAGTCTCTGGATTACGTAATGGCCGGGATTCATCATTACCATTTGGATTGGGTAGAAGGTCCGGATTTATCAAAATCGCCTACTGATATTTTGTATTTTGCCCAACAAAATTTGATCAACACGATACGTAATCCATACTTGAATGCGATTGGACATCCTTGGGTGGGGGTATTCAAAGTGTTCAAATTTAGTTGTGATCTCTTGAAACCGGAGTGGATTGAGGAAGCGGGGGTTGAGGCCCGAATTCACCAAACCGCACTGGAAATACCGGCATGGGCCATGTTTAAGGACGACGCCATCAACGAAGATTATTTGCAGCATGTCGTTCGGCCCTTGATCAAGACAGGATGCCCTCTTATGACAGGGACTGACTCGCACCACCTCGTGAATATCGGGAAACGGATTGATCGGTTAACCGATCTTTTGCTGCTGGAGGGAGCAACAGAGGATCAGATCTGGTCACCGGCTAAGCTCCTCGGAGGTCGTAAACTTTGATTCAGCAGTTGTAAACATGTTAGGTGGGAACGATTGTCCGTCCATTGTTGATTTTTATGCAGTCCCGGACGGTCCCATTATTCAGCAAATGGACAGCTTCAAGATGACGTCGGTATTCAATCGGCGTCATCTTTTTTAGATTTATATGAATGCGTTCTTCAGAAGGTTTTCCCGGGATCGGCTTCTATCCGGAGCTGGGCGGCAACGAGATCGTAAAAGAAGCGACGAAGCGATACAATAAAAAAGACGGCGTCATCATCTTGAAGGATGGGGTCAAGTAAAAAGGAACGCCTCGCCGTCAAACGGGCTTTATTCATACTGAGTTTATAAGGGGGACGAGCACGAATGAATGATATCCATGAGCAAGAGCTGCCGGAACGCGTACGGGCGTGGGCCGTAAGGGCCGTCGATCCGCGGGCACGGGTTTTATCCGCAGAGCGGCTGCAGGGTGGCACTTCATCCATCGTACACCAAATTTCGGTAGGCATCGGCAAGGAAGTCAAGAGCTTTGTCTTGCGACAATTCCATAAGAAGGATTGGTTGGAGCAAGAGCCTGATCTCGCGCGGCATGAAGCGGAGGCTCTCGGCCAGGCGGCTCGTGCCGGCGTACCGACGCCGGAAATCATCGCCTACGATGAAACGGGTCTTCATTGTGGATTGCCGACCGTGCTTATGACGAAGCTGGAAGGGAACGTCGTCTTGAATCCTCGGGATATGAAGCCATGGATAAGCGGCTTGGCGGAAGCCTTGGTTAGGATTCATGCGGTCGAAGCGGACGACTTTCCTTGGGCTTATTTTACATACCAGAACCTTGAGGGGCTGGAGATCCCGGAGTGGTCCGACAAGAAGGACCAGTGGAAAATGGCCGTCGACCTGGTTCGGGGTCCTCGTCCTGAAGTCCGGCCGTGTTTTATCCACCGGGATTATCACCCGGCGAATGTGCTGTGGCACGGATCGACCGTCAGCGGGGTTGTCGACTGGGTGAACGCGTGCCGCGGGCCGGCCGGCATTGACATCGGCCATTGCAGGGTAAATTTGGCGCAGCTGTACGGCGTCGCGGCTGCCGATGCGTTTCTGTCCGCTTACTTGGTGCACGCAGGAGCATCCTTTTGCTACGACCCTTATTGGGATCTCTTATCGTTAATGGATATTTTATTCGGGCCGCCGGAAGTATTTCCCGGCTATATTGCTTTGGGGATGACGGGATTGACGGACCGGCTGATGATGGAGCGGCTGGACGAATATATGGTCAGCTTGTTAGAACGATTCGACTTATAGGGAAAAACGGTTACAACGAATTTTTATCTAATCCGTCTTTCGATCGTATGAAATAATGGTTTTGAAAAGGAAGGCGGGGGTATGAGTATGCTCATCAGAACGGAGCAGAGCAGTGATCACGAAGAAGTATATCGTTTGAATTATATGGCATTCGGGAACAGGGAGAATGAATCGAGATTAATCGAAAAAATCCGGTCCTCCGAAGGGTTTATTCCCGAGCTGTCCCTCGTCGCGATAGAAGGCGATCAGCTCGTAGGCCATGCATTATTCAGCAAGGCGAAGCTTGTCGGCGAGGAAACGACTCGGGAAGTGATCGTACTGGCCCCCATTGCCGTAGCCCCCGGCTGCCAGAGAAGAGGGATCGGAAGCGCATTGATCCGGGAAGGGCTAGGTCGATGCAAAGCATGGGGAGCCGAGCTCGTTTTTCTAATCGGTCATCCCGAGTACTATCCGAAATTCGGCTTTCAGGCTGCGAGACGTCTAGGGTTTGACTTGAAGCAGTTTCAGGTGCCTGACGAAGTGTTTTTGGTCTGTCAGCTAGAGGAAGGACAAACTCCGATGCGAGGTGAGCTGCGGTATCCGGATTCGTTCTTTGGGTAAGACCGGCTTGGGCTTTGTTTCAGGCTACTCGCGGTCATCACAACATGTTAAGGAGTAAATCTTTGATGAAAAATCATGAGAAGTTAAACATTGAAATTCTTCAAGCAACGGTTGATCAGAAGCCGATCCTTAGGAATCTAATGCAGTATTACAAATATGATACCAGTGAATACACGCTGGCGGACCCTAACCCCTTCGGACAATTCGATTACAATTACTTAGACCATTATTGGACAGAGCATGGGATGAAGTGCGAGGGGAGAACAGCGTATCTGGTTAAGGTAAACGGTCAGCTTGCGGGATTTGCGTTAGTAAATAATTTTGACCTTGGTTTGAAGTGCCGGGACGATGCCAGAAATATTGCTGAGTTTTTCATTATGCGCAAATGGAGAAGGTTAGGCGTTGGCAAAGCGGCCGCGTTTACTTTATTTAATTGTTTTCAAGGTCAATGGGAGGTCAAGCAGGAGCGGGAAAATCAGATTGCCCAGCGTTTTTGGGAAGCGGCCATTCGGGAATATACGAATGGTAACTATGTTAAATTGGATTCTCATTTACCAGAGTGGGATGGACCGGTAATCCGGTTTCATTCAAGGGATGCCGTGGCACGTACCACCTGATTATAATTGTGAGAAGCAATCAGTATTGTGGGACACGGAAGCACGACATAATACCTCCAGCGGGCAGCCCGATTTTCAAGTACGGAACGGATGCTTGTTGAATCGAGTTGCTGACCAATAAAGAGCTGTACCGGCTTCGGCCGGCAGCTTTTTTGTTTTTATTGGGAACTTAGTATCATGAATTAATATTTTGTTCATAAATGCTTTCGCTCAGCTTAAGATTTGCCGGGTATAATGGACGAATCGAGAACGTAAGAGAGAGGAAGCGTACCATGAATCTCGGACAATTAGACTATCAGTGGTTTCAAACGATCAATCAGTTTGCAGCAAGCTACCCGGCACTGAATCCGTTCATGGCATTCTTTGCGGAAAAGCTGGACTATCTGTTCTATTTAGGCGTCATCGTCTATTGGTTTACCCGAACCGAGTCCAATCGGCGCATGGTGGTGCAGACCTTGGTGTCCGCTGCCTTAGCGTTAGGAACGAACGGAGTGATCGGAGCCATCTATCACCGCGACCGTCCATTCGTGCATCATCATGTCATTCAGTTAATTCAGCATGAGGCTTCTTCCTCGTTCCCGAGCAATCATGCGGCGGCATCCTTTGCCGTGGCGACCGCAATTTGGCTCTGGCGGAAAAAGGACGGCTCCATCTGGCTCGCTGCCGCAGCGGCGATTTCGTTCTCCCGTATATGGTCGGGGATTCATTACCCCCTGGATGTGATCAGCGGGGCTCTGCTCGGCATCGTGTGCGCACTTCTGATCGGGAAGCTGATGCGTTCCTGGGCTTGGTTTAATAGACTTTACGAAGCGGTCATTCAGCTCTATGAAAAGGTCGAATATAAGGTTTGGAAAGCATAACCTCAGGCTGATAACGCCATTCATCCAAAGGCTCACCTCCTGCAGATGAAGCTCATCGCAGGAGGTGAGCTTTCCGTTATTCAGCCACCTCAACCGTCCAACCGAAGGGATCGGCCAGACGGCCGTATTGAATACCGGTCAGCGTATCGTACAGCCGCCGGGTTAATTCTCCCGTATCGCCCTTACCGATAAGCAGCCGCTCGCCCTGCCAGTAAAGCTCTCCGATCGGAGAAATGACGGCTGCCGTCCCCGTACCGAAAGCTTCCTCGAACCCCCCGTGGCGGAAGGCGACAACCAGCTCATCTATCGTCACGATCCGTTCTTCTACGGGAATCTCCCAATGCTTCAATAAGTGAAGGATCGAATCCCGAATCGTTCCATCCAGGATGCTGCCGCTTAGGTAAGGCGTTACAAGCTTGCCGTTCAGTTTGAAAAATACGTTCATGCTGCCGACCTCTTCGATGTTTCTCCGTTGGACGCCGTCCAGCCACAGCACTTGTGCATACCCGAGCCCGGAAGCGGTTTCTTGAGCTTTCAAGCCTGCGGCGTAATTGCCGGCCGTCTTGGCGCTGCCGACTCCTCCGTTCACGGCTCTGACGTAATCGGCCTCCACCATGATTTTCACAGGACGGATGCCTTCGGCATAGTAGGCGCCGACTTGTGAAAGAATGATGATGAATTGATAATGATTGGACGGCGCAACGCCGAGCAGCGGCTCCGTGGCTATGATGAACGGCCGGATATAGAGGGAGGTGCCTTCCTCTGCGGGAATCCAATCCCGATCGATCAGGAGCAGCTGCTTAAGCGCTTCCAGAGCCAGTTCTTCACGAACCGGGGGGATGCACAGGCGCTCGTTCGAACGGTTCAACCGCTGAAAATGCTTCCCGGGACGGAATAACAGAATCCTGTCTTCCCTTGTCCGATAGGCTTTCATTCCTTCGAATACGGTTTGGCCGTAGTGAAACACTTTGGCCGCCGGATCCAGCTGGATCGGCTGGTAGGGGATAATCCGGGGGCGATGCCATCCTGTTTCGGGGGCGTAATCCATGATGAACATGTGGTCCGTAAAAGCTTTGCCGAATCCGAGCCGATCCGGCTCGGGTTTCAACTTCTTGCACGTGCTTAGGCTGATTTCGATTCGATCTTCCATGAAGTACCCTCCCATAAATCTCTAATGATAGTTGAATGGTATCACGGACTTTTGTATATTTGAAATATCTGTTTTGTGGGATCATCATACCTTTTAGGTATGCAAAGGGGTGGGAGGATGGATATCCGTCAGCTGCGGTACTTCCTGGCCATTGCCAAGGAAGGCCAAATTACTCGCGCGGCCAAGGCGCTCAATATGGAGCAGCCTCCGCTCAGCCGACAGCTCAAAATGTGGGAGCAGGAGCTAGGTACGGCGCTGTTCGAACGGGACGGCAAGCGGCTGAGGCTGACCCCGGCGGGAGAGCTTCTACGGAAGCGCGCTGAAGGTCTGATCGAGCAGTTGAATGAAACGATAACGGAAGTGAAAGAAACAGGCGCAGGAATTCAAGGCGTGTTATCGATCGGAGCCGTCGTTTCTTGCATCTCGCTCATGCCTGAGCAAATTCAGCAGTTTAGGGAGCAGTATCCCCAGGTCATATTCAAAATCAGGGAAGGCGATCATTCACTGTTGGACGTTCTGCTTCGAAGACGGAATCTGGAGCTGGTTGTAGCCCGGCTGCCCTTCGAAGGCTCCGCGGATACGCAGTACTCCGTGCTCCGTCTGCCATCCGATCCGTTCGTTGCCGTTATTCCCGGCAGCTGGAGGACGGGGCCGGGGCAGGAGACGTTGTCCATCCGAGAGCTGGAGCATATGCCGTTCCTAACGCTTAAGACGGATCAAACGACGGGCATGCATGAGAAAGTGGTGAGCGAATGCAGGCGTCACGGCTTTGAGCCCCGCATCATCTGCGAATGCTCCAGCGTAGCTGTCATTATATCGATGATCGCGGCGGGCATCGGAGCCACCCTCTTTCCCGAATCGGTCATGGCTTCGTTCCCTATTCCGGTAATTAAGGTGCTGCGTCTTGAGGATGCGGAGCTTCAATCGGATGCCGGGATCGTATGGCTTAAGGACCGGTATTTAAGCAAGGGCGCGAAGCATTTTATCGAACTGTTTATGGAAAAAAAGGTTGACAAACAATAAAATGCTGTTTATGATTACAAATAATTTCATAACGGAATAACGAAATTCGATGAAGAGAAAAAGTACGTTACACATCTGATCTTACAGAGAGTTGGGGCAGCTGAAAACCAACGTTCGGGTGTTAACGGAAAGCCGTCTCCGAGAAGCGGGCTGAACCTTGAGTAGGCTCCGACGCATGTCCAGCGTTAACAGGAACGCGTATTGATGGATACGTAGCAGAGTGTCGCTCCAATCGGAGTGAAACTAGGGTGGTAACACGGGTAATAGCTCGTCCCTTATAGGGGCGGGTTTTTTTGTTTTTTACAAAACGAGGAGGGAATACGATGAGTCTGTTTTCGATGCGGGATTTGTTGTCGCCGGCGGTGCGGGATATGCAGCCGTCCGGAATTCGCAGATTTTTTGGGATGGTCGATGGGAAAAGCGACGTTATCTCACTTGGTGTAGGGGAGCCGGACTTTGTGACGCCGAAACATGTGAGAGATGCCTGTATCCGGTCGCTGGATCAAGGAAGAACCTCCTATACGCCCAACGCCGGCCTGCTCGAATTAAGGGAAGCGATCGCCGAATATTTGTCTTCGAGCTTCAAGGTCCAGTATGAGCCTTCGGATGAAGTACTGGTCACAGTAGGCAGCAGCGAAGCGATCGATCTGGCGCTGCGCGCCCTGCTCACGGCAGAGGATGAAATCCTGATTCCCGTTCCATGTTATATTTCGTATGCTCCCATTACGGCGCTTGGCTGCGGGAAGCCGGTTAGCGTCGAGACGAAGGCGGAGGATCAATTCAAGATGACGCCGGAAGCGCTGAAGCAGAAGATTACGCCCCGCACGAAAGCGCTCATCGTTAGCTATCCGAATAATCCTACCGGAGCCGTCATGACTTACGAGGACTGGCTCCCGATCGCCAAAATCGTAGAGGAACACAACCTGGTGGTGATCTCGGACGAAATCTACGCAGAGCTCACCTATGAAGGCAAGCATGTATCCTTTGCTTCGCTGCCGGGGATGAAGGACCGGACGCTTCTGATCGGCGGCTTATCCAAGGCGTTTGCGATGACGGGCTGGCGTGTCGGCTACGCCTGCGGCCATCCCGAACTGATCTCGGCGATGCTCAAGATACATCAGTATACGATCATGTGCGCGCCGACCATGGGCCAGATTGCCGCTATCGAATCGCTGAAGAACGGGATGGAGGAGAAGGACTTTATGGTCGAGTCCTACAACCGGCGCCGGAAGCTGATGGTTCAGGGTTTAAGGCATATCGGCTTCCCGTGTCATGAGCCGTTCGGCTCCTTCTATGTGTTTCCTTCCATAGCGCATACCGGACTTAGCTCGGAGCAATTCGCCCAGAGGCTCCTGGAGGAAGCCAAGGTGGTTGCCGTACCTGGAGACGTCTTCGGTGCGGGAGGAGAGGGCTTCCTCCGATGCTCCTATGCCACATCGTTGTCCCAGCTGGAAACCGCCCTGGAGCGCATGGATAAATTTCATCAAAGCTTACCGGATCCGGTAACCGCTGCGGGCATGCAAGAGAAACGGTAAAAGGTAAATTTCACAAGAACGCAAACTTTGGAGGAGACACGGATTGCGTAGGCTCGATGGGAGCAGCCATCACGGTACGATGAGCCCCGGGATAGTAAAACATCTTGTCTTTTTAATTTTGATATAAATAGTATCTATATCATGATTGCAATATTTCGATTTCATCTATTGAATGGCCGGGGCTTATAATAAAGCCAATTCAAACCATTCAATGGACGAAACCGGGAGTGATGAATCATGTCAGGCAATACGTATGGCGAAATATTCAAAATAACGACCTTCGGAGAATCGCACGGCGAGGCGGTGGGCGTCGTCGTGGACGGCGTCACGCCCGGTGTGGAGCTTAATGAGCTATACATCCAAGCGCAAATGGACAGGAGAAAGCCCGGACAATCGTCCGTTACCTCCCCAAGAAAGGAGTACGATGTCATCCGCATCCTTTCGGGAATATTCGAAGGGAAAACGACCGGCACCCCGCTGTTTATTATGCTGCATAATAAAGATATGCGGCCGGAGGCGTATGACGATATCCGGCATCATTTTCGCCCGGGTCATGCGGATTTTACGTACCTGAAGAAATACGGGATCCGGGATTACCGCGGAAGCGGAAGAGCTTCGGGCCGGGAAACGGCCGGACGGGTCGCGGCAGGAGCCGTCGCCCGCAAAATGCTGGAACTAAGAGGCGTACGCGTCCTCGCTTATACGAAAGTGATCGGCGGGATTGCTTGCCGAACGTTCGATGAGTCCGAGATCGAGCGCAACGAAGTCAGAGCCTGCGACCCGGAGGCGGCTGCACGCATGGCGGACAAAATCAAGCAGCTATCCTCGATCGGGGATAGCTGCGGAGGCATTGTGGAATGCCGGATT
Source organism: Paenibacillus gyeongsangnamensis (assembly GCF_027533625.1). Taxonomy (GTDB): domain Bacteria; phylum Bacillota; class Bacilli; order Paenibacillales; family NBRC-103111; genus Paenibacillus_G; species Paenibacillus_G gyeongsangnamensis. The sequence goes on along the minus strand of NZ_JAQAGZ010000004.1, from coordinate 6,234 downwards.
CAAGGGGTGATTCCGGGACTGGGAGAGCCCGTATTCGATAAGCTGGATGCCGAGCTGGCCAAAGCGATGCTGTCGATCGGCTCGATCAAAGGGGTGGAATTCGGGGCGGGGTTCGCCGTAGCGGATATGCTGGGAAGCGAGCATAACGACGCCATGGACCGGTCGGGATTTCTTAGCAATCACGCGGGAGGCATCCTTGGAGGCATCAGCACCGGACAGGAAATTGTATTCCGGGTTGCGGTCAAGCCGACTTCGTCCATCTCGGTTCCTCAAAAAACGCTGGATACCTCGGGAGCCGAACGAATTATCGAAACCCGCGGTCGGCACGATCCTTGCATCTGCCCGCGCATCGTGCCCGTTGTGGAAGCGATGGCGTGCCTGGTGCTCGAGGATCTTTATAAGAGACAGGCCGCCTTGCACGCGTAGGATAATTTGATCCTTAGCCAAACTTTCCTCACAACCATTTGATATAAAATGGTAAAATCATGGTGAAATATACTGATCATTTTCACATTATTGAAACGTCTAACGACGTTAGGGAAAGAGGCTGCCGCATGAAGGACTGGCATAAAGAAGCTAGCGAGGAAATCCGGATCGTCGCTGCGGACCGTCTGCAGCTCCCGGCGGAGCGGCTTCGCCATATCGGCGGATTCGAGAATGTCATTTATGAATACCTAATGGATTCCGGGAGCAGCGGGATCCTGCGAATTTCGCACAGCTCCCACCGGTCGGAAGAGCAGCTTGCCTCCGAGCAGCATTGGGTCCGTTACTTGGCGTCTGAGGGTGTAAGTGTATGCAGACCTTTGCTGTTTCCGTCAGGGAGTTTGTTAGAAAGGATCGACCGGGGAGAAGGTTATTTTACATTGACACTCTGGGATAAAGCGCCGGGGCGTAAGGTGAGAGGCGGATGCGAGGAATGGGGTCCGGAGCTGTTCGAAGCATGGGGAGAGCTGACCGGCAGCATGCATGCGCTGACCAAGAAATATACCGTTCCGGCCGGTGTAGAGCCAAGGTCGTCCGCAGACCCAAACTTGTACCAGCCGTCACCAGCCTGGCCTAAGGAGAAGCTCGACGTCTGGGAGAAGTACAAAGAAACGGAAAGCTTGATTCAATCGATGGACCGGACGCCGGATATTTACGGGTTATGTCATCGGGATTTGCATAACGGCAATTTTTTTGTAGACGAAGGAACAATAACCGCGTTTGATTTCGATGATGCCGGTTACGATTTTTTCGTGCATGACATTGCGATTGCCGTCTACTATTCCTCGGTATTCGGCAACTGGGGTCAGCCGGAGACCGATTCACAGCGAATTTCGGAATTTGCCGGATCCATGCTCCGCCGGTTCATGACCGGATACCGGCGCAAGCACGAGCAGGCTCCCGGTCCATGGGCGCGGCTGCCGTTATTTATCGAACGGAGACGCTGCGAGCTTTGTCTTATTTTGTTCGACGCGTGGAGCCGGCCGAATGCGAACGATCAACAGCGCCAATGGCTGGAATCCAATGTGTACGCGATTCGAAACGGCGATCCGTGCATGGAGCTCGGATGGATTCATCCCTAATCATGGAAGAAGAGCGGCTGCTCACGGCAGTCCGCTCTTCAATATGTGGATGCTATCTGGAGCCGGTGGTTACAAGCGGCGGTTCCGTTTTGCTCCGTGCGTTCCCCCGGGACTGTAAAGTGCCGATCACGATTCCAAGCGTAGTTAAGGCAAAAGCCAGCACATGAATCCAATGGATTCGCTCGTTCAGGAAAATTACGGCTCCGACAATGCTGGCAAACGGCATCCCGTTAATGAACATGGCCGTTTTATTGGCTCCCAGCAGCTTGATGCCGTGATTCCAGCCCAGAGTGCCTAGAGAAGAGGCGACCCAGGCAGAAAGCAGCATGACGACCCAGCCGATTCCGCTGAAATGAACTTGACCGTAGGCGGAAGCCCCGTATTTCATGAACGCTCCGACATTGAGCATCAATCCGCCGATCAGGGTGGAGTATGCGGTAATGACGAGGGTAGGAATGTTCGTTGACGATACCGTCTTGATCAGCAGCCCTCCGACCACATATCCCAGCATGGAAATGAACATGATCAGATCGCCCCAGCCGGATAATGCGACCGGAGTTTCCCCTCCGCTGGACAAGACCACGATCACGACGCCTGTGAAGCCTGCGGCAATGCCCAAGGATAAGCGAAGCGTCATTTTTTCGCCGACGAATAGAGATGCAAGCAGCGCCGTTGTAAGCGGATTGAGACCCAGAATGAGCGAAGCGTTCGTAGCGGTGGTCATCTCGACGCCGGAGGCGAGGAACAGCTGGTGGATGAAGATGGACGTTATCCCTACGAGCGTCAGCAGGATCCACTGCTTCGGATTCGGCTTATACCATCCGTATTTGCGTACCGCGAACGGAAGAAGAGCCAGCCCCGCAAGCGGCATGCGTACCGCAGCTACCAGGAAGGGAGGCGTCGTTTCCGTCAAAAATTTGACCATCACGATATTCAGGCCCCAAGATACGACGACGAAGGCTAATACCACATAAATAAATTTCTTTGCGCTTTCCACTACGGCCGCTCCCATCTTAGCTGTGTGTCGATTTCTTCACGAGAACAGGCCCCGGGGTTCCGCCGAAGGCCTGCATGAATCGTATTATAGCACATTACTTCCGCAGAGCGGATGAAAATTTTGTGCGTGCGGCAACAATGGTTTACGGTAAAAAGCAAGCCTAGGCATGATTCCTGTACCGGTAGCAAGCTACGGACGGAATATCCGGTCGATGGCATCCACTTCTTCCGGAGTCAATTGAACCTGGAGTGTCTTCAAATTATTCGTTACCTGCTCCGGCTTCTTCGCACCGGGAATAAGGGCATCGATCGCGTCCCGGGTCAAATACCATGCGAGTACGACATGAGCGACTTCAGCCTGCTTGGCATACGCAATGTCCCAGAGCCGGTCCACCTTCTCCAGATTGCGTTCGAACGCTTCTCCCTGGAACATCGGGTTTCTCGACCGTCCGTCCTCAAAGGTCGTATCCTTGGTGTATTTTCCTCCCAACAATCCGGCCGCGAGCGGAAAATAAGGCACGAAGGAAATGCTCTGCTCCGCGCAATACGGTAAAATCTCTCGCTCCACGCCTCGCTTGAACAAATTATATTCCGATTGCAGCACGTCCACATAGCCGTCCTTATTGGCTTCCCGCAGCTGATCGATCGAGAAGTTGGATACGCCTATCGCTCTGATTTTGCCTTCGTCCTTCAACCGCTTCAAAGCGCCTACGGCTTCGTCCTTCGGCGTATCGTCGTCCGGGAAATGGATATAGTACAGATCGATATAGTCGGTTTGAAGCCGACGCAAGCTCCCTTCTACCGAAGCCTTCAAGAATGCCGGGGAGTTGTCCTTAACCACCTTGCCGTCAACGAATTTATGCGCGCCCTTCGTCGCAATGACGGCGTTCTGCCGGTCGCCGCGTTCCTTGATGACCTCGCCAATCAATTGCTCCGAGCGTTCAGGCCCGTAAATATAAGCCGTATCGATAAAGTTCATTCCGTTCTCGAGCGCCGTGCGAACGACCTCTTTTCCAGTCTCTTCATTCAGATTCGGATAAATATTATGCCCGCCTACCGCGTTAGCCCCAAGTCCGACCGGATTTACGGTCAAATCGGTTTTGCCCAAGCGTTTCTTATCCAGCATGCGATATTCATCTCCTTAGATTCAGATCTAATTACATTATATCAAACGATTAACAAAACATGGTAATCCTACGACCTGAAGCTTAGGAGACGGATAATAAAAATGGAATCCGATCTCCGTCATGGGATGGATTCCATTGCCTCTTGTGCTTGGTTTCGCTTTTTCGTTTGCTTTCGGATAGGGTGGGAGTCGTTTTCTCAACCGGCCGGACGCCGTTCCAGGTCAATCGGTTGAGCTCGGGATTCCGCCCGCCTTCCTGGGAACGCTTCATTCGTTTCTTCTTGGCTTCGCTTCGGGACATGGGAATTTCCTCCTTGAATGGTGAGATAACAAAATTATAAACGAAAGGTGAGAATTAGCCAAATAGAAGTTAGGATTGTTCATTTCTCCGGCGGGCGCGTCGTAAAAGCCATTCAAGTAAGCTCATGCGAGGAGCTGGCCGAAGCGCTTGAGTATGCAGTGCCGGGTACGACGATCGACATCTAATGACGGATTGTACGACCGCGAGGCGCCTTTCGTCCTCCGTGAGCAGGCCACTCCGGAAGCACCGATTACAATCCGTGCCGTGACTCAGGACAAGGCCGTGTTCACCGGACGATCCAGCTGGGTGCTCGATTCTTCTTCCTATGTTGTGTCGGAGGGGACGAATGAACGAAAGTACGTGCCCAGAAATCCGCTTACTGCAGCCGAGGTGGGTCCGGACGCGCCTTGGTGGATGAAATCTAATCTTAATAAAAACGGGAAACCAAGAGCCGCGGCACCGGGTTTCCCGTTCTTGCTTTAGTTCTGAAGAATCTCTTCGATCGATTGCAGTACATCGTCGGACAGCTGAATGCCGGAAGCCGCGCAGTTCTCACCACTTGCTCCGGACGGCTCGCGCCGACAAGTGCACTTGCCACGTTATCTTGGCGAAGGATCCAGGCAATCGCCAGCTGGGAAACTTTAATGCCAAGCTCGTCAGCGATTTTGCTGAGCTGCTCTACCTTAATCAGGTTGGACTCCTTCAACTGACGCTCGCCCCAATTTTTGCTCGCGGCACGGCTGTCCGGCGGAACCGGCTGACCGACGCGGTATTTGCCTGTGAGCAGGCCTTGCGCCAAAGGAGAGAAAACCACTTGGCCGAAGCCTTTGCTTTTGCCGAGAGGAATGATTTCTTTCTCGATGTAACGCTGGAACATATTGTACACCGGTTGGTTCACGATGATCTTATCCAGCAGGAGCTGGCCTGCGATCGCATAAGCTTCGACGATTTGTGCCGGTTCCACTCGCTGACGCCGATATACAGTACCTTGCCTTGCGTTACCAGGTCGTCTAATGCACGGAGGGTTTCCTCCAGCGGCGTTTCCGGATCGTAGCGATGGCAGTAGTAGATATCGATATAATCCGTACCGAGGCGTTTCAAACTTGCTTCGCACTGCTCCATAATATGCTTGCGGGACAAGCCGCGGTCATTCGGTCCTTCGCCCATTTTATAGAAAACTTTGGTTGCAAGCACATAGGAATCTCTGCGGTATTGGGAGAGGGCTTTGCCCATCACTTTCTCCGCTTCGCCGCGTTCGTACATATTGGCGGTATCAAAGAAATTCACGCCCAGGTCATAGGCTTGTTCAATCGATTTAACGGCAGGGTCGTCGCCGACATATCCGCCATAAGTAAGCCAGCTGCCTAAGCTGATTTCGCTGACTTTAAGTCCGCTGTTGCCAAGTCTCCGGTATTGCATCAGGTAAGAGCCTCCTCGAATTAATGAATTAGTACAACCTTTCTTAATTATAGAAACAATAGGAAGTTAATGTAATTGCTGAAATGGAATTGACTTAGTTACCTTCAGGTTCGGGAGTTACATGGAAGTAACTAGCTTCTCAGCCGATTTGGTATATTGAACCGATAATTCCAGTATGATTAAAAAAGGGTTGTAGGGCCGCGGCGTCCTGTGTTACTATATTTGGAATCATATTCCATAAATGGAGGATCGTCCATGGCCATGAATCCGATTTTACTTACCTTTCCCGATCGGTTTGAAACGGAACGTTTGATGATCCGCTCCCTGTTATGGGGGGATGGCCACAAGGTCAACGAGGCGATTCAAGAGAGCATCGAGGAGCGGAATTTTAGAATAATGACTTGAGAGCGGCCGGCTAAAGCTCGGCCTACAGGATGGTACTGGTTGCTCGAAAGAAGTCGTTGCGTTTTCTTGGATCATTGGATACAATAAATTGATAAAAAATGGAAGGGGTGAAAGCAAATGAGGGATATTTTGGCGCCTGACGGGCCGTTTTCCTTATTTCATATGATCACCCGTGCGAGACACTAAAGCGATGATGGCTTTAGTGTTTTTTTTCGTTGAGCGTGCCCAGAGGCACGCATCTTCTTGCCGGTGAAAGTCCGGTCGCGGGAGGGACCAAGCCCCCGCGTAGCTAGGATGCCTACGTATAGCGAAAGCAGTACGTAGAAGCGCATCGACGGAAGTACCTGTCAGAGACAGGGCAAGCAACATGCCAGGCCGTAACATAAAGTGAATCCTGCCGCGTCGTTAAAAAGGCCTCGCAA
>NZ_JAQAGZ010000039.1 GCF_027533625.1 Paenibacillus gyeongsangnamensis | reverse complement strand
GGACACGAGAAAAGTGGACAAAACCGGTTGTATCTCCTTACTCGGTCAATCTTACGAAGTGGCATCCGTGCTGGCCGGACAAAAAGTACAAGTGCGATTTGACCCGTACGATCTCAGCGAAATTCAAGTTTGGAAAGACGGAACACGTTACGAGAATGCGCGAGTCCTCAAGCTGCGCGACCCGAAACAAAAACGAGTGAAAACTTCGGAGGTGGAGTCCCCAGCGGTACAGCCATCAGGACTCAATTATGTGGAGCTGCTCTACGAAGAACATCGTCGCCAAATCCGTGAGGCACAAAGTAATGTTCTGCAAGACTTGGTAAAGGGGGCTAAACAGCCATGATTCGAAGCTTCTTTGGCTGGGAGCGAACACCATTCACCAAAGAGATTGAACCCCGGCATTTCCATCGGTCGGATCGTTTTGAACAATGTGTGGCTCGGCTCCAATACATGGTCATGACGCGCTCTATTGGCTGTGTGACTGGAGAGATTGGCAGTGGGAAGTCGACGTCGATCCGTGCCTTGAAAGAGCGGATTGATGCAAACAAATACCGATTTCTCTATTTGTCCGATGCCCATTTGAAGCCTCGGGATTTTTACCGAGAGCTCTTGCACCAATTCGGGGCCTCACCGAGATTTCTGCGGGGTGAGGCCAAACGTCAATTTCAGCATTTGGTATGGGATTTGTTTGAGAACCAGAAAAAGGTCGCGGTCGTCGTCATTGATGAGGCGCATTTGCTTTCTGGCGATATGCTGCAAGAAATTCGCTTCCTCACGAATTTCAATATGGACTCGGTCTCTCCCTTGGCATTGATTTTGGTGGGACAGCCGGAACTGCAGGCGACACTGCAGCTTCGCGTCTTTAAGCCAATTACACAACGCATGAACGTACGATTTCACTTGGAGAGCCTGTCATCTCAAGAGACAAGAGCGTATATTGAACACCATCTGGAGGTGGCCGGCAGTACCCACCCGGTTTTCACGACCGAGGCGATGGATGCCATCTATGCACATACCCGCGGAATTAGCCGGGAGATTAATAACGTTTGTACAGCCAGTTTGCTTGATGCTGTGCTCAGAAAGGACAAGTTGATCGATGCGATTCATGTGTCCCGCATCTTAACGGAATTTGATGACCAATGATGCAGACGATGAAATTTCATAAAGAGACTAGGCGTTGGAGGATTTATGAAGGGACACGATTGTTGTATCCGTTGCATTGTGGAGACCCGATACTCATCGAGGTGGACGATGCGTTCTGCCGTGTTAGCCTGGAGTTAGACACGGAATGGTACGTCAAATTAGGGGAGACGAAATTCTGGCTGCACCGAAAAACTGTATACAATGTGAGATCGTTATTCTAAACCTGCTCATAACAAGCAGGTTTTTCCATTTCCGCCACCGAATTTTATTATTTACGATCGCCACGCCTTTGGCGGTGAGGAAAGTAAAAAACCACCGTCGCTGTCGGTTCCGAAACGACCGTCAATGAGAATGGTTAATGACATTAAGGCTACCCAAATTATTTAAGTACCCTTGTATTGCAATATACCACTTTACTTTTTTCCCGCTATTTAATCGCATTAAATGCAGATGAATTGAAAGAAGCGAAAATTGGTTACTTAAAAGATTTAAGAAAACTAAAATCCATCATCACCATATCATCTTTAAGGCAAAATTTTCAGGGCACCCTTGCTTGGGGTGCCCTGATTAAATGAAAAACTTAATTACATTTTTAGGTAATAAAAAAAACCAAAAAATCTAAAAAAGAGCCGAGGTGAAAGTATCACGCGGCTTTTGTGTTTCATGCTAATTCATCATAGTTAATCTTCAACTTATTTAAAGCCAGAAGCATTAAGAAACTTAATTGTAGTGATTTACTCTTTCGTATTCGCTGATGATGGTCTTCTTACTTTTACCGTTTCTGCTATTGGTGGTTTGTTTGTTGTTCTGGACGTCGTGCTTCTCGTACCCTAAATGCGTATCTAGCTCCGCCTCCAACATCTCCTGCAGCGTCTCAGCAAAGAGTTCCTTCAATGTGTTCTGGGCGTCTTGTGCCGTTACGAGCTTGTTCTCCTTGATAAATTGCCGTAGCTGTTCCTTGGACCATAATCCCATGTATTCTCCCAACCCTTCCTAGTAACTCTATTGTAATAGGTTTGAGAGTTTACACAAAGAATTTTACAGCCTCGCAGCCTCGTCTAGGTTTTTATTCAGCTATCGTTCCTCGTTAGCGTAATGATCGTTGGTTTAATGGTTGCTTTAACCAATACCTTATACCTTTACCAGCTAAAGGCTCATCCTCAAATCTAGGAATAACATGCAGATGAGCGTGAAATATTTCCTGTCCACCAACATGTCCACAATTCCACCCAAGATTGTATCCTTGAGGAGCATATTCTTTATCCAATAGTTCCTTGACCTGTTGTAATAGATCAAAAGTTGCTTGCCATTCTTCTGGCGTTAAATCAAACGCGGTTTCTCTATGAATTTTAGGAACAATTAAACCAGAACCAAGTAAGACTTCTTGAGGTTTTTGAACAAAGAAACAGTGTTCATTACTAAGAACAACGCTCTGTTCTGGGTCTTTTTCAGGAAAGCAAAATGGACAACTCAACTTAAGCCCTCATTTCTAACTCCTTATTCCTCTAAAATTTCTCCATATATCTCCATTATCCTGCCCGTTACTTCAATGAAACAGGGAGCAGCGCCGCGGCAGTCTACTCCCTGTGTTTATGGTTGAATTATCGTACTCCGCTAGCTTAATCGTAAATTTTGCTGAGTTGAGAAGAATACTGCGTTTCCTCAAAAATCATTGCAGGAATCTTTTCAAGCCAATCAACAGTTGAACCAATCCCATCACACCCCAAAAGCTTAAATTCCTCATAACTCATATCAATTCCGATTCGCTCCCATATGATAAAACCGTCGGCTTTAACTACATTTGCAACGATTACAGTACACAACAAATCGCAATCGTCTGGGCACATTAATACTGGTAAGACAACCTCTTTTCCCTCTGAATTGAACCTCTTTTTAAGAAACTCTTTCTCTTTCGGGTCATCGACCCAGTCAATAATTGTTGGAATCATGCCTAAAAGGTTATCTGAGGGGTATTGACGATGAATCACTAAATCCAGAGAGATACCATCAATGATGATCGTATGGTGTTCAACATCACTGTACGCACTCTTCATCGACACAACTTCAATTTTATTCACTACTTTAATTGGTTTTAACATCTCCCTCTGACAAATACCCAAACAATATTGTATCACGATTGTTCCGCCTAACTGCCCGTCCCTCGCAACAAAGCTGCCGTTCAACGCGGCAGCTTAGACATGATGTGAATAATTCTGCTAACGTACTCCATCAACTACTTTTGACAGTTTTGAACCCTGTTCAATAATCGGAACACTTTTTTAGAACATTTACATAATCGGTACACAATCTTGAGATTTTGATTTTTCAATAAATTGTTCCGATAAAATATAAAAGCCGTATTAAATGCGACTTTTAATCGGTACATATTCTTGAGACTCGACAAAACTACTTTTTAACTTTGCTTCGCACTCAAAATTCTTTTAATTTCACTCATAAGTTCTTTTAGCCTTTCCGCTTCCCTATCTTCCTCTTCATTCCATGTTCCATTTTTGATGTCGATTTTGTAAATTAACATATCTATCGATAATACGAGAACAAAAATAACTGAAAATTCAACAAATTATTAACCTGATAATAATACAGAAAAAACAATTGAGGGATATGCTAAAATTAGTAGTTGCCACGCTAGAAGCTCAAAATAATGTATATGGAGGAGAATGGAAGTGAGAATCGTGGACTTTGCAGAGAAAGAATTAAAATTCAACTTAAGCTGCATTCAAAAGGATTTGTTAAAGTTGCTTGAGAATGATTCAGATTTTCTCAGATATGTGAAGAAGAAGTCTCATACAATGGTACAAGTTATTGATATTTATGATAAATGGAGTAAGAACAAGTTTGCTTAGATTCTTCTTCTCGTTATAAATATCTTAAATAAGGATCGTGAGGATATGAGTGACAACTTATATAAAGAATTGAAAAAAATTAGTGATGAAGACGAACGTTTAAAATTAGTAATCCAGGAAATTAAAAATATCATGGAATCTAAGAAGAACAGAACATTTGCTCAAAATTTGATAAATAAGAAACGAGAAACACAACCTAAAGGATGGGATTAATACGGCTTTCTCTATAAAATCATCCTTTTATCGTTTCTACTAACTTTTTTAATCTTACCTTCCATTCGAAATAACCCTCATCCAATTGTTCTTCTTCATCTGAAACATTAATAATACTAATTGATTCAAATGCTCTGTCAGAAGGTAGTAACGATATTAAACCCTAGTAAGGACAAGGATCAATTTTGTGTGGGACATAAGGATTTTCAATCATTGTATCAACATTCCCATCAATAATTAGGGCTTGCTGAACGGGTCGACTTTATAACGACAATGCGCCCCGAACGACGAGCCTGGATAACAGCCACTGGAAAATAGGCAAAAAGAGAACTCGTAGTCTCTTTTCCAGATTCATCACCAGTAGTTGCAGCCCAATCACCGTTTCACTGGTCGTCTGAAGGTGCGCTCGAATACGGCCAAGCCCGTAACTGCGCTTGCCTTCTCCGAATTTGCCTTCAACGGCATTGCGTGCTGAGGCGTCCGCTTTGGCGATTCGTTTTTGTTCCTGCTGGTCACCCGAAGGGCGTCCGAGCCGAGGCCCGCTGAGACGAATCCCTTTCTCCTTGCAGTAACGCAGGTTATCACGGGTGCGGTAAATTTGGTCGGCCAGCACGGCTTTGGGATAAAAACCAAACCGTGCACGGTACGTTTCTACAGAGGCTTGAAGGGTCACGCTCTCATTGTAGCTGTCCCAGGAAAGTTGTTCCCGGAAGGCATAGCCGTTCACCACGCTGATCGCCAGCTTAGCCCCAAACTCGACGTTCGCCTTGGCTTTGCCACGCACGATCGGACGAACATGCGGCTGCGAGATGCTGACGATTCGATCGGGTGTGCTGTGCGACTTGGCGTCATACATCGCTTGCTGCTGACGAAACAGTTCCTGAATGACGAGTAACTCCTTGTAGGCTCTGCGCGAGAGCCGATTAAGGGCGCCGTCTGCGGCAAGCTGAGTCACAATTCGTAAATCGCGGGCGACAAAGCGCAACTGTCTCCCAACGGCTTTTCGCATGGCCCGCGGTTTCACCCGCCGCTGCTTGGCCACCGCCAAATAAGCTTTTCTCGCCCGCTCGCGGTAGGTTCGCGGTTTGAAAGTCTTTCCACGGTCGGGTTCATGCAGCGTATCAATGATCGTTTCCAGTTTCTCACGAGCTTGATTCAGTAGCGACAAGTCTGTTGGATACGCGATGTCTGCCGGCGCGCAGGTCGCATCAAGCAGAAGCTCGCCCTCGTTGGTCAGTTCGATCTGTTTCGGCTGCTTTTCGTCCGAGTCGCTCATGGTGACGGAAGAATGGCCGCTGCCTGAATCATCGTCGTCAGAGCGGTCTTGCGCTTCCCTTTGCTGGCGGGACTCCTCCAGCACAATCCATTCGTTTACTTCATGGATCACATCACCGCCTAGCCGCTTACGGAAATGGGTCATGAGTGAAGCGTGAAACGGACGACGGTGCTGATATTCCGGCAAGCCCAGGAAGTACTGCAGATACGGGTTCTCCAGAATCTGCTGCAGGGTTTCCCTGTCATCAGTCCCCAGTCGTTCTTGTATGATAAGTGCTCCGAGCGCAACGCGGATGGATACCGCTTTTTGGCCCTTCAGGCTGCGTTTGAAGTTTTTCGCGTATTTCTCTTCGACCTTCCACCAGGGTATGATTTGGGCGAGCAAGACCCATCGATTATCCTCTGCGAGTTTTCCGCCAAAAGGCAGGAAGAAATCGCCGGGTAAGATGATTTGCCCTTCGGTTCGCTGGTACATGCTAAACGCCTCCATGTGCACGGTTTTTGACGGGGAACTCCCGTTTTCCTTACACATGATTTCGACAAAAGCGGTGTTAAACCCTTGTATTTCCTAGCTTTTTATTTCGTTCAGCAAGCCCTAATTATATCATTAACGATTACCCGGGAATGTTCCCAAGTAAAAGAAATCTTAGGATTTGCAACTGAAGTGTATCTAGCGTTTCCCTTGTGGACTTGTGCTTTATAACCGAGCAATCTTAATCCGTACCTAAGCAAACAAGCAAAATAAATACACATCTCTGATCGTCCACACCAATTCTCATCTGTTAATGCCCCACAGAAGTTCAGCAATTTCTTCCTCTGTTCTACTGATAGAATTTCCCCATTTGTAATTAACCTATCATGACAATCTGACCTTTTCTTTTTCCCGATGTGCTTTCAGCTAAGTTCAGGCCAGCCTTTCGAAGTAATTGGCTTCCATGTGCATATCGCTGTAGATCCCCTGCTCCTGCCAATATGGCTGCAACAAAAATGGGACCTAATCCCTTTATGCTCTGAAGTTGTGCCGCGATAGGGATCTCGCTCAGCAGTGATAGAATCTGTTGATCCATACTTTTCAGCATAGCCTCAATACGTTCATACTCCGTGACTAGCCGCTGAAAATCCTGATCGGCCGATCGATGGACCAGAAGGCTCTGCGCATAGTCGTAATTTTTATAAATCATCGCCTCATTGAAGGCCATACGGGCGTCCCTCTTAACCGCCGCTGTGCTGTTCGTGCCTGTGATCGGCGTATTCATCCGGGTGCAAAGCCCGCGTCAGGATGCCCAGAACAGCTGAAGTAATGTGGAGTTCGACCAGCGCCATACGACGCCGATACGCGTGGTCGAGATGCGCATACGCTAGAAAGTTGGCAAACGGAGCGCAAACCTGGAAGCGGGTCGCGATGAACAGCATCATATCCCGTTCGGCGACAGTAAAAAAAACAAAATGCCCTGCCCGGCAACGACCGGAAAGGGCATTTCTGATTTGTACAAGTCCGTCAGCTCAGCGCTTGCTGTTCAGCCGCAGAGCAGCTTGCGGCCGCTCCGCGCACGAAGGCGATATCCACCTCAATCTGCGGACGGAATAAGGCCCAGCTGAACAGCGTCTCGCCCAAATGCATTAAAGGCTGCGGCTTGTAGCGGGACTGCGTCGCTTCGATCAAGTCCTCCCAATGCTTCGCCGCATGAGGCGCCTCCAGCCATTGAAGCGCTTCGCAGTGTTTCTCTTCCTCCCCTGTCCGCTCATACAGCGCAAAGTTGACACCGGCCCGGAGCTTGGCGGCGAAATAAAGGCTCAAGCGGGCCCAGGCCTCGGCATCCAGCATCTCGGAAGCAAGCGCAGGCGTGCTTTCCGTAATCGCTGACAGCGACTGCAAGCCCTGCTGCGCATCCGCCTCCAACCTGTCAGCCAACTGCAGAGGCGTAATCCGGCCTTCCGTAGACCACCGGTTCACCACAGACTCCGCGTAGTCGCGAAGGGAGAGGTAAGCCGGGTCGAAGGTGCGGCCTTCCAGCAAATCCTGCAGCGAAATAAATGCCTTCCCCGAGTTGTATTCGGCCCGGTTCGTCGCCAGGAAGCCTTCCGCATACAAGGTGAAATCCCATGTAAACGCGAAGAAAGCGCCCAGCGTGATCGGCATGCTGCTGACCGTGGCGTATGCGCGCAGCAGATGCAGGCCCGCCTGCTCGCCGTAACGCTCGGCGAGCGCTTGCTCGAATACCTGATCCGGCGTTGCAGGATCATACAGCAGCCGGCCCCACAGCATGTAATACAGCCAATGCTTCTCGAAAGCATAGGTCCAGGTCATCTGCGGGCTATCCTCGATATGCGAATAGTCCTTCGCCGGGATAAAGCATTCGGAGCCTACATAATAGCCTCCAACATAGTCGTGTAATAATAATGTCGGGATGATGCTCCTGAAAAAACCGGAGCCCTTCCCCTCCGTTCCTCGCCTCGGCCGTGATGACGAAGCCGTTGCTCTGCCGATCAATCAAATGCTTGATATCATCCCTCACGATATCCTCATCCTCAACAATCATAACCTTCAGCATGTACCGTCACCCCCGTACGTTTGCTTGTGTTCCAGGCTATTCATACAATATAGTGCAGATATTACCAACTCCATCAGCGCACTACAATAGACAAATATTGACCTCGGCGGCGCATTCGCGCGAAAAAACCGCGCTGAGCGCGGTTTTCCCTATCAAACGCAAGCAGCCGGTCAAGCCATGCCCGCGGCGGCTGTACGTATTTCTATAATCGGCTGCTGTACGAAGAAAATAAAGTTTTAGAATGGACTTGTTGCTTTGGCGCGATTCCGTGGAAAGAGAATCGTCAGCTTCTGCAGTTGGTAAATTGCCGTTTTCGTACTGATGCACCTCAATCTCTATCTTCCGTATTAAAATAAGCAGTCTCAATAAAATTAATAACGTCATCAACAGGTGTCAGCCACAGGGTTTCGGAATTTTGGGTCCCTCTATTAACAACACCTAGCAACCCGTATGGAAAAAGAACATCTCTAGGTCTGTAGCTGAAAACTAAGGAACCGCTCATACCATAAACTTCCGGCAATTCTGCCGGAGAAAAATATTCATTGATATTGCCTTCTTTGTAATAATGAAGCGTTATCAAGTTTGCTTCTCTTTGGTATTCCTTAATAAATGCCAATTAAGGCAATGAAGTTGTTTCCACCAAAATGGTTCGACCATCGCTTTCCACATTTGTTTGTGAAGCCGGGAAACCGTGGACAAAAGCAAAATTACAAGCATCTAAGTATTGTGTTGGGTCTTGAAAACACTGTTGGTCAACAAATAACTTATCTGAATCGCTCTGAGCTTGTACTGGATCAATTTCTAAAACTGCCACATCCAGTTCCTCATCCATTTTACATGAAATAAACCTTACTATTTCGTTTCCATGATCCTTAAATGGTACAACAATTTTTCCGAACAAGTCACCACTCTCAATAGTCTGAACGACGTGAGCGTTGGTAATAAAGAAAAACTTTTCCCTATAGTTGATAAATCCTCCAGATCCAATCGGGGCAAGCTCGTATCCTGGAATTTGTGTTTTACGAAATACCTTCGCAATTTTAGGTCCGCTCCAGACTTTAAGTTGTTCCAACTCCTCTAACAATTGACTAGTCGAAAGCCGTATTTCTGCACTCAAGCTTTATCTCTCCTTAACTGAATAATTTTTTTAGCGCTCACGTTCGGATATAACAGAGCCGCGGCGAGGAAAATCATCAAACTTTACAAAAAAGGTTCATAACGCATTTATTGCGCTATAAACCTCATTAGCCTCAACACAACATATTACATTTTATCAGAACGTAAATTCTCCATAATTGTTTGATAAGTCTTGTCATAATCTGAAAATCTATGCACTGTGGCTAAGGTGAACGAGTTGTTATTCATGACACACATCTGAATCTCCTCACCAATACCCACTTTATTTTCAGTAGTAATATCGTCTCTTCGTTTCTGTAGTTGGCTTTGCCGGGCATCGACCAATTCTGTTCGTCTGCGCTTACATCGGATACGGCGTAAACATGGTCCAGCGTCACGAACTGCTCGGCTAGCTTATGGTGATTCGGCGTGATGGCCCGTCCGAATTCCACAAGACTGGGGTCTCCGCTCCTTTTGCCCAAATCACCGAAAATATCATCGTTAGTCCGGTTCTCCATCAGGACGTAAATTACATGCTTAATGGGTGAGTCTTCCCCAGAATATCGCGGAATCGGGAACATCTGCTGTTCATTAGGCATGGCCGGCCTTGCCGAAGAAGCAGATTCTACTCGATTGTTGAATTGAACTTGCTGCGTATATTCTCGAAGCCGCTCGACCGAGGGGACGTCTATCACGGACAAAGTCCCTGTCATCATGCTGCAGCCACAAAAAGCTTGCTGCCGTCGGGCGAGATAACGATGCCTGCCGGGTAAAAGCCGGAACCGCGCGTGTCCCCAACGGTAACCGGTTTTAGTTCCAAAAGTACCCTCCTTGAAATCATATTCCCGAATCTTCTCGTTTCCACCTGCAGAAGCGTACAGCTTAGACCCGTCGTCCGAGGTAGAGGGCCTCCGGAGCATTATAGCTTATAGTTTGCACTACCATGCTGGACGTAACGTCGATAACCTGAAGCGACTGTGTCGTCATACCGTCGTTGGAAATGACGAGATAACGCCCATCCGGACTTAGCGCACCTCCCATAGGGAAGCTTCCCAGCGTTGTTTGCTTACCGGCCGGCGTGAGCTGCCAACCGGTTGTAGTGTTCGTTCCGCTCGTGATGAGAGGTGCGGCCTTCGTCTGCAGCATGCCTGGAGCAGAGACCGCCATGCTTGGACCACCGGGTAGCGTGCTAGACGAAAATACTACTAATGGATTTTCTGCAATCTGGGGATTAATGATATACGCCGCGCAAGTACTCAAACTCACAAACAGGCATAATACCGCGCATACTAAGAGCCATTTTTACTTCCCGATTTTGAGTCTCAATCGTACCACACCGTTCTCCACAGTAATCAAATCACAGTGGAATTATAACAAGGGCGTGTAAATCAGGTTCCTGTGAAATATAAATCCGCGATGAAAAAATTATGTGATATCTGTAAACGGCGCTACTTCCCGAATTGGCGGATAACGCCTGAGCCCTGCAAAGATTACCCTTGCCCGCTTGTACTAAACTTCGGAAATTTTCTTTGAAAAAACAAAAAACACCTGTTTAAAATATCAGGTGATCTCCAAACGAATCTAAAATGCTCGGGCTCAAATTCAAGACACGTCTCGCTCTCGCAATAAAATGACTGCTGGCGGCGTGCCACCATGTTCTGCCGGTGCGTCGAGCTCATCGATTCCATGCCTTTCAACCGCAGGTAACCCGGACGCTCGGTCAGTGTGACCCACGATGGCTCGGCCGGGATGCGCAGCGTACTCCAATCGACGGCGAGCACCGGCTGGTCGAAATCATCCGTCTCCGGCGTAGGCGCGAACGGCTGCGGAACGATGTCGGGATCCTGAACCCGCTCGGACGGAGCCGGGCCGCCTTTCACTCTCAGCCACAGATCGTCCGTCCAATAACAGCGCTGAATCGCCGTTTCTCGGCCCAGATTGCAGAACTTGTCCTGAACCGGCCGGCCGATCAAATGAACCATGTACCATTCATTCGTATGCGTCTGGACCACGCTCTCGTGCCCCGCCTTTTGCAATGCATAGCATATTGACCAGCCATTTGCGGCCGTCGTCATCATGGAACAAAGAGGGGTCGAAGCCGCTGCTGTTCAGATAGATCGGCTCTGGCCAAGGGCCCATAATATCGGTCGCCGTGACCAGGTAGTTATGCGTGTCCTTGAACGTACCCATACGGCTTTTGACATCGGTACAAATCAAGTAAAACGTCCCGTCGTGGTAGCTTAAGCAAGGCGCCCATACCCTGCCGGAATCCAGATCGCCCTCCATGTTCAGCTGCGATTTCCGGGTGAGCGCATGCGTCAGCAGCCGCCAATGCACGAGATCCTTGGAATGATGGATTTGGACTCCCGGGAACCATTCAACGTCGAGGTGGCAATATAATAATCGTCTCCAACGCGCAAGATCGAAGGATCAGGATAGAATCCGGGCAAGATCGGATTTGTATTGAAAGCCATGTCTCAGTCCTCCTTAGCTTGGCTTTGCTGCGCGGCTAACGCAAGCTTACCCGCTTCCAACGCAGCAATAATTTTGTCGGTGTCATAGACGCTGCCGGCCCAGGTGCCTCCGCTGACCGATTGCAGCGCCGCCCACAGCCGGGTATCGTCCGGCAGCTTCGGATCGGCCGCCAAGCCCGGATGCGGCTCCCTGGCGGCAAGCGCCCGGCTGCCTTCCTCGGGCGTCAGCACCTCGTCGCCGTGGCCGATAAAATGAATGCTGCCCTCCAGCCGGTTGCGGTCTACCACGATGTCGATCGTATCTCCGTCCCGCAGCCTGCCGACCGGACCGCCGGCGAGCGCTTCCGGCCCGACATGGCCGATGCAGGCGCCGGTGGACACGCCGGAGAACCGCGCGTCGGTAATCAGGGAGACGTATTTGCCGAACGGCAAATGCTTGAGGGCGGAAGTGAGCTGATACGTCTCTTCCATTCCCGTTCCCGACGGTCCCCGGCCGATCAGCACCATAATATCGCCCTTCTCGATGCCCCCGTTCTTGATCGCGGCAATCGCCTGCTTCTCCGTCGTGAACACCTTGGCTTGGCCGCGATGGCGATATACGCCGTCCGCTCCGACAACCGAAGGATCGATCGCTGTCGATTTGATGACGGAGCCTTCCGGCGCCAGATTGCCCATCGGGAACGTCACCGTCGAAGTTAAGCCTCTCGCCTGCGCGCGCTCGGGACTCATGATGACTTGCTCCGGATCGATGCCGTCCAATGCCTTAAGCAGCTGCTTCATCCGCTGACGGCGCTCGCTTGTTTCCCACCAATCGAGGACGGCGCCGAGCGGCTGGCCGGATGCGGTCATCACGCTGAGATCCAGTACGCCCAGACAGCGCAAATGCAGCATCACCTCCGGCACCCCCCCGGCCAGGAACACCCTCACGGTCGGATGGTACTCCGGGCCGTTCGGCAGCACGCTGACAAGGCGCGGCACGCGCTTGTTGACGCGAATCCAGTCCTGCACCATCGGCACGGGAACGCCTGTCGCATGAGCGAAAGCCGGAATATGCAGCAGCAGGTTAGTCGATCCGCCGAACGCCGCATGCACCGCCATCGCATTGCGGATCGCGCCTTCCGTGAGAATATCCTTCATGCGGATGCCCTTTTCTTCCATCTGCATCATGGCACGAGCAGACTGCCTGGCCATCTCTTCCCATACGGGCTGTCCCGACGGTGCGAGCGCAGCGTGCGGCACGGTCATCCCTAGCGCCTCGGCCACCACCTGCGAGGTAGCGGCCGTGCCCAGGAACTGGCAGCCGCCACCCGGCGTCGCACAAGCGCGGCAGCCCAGATCAGCCGCTTCCTCCAAGGTCATCTCGCCGTTTGCGTACCGCGCTCCGATCGTCTGGATTTTCCCCGCGTCCTCGCCGGCCGTCGGCGGCAGCGTAACGCCTCCGGGCACGATGATGCAGGGCAGCTCGTGCATCCCGGCCAGCGCCATCATCATGGCGGGCAGCCCCTTGTCGCAGGTGGCCACTCCAATGATGCCCTTGCGCGTCGGCAAGGAGCGGATCAAACGCCGGAACACCATCGCGGCATCGTTGCGGTACGGCAGCGAGTCGAACATGCCCTCCGTGCCTTGGGAACGCCCATCGCATGGATCGCTGACGTATCCGGCGAACGGTATCCCGCCGCTCTCCGAAATTTCATTCGCCGCCGCCTGCATCAGCAGACCGACCTCCCAATGGCCCGTATGGTAGCCGAGCGCGACAGGCGAACCGTCCTCCTTCCGGATGCCGCCCTGCGTGCTTAAGAGCAGATACTGCTTGCCCTTAAGGCGGGAAGGCTTCCAACCCATGCCCACGTTCTGCGACAAGCCGAACAATTCGCCGCTTGGCGAATGCAGCAGCATTTCCTTAGTCAAAGGGAGCGAACCGCTCGGTCCGCTCGCATGTGTACGAATAGCATACAGTTCCTCGTTGTCCTGCCCCATGATGAATTCCATATTCGCTTCCAACAGCCTTCCCCCTTGTGTGCTCCTTTGCCTTGCGCCTCCGTCGGCCATCTGCGCAGTTCTAGCAGCCT
The DNA here is from genome assembly GCF_027533625.1 of Paenibacillus gyeongsangnamensis. Classification (GTDB taxonomy): domain Bacteria; phylum Bacillota; class Bacilli; order Paenibacillales; family NBRC-103111; genus Paenibacillus_G; species Paenibacillus_G gyeongsangnamensis. Next base: position 22,369 of record NZ_JAQAGZ010000039.1, on the reverse strand, counting down.
GCGCCTGCCACCGAATTCACGAGCGTCCCGATGCCTGTAATTTCGATCTCGATCCGGTCCCCGGCCGCCAGCGAAAATTCATTCGGCGGCACGATACATGTGCCGGTCAGCAGTACGGTGCCCTCGAACAGCTCATTGTCCCGCGTCAGGAAGGACACCAGCTCCTCCAGTTTGCGCTTCAGCTGGCCGGTGTTCGCCGTCCCTTCCACGACCTTGTCGCCCTGACGGTATATTCGGCAAGCAATCTGCAGATCGTACGGATTGTCTACCGCATCAACAAGCCGAATGGCCGGTCCCAGGGAGCAGGAGCGCTTCCACATTTTGGCCTGGGGCAAATACAGCGGATTTTCCCCTTCGATATCCCGGCAGCTCATGTCATTGCCGATCGTGTATCCGAGCATTTTGCCCTGACTGCCGAGCACAAGCCCAAGCTCCGGCTCCGGGATTTGCCACTGCGAATCGCTCCGCAGCTGCACCTCGGCGCCGGGGCCGACCGTCCTGGCCGCTGTCGACTTGAAGAAAATTTCCGGGCGCTCCGCATCGTATACTTTATCGTAAAAGGTCACGGCATCCAGCTTGCCTCCGGTCGCCTCATAGTTGCGCGCCTCCCGGCTGCGCTGGTAGGTCACGCCGGCGGCCCACACCTCCGGGGCTTCGATTGGCACGGCCAAGTCCAGCGCTTCGAGCTTCTCATCGATTGGCTGCTTATCGGCTATCGCGGAGCGGACCAGCTCAAGCGCGGTGATCCCTTGCGCATCCGCATCCTTTTGCAGGCTTAAGAAATCGCTTTGCGGCAGAGGATACACATCGCCTTGATCCGTAACGGCAGCCAGCTGAAGCACGGCTTCTTGTTGATAACGAATAATTCTCATTCGGACACACGCTCCCTATTGGATATGAATTAAGCCTTTACGAACACAGTCTTGATCGAGGTGAAAAATTCGATCGCCGCCTGTCCCTGCTCTCTGGAGTGGGAGCTGGACTGCTTCATGCCGCCGAACGGCGCCTGCAGCTCTACGCCCGCGGTCTCGGCATTGATCCGGACAAGCCCCGCATCCATATCCTGAATGAAGCTCAAGACATTGCCGATATTGTTGGTATAGACGGAGGCGCTCAAGCCGAACTCGCTATCGTTGGCTAGTTCAATCGCTTCTTCCATCGTATTCGCGCGAATCAATGCCATCACGGGGCCGAAAATTTCTTCTCTGGCAATCGCCATCTGCGGCGACACGTCATCAAACACCGTCGGCTGTACGAAGAAGCCATCCGTCAAACCGGCTGCGGCCGGACGGCCTCCCCCGATCAGCAGCTTCGCGCCTTCATCCTTCCCTTTTTGAATATAACCAAGCACGGTCTCCATCTGCTTCTCATTCGCGCATGGTCCCATCCATACTCCAGCTTCCATCCCGTTGCCTACGGTGATCTCCGACACTTTCTCCAGCAGCTTCGCTTTGAAAGCGTCGTGTACTTCGTTCATGACGATGATACGGCTGGTCGCCGTACATTTTTGCCCTGTCGATTTCAAGCCGCCGCTGATGGTACCCTCGACCGCCAGATCCAGGTCTGCGTCCGCTGCAACGATGACCGGGTTCTTCCCACCCATCTCTAGCTGATATTTCGCCCCGCGCGCTAGCGCAGCCTGCCCGACCTGCTTGCCGACCTGGTTCGAGCCGGTAAAGGTAATGCCATTCACATCCGGATGCTCGGCAAGACCTTGACCGATGACGGAGCCGCTGCCGCATATCAAGTTCAAGACCCCTGCCGGGATGCCCGCTTCCGCAAAGCATTCGGTGATTTTGGCTGCCGTAACGGCTGTTTCCTGCGCCGGCTTCAGCACGACCGTGTTGCCGTAGATGAGCGCCGGAGCCGTTTTCCAAATCGGAATGGCTACAGGAAAATTCCACGGCGAAATGATACCCACCACGCCGAGCGGCACCCGGGTCGTGAACATCAGCGCTTCGCTGTCGCTCGAAGGAATCACATCGCCGATGCGCCGCATGCCCTCTCCAGCGTAATAGCGTAAAATCGCAACCCCGCGCATCGTTTCGCCTTTGGCCTCGGATAACGTCTTGCCCATCTCCCGGGTCATCGTCTCGGCGATTTCATCCGCACGCCGCTCCATCGCTTTGGCCGCTTTAAACAGCACCTCTCCCCGCGCCGCTCCGGACAGCTTCCGCCACGAGCGTGAAGCCGACTTCGCGGCGGCTACAGCCCGATCCAGGTCCTCCCTGGACGATGCCGGGACATAGCCGACAATTTCTTGCGGATTCGCCGGATTGATGCTGGCCACCTGCTTGCCGGTGGAAGCCCCCGTCCATTCTCCATTAATGTAGTTCAAATAAACTTGCCTCTCTTTGTAAGCGCTCATGCTAAGCTCTCCCTTCAAATTGGTTGTATGTTCATTGTGCAGGACATGCTAATACCTTCGGATCGAAGCAGTGAAATACGGATGACGGGCTCATTCCAAAGTGCAATGCGGTGCAGTCACCCCCTTAAATTATTCTACATTATAAAACTCGGTTTACAATTTATCGTTTAAATAAATACCCCGAAGGGTAGTTTTAACAAAACAGGCCGCCTGGAGCAATAAATCTACCGCCGATAGCCAAGAAGCTGGGACACCTGCTCCCCTTCCTCCTGCAACAATAGGACAAACTGCCGAAACAGCTCGTCATCAACGGCGGATACAACTGTCGACAAGCTCATTGCGGCAACGACGCCGCCGGTGTGATCGCGAATCGGGACGGCTCCACAGCGAACTCCGGGTTCGTTCTCTTGATCGTCCACCGCGTACCCCCGCTTACAAACCTCGTCCAGCTCCCGCACAAGCGCATCCTTATCGCGTATCGTGGAGGGTGTGTGCGCATGGAACTGGTATTGGCTCAGAAGCGCATCGGCCTCCTCCGGCCTGCAGTTCGCGAGCAGCACCTTCCCGACCGCACTGCTGTGCAGCGGAACCCGGCGTCCGACGCGGGAGTAGCGAATAGCGGCCTTAGCCCCTTCCACCTTATCAATATATACGCCTTCCTTGCCATCAAGAATGACCAGGTTCGTGGTCTGCCCCGTCCGTTCCGACAGCGCTTCCAAATGCTTGCGGGCGACCATCCGCACATCCATCCCCTGAAGCACGAGCTGGCCTTTCTCGAGCAGCTTTAGCCCGAGCCTGTACTTGCCCGACTCTGCATTCTGGTCGATATAGCCGTGGAGCTGAAGCGTCCGCAGGAGCGAGTGGACGGTGCTTTTGTACAGCCCCAGCTTTGCGCTGATTTCGGTAATCTTCAGCTCCGTCGTAACTTCTTCGAACAGTTCCACTATTTTTAGCGCACGGTCCAGCGCTTGTATGATTGGCATGAATTCACTCCTCTCTGCATCGCGTTCTATATTATAAAACCATATTTTATATTATAGATTTCCATCTTAAACGATCCGATGCCGATTTTCAATTCTTAATTTTCCTCATTCGCAAAAAAATCACAACACGACGCTGGAGCGAGCTGTGACCCGTTCGTACTGCGGCCAACCGAAATGATCTTACGCAGCCCCCTTCTCCAGGCACGCCGTAATCAGCAGCGTCTTCACCTCCGCCTTGAACGTGATTTGAACCCGGTCTCCGTGTCCCTTCACAATCAAGCCGGCGCGAAACGCCTTATGCTGCGCCTGCTGCCACACAGTTCCACTGTAACTACGCATTCCTGCCCTTTCAACGTACCCTCTGCATACGACATCCGCGATAACAAGCGCATCTTTAGGATCACTCTTGGAGGGGCAGTTGTCGCGATTCTCCTTGTTTCTTTTGGTCGTTGCTGGGTTGACGAGGACAACATTCATTCCTTTATCGTTGAGCCAATTGGCTAAGTTCCACCAGTAATGCCCTGTTGGCTCCATACCTATGATTACGTTATCTAAACGGTATTTTTGATGAAGACCTTGTAACCAACGCTGTAGCTTCTCAAACCCTTCGATTGAATTACTAAACGTAAGATGTTTGGGAGTAAGCACGATTCCTCGGTAATTTGTAGCTTGGGCCACGTGTGTATCCTTAGCCATATCTATACCTAAACTAAGTGAGCTGTGGTGATTCTTTCAATCCGTTGATTTTGGCCTAGTGATTGTTTAAACTTCATAATAGAGCGCCTCCTTGATGGTGTTGGGTATTAACCCGTCGACAAACCCATCATACCGAGGTGCTCCTTTTTTGACAAAGGCCATTTCTTAGTCTTAACAGGAATGTTTAGCGTAATGGGACCAGAAAAATGAAGCTCAATTGACGGCCAAATTCATTCACGATTATGCACTTATGTTTGTGTCGTAAATCGGTTATGCGCATATGTTTGTGTCGCCGGACACCAAGACACGTAGATTGGCTCATTCTCAGGATTTCACAAAGAAAGCACGGAGTACCGATATTATTGCGCTTTAGGGCTTTGACCCGGCCCGCATCATAGGCCGGGTTTACTGCATTTGACCATTGCATGTGGCTTTTCTTACATCACTAAAAACTGTTGTAAAAACGAGTGCAGTTATGATATGGTGTAACCAAATATAGAGAGAAGAGTTCCGGATATGGAATGAAGAATAGGAGAAACTTATACGATGACTAACAAGTACAGCCAGACTGTCGTTAGATTAGCTCTGCTGCTTGGTTTATTTTCGACACTTGGGCCTTTTACCATCGATATGTATTTGCCCGCTTTTCCTCAAATTGTTGAGCGTTTCGGTACGACAGCTTCCCTCGTCCAGCTCAGCCTGACCGCCTGTTTATTGGGACTTGGCATCGGCCAACTGGTCATGGGTTCGCTTAGTGACGTCTATGGCAGGCGCAAGCCGCTGCTCATTTCCATGGTAATCTATGTTGTGGCAGCTTTAGCTTGTGCGATCTCACCGAATATTTGGCTGCTGATCCTGTCGCGGCTAGTTCAGGGGTTTGTTGCGTCGGCGGGTATCGTCATCTCCCGTGCAATTGCTCGCGATATGTTTAGTGGTCACGAGCTCACCAAATTTTTCTCGCTTCTCTTGCTTGTCGGAAATTTGGGCCCGCTTGTGGCACCGGTAACGGGAAGCGGTGTTCTAGCGCTTACAAGCTGGGTCGGCGTATTTATCGCTTTGGCGCTGCTGGGAACTTACCTCCTTGCCATGACCAAATGGAGTCTCCAAGAGACGCTGCCTGTCGAGCGCCGCAGTCCCAGCGATTTTACTCAGCAACTGCGAAACTATAGATCCCTTTTGCGTGACCGCTCATTTACGGGTTATATGCTCGCGCAGGGGATCATGATCGCGGGGGTATTCGCGTACGTTTCCGGAACTCCTTTTATTTATCAAAATATTTACGGAGTTTCCCCTACGGTATTTGCTCTGTTGTTCGGGTCAAATGGCATCACCCTGATTATCGGCTCGCAATTGGTCGGTCGAATGGCTCACCGTGTGTCGGAGCAGACCTTCCTGCTGTTCGGTCTATGGCTTGCCGGCGCAGCCAGCATCGCCGTCTTATTGGTTGCGATGTTCCACGGGCCACTGTACGCACTCGTGATTCCGCTCGTTTTCTTCGTAGCGGCCATCGGAATTACATCCACGGCAGCTTTTCCTCTTGCGATGGAGAGCCAGGGCCATATGGCTGGTACTGCGGCTGCACTGATGGGCGTTATACCCTTTTTGCTTGGTGCGGTCGTTTCTCCGCTAGTCGGCATTGCCGGGGAAAGCACGGCTGTTCCGCTCGGTGTCATTATTTTGACAACAAGCGCAGCAGCGATGCTGTCCTACTTCCTTTTAGTGAAACGAGGTTCGATTAAAAAAGCAGGAAGCTTCGGGGTAAAGAAACAGGTGGAGCAATTCTGAAACAAAGATAAATGAAACGAAGCGGCCAAACACTGAATCGAGGTGTTTGGCTGTTTTTTATACGTTCAGCCCCATTCTTCTTTTCCTTGTACCGGGATGAACGTGAATATGGTGATTTCGTCTAACTTGAGTTATGCGTAATTTATATAAATATCAAAAAAGCCCTCCATTGTACCTGGGGTCCGTCCTGGCTGTCGGTTGACAAGAACTTGATGTCATAAATGACAAGAACTTTATCCCATTCCCGTCCAGGGTGCCGCCAACAAAACGCGAAAAACGTACGCTAAGCATTTAGATTTAGAAAAAATACCCGCCAAGTGTAAATTAACTTCAGCACCGGGCCTACATATTTTCCGATTTCGTTATTATTGGTACCATGTAAAACTTTCAAATCTGTCGAACTTATCCCTGTCATCGATAAAAAGGGAACCTAACGCAATCAAACAAAAACTAGAAATCTTATACGCTTAGATGGTGCAGTCAAAGCAGAAAGCTTCTATTATTTCACTGAATGAATCTGTTGCAACTTATGATCCTGAAGAGGATCAGCTAATGGTCATCGTTAGACGGAAAGGAAAATATTGGAACAATTAAGGAATGAAATCAGAAAATATGAGGCCTTGGGCACTTCACCTATAGAGATAGAGGTGAGGAGGGTTCTGGGTATTATTTTAACGAGACCTTTGGATATCTCCTCCAAGGAAGGATTTCTCGGATTGATTCCGCTAAATGGGAATACAATTCCTGCTTAGTGATGACCTGAAAAATGTTTACGTGCTTGGCATATTCCGAGACGGGATACGAAGGAAACACTAAAACTGATATTAGGTGAGCTGGGTATCGCGGGCTAACCAAAACCGATTTAAGTCATGGCTGCGGAATGCCATGGCTTTTTTGTTTTGGGAAAATAAAGCATAATACAGAATGTGTTGAGCCTACGCGGCTTTTCGAATTACAGTACTGTCAGACTCCGTAAAATAAGTATTAGGCTAAACTAATTTATGCTCATACCACTTTTTCCCTCGGTAACGCCATAGAAATAAAGCGCCCCGCACGCCCCATTCGCAGTTCATCGCAATCCATACACCAATGATGCCAAAACCCAGCATGATTCCAAGCACATACCCTAGCACCAGACGAAAAAGCCACATTGTCAGCATCGAAGTAAGAGAGGTGAAGCGCGAGTCTCCCGCCGCTCTCAATCCCGAAGGTAAGAGAAAGCTGATCGACCAGAGCGGGATCTGTGCGATAGCGTTGATTAGCAGCACCCAAAAGATATCGTCGACGATTTCAGCTGGTGGATGAAACAAACTAACTAAAGGATAGAATAGCGGCATCAGGATGATAGTCATCAAAACAAACGAAAAGGTCGCCAGCCAGAGAAACGATTTGATGAACTTTCGGGCATCGTCAATATTTCGTCCGCCAATGCATTGGCCGACCACCGTCACGAGAGTTATGGACAAGGCTAAGGCAGGAATTTGGTACAGCATTGCAATGGTGCCGCCGATGGCGTTGGTTGCTATGGCGTAGGTACCAAGACTAACAATGAAAACCTGTGTCAGTATTTTCCCACCGTTAAAAAACATCTGCTCTGCAGCAAACGGGAGACCAATCGCCATAATTTTCTTTACCATCGCCCACGGTACATAGAAGAGTTCAAGAAAACGCAAATGAAGCGATGCATCCATTTTGATCACATAAATAAGGGCGCATATTGCCGCCGCAAACCGCGCAACATTTACCGAAATAGTCATGCCCAGCACACCCATATCCAGCAGGGTAATAAAGACGAAATTCAAAAGCACATACAAAGCATTCATGATCAGAGAAAGAACCAACGATATCCGAGATCTCCCGATCCCTCGCATTACTCCGCTAACCGCCTGGACAACTCCAATGCCTAGGAAAGAAGTACAACTGCCGATGAGGTACACTTTCGCATTTGCCAACACATCCGCCGATGCGGATCCCAGGAGAAGCTTTAACAAATGGATATTCAATAACATCACCAATAAGCCGATACCTAAGGCAAGAATGGAAACAGAAGCAATGCTGGCGCTAGCTGCTTTGGAGACCATAGAATCATTGCCGCTTCCCTTGTACTGCGCGACGACAACCGTTCCACCAGTAGCGATGGCCACGAATACATTAATTAAGAACATATTCAGCGAATCAATGGTGTTAACCGCGCTGACAGCCGCTACCCCCGCTGAGCTGATCATAGCAGTATTCACCAAATTAAGTCCAATGATAAAGGCCTGATCGATCAATATCGGAAGATAAAGGGCGATTACTTGTCTGTAATCCATCGTGGCCCCGGATAGATACTTATTCAGCAAGCCTTGCGTTCGTACCCATACTTGAGGCTGAGACACTGATATCACATTCTTTTCTGCGAAATATGTAATACATTAACATTAGGAAGTATTTTTCTATAATATTATATTTCGTACGAGTCATTAGCGAAATCTTCCTGTTCAATAAACCAAAAGAGGAGCTGCCTGAAGCAAGCTCCTCCACTATCGTTTTCGTTAGTGTAGTTAGGTTGTCTTAGGGAACCTATTCCCTTTGAAGGTTGAAATTATAAATTTCCGTAGATTATTGTGTTTTCGCGCTACATTCTGCTGGCGCCTGGCAGGCAAAGTACGATTGCTCGCTCGTTTGGCGGCTTGTTTTTTTATTGTACGACGAAGTGGGGGCAATCGATTGGGTGATTGCTCTACGACAACTGCTCAATTTGATCACGAATCGTAGCGAAAGCGGTCGACTCTCATTCAGCGTCAACTCCAGCAAGCTTTTACCCAATTACAGCAATGCTTATCTTTTGATTTCATTCTACGAAAGTTGAGTTATTACGTTCAGCCTTGACTGTGACCATTGTATCAAATTTTGAGCAGGATGAGAATAGGTCGAACGAAACGCTTCATAATGCTTATCCCTTGCTGCTGTTGTTGTCTTGTTGAAAAGTCTCCTTATATAATTTGTATAAATGATTTGCATGCTGCCGCGTAGTATAAGGTTGAACATGAGCTTTACATTCTACGAAAAAAATATCATCAGGAACTCCCACACACAATCACGAAAAAATCAGCTAAGGTGCTCTCCAGCCCCCATTCAGGACTTTCACCTTTAAAGATGACGCCCATGCTGGGCGTACTAGCGTAACGCGGCTGCCGATCGATGCCGGCAGCCGCGTCTTAATTTTTTTTATTAAGCTATCGTTACCCGTAATGTTGATTTCTCCTTAAAAATGAAAACAGGGCGGTTAATTTGAACTATCATTAATTACTGCTCTTGTTATTGACACATAACTCTTCAGCTATTTGTTGAACACGTTCGATTGTAATTCCATTTCTTAGTTCTACCGCCAGCGGGTGTTCTGTCGGTTCCAGCTCAATATATGGTCTAGTACCATCTGTTCTATGGTGAACCTTTGCCTTTAAGTTTAACGTATCAGGATAACAAGGCAAAGCAGTAGAAAACCATCCAAACATTGGCTCTAATAATTCTGGATTATTCCAATGTTCTTTTACTTTCTTAAAATTAGCCTAACTTAACGAAACCCAAACGCCACAAATGAATTCTTCATCAGTCCCGATTATTGGAAGTTCAACACATCCTCGAATAAAGAAATGTTCATTGTCCATGACGCATAAGTCTTCACTTAGCTCAAACCTTTTTCTCGTTCCTCGGGTGGGGCAAATTCGTAATAAGCTGGAGCTACGGTTCCATAGCTTGTTGGGAGCTCATCGTGGAATTTACCACAGCAACTACAAGTGTATCCCTTGATTTTATTCATTCAGTTCCTCCAATAGTTTGATTCACAACTCAATCTCATATTTATCGACCTCCACCAATTTTACCATAACAATTCGCGGCTTATTGAGGAATGCTGCCCGTTCAGTAGTTAGAACTGTGAATAGGTTTTTATTATCCCTTTCCAAAGGTCTGTCGGAAATGAGATAATGTTCTTGTCAAAATCGGGAATGGGATAAAGTTCTTCTCATCGCCAAATGACAAGAACTTTATCCCATAAAATGAAAAAGCCGCATTCTATGCGACTTTTAATGAGATAATGTTCTTGTCATCCGACACTGGATGATGGCTCAATGAATTTTTTTTCTTTTAAAAAACATTATGAAGAAGTTCTGTTCCATGGACAAACGCTAATAATACAATCCTAAGCCTCCGTCTACCGATATGATTTGGCCGGTAATCTGGTTGGCTTGGCCGGAAGCGAGAAACAAGACAGCAGGTGCAATATCTTCTGGGGTTTGCAGCCTTCCAAGCGGCAACTTCCGGCCTCCGTCCTCAATCCAACCTTCAGGCTGTCCTTCCGCGCGCTGTACTTCCTTCTCACCTTCGGTAACCACCCATCCCGGATTGACGCAATTGACCCGGATTTTATGTTTGGCCAGGGATCGTGCCAGATTGAGGGTCATCGTCATGACTCCGCCCTTCGAAGTCGAATAGGCAAACAGGTTGGGAGCCCCGCCATAAGCATTCAGCGAGCCGATGTTTACAATCACGCCTTCCCCCCGTCTGACCAATGCCGGTACGGCTGCCTGGCACGAATGATACGTACCCTTGAGATTGATATCCATAATTTTATTCCATAGCTCCTCGGTCGTTTCCAACAGCTCGGCTCTGGGGAAGATTCCGGCGCAATTGATAAGGATGTCCAGGCCGGAAAAGGCCTTCTCGGCATAAGAAACCATGGCCTCCGTCTCATTGGCAGAGCGAATATCCGTGCGAATAAATTCGACGGAATAACCGTTTGATTTCAAGTGTTCGGATAATTCGAAGCCTTTTTCCGTGATGTCGGCAATGACAACAGACACTTTCTGTTCTGCAAACCGCTTTACAATGGCTGCGCCGATTCCACTTGCTCCACCCGTTACAAGCGCAACCTTACCCTCGAAACCTACACTCAATCTCTTCGACCTCCTTAACATAACTGCAAATAGTATCCTTCAATATTTTATCAGCTGGTTTGAAACAGCCAACCACCAAGAGGAAGAGGTTGTATTTCGAATTGAAGATGTGGCTACTCCAACATTAACACGATACCAGGAAGCCGCGCAAAAAGTGATGGAATTGAAACCGGCGACTTATAACTCTGAAGCGTTTTTTTGAGTGGGCCGTGACGGAATCCAGGTTCGTCGCGACCCTTCCAAGCCAGTTAAATTGGTTCCGGAAGAACAGGTAAGCCCTAAGGAACGGTTGCAATATTTGCAAATACCATCTGATCTCGTCGAATGGGAATTGGGCACCTATTTCACTTTTACCCAGCACGATCTTGAAATCATTCAGCAGCGGCGAAGTCTATAACTTTATTATTCAGTTTAGATTTCTCATCTTCCTCCTGATCTATAGTATGGCCCGCGAACCGCTGAAACACCAGTCGGTTTGTTTTTGTATGACGCTTTTATTATTATACTTTAGGAACCCAACTTTCGTAAGGAGGGATCGTTTACAGAAGATGGAGGGATTAGTCATGCAAACGGTTGGTTGGATTGGCTTAGGTGCAATGGGGAACCCGATGGCGGCAAATTTGCTTCGGGCGGGATATGAAGTTTACGTACATAATCGTACCAAGGAAAGGGCCGAGCCGTTACTTCAAGCGGGCGCGAAGTGGGCTCAATCTCCGCGTGAGGTTTGTGAGCTTTCGGACGTTATTGTTACGATGGTCGCCGATGCAGCCGCCATTGAGCAGCTCCTTACGATGCCCGATGGCATCCTGGCGTCGGAGCTGCGAGGCAAGACCGTGGTGAATATGAGCACGATCGGTCCGGGAGATACGCGAAAATTTGCCGAAATGGTGCATCAGCACGGAGGAGATTTTCTGGATGCGCCCGTCTCGGGTTCGGTGAAACCGGCGCAAGAAGGACAGTTGGTCATCCTTGTTGGCGGAGAAGCGGATGTTGTGGAGCGTTGCCAGCCGATGTTCGGAGTGCTGGGCAAATCGACCATTCATTTTGGGGATGTCGGCAACGGCAGTGCGGCTAAACTCGTAATTAACTCGCTCTTGGCCATGATCACGCAGGGGATTTCAGAAGCGCTTGTTATGGCGTCGGGGCTTGGCCTGAACAAGGATCAAGTTGCCGCATTGATTTCGGAGTCTGCTTTGAATACACCCTTTTTTCAAATGAAGAAAGGGATGCTGCTTCAGGAAGAATTCCCTCCCGCGTTTGCGTTGAAGCTGATGGCCAAGGACTTGAAGCTGGCGGCCGATGAAGCGATCCGCCATAATGTGCCGCTGCCCGTCGTTGCTACCGTTCTTAATACTTATCTAGCTGCGAATGCGAATGGTAAAGGCGACCTTGATGTAGCTTCCATCTACCTGCAATTAAAGGAGTTGGCCGGATTAGGGAACGATGAGAAGAGATGACGAAGCAATAACGCACGTCCGGATGTTATGAGAATTTAGAGTCCTCATATGCAAACCCAGAAGCCCTTATGGCTGCTGGGTTTGTCTTTTTTCACGCCATAAATATCAACTCCGTAATAAAGACAACAACTTGAATGGTATTGGTCATTAAGGATTGCAAGGTATGGCGGCACATTCTTATAGAGAGGAGTCATTAATAAATGGCTATAGCGGCGACAGTCTGGTCGGCAGTTACTTTAACGGTTTATACGAAGAAATGAAACTTGGAGCCCATTACAAGGGAATCATCCGCAGACTGCGGTTCATGGCCAATTCGGTGAACTGATTGAGTACGTGGACCGGTTCGTCGTTTGCTCGGCGGGCGGAAGGGTGGATTCCCGCATGATCGTCTGTGAATGAATCTTAGCTCGAGGGTAATCATCATCCAGAGTCTGTTACGTACAGCAGTTTCCGCGTTCCAGCGTGCAGCTCGGGGCCGTAGGCGCCGCTTCTTCCGCTTCCGTCATTAAACTGAATAGATGTGTCCTTGATCAGGGATGGATTTATCTTTCCGGATTAGTATAGGCATAATCCAAATCAGCCTTCTCTGCATATATCCTTCACCATGGGCTTGGTTTCTCCAATGTCCCCTTCTCCAGTGAGCTGATTTTTCTCCTCCTCCAGAGGGTATCAGGGTTACGTTTTCCTTGATAAACTTCTTACCGCAGAATTTAACTTTGGTATATCCTAGTTACAGCAGCTCGGCTCTAGCTTTTTGTTATACACTCTTCTTACTAGGTTGATTTAGTTTCTCAACAAGCTGCGTGGGAGCCTCTTCCGGCCAGCGCTCCTCTACATCATCCATATATGATGATATGTAACATATTCCATTAACGACTATTCTCATCGCTTCCTGGAAAACTCTGAATCCGTCGCTTATTTCTTCAATCTCCAGTTTTGATGACTTATTCTTTTCATCAATTGCAAATACTTTTTTACTTTCAATCTCGTAAATATCGGAGTAATCGGGTAAACTGCTTGTATCTTTAGATTCTAGTTCTTTCTTTAGTGCTTCATCAAGGATATCTGTGATTAACTTACCACTATCCTCTAAAATTTAATGACGGGTAATAATATCGGTCTGGGTTTGTGATCCAATTTGTTTCATCTTTATAATCTACATCATCTCTTACAGTGGATAGTATTATTTGCAAGGACTTGAAACCTGGTAATACAGTAATATAGGCCCCATCAACGTAATATCCTTCACCCCAGAGCTCCAAGTCCTCTTGTTTTCCAAAACTCATATAAAACGAAGTGTATGGAAATGATAGTGCAGATACTGGGACTTGATCAATGTCGGTATGCTTAAAACTTTCTATCATACTCTGCTCAAAATTAAAAATATTTCGTCCAGATACTGTGAAAGTGGCGTAATGCATCTTGTCATCACCATCCGACACGTAGATCATCGCGTTTTTTTAATTTTGTACATTTACTTCGCAGAACCTTTAGTCTGCGAAGTAAAATGTAACCAGGCACGGGCCACGATTTTTATGTTCAAACTCAACGAAGTTTCATATGACAACTCATATTATTTATCCAGTTCGACCCATTTGACGTCGTGGGTTCTATCATAGCCGTTAGCAAATACAGTTACATACCCCGCGCTTATGTATTTAACTTTAACGCCTTTGAACGGAACATAGTAACCACTATCCTGTTCTTCGGTCTTACATTTCTCGTTAAATTCCTCAGTAGACTTAACAATACTACCGATTCCGATCTTCTCCATTTTGGAGTTTCGTAATACATTCATATGTTTACCCCCACAACTTTAATAGTTTCGGTTAGGTCGTAAGCTTGAACCAATTATCAACATCGATTCCCAGCTCTCACCTAGAGGGTCCAAAGTGCTGGCCAATCAGAGTCTATCGATTCTTTCATTCTGGACATACCTCCCTCAAAATAAGAATAATAGATATGTAATGTCGATGTCCCGGATATGGTGCTGTCACATGGATGCTACAATTGTCAAAAAACCACACTCAATCGGGCCGCTTATAAAATTTTGAATGTAAAAGCAAAAAAAAGCCCGTTCCGTCAAGGAAAGAACCTGCGTCATTTATGTTCCAACTGTAAAATTATGTTCAAATTGAAGACAAAATAAGTTATTACCAACTGTATCTGGTCCATCTACAGCTTCCTGCCTTCAAGCAAAATGTTCTTTTCATTGCCCGGCCAAGTCATGTCATACGAAGGGACGACGAATAACTCGCCTGCCGATTGGCCGAAAGAGCGATTTGAGTCAAGTAGTTCGTTTCCGCGGCATATCTTGGGTTTATGTTGGTTGCGTTGGAATTTAACTTATATGTAAAGGCAATCCGTAATCTTTTTAGTACTCTTCCGCCAGTTAGCTTAATTCATTAGACCAAGCACCTACGATTTCTTTTATCTTCCTCTTTCACTTCACAGAGAACCGTCGGGAATGAGATAATGTCTATAACCCGATACCATTTTCATCCACGATAATGCGCATATGTTTGTGTCGTAAAACGATTATGCACATATGTTTGTGTCGTGGCTTCGCGACACAAACATATGTGCTTTCAAACAAAAAATCCCCAATTTACGGGGATCTCAAAGCACCTATGTTTGTGTCGCCGGACACCAGCTGACAGTCGCTATTTAATAACCCTTCGTATTTTTGAATATCTATTACATTCTTCTCTTTTGGATAAGCTTTTAAATTTGCGAAAATTACATAATACTTGTTATTTTCTAAAATTCCTTTAAGAAGTACACCGTCCATCCCGTTGATCTCTCCAGGGAAAAGTGGCTCCCCTAACGTACCGTCATCCACATAATATGACTCCTCGCCCCCAATGTACCAATTGAATGCTGTTATATCGAATGGCTCTAAAATCTCTCCAAGAAAACTTCCGTACTCATTGGGAATCACGAAACTAATTCCTCTTTTCATTTATATCCTACCTTATTATTCAACCATTCTGCCCATAAACGCAGCGAGGTTACCGATCGTTTCCGCGGCAGCCTCGTGGTGAAAATTATCGTGCTCTCGTTATCCGTTAGTGCAACGAACAATGCCGCGCACAGTTACCTATAATAGACAATGAGGGCTCGTGCGCCACTTAGCGCTTAAGCTCCCTTTTATTCTGCGTGCGGCTTATTTTGCTTTCTCCTGCGCTTCAATCTTCATCGGCTTCGTCGTCGGCGAGAAACGCTTCACTACGCGTCCCTCTGCATCAACAAGAAACTTCGTGAAGTTCCACTTGATGCGGGTGCCTAGAAAGCCAGGCGCCTCTTGCTTCAAATACTTGTACAGCGGGTCCGCGTCCGGCCCATTCACATTGATTTTGCCATGTAGCGGGAACGTTACGCCGAAGTTGAGCTGACAGGTCTGTGCCATCTCGCTGTCCTTCACCGGCTCTTGGTCAGCGAACTGATTGCACGGGAAGCCAAGGATCGCTAAACCTTCATTCTGATACTTCTCATGCATCCGCTGCAAATCTTTAAACTGAGGAGCCAGACCGCATTGGGTTGCCGTATTTACAATGAGAAGCACTTTGCCGCGATATTCTGCCAACGATCTCTGCTCGCCTCTCGCCGTTTTTACTTTGAAGTCGTATACATTCATGTTCAGTCACCTCCCTATTGTTTAAGGCCTGCCATAGGGCAGTCGGTGAAGAAGACAGATGAGATAAGCGAGCAGCGTAAATACTCCGCCGCTGCGCATACTCCTTGCCAGCCCCAAACTTTCCATGCGTAGCCCCCGATCGAGGATCCGTCCGCTCCCCCCAAGAACGTGGCCACCATGAAGACAGTGTAGATTCGGCTTCGGGCTTCAGGCAAAAGCCTATAGATTCGTGCTTGGTTTGAGACTTGACACAAGCGCCGGGTGTTACCAGGCAGCGACTTCGCCGTCCGCCCTCGGTTCCGTTCCACCCGCCAGAACGCCGCTCTCCGAGTCTCTCCATATAATTTGACCGCGACCGAACATCCCCGAATCCAATGCTCTTTGAACAATATGTCCTTTTCTGGCGAGCGCCTGAGCCAAATAATCCGGGAATTGGGGTTCCACTTCGATGATATTGTCCCGGAGCCATCTCCATCTTGGCGCATCCAAGCTAGCCTGCGGGTTCAGGCCGAAATCAATCGTATTTAAAAGAATCTGTACATGCGCCTGGGGCTGAATGGATCCGCACATGACGCCGAATGGTCCGACCGGGCAGCCCTGCTTAGTGAGAAAGCCGGGAATGATCGTATGAAACGTCTTCTTGCCGGGCTCCAGTACATTCAAGTGCTCCGGACTCAGCGAGAATCCCGTCCCTCGGTTCTGCATGCAAATCCCGGTCCCCGGAACGACAATACCTGCACCGAAGTCTCCTGCATGGCTTTGAATCAAAGACACCATATTCCCTTCCTCGTCGGCTGCGGCCAAATAAACCGTACCGCCTTTGGGGGGCTCACCCGGCTGCGGCATGATCGCATGCTTCCCGATGAGCGCCCTTCTTTCATCGGCGTAGCTGTCGGCCAGTAGCTCTTGAACGGAGACGTTCATCTTACGCTGATCAGTGATGTACTTAAGCCCGTCAACGAAACCGAGCTTCACCGCTTCGATCTGTTTATGGTACGTATCGACCAAATCCTTCGCCGCAAAATCAAAGCCCTTCAAAATATTCAAGGCCAGCAATGCGATCAATCCTTGGCCGTTAGGAGGGATTTCCCATACCTCATAGCCTTTATAGGCGACATGAATTGGTTCGACCCACTCTGGATAAAACGCCGCCAAATCCTCTTTCCAGAGGTATCCGCCGTGCTCGCGGAAGTGGCAGTCGATCTTGTCAGCCAGTTCCCCCCGGTAAAACGATTCCGCCTTCGTCTCCGCGATCGACTTCAGCGACCTTGCATGATCCTTGGAACGCCAAATTTCGCCCGCCCTGGGGGCTCGCCCATTCGGTGCGAAGGTATCCAGCCAGGGCTGATACAATTCGTCCTGTAGGCTGCTGATATTCTTGAATCCCAGCTCCCAATATTTCGCGATCGTCGGAGACACCGGAAAGCCATGCTCTGCATAATCGATCGCCGGCTCCAGCACCTCCGTCAGCGAAAGACGGCCGAATCTCTCGGATAGAGCACACCAGGAGCCCGGAGTTCCGGGAACCGTCACGGGGACCATCCCGTAGGTAGGGATTCGTTCGATGCCTGCGGCCTTCACCTTCTCGACCGAAATCGAAGCGGGGGAAGGTCCGCTCGCATTGAGCCCGTGCAGCTTCCCTTCCGTCCACACGAGGGCGAACGTATCGCCGCCGATGCTGTTGGAGTTCGGCTCAACGACCGTCATACATGCCGCCGCAGCGATGGCCGCATCAATCGCGTTTCCGCCGCGCTTCAGAATGTCGAGGCCCGCTTGGGCGGCCAGAGGCTGAGACGTTGCAACCATCCCTTTCCGTCCGAATGTTGTCATTCGTTGTGAAGGATACGGGTTAAATAGCGTTTCGAAATTCATCCCTTGCTCTCCTCTCCTGAATCAAGGCTGGATGGCTCCGTTGCTTCACGGTTGGCAGCAGCTCGACTTCGCCATCCATGAGATAATGTTCTCGTCATCTAACACCAGTTCGACAGAAAATGATGAATCTCCTTTTTGGGGAAACTTACGCAATTACAAAAAGATTGATGTCTCTGTTATTTATCATGGTCAAGAATGGGGTTTTGGTGCAACTATTAAAATGGATCAAAGATAGTCGCCATATTATTGTTTGACTATGCTGTTAAACCAAACATTTTATTGATTAATTGTACTGCAGAAAGGACAGACGAATGAATGCATTCGACCTGCCCTTTCTTTATCATATGCATGACTTCGATTCCGGCAATTGTTTTCTCTGCAGTATTAAAAGACTTGAATCCCATCATTGATTTAATCACTTTCTTTATGAATCGATGGTCTTATTCAATTATATTGTTTAGATATTTCTGTTGTCGTAGTAATGTTTCTTGATTCATGGCTTTCTCTTCTTTCAATTGTTGGACTGCGATAGAGTAAGCTGGATTTTTATCGACGGTGATCACGCGCGGCGGTTGATTGTGTGGCGAGGTCAACGCTTTCTTGAAAAATCGTCTGGCCGCGGGAGCATCTCGATTCTCAGAAAGCATGAAATCAATCGTTTTTCCGTTTGAATCCACTGCCCGGTAAAGGTATTTCCATTGTCCTTTGACTTTGATGTAGGTTTCATCCGTTCGGTAGGAATCATTGGTCGGTTTCAGAAAGGGACGAATTCGCTTGTCTAGTTCTGGCTTCCTTATGAATCAATGATAACACCTTCTCAAATAGGATGGGTAATCAATACACCATAGTGAAAATTTATGGGCAATTCTGTTATGGTGTATAGCTGATCATGACTTATGCAGTTCGTGGTAGCACTTGGTAAATCTCAGGTTTTGGCGTAACCCAAAGAAGCAGTAGATAATGCTCTGGCCAAAATAAGTTAATTTAAATAGACTACTTCACAAAACACCAGCTTTGGTGAATATGTCTACCTGAAGCTCTGCTACGCAGACATTTGTAATAAACATGAAAACTGATTTTCATGTGGCTTTAATGAACCGAGCCTATAATAAAACTCGACCCCCTTTTTAATATATAAATTAAGACCCACATCCCGTTGATGTGGGTCTCTTTCTGCGATCAGAGAGGTGACGTAACTTAAAGTAAGTTTCGATGAAAATAAAGAATTAGACTGGAGTCGTTGATTTGACACGGTTTTTGAATTGAAAAATCGTCAGCTTTTGAAAAATGAGTTTTAGACTGATCCATTAAAAGAAACAGCGGCGGACCAAGACTTGAAAAATAAAGTCTTAGACTGCCGCTGGTGTCATTCAACTAACGTACCCCGTTAGTTTAGCAACCATCGAGTCAATGGCTTATCATCCCAAATCTGTACTTCTATGTACCTCTCTGGTCGATTATTCCCCGGGGGATTCCACAAAAGGAGGTTGACCATAAAGGGCATCCTCCTTCCAATTATAAAGGAATCTCAAATTGTCCCTTATGCTTCCGATCCAGACTAGCGATATAGGAACGCATCAGCTTCATGGAAAATTGAAATATTGGGCTTTGAATAAAGGTATATACAAACGTCATAATAAACACTGGACCGCCAAGGATGAAGCCGATAATCAATATGATACTCTCGACAACGATTCTTGCCCGGCTGACCGATAACCCGGTTTTTTCCGAAATGGATAGCATGAAACCATCCCTAGGACCGGCCCCGATTCCTGCAGCCACATAGATGCCTCCGCCAATGCCGGATATGATAATACCCATCAGCAAGATGAGTAGATTCAACCACCAATGATCCGTTTCATGAGGAAGAATGTTGAGATGCAAAAAGAAATCCATGATCGGGCCGATTGACAAGGTATTTAGAAACGTACCAATGTTAATATACTTCCTATCAACGACGAAGGCGATCAGCACAAGTACTAAGCCGCAAATGACACTCCACGTCCCAATCGTGAACCCGAACCGATGGAAAAGGGCGACATTTAATACCTCTCATGGATGCTGCCCCAAAGATTGAACTTTCACCGCAATCGCATTCCCTAATCCAAAGAAAGTTAAACCAAGAAAAAAATAAAATACCGTAATAGCCGATATGCCATCTCTTCACCTCTACATCATATATATCCATCTAATTTAGATGAAGAAGGCTAAAAGTACAAGATTTATGAAATTCAAAGATTATTACCCGGTATTTCAAAAGCAATTTGTACTATTCTGCCCGTTCTAATGAAAAAACAGACAGCCGCAGCCATCTGCTCATTTCTCTATCGTCACCCGTTAGTGTAGTAACCAGCACTTTTACCTAGTGGTGGTACCGGTTCACCGAACATAACTTACAAATAGAGATAGTATAATTTGAACATAAGTAACAAAAGGTACACTATTACCAAAGCGATAAAAATGCCAGCAGGATTAGGACCTAATCCAAGGAAATACAGGATAGCACTAATTATCAATGTGAGACACAAAATGATGATGAACCTTTTAAAAATGAACCGAAAAAAATCTCTCCATGTCATTTCGCTTCGCATAAGGTAGCGACCCACCATTCCTTCAAAGCCTTCTCTTTTAAATAATTATGGTTATATATTTTCAATTATATACTTTGTGTTGGAACAACAATCTTTGATACATAACTGCCCGTTACTTCAATAAACAGGGAGCAGCACCGCATCGGTCTGCTCCCTGTTATGGTTGAACTATCGTTCTCCGTTAACTTGTCTTATTATAACAGAGTTTAGAATCATGCAAAATGTAAAGAATGAAAGCAGTAACGTAAATTTACACCGAGGTGTAACTACGGTAATGTGAGGTCATGTGTACAATGAATCTTTCACTAACTGGAATTCTTTTGTTTCTTGCCTTGCGTTACGCAAAATGGTCCAAGTGGCGAGAGTTTTACCCCACGATTCTCTATATAGTGATGCTCAACCTGCATTACAGCTATATAGTAAAAACAAGCCCCCTTTGGAAGTATAAGTCCTCGCTTATCCCACAAGAGATGCTGGACATCATTATTATCTTTATCGTAGAACCTTCCATGACCATTTTGTTTTTATCCTACCATCCTCTTCAGTGGAGGCGCATATTTCTGTACTGGGCAGCTTGGATAATTGCCTTTTCTATCACCGAGTACATTTTTTTCCTGACCGACCGCATGGATTATTTTAGGGGATGGAACATGGGGTGGAGTGTGATTTTCTACATCATCATGTTTCCAATGCTTTATCTCCATTACAAAAAAACGCCTGTAGCACTGTTGCTTTCGATTCCATTTACGATTGGATTCATGTGGATCTTTGATTATTTGTAATCCGCCCGTCGCAATTATTTAGAACTTACGTTAGCGCAATAAAGCTGCCGGTCGAGCTCACGGTAGCTTATGATGTCGGTTAATTGAATTATCGTACCCCGTTAAATAAATTAGTTGTCTGTTTTTATTGAGTGTCTTCGTCGCTTTTGTACTCCAAAATATCACCTGGCTGACAATCCAAAGTCTTACATATCGCTTCTAATGTTGAAAAACGAACCGCTTTTGCTTTTCCATTTTTCAGAATGGAAAGATTCGCCATAGTAATTCCAACCCTCTCCGAAAGTTCTGTTACGCTCATTTTCCTTTTTGCCAACATCACATCAACATTGATGATAATCGCCATGATATTCACCTCAGATCGTTAAATCATTTTCTGATTTTATATTAATAGCTTCTTGTAAAAGTCTTTGGAGAACAGCAGCAAAAACGGCGATCACCATAGAGGCGAAAATAACGACCAATCCAATTGGTATGATGCCTGGAGGGTCAACTCTTTCCGCCATGAGATAGTAGAGTGGCATACCTAGCAGGTACAAGGTACTGATCGTGATGGCACAGTATTTTATATTCTTTAAAGCCTTTACCGATAATTCCGAGAACGCTTGGTTCTTATCAATATAGCTTAAAAGTTTAAAAGCTTGATACAGAGCAAAGTAAAAAGGTATCGCTGCCGCGTACATATCGATTAAAACGAGAGATTTCATATAAGCAATATCTGGATACAATTCTCCAGCAAAATTCCCGATCTTAGGCACCAAAAATATGCACAATGCAAGAACTGGGATTCCTATAAAAATAACAGCTAGCTTTAAAAACAATGTCGTAACTTGTTTCATAAAAAGCACCTCGTTAATTAAATTTTACCGAAACGTTAATGCATGATTTTAGCATATGATTTATCGTTTTACAATAAATTAGTATTGTTTTTTATTATATTATTATGTTATTGAAATATCCTTTTAATTTTGACAAAAATAAAAAGCATTTCTCATTACAAAGAAATGCTCTTACTTTAAAATGTTAAATTTACAACTTGTTCAACAAAACTGCCCGTCCCTCGGTTTTAATGGTTTATCTCACATATACTCACTCATTCGCAGGATTTTAACACCTTGGTTTGCAGATGTTATTCAGGAGAGAGCTTATCAGACATAGCTATCCCAATTTTGGGCATACGGGAACAGAAGAAGTGCTGGAACATTTCTCCAAGGGTTATTCTTCTGCACGCATACTCCACACTTACCTTGGGGTTCACCATCCC
>NZ_JAQAGZ010000038.1 GCF_027533625.1 Paenibacillus gyeongsangnamensis | reverse complement strand
GATTCAGAGGGATGTCAAGACCTGGTAAGGTTCTTCGCGTTGCTTCGAATTAAACCACATACTCCACTGCTTGTGCGGGTCCCCGTCAATTCCTTTGAGTTTCACTCTTGCGAGCGTACTCCCCAGGCGGAGTGCTTACTGTGTTTACTTCGGCACCAAGGGTATCGAAACCCCTAACACCTAGCACTCATCGTTTACGGCGTGGACTACCAGGGTATCTAATCCTGTTTGCTCCCCACGCTTTCGCGCCTCAGCGTCAGTTACAGTCCAGAAAGCCGCCTTCGCCACTGGTGTTCCTCCACATCTCTACGCATTTCACCGCTACACGTGGAATTCCGCTTTCCTCTCCTGCACTCCAGTCTTCCAGTTTCCAGTGCGAACCGGGGTTGAGCCCCGGGCTTAAACACCAGACTTAAAAAACCGCCTGCGCGCGCTTTACGCCCAATAATTCCGGACAACGCTTGCCCCCTACGTATTACCGCGGCTGCTGGCACGTAGTTAGCCGGGGCTTTCTTCTCAGGTACCGTCACCCTCGGAGCAGTTACTCTCCAAGGCGTTCTTCCCTGGCAACAGAGCTTTACGATCCGAAAACCTTCATCACTCACGCGGCGTTGCTCCGTCAGACTTGCGTCCATTGCGGAAGATTCCCTACTGCTGCCTCCCGTAGGAGTCTGGGCCGTGTCTCAGTCCCAGTGTGGCCGATCACCCTCTCAGGTCGGCTACGCATCGTCGCCTTGGTGAGCCGTTACCCCACCAACTAGCTAATGCGCCGCAGGCCCATCTGTAAGCCACAGCTTGCGCCGTGTTTCATGATTCCTCCATGCGGAGAAACCAGCTATCCGGTCTTAGCTACCGTTTCCGGTAGTTATCCCGGTCTTACAGGCAGGTTGCCTACGTGTTACTCACCCGTCCGCCGCTAACCCCGAAGGGTCCGCTCGACTTGCATGTATTAGGCACGCCGCCAGCGTTCGTCCTGAGCCAGGATCAAACTCTCCAATAAAGGTAAAACTTTATCGAACAGAGCTGATTAAGCTCAATCTTTAATGCTGACGAGAATTTTCATTCTCTTAATTGCACTCACTCGTTGTTCAGTTTTCAAAGAGCAATCATATCGGCAAAGTCCGATTTAGAACTTTATCCTTCATTGTCATCCGTTTCAGCGGCGACTTTTATAATATAACACATTCGCCTAGTTCATTGCAAGTACTTTTTTTAAAAATCAATTTCATTTGAAGAATAAAAAAGGCCTCGCTTTGAAGCAGCGAAGACCAATTTATCATATCTTCATTCCCAAGTCAAGCTTATTAGGAATGTTATTTTTGAATAACGTCCTGAATGTATAAGTTCCGTTCTTGCGTCAAATTGACGATTTTCCCGTTAACGTTGACCCAAGGCCTTGTCGGATGACTGCGCTCCGAGAAAACGATCTCTCCCACCCGGTTGTCGCTAAGCTTGACCAAGGTTCCGTTATGGAAGGACGTCACCTTATGAATAAACGTCTGGACCAGGTTCGGCTCCATCTTGCCGAAGGCTTCGTTCTGCAGCTGCTCGAGCACAAGGTAGGGCGACGTCCCTTTCTTGTGATAGCGGTCGGTGGTCATGGCATGGAACATGTCGGTGATGGCCACGATTTTGGAGTACGGATGGATCTTATCCCCCTTCACGCCAAGCGGATATCCGCTCCCATCTTCTCTTTCATGGTGCTGAAGGGAGCAAAGCTTAACTCCTTCGTTGATGGCAGGGACATTCTTAAGCAGATTATAGCCTATAATCGTGTGCTTCTTGATCTCCTCGAGCTCTTCCCCGCTCAGACGGTTAGGCTTGAACAAAATGTTAGGGTCGACCTTCGCATTGCCGATATCATGCAGCAAGCCGCCAAGCGCAACCGGCAGCAAATCTTTGGCCGGCATCCCGCTCCATTTGGCAAGAATATAAGAGGTTAAGCTGACCATGATGCTGTTATGATAAATATAGTCCCGCAATTGAAAGCTTCGGGGGCTGAAGGTCAGAATATTATAATGTTCGATATGTTGAATCAAGCCTTCCAGTGTCGTCCTGATCTCCAGGATCGGGGGGTTCTGGCCGCCCGCATTGGCGATATTGAATACTTGCCTCAGAAGCTTAAGCATCTTCTCGTAGTGCTTATAAAAGGGGAGAACGCTGCCGCTTGCTTCTTCGGCGGACATTTCTTCTTGAGGCGTATCCGCCTCGCCGTTCTTGGATTCGATCTGAACGGAAGGGATTAAAAAAGCCTTCAAAATTTCCAGATCCCGCTCGACAATAAACCTGCCTTTATTGAACAATATATTGTTGTATTTCGTAATGACATTTTCTGCGATTTTGTCACCGGTTTTTAGCTGGGAAACGGGAACGGTTGCCATGGAATTCCCTCACCTTACCTCGCGTTAGCTTATAAAATCATCGATATGTATTAAAAATAAACGGACTTTAGTCCCATTATAAACGAAAAAGAATGGGGATGTAAGCCCCCATTCTCAATCCGTTGTAATATATGGCTGTCTATTCTTCACCCGGACCTTCGGAAGCTTCCGGGGCCTCGCCTGCGGCAAGCTCCCCTTCCTCGCCGCCTTCGGCCGGCTCGTCGCTCTTATCCACACGCGCTACGGTCGATACCTCGTCCTCGTCGCGAATATGGATCAAGCGTACGCCCTGCGTGTTGCGGCCCATCATGGAAATGCCGGACATGCTCGTACGGATGACCGTCCCCAGCGCGGTAATAATCATTAGGTCCTCGTCTTCCCTTACGACCTTCAGCCCGACGACCGGACCGTTCTTGGACGTCACATTGAGCGTTTTGATGCCCTTGCCGCCGCGGGACTGCAGACGGTAATCCTCTACCGGCGTCCGCTTGCCGTAGCCTTTGGAGGTCACGATCAGCACGCTGTTGTTTTCTTGGACGACGTCCATATCAATGACCGCATCGTCCTCATCCAGATGAATTCCTTTTACCCCTGTTGCGGAGCGGCCCATAGCGCGAACATCCTGCTCCGGGAAATGGATGGACATCCCGAGCTTCGTTCCCATGATAATCGACTGGTTGCCGTCGGTTAGACGCACGCCGATCAGGTCGTCATCCTCACGCAGGTTCACGGCGATCAGGCCGCCTTTGCGGATATTGCCGTAATCGTCGAGCGGCGTCTTTTTGACAAGACCGTTCTTGGTGGCAAAGAATAAAAACTTATCGGAATCGAACGACTCCACCGGGATAACGGCATTGACCGTCTCTCCCTGTTCAATCTGAATGAGATTGATGATCGGAGTCCCCCGCGCCGTCCGGCTAAGATCCGGAATTTCGTAGGCTTTTAAGCGGTACACTTTGCCTTTATTCGTAAAGAACATAAGGAAGTGATGCGTATTCGTCACGAACAAATGTTCCACGAAGTCATTGTCCTTCGTATCCATGCCGATAACGCCCTTGCCTCCCCGCTTCTGGCTGCGGTAGGTGGAGACGGGCAGACGCTTGATATAGCCGGTATGGGAGATCGTGATCACGACGTCGTCCTGAGGAATGAGATCCTCGTCCTCAATGCTTTCTTCCCCGATCGTTATCTCGGAACGGCGTTCGTCGCCGAATTTTTCTTTGATTTCGCGAAGCTCTTCGCTGATAATATTCAGCACAAGATGCTCGTTTGCCAGGATTTCTTTGTACTCCGCAATTTTCTTCAGAAGCTCGGCATATTCCTCTTCGATCTTGTCGCGTTCCAAACCGGTCAAGCGCTGCAAACGCATATCCAGAATGGCTTGAGCTTGATCGTAGCTCAAAGTGAAACGGTTAATCAAGCCGTCCCGGGCTTCTTCCGTTGTCCGCGATGCGCGAATGAGGGCGATGACTTCGTCCAAGTGATCCAGGGCGATCCGCAAGCCCTCGAGGATATGCGCCCGCGCCTCCGCTTTCTTCAGCTCGAATTCCGTACGGCGGCGAATGACCTCTTTTTGATGCTCAAGATAGTGGAACAGCATGTCCCTTAAGCCAAGCACCTTCGGCTCGCCTTTGACCAGCGCCAGCATGATGATACCGAAATTGGATTGCATCGCGGTATGCTTATACAAATTGTTCAGAACGACGTTCGGATTCACGTCGCGGCGCAGTTCAATGACGATTCGCATACCGTTGCGGTCGGATTCGTCCCGCAAATCGGTGATGCCGTCGATTTTCTTCTCGCGAACGAGCTCAGCAATCTTCTCGATGAGACGGGCTTTGTTCACCTGGTATGGCAGCTCGTCGACAATGATACGAGCTTTGCCGTTATGATCCTCAATCGATGCTTTAGCCCGCATCGTCACGGAGCCGCGGCCCGTAGAATAAGCCTGTTTAATCCCTTCCCGGCCCAGAATATATCCGCCCGTCGGGAAGTCGGGGCCCTTGATCGATTTCATCAGCTCAAGGGAGGTGACTTCGGGATTGTCGATCATCTGTTGGATGCCGTCAATGACCTCGGACAAGTTGTGCGGAGGAATATTGGTCGCCATACCCACGGCAATCCCCGACGAGCCGTTGACAAGCAGGTTGGGAAAACGGGCCGGCAATACGGCGGGTTCGTTTTCTTCACCGTCATAGTTCGGAATAAAATCGACCGTTTCCTTATTCAGATCACGGAGAAGCTCCATGGCGATTTTGGACAGGCGGGACTCCGTGTAACGCATAGCCGCAGCCATATCGCCGTCGATGGATCCGAAGTTCCCGTGACCGTCCACCAGCATATATCTCAAAGAGAAATCCTGCGCCATCCGGACCATGGTCTCATACACGGCGGAATCGCCGTGCGGATGGTACTTACCGATGACCTCGCCGACGATCCTGGCCGACTTCTTATGCGGCTTGTCCGGGGCCATGCCGAGCTCCGACATCGCGAACAAGATACGGCGGTGAACCGGCTTGAGGCCGTCTCTCACGTCCGGCAGCGCACGGCTGACAATGATACTCATGGCATAATCCATAAAGGACGTACGCATCTCATGGCCGATATCGATTTCTTTAATCTGTGAACGGGACTCTTCCGACATGTTGTACCTCCTCCAGGCTTTTGCTAGGGCAAAAGCCACTTCGTAAGCATTACCTTAAGTTTTGCCTGCGGCAAAACTACTTCGTAAGCATTACCTTAAGTTTTGCGGTAGCAAAACTACTTCGTAAGCGTAAACCTAGCTTTGCTTAGGCAAAAGCCACTTTGTAAGCATTACCTTAAGTTTTGCGGTAGCAAAACTACTTCGTGCTCTGAGACTGGTGCAGCTTTCGTATGATTAAATTATTCAATGAGTTCGCTTGTACAAAAGGACTTCCGGCGTTGATCCGCGGAATTTGCATCGGATCGGTGCTGCGGCTCGTCAAGCCGCTGACCGTGGTGAAGGCATAGCGGATCCCCGCCTGCTGGAGAAGAGACGCCGAATGCTGGTCATAGATCCCGAAGGGATAAGCGAATGCGTCTTCGGGACCCGGATACAGTTCCGCGAGCTTAGCACGGCACATCTTCGTATCCTCGACAATGCGGCGCTCAAATTCCGCTTCCGTCTCCATTCGGCCGCCGATCTTCTGAGGCGTGGTGAACAGGGCTCCGCCATCGGGGCCCACATCGTGCAAGTTGTCCGTATGACACTGCACATCGATGCCCTTCGTTTCACCGGTCATTTGACGAATTTCTTCCCGCGATAAGGACGGAATCCGGCTCGCGAGCGGATTCGCCAAATCCTTCGTGATCACGAAATTCGTCGCCGGAATGTTCAACTCCTTCAGAACAGGGTAAGCATTCGTATAAAAACTGCGGTAACCGTCGTCGAAGGTGACCAGAACGGCGTTCGGAGGAACCGGACCTCCGGCCATATAAGCACGGAACTGCTGCAGCGATATAAAATGATAGCCGCGCTGCAGCAGATCGGTCAGCTGGTCCCGGAACCGGGCCGTCGTAATGGTTACATCCCCTTGAATCTGATCGTCAATATGGTGGTAAGCGATGACCGCTACACGATCGCTGTACCATATCTTGTTGTTCTGAGAAGCCAGGCCCGGAACCAGCAGCAACGCAGCAGCTATCGCCGAGAGCAGGAGCAGCCCATATTTCACAATCGGTCGCATGCGATTTAGAAATCCAAGTTCTTCACGAACTTGGCATGCTGCTGAATGAAATCACGGCGCGGCTCGACGTTGTCGCCCATCAGAGTATCGAACAGAACGTCCGCCTCGATCGCTTCCTGAATGCTGACCTGCAGCAGCGTGCGGCTCTCCGGATCCATCGTCGTTTCCCACAATTGACCCGGGTTCATCTCGCCGAGACCTTTATAGCGCTGTACGTTGACTTTCGCGCCTTCGCCGAATTCCGCCATAATGGCGTCCCGCTGTTTATCGTTATAGGCATAACGTGCCGTCTTGTTTCTTTCCAGCTTATAAAGCGGCGGCTGAGCGATATAAATATAGCCGGCTTCGATAATTTTTCTCATGTAGCGGTAGAAGAACGTGAGCAGCAGCGTACGAATGTGCGCGCCGTCGACGTCCGCATCGGTCATAATAATGACCTTGTGATAACGGGCCTTCGTAATGTCGAAATCGTCTCCGATCCCCGTTCCGAGCGCCGTAATAATCGCACGGATCTCCGCATTGGACAAAATCTTGTCCAGACGCGCCTTCTCGACGTTCAGAATCTTACCGCGAAGCGGCAAAATCGCTTGGAAGTGGCGGTCGCGCCCCTGCTTGGCGGAGCCGCCGGCGGAGTCACCTTCGACGATGTACACTTCGCTGATGGAAGCGTCCTTCGACGAGCAGTCGGCTAGCTTGCCCGGCAGGGAGCTCACCTCGAGCGCGCTCTTCCGCCGGGTCAGCTCGCGGGCTTTACGGGCCGCTTCGCGCGCCCGCTGGGCTTGGACGCCCTTCTCCACGATCCGCTTCGCGATGGCCGGATTCTCATCGAGGAATTCCTGAAATTTCTCCGCAAACAGGGATTCGACGATCCCCCGAACCTCGCTGTTGCCCAGCTTGGTCTTCGTCTGCCCCTCGAACTGCGGCTCCGGTATTTTCACGGAAATGATGGCCGTAAGGCCTTCGCGCACATCGTCGCCGGACAAATTGGAATCGTTGTCCTTGATCGCATTGTTCTTGCGCGCGTAATCGTTCAGAATCCGCGTCAACGCGCTTTTGAATCCGGATTCGTGCGTTCCGCCCTCATGCGTGTTGATGTTGTTCGCGAACGAATAAATATTTTCGGTATAGCTGTCGTTGTACTGAAGGGCTACCTCGACAGTGATATTGTCCTTCTCGCCCTCCACATAGATCGGCGGTTGGTGCACCGCTTCGCGGTTGCGGTTCAAATGCTCCACGAAGGAGATGATGCCGCCCTCATACATGAAGGAATTCGAGACGTCGGTCCGTTCGTCGGTGAGCGTAATTTCAATGCCTTTATTCAAGAAAGCGAGCTCGCGGATCCGGCCTTGCAGCGTGTCGTATTCGTATTCCGTCGTCTCGCTGAAGATTTCCTCATCCGGCCAAAAGTTAACGGTCGTACCGGTATCTTCGGTCTCGCCGATAATTTTCACATCGTATTGGGGAACCCCTTTACTGTATTCCTGCTGATGGATCTGGCCGTCCCGTTTGACCGTGACGATCAGCTTCTTGGACAGCGCGTTAACGACGGATACGCCGACGCCATGCAGACCGCCGGACACCTTGTAGCCCTCGCCGCCGAACTTACCGCCCGCATGAAGTACGGTCAATACGACTTCGAGCGTAGGCCGCTTCAGCTTCGCGTTCTCCCCGACCGGAATCCCTCGGCCGTTATCGATGACGGTGATGCTGTTGTCCTTATGAACAATGACGTCGATCTTCGTGCAATATCCGGCCAAGGCCTCGTCAATACTATTATCTACGACTTCCCAGACCAAGTGATGGAGCCCTCTGGCGCTGGTCGATCCGATATACATCCCCGGACGTTTCCGAACGGCTTCAAGACCTTCCAGCACCTGTATTTGACTTTCGTCATAGGTTGTATTTGGATTTACAGACATGCAGACACCCACTTTTCCGAGATAGAAAGATTCTGTCAATCGCCATGCCGCGCGGCATCGCCGTTAATTCGTTAATAATTGGTGCGCCCGTTTCTTCAAGGTCATGGAAGAAATTGGAGAATAATACACTTTGGACTGCGTGACCACAAGAGACTTGCTCTCTTCGTCTCCGATGATCTCGAGCTTCTTGTCCTTCGTGGCGAAATTTATAAATTGCTTCGAAATTTTCGAAGATTTTTCAATGGATAAGTCAAAGATGGCGACAAGTTCCGATGCGCGAATAATCTTCTCCCCGCCCAAATGGATGAACATCCTCCGGCCAACTCCTTATTCAGCAAGATGATCTATATCAAGCTTCCGTCCTGAACATGGATGACAGAAGCGCTTTCCAATTTGGACAAATCAATACTTTCGATTCCGGTCGTCGTGATAAAGGTTTGAACCTTGCTCTGGAACGTTTCGATCAGCTGGGTCTGGCGGTAGCGGTCCAGCTCCGACAGCACGTCGTCCAGCAGCAGCAGAGGATATTCGCCGACTTCCTCATGGATGAGCTCGATCTCGGCTAGCTTAAGGGACAGCGCCGTGGTGCGCTGCTGGCCCTGCGACCCGTAGGTTTGCACTTCCTTGCCGTTAATATAAAACCGCAGATCGTCCCGGTGAGGGCCTACCATCGTTACACCGCGGCGCAATTCCTGATCCTTCGCCTGTGATAACTTTATCATAAAATGGTCAAATAAAACAGCTTCATCTTCCTCCAGCGCCGCCTGCAGCGAACTGTCGTACTCAATCCGCAGCTGTTCCTGACCGTTGGTGATACCCGCATGAATCTTCTCCGCCCAATTTTGCAGCTTCTTTATAAAGCTTTGACGTTTTTTCACAATTTTAGTACCAAATTGAACCAACTGCTCATTCCATACCTCGAGCAGCGTCGGAGCGCCGCGTGAAACGAACAGCTGCTTCAGATAATTATTGCGCTGCATCAATATTTTGTTGTATTGCGACAAATCGTACAGATAGGCGGGATGCACCTGGCCGATCTCCATGTCGAGGA
The DNA here is from genome assembly GCF_027533625.1 of Paenibacillus gyeongsangnamensis. GTDB lineage: Bacteria > Bacillota > Bacilli > Paenibacillales > NBRC-103111 > Paenibacillus_G > Paenibacillus_G gyeongsangnamensis. The sequence goes on along the minus strand of NZ_JAQAGZ010000038.1, from coordinate 31,729 downwards.
ACCTCCGGCGCACGCCGGGCGAGCCCTTAACGATCTCGAGGTCCTCCGGAGCGAACATCACGACATTGAGGGATCCGATGAAATTGCTCAGCTTCCGCTGCTCGAGCCCGTTCACCTTGGCTTTCTTCCCCTGTGAGGCGATCGAGAGGTCAAGGGTGACGCTCCCGTAGCGCTTCTCTACCTCCGCATGGAGCGACGTGGCCGGTGAGTTCCAGCGGATCAGCTCTTTATCCTGGTGGGTCCGATGAGACTTGGTCAGGGCCAGCACATAAATCGATTCGAGCAGATTCGTCTTTCCCTGGGCATTGGGACCTACGATGATATTGACCATCTGATCGGTCGCGAAGTCCATCCGGCCGTAGTTCCGGTAATCTTGTAACGCCAATTTCTTCAGCAGCAAACCATTTCCTCCTCAGGGCGGGTGCCCGGGGCAAGAGCTTAGCCCTGCACCACTTGAAACTCTCCGCAGCCCTCCACCTTCACCCGGTCCTGGGCGACCAGCTTGCGCCCGCGGCGGTTCTCCGGCTCTCCATTGACGAAGACGGCGGTTTCCTGAAGAAAAAATTTGGCATGGCCGCCCGTAGCGATGCAGTCCGCCAGCTTCAGAAATTGGCCGAGCGTAATATATTCCGTGTGTATGGCGATCGTTTTCATGCGTGAACGCTCCTTTAGCCTGTCGTACGATACGGTAAAATCAGCTGCAGCAAATTCGCGCCCTCTTCGGGACGAATGATGATCGGCTGCATGGCGCCGGTGAATCCGATCTGAATTTGTTCGCTGTCCATCACCTTCAGCGCATCGAGCATATATTTGGAGTTGAATGAAATGCGCAGCAGCTCCCCGGTCAAGCTGAATGTATCCAGCTCCTCCGTTACTTTCCCGAGCTCGGACGAGCTCGAAGAAATTTCAAGCGTCGAATCCTCCCTCATCACCAGCTTGACGATGTTCGTCTTCTCTTCGCGGGACAGCAAGTACGCGCGGTCGATCGCTTCCGTCAGCTTCTGGGTATCGACGACCAGCTCGGTCTGATAAGCCTGGGGGATCAGCTTGGACGTATCCGGATAGGTTCCATCCAGGATGCGCGTATAGAACAAGATGTTGCTCATCTTGAAGAGCACCTGGTTCTCCGCAAAGACAATTTCGATCAGCGCATTCTGATCCGGCAGAATTTTGGACAATTCATTCAAAGTTTTGCCTGAAATGGAAATGTTATTAAGCGTAAAGTCCGGATCCGTATCCACATTTGTTTCCCGGGTAGCCAGACGGTGACGGTCACAGGCCGTGAACTTCAGCTTCCCCCCTGCAATCGTCCAGAGAATGCCGGTCAGAATCGGGGTCGCTTCATTCGTCGAGACGGCCAACGAAGTCTGCTTGATCATGGTTTTCAGCAGGTCGCTCGGTATTTGAACGCTCTTGTTCTCCTCAATGCCCGGCATAATCGGATATTCTTCGGGATCCAGGCCGACGAGCTGAATTTCCGAGGAACCGGAGCGGATGGTCGTTTGAAAATGGTCCTTGACCTCAATCTCCACATGCTGCGCCGGCAGCTTCCGGATGATCTCCACAAAAAATTTGGAAGGCAGCACGACACTTCCGGATTGTTTCAAATCAATGACCTGGATTTCGTTCTTCTCCATCGGAATGAAGCTTTGGATCGAAATATCCGTATCGCTGGCCGTCAGTGTCATTCCGGTAGAATCCACATCGATCTTGATGCCGGTCAGAATCGGTATGGTCGTTTTGCTGGAAATGGCCTTAGACACATGCTGAATGGATTCATTCAAATATTCTTTAAGAACGGTTAATTTCAAAATGATTCACTCCTACAGTTCTATTATGGGATAAGTTCGGCATATTCTTGTATTAGTTGTTGAAAAGTGTGCAATGCACCGCTCCTTGCCGGAAGATATCCGGATGTGGACACCTACTCTATTTTACATGTTTTTTATTAGTAATAGTAGTAGGGCCTCTGGATATGTGGATATGTGAGTGCATACCGCAAAAATAAAGCCTATCCACATGTGTATACATTGTGCATAGGCTTGGACTTATTCAGTTGGGGATCGCAGGATAGAAACGGGCCACCATCTACATCGTGGCGTTTTTTACTTTTTCGGTAAGATTCTGAATGATTTTATATAATTCCTGATCCACCTTAAGCGCATCGGTAATTTTCTCGTGGGCATGGATGACGGTGGTATGGTCGCGGCCGCCGAACGCTTCGCCGATCTTCGGCAGCGAGAAATCGGTCATTTCCCTGGCGAGATACATCGCGATTTGTCTGGGGAAGGCTACCGACTTGGTCCGCTTGCGCGCTTTGAAATCCTCCAGCTTCATCCCGTAGAACTCCCCGACCTTCTGCTGGATGTCTTGAATCGTAATGACCTTCGGCCGGCTGCTCGGAATAATATCCTTGAGCGCTTCCGCGGCGAGATGCGACGTAATGTCTTCGTTAATCAGACTGGAATACGCTACGACACGGATCAAAGCGCCTTCCAGCTCGCGGATGTTGGAATCGATCTGGTTCGCTATGTAGACGATCGCCTCGTTAGGGATGTCCAGGTTCTCCGCCTTCGCCTTCTTGCGGAGAATCGCAATCCGCGTCTCCAGGTCCGGCGGCTGAATATCGGTGATCAGTCCCCACTCGAAGCGGGATCTCAGCCGTTCCTCCAGCGTCGGAATTTCCTTCGGCGGACGGTCACTGGAGATGATGATCTGCTTGCGTTCCTCGTGGAGCGCATTGAACGTATGGAAAAATTCCTCCTGCGTTCCTTCCTTGCCGGCCAGAAACTGGATATCGTCGATCAGCAGCACGTCGATCGTCCGGTATTTGTTGCGGAAATCTTCGCCGCGGTTATCGCGGACCGCATTGATGAACTCATTGGTAAATTTTTCGGAAGAAATATAAAGCACCCGCGCACGCGGATTATGATCCAGGACATAATGCCCGATGGCATGCATCAGATGCGTTTTGCCGAGCCCCACGCCCCCGTACAGAAAGAGCGGATTGTAGGCTTTGGCCGGCGCTTCGGCGACGGCCAGCGATGCGGCGTGCGCAAACCGGTTGCCGGAGCCGATGACAAACGTATCGAATGTATATTTCGGGTTCATCATATGATTGAACGTTTCCTCGGGAGCGGCCGGAGGCTGATCTTTCACGGGCTTGGCGGCAGGGGAGGCGGGAGTTATGAAAGCTTCGGGTTCGTCTTCGATGATGAATTTGAGTTCGACTTGCTTTCCGCTGAAGTCCTGAATGGCTTCTTTTATATGCTTCGTGTACCGGTCCTCCAGCCATTCCCGCGCAAATTTATTGGGAGTGCAGATGACCACCTTGGAGTCACTGAAAGCCACCGCTCTTGTGGATGCAAGCCACGTCTCGTAGCTTGGTTTGCTCACCCTTTTTTGCAATATTGAAAGTACCTGGTGCCACTGCTCATGAGGATGGCTTTCCACAATGTATTCACTCCTTCAAATAAATAACCGGTATGGCTGAACCCGCGCTGGTGTAGAATATTAAGGAATCTTGTCGGATCTATCCACATTATGCAGAACGAGTCTGAAAAATTTATGCAGAGGGCCGGAACTTTGTTCACAAAGATATCCACAGCCTGTTGATAATTTTGTTGAAAAATAAGAGTATCCACAACCGAAAACATATTCATGATATCAAAATCCACCCTAGTTCGCAACGGAATGTTTAGGCTTATCCACATTTCCTATAGGTTGTGTACAGAACTTATCAACAACACAAGATATTGTTAATAAACTGTGTTTAATTCGACAAATTACGTGCGAAACCTATTTTTATTTATACACAGGCCGTCGGGAGGTAAAACTTGCTGCGGGTTGTGCATAACTTTTCTTGGGCGGGACGTTGACATTTGCGGTGTGAAGTGTTTTAATGTTAAAAGGTATTTTTGGGACCGCAGGGTTCGCTAGGAGGTGCACGCATGAGACCAACATACAAGCCGAATGTTCGTAAACATAAGAAGGTTCACGGGTTCCGTAAAAGAATGGCTACCAAGAATGGTCGTAAGGTACTCGCTGCTCGTCGTCTTAAAGGCAGAAAAGTATTGAGCGCATAATGGCAAAGACCACCGCAGAGTGGTCTTTTTTGTTTTTTGAGGGAAAAGAGGCTGCGGGTGAACGCCCCGGACCGTTTAAAACCGGAGCAAATCGTTAAGGATAGGGATGGCTAAGGCGGTTACGGTCAGGGTCCGGTTGCCCGCTTTTTATAAAATTCAGGAAGTATGCGTTTGAACCGGAGCTTCGGCGCAGCCGTGCAACCTGGAATGGAGCGAATTGCGACTTTGGATAAGAAGAATCGTTTGACCAAGAGGGAATATTTCGATAAGGTGTACCGTCACGGCAAATCGGCTGCGAATCATCAATTCGTTCTATATTATATGGTGAAGCGGCAGCAAGAGGAGTTCCGGCTCGGCGTATCCGTCAGCAAGAAGCTCGGCAATGCGGTGGTCCGCAACCGGATCCGCCGGATGCTGAAGGAAATCGTCCGGCTGAATGCGGCCCGGATTCCCGGCGGGTACGACCTGATCTTGCTTGCCCGGAAGCCGGCGGCGGAGATGGATTATCACGAATTGGAGAAGAGCGTGCTGCACGTTCTGAAGCGCGCATCGCTGCTGCTTCGCCCCGAACGAACGAATAGGGCGGATTAGTTTCTTTGTGTCCGGAAATATGGTATAGTGTATTATTGGAAAAGAATGAATCTGGGAGGATATGATTTTGACTCGTCGACTTGCGAAATACATGCCGTTCTTATTGATACTATTGCTGCTGGCGGGATGCAGCACCAGTGCTCGCACATCACCTATCGACCCAACGACTAGCACATGGGACAAGTATTTCGTAGGTCCTTTGGCGAATACCCTGGATTGGTTCGCCCAATTGCTCGGAGGAAGCTATGGCTTATCCATTCTTGTCGTGACCGTGATAATCCGGCTCATCATTTTACCGCTTACGTTGAAACAATACCGCAGCTCCAAGCGGATGCAGGAATTGCAACCTGAACTGAAGAAGCTGAAGGAAAAATATAAGGACGACGCGAAGAAGCAGCAGGAAGAGACAATGAAGCTGTTTCAGAAGGAAGGCGTCAATCCGCTGGCCGGCTGCTTGCCTTTAGTCGTACAAATGCCGGTTCTGATCGCACTCTATAACGCCATCATGCGGAACCATCACATCAGCGAGCATTCCTTCTTATGGATGCAGCTCGGCACGAAGGATCCTTTCTATATTTTGCCGCTGCTGGCCGCGCTGACGACGTACTTCCAACAGAAGATGATGTCTTCGCAGATGAACCAGCAAATGCAGAGCCTGATGTTTATCTTCCCGGTCATGATCTTCGTCATGGCGATGAACTTCGCTTCCGCACTGCCGCTCTACTGGATTTACAGCAATACGTTCACGATTGTTCAATCTTATTTTATCTATGGTAGGCCTAAGAAAAACGCATCTGACAAATAAGGTGGGCCGGATGATATGAAGAAAATCGTGGTAACTGGCAAAACGATCGAAGAAGCCGTTCGCAGCGGGCTGCTCGAATGGAATACGACCGAGGATCGGGTCAAGGTCCAAGTGTTGGAGCAGCCGGCCAAAGGCTTATTCGGGTTGATCGGCGCGCGGGAGGCGAAGGTGGAGCTGGAGCGCATCCCCGATGCGCTCGAAGAAGCGGTGCGTTTTCTTGAAGAGGTCGTTCAGACGATAGACTTGAAGGTGCGGATCGAGCTGAACAGGGATGCCGAGGAACCGGAGATTCATTTGTTCGGGGAGGAGCTCGGCATGCTGATCGGGCGCCGCGGCCAGACTTTGGATGCGCTTCAATATTTGGTCAACATCGTCGCCAACCGGTTTTCGGATCATCATCTTCGCATCGTGCTCGACGCGGAGCATTTCCGTGAACGCCGGAAGAAGACGCTTCAAGAGCTCGCGGAACGTCTGGCGGAGCGGGTCATCCGGACGAAGAAGGAAGTGCTTCTGGAGCCGATGCCTCCGCAGGAACGCAAAGTCATTCATACGCAGCTGCAGCAGCATCCCAAGGTTCGGACGTTCAGCCGCGGCGATGAGCCCAATCGGAGAGTCGTTATCGTTATGCGCTAATTACCATTTGCAATGATGTCATGTCCGTTATGACCTCATTGCTTTTTCTTTAGTGGAATAAGGGGCTCCATAGTTTCCATGTTTCGCAGGAAAGATGGAGGATAGAGCTCCGCATTTCCCAGGTTCCAGTTTGTTAAGAAAATCGAGGTGCAGCTATGATAGAAGACACCATTGCGGCGATTGCCACTCCCATGGGGGAAGGGGGCATCGCGGTGATCCGGGTAAGCGGAGACGACGCGGTGCTTATCTCGGATCGCGTGTTTCGAGGAAAAAATAAATTGTCGGAGGTTCCGACACACACGGTGCATTACGGATTTATCGAGGAGCCTTCGACCGGAGCCCGTATCGAAGAGGTACTGGTGACGGTCATGCGCGGACCGCGTTCTTTTACAAGGGAGGATGTCGTCGAGATTAGCTGTCATGGCGGCTTCGTGTCGGTGCGCAAGGTACTGGATCTTATATTGGAATACGGAGCAAGGCTTGCGGAGCCCGGCGAATTCACGAAACGGGCGTTCTTGAACGGCCGGATTGATTTGTCCCAGGCGGAGGCGGTCATCGATCTCATTCGGGCCAAGTCGGACCGCGCATTCCGGGTGGCGATGAAGCAGTCCGAGGGCAGCCTGTCCAAGAAAATCAAGGCGCTCAGGCAGCAGCTCGTCGAACTCATGGCGCATATCGAAGTAAACATCGATTACCCCGAGCATGATGTTGAAGAGATGACGAATGCTTTTATCAAAAATAAATGCACGGACGCCATGGCGGAGATCGACCGGCTGCTTGCGTCAGCGGAGCAGGGCAAGATTCTAAGAGAAGGGCTCGTTACGGCTATCGTCGGAAGACCGAACGTCGGGAAATCTTCGCTGCTGAATACGCTCGCTCAGGAGGAGCGGGCCATCGTTACGGAAATTGCCGGTACGACAAGGGATGTCGTGGAAGAGTACGTGCATGTAAATGGCATCCCGCTGAAGCTGCTCGATACGGCGGGAATCCGCGAAACGAGCGATATCGTGGAACAAATCGGCGTCGAAAAATCGCGTCAAGCGCTGTCGGAAGCGGACTTGATCCTTCTCGTCTTCAATGGGGCGGAACCGCTGACCCCTGACGAGCGGGCCATGCTGGAGCAGCTGGAGGGGCGGCAGGTGATCGCGATCATTAATAAGCTGGATCTTCCTCAGCGGATTGAAGCGGATGTTCTGGAACGCACGTTCGGTTCCGAGAGAGTAGTCCGTATGTCGATCATCAACCAGCAGGGCATTGTAGACTTGGAAAAAGCTATCGCTAGCATTTTCTTCAGCGGTCAGGTAGAATCAAGTGATCTGACTTATGTCAGCAATGCAAGGCATATTCATTTGCTGAAGAAGGCCAAAGCTTCGCTGCTTGAAGCCTTTGAAGCTACAGAAACGTATGTTCCTATAGATATGGTTCAAATCGATATTCGGAACGCATGGGAGGATCTCGGCGAAATTATCGGAGATTCCGTGGGCGATTCTTTAATAGATCAAATTTTTTCTCAATTTTGCTTGGGTAAATAAACTAAAAGAAAGGCAAGGGAGGTTTAAGACCATGAGTTATAAAGCAGGACAATATGATGTAATTGTAATCGGAGCTGGGCATGCCGGCGTCGAAGCGGCATTGGCCGCGGCTCGAATGGGCTCCGAAACGCTGCTGCTGACGATTAACCTGGATATGGTGGCGTTTATGCCATGCAATCCCTCGATTGGGGGACCGGCAAAAGGCCATGTTGTACGGGAAATCGATGCGCTTGGCGGTGAGATGGGACGCAATATCGATAAAACCTACATTCAGCTTCGCATGCTGAATACGGGGAAAGGTCCTGCCGTTCACGCCCTGCGCGCGCAAGCGGATAAATTCCTGTATCAACATATGATGAAGGAAACGATTGAAAAGACGGAGCATTTGACACTTCGCCAAGGCCTGGTGGAAGAACTGATCGTGGAAGACGGCGTTTGCAAAGGCGTCGTAACGAAAACGGGCGCACAATATATTGGCAAAACGGTCGTGCTCACGACCGGCACTTATTTGCGCGGCAAAATCATTATGGGCGAGCTGATGTACGAAAGCGGTCCAAACAACCAGCAGCCGGCGGTTAAGCTGTCCGAGGATTTGCGGAAGCACGGCCTAGAGCTCGTGCGCTTCAAGACCGGTACGCCGCCGCGGGTGCATGAGGACTCGATCGATTTCTCAAAAACGACGATTCAACCGGGGGACGAGAAGCCGAAGTTCTTCTCCTACGAAACGACGGAGGAGGTTCCGAATCAGCTTCCGTGCTGGTTGACCTATACTTCGGAAGAAACCCATCAAATCATCAACGATAATTTGCATCGGGCCCCGATGTTTTCGGGAGCAATTGAAGGGACCGGGCCGCGTTACTGCCCGTCCATTGAAGATAAAATCGTTCGTTTCAGCGACAAGCCGAAGCATCAAATTTTCCTGGAGCCGGAAGGCCGCAATACGAAGGAATATTATGTTCAAGGCCTCTCTACAAGCATGCCTGAGGATGTGCAGCTGCAAATTCTGCGTTCCATCCCGGGCTTGGAAAAGGTTGAGATGATGCGTACGGGATATGCGATCGAATATGATGCTGTCGTTCCAACCCAATTGAAGCCGTCTCTGGAGACGAAGATCGTGGAAGGACTGTTCACGGCAGGTCAAATCAACGGCACATCGGGATATGAGGAAGCGGCAGGACAGGGCATTATGGCCGGAATCAATGCGGCTCGCAAGGCGCAAGGGAAGGAACCGGTGATTCTTGACCGTTCGGAAGCTTACATCGGCGTCTTGATCGACGACCTTGTAACCAAAGGAACGAATGAGCCTTACCGCCTGCTCACTTCGCGTGCGGAATATCGTTTGCTGCTTCGTCATGACAATGCGGATCTGCGGCTCACGCCGATCGGCCATGACATCGGATTGATCTCGGATGAGCGGTTTGCGCGTTTCCAAGCCAAGATGCACAAGGTGGAGGAAGAGCTGGAGCGGTTGAAAACGACGAAGGTGAAACCGGCGGAAGTGAATGAGCTGCTGGGTTCCTTGGACAGTACGCAAATCAACAATTCGGTCGATTTGCTGTCGCTGCTGCGCCGGCCTGAAATCATGTACGAACACATTCACTCCGTCTCGCCTTCTCCGGCCGAGCTGACGGAGGATATGATGGAGCAGGTTGAAATTCAAGTGAAGTACTCCGGCTACATCGAGAAGCAGCTGGCACAAGTGGAACGGCTCCGGAAGATGGAACAGAAGAAAATTCCAGATGACATCATTTATGAAGAGGTTCACGGCATTGCAACGGAAGCCAAGCAGAAGCTGAGCAAAATCCGTCCGATCTCCATCGGGCAAGCATCGCGTATTGCCGGCGTTACGCCGGCGGATATTTCGATTCTGTTGGTTCATTTGGAGCACTACAATAAAGTTCTTGCAGTGAGAGGTTCTTAATGGATTCCGTACAACAACACTTTATCGAACTGCTGGCTGCCAAAGGGATGCAACTTTCCCAGCGGCAGCTTGAGCAGTTTGAGCTTTATTATCGGGAGCTCGTGGACTGGAATGAGCGAATGAATTTAACCGGCATTACAGAGAGGGATCAAGTGTATGTGAAGCATTTTTACGATTCGCTCTCTGTTGCTTTTTTTGTGCCGATGAATGATATACATACGTTAGCGGATATCGGCTCCGGCGCCGGATTTCCAAGCATACCTTTGAAAATCGCATTTCCTCATCTACAGGTGACGATTATCGATTCCTTGAATAAAAGAATTCAGTTTCTGACGCATTTATGCGAGGCGCTTGAGCTGCCCGGTGTAAACTGCTTGCATGGACGTGCCGAAGATGTAGCACGAATGCCTGCTCATCGGGACCGGTACGATATGGTTACAGCCAGAGCTGTTGCACGCTTGGCGGTGCTGAATGAGTTTTGTTTGCCGTTCACCCGAGTGGGGGGACAGTTCGTTGCAATGAAAGGAAGCGAGGTTGAAGGGGAGCTGACCGAAGCGGCCTATAGCTTGAAGGAATTAAAGGCTAAATGGCAGATGACCCATCGGTTTCAGCTGCCGGTAGAAGAATCGACTCGTCATATGCTCGTGATCAAGAAGGTGGGGGCTACGCCTGCAAAATATCCGCGCAAGGCAGGCACTCCACTGAAGTCGCCGCTAGTATAATGTGTGTTTCACGTGGAACATTTCGCCAAGGTTAAATTCTTCTTCTGCTACAATGCGAACGGGGAAGGCAGCATTTTTAGTTGATAAGAATTTATAAGTTTTTCGCAACTTATAGCTTCGCATCAACCTTGATAAACGCGCTGGTCCTTGTAAGACAAGGACGGCGTAGCCGGTTATCCTTGTGTAAAGCAGCAGAAAAAATGCTGCTCTTCTCCGAAGTTTGACAAACTTTTGAATGGTTAAGTTCTTTTTGTTTGGAAGCAGGATTTTGGGTCTTTCTGGAGAATTATAATCTATAAGGCTTCCTATTTATCGGTAAAAGATCGGGTGGTTATCGTAAATGAAGGAACAAATTTCAAAATTATTCGGTTTTGTCGATAAAGCGTCTACAGATGATGTAAAGTCTGATGAAGTCAAAAATGTTCCTGTCAATGCTATCGTTCCTAGCCCATATCAGCCCCGGACGATTTTTGACGATGAACGTATCGATGAACTTTGTCAAACCATTAAGACGCATGGAATTATCCAGCCGATCGTAGTCAGGGTCCGCGATAATCGTTATGAGCTGATTGCCGGGGAGCGTCGTTGGCGTGCCGTGAAAAAGCTGGGACATGAAACGATTCCGGCGATAATTCGTGAATTTAACGATTCTCAGGCCGCTTCTATTGCCCTGATTGAGAATTTACAGCGGGAAGGCTTAACGGCTATTGAAGAGGCCATTGCGTACCAGCAGCTGATCGATATGCATCAGCTTACCCAGGAAAGCCTTGCTCAACGGCTAGGTAAAAGCCAATCGACGATTGCTAATAAAATTCGTCTGCTTCAGCTCTCGGAGCCGGTAAAGCTTGCGCTTATGGAACGCAAGATTACGGAGCGGCATGCAAGGGCGCTACTTTCTCTAGACCAAGAGGAGCTTCAGGTTCGCGTCTTGGAGGATATTATTTCCAAGGAGCTTAACGTGAAGCAAACGGAAGCCCGTATCGCTTTTCTTAAAGAGACGGTCAAAACGGCAAAGACTAAAACGAAACGTTTTTCTTATTCCAAGGATGTGCGTTTAGCACTTAATACGATTCGTCAATCGGTGGATATGGTCACTTCCTCAGGGCTACAGATCAATACGACGGAACAAGACCATGAAGATCATTATGAGATTGTAATTCGCATTCCAAAGCGTTAAAATATAATTATTCATGTTTTCATATTTGTTTTATTAGTGCCATATTGGTTTGGAGCTTATAGGCCTCTTCCCGAGGCCTTTCTTTACCTCCATTAAACCGGATTGCAGTTATTGTCATTGGGGAGACCCCGCGGCTCTCTGGTGACCATTTTTTGTTTTATAACCCAACTCTTTCAATCTATTATTCCAGTTAGTATTTGAGGTGAACTGATTTTGGCTAAAATAATTGCGATTACCAACCAGAAGGGTGGAGTCGGCAAAACGACGACGTCTGTTAATTTAGGTGCCTCATTAGCGTCTCTCGGCAAGAGGGTGCTGCTTGTCGATATCGATCCGCAAGGCAATACTACAAGCGGGATCGGCGTGAACAAAGCTGATGTAGTATATTGTATCTATGACGTCATTATTAATGACGTTCATCCGAAGGATGCCATGGTGGATACGACGATCGAGAACTTGAAAATTATTCCGGCTACGATTCAATTGGCCGGTGCCGAGATCGAACTCGTTCCAACGATCTCCCGGGAAGTTCGCTTGAAGAAGTCGTTGCAGCTCGTAAAGCATATGTTCGATTACATATTAATCGACTGTCCGCCATCCCTGGGCATCTTAACCGTAAATTCATTAACCGCTGCAGATTCAGTCATTATTCCCATTCAGTGTGAATACTACGCGTTGGAAGGGCTTAGCCAACTGCTGAATACGGTTCGACTCGTGCAAAAGCATCTGAATACGTCGCTTCAAATCGAAGGTGTTCTACTCACGATGTTCGATGCTCGTACCAATTTAGGTATGCAGGTTATCGAAGAAGTGAAGAAGTATTTTCAACAGAAGGTGTATCAAACCATCATTCCTAGGAATGTGCGACTCAGTGAGGCTCCAAGCCATGGACAGCCCATCATTACGTACGATCCACGCTCGAAGGGCGCGGAGGTATATATGGAATTGGCAAAGGAAGTGATGTCAATATGAGCAAACGGCTTGGAAAAGGGTTAGATGCGCTGCTGCCGGCCCTCAGCATTAATGAAGATGACAAAGTAGTGGAGATTCCATTAGCGCAGCTTCGGCCAAATCCGTATCAGCCGCGCCGCAATTTCAACGATGAATCTATCCAGGAGCTAGCGCAATCGATTAAAGAGCATGGCGTCATTCAGCCGATTATCGTACGCAGCGTACTTAAAGGCTTCGAAATCATCGCAGGGGAACGCCGATTTAGAGCATCGCAAAAAGCAGGTATGGCTACGATTCCTGCAGTAGTAAAGAAGCTTTCCGATCAGCAGGTTATGGAAATTGCTCTGATTGAAAATGTTCAGCGTGAGGATTTAAATGCATTGGAGATTGCCATTGCATACCAGGCGCTCATTGACCAGTTTTCTCTTACTCAAGAAGAGCTTTCCATGAAAGTAGGGAAGAGCCGTTCGCATATCGCTAACTTCCTGCGGCTGCTTCAACTGCCGGAAGAGGTGAAACAATATGTTTCACGTGGAACACTGTCAATGGGACATGCGAAAGCAATTGTAGGGCTAAAGGATAAAAAACTGATTAAAGCCCTTGCCGATACGGCTATTAAGGAACAGTGGAGTGTCCGCGAGCTGGAGGAAGAGGTTAAAAAGCTCGAAGAGCTGGCCGATAACAAGAAAGCGAAAGCCAAGCCTAAGAAAAAGGACCCCTACATAAACCAGCTGGAGGAAAGTCTCCGGGAAATGTATAGAACGACTGTGAAGATTAAACATGGGAATAATAAAGGGAAAATCGAACTGCTGTACTATTCCAAAGATGATCTTGACCGATTGTTGGAGCTGTTGCAGGGAAAAACATCCTAATGAACGGCAGCATAGCATACCTCAGGAATTGTCTGACGGAAGCAGACAAACCAGGTATGCTATCTTTGTGTATATTCGCCTGGAAGGAGCGGAAGAGCGATGACAATTTATTTGGATCACGCGGCTACTTCATGGCCAAAGCCGCCTGAAGTGTTAAAAGCGATGCAGCAGTGTATGGAGCATTATGCCGCTAACCCCGGACGGGGGAGCCACGCAATGGCGGTACAAGCCAGCCGTGTGCTGTTTGAAGGAAGGAAGCAGCTAGCGCGGCTGTTTGGAGTGAAAAATCCGAATGATATTGCCTACATGCTGAATACGACGATGGCATTGAATCAAGCCATCAAGGGCTTTGTCAAAGAAGGCGACCATGTCATATGCACCGCAGTAGAGCATAATTCCGTTCGCAGACCGCTTGAATACTTGAAGAAAACGAAGCGCGTCCAAGTGACTTATGTGGAAACCAATAGCAAGGGTGAGCTTTCTATAGACGCCATCGCCCAAGCCATTTGCGATACTACGACATTGATCGTATGCAGCCATAGCTCCAATCTGCTCGGAAGCATATTGCCGATTGAGGCTATAGGACAGCTGTGCCACGATAGAGGGATCAAGCTGCTGGTGGATGCGGCCCAGACGGCCGGTACATTGGACATCCACGTTGATCGGCTGGGGATCGATATGCTGGCGTTTCCGGGGCATAAGGCCTTGCTCGGACCACTCGGAACAGGAGGGCTTTATATTAGTCCGGAGTTGGATTTAGAGCCGCTGTTGCATGGCGGGACTGGAAGTCAATCCGAAGCAGTCGATCAACCTACCGTGAGGCCGGACCGGTATGAATCCGGGACGCAAAACGCCGTAGGGATCGCAGGGCTTGTGGAAGGCGTGAAATATGTGCTCAAAGAAACCCCAAGCCGCATCCATCAGAAAGAATGGGAGCTTACTCAGAAGCTCATGGCCGGACTGATGGAAATTGAAGGAGTCACTCTATTCGGGCCGGACTTAGGGCACAATAAAACGGGAATCGTCTCGTTCAACGTAGGTCAGGCGGATTCGTCGGAGGTTGCTTTTATTCTGGATCAATCTTTTCAAATTGCTGTCAGGGCCGGGTTTCATTGTACGCCGTTGGCTCATGGAATGGCTGGAACGATGGATCGCGGTGCGGTTCGGGCAAGCGTTGGAGCGTTTACGACAGACCAAGAAATCGATCAGTTGGTAATAGCGGTTCGAGAGATCGCCAAACATGTAAATTAAGACATCGGAGCGGCAGGGGGAAACACGGAGTGGGGAACACGTACACGGATATCCCAGTAGAGGTTATACTGGGAGCTTGTGGATTGTTGATATTTATTTTTCTTGTACTGCTTATCACCATGTGGATCAAGTTGAACAAGCTTCGCCGGAATTATGTGCGAATGTTGAACGGAAGCGGCGAGACGAGTGTTGAAGGACTCTTGATTCAGCTGCAAGAGCGATTGAATGAACAAGCGGATCGAAGCCGAGAAGCGGACCTGCGCATTGATGAGATTCGTAAACAGATGCGAACGATGAAATCGAATGTCGGCATGTACCGATACAATGCGTTTGCCGAAGCCGGCAGCGATTTAAGCTTCTCTGTCGCTCTGCTCGATGAGGAACAAAGCGGATTTGTCCTGACGGGAATACATAATCGGGATCATACTTACGTATATGCCAAACCCATTGAGCATGCCCAATCGAAATATACGCTGTCTCCGGAAGAGAAAGAGGCTATTATTCAATGCTCGCAAAAGAAGTAGTCCGTAAAGGATAACGTCCGGCAAGTGCGGAATGGAATGATTGGGCAATGACTTCTGCCATGCTCATGACCAGACTAAGGCGTGT
Source organism: Paenibacillus gyeongsangnamensis (assembly GCF_027533625.1). Taxonomy (GTDB): domain Bacteria; phylum Bacillota; class Bacilli; order Paenibacillales; family NBRC-103111; genus Paenibacillus_G; species Paenibacillus_G gyeongsangnamensis. The sequence continues at coordinate 16,580 of NZ_JAQAGZ010000038.1, read as the reverse complement.
ATTCTGCAGAACGAAGTATTCCATAAATCCACCGACGTTTACAATTCCAGTCACGTGCATGTTGCCGACCGGAGGAAGCTCTTTGTTAACTCCGGCCCCCGGCTTGACCGGGCCGTCGCCGATTTGGATGCAGCCGACGCTTGTCAGCTGTCCAAGGCAGGCATCGACACCAATAATAAACGGATTATTAATGTGCTGATGAATGGAGGTCAGCGTTTCGTTTAAATTCATGGCGTGAACAGGATGCTCCAGCGTGCCGTATAAATGAAGGCCTTCCAGGTTGAATTTTTTGAGATGCGTTCCGACGAGCGGCCCCAAGGCATCTCCAGTGGAACGGTCCGTTCCGACGCACACGATGACGACGGGTTGATCGGGGGATACTTGCTGTAAGGCCCGGCTCAGGCGGTTGGAGAGGCTTTCGACACTTCCGGCTTCGGAATGCATGATTTTCAGCGGCTCTAATTCTTTGGACGCTTTCACATCTTTATAGAATGGAAGTTTCATAGATTTGCCTCCAATGTGGGGATTTTTCAGTTGATAAGAATTTATAAGTATTGGCAACTTATAGCTTCGCATCAACCTTGATAAACGCGCTGGTCCTTGTAAGACAAGGACGGCGTAGCCGTTTATCCTGGTGCTGCTTCTATATTCTGGTTTTTACTAGTATACGGTTGGTAGGAAGGTTTTATACGTACTCGTATCGAATTTGAGGAGGAGGTTTCGCCTTGCTGCTGATGGCTTTCGATTCAACGCAACAAGCATTGAGAGCGGAGATGCTCCTGGAATATGCGGAGATCGAGAACGACATGTGTCCCACCCCGAAACAAATTACCGCTGGGTGCGCGCTGTCTCTGGAGTTTCCGGAGGAGGCGCTGGATCAGGTGCTCCATATCATTGCGGAAGAGAAGGTCGAGATTCGCGGAATCTTTTTGAAAAAAGGAAATGAGTATGTTAGCATAAATTGAAATAGGCAGGTGATTACCTATGCTGCACAAGATTGAAGCAAACACAGATCAATGGTTTAACGCCTGGAAGAATTTTCAATATGAACTGATTAAAAACTTGACCGACCCGGCCTTATGGGGCGGACTCCTGATTCTCTTGATCAAGATCGTCGTGATTCTGATCGTCGGACGATTGACGGTGAAGATCGTGCAGAAGGCGCTGCAGCACATTCTCAGCGAACGTGACAAGCATCCTTTGAAGCTCGATATCCGAAGAACGAAGACGATTGGGAAGCTGCTCGAGAACTTCACCAACTATGCCGTGAATTTTATTATGATCCTGATGATTCTGGCTCAATTCGGCGTAAATCTCGGTCCGGTGCTTGCCGGTGCTGGGGTTGTCGGATTGGCAATCGGCTTCGGGGCCCAGAGCCTTGTGAAGGATGTCATCACCGGATTTTTCATTATTTTCGAGGATCAGTTCGCAGTAGGCGATGTCATTCAGACTGGGACCTATAAGGGTACCGTGGAGGAGATCGGGCTGCGGGTGACCCGATTGAAGAGCTGGACCGGGGAGGTTCATATCATCCCTAACGGGACGATTTCCCAGGTGACGAACTTCTCGCTGTATAACTCCATTGCGGTGATCGATGTGACGATTGCTTATGAGGCCGATATCGAGAAAGCGATGAAAGTGCTGGACGAAACGGTTAAAGCGCATTACGAGAATAGCATAGATATGATTAAAGCGCCGGAGGTGCTCGGCATTCAAACCCTCGGCGCTTCGGAAGTAACTCTGAGGGTAACGGTGGAATGTAAAGCGAATACGCAACCCGCCGTGCAGCGAAAGCTGTACGCGGAGATCAAGAGAGCTTTCGCCGCCAACGGCGTAGAGACACCGAATCCGCGAGTAGTGACGCTTCAACGTTCAGAGAGGATGGGATCCTGATGGAGAAGAAGCAATATGGTCTGGGGGATGTCGTGCAAATGAAAAAGCCGCATCCCTGCGGTACGAATGAGATGGAAATCATCCGTATGGGCATGGATATCCGGATCAAGTGCGTCGGATGCAAGCACAGCGTACTGGTCCCGAGGGCCAAGTTCGAGAGCAAGCTGAAGAAGGTGCTGCGTTCGGCGGAGGCGGCTTCGGAGGCGCCGACGGATGCGACAGAATAAAATTATGGAATAATGAAAAAAAGCTTGCATTCATTACACTACTCATGATATTATAATGCTTGTCTCTTCTTATTGCGGAAAGGTACCCAAGAGGCCCAAGGGGGCTGACTCGAAATCAGCTAGGCGGCGCAAGCCGTGCGTGGGTTCGAATCCCACTCTTTCCGCCACTAATACGAAAACGAACAACGACCTGTCGGGTCGTTTTTATTGTAGGTGGAAAGTGGATGAGAACCCGAGGGGGTCGTCGGAGGATGGGCTTCGTGAGGATCGCTTCGCAGTCAGCCGCCGGGCGGCCGCATCCCACTCTTTCTGCCACTTATACGAAAACGAACAACGACCTGCAGGGTCGTTTTTTTATTGGCGGAAAGCGGGTGAGTACCCGGCAGGTTCGTCGGAGGATGGACCTCATTAGGATCGCTTCGCAGTCGGCCGTAGGAAGGCCATATCCCACTTTTTCCGCCATACATATGATATAAAGGAAGAAATGTAAACATTTCAAGGAAAGGTGAGACTTATGTGCATTATCGATACGCATTGCGATGTTTCTTATGAAACTTTGGAAATCGAATGGGCAGCTAACATTCAGCTGTTCAGATGAGCTTGCGGCGAACAAAGAACGTTTGCTTCAGGGCGGGATCATGGCACAAGGCTTCGCCATATTCGTTCCGCCGGCCGTGAAAGTCGAGCAAAAACTTCAGGTCGCGCTCGACCAAATTCATTACTTTTATGAGGATGTGCTGGGGAAAAATCCGGAAATGAAGCACATCAAGGAATGGAGCGATTTTGACCTTCTTCGGGAAGGGGAGATCGGCGCCATGCTGATACTGGAAGGCGTTGACGCTATCGGCAATGACTTGCGCTAGCTTCAAATGTTGTATCGGCTTGGCGTTCTTTCCGTCGGGTTGACCTGGAACAACGCCAATTTGGCCGCGGATGGCGTGTGGGAGCCGCGCGGCGCAGGGCTCACCGGCTTCGGCAAGGAGATTGTACGTTTGAATAACGCCCAGCGGCGGTTAACCGATGTAGCCCATTTGAGCGAGAAAGCGTTCTGGGATGTGATGGAGCTCGCGGATTACCCGTATTCAAGCCATTCCAACGCCAGGGCGATCTGCGACGACACGCGAAATCTAGCGGACGAACAGGCCAAAGCGATATTTGAGAAAGGCGGGACGATCCATGTGTTTTATTCCTTGGGCTTTGTCAAGAAGGGTGAAAACAAAACCGTGACCATTCCCGATTTAATCAAGCATATCGATCATTATTGTTCGCTCGGCGGGGTAAGGCACATCGGGATCGGTTCAGACTTTTACGGCATCACGAAATCCATCGAGAAGCTGGAAAATGCCGCCCTAAGCCAAAATTTGATCAATGAGCTATTAAAATATTACAAGAAAGATGAAGTTCGGGGGTTTGCTGCTGATAACTTTTTGCGCTGCCGTCCTCAATAATATTTCGCTCTAAGGAGCTGGAGGTGCTGACATGTCCGACCGGAGTTGGTCGATATTCGAAGCCTATGTAGGGAAATTGATGAAGCAAGAGTCGATTGCCGGAGCCGCAGTCGCCGTTTCGCAGCATGGTGAAATCATTTATCAGAAGGGATTCGGCGTAAGGGATATAGAAACGAAAGACCCGGTCACACCGGATACGATATTCGGAACGGCATCGGTCACCAAATCGTTTACGGCCTTGGCTATCATGCAGTTGGCGGATGAAGGCAAGCTTTCGTTAGACGACCCAGTGATCCGCTACATACCCGAGTTCAAGCTTCATGGATTGGAAGATACGGCAAGCGTTAAAATTCATCACTTGCTTTCCCATACGACCGGTTTGCCGCCTATGCGTCGCAATGAGGTATTAAACCGATTGAACGACCATCCGGCTTATATGGCTTCCGAGAGTTATGAACTTTTGGGCAAGCCAGGCCAATATTTCAGCTACTGCAACGATACGTTCCTGCTGCTGGGGACGATCATTGAACAGCTGACCGGCCGTCTTTATCGCAGATATATGACGGAACGCATTCTGGAACGGCTGCACATGCATCGCTCTACGTTCAGCTTTGAAGAATTGGCGAAATATGATCGTGTTTCCATACCGTATGTGAAGAACAGCGAAACGGGTGTATTAGAAGAAGTGCCTTGGCCCATGCTCGGGAACTACGAGGTGGGAGGAGGGATTCGCTCGAATGTGCTCGACTTGTTAAAATATGGGCAATGTTATGTCGATGGAGGCATGGTTCAAGGCCGCTCCATCGTGAGTCAAGATGCAATCCATAACATGTGGAAGCCAGTACATCGGGTTGGAAGAAACACCTTCTACGGCTATGCATTGCGTATAACACCCGATTATTCCGGCGTGAGTTTGGTCGAACACGGGGGCGCACAGCCCGGGGTATCGTCCCATTTTGGCTTTGTGCCTGAGGAAGGTCTGGTAGCGGTTGTCTTAACGAACGTGGCGAATGTGCCAGCAAATGACATGTGGTTAGCCGCTGTAAATACCGCATTAGGCTTCCCATTGGAACAAAAGAGCAGCATCGAGCCGCATGCCCAGGCTTCGCTTGAGCATTTGCAATCCTTCGTTGGCACGTACCGTTCGGCAGAGGGCGGCTGTGTATCCATATTTCTCGATGATCAAAAGCCGAAAGCGGAAATCGACGGCAAAGTATTCACGCTGCGGGCAAGCACCGACTCGACGCTTGTGATCGAAAACAAAGAGTACCCGATCCGCTTCTTTTTCAAAGATGGGCCTAAAGCGTGGGCTGCCTTTTACGGTTCCCGCATGCTGACAAGAGTGAAACCGGACTGACGCTAATCAGGACAGCTCACCTTATAAACAACAATGGAGAGAGATCAGATGAGCAAAAAACGTTTTCGCGAGTATGGGTTCACCGTCGGGCAGCTCCCAACCGGGAAGCATAATAGCATAACCGACGTTCCCGGTGTGGCGGTCGGACACGTGACATTGAACGCGAACCGTCCCGACGCCTGCATTCGAACAGGGGTCACGGCGATTTTGCCGCATCAAGGAAATCCTTTTCGGGAAAAAGTAGTTGCCGCGTCGCATGTGATCAACGGCTTCGGCAAAACGACCGGACTGGTTCAAGTGAATGAGCTGGGAATCATCGAATCTCCTATTATGTTGACCAATACATTCAGTGTTCCTGCGGTGACGGAAGGCGCGCTGCAATACATGATGACGCAGGATGAGGGGATTGGCGATCGGGACGGTTCGTTAAACGTCGTTACCGGCGAATGCAACGACAAATTTTTGAATGATATGAGGGGCCTTCATGTGCGGCCTGAGCATGCCGTCGAAGCGATCAAACAAGCAAGGACTTCTACTGACCGGCCTGCTATGGAAGGGGCCGTCGGTGCCGGGACCGGCATGGTGTGCTTTGGCTATAAAGGGGGGATCGGAACTTCTTCCAGACAGGTGACAGTAGAAGGAATCGCCTACCATATCGGGGTATTGGTGCTGACGAACTTCGGTCTCGGCAAGGATTTGACTATCCTCGGCCATCCGGTAGGGGCTTGCCTCCAAGCAAAATCGCAGGAACGGGGGAACAACGACGGTTCGATCATGATTGTCGTTGGCACGGACCTGCCGATGGACGCTCGTCAGTTGAAAAGAATCGCCAAAAGAGCCGGTTTCGGCCTTGCTCGCACCGGCTCCATCGCCCATCACGGCAGCGGAGATATCGTCATCGCATTCAGCAACGGCAACCTTATTCCACACACGCCGGAAACCGGATTTTTGGCATGGAGATGCATACGTGAAGACGGACCGCTTATTTCCGAGTGTTTTCGGGCGGTTGCGGAGGCCACGGAAGAAGCGATCTACAACTCCTTGTTCATGGCTGAAATAACGGAAGGACGCGATGGAAGGGTTGTTAACGCTTTACCGGTGAATGAAATGCTGTCCGTGATCCGGGCGCGCCGGTAATCCGTTCATTGACACGACCCGGGGCTTGCAGCCGCTTTCTTTGGATCATGTGGAAAACAGCCTCCAGGACGCTCTGGAGGCCGATCGGATTCAAGTTTCGGTTCGCGTTCGCCGGTGTACAGATAAGCGGTCGATACAATAGCCTATAATGGCCCAGGATAGAATCGTTAGCAAGTACAACGGAACGGGATTAATGTTCGTATATTGGAAGAGCGGATAAAACCAAGCAGGCACGCTTAACGCATAGAACAGCAGGTACACGGGATCCGTTTCGTGACCGATGAAATGAATGAAGCACAATGCGACGCTGAACAAGGTTAACATCCATGTATATTTATAACGCATCAGAGCGCCTCCTTTAAGAATGGCCCCCGCCGCGGGGCGGGGGAAGCAGCAGTTAGCCCCGGAACATTCGCTTCCACTTCCGGTTATGATTGCTGGTAGCCGGGAAACGGTCACCCTTGTTTAGCTTGACGATCTTAGGATTATTGACGCCCATATGGAAGGCGTCTTCTCCGACTTCCATGTACTCGCCGTCATTCGGCGCCCGGTCGCCCGGACGGAATTGACTCCATTCACCCATTGCAGGTCACCTCCTGTTGGCTGGTGTACCGTTAGTTTTCCAAGCGCGGAGGGAAGCATGAGGCTTAATAATTACCAGAAGCCCGGCAGCTGGAGTGATAATGAATGGCCGCAGGAACTTTTGCTTGCCTTCGAATCACAATTTTGCTATAGTATTATGGTGCGAGTTTTGGTAAGACCTGCTCGCTCCTTGCTCCCGACGGTACAAGCCGATTGCGGGGGCCGTGAGTCCAAAAGGAGGTGACAACATGCGCAAATATGAAGTGATGTACATCATTCGTCCGGACCTGGAACAAGAAGCGGTTCAGGTTACGGTGGAGAAGTTCCAAAACATCATCAACAACGGTGGCGAAATTACGAAGCATGACCTGATGGGTAAGCGCCGTCTTGCGTATGAGATCAACAAGCATCGTGACGGTCATTACGTGTTAGTGCATTTCAACGCTAACAACGAAGTGATTTCCGAGCTTGACCGCGTAATGAAGATTTCCGATGAAATCATTCGTTACCTGATCGTTAAAGACGTAGCTTAAGAACCTGAAGCAAGTGTCGTAATTACGGTTGACAACAGCTTTGTTGCAACCCATCCGGGAGGGTATGACGATGTTGAATCGCGTGATTCTGATCGGAAGGCTTACACGAGACCCCGAACTGCGATATACGCCAGCCGGCGTAGCCGTAACCCAGTTCACATTGGCAGTTGACCGGCCTTTCTCCAGCAACCAAGGACAACGGGAAGCGGATTTCATTCCGGTTGTAACCTGGCGTCAGTTAGCCGAGACTTGTGCGAACTATTTGCGCAAAGGCCGTTTGGCCGCCGTAGAAGGACGTATCCAAGTACGGAACTATGACAACAATGAAGGACGCAAAGTCTACGTGACGGAAGTCATCGCAGACAACGTGCGTTTCCTGGAATCCGCGAATAGTGCGAACCGGGAAGAAGGCATGAGCAGCGGCGCCATGAATCAGGGCGGCGGAAATAGCGGCGGAGGCAACCGTGGCGGCGGATACGGCGGCGGACGCGACAACCAGGATCCTTTCCAGGATGACGGCAAACCGATTGACATTTCCGATGATGATTTGCCGTTCTAAGGAGCGGCGAAGCAGCGAACAATCCACGTAGAAAGGACTGAAGAAGATGGAACAACAACAAAGAAGAGAACGTTCTGAAGACCGCGGCGAGCGCGGCGAAAGAAAGTTCGGTGGTCGTGGCAAAAAAGGCGGCAAGCGCCGTAAAGTTTGTTACTTCACAGTAAACAAAATCAAGCACATTGACTATAAAGACATCGAAACGCTCAAGAAGTTCATTAGCGAGCGCGGTAAGATTCTTCCTCGTCGTGTAACCGGTACTTCCGCGAAGTATCAGCGCGCGCTGACGATTGCAATCAAACGCTCCCGTCAAGTCGCTCTGCTGCCTTACACAACGGAATAGTACGTGAAAGAAGACGGCTGGTCTTAGACTAGCCGTCTTTTTATTTTCCCGGATTTGAAGTGATCAATGCCCTTCATTAATGGTAATATATAATAAGATGTGAACCCGAGGGGGGCTGAGAATGCAGGAATTACAGGTTTTTGACCAACAAATCTTATTGGACCATGTATATAAGCATGCTCCAATTGGCATAGCCTTAATTTCGATGGAACGCAAGTGGATCGGCGTTAATCCCGCGCTCTGCCATATCTTCGGTTATGCCGAACAGGAAATCATATCGCTGAAGTCCGCAGACTTGGTCACTTCCGGGGAAGACAATAAAAATGAGCCTTTAGTCAATCAATTGCTGGATGGCGTTATCCCTTCCTTCGAAGTGGAGAACCGGTATATTCATAAAAATGGCAGCGTGATTTGGGCTACGCTGCATCTTTCGCTCGTACGCGATAACATCGACGGAAAACCTATGTACTTCATAGCGCAAGTGGTCGACGTTACGAAGAGTAAAGCCATGGAGCATAGGCTGCAGGAAAGCATCGAACGGTATACTTCGTTAAAGAAATATAACCACGATGCGATCATATCGTTTGGGCTGAACGGCCATATTATCAATGGAAATCAAATGTCGGAGATCTTGACCGGATATCGTATCGAAGAGCTTATCGGAACGAACATTTCCAGATTTATCGGTGAAATGAACCTGGCCCGCTTGCTGTCCGTTACGGAAGATTATACGTCTATTGAAAAAAACATGAATTATTTCAAGCATAAAGACGGTCACGCCGTTGAAGTACTGACAACGTTGGCTCCGATTATCATTCACAATAAGAATGTGGGTTACTATATCATTGTGAAGGACATGACCGAACAGAAGCGACTGATGATTGAGAAGGAAGCCGCTGAAAAGACGAATAAGGCCAAGAGCGAATTTTTAGCCATGATGAGTCACGAGATCCGTACTCCGATGAACGGAGTCATTGGAATGACGGATTTGCTCATGGAAACGAAATTGGATGCGGAGCAGGATGAGTATGTTCAAATTATAAAAAAAAGCGGAGCTACGCTTCTTTCGATCATCAACGACATCTTGGACTTTTCCAAGATTGAATCGGGCAAAGTAGAATTATCGGAAGAATCGTTCCAGGTGAGAACGCTTCTGTCGGAAACGTTAAATATTATTTTACCAAAAGCGCTTGGAAAAAAATTGGAAATCACAACCACCGTCAGTCCTACCGTGCCCGGCATGGTGATTGGGGATACGACGAAGCTGAAACAAGTGCTTATGAATCTGCTTAGCAACGCCGTCAAGTTTACTTCTCATGGAGCGATATCGATCTCAGTGGATAAGGTCGCCCAGGGGAAGGATACGGTATGCCTTCAATTTGCGATCCGGGATACGGGTCTGGGTGTGCCGAAGGATAAGGCTGCCCATTTGTTCGAACCCTTTTATCAGGTGGATCATTTTATGACACGCAAGACGGAAGGATCCGGGTTAGGGCTGGCCATTTGTAAAAAGCTTGTTGATCTGATGGGCGGTGAAATTTGGTATGAGCCGCGCAAGGATCAAGCGGGGTCCGCTTTTATATTTACCGCTAATTTTCGGACCCAAGCCTATTTGGAATCGCCGGCGGATGACGCGTCGGCCGAGCCGGATCCGTTAAAAGATGAGCCTCTAAAAATTTTGATAGCGGAAGACAATGAAGTGAATCAGCTCGTATTAAAAAAAATGGTGGAGAAGCTCGGTTATACGTCTACCATAGTTCAGAACGGGCAAGAAGCGGTGGAGGCGGTTCGGCGTGTTCCGCATGATCTTATATTTATGGATGTTCAAATGCCGATGATGGACGGTTTGGAAGCGACGAAGGAGATTAAAAAAGCAAGTTCGTTAACGAGAAAGCCTTATGTCATAGCGGTAACGGCTCATGCCGTGAAAGGCGATCGGGAGAAATATTTGGAAGCCGGTATGGATGAATATTTAAGCAAGCCTATCCGGATCGAAGCGGTTTCCGAAATCATTGAGAACGTTCGAAAATTCAAAAATACACATTAAGCCCCGGGTAACGCCAGGAACAGAGGGCGGAATGAATTTGGCCGGGCACAGCGCCGGCTTAGGATCGACCGGAGAATCCATCATGGCAGCCTCGGAAGGGGCTGTTTTTTTGGTTGATAAGACTTTATAAGTTTTCGTAGCTTATAGCTTCGCATCAACCTTAGTAAACGCGCTGGTCCTTATAAGACAAGGACGGCGTAGCCGTTTATCCTGGGGCACTCACCATTTTTCATCAGGGTCCGGTCATGATATGATGAATGAAGGGCGATTTCAAGCTGTTGGTAAGAAAGGTAGGGAAGTACGTTGAATATCGCATTTTTTCTTGTTCCTAAGGATGAGGTTATTTATTTTTCTCCCCATAATACGATGAGACAGGCGCTTGAACGTATGGAGTACCATCGTTATTCGGCCGTTCCGCTGGTCGACGATAACGGCAAATACGCAGGAACGATCACGGAGGGGGACCTGCTGTGGAAGCTGAAGCATTCCCCTGACATCGGTTTCGATCATTGCCACAAGGTGCAACTGAAGGATGTGCCGCAGCATATGACGATCAAACCTGTACGAATCGATCAGCAAATGCAGGATTTAATCACGCTCGCGACGAATCAAAACTTTGTTCCGGTGACGGACGATAATGATGTATTTATCGGCATTATCCGCAGAAGGGAAATCATCGATTATTGCTTCAAGCTATGGCAGTCGGAACAAAAGGTATAAAATGTGGTATACTTAACTAAAGTGCCGGGTAGGAGGAGTGCGGCTTGTCAAACATGGAGAAGGATCTTGATTTGGCCAAGCGCGCCAAAATCATCGAATGGCTGAAGACGGAGCTCGTCGACCAAATGGCGTATTTGCTCAAGGGCATATGGGAAGGAAGCCAGCATAAGATGATAGACGGACTTGCGAGCTTGGTCTCGTGCTGTTATATCCTCGGACGCCGGTTGGGCGTATCCATGAAGCAGCTCGACGAAGCGGTCTTGGATAAAATGAAAAGGCATCGCCAGGAAGGCCATCAGCTGGAAGATTGGTACGGCGATATTTCCGCTTTGGAAGAACATATTCGTAAGAGGTGAACTACTTGGTAGACTCGCGAAAGCCACGGCTGCTCGGATGGAGCATCACATACGTGATCTTATTGCTTTCCATTATGCTGCCGCCGCTGAACTTGATTACGGCCAGCTTGCTGATGATCCCGGTCCTGGTCATGTATGTCAGGCTGGAAACGCAGCGTTTCTTAATTCATTATATCGTTAGTCTGGCTGCGGTTTACCTCATCGCCTCTTCCTTGCTTGCGGGGTGGCTCGGAGTATTGCTCATATCGGTATCGTTGTTTTTTCTGCCGCCGGTCATCCAGATGGGCAATCTGTACAAGAAACGGGCCCCGGCCCGCTCGGTGCTGACGGTCGGGACGCTGACGCTGCTGGGCGAGCTGCTGCTCAGCTTAATCGTCAGTTATATGCTGGGACTTAATCCCGTCGGCAAGATGAAGGGTTTCATGGTGGAAAGCGTCCACACGCTGCCCGCACAGCTGCAGGGGATGATGGCGCTTGATCTCGATACTCTGGTACAGCTCATGGTTCAAATGCTGCCGCTGTACATGATCGGCTTCTCCTTGTTCTATGTGGTCGTATCCCACTGGCTCGCACGCAAGGCGCTTGTTCGAGCAGGGGAATCCATTCCGGCGTTCAAGCCGGTGAAGGACTGGATGCTGCCGAAGTCGTTCGTCTGGTTTTACTTGCTGGCGCTGCTGCTGGAGCTGTTCGTGAAGGATACGACTTCCATCGTATTCTCGCTGCTGCTCAATCTGCTGCCGCTGCTGACTGCGGCGTTCGCCGTCCAGGCGATTGCCTTCCTGTTTTACGTGGCGCATGTGAACCGCTGGAACCGGATGCTGCCGATTGCGGGCATTGTGGTGCTGCTGTTTTTTCCGCCGGCTTATTTCATATTCAGCCTGATAGGTGTATTCGATGTGGCGTTTCCAATTCGTGATCGATTGACTCGCAAGTAGATTAAGGGGTTAGAGGGGCGAATGAAATGCCTAAGTTTCTGCTAAAGCGATGGCATGGGATGCATATGGTCTGGGTGTTCGCGCTCCTGGCCGTGCTGACTTTTATTTTATTTCTGTATCAGTGGATCATCGGCTTAGTCGCCTTGTTCCTTTGCGCGCTGCTGGGGTATTACACGCTCCAGGCGGAGCAAGCGTTCCGCAAGGATCTGAATGCGTACATCACGACGCTCTCGCATCGGGTCAAGCGCGCAGGAAGCGAGGTCATCCACGAGCTGCCGCTGGGCATGCTGCTGTACAACGAAGACAAGGTCATCGAATGGCACAATCCGTTCGTGGCGAAGATGCTGGGCCGCGAGTCGTTGATTGGCGAACCGCTCCTGGAAGTTTTCACGGGGCTTAAAGCGCGTAAGGAAAAAGAAGTGAAGCTCGAGCTGCCCGTGGACAAGCGAATCTACGAAGTACAGATGAAGCCGGAAGAGCGGCTCGTTTACTTTACCGATATTACGGACTTCCGGACGCTGCAGAAGCGCTATGAAGAGGAGAAGCTGTCGCTCGGCATCGTCATGATGGATAATCTTGACGAAGCGACGCAGGGCCTCGACGATCAGACCCGGACGATCATGATGGCCAAGGTCACGGGCGAGATCACAGAGTGGGCGCAGAAGAACCAGATTTATTTGCGGCGCACGGCATCGGACCGCTATCTCATGGTAATGGATCAAAAAGGGCTTAAGGCTCTGGAGCAGTCGCGCTTCGAGATACTGGACGAGGTACGGGACATTACGATTGAGAACAAGCTGCCGCTGACGCTCAGTATCGGGATTGCTTCGGGAACAACGTCGCTTAATGAGCTCGGTCAATGGGCGCAGCTCAGCTTGGATATGGCGCTCGGCCGGGGCGGCGACCAGGCGGCGGTCAAGGTTGGGGAACGGCTCTCCTTCTACGGGGGACGCTCCAATGCGATCGAGAAAAGAACGCGGGTGCGCGCCCGGGTCATCTCCCATGCGCTCCGCGATTTGATTAAGGATTGCGATAAGGTGCTCATTATGGGCCACCGCAATCCAGATATGGATTCGATCGGCGCGGCAATCGGCGTGCTGAAGATGGCGCATCTCAGCAACAAAGAGGGCTATATCGTGCTGGAGGGCGTTAATCCGTCCATCCAGAAGCTGATGGATACGATCTATGAGGACGAGAAGCTGAATCGTTGGTTTATTACGCCGGAGCAGGCCGTCGCCATTACGAACGGACGTTCCCTGGCGGTGGTCGTCGACACGCACCGCGCCTCGATGACGCCGGAGCCGAAGCTGCTGCAGCTGACGTCCCGCAAGGTGGTCGTAGACCATCACCGCCGCAGCGAGGATTTCATCCATGACGCGACGCTCGTTTATATGGAGCCGTATGCGTCCTCGACTTGCGAGCTGGTGACGGAGCTTCTGCAATATTTCCACGAACGAATGACCATGGGCGTGCTGGAGGCGACGGCGCTGCTGTCGGGGATTGTGGTCGACACGAAGAGCTTCAGCCTTCGTACGGGCGCGCGGACGTTCGAGGCCGCCTCGTTCCTGCGGCGCAACGGAGCCGATTCCGCGTTGATTCAGCGGCTCTTGAAAGAGGACCTGGATTATTACATCCAGAAGGCGGAGGTCATTAAGCACGCGGTGGTCATTTACGACCATATCGCGCTTGCGGTGAACGAGCCGGGACGTAAATATTCACAGTTGCTCATCGCGCAGGTAGCTGATACATTGTTAACTATGACGGGCATCATGGCCTCGTTCGTCATCAGCGAGCGGCCTGACGGCCTGATTGGCATAAGCGCCCGGTCGCTGGGGCAAATGAATGTCCAAGTGGTCATGGAACGGATGGGCGGCGGCGGTCATTTGACCAACGCGGCAACCCAGCTGGAAGGCACGATCGCCGAAGCGACGCAGAGGCTGAAGCAAGTGCTTAGCGAGATTCACGCAGAGGAGGGGCTTTTTGAATGAAAGTGATTTTCTTGAAGGATGTTAAGGGCCAAGGAAAAAAAGGTGAGGTTAAAGAGGTTTCCGAAGGCTACGCGCAAAATTTCCTGTTTAAACAAAAAGCGGCGGCTCCGGCCAGCGAAGGCGCTATGAAAGTAATGGATCAACAGAAGAAAGCGGAAGACAAGAAGAAGGCGCAGGAGAAAGCGGATGCGGAGGAGCTAGGCCGGAAGCTCGGCGAGCTCTCCGTTCAAGTGAAGGCGAAGTCGGGGGCGGACGGCCGGTTGTTCGGCGCGGTCTCGAACAAGCAGGTTGCGGAAGCGCTGGAGAAGCAGGGAATTAAGCTGGATAAGCGGAAGATCGTCATGGACGAACCGATCCGTGCGCTCGGTGTGACCGAGGTGGTCGTAAAGCTGCATCCGGAAGTGTCCGGAAAGCTGAAAATTCATGTTGTGGAAGAATAATTCGAGAAGATCCGGTGCGGATGAGGAGAGGACGAGCTTGAACGAAAGCATGTTTATGGATCGCATCCCTCCGCAAAATCTGGAAGCCGAGCTGGCTGTACTCGGGGCGGTGCTGCTCGACGGCGACGCCCTGATTACGGCGATGGAACGGATCAACAGCGACGATTTCTACCGTCCGGCGCATCAACTGATTTACGAAGCGATGATCGAGATTGCGGAAGCCAACGAGCCTGTCGATTTGATCACGCTGACCGCGCGGCTGCAGGATAAGCAGCAGCTGGAGGAGGTAGGCGGGATCAGCTTCCTGTCGGAGCTGGTAAACGCCGTGCCGACGGCGGCGAACGTGGACTACTACGCGCAGATCGTCGAAGAGAAGTCGCTGCTGCGGCGGCTGATTCGGACGGCAACGCAAATCGTCAGCAACGGCTACTCCGGCGAGGAAGAAGTATCCGGCCTTCTCAGCGATGCGGAGCAGCGGATTATGGAGATCTCCCAGCGCCGTTCCGGCAACGGCTTCATTGCCATCCGGGATGTGCTGATGGAAGTCTTCGACAAGGTCGAAATGCTGTACAACCAGAAGGGCAGCACATCGGGCATCCGTTCGGGCTTTCATGATCTGGACAAGATGACTTCAGGCTTCCAGCGCTCCGACCTGATCATCGTCGCGGCGCGGCCTTCCGTCGGGAAGACGGCGTTCGCCCTGAATATCGCGCAGAACGTTGGCGTACGGGAGAAGGAAACCGTCGCGATCTTCTCGCTCGAGATGGGCGCGGCGCAGCTCGTGCAGCGGATGATCTGCGCGGAGGCGAACGTGGATGCCGGACGGATGCGGACAGGCTTTCTGGAGCCGGATGATTGGGAAAAGCTGACGATGGCGATCGGATCGCTCTCGGAAGCGAACATTTACATCGACGATTCACCGTCTGTGACGGTAGCCGATATTCGGGCCAAGTGCCGGAGGCTGAAGAAGGAGCGGGGGCTTGGGATGATCCTGATCGATTATCTCCAGCTCATTCACGGCCGCGGCAAGGGCGACAACCGACAGCAGGAAGTCTCTGAGATCTCGCGTACTCTGAAGCAGATCGCCAGGGAGCTCAACGTGCCGGTCATCGCGCTCTCGCAGCTCAGCCGGGGCGTGGAGCAGCGGCAGGACAAGCGGCCGATGATGTCCGACCTCCGGGAATCGGGCTCGATCGAGCAGGATGCCGACATCGTGGCGTTCCTGTACCGGGACGATTACTACGACAAGGAATCCGAGAAGAAAAACATCATCGAGATCATTATCGCTAAACAGCGGAACGGCCCGG
The DNA here is from genome assembly GCF_027533625.1 of Paenibacillus gyeongsangnamensis. Taxonomy (GTDB): domain Bacteria; phylum Bacillota; class Bacilli; order Paenibacillales; family NBRC-103111; genus Paenibacillus_G; species Paenibacillus_G gyeongsangnamensis. The sequence goes on along the minus strand of NZ_JAQAGZ010000038.1, from coordinate 711 downwards.
TCGGGACGGTGGAGCTCGCTTTTCTCAAGAGCTTCAACAAGTTCGTCAGTCTCGACCGGACGCATCAAGGAATGGCGATGTAACGTGCGGCCCCCGTGTCTATGGACACGGGGGTTTTTGTTCGTTGAGCGTGCCCAGAGGCACGCATCTTCTTGCCGGTGAAAGTCCGGTCGCGGGAGGGACCAAGCCCCCGCGTAGCTAGGATGCCTACGTATAGCGAAAGCAGTACGTAGAAGCGCATCGACGGAAGTACCTGTCAGAGACAGGGCAAGCAACATGCCAGGCCGTAACATAAAGTGAATCCTGCCGCGTCGTTAAAAAGGCCTCGCAAGAGGGAGAAGAGGGAGCCGAGTCCCGTCAATGTGGATGAAGGCCATGGAAGCTGCTAGGAACTTGGAGCGGCAGCGAAGAATCCTCCGGCGTAAGGGGATCGGCATGGCATGAAAGAGGATGCAGTGAACTGGGGAGACCCTCCCCTGCACGGAAGTTTTTTTTTAAAGACCGTAAAAAGGCGCTCTATAAGCCCAAAAAGTGAAGTGAGCCGTCTGCAGGAAGGGAGTCCGAGGGGCGCATAGTACCAATGAATGCAGGACAACACAACCTGCGGGAGGGAAGGAGCCCTACTTTGTTCATGTTTCTTAAGGAGGTACGAGTCAGTGAATGCCAAGAGGCTAACGACACCAAAGGAAAACGTTCAACAACTCCAAGAGA
>NZ_JAQAGZ010000037.1 GCF_027533625.1 Paenibacillus gyeongsangnamensis | reverse complement strand
TCCCTCTTGCGAGGCCTTTTTAACGACGCGGCAGGATTCACTTTATGTTACGGCCTGGCATGTTGCTTGCCCTGTCTCTGACAGGTACTTCCGTCGATGCGCTTCTACGTACTGCTTTCGCTATACGTAGGCATCCTAGCTACGCGGGGGCTTGGTCCCTCCCGCGACCGGACTTTCACCGGCAAGAAGATGCGTGCCTCTGGGCACGCTCAACGCAAAAAGCCCGCAGGAATGCGGGCCCAGATTGATGAGAAACCCGAATATATCGAAAAATGCAAAAGGTAGTAGGTGAGGTATCCCCTGTAGGAGCGATAGCGCCCGCCTTTGTTATCGGAAAATGACCGCTGCATAGCGAATTAATTGAAAATTTTCCGAGAACAACAGCGGCCGGAAGGGGATACCCCACCGTTGTACCAAGGCAGATTTCTCTATTTTATGGGTTTCTCTACAGCATGAGCCCGCAGGAATGCGGGCCGGGCGGCTCAAACCGGGATTATTGCGCACAAAGGTTAAATCACGTAATCCAGCGCCTGCTCATACGGAACATATTTTCGCGAGGCGGACATTCGGGGTGCATAGAGATGGAACGAGATCATCCGCTTCATGGACGGGTTCACCATTTGATGAATTTGTCCGCGGGGCGCAATAAGAAATTCCCCTTCGCGAACCTCATATTCTCCCGCCTCTTCTGGATAACCGTACCCGTCCAACCGGAAGATCCGGTTGAGCATCCGCCCCTCCAGCACCCGGGCGCAGCCGATCGAGGCGCCATGGTCATGAATATGCGTCGCCGCCCCTCCGGGCAAATGAATCAGCACCGCCTCCACGCCTTCCTCCAGGTATAGCGAGGTCCGGCCATACGGCAGCCGCTGCGGCTCGGCGACCCAGGGAGCGGCAACCTCAGCGGTAATCCTAAGCTTTCGAATCCGTTCCATCAGTTCGGCGGGAGAGTACGTCCGTAGCCCGCTTAACGTTTGCCCGACAGCATCACACAAGTTCATAAGATTTCCTCCGTTTGGTTATCAAGTTTATTGAAGAACCCGATAAGTTTTTGTTATAAAATCCGTCTACCCACTATGTATTCGCCCACCGGGCCCGGCGTGACGGATGCCTAAAAATTAGGCTTATCCCTCCATAATTAAGAATCCTTTAAGATCTGAAGCGGGGCCTTGTTAAGATTCCCCGGCTATACTGGGGTCATCGTCCACGGAAGCAGTACGTTTCCTAGGGATTCCCGAGCTTCAGACTTGGTCGTGCTGACCTCCCATGTTATGATTTTTGGAGTATGCTTTCACGAAGGAGGCCTGCCGTTATGGCCCAATATACGGTCCTTCTGGTCGACGACGAGAAGGAAATCATCGATTTGCTCGAAATTTATTTAAAAAACGAAGGATTCCGGCTCCTGCGGGCCGCGAACGGAATCGAAGCGCTTCGCCTATTGGAAAAAGAACACGTCGATCTCATCGGTCTCGACATTATGATGCCGCATATGGACGGGATCGAGGCCTGCATGAAGATCCACGAGAACAGGAACATGCCGCTTATTATGCTCTCGGCGAAGAGCCAGGACATGGACAAAATACTAGGACTCAGCACGGGGGCCGACGATTATATGAGCAAGCCGTTCAATCCGCTGGAGCTGATCGCCCGGATCAAATCGCAGCTGCGCCGCTACACCCGGCTGAACGTGCCTCAGCCGAGCAAGGAGCATGAGATCGAGGTCGACGAGCTCACCATCAATACGTCGACGCACGAGGTGAAGGTGGACGGGCGCGAGGTCAAGCTGACGCCGCGGGAGTTCGCCATTCTCGAGCTGCTGGCCCGTCATCGGGGACACGTATGGAGCATCGAGAAAATCTATGAGGCCGTCTGGAAGGAAGCTTACTTCGACGCGGACAACACCGTCATGGTGCACATCCTTAAAATCCGCGAGAAAATCGAGGAGCAGCCTCGCAAGCCGAAATTTATCAAAACCGTCTGGGGAGTGGGATATAAAGTTGAGTAAACTAGAGAAAGCGCCTCGTCCGCGGAAGCCTTTCCTGCAGCGGGTTCCATTCAGTTGGTTTCCCTTCACCCTGCTGCGCAGCATGATCCTGTTCTTCATCGACCTGTACCGCATGGGACGCCGCTCCGTCGAACGCAGCATCCGGCTGCAGTTGGTGCTCACCTTTGCGATTTGCCTGGGCGCCTCCACGATCGTATACGCCTTTTCCTCCGCGATCTTCGGCCAAATCAACAAGGGCACCCACATCGATTACTCGATGGGCGTCGAACGGATCGACGCCGACGCGCGGGAGCTCGTCCGCCTGTTGGAGCCGGTATCGAATAAGCCTCCCGTCCCGGGCAATGTCCAGGACAACGCCGATCCGTCCGGGGCTGCGACCGGCAGCGCACAAAGACGCCAGCAGGGCCTGTTTGAAGGGCATACGGTGGCGTCGGTTCCGGCCATTCCGCAGCAGCAGCGCAGACAGCAAGCAGAGGAAGGAAAGCAGCGTCAATTCAACGAAACCGTCAACCGGCTGACCGCGAATGAAAAATATAAAATTCTGATCACCGATCTCGAATGACAAGTCATTTACAAGAACGAGACCACGCCGGAGACGAACGTGGATGTGCACAATATTATCCGCAATGCCATGAACTCGCGGAACGGCATGGACTCCCGCAGGGAATTCTCGAGCTTCTACCCCGTTACCTTCAACAATCAGAAGTCATACCTCATCGTCACGGGAATTCCGCAGCCGGTCATTACGTACGTCAAAGGCCAGAGTCCGCTGTCCCTGCTGTCCGCGCTTGCCGCCTTCATCTTCCTCTTCTATTATCTGACGCAGAAAAAAATGAGCTACGTCGAGGAGCTCGCCTCCGGTCTGCGGATCATCGCCACCGGCAACCTGGATTACCGGGTGCTGGAGCGTTCCCAGGACGAACTCGGTTCGCTCGCGCGGGACATGAACCTGATGGTAAGCGATCTGCAGCGGAAGATCGAGGAGGAACGAAGGTCCGAGCGGCTCAAGAACGAGCTCGTTACCAACGTGTCGCACGATTTGCGAACGCCGCTAACCCTCATCATAGGCTATCCGCGGCTGCTGCATGACCGCAATTACGAGACGCCCGAGCAGGCCGCCGGCTACCTGAGCATCGCCTACAACAAATCGGAGAAGCTCAAATCGCTGATCGACGATCTGTTTGAGTACACCAAGCTGTCCCACCAGGACGTGCCTCTCTACAAGCGGGGCGTTATCATTAACGAGGTGCTGGAGCAGCTTCTGGAGGAATATGTAACGATCGGCGAAGAACAGAACCTGACGTTTATCCGCAGCATTCCGCCGGACAAGATCACGGTAAATATCGATGTGGACAAAATGATCCGCGTGTTCGAGAACCTGCTTGGCAACGCGGTCAAATACAGTCCGAAGCCCGGCGCCGTCTCGGTCGGCATGGCCAGGGAGCGCGGGCAGGTGATCATCCGCATCAGCAACAAGGCCGATGCGCTCACCCGCGACGAGCTCGAGCAGCTGTTCGACCGGTTCTATCGGGTCGATTCGGCCCGAACGTCCGAGACGGGGGGCTCGGGACTCGGACTCGCGATCGCGAAAAGCATCGTCGATTCGCACGGCGGCCGCATCTGGGCGGAGTCGGATAACGGGGAAATTCATTTCTACGTTCAGCTCAGGGTGGAGAACGGGAGATGACACCAGGATAAACGGCTGCGCGGTCCTTGTCTTACAAGGACCAGCGCGTTTATCAAGGTTGATTCGAAGCTATAATCTGTAAAAATTTATAAAGTTTTATCAACTGAGAAAAGCCGCGAATGCCGGTTGAATGATACCGGCATTCGCGGCTTTTTCGCTAAAGCGCAGGCTACTTCGCTCTCGAAGCGTCATGAAATTCGGCTGCCTTGTGGGCCCCGGTACAGAACGGCCTGTTGGTCGAATGACCGCACCGACACAGGAAGTACGGGTCCTTCACTTCATAGACGTTCCCGTCGGGATCGAGCAGCGGCACGCCGCCTTGAACCTAAAGCGGGCCGTTGTCGAGCTTCGTAATTTTGCCATCGGACATAAGTAACACCTCCTTCAGGTGCTAGTATATCCCCTTTTCACAGGAAAACACTTCCATCCAGCAAATCTCACGCTATAGACGTTCGGAGACCACCTTGGCTTGGGTAAACAGTAGCAAATAATCCCGGCCTCCAGCCTTGGAATCGGTGCCCGACATGTTGAAGCCGCCGAACGGATGGGCGCCGACGAGCGCTCCCGTACATTTCCGGTTGAAGTACAGGTTGCCAACGTGGAACTGCTCTCTCGCCTGCTCCAGACGGGCCCGGCTGCGCGAGATGACGGCGCCGGTCAAGCCGAATTCCGTATCGTTGGCTGTCGCCAGCGCTTCGTCGAACGAAGAGGCCTTCAGGAAGGCAACGACAGGCCCGAAGATTTCCTCCTGCGCGATTCGAGTATCCGGCCGCACGTCAGCAATAATCGTAGGCTCGATAAAATAGCCGCGCGGGTCACCTGCCTTTCCCCCGCACACAAGCCGTCCTTCGGCGGCTCCGATCCCGATGTACTCCATAATTTTGGCGTGCGCCTTCTGATCGATGACGGGTCCCATATACGTAGCCGGATCCTCCGGTGAACCTACGGTAAGCCGGCTCGCTCTCTCGGCAACCCTCCCCAGCAGCTCGTCGTACACCTTCCCAAGCGCAACGACCCGCGAGCAGGCCGAGCATTTTTGGCCGGAAAACCCGAAGGCGGATAACGTGATCGCCTCCGCCGCCAGCTCCAAGTCGGCGTCATCGTCCACGACGATCGTATCCTTGCCGCCCATCTCGGCTATTACCCGTTTGATCCATTTCTGGCCGGGCTGCGTCCTCGCCGCACGTTCATTGATGCGGAGTCCTACCTCCTTGGAGCCGGTGAAGCTGATGAAGCGCGTCAGGGGATGATCGACAAGATAGTCGCCGATTTCCGAACCGGGCCCCGGCAAAAAGTTGACGACGCCCTCCGGTACGCCGGCCTCTTCGAGAAGCGCGGCGAACCGTGCCGCGATCACCTGTGTCGGGGAGGCCGGCTTCAGCACGACCGTATTGCCGGCGACGATCGCGGAGGCCGTCATGCCGGCCATAATCGCCAGCGGGAAATTCCAAGGGGGGATAATGACGCCGACCCCCAGCGGGATATAGGTGAGCTCATTGTCTTCACCCGGGACGCTCGTCAGAGGCTGCTTGTCGCCGAGCCGTTCCATTTCTCTTCCGTAGAACTCCAGGAAGTCGATCGCTTCGGCGGTGTCGACGTCGGCCTCGGTCCAGCTCTTCCCCGCTTCCATGACCATCCATGCGGAGAATTCGTGCTTCCGCCGGCGGAGAATCGCAGCGGCCTTATACAAGCAGCGGGCCCGGGCGGAGGGCGGGACGCGCCTCCAGATCCCAAAGGCGGCGGCGGCGGTTTGGACGGCCCGTTCCGCAAGCGCCCGGTCCGCCTGGCAGACGATGCCGATAACGGACTGAGTATCCGACGGATTCAAGGACGGCTGGCGCAGCTCCGTAGCGATCCGCTCTCCTCCGATCACCGGCCCGTACTCCCGGCCGAGCTCCGATTTCACCTGCTGAAGCGCCTTGGCAAAGGCAGCCCGGCTGCCGTCCTCCGTGAAGTTCGTAAACGGTTCATTGCGGTAGGCTTCCCTCATGATCGTTTCCTCCTATTCGCCTTCAGCTGCTCTCGAATCGATTATCCGGCTTCCTGCTTTCAGTCAAACAATGTGCATGGGCATCACGGCTTTGACTATCGGCATCCTTCTACTGCAAGCCTATGAGCGCAAGCCATGAATCTTGCTTATTTCCTGGGTAATGGCAGCAACTTTCGTAAGACGGAAGCACCTTCCGCGAGACTTGAGCTTGGCCCTGGACGGCCACTTTTGCTACAATACGATAAATAACGTATGCCACTGCCCGGAGCGGCTGCGGCTTTATCGATGGAGAGGAGCAAGAGCACGAATATGACCGGATTTTTGCTTGATTTGGACGGCACGCTATATCATGGGGACCGGCCGATTCCGTATGCGGCGGACTTTATCCGAACGCTGCGCGAACGGGGCAATCCTTTTTTATTTGTGACCAACAATTCGTCCCGTACGCCTGAGCAAGTGGCGGAGCATTTGAGAAAGACGGGCATTGAAGCGTCGCCGGAGGAGGTGCTGACCTCGGCCCAGGCGGCAGCGATGTATTTGCGGGACAGCGGAATCGGGCCGGGGCCAATTTATTGCATCGGAGAGGAAGGTCTGCGGCTGGCGCTGCAGGAAGCAGACTTCGAGCTGACGGATGACGGGGACGCTGAGGTAAGCGCCGTCGTGCAGGGCATCGACCGCAGCTTCGATTACAATAAACTGCTGCTGGCCGTACGTCATATCCGCCGCGGGGCACGGTTCGTGCTGACGAACCCGGACCATCTGCTGCCTTGGAACGGAGAACTCACGCCGGCCGCCGGCTCCATCGCCGCGAGCATCGAGAGGGCTGCGGAGTGTCAGCCCGTCATTATCGGCAAGCCGTCTCCGATCATTATGAAATATGCCGTCGAGAAGCTTGGGCTTCAGGCATCCGACATTTGGGCCGTCGGAGACAACCTGGCAACGGACATCCGAGGCGGCCGGTATGCGGGGTGCCGCACGGCGCTGGTCTTGACCGGTCTTGCGATGGCGGGCAATGTACAGGAGCAGATCTCGCGCACGGGCGTGAAGCCGGACCTCATATCCGAGCACCTGATGGTGCTGGCTGAGAAGCTCGGTTAATTACGGAAACTTCGTTTCCACAGAGGTGATCTGTGGGAATAGGCCATTGGAGCTAAACGGTGATGGCTATGGAACATCCGGACGTTTCTAACGGGACCCGGAGGTTTAATGAAGTCCATATACCGGATGGCGTCCTGGAAATGACTAAGATTGCCAAATTCCAAAAATCAAAGGAGTGTGCACTCCTTGGCCAAAGATTTCTTAACCGCAATACGGGAGCGTCGATCCCTTTATGCCATCAGCAAAGAATCCCCTATTCCCGATCAGCGGATCAAGGAGATCATCGAGGAAGCCCTGAAGCATACGCCTTCGGCCTTCAACTCCCAAAGCACCCGCCTCGTGCTCCTGCTCGGGGAACAGCATAACAAGCTGTGGGATTTGACCACGCAAATTTTGAAAAGCATCGTGCCGGAGGACCGGTTCGAATCGACCCGGCAGCGGATGGAAGGCTTCCGCAGCGGCTACGGAACGATTCTGTTCTTCGAGGATCAATCCGTCATTGAGGAGTTCCAGCAGAAGTTTCCTACCTATCAGGAAAATTTCCCGATCTGGTCGCACCATACGAACGCGATGCATCAATTGGTCATTTGGACTGCGCTGGAAACGGAAGGGCTCGGCGCGAACCTGCAGCACTATAATCCGCTCATCGACGAACGGGTCAAAGCCGAGTGGAAGCTGCCGGAAACCTGGAATCTGTTGGCCCAAATGCCGTTCGGCAAGCCGACCGCCCCTGCCGGGGAGAAGCAGTTCGCCCCGCTCGGCGAGCGTTTCAAGTCGTTCGATTGGCAAGCTATCACTCCTGTGGGGGATACCCCACCCAAGGATAAACGGCTACGCCGTCCTTGTCTTACAAGGACCAGTGCGTTTACCAAGGTTGATGCGAAGCTATAAGCTACGAAAACTATAGCTTCACATCAACATCGAGTAGGAGGGGGCGACTAGCCCCCGTCCTCTCACACCACCGTACATGCGGGTCCGCATACGGCGGTTCCAAAAGGTTAACAAAGCTCCAGGTAACGAGAAAGCAAACTTTTCAGCCCATTCACTTCCCAGTAGGAAGTTGGAAGGGCGTTATTTGTGTTCCGGGACATTTCCCACGCTCCCCGCCGGGAATTCGCCATCATGAACGCGACCCAATCCGGCACTCCAAGCGCTCGGAGTTCGCGGATACGGGTACGTACCCGTTTCCACTGTTTCCAGAGACACATGCGCAGCCTTCTGCGAATCCACCCATCGAATTTCTCGCAGTGCTTCTTTGCCGAAGCCAGCCGGAAATAGCCAATCCATCCCATAAGATAGCGGTTAAGGCGTGTTATGCGGTCCTCCATCGACATCGAGCGGGTTCGGTTCGTTAGCTCCCGGATCTTCTCCTTGAACCGGGAGATTGTCTTTGGCGCCAGACGTACCGTTGCCTGCTTATTCGACAGAAAGCTGAAACCAAGGAACTTTCGGTTCCATGGCCGGTCTACCGCACTTTTATCTCGGTTCACTTTCAGTTTGAGTTTTCCTTCCACAAAGCGAATCACCGATTCCATGACTCGCTCGCCGGCGCGTCTGCTCGCGACAAAGATATTGCAATCGTCCGCATACCGGACGAACCGCAACCCTCGTTTGGTTAATTCTTTATCCAGATCGTCTAGCAAAATGTTCGCCAAGAGCGGGCTTAAAGGACCACCTTGTGGCGTACCTTCCTCCGTTCGCTCCAGCGCTCCATCTACCATCACCCCAGCATTTAGATAGCCACGTATCAGCTTCAAGACGCGCTTGTCCGTCACTTTCCGCGCTACCCTCGCCATTAGCATGTCGTGGTTTACCCGGTCAAAGAATTTCTCCAAATCCATATCCACGACCCATCTCAGGCCACTTTGGATGTTGCGCTGTGCTTGTCTCACCGCGTCATGCGCGCGTTTTCCCGGCCGAAAGCCGTAGCTGTACCAGGAGAAATGAGCATCGAAAATCGGATTCATCACTTGCAGAAGCGCTTGCTGAAGAAGGCGGTCCATTACGGTCGGGATGCCAAGCAGCCGCACGCCGCCTCCGGGTTTGGGGATTTCCACCCGTTTGACTGGCGCCGGTCTGTACGCTCCCGCGAGGAGTTCGGTTTTCACCGTTTCCCAGTGTGTTTTCAGGTAAGCTTGTAGCTCGGCTACCGTTACACCATCCACGCCGGGAGCTCCTCCGTTTTGAATCACCCGCTTGTAGGCGAGCCGAAGGTTGTTTCCTTCGAGCATCTTTTCCAGCAGGTCGTTCTCCGCTTCGCGAGAGGAAGGGGCGACTTGTGCCGGCGAAGAGCTCGGCGCTCCGGCATACCCTGACGGCTTCACCGCTTCTCTTTGCCGCAAGCTCTCTTGCGAGATATTCTGCTGTCTCTGCTCTTCGCTCGAACGCATCGGTTTCCTCTCTCCTTTCGGTTCGGCCCTTCCGCTTTCCGGCGTCCCGTACTTGTGTACTATGGCCTCTGTTGACTCCTGCGGATTCAGCGCGGCTTTCCAGCCGCGGTTACGAAGATACTTCGCATATTCCGCAGGCCTCCCCAGATAAGAACGTCATCTGTCTGCCCGCGACCACCCAAGTATACAGGACTAGCCCTTGGCGGCTCTGGATTTCGTTGTGTTTAGGCAACTCATCCGACTAGCCCTGCCTCAAATTGGGTTCGTGTACCTTGGCCCGTGCATTTGCCTCCGGCTTCCTTCAGATTCCGCCTCACGGCGGACACCCTTGCCCTTGGCTAACGGTAGGCGCTCGCCAGCCCCCGTTCGGGACTTGCACCCTAGAGATGACGCCCATGCTGGGCGTACTAAAAAAAGGCATAACGGACATGTTCTCCGTTATGCCTTTTCCTTATTTCCTTGATTTACGCTTTCGATGCCGCAGCCTTGTTGCCGCCGAACAGCGGCTTGCTCTCATACGTATCCAGCTCGTCGTCCGCATCGTTATAGAACGCTTCGCGGTCGAATTCCTTCTCCGATGCAGCGACAACCAGCGAGCTCACCGTAGTGCCCGTTGCGTTGATTGCCGTACGCGCCATATCGAGAATCGCGTCGATCCCGAGCACGAGCGCCATCCCTTCGATCGGCAGGCCTGCGCTGGTCAGCACGACCGTGGTCGAGATCGAAGCGGGGCCGGGTACGCCGGCTACGCCGACGGACGCCACGACAGCGGAGCCGACAATGAGGATATAATGCATCATCGTAAGCTCGATGCCGAATACTTTGGCCACGAAGATCGCAACGATCGCCGGGTACAGCCCGCCGCAGCCGTTCATGTTAATCGTCGCTCCGAGCGGCGCCACGAAGCTGGCGATCCGATCGGATACTTTCAATCGCTTCGTAATGACTTCAAGGTTAACCGGCAAGGTCGCATAGCTGCTTCGAGTGGTGAAGGCTACGGCGATGACCGGATAAATCTTTTTGAGAAAACGGAACGGATTCACGCGCGCTACGAAAGTGACGAGCGTACCGAAGGTCAGGACGAAATGAAGCAGGCACGCGATATATACCGCGATGATGACCTTGCCGAGCGGCAGCAGCGAGGAGAGGCCGTATTTGGCCGCCATCGTCGTCATCAGCCCGAACACGCCGTAAGGCGTCAGCCTGATGATCAGCTTCGTTACGCGGAACATGATTTGCGTGAACGAATCGATCAAATCTTTTACCGGCTTCACCCGCTCCGGCTTGCGGCTGCCTTCAATCGTAATGGCCACCCCGACGAACATGGCGAATATAATAACCGGTACGACTTTGCCCGTCGACATCTCGTTGACCGGGTTTGACGGCACGAGGTCCATCAGCACTTTCATGAAGGTCGGAATCTCGCGCGCTTTAAAGGAAGCGTCCTTCGCATAAGAAATGCCCGCGCCCGGATCCAGCACTAGAGCAACGATCAAACCGATCACCGCCGCGATACCGGTCGTTAACAAAAACAGCCCGATCGTCTTCGTTCCGACCTTCTTCAGCATGCCGGGGTCGGTGACCGACGTGATACTGGAAATGATGGTTGCAATAACGAGCGGCATGACGATCATTTTAATCAGACTGACATAAATGTTGCCTACGATGCCGACGTCCGCAGCCTGGTCCTTGAAGACCGCTCCGACTACGACGCCCAGCAGCATGGCCGCCAGGACCCGGGTACCGAAACCAACTTTCTTCTTGGCCGCAAATATTAAAGCGGCAATGACCACAATCGCTGCGGCCCAACTGACTAAGTACAAGAGATTCAAACCAATGCGCCTCCTCGTGACGTTAACGGACTGGAAAATAATAATTCCCATCTGGTTAGTTGGTATTCTAAAACCAAACCTCCTTTCTGTCAATACATTTTCAATGCTCTCCTATAAAAAACTAAGGAGCGAGGCTTCAGTTCGCCGCACTCCTCGCTATACCTTATTTCAGCGCGCTGGGCCATAGAACAAGAGACCCGCGGTCCGCTTCGGCACCGAGCTCCCGCAAGGCTTCTTCCGCCGCCGACCCGATCACCGGCTGCTTGTTCCACGCTTCGACGACCACCTTCCGTCCTCCGGACAACGAAAGAATGTGCCGCAGCCCCGTACGAAGCAGCTCTTCCAGCTCCCCGGCCCGAAGCGGCCGCTTCTCCCAGTCCGGCATCGTATAGAGTCGTTTCCCGTTGTTTTCCATCCAGAGCAGCCAGCATCCGTCCTTCACGAGCAAATAATTGCCCGCCTTTCTGGCAAACGCGATCCCTTCCGCCGCCGGCCATCGAACGGAGAGGCCGTAAGGATTGGCCGGATCCAGGGAGGGGAGAACCGTCACGCCGGTTAAACCGCTCCGGTCCGTTTCGCGCAGCCGTTCGACCGTCTCTTTCTGCGCGAACTGCAGCGCCCCAATATCCCGCACCCAGAGACCCCGGGTCAGCACGCCCCACGCTTCCAGCTGCTTCAATGCGCCGTATACCGCATCCCACGACCATGGAAGCATTTGGGACGCAATATCCTTGGTCAGCAGGCCGTACCCGTTCAGCAGCTGCTTCGCCCAAGCCATGACGGATGACGCGAGAGCGGCACCGTCCTCTGAAGGCGCGGCCGATTCCGGCTCCAGCGCATACCATCGGCCAAGTCCCGATTGGAAGCCCGCGCGGCCAGGTCTTCCCTGCTTCGGCGCGGCGGGACGTTTGCCCGAACCGTGCAGCCGCAGGGGGGCGAATTGATCGTTGGAGACGCGACCGTCCCAGGCAAGCTCCAGCAAGTCGGCGAGCACCTCCGAAGGCGCCCGGCCGCTGTCCCGGCTGAGCGCCGTCAGAAAGCTCGCCCCCTTAGCGGAGAGCAGCTCCAGCAGCCCGGTATGGCGCTGCGCCGGCTGACCGCTCAGGAACGGCCGCAGCAGCTCCTTCGACTCCGCCAGGAAGAAGGCGACCCGCCCTTCCTTCTCCTCCGGCGCTTTCCGGCCAATCCAGACAACCTCTCCTTCGGCGCAGAGACCGTCCAGCGTTTCCTTGCGGTAATCGGTCAGGCGTATCGGAAACACCTGGCTCTCCCATTGGGACAGCGGAAGGAAGGTGCCCTGCAGGACGCCGATCACCCGCAGAAGCCCGTCCGGGCCGCTCAGCCGCTCTCCCGGCACGGCGTGCTGAAGCTGCAGAAGTCTTCCTAAATAGACGGCCGGCTCCACCGCATCCCGGTTCCCCCGGAGCGCGCCTGCCGTCTGCCGCGCCCGGCGCTCCGCAAGCGCCCGGTTCAGCCACCGCTCGCGCCCCTCTGCATCCGGCGCCGGCTCCAGCTTGCCCCGGGCTTCTTCCCGGCGCAGAAAGCCGCGCGCCATACCAGGCTCGAGCGCATATCGCTGCGCCAGCTCGTCCGCTGTAACATAGAGCCGGCCGCTCGTAAAACGGCCAAGGATCAGCACCCTTGCATCCTCGACTTCCCCGGCTTTCCGATCCTCCTGCAGCCGGCCGTAGGCCGCGAGCTCATCGGCGCAGATCCAGCGGCTCGTACCGGCTAACGGCACCTGCGCAATGCGGCCTTCCGAAGCCAGCGTCTGCAGCAGCGGCGCCACCCGTTCTCCGCCCGGAAGGGCTGCAAGCTCCGCCTCCGACAGGTCCCCCTGCTCCTTCAGCAGCCGGTAAAGCTCTTCGGCGGTCCGGACCGAGCGTTCCGGCTTGACCTCAGCTTCCTCCTGCCGGGCGCTGCCGCCGAAGATCCGTCCTGCCGCCGCCCGGTTTAATCCGATGAGCTGCTGCTGAATATCCGTTCCTACCGCATCGGACTCGTAGAGCTGGGTCTGTACGTAATCGGCCAAATAAAGCGCGGCGAATGGGGATGGAAAAGCGTTCCGGAGCACGACCGTCTCGATCGCCCCGCTCTCCATCTCCCGAAGGACCCGCTTCACCTGCGGTGCATTCAGCTCCTCGTTCAGGCACAGACGCATCGCCTCCGCAATGAACGGGAAACGCTCCGCATACGGCAGCGCTTCCCGCAGCAGCTCCTGGCTGCGCAGCCGTCTCTGCCAGGCGGGCCTACGCGTAAAGCTGCGGGACAGCAGCAGCGACGTCTCCGCCAGCTGCCGGAAGGCGGCTCCGAACATCAGCGACCCGGGGACGGACTCGAGCAGCAGCGTCTCTACATTCGCGGACCTCACTCCGCGTATGAGCTCAATATAATCGGAAGCGCCCGCCTCGCCCCCGGGAAACACCAGCTCGATGCCGTTATCCTTCGCATTCGCGTAGAACCGGTACGGCAGCTTCGCCTCCAGCTGCCGTTGAATGGCCAGCAGCCAGGTCCGGTTGAACGTGCGGCCATACCAGCAGTGGATGACCACATGATGCTGCTTCTGATCGTCCTGGAACTGCTCCATGACGATACGGCGGTCCGTCGGCACCGCCGATACCGCCTTCTGGGCATGCAGCAGGGAGGCGATCTGATCCGACGCCACCGCATCCAGCAAATATTCGCTCATGAACCAATCCGTCATCTCCGCCCCGCTCCGGCTGCCCATACGCGATTCGATCTCGGCAAGAAACCCGCCGATCTCCAGCGAGCTTTCCATCGTCCGGCCTTGGCCCTCGCCGCGCCAGAACGGGATTTCGCTGAACGTATTCCCGGTTTCGACCACATACACGCGGTCGCTGCCGATGGATTGAATTTTCCAGGAGGACGTCCCCAGCTGGAATACATCTCCGACCCGGCTCTCGTGAATGTACTCCTCATCCAGCTCGCCGAGATGAATCCGGCTCTCCGCGTGATGCACCGGGTAGGCGCTGCTCTGCGGGATCGTGCCCGCCCCCATGATCGCCGCCATCATCGTGTTGGACCGGGCCGCAACCCGTTCCGCATCCCGGTCCCAATCGATGAGCGGCCGGACGAACGGATAATACCCGGACAGCACCTCCAGGACCGCGATGAACCGCTCGGAGCTCAGTCCGCGGTAAGCATAGCTTCGCTGGAATACGGCTTGCAGCTCCGGCAGCGTCCAATCGCCCGAAGCCGCCATCGCCACGATCTGCTGGCAGAGGACGCCGAGCTCGTGCCGCGGGATGAGGATCGGCTCGATCGACCGGGTGGCGATGCGCTTCGCCAGCACCGCGCACTCCGGCAGCTGCCCCCGGCTGCGCGCGATAATTAAGCCGCGGCTCTCCCCGCCGACGGCATGTCCCGCGCGGCCGATCCGCTGAATGCCGGCCGCGGCGCTCTTGGGTGAATCGATCTGGAGCACCAAATCGATCGAGCCGACGTCGATGCCGAGTTCCAGCGACGCCGTAGCGACCAGGCAGCGGAGCTCGCCGGCCTTCAGCGCCCGTTCCACCTCAAGGCGCTGCTCGCGGGCGACGCTGCCGTGGTGGGAGCGGGCGATCTCATAGCCCGCCCGTTCGTTCAGGCGCAGCGTCAGCCGTTCACATAACCGGCGATTATTGACGAATACTAAGACGGAGCGGGCTCCTTCCATCCGTTCCAATATCTGCTCCGTCAGAGGCCCCCAGACGGCTTCCTGCCGGTCCGCCGTGATGAAGCCTCCATAAGGCATTGTGACGCCGAGCCGAATTCGCTTGTCCATCCGGCTCTCGATGACGGCCACGGGCCTCGCGGGCGAGTCCGGCGCTTCCGAGCTCCAGCCGCCCAAGAAGCGGGCCACCTCGGCGATCGGATTCTGCGTGGCCGACACGCCGATCCGCTGCAACAGCCCCCCTGTCCAGGCGGCCAGCCGTTCCAGGGTAACGGACAGATGGCTGCCTCTGCGGTCTCCGGCCAGATCATGGATCTCATCTACGATGACCTGTGTTACCGTGCGAAGCGTTCTTCTGCCCTTGGCGGAGGTCAGCAGCAAATAGAGCGATTCCGGCGTCGTCACCAGCACATCCGGAGGCCGGCGCAGCATGGCGGCGCGAACGCCCGGCTTCGTATCGCCGGTCCGCACGCCAACGGTCAGCCCCTCCCAGGGCATTCCCTGCTCCGCGGCGCATTGCTCCAGCTCCTGAACATAGGCGGCGGCGTGGTGGTGAATATCGTTATTGAGCGCCTTTAACGGCGTAATGTACAGCAGCTTGACGCCTGCCGGACTTTCCGGGTCCCTTTCTTTCTCCGTCATTATCCGGTTCAAGCAGGGCAGCAGCGCGGCTAACGTTTTGCCGGAACCGGTTGGAGCTGCGACCAAGGCGTGCTTGCCGGCCAGGATCGCCTCCCATGCCTGACGCTGGACGTCCGTCGGTTCGCCGTACCGGCGCCCGAACCAGTTCGACAGCAGCGGATGATAACCAAACGCTTCCGTTAATTTCATGCAGGCAGCGCTCCTTCGCTTTAATAAGCCATCGAATAAGGGTTTCACCTTGGAATATCATACCAAAATGCAGATGCGGTCAAAAGACTTCTTGACATGCGGCGGCTCTGTAACTACAATATGATTAAATAATTTAAATTTTATATAATTTAATTACTATACTTCAAAGCAAAACGGAGGAATTCCATTGTCCCCTACTCGTGCAGAAATCGAACGATTCGAGAAAGCCTTTTTCCTGCTGTTCCGCCGTATCGGTCCCGGCCTCGGACTGCCTCCGGAGCTGCCCATAACCGGCCAGCAAATTATGATGCTGTATCAGATTGTCAGCCTGAAGCCCTGTACCGTTACTATGCTTGCCCATAAGCTGGATGTCAAACCGAGCGCGATTACCGTGATGATCGACCGGCTCGTCCAGCACGGCTATGTGTCGCGGACGCACGATGAGAAGGACCGCAGGGTCGTCCTGCTGGAGCTGACGGAGGAAGGCGTTGCCGTACTGCAGCGCGTCCGCAAGATCCGCACCGATACGCTGGAAGGATATATGTCCCGTCTGGAGCCGGAGGAATGGGATTCCTTCTTGCGTATATTCGAGAAGCTGGTGCAGGACATCGAAGATTAGACCCCATGAAGGAGGAATACCTATATGGAACACTTTCAAGAAAACCAAGCGGCCGCTCCACCGGGAGAGCGTCATGATGCTTCCCGCGGCCTGCTGATTACCGGACTCATCATTGCGATGCTCTTCGCTTCGCTGGACAATACGATTGTAGGAACCGCCATGCCGCGGATTGTCGGGGACCTCGGCGGGCTCAGCCTGATGACTTGGCTGACGACGGCTTACATGCTCAGCTCCACCTCCGTCGTGCCGATTGCCGGCAAGCTCGCCGACCTGCTGGGACGCCGAACCGTTTATTTGACGGGATTGATCGTCTTCATGATCGGCTCCGTCCTGTGCGGCATGTCCCAGACGATGGGCCAGCTCATTTGGTTCCGTGCGCTGCAGGGGATCGGCGGCGGTGTGATGATGCCGATGGCCATGATTATTATCGGTGATTTGTTCACAGGCAAAGAACGTGCCAAATGGCAGGGCGTCTTCGGTGCGGTATTCGGTCTCTCCTCGGTCATCGGACCGCAGGTCGGGGGCTGGATCGTCGATTCCATCAACTGGCATTGGGTGTTCTACATCAACCTGCCGGTCGGAATCCTTGCAACGGTGTTTATCGCTCTCGGCCTGCGGGACGGACGCCGCGAAGGCCGAGTACAGTTCGACTTCGGCGGCATGGTGACGATGATCGTCGGCGTCGTGTCTCTCCTGCTAGGCCTGACCTTCGGAGGGAAGGAATATGCCTGGACCTCGTGGCAAATCATAGGGTTGTTCGTTATTGCGGTCATTTCGCTCGTTTCCTTCGTCCTGATCGAATCGCGGACGGCCGAGCCGATTTTGCCGGTA
The DNA here is from genome assembly GCF_027533625.1 of Paenibacillus gyeongsangnamensis. GTDB lineage: Bacteria > Bacillota > Bacilli > Paenibacillales > NBRC-103111 > Paenibacillus_G > Paenibacillus_G gyeongsangnamensis. Next base: position 26,338 of record NZ_JAQAGZ010000037.1, on the reverse strand, counting down.
GAACTGTTCAAGAACCGTACCTTTACGCTGATCAACGGCATCGGCTTTCTTATGAGCGTCGGGATGTTCGGGGCCATCATGTTCGTGCCGCTGTTCATGCAGGGCATCGTCGGCATCAGCGCTTCCGCATCGGGAACCGTCATGACGCCGATGATGATCGTCATGATTCTGACGAGCATTGCCGGAGGCTGGCTCGTACAGAAGCTCGGCATGCGCACTCAGATGATTGCCGGAATGATCATCATGTCCGCAGGCTTCCTGCTGCTGACCACGATGGACATTGACACCAGCCGCTGGACCGCCACAGGCTACATGATGGTCATGGGTGTCGGGATGGGCCTGGTGATGCCGCTTCTGACGCTAGCGCTGCAGGAGACGTTCCCGAAATCGGAGCTCGGCGTCGTCACCTCTTCCAGCCAGTTCTTCCGCCAGATCGGCGGCACGTTCGGCATGACCGTTCTGGGAGTTATTATGAACCACAAGTCCGACCGCCAGCTGACCGAAACGCTGGTGCCGCTCCTGAAGCAGCTCCCTGCGGGGCGACATGGTTCATAAAATTACGGATATGGTGCACACGAACCCGCAAGGCCTCTATTCCATGCTGCTGAATCCGCAGACGCTCGCGGGGTTCCCGAAGCCGCTCCTGGACCAGATGGTGCCGGTGATCAAGAGCGCGCTCGTCAGCTCGCTTCATTCAGTCTTCCTTTTCGGGCTCATCTTTGTCCTTCTCGGCGCAGTGATTGCCCCGTTCCTCGGGAACATCAAAATCACGGACAGCCGCAAGAAGCCTAGAGCATCCGAAGGCGAGGGAGCGGTCTAAATATAAAAATGCAGCTCTCGCTTCCGCGGGGCTGCATTTCTATTTTCGGGGGATCAATCTGATGCTAATCTTCCAGCGGCTTGCCGCGTTCCTTGAGCCGCCCCGCCGCCGCATCGGCGGCCAGCCGTTCGAGGAAATGCAGCTCCGTCTCGGCGTGCTCCCAGCGCCCCTTCATCATATGAAGTACGCTGCGCGGCACGATAGGAATATGCTCGTAATACACCTGCTTGAGCAGATCTACAACCTCGCGCTGCTGCCGCGCTTTCTCTTCCACAATGGCGCGAATGCGCTCCTGGTCTCCGCAGTAGGCGAATGCCAGCGCCGCATACATCGGATGATAGATCATCTTGGTATCGGCGAACTGCTCCATCAGCAGCTCCTCGAACAGAACCTTCCCGCTCGGCGTAATCCGGTAAATCGTCCGGTCCGGCCGGCCGCTGTCCTTAACCGTTTCCGCCGCTTCCACGTAGCCGTCCTTGCACAGTGTATCGATGGCATAATACAGCGAGCCTTCCTGCATCTTGATATAATGCAGCATCGAGCGTTCTTTCATCTTGTGCCGCAATTCGTAGGGATGGCTGTCGCCCTCCATGAGCAGCCCAAGAATGACAAGCTTCATGGACATTCGTCGTCACCCGCCCTAATCTTGCGGTCTGACCTGAGGCGATGGCGCCTGGGCTCCGCCCGGACGGCCCGTTCCCTGCTGTGGCCCCCTGGCTGCCGGAATTTCCAGCTTGGCCTTGCCCATCAGCAGTACGAAGATGAACGCGATAACAGCCATAATAATCGTCACTTGGAACACGAAGCCGATGGAATCGGCAAGTCCCGTAACGAGCTTCTGCATGATCTCCTTTGGAATATGCGCCTGAAATTCCGGCGAGAGCAGCGCCCGCGGATCCGCCGGCGTTTGCGCTCCTCCTCCGCCGGGCAGCAGCTCCGCGAGCCGGTTCTTCAGCGCGCTGGCCTGCACGGTCCCGAGGACCGTGACGCCGACGGTCGAGCCGATCGAACGGAAGAATGCGACCAGCGACGTAACGACACCGCGGAAGCGGGGATCGACCTGGTGCAGCGCCGACATCGAGGTAACCGGGAAGGAGGTGCCGATCCCCAGACCCATCATGATCATATAAAGCGTCACCAGCCAGCGCGGCGTATTGACGGATACCGTACCGAGCAGCGAGGTCGCTACCAGCAGCAGCAGCGCGGAGAAGATAAGTATGTTTCGGTAAGAAAGCTTGCCCAGGAAGCGCCCGCCCAGCGCGCTGCTGGCGACGACCCCGAGCATCATCGGCGTCAATACGAGGCCGGCGCTCGTCGCCGAGCCTTGGTACACCCCTTGCACGAAGAGCGGAATATACGTTGCTGCGGACAACATCAGCGCGCCGTAGAAAAAACATACGCCCATGGATGTGGTGAACAGCCGGTTGCCGAACAGCTTGAGCGGAACGATCGGCGAAGCCGCCTTGCTCTCAATGAAAACGAACAGCGCGAGAAGCACCGCAGCCGCCGCCAGCAGGCCGATAATTTGCCCGGAGCCCCAAGCGTACTCCTTGCCTCCGAGCTCCAGCCCGAACATCAAGCACAGCATGGAAGCCGCGAATACGACCGTTCCGAGCCAATCGATCTTCTGGTTCGGATTGTTCGGCAGCACCGGATGGTAGAATAAAGCGATCAGAATGAGCGACACGACGCCGAGCGGCAGGTTGATGTAAAAAATCCAGGTCCAGTTCACATGGTCCGTGAAGTAAGCCCCGGCCAGCGGCCCGAGTACGCTGGATATGCCGAATACGGCGCCGAAGAGGCCCTGCATTTTGCCCCGTTTCTCTGGAGGAAAGATATCGAAAATAATGGTGAACACGATCGGCATCAATGCACCGCCGCCGATGCCCTGAATGGCCCGGTATACGATGAGCTGCGTCATGGTCGTCGAGGTGCCGCACAGCGCGGAGCCGATCATGAACACCGCGATGCCGAGCAGGAAAAACAGCTTGCGTCCGTACATGTCTCCCAGCTTGCCGAAGACCGGCATCGATACGACGTTCGCAATCAAATAAGCGGAAAAGACCCATACATATTTATCGAGCCCTCCCAATTTACCGATGATCGTCGGCATCGCCGTAGATACGATCGTCTGGTCGAGCGAAGCCAGCAGCAGCCCGAGCATAAGTCCGACGACGGTCCACGTCGTATTGGACTTCTTTTGCGTCATGGATATTCATCTCCTTAAACAGTTGTTTAGTTCACTCTCGTTATTATACTCAAATTTGAGTAATTGACAAGACGAACAAACACAATTTTACAAACTTTATATTTATGCTCCTCAGCCAGCTCCGTTTGCCCTCCGGATTCAAGTATCATATAATGGTACTATTCAAGAAAAACCATTTATATTTTTGCCAAAAACGATAAAAATTACTTATTCTGGATAAACGGACTTAGGCTTGTTTAACCGGAAGTGACCGAGTACGCACGTTCATACCTCGGGAGAAGGAGGAACGACGTGAATTTAAATCAATTGGAAACCCTAATTACCATCTCGAAAACGATGAGCTTCCGCAAGGCGGGCGAGGTGCTGAATCTGACGCAGCCGGCGGTCTCGGCCCAGATCAAGAGTCTGGAGGACGAGTTCAAGACGACGCTGATCGACCGGAACCAGCCCGTCACGCTGACCGACAGCGGCAAGGTGTTTCTGGAGCATGCGGAAATGATCCTGCAGACGGTGGAAGACTTGAAGCAGCGGCTCGCCGACTTGAGCCAGACGCCGCAAGGCCACATTCACCTGGGCACGACGACGTCGATCGCCATCATGATCCTGCCGCGGGTGCTGTCCTACTTTCAGAATCAGTTCCCGCTGATCAAGACGACGATTCATTCGATGACGACCTCGCAAATTATGCACAGCGTCGAGAACGGCTCGATCGACATCGGCATCACTTATTTGTTCGACAAGCATCCGGCGCTTGAGAGCTCGGTGCTGTATTATGACACGTTCGAGCTGGTCGTCTCGCCGCTCCATCCGCTGGCCCGCTACGGACATGTGCCGATCGAGCGGCTGCAGAATCTGCCGCTCATCATGCTCTCGCCGGAGACGGCCGGACGGCGGTTCGTCGATCAAATTTTCAAGCAGCTGTCGATTATGCCGAATGTCGTGATGGAGCTGTCCAGCAGCGAGGAAGTGAAGCGGATGGTCGAGCTCAACCTCGGCGCGGCGATCATCTCCAAGCTGTCGATTCAAAACGAGCTGAAGCTCGGAACGCTGAAGATGGTCAAAGTCAACGAGCTGGAGATCAGCCACCCCGTCGGCGTCGTATACAAATCGGGACGCTATTTAAGCTCGGCGCTGCATCAGTTTTTGCAGGATCTCAAGGGCATGCAGGAAACGCAGTTCATCGGTTCGGAATGAGACCGGCGGACCCTGGACGCCTAGCGGCGATTCTAAGGGCAAGCTGCCGGGGACATCTGCTGAAAGGAAGGGATCTCGCATGAAATTCGATTTGCATACCCATCATGAGCGGTGCGGCCACGCGATCGGCACGATCCGCGATTATGTGGAGGCCGGCATCCGGCACGGGCTGCAGGTGATCGGGATCTCCGATCATTCGCCTTATTTTGCAAGCAGCAAGGACCGGGAGCAGCCCGGCATCGCGATGGCGAAGAGCGAGTTTGCGCGTTATGTAGAAGAAGTGCTGAAGCTCAAGGAGGAATACCGGGACCGCATCGATGTCCTGCTCGGCGTGGAGTCGGATTTCTTCCCCGAGCATGCGGAGGTATACCGCAAGGTGTACGAGAACTATCCGTTCGACTATATTATCGGCTCCGTTCATTTGTCGGGCGGCGTCAGCATCTTTAACCGGAAGCGCTGGAACGGACTAACCGAGAAGCAGAAGGTCGAGCAGAAGGAAATCTATTACGACCTGATCTCCCAGTCCGCCCGCAGCGGCATGTTTCAAATTCTCGGGCATATCGACGCCATGCGCGGCTTCTACCCGGCATTCTCGGATATTCAGACGGAAGCGGTCGACCATACCCTGAAGCTGATCGGGGAGCAGGGCGTTGCGATCGAGATCAATACTTCGGGCAAAACGAAGGACTGCGGCGGCTGGTATCCGATCGACGCAATTCTCGAGCGGGCGCTGCATTACGGCGTGAAGGTGACCTTCGGCTCCGACGCCCACAAGCCCGAGCGGGTCGGGGACGACTGGGAGCTCGTCGCGAAGCGGCTGAAGGAAATCGGTTTCCGCGAGTGGGTTTATTTTAAGGAGAAGCGTCCGCAGACGGTTCCGCTGTAAGACGAAAGCCGCAAGGTGAGACCCGGATCGCGCCCGGAGCAACAAAAAACCGGAAAAGCTTAAACCGCTTTTCCGGTTTTTTTGCCGCTTGCGCTGCGCCGCAGCTGCGGCGCCCGCCCGCCTGACGCGCTCGCCGTGCGCGCCTTCGGCGCCGCCGCGCTGCTGCGGCTGCGTGCGCTTGCTCCGGCCGCCGGGGCCGTTCGCTTGCGTCCCCTCGCGCCGCCGGCCTTGCGGCTCGGCAAGCTGGCCGTGGCCGCCTTCGCGCCTCCGCCTCCGCCTCCGAAGCCGAAGCCTCCGAAGCTGCCGAACATTTTGAAGATCGGTCCGAACTGGCGGATGATCGTGAACATCTTCTGGACCTTCCCCATCGTCGAAATGATGCCATCCAGTCCGCCTACCTTGTTGTACAAGGCGCCGAAACCTAGGCCTGCCCCTCCGGAGCCCGCAGCCGCTTCGGTCGCTGCAACTCCCGGACCGGCTGCGGCTGCGGCTCCGCCTGCCGTCGTGCTGAAGCCAAACGGACTGAAGCCTCCGAACGGATTGAACAACCCTCGAATCTCCGCCGTATTCAGATGCGGCGGATAGGCACCCCCCTGTGCGGAACGGCGCGGAGCCTTCCTGGTGGCTGCTTGGCGTCTCGTCTTCATTCGCACCCTATCCTTCCCGCCGGTTTCCCTGCCGACCACCCGAGCCTGTTCCTATCGCTTTAGGAGAATGAACCGTACTCTCACAGACCCGAGCCCATGCAGTGAAACGGACACTGTCCATTATTTGTTAATTTAAGCTATGTCGATTTCACACAAACGGATTGGGTGGATGAACCGTCAGGACATAAATTGGGTCTTAGCACGTCTTTTAATCCTTCCGGGTTCAAATTTAGTTGAGCAACAATTTTGTTTATGTCCAATTGGATCGGTCCGGAACTTTTCTTCAGCATGATGCCCTCCGTTTCTCCATTATCGCATATGTCAGCTCTCGGCTCCGCCCTTGTTTCCATCCGGGGTGAGACGCCGAAGCCTGTTACGCTGCAGACGTAATTCTATAAAATATAGTTCCATATACCTATCACCTTGTTTAATTCTACCATAAGATCCAAAATCCAAGCTATGAAAAGTAAACATAAATCAAATAAAATTAAATTTAGATTCCTATTATTTGGTATTGGAGACCTATATGCCTTCCATCCCTGCCTATATAATGGAATCATGAAACCGGACGGCTTCGGAAGGGCGTTCGGGAAAAGGAGGCTCGTTCATGCGAATGGCGTATACGCTGACCGACAGCGGGAACAGCGGCAAGGCGCGCTGCGAGATCGGCTGGAATTGGCGGCCCGCGCCGCTCGCGGATTACGATTTATGGTGCGTGCTGTCGGGCAGCGGGAAGATGGTTCTCGGCGGCCGGACGTATCCGCTTCGTCCCGGAGCCTGCTTCGTGTTGCATCCGGGAGACCAGCCGGCGGCGGAGCAGGATGCCGAAGACCGGCTGACGGTCGTCTATATTCATTTTGGACTCATTCCCCTGCCCGGCTGTGCGGCGGAACCCAAGGGAGACCTGCTGCCGGAGCGCGTCGTTTACGTCGAGGAACGCGGCGAGCTGGAACGGCTGCTGCATCAGGCGCTCGGGATCCGCTTCAGGCAAGATGCATGGACGGAGCAGGAATTCGACGGCGTGCTGAAGCAAATCCTGATCCGGCTGTACCGCTGCCGGGAGGAGCCGGAACCGGCTTCGGCGCTGTCGCGGAAGCAGCGGCAGGCGGTTGCGCGTGTGCTGCACCGCCTCCATGAGGAGGCCGGAAGAAGGCTGCCTCACGAGGAGCTGGCCGAGCTGGTCGGCCTGACGCCCGCTTATTTGAATCGGCTCTTCAAGAAGGCGACGGGCTCGCCGCTCAAAGAAAATGTCACGCGCATTCGTCTGCAGCGGGCCAAGCATTTACTGAGCGAAACGACGATGAACGTATCCCAGGTGGCGGATGCGCTCGGTTATGCGTCCGTGTTCCTTTTCAGCAAGCAGTTCAAGAAGCATTACGGCGTACCGCCGTCGGCCTACCTGCTGGAGACGGACCCGCCGAAGCCGCACGGCTGACGGATAAGAGCATCCTCCATTCCGGGCGGAGGATCGCCGGGTAAGTACAAATCCTCGCAGCCTCAGGCCATGTTCACGAAACCTTCCCATCCCGTATGATAGAGGCAAGCAAACGAACTCGTGAGGAGGGTGAACAACCGTCATGCCGGAGGAAAAGAAGACGCTGTACGCTTACGAGAACGAGGACGAATGGGAGCTCGCGCAATCGGTTGCCTCCCGGTTATACCGCTATGATCGGCTGGCTCAAGCCAGCGCGGCTAGTCTGGAAGAGATCACGGAAGCCCACGTGAAGCAGTTCTGGGAGCAAGGTTACCTGGTGGTGGAGCAGGCATTGATTGAATCGGAGGTGCGCTCGTCCCTGGAGGCTATCATGGATATCTTGTCCGGAGCTTCGACCGGTGCGAAAATCCAATTCGTGAAGCCGCGAAGCGAGCTCCGTACGATGGAGGAGATCGAACTTGCTGCCCGGAAGGTAAGCGATTACATCGAACATGAGCCGCGGCTGCATGCGATCGCGCACCATCCGTCCATTGCCGCAGCTTTGGAGAAGCTGTTCGGCGAAAAAGCCAAGGTCGCCCAGGACCAGGCTATCCTGAAGCCGCCGACGGGCGGCGCGGAGAAGCCGTGGCACCAGGACATGGCGTATGGTCCGCTGGCGTTCGACAAGTCCGTTATCGGCTTCTGGATCGCGCTGGACCCGGCGGAGCTCGACAATGGCTGCATGCATGTGATCCCCTGCTCCCACCGGGAGGGTGCGGTACCGCACTATGCCGAGCGGGACTGGCAGCTCTGCGACGCGGCCGTGCAGGTGGAGCGCGATGTCGCCGTTCCGCTCAAGCCGGGTGGTCTGCTGATCTTCTCAGGCTTGCTCCATCACGGGACGCCGCCGAACTTTTCCGCCAAGCGCCGCCGTGCCCTTCAGATTCACTACGCCCCGGTATCCGCGAAGAAACTGACGCCGCAGGAATACAAGCGGATGTTTACGAACGAAATGACCGGTGCGGAATGCTAGATTCCGCAAAAAGGGTCTTATCCGCAGGATGGCGATGCCATCCTCGAATAAGACCCTGTTGTCCGTTAAACGGCGGAATGCGTTTCACAGCACGTCACTAGCCTTAAGCGGCTCAAAGGGCTTCCGCCGCCGCCGACAGGTTCCATCCCCCGCCTCAGGAGGTCGCCTCATCGAAGATCCGGTAGCCTACGCCTCTGACGGTAGCGATATAGCGCGGTACCTTCGGATTATCGCCAAGCTTCTGGCGCAAGCTCTTCAAATGGACGTCCACCGTATTGCTCCCGCCAAAGTAATGCTCGCCCCACACATGATCCATCAGCTCCTGCCGAGTAAGCACCGTCCCGGACGCATCCAGCAGGTGGCGCAGCAGCTCGAACTCCGTCTTCGTCAGCTCGATCCGCGAGCCGCCGCGGTATACGGCCATCCGCTTGACGTCGACGGTCAGATCCTTGAGCCGCTTCTGTCCGTCGACCCGGCTGGCACTGCCCGGATTCAGCTGCGTCAGGCGGCGGATGTGTCCGACCATCTCGGCCACCGGAACCGGCCAGTTCAAATAAAAATCGTTATACGCATCCGGCCGTCTCCCCGCGTTCTCGGCTAGAAGATGCAGCGTCGGCAGGAAGGACGAAGCCCCCGCCGGGTCCTCCGGCGCTTCCCCGTCATGCGTCCGGTCAACGATAACCAGCTCGGTCCTCAGGCTGCGGATCGTCTCCGGATCCGGGCGGTGCAGCACCAACACGTCGTAGCATCGGGCCGTCAGCTCGCGGATGAGCTCATGCAGGGCAGCCGGCGTTGGGCTGATGATGACGACACGCTGCGTCAGACGGCAGCAGCTGGGACCTTCCTGCTCTTCATGCAGCATCCCGTTCAGCGCCGGTCCGCTGCTTAATTCACCGGCCGACCCGTAGCTCTGCATGAGGCGCACACTCCTTTGAACAAGAATTGTTCTTTATGGATCGAATAGCCCGTCTCTTCGGCTACGGATTGAATCCATGAAGCGGGGGCCTCGGTGAATACCTCATCCACCCGGCCGCACTCCACGCACACGATGTGCTGGTGCTCCTCGGTCCGCGCATCGTAACGCGCGGCGTCCCCCTCAAGCTTCAGCTCCTGCACCATGCCCGTATCCGTCAAATACCGGAGCGAGTTGTACACGGTGCCGTAAGCGAAGCTGAGCCCCTGTTCCTTCAGCCGTTCGATCACATCCGCCGCAGTCGGATGGTCCGGCGAGTTCACGATGATATCGTAGATCGTTTTCCGTTGAACGGTCAGCTGTCCTTTCTTTTTCATAGATGACCCTCCAATTTTTATATTTAGATTAAGTCTAAACCTAAATCGACCATTCGTCAAGGCAACCCTGACCGCCCGCAGGCCGATCGCAAGTGCCTTCACTGATATCGTGCTTTGCAAATAAATTTAGATAAGGTTACCTCCAAACGGTCATTTCCGATTCGTATAGTACCTGATCCTAAATGTCACAAGATTGTCACCTGATTTTGCTTTGAAAACGTTCTACGAAAGGAATAATCATGAAACGATTTTCATAAATTAAATCATTACAGTAAACGACAAAACCTCTTATTTTACCCCCGTAGTTTTCCCGTCGTTTCTGATGTAAAATAATTCCTCATAAGACAAACTATAGCGACTGAAGGGAAGATCAAAACCGTCTATGAATGTCTTAACGCGTGAAAAACTGCTCTTTATCGAAAGCCAATGCGTCAACCCGCAAGATGCCATCATCATTCGTCTGCTTATGGAAGGAATCGAGGTTCACGAGCTGGTCTACTTAACGCAGGACGCCCTTAATGAAACGACCCGGATACTGACCATTGAATCTCCGTTCGGAACCTCGAGGAAAATTCAGGTCAGCAAACGGTGCGCGGAGCTGTTCCAGCATGCGGCGGAACAAACGAAGTATATTCTGGAGAACGGCTATAATCCGACCAAGCAGAATTCGGTCAATCTCCGGCACAGCCCCTTCCTCATCAAAGTGAGCATCCACGATTACATCGCCAACGAAAGCATGATTATGGAGCTCGATTCCGTCATCCTGAGGACCATTTATATGCGGCTGAAAAAGCTGGCGGCCTTCTTTTCCCTGCCGGAGCTTGTCCACCTGACTACCGTCCGATTGGAACCGGAAGAGAAAGCTTACGCCTGAAGTGCCTGTTCCGAACCTGACCCTAACCCCAAGATAAACGGCTGCGCCTTCCTTGTCTTACAAGATCCAGCGCGTATATCAAGGCCCAAGCGAAAAGCCGTCCGCCCCAATCGGGGCGAACGGCTTTGACCGCTTCTTCCGGGAAGCAGGCCCCGGTCCTGTTATTCCGGCAGCGGGGCATATTCGAACCAATCGAAATCCGCCGCGTTGCCGCTTGCCCCGCCGTTGCTGCTGGCGAACAAGCCGATATAGGCGCCGACAAAGCCTCCGGCCACATCGCTGCTCAGCAGCGTCCCGTCCGCTCCGCCGTGCAGCAAGCTCCAAGCTTCGGCTTGACGCCCGTAATAGAAATCGATCGACTGACCGACCGCCTCCACCTTAAAGTATACTTTCCCCGCATCCAGCGCTTCCTCCGCCAGCACCGCTTCAACCCCGGCCCGCCGCTCGACAAGACGGATCCGCTTGCCCCGGAGTCCGAATCCGACTTCGCAGCGGAGCTGAAAGTCATGATTCTGCAGCAGCGCCAGCCCCGCCTCTTCGCCTTCCCTTTCCGGTTCGAACTCCATGACCGTGCGTACGGTAAAGCTCTGATGCTGCTGCCGCCGTCCAAGAAAGCTCGGGTTGACCGGCTCGCTGAGCGCCTCCGGCTTGAGCCGCAGACGAAGGTGGCCCGGCCGTTCGGTCAAGCTCCAGAATTCGCGACGCGGCGTCCGGATGAAATTCCACCGGAGATCCAGCTCCGCCCGCTCGAAGTGCTCGCAAGCCGGCAGTGTCGGCCAGCGGTGCTCCGGCAGCGCGGGACGCCGCATCTCCAGCTCCACGATTCCTTTCCCGGGATTCACGACCGGCCATCCCTGCTCCCAACGGAAAGGAACGAGGAAGGTCTCCCTGCCCATATTGCGGTAATGTCCTCCATACGGCCGCGAGCCGAGACAGACCATCCACCATTCGCCGTCCGGCGTATCCACGATATCCGCATGACCGACGTTCACGATCTCATAATCGCGCCCCAAGTGGCGGTGGGTCAGAATCGGATTCGTCAGGCATACCTCATAAGGGCCCGTAATCCGCTTGCTGCGCGCTATGGTGGCCGAATGGGTGTGGCCTGTACCGCCTTCGGCGATCAACAGGTAGTAATACCCGTCGATTTTGTACAAATGAGGCCCTTCCTGGGCGTGCACCTGCTTGAGCGCTCCGTCCCAGAGGCTGAATTTCGGCCCTACCAGCTGCTTCGTCTCCAAATCCAGCTCCTGCATATAAATTTCCATATGCTTCGGATACTGCTGACCGGCCGGAGGCCTGCGGTTCGCCGTGAAATACACCTTGCCGTCGTCGTCGAAGAAGAGGGACGAATCGATACCCGGCGCATCCTTCAGCCAGTACGGATCGGACCAGGGCCCCGCCGGGTTCTCGGCCGTCACATAGAAGTTGCGCCGCTCGCCTTCCGCGCTGACGACAAACGTCGTGATCATGTAGAACAAGCCGTCGTGATAGCGCAGAGTGGCGGCGTAAATGCCTTTGGAGCACGGCGTGCCGTCCAGGTTCAGCTGCGACGGGCGGTCCAGCACGTGGCCGAGCTGGCGCCAATTCACGAGATCCCTGCTGTGAAAGATGGGCACCCCGGGGTAATATTCAAACGTCGAGGTGACCATATAATAGTCATTCCCTACGCGGCAGATGGAAGGATCCGGATAAAATCCAGGCAATATCGGATTGCGAAACGTATTCATTGCGGAGTCTCCTTTATGTCGAAAATAGATTAGGGCTGTAAACCGGCCATGCCCCCTATCTTCCTCCTCCGCCTCATAACAGTCTATAGTCCGAATTTAACCGCTTCGATCCAGGATAAACGGCTACGCCGTCCTTGTCTTACAAGGACCAGCGCGTTTATCAAGGTTGATGCGAAGCTATAAGTTGCGAAAACTTATAAAGTCTTATCAACCGCGCAAAAGCCCGCAAGCCCCCGATCGCCCGGGCTTGCGGGCCTTACGCAATGTGCTTCAGTTAACTCCGTGTGCCGCCTATACCGCGTTCTGAGCGGCAGCTATTTCCTTTCGATCATTTGATCCCTCCGCGGCCCTACGGAGATGCGGCGAATCGGCACGCCGATCCGTTCTTCCAAGAAGAGGACATAGCGCCGGGCTTGCTCAGGCAGCTCGTCGAACTCGCGGATGCCGGACACGTCGCACTTCCAGCCCGGGAGCATCTCCAGCAGGGGAACGGCTTCATCCAGCTCCGCCGAGACGGGAAACGCCTCCGTTGCCGTACCGTTCAACAGATAGGCCGTGCACACCGGAATTTCATCCAAATAACCGAGCACGTCAAGATTGGTGAGCGCGGCCTCGGTAGCACCTTGAAGGCTGCATCCGTACCTCGCGGCTACCGCGTCGAACCAGCCCATCCGGCGGGGACGGCCCGTCGTGGCCCCGTATTCTCCGGCGTCTCCGCCTCTCTCCCTCAGCTTTGCTGCAGCATCGCCGTGAATTTCCGTAACGAACGGCCCCGCTCCGACGCAGCTGGAATAAGCCTTGACGACGGCGATGACGTTCCGGATGGCGTAAGGCGGAATGCCCGCACCGACGGGAGCGAACCCGGCCAATGTGGAGGCTGAGGTCGTAAAAGGATAAATCCCGTGATCCGGATCCCTCAGCGCTCCCAGCTGCCCTTCCAGCAGAATCGGCTGGCCGTCCGCAACCGCTTGCTGCAGCAGAGCCGACGTATCGCACACGAACGGTTTCAAGGCTTCCGCCTGCCCGAGCAGCTCATGAACCAGCTCTTCTTCCCGTAGTCCGGGCATACCGTACAGATGCTGAAGCAGCACGTTCTTTGTCTCAAGCGAAGCGCCGATCCTCTCCCTCAATCTTCGTTCATGAAATAAATCCGCTACCTGCACGCCCAGCTTCAAATATTTATCGGCATAGAAGGGCGCGATGCCGCTCCGGGTCGATCCGAACCTCCGTGCCCCGAGCCGCTCTTCTTCCAAGGCGTCAAACTGCTTATGGTACGGCATGACGACCTGGGCCCGGTCCGACACGCGAAGAACCGGTTCAGGAACGCCCCGGGCCAGCAGACTCTCCCGCTCGCGCAGGAAATCACCCGGGTGGAAGGCAACGCCCGGACCGATGACATTGACGACACCGGGATAAAACACACCCGACGGAAGCAAATGCAGCGCGAATTTCCCGTAATCGTTGATGATCGTATGCCCCGCGTTGCTGCCGCCCTGATACCTCACTACATATCGCGATTCCGCCGCCAGTGCGTCTGTCAGCTTCCCTTTGCCCTCGTCTCCCCAGTTTGCCCCTACTATCGCCGTTACCGTCATATTCCCTCTCCTTTACGATCCGTCTTGCTTTCAGTATAATCGGATCAATGGCATAAAAATAATTAATATTAATAATACCTGATATAAGGTGAGATAATATGCAACCGGGTAATTTAGAGGCATACCGGGTATTCTACGTCATCGCGAAGACGGGCAGTCTGACCAAAGCCGCAGAGGAGCTATACATTACGCAGCCCGCAGTAACCCAGTCGCTGAAGCAGCTGGAAGCAAGGCTCGGAGGGGCCTTATTTTTCCGTACCTCCAAGGGCGTCAAGCTGACGGCGGAAGGGGAGGTGCTGTTCAAATATATCGAGCAGGCGTACCAGTTTATCGTGAACGGAGAGCGCAAGCTTGCCGAGATGCATCAGTTCCTCAGCGGCGATATCAAGATCGGCGCCGGTGACACGCTGTGCAAGCATTTTTTGCTGCCCTATCTCAAGCGCTTCCATGAAGCTTATCCTAACATTAAAATCGGCGTCACCAACCGGACGACTCCCGAAACGGTGAAGCTGCTCAAGGAAGGCGCCATCGATCTCGGCATCGTGAATCTGCCCGTTCCACAGGACAAGCAGCTTCACGTGCGGGAAAGCCTGACAATCCGGGACGGCTTCGTGGCCGGCGCGAAATACGGCTTCCTTGCGGAGAAGCCGGTCTCCTTGGAGGAGCTCAGCGGCTATCCGCTCATTCTGCTGGAGAAGGGAAGCAGCAGCCGGGCCTACTTCGACGCCGTCGCCCTCGAACGCGGCGTGGCCGTTAAGCCCGAGATCGAGCTGGGCAGCCTGGACCTGCTCGTCGAATTTGCCCGGAACGGACTCGGCATCGCTTGCGTCATCCGAAGCTTTGTCGAGAACGAGCTTGCTTCTTCCGATCTGGTAGAGGTCCGGCTCGAGCCCCCGCTCCCGCCGCGCAGCATCGGGATCGTCACCTTGAAGGACGTCCCGCTGTCCGCTTCCTCCAAGAAATTTCTGGAGCTGCTCCCCTAGCCTCTCTCTGCCTCCGAGCAAGTGTAAAAAAGCCGCCCCCGCTGAAGCGGGAACGGCTTGATACCTCATTTTATCGATTCTCCATCTCGGCGCAGGCCAGGATGAAAGCCCCGACGCCCTTCTGATCGTTCGTAACAATAGGCTCGCTGATGTAATATTCGAACGTGCCGTCACGCTTCGTCTTGCCGCCGAGTCCGGCTACCGCGCATACCTTGTTCAGGTTCACAAGCCCCTCGGCCGTTACGGTAACGAACTCCCCGATGATGCCGTCGTACGTTTTCCTGGCGGTATCCTGCAGCGATGCAGGCAAGTAGCCCTTGCGAATGCCTTTGGCCAAGGCGTAGAGGATCATGCAGGAAGCGGAGGCCTCCAGGTAATTACCCTTGCGCTGCGGAAGATCCAACACTTGATACCATAAGCCTGTCGCAGGGTCCTGCACTTTCAGCAGCGCGTCGATGGTTTCATTCAGGATTCGGATGATCTGCGGGCGGTCCTTGTGCTCAGCCGGAATATAATCCAGCACGTCCACAAGCGCCATCACGAACCAGCCGACGGAGCGTCCCCAGAAGTTCTGCGAGAAGCCGGTTTCTTTGTCCGCCCAGTGCATCGACTTGGTCTCGTCCCAGGCGTGATACAGAAGACCGGTCTTCGCATCCTTCGTATGCTTCTCGCAGATCAAGAACTGCTTCGTCACATCGTCGAACTCGCTTGCTTCGCCGAATTCCCGAATGAACTCCGCATAGAACGGCGAGCCCATGTACAGCCCGTCCAACCAAATTTGATACGGATAAATTTGCTTGTGCCAGAACGCCCCTTCGCTCGTCCGAGGATGATTCCGGAGCTGCTCCCGCAGCAAGTACGCCGCTTTCTTATATCGCTCGTCCCCGGTTTCACGGTACAGCGGGAACAGCAGCTTGCCGTTGTTGACATGGTCGATATTGTACTCGGTCACGGAATACCGCTGAATGTTGCCGGTTTCGTCGACGAAGAAATCGAGATTTTTCTTGATATAGTCAACATATTTCCGGTCCCCGGTATGCTTCCATACGAGCTCCATCCCTTTATAGATGACCCCGTTGTCATATTCCCACTTTTCCTTAAACTCCGGCGTGCGCTTCATCACCGAGTCCGACATGCGGACAGCCCAATTTGACATGATCGTTCCCCCATTCGCTTGAACCATTGCCTTCTAATCATAACAACGGCGATGCGGAAGCAGCAATAATCCCAAGCTCATATGTTTGCGGACATCCGGAGGTGAGCTGCCGATTCGGCACGCGTCGATTACTTGGGGAATACTTCCTTTTCCAATGCTCCATGAAGTGATTTCCTATTAAATGTTGTTGTTTTTCCGTTATTTGTGTTGACTTTTGTGTGTTTTTGTTGCAAATTAGTATTAGACATCTGGAGAGGACGGAGTGCGCAATGTCTAATATAAAAGCTATCATTTTTGATCTGGACAATACTTTACTATGGGATGAAAAAAGTATTAACGAAGCGTTTCAAGCCACTTGCCGAATGGCCGCGGATAAGGCATCTCTCCAACCCGCCGTTTTGGAAAAAAACGTACGTGAAGCGGCTCAAGAGCTGTTCGCCTCCATGGAAATCTATGAATGGGCCAATATGATTGAAGTGACTTACTTGGAGGCGCTTTGGGGGCGGTTTAACTCCGGGCATCATCCCGCTTTTCACAAGCTGGAACAATGGGCTCCCGTTTATCAGAAGGAATCCTGGACCTGTGGATTGCAAAAGACGGGCATCGACGATCCGGCATTCGGACAACGGCTTGCCGAACGTTTTGCCGAAGAACGAAGAAATCACCCATTGGTATACGATGATACTTTCCATGTGTTGGACCATCTGCATAAGCAATACCCGCTCCTCCTTCTGACCAACGGAGCACCTGACCTGCAGCAAGAAAAAATCGACAGCATTCTCGGCTTGGCGGACTACTTCGATCATATTATCATTTCAGGTACGTTCGGCGCCGGAAAGCCGGCTCCTTCCATTTTTCAACATGCGATGGAGCTGCTTGGAATTTCTCCCGAGGAAGGAATGATGGTCGGCGACAATTTGGACACCGATATTAAGGGAGCCGGCGGAATCGGCATGCGAAGCGTTTGGATTAACCACGAAGGAAGAACCGCGCCTGCCGGTAATCTGCCTACTTATGAAATTGGGCGGCTCTCGGAACTGCTGGACATCTTGCAGCCTGCACTCCTGCAGCAAAAAAGGTTCGGATAGGGTTATCGCCCTACTCGAACCTTTATTTGTTGATAAGAATTTATAAGTTTTTCGCGGGCTTATAGCTTCGCATCAACCTTGATAAACGCGCTGGTCCTTGTAAGACAAGGACAGCGTAGCCGTTTATCCTGGATTATTCGCAAGTTATCCAATAAATGCCTTTTTTCTCAAGCAGATCTTTCCAATCCTTCGGATGCTCCTGATCCGACACTACAATGTCGACATCGTCCAGAGGTATGATCTGAGTAAACGCTTGTACCCCTATTTTGGATTGGTCTGCAAGAACAATGACTTCCCGCGCCGACTTCGCAAACAGCTTGGAAATATACGTTTCGTTCAAATCATAATCCGTCACGCCGCCCGCCAAGGATAGACCTCCGATGGACAAGTACGCCTTGTTCAGAAAAAATTGTCCCATCATTTGCTCGCAAAGCGGTCCCGTCATGGACTGCTGCTCCGGATTCAGTTGCCCTCAGAGCACAAATACTTTGCCTGTAAAGCGATTGTTATTTAATGCTTCGGAAAGGTACGAGGCGATCGGCAGCGAGTTGGTAAGGACAGTAATATTCCGTTTTCCGTGAATCGATTTGGCCAGTTCCATCATGGTAGTACCTACATCCAATGCGATGGTGTCGCCGTCCTCGATCAGCTGTGCCGCCCGTTCTCCGATTTTCTTTTTGGCGTCGGCATACAATTGGGTGCGCTGCTGAAAAGAAGGTTCCCCATGCTCGTATCCGGAACGCACTGCGCCTCCATATACCCTATGAAGTTTGCCCTCCGCCTCGAGCGCATCCAAGTCCCGGCGTATCGTTTCCGAGGAACCCCCCAGCTGTTCAGCCATCGGAAGCACCTTCACTTTACCTTCACGAAGCAGCGTTTGTAAAATGATATCTTTTCTTTCCTGAGCCAAGAGCGACAACCCAAACACCACCGTCAATTGAAATGGACATTAGTTTAGTATAGCGGATTTGGAATCGAATTCAAAGACAGCATGAGGCTCTAGTTGTGGACATCGGTAAACAAAAAATTATGAATCACTTGTGCGGCCTCCGCTCTTGTTGCCGTTCCTTCAGGTACAAAAACGCGATCCGCCCGACCGTTCAGCAAATGCAGCGCCGCTGCAGACAATACGGATTCTTTAGCCCAATCGCAAATTTGCCCTTGATCCGAGAATGTAACGTCATCATCGGATGCCGCCGCTTTATTTCCGAATTTGACTTTCTAAGCCCGCATCAGCATCGCGGCCATTTGCTCGCGTGTGATGACCGAATCCGGTCTAAACTCGCGGTCGTTGACTCCTTCTACGATTCCCGCTTTTAAAGCAGCTGTGACTTCGTTCGCATACTATTTATCCCATCGCAATTCACATCTTTATCAAGCGTAAAAAAAGAAAAACCATACAGCATGAGCGCCATATGGTTGTTACGGATAGGTATTGTGAAACTTCGTTCCGCACGGAATGACCGTTCCGTCGTTTACAGGAAGAGACCGTCGTAACGGCTCGAAAACGGCCGTTTTTGCCGATATTATAAGCTTTTCCACTTTGTTTGCCGAACACTGACTACCTTTGTCACCCTTGCAGGGGAAAGCAAACTCTCATCGAATACCTCTAGTAAAAGGAGTTGATCAAGGATGAAAATGTGGACCACGAAGGAAGCCGCTGAAGCTTTGAATGTCAGCCCCACCACGATCAAGCGTTGGGCGTCTCATTTTGTAGGACGCTTTACGAAGGATGAATGGGGGCACTATGTGTTCAGTGAGAACGACTTGGAGAAACTATCTTTCATCAAGAAGCAGCTGGATCAACGGCTTCAATTGAATCAAATCGAATTTGACGCGCAGGCAGCTTCCATGAAGCAAGCGGTCCTTGAAACGGCCGCAGCCTCCGCGGACGCCGCCGGCTTCCAGGCCGAGCAGCTCGCCGAATATTGCCATGAGATGAAGCGCCGATGCGACTCGCTGGAGTACAAGCTGTCGACGAAAGCCGACGAGGTCGTCTCCATTCAGCTGCTGGAGCACCGCAGGGAGCTCGACGACCTGACACGTTCGGTGAAGCTGTTGCTTCAGAACACGGAGAATTTGAACCAATCGATCAACCTGCTGCAGAAGCGCTCGGAAGCCTTCTTTTCCGTGCCGCAGACTGCCAAGAAGAAGACGCTTCTCGCCAGCCTCTTTCAGCTGTAAGCTGAATTCCTGTCGCCCGCCGTCCGTGTCCCCGTCCGTCCCTTTCCGTTCCTGTCTGAATCATACGCTGCGCCTGCAACCGCAAGCTTCGCACGGCTGACGCCGGGAGGACTTGCGGTTTGTTTGGCTTCGGACGGATTTGGGAATCTTCCGGACTTTCTGGTATCATTTGGCTTGGAGGGTTGATTAATGCGCTACGTAACCATAGAACATTGGGATGAAGCCTTATGGAAGTTAGCCGAGGTCATATATGAAGAGGCGTTTCCCGAGCATGGACGGAAGAAGCGGAGCTTGATTCGCTCCATGCTGGAACGGGGTCTCTGTTTTCTCCATGTCGCACTGGATGGAGAAAGTGCCGCAGCTATGGCAATCACCGGCCGGCTCGAACAGTTGAACGCGCTGCTCATCGATTACATCGCGGTGCGGGAAGCGCTTCGCGGCCAAGGGCTCGGGCAAGATTTCATGGCGCACCTCAGGCGATGGGCCAGTGAGGAAGAGCGCCTCGACGGCATCGTGATCGAGATTGAGGCGGAGCCAAGCCCGGAGAACCTGAAGCGTCTCCGTTTCTGGGAGAATTGCGGTTTCCGGCCGACCGCTTATGTGCACCGCTACATTTGGGTTCCGGAGCCATACCGCGCTCTAATCCTACCGCTGCGGCCGGAGATCCGGCTGCCGGAGGACGGAGAGACGCTGTTCCGATCCATTACCGCATTTCACAAGAGAGCCTACAGTGGAAAATAATATGGGTGCGCAATGTCGCCCAGAGAGGAGTACTGCCCATGGAAAATTTGGAAAGATTAGATCCGAAGCTGCTCGGGCAGCTGCGCCATTTCCGTCAAGAGCACGTGCTTCGCTTCTATGACGTCTTGCCCAAGGATTCAAGAGAGCGGCTGCTCGAGCAGCTGAAGAAGCTGGATTTCACCGCGATCGACGAGCTCTATCGTACTGCACGGCGGAAAGCCGCCGTTCCACGTCGGATATCCCCCCTTGCGGCCATCGACTGGGATGCCTACTCGAAGGAGGAGCAGGCGCAATTCGCCGAGACCGGCTGGGAGCTGCTGCGTCAAGGAAAGATCGGTGCGCTTGTGGTGGCCGGAGGTCAAGGAAGCCGGTTAGGCCATGACGGTCCCAAAGGAACCTATGATATCGGGCTGCCATCCGGCAAATCGCTGTTCCAGCTTCAGGCCGAGCGGCTGCTGCGATTGTCCCGGCTATCCGGGCGTTCCCTTCCCTGGTACATCATGACAAGTCCGGACAATCACCGGGAGACGGAGCGATTCTTCAAGAATTACGGCTATTTCGGGTATCCGGAGGACGAGGTCATCTTGTTCCAACAGGCTGATCTGCCTGCTTTGGATATGGAGGGCCGCCTGCTTCTGGCGGAGAAGGACGAGCTGAGGCTTGCCCCTAGCGGTAACGGAGAGGTCTTCACCTCTATGAAGCGGACCGGCGCATTGGACGATCTCAAGCGGCGCGGCATCCGGTGGCTGTTCTACTATAACGTCGACAACGCCCTGATCAAGATCGCCGATCCTCTCTTCCTCGGCGTAGTTGCCAGCTTCGGCCATCCGATCGCCACGAAGGCTGTGGACAAGGCATCCCCGGACGAGAAGGTCGGCACGCTGTGCCTGCAAGACGGCAGACCGGCCGTTGTGGAATACACGGACATTCCGGAGGAGTTGAAGTACGAAAGAGACGCCACAGGCAGGCTTGCCTATGGGCTTGGCAGCATCTCCATTCATCTGTTCCGGACTGATTTCATCGAACGCTACGCGGATACGCCGATTCCTTACCATGCCGCGCACAAAAAAATCAGCTTTTTCGACGACCAAGGAAGCCTCCACGCCCCCGCCCAGCCGAACGCCTACAAATTCGAGCGGTTTATATTCGATTATTTTCCACTGGCGGAAGCGATGACCGTACTGAAGATGAGAAGAGAGGACGAATTCGCGCCCGTCAAAAATAAAGAAGGCGAGGACAGCCCCGCCACCGCACGCCGCCTCGTACTGGAGCAGCATCGCCGCTGGCTGCTGCAAGCCGGTGTACCTTCCCGAGAGCTGGAAGGCCGCGAGGCAGAGATTTCACCGCTGCTCTCCTACGCCGGCGAAGGCTTGACGCCGGAGGCGCTCGGGCAGATGGGCCTGTCCCCGTAAGCGCAGCTTTGCGCTTACGGAAGCATTTTCCACAGAGTGCCTATGACTCTACAGTTGTGTCGGCGTCGGCAAATGAAGTCGGCCAGGTTGGACATAATCTCTATATTTATTCAATTTTATTTTGAATGCTTATATTCCTAAGCTCTCGTTTACCTTTTTTTGTATAAATAATTTGAATTATTATTAAAACAAGGTTTTTCTGAAGCAACGGCCGCTACATTTATAAACATCTCATTTTTTATAATCCTGAAAAAAACTGTAAAGGAATCCTCCGTATCACCACCATCAGGTAGCAAAATATAGCAGAGTAAATACGTACCATAGACAGAACTATTGACAAGTTTCATAGAATTTGAAATTTTATTTTTATTGCGATGAAATGAGCTATTAGAAAAATAAAAAAGAATTGCATGGAATATCATTGGTATCATAAATATAATTCGGATCCATCCAAGATTCATAAACCAAGATACACCAACAATTAAAATAAACAAAATAGACAAAATATTACCCATACCTAAATCACCCTTTGTAGTGGATTCCTTTAAGCTACGGCTTTCCAATCTTGGATAAAAAACTCCATTATTCTTCCAAATAGCTTAACGAAGCTGCCGATTGATCCCGCGGCAGCCTTGTCATAGTATTCTTGCGCCTTGTTCCTATTAATACACTTTGTTCCTTCCGCCACAAAAATCCCCCAAACCGCATTTTCGAGCATAAAATTCACCCATATTCTATTGTTTTAATCATTTTACCACATTCTGGATTATTTAAGATTAGTCATAACGAATCCCCATAAATTGTACAAATCGAAGATAATTTATATTTGTGATTTTAATCACATAACCAAACTTTAGTACATGGTACATTATAGGTGTAGAGAGGAAGTAAACATTGTAATCGAAAGGAAGATATAACATGAAAACACAAAAACGATCCCGATCTTGGCTGAAATAGATAAAGCTTATTTTTTAGCACACTATGTGAAAAAAATCACTAATAAAATTTTAGGAGATGATTATCATGTTAGGAAAATGGCTTAGAGAAAATAAATATGCAGCAGGTATCCTGCTTTTTGTACGGTTGTATTTTGGATATGAATGGCTCACTCACGGATGGCAAAAGTTAACCGGCGGATTTACTGCCGAAGGATTCTTAAATAACGCGGTCACTAAACCGGTGATCGACAAAGCAACCAATGAACTTGTTTATCCGACCTTCACCGCATTCATACAACTTTTTGCTCTGCCGAATGTTAAATTAATTAACTTCGTAATTCCGCTCGGCGAATTCTTAGTTGGTCTTGGTTTGATTCTCGGTGCTTTGACTACCGCTGCAGCTTTCTTCGGACTTCTCATGAACTTCATGTTCATGTTCGCGGGTACCGTAAACACGAACCCTTGGTTCATTCTTATCGGCGGGATCTTGTTCATGGCAGGTGCAAACACCGGCAGATTCGGTTTAGACTACTTCCTGATGCCGTACCTGCGCAAGCTGTTCACACATAAAAAAGACGACACTAACCGCACAGCAGGAACGGGTACAAATCACACGCCAGCACATGCCTAACCACAACAAAACATCCCAAAAAGGATCCGCAGTTGCGGATCCTTTTGTTTTAGATGGGTGGATATTTGCATACAAGTAGGTGTTGTATTCATATGCCCTTTATTGAGCTCTCGTTACCGGAGTTGAACGAGCTAACCGATTATCAATTTTCAATACACATTAAACAACCATACCAATATAATAAAAATCCATGCTTCTCACATTTCGGAAAGCCTTTGAAAAAAACAAGGTAGTTAAAGGTAGTTATTAGAAGTTCGATTCTATACAAGTTAATTTTCAAATAACTCCCCTGACCCCATCCTAATACACAGAACGTCAAGATCAATAACGAGTATTCTCATGGGCAACTTGCTCATTTTGGAGGGAGATTAAATAAAAGAACAAAAAAAGCAGCCCTATCGTGATAAATTTATATTTTTCATTAATAACGGAACTATGAAAGGGTTTTAGTTACATTGTCCTAGTCGGACACAAAAAAAGGCTCAGTCGTAAAGACTGGCCTCTCAGATCTTCTCTTTCAATATCGCTGAGGGAGTTTAGGATGGCTTCTATAATAATTAAATCTTGAACTTCTCCACAATCATATAGAGATCTTCTGCCATTTTAGATAAAGATTGGGCTGACGCAGAGATTTCTTCCATTGAAGCTAATTGTTCTTGAGAAGAAGCCGATACTTGTTGTGTTCCAGAGGCGGTTTCAGAGGCCACTTCTGAAATCTGTTGAATAGATCGAACGACCTGTTGAGTTCCTGCGGCCATTTGCTCTGAAGCGGCAGACACTTCGTAAATTTGACTAGCAACCTGTTCTACGGAGTATTTAATATCATTAAACGAAACACCAGCCGTTTGCACCACATCAAGACCAGATTTTACTTCTTTGGTCACCTGTTCCATAGCGATGATTGCATTGTCTATTTTCCCTTGAATCTGTTGAATTAACTCAAATATTTTTTGAGAGGATTGAGAGGATTGTTCAGCCAATTTACGAACTTCGCCAGCTACTACCGCAAAACCACGACCATGTTCCCCTGCGCGGGCGGCCTCAATCGCGGCATTTAAAGCTAATAAATTGGTTTGGGCTGAAATTCCTGTAATGACGTTCAGTATCTCTCCAATCTCCTTTGAACGTTCTCCAAGCTCTTTTACAACTTGAGCCAATCCATTGACCGTTTGATTAACAGAATTCATTTGGTTCACTACAATATCAATGGCTTTACCCCCATCCGAAGATTGAACAAGGGCTTGCTTTGCCATGTCCGCGACTTGTGTTGAACTTGCGGCAATTTGCCCAATACCTGCGGCCATTTCACTGATCGTTTTTGCACTCTCATCCACACTCCGTACTTGTTGGTCCGTCCCGGCAGCCATTTCTTGCATGGATTTGGCAATATGTTCAGTGGCCTTCGAGGTCTGATGAGCACTCGCGGTTAATACTTCGGATGAAGCGGCCACTTGTTCGGAGTTACTTGCAACTTGACGAATCACATCTTTTAAGTTAATTGTCATTGTATTTATATCGCGTGCCAAACGTCCAATTTCGTCTTTATTTCTGATTGTCATGGGCTCCATGGTTAAATCACCATTGGATATCTTTTCGACTTGTCCTGCCATGAGGATGATCGGTTTTGTGATGGAGTTGATAAAAAACCATACAATAACAGCTCCTAGTAAAATAGAAACTCCAAGGGTAATGAGAAGAATATATAGAACCTGATTCGCTCCTTTATTGAATTCACTTAGATAAGCACCGGCTCCAATAATCCAGCCCCAGTTTGGATCCAATTCTTCATATGCTATTTTAGTTTCTACTTTCTTTGTAAATGGGTTTTCCCACATATAGCTAAAAGATCCGCCACTACTTGTTCCTTTTTCAACCATCAGCTTACCAAGCATAATTCCATCTTTGGTTTTTACATTCGTCAGATCTTGCCCTTCATTTGACGGGTTCATCACAGATATTGCATTTTTATTGATCGCAAAAACATAACCACTTTTACCGACTATATAACGTGGATTAATGGGGCGCTTATTATCAGATCCCTTCTTACCAAGGATTTCTTGGCGAACTCTTTCTTGAGCTTCTTCAAGCGTTAAATGTCCCGACTTAACTTCTTTGTCCATGGTATTGATCATTCCAATTGTCATTTGGACACTGTTTTTCAATTGCGCTTCACCCGATTGGCTTAATTGCTGTTTTGAAATTTGGTATCCTACAATACCAATAGTAAGAGATGGAACAGCCAATATAAGAAAGCAAATGAAAATAAATTTAGTACGTAATGAACTCAAACGAAAAAATTTCAATGATATCCGCTCCAATTTCTTTTAATTTATTATGGAAAATTTCACTGTTGAAGATTTTTTTGTGGCCCTTCCTAATCTTCCTTCTAAATTGACAAGGTATTAAAGTAAATAATGTTAATCGGGCTATATAAAAATGATCTCACCTCTTCATTTTTGCTAAGTCGTACTTTTTAGTAGTCTTGATTTGAGAACCTATGTAACTTGTCGTATTATGTAATAAAATGACGAACTATGCATAATTATAACAATGGATTATTTATTTTATTGTAAATATATCGTAAAAATTAGTTGCAGTTTCAGATAGTAGATATTTTGTTTCATTAATTTGCCCGAAACGAGGTATATCTTGATCGTTCCTTATGCACCAAAAACCTTAATTTACGGTACTTAGACTGCGATTTTGTTATTCAAGTAAACTGCCCGGTACTTCAGCGCTTCGTTAATGTCTAAAACTTCATTATCATCAAACAAATATAACAAAAAGAAGCTGGATCATTGATCTCAGCTTCTTCATTCTTGCGTCTTATCCGAAAGGAGAATTAAACATGTTGCAGGCAATACTTCATTCAATTTTCTTTCCAATATGGATACAATTTTTTAATACGAATATTATCCGGTAAACAAGTTTACTTCTTTTTTCAATTTTAACGCAATAAAGAATATTATTGCCCAAGAAAAATCAAAGTATACATAGACCCTAAATTATCGCTGATTTTTCAACTAACGTACTCCGTTAGCGTAAGAACATTGTTTTCAAACATCCATCGCCTTATGGTGCTACAAGATGTCAAGACAGTTTTTTTAGATTTTTAAGGTGTGAAATCTTGCACAATGTTTGTTGTAATTGCCCCGAAGGGGCAAGCAGTTAATCGATCAGTGATGGAAATATTGAAAGATATTACCACTGAAGAAGATGTTCATAGGTTGAGGACGTAGCCCAAGCGAAGGCGCGGGAGAAAGGCTTTCTCTTTTGTCATTCACATGTGGATAATAGAATAACGTCACGGTTATACACAGCAGCCGGCGTATGGTTTTGCAGAGACTGATGCGGCAGATAGTGATTGTGCAGATGAATGTAGCTATCCACACCATGCCTCGTCTCGCGCGGACTGTTGTAATCGTTGATATAGATCTCATTGTATTTCAGGCTGCGCCAGAAACGCTCAATGACGATGTTATCCTTGGCACGACCCTTGCCGTCCATGCTGAT
>NZ_JAQAGZ010000036.1 GCF_027533625.1 Paenibacillus gyeongsangnamensis | reverse complement strand
AGCACCTATTGGCATTTTCCCAAAGACATCACAAGATCGTAAACACCTTTTAAAAGATTTTTTTCGTCCCGGAGGGACGACTCCCGCGCCTTCGCTTGGGCTACGTCCTCAACCGGATAAATAAATCAAAATTCATTTTTCAAAGAACAAAAATTAAATAAGAGCAATTTCCAATTCATTAAAGAATCGGTAACTGCTCTTAGCATACAAGGAGGGACGGCTATGAAATATTTCAAGTCGGGGATCGATAGGCCGGTTGAGTTTATCTCCTGCGGCTTATTCGTCTCCGATGTTCCCTGGACTCACACCAGGCGGAATATCAATTCGTTCGAGCTGATTATCGGAGTAGGCGAATGCCTGTATATCTCGCAAGGGGGTACGGAGTACGAGGTAAAGCCCGGGGAAACGCTCCTGATTCTGCCGGACGAACCCCATGAGGGGTACCGGGAATGCAGGGCGGGAATTTCTTTTTACTGGTTTCATTTTGTTCCGGCCGGACCGTCCGAACTGCTGGGTGAAGTCGCCCTGAAGGAAGAACTTGGTAGACTGACAAATCCCGATTCGTTCAAGACCTTCTCGGAAATATGCTTTCCCGTCTACTTTAAGCCTGCGAGAATCGAGAGGGTCAATATCCTATTCCAGCAGCTACAGCATATCGTGAGCTCGAATTATTACACGCAGCAGGGCTCCAATTACATATCCACGTCCCTCCTGATCGAACTGTCCGAGCAGATGATCTCGAAGTATTACCAATCCGCCATGGTATCCCAAGGGGACAAGGGGATCTCGGAAATCGTGGAATGGATCCGGATTCACGTGAGAGAGGATATTTCCGTTACCGATATTGCGGCGAAATTCGCTTATAACAAGGACTATCTTTCCCGCTTTTTCAAGAAAAAAACAGGGTACAATCTTCAGGAATACATTCATCTGCTGAAAATATCCAAAGCAAAGGATCTGCTAACCCGCAGCACGAAAAGCATTAAGCTTGTTGCGGAGCTGGTAGGCTTCAATGATGAGAAGTATTTTATGCGATTATTCAAAAAATACGAAAATATGACACCGACCGAGTACCGGCAGGCCTATTACAAGATTCATATGAACAACCAGTAATAAATCATAGTGGACGATTCCGTATATTCATTGGACGAATCAGAGAATGGAATCCCTGTCGAATAAAAATCTACCGGGACTTAGGGGGCAACGTATCCCTAAGTCTCGGTAACCTCAGGCAGCTATTATTATTTTCAGTTCCAACGTATTTAAACGCTTTATCATTGGCTGACCGCCATCCGGTCAAGCATTTTGTTGATTTGATCCTCGAGATCTCGCAAAGCGGTGTTAATATCTGTTTTACCTTCTATGACCTGTTTATACTCGGCATCCAGAAGTTTTCGGGCATCGGAATAATAAACGGAAAATTCGGTGCCGGAAGCCGGTTTGCTTTTAAAGATGGACTGAGTATCGACTCCCGTCAGAAATCCCGAGCCGAATTGTTTTTGCAATTCCGCATTGATCAGCGTTGACTGCCGAGCCAAATATTTGGAGGCCGTCATCTGCACTTCGTCGGAGGTCAGTACCTCAATCACCTTCATGGCCGCATCCTTGTTTTTGCTCGTCTTTGTCACGAAAATACAGTGTTCATCCACCATGCCGTAAGTGTTGGGCAGCTCCTTGTAGCTCGGATATTGCGCGATGCCAACCTCAAATACCTGCGAATCAACTGCTTTTTTGATGTTTTGAAAAGCGTCTCCGACAGTTGCATACATAGCCGCTTCACCTTTGTAAAAATCTTTGTTCGGGTAGTTGCCCGGGAACGATTGGATTCGGAACGCCAACTCGAATACGTTCTTCCAGGTTTCGTTATTGACGTTGGCCCTTTCTATTTTTTTGTCTTTGTCTGTTTTTTTCTCTATCAGATTAGGTGACCATGGGAAGGAAATACGGCTTATATGCTCGATATTCAACCCCTGGATCTGTACTCCGTTTTCAACCCTCGTCATTTTCCTTCCTACTTCTATGGCATCCTCCCATGTCATTCCGTCCCTCGGATAGGGAACTCCGAATTTGTCGAACAAATTTTTGTTGTAGAACAGTGCGTTCAACTGCGCGTAATATGGAATGGCATACAGTTCTCCTTTATCGGAAGCGACCCGAATGGCATCAATATAAATCGGCTTGAAGCGACCCAAATCGAAATTATGCTTTTTCAAGAGTGGCGTCATGTCCTCCAACACATCGAACTTTGCGTAGCCCGGCAAACTGTTTTGTGGTGTAGTCAGCAAATCCGGAATGTTGCCGGCGGCGATCAGGTCTTCCAGTTTACCGCTTAGAGGTTCTACAGTAATATTCGGATATTTTTTGGCCATCGGTTCCAGAATCAACATTTGAAATGTTTCATCATTCATTGAAGCCCCACGTAGAATTTTGACGGTCACCGGTTTGGAAACATCCATTTGCTTATCATTGCCCTCTGCATCCTTGGGGACAGAACCGGTATCGCGTGTAGAGCACCCGTCGAACATCATCACGGCCATCAATACCAACGTAATTCCTACTCCATTTCGGATCATCGAACTCCTCCTTAATTCAACTAAAAATGGAATCGCTTACAAAATTTCGTTTTGTTTAAAGATCACTTAATAAGAAAATGAGAGTTAGTTCGCAAAAATAAAAAGAAAGCGTTTGCAGTCCCGCTTAGAAAAAAGTTTGCTTTAGGGAAAGTTACCACACGATGCGGCATCTTTGTGATCCTATTAAAATAAATGACATTACTTTGGAAATTATGCCATAAATGGATAAGCTATTTTTAGAGTGCAGCCGTAATCAGATGTGAGAACAACCCGATTTCAGCGAAAATGCGGCGCCGCCGGACAAAAGCATACCCCGGATTCCGTTATCAACAAATATAAACCAGGCTGCCGAAGCAGCCTGGTTATTTTTAGTGTGCTATATTGAACCGTATCTTGTACCGATTTGGATGGATCTTTCTTTTCTTGCCAAAAGACTCCCAATAACCATCACTGCGCGGCCGCTTATCATTCGAAGAGTACGAGCCGCTTACACCGCGGAGATTGAGGATTTATCAAGGCTTCCGTCATAGAAATCATAATACTGAAGATTATTGATGGTTAATTTGTATCAATTATATGTGAAATTAGCCTTTATCGAGGCGGAAATTTTCAACTCACCCGGCTGAATTGGCGTTGCTGCACTCTTGGTATATAATGCAGCAGCGTATGGAATTGGTTCTTGACTACGGGATATTTCTTGAACAAGATAAGGAGCCGGATAAAGCGTCACGCCTAATGTTCTGGCTATGGTTGTGGCCTTGAACAGGCCATTTTTTATAGCTATTGATAATGCATTGTTATAGGCAATTTCCGGGTGCGCCAATGTAAATTGAATGTTCGACACAGTATTGGCACCGTTCTTGACGGCCGTATCCACAATAAGTCCAGTCAGATCGATTTTATCAATTGTTAGTTGAAGCAAATGGGTTACTTTATATCCCCGAAACACTTGTTTGCCATCTTCATAGTTATATTGGACGTCGATGCTGTAATGCGTCGTTTGAATATTCTCCTTCGGGATGGATAGTTTTAACAACGCTTCGACGATATTGGTAACAGCACTTGCATTTTCTTTCTGAGCCGCTGTCAGGCTTACATTCTCAGTTATCACGCCAACAACGATAATGGCTTTTTGGGGAGCTGCCGAAATAGTTCCTTCCCCCGTGACTTCAATCTTATTACTACATTTGGGAAATAAGGATGAAGCGATCGGAGGATATGGAGACCATGGTTGATAGTACATTTGCCGTCCCCCATTCATGCGTTGCTAAACCTAATGTATTTATCAACCTCGTCCATGATTCCTATCGTCGGAAGAACTGAGCTTAGAGAGATCAAAGGCTATAGATCGATCCCTCGAAAGCCTCATGATGACGTCGCTTATTGAACTCTTATCTCCAGTTAGCACAACAACCAACTGCCGCCGCGGTTGGTTGTTGCTGCTCTGCTATTGATCTCTTTACAACATTTCATCCGTGGTTTTTAACGGTGGGTTCTCTTTTTCTTTTAAATAAATAATAATCGCTGCGATGACACAAATGGTAATAATACTCACCGATGTCCACTGTGCCGCTGTCCAACCAAATAAAAATCCAGGTGAATCCCCTCTCAACATTTCCAAAAGAAAACGTCCAATATTGTATAAAGCATTGGTTATCAAAAACAGATACCCTCTATTTAATTTCCGTGGCAAAAGAATCATAACGATAGCAAAAATAATGACATCCATCTGTCCTTCCCATACTTCTGCTGGATATAATGGCTTATCACCGAATGCAGCTCTAGCATTAGTACCTTCTGGGTAAAGAATTCCCCAATTTCCTCCAGTTGGATCTCCGAAAGCATCACCATTCATAAGATTTGCGTCCCTACCGATACTTTGTCCAAGAATAAGACCCGGTGCACATAAATCAGCGAGCTCCCAGAAAGAGATTTTGTGCTTTCTTACATACCATATTCCATACAAAAGGGCCCCTACAATCCCACCTTGGATGGAAAGACCACCATGCCAGATTGCAATGATTTCCCCTGGATGCTGAGAATAAAATTCCCAATCAAAAAAGAAAACTTGCCAAAAACGAGACCCCAAGATGGCACATAAGAACATAGGAGCCACCATGTTAAGAAAATGTTCTGCCAATTCATTTTTCTTTTGTAATTTTGCTAAAGTAACGGTTACGCCAACACCTAACCCAAAAGCTAACATAAAAAGCAAACTATACGATCGAATTGGAAATGATCCTATATGACCCAAGAATTGAAGCATCTCTGACTGCCTCCAGGCATTGATTTATTTAATCAATTATAACCCTTTTGAAACGATTGAAACAGTAATAATATAACGGAAATGTTTTACTTGTACATATTAATTTATAAAATTAATCTTACCATCTTCATCTGATCTCAAACTGGCCACAGAAAGCCCATAAAAACGCATTTTTCACCCTGTATAATCACGTCCCAAAGGCCACGCAACATAATTTTTACAGGCTCTAGGCGTTTCATAAAAGAATTGCCGTTACTTATAGTAAGGTTCACCTTAACGGTCATAACGGCGAAAATCACGAAAGGAGCATGCCGCGGCAGCTCCTTCGTTTATACAGGATTCTATAACTGTGGAGTCCCGTGACCTTATTTTCGGTACCTATAAGGCTCAAGTAGATAAATTGGTTGAACTGCAGCATGAGAACGGACCGGTTGCCGCAGTGATGAAGAACATCTCTGAAGACGGTACGGTGTTAAACGTCTCTGCGGGAACTCCGGTCTGCGAGCATAAGGAAGACTATAAGAAAAACTCCTTATCGGAGTCCTTCAAAGCAGCCAGACCGTTTTTAGAGGTAGTTTTTCTTGGTATAGAAAGTTGCAGTCCGCTTTAACGCTTTAGGGACTTAAACTTTCTATAACGTTAAAAAAATCGACTTAGCATCGACTGCCTATGGACAAGCCTTAGTGATCGTGCTGTTGACCGAAGCTCTGTATCATACTGAACTGTAAGAGCGTGCCGCTTTCTATTCAGAACATACATTCTGCTTCCACATTTTGAAACTGAGTAAAAAACCATCGAGAATAATAATCTCGATGGCCTTTTGAATTTTACACTACCGCTTCGCCTTATTAAACTAATGGTACAGCTTCATCAGCGCTCCTTTCTCAATTCGCGATACGTAGGAGCGCGAGATCTCCAACTCCTTCACGATCTCCCGCCGTATCCGCTCCTCGCCGCCATGTTCGAAGCGTAACTATTTAAAGCCGCGGCAAATAATTCATTGCAGTGGCCCTTGTTTTAGAAAACCACTCGGCTATCGTACGGGTACCGGTTCCGATCGGTTATACCGCTGCAGGCTTCAGAACCCCTGCATCCGCATCTTGTGCGCTTAAGCATTAGAAGCCCAAGCCGGTCTGCCCGCCAAGCAGCTGGCGCTTTAGCCAGCCGTTACAAACCATGGGATCTCCGTCGCTCAGCAGGATGTCATATAGATTTTTTCGCAGCTCTTGTGCAACGGAGGCATTTCCCGGGTGGTCTATCTGATTGTGGAGCTCGTACGGGTCTCTTCTCAGGTCATACAACTCATCCACATCCGTCAGATTCCAGACATATTTCCATTCCCTCGTGCGGATCATGCGCTGCGTGTACAGCCCAAACTGCTGCCCGTTATAGCTTGCGACCACCTCCTGTCTTGAGGCATCCGAAACGCCGCAAGTAATCAGCTTTAACTGTGATCTTCCGTGAAAGCGGTGCGTCTCCGGTGCAGCCAAACCGCACGCGTCCAGGATGGTAGGAGGAAGGTCCAGCAGGTTGTAAACCATCTCGCATGTTCGCTGACCTGCCGGAATGACGCCGGGCCATCGCATGACCAGCGGTACCCTTACCACGTCTTCATACATAACATAGTGCTTGTCGAGCATGCGGTGTCCTCCGCACATATCCCCGTGATCGGTAGTGAAGATGACCCACGTATTGTTCCGAAGCCCCAGCTCCTCCAGCTGCTTCAGCAGCCTGCCGACCGCATCGTCAAGCTGGCTGATCACCGCATAATAGCGTGCAACGATTGGCGCCCAATCGTCCCAGCCGTATGTTTCAATCCCCCAGTTGCGAAGCTGCTGCGCTTGGATATAAGGCTTGCCTTGAAAAGTGTCGGAGAAGCTGCCCCATTCCTGCGCATCCCCCGGACCATATCGCCCGGCGAAGGGCTGGGCCGGCCGGCACGGCAGGTGCGGCTCGGTGAAATTTACCCGCAGATGCCAAGGGCTGCCGGAGGAAGCTAGCGTTGCGAGCAGCTCCACAGCCTGCCGGGCCGTCCAATGTGTGTTAGCGTCTTCCAGGGGAAGCGGATCCGTCTCTCCCAAATATCCGTTCGTATACCTGACTTCCGGATAACGTTCACGAACCATTCGGCGGTGCGAAGCCCTGCTGTCGACATATTCGTCATATCCATAAAAGGTAGGGTCATAGTCCGGGTGAACATCCCACTTGCCGACATAGCCGCAGCGATAGCCGCCTGCCTTTAGCGTTCTTGCCCAGGAATAAGCGCCCGGCTCCAAGGCTCCTACCTTCAGCCCCATCGAAAAATTCCAAAGGCCTCCGAAGGAATCGGGCCGCTGGCCGCATACCAGTGATTGCCGTACCGGTCCGCAAACAGGAAAATGGCAGAAGGCGGAATCAAACCAGATCCCTTCCTCCGCCAAACGATCGATATGGGGGGTAGCTACCGGAACCATACCCGAATAACCGACGCAATCATAACGCAGCTGATCAGCCATCAGAATCAATACGTTCGGGCGACCCTCTTCGGAATTCATGATGTTTACGTGACCTCCCCCGCATAACGTGATTTCTCGACAGCTTCGTCAAAAATCTCGCGCTTAGGGTCTGCGTTCCATTCCTCCCAGCTTAAGCCGTACTGCTGCAGGATAAGATCGATCCGCCGCTGAAACGGCAGCCCCGCCTCCAGCTGAAGCCGCATCGGATCCTGCTTTCCGGTTAACTCGCGTGCCACCCATTGCTCCAGATCGTGTTCCAATTGATCGGCAAATACTGGCATTTCGACAGCTAGGTTGACCAGTTCCTCCGGATCGGCATTCAGGGCATAGAGCTCCCGCACCGGTCTTACATACGGTCCGGAATCCAACGTGCGGATGAATTTATAATCGCGCGTCACGATACCGCGTGACGCCTGCCATGCACACTCGCTTAAATAAATTCGCTCCTGCGTCCCTTCTTGCTCCCCGCGGATGACCGGCCACAAGCTCTTTCCGTCGATCGGCTCCTCCAGCTTCAGTCCTGCAGCCTCCATGACGGTTGGCATCAAATCCACATGCTGTACGAGACCGGTCACCCGTTTACCGGCGGATATAACCCCCGGCCAGCGCATAATGACCGGTACCCGGACGGTGGTTTCATAAAGACCGCAGTGGTCCCAATAAATCCCGTGCTCCGTTAAGCTTTCGCCATGATCCCCGAAAAGGACCAAGAGGGTATTCTCATACAAACCTTCCTGAATCAAGCATTGATCCAGTTCCCGAAGCCGGTCGTCCAAATAGCGCACCTCTGCGTCATACAGCGCATCGATGTAAGCCGAGTCCGTGACCGGTCCCAAATGATCGTAGTGATGATGCTTAAAGAACGGATAGGCCGGATGGTTATAAGCTTGATCCATGCTGCGGTTTGACGAATCAAACGGGTCGCGCCCGGCTTCATAGAAAGATTCGATATACTCTTTGGGCGGCAGGTAAGGCGTATGGGCGTCCCAGTAATGCAGAAACAAAAAGAAGCTCTTCTCCTTATGCTCCCGTATCCACGGAAATGCCAACGAATTCACCGTACGCCCGTCAATATGCCGATGTTCGCCGACAGAATTCATATAATACCGGTACCCGCGGGCGAACCACTCCTTGAGTTGGTACAAGTTGTCTACGGCTGCCGTCGTAAAGCCCTT
The DNA here is from genome assembly GCF_027533625.1 of Paenibacillus gyeongsangnamensis. GTDB lineage: Bacteria > Bacillota > Bacilli > Paenibacillales > NBRC-103111 > Paenibacillus_G > Paenibacillus_G gyeongsangnamensis. Next base: position 36,065 of record NZ_JAQAGZ010000036.1, on the reverse strand, counting down.
CCTGCGCAGCAGCTCGGGCATCCAAGCGCCGCCCTTTGGCAGATAGGACAATGCGGAGCCATGCGATACGATTCCGGTATGGATGCCGAGCCTGCCGGTGAAAATGCCCGTATGTGCCGCCTCCGTTGGAATGTCAGACGCATAGGCCCGCTCAAACAGAACGCCCTGGGATGCAATTCGATCGATGTAAGGGGAAGTGGGCTTCTCGCAGCCATAGCAGCCGAGACGCGAAGCCCGCAGAGTATCCAATGAGACAAAGACGATATTCAAACCGATTTCCTCCATTTCGGCTCGCTTTCCGAAAGATAACCGAGAATGAGCTGGAGATTGTCTTCCAAAGTGTACTGATTCGTACGCAAGACCAAATCGGGCCATTCCGGAATTTCGTAGAGGTCGCTGATGCCGGTGAAATGGTTCAGCTTAGTCTCCCTGGCTTTAGCGTAAAGCCCCTTAACGTCCCGGCGCTCGCATTCCTCCAGAGGACAATCGACGAAAATTTCCACATAGCCCGGCAGCTCCTGCCGCGCATATTCCCTCATCTCCCGGTAGGGTGAAATGGCCGCTACCAATACGGTCACCCCATTGCGCGACAGAAGCTTGCTGACATAGACGATACGGCGGATATTTTCCATCCGGTCCTCCCGGCTGAAGCCTAGCCCCTTGGAAATCTTGGTCCGGAGCTCGTCGCCGTCAAGCAGCTCCACCCTTTTGCCGGAGGCCTGCAGGATGTCCTGCAGCGCCTTCGCCGTGGTCGTCTTTCCTGCTCCCGAGAGCCCGGTAAACCACAGAACAGGACCGTACCGATCATTCAACGCGGATCCCCCCTTGGCTGTAGGCTTTACGATTCGTGTTTCCTCTTCAGGATAGATCGATGACCTTGCCCCCGGAGAGCTGGGATTGAATGGCCGCTTCAATCAGCTCTTGAACGGCCAATCCATCGGCGCCGGAGGCTTCGATCTGATCCGGAGGCACCTGGGCCTCCACCTGCTTGATGAACGTGTCCAGCCGGGAACGGAATGTCGCATCGAATCCGGGGAAACCGCCAAGCACGGGATTGCGGTACACCCGGAGCTCCTCTTGGCCGTGGGGATAGTACGTGAGCGATTCATAAACGTTATCCAGGACAAAGCGTCCGCGGTGACCCGCCACCTCGCAGGCTTCGATCGGATGCCTATTGTCCATGTCGTAGCTGCCCATCAAGTGGCCTACCGCACCGGACTTGAATTCCAGATTAATAGACGCAGTTGACCACATGGTCCGCCCCGGCGCCTTGGTCATAAATGCCTGAACCCGCTTCACATCGCCTGCAAAGTATCGCAATACATCGAAGGAGTGCGGGTGAAGGGCCCTCATATGAAGCCATGGACTGGATTCCTTGGCGTTGCCGATCGTCAGCTTCATGTTGACAAATAGAAGGTCGCCGAGGTCGCCTGCATGGATCCAATCCTTCGCTTTAAGCGCCATGGGAGTAAACCGGTGATTCAGGTTGCACCCGAGACGCACCCCCCGCTCTCTGGCGAAGACCACCATTTCCCGGGCTTCCGCCAGATCGTTGGAGAGCGGCTTCTCCACAAGGACACTCTTGCCGGCTTCTATGGCCGCCATGGCCGGCGCGTAATGGTGGGAACCGTTTTCCACACCCCCGGTAGCGATACTTATGATATCTATCGCTTCCTGCTCCAGCATGCTGTTCACATCGTAGTATGCCTTCACTCCGAACATCCTTGCGGCCTGATCCGCCAGCTCCCGATTCAGATCGCAGACGGCCGTCAGCTCTGCGTCCGGATGCTCCTTATAGGAGCGGCAATGAATGCGCCCGATATTGTTCAGGCCGACAACCGCTGCCTTCTGCATCGCAGCATCGCCTCCATGATCATGTTAGCTTGCCTGATTAAACCTTCTCGGACGTCTCTTCCTTCGCAGCCGTGATAGCAGCTTCGGCTTCGGCAGCCTTCTTGGCGGCTTCCTTCTCCTGCAGCCGTCTAGCCGAGGATGCCGACCTAATCCGCATAGAATCGTAGGCCTGCTGAGAAGAGGCAAAGGGTCCGACATCCAGACCGTGCCAGTTCAAATTCGTATACATCGGATTGGTACGGCCGGTCTTCTGTTCCATAGAGGCAATATGTGCCTCCATGCGGGCGGACAGCAGTTTTACCACCTCAGGCTCCTGCTCGGCCAGGTTCGTCTGCTCCAACGGATCGCGAACGAGGTTATACAGCTCGACCATCGGCTTGAAGTGAATATCCGGCTCCAGAGCGACGATCAGCTTCCACTCCGGCGTACGCCAGCCGTGCTTGCGCATCCACGTGCACTCGGTAATATACATTTCGCTCTCGGGAACACGGACTTCATTCCTTACAAGCGGCATCAGACTTCGCCCGTCGTAAGAGGTGCCGGTCTCAATCTCGAGGAGCTCCAGGATGGTAGGCATGATATCCTTGATCTGCGTCGGGCTGCTTACTCGTTTCCCTTCGGGGAGCTTACCGGGATAGCGGAGGATAAGCGGGACCCGCAGGTTCGATTCGTATAGACCGTGATGATCGTAATAGCATTCATATTCGTTCAGCGTTTCCCCATGGTCCGCGGTCACGACGACCAAGGTCTCTTCATTAAGGCCGAGTGCTTCCAGCCCATTGAACAGCGCTTGTATGGATGCATCCATGTAGGCGACGGCCCCGTCATACTGGGCGTCAATATACTCGCTGTCCGTACAGCCCTCGGGAAACCAGGAGGAGAAATATTCCACAAACGGCTTAAACGCGTACAGTGCGTCCAAGGAATGATTATCCGGATCTTTTTCGTCTCCTCCGTAGAACAAACGTTCGAACGGTTTCGGAGGCAGGTAGGGCGTATGCGGATCCATATGCCGGAGGAATAAGAAGAACGGCTTCTCATCCTTGGCAAGTCTCTGCAGCTCGGGAAGGGTTACCGCGTTCAGATTTTCCGCCTTCGGGCAGCGTCCGGTTTCATCCGGCAGCCAGGATTCATAATTGAGATACTTCTGGAAGCCCCGTGAGGAGGGGTTACCGGTGAAGCCGACGCAGGTCGTATTATAGCCTTGCTCCCCCAGCACCTCGGCCAGCGTTTTCACATGATCTCCGAGAGGGCCCTTATGACGGAGCGCTACCACATCCGTACCGAAGCAGTCCATACCCGTCAGCATGGAGGCGTATCCCGGCGTCGTAGGGATGCTCGGAGAGAAGTGCTGCTCGAACAGAACCCCCTCTTGACTAAACCGGTCTAAGTGAGGCGTGGTCAAGCGGGAATATCCGTATCCGCTCATGTGGTCTCTGCGCAGACTGTCGATCCCTAGCAGTAGAAGGTTAGGCTGTTTTTTACTCATGGAACGAGCTCCTTTACTAATGAGTTGGCAAAAGCGAATCGTTCTCCCGGGCCCCCAGCGATTTCAGCACCGCATTCAGGTACCCCCGGCTCTCAGCGGCTACGATGGCCAGCTGTGCAAGGCTGTGGCCTTTCGCACCGATCACTTCCAGATTGACAGGACCGTCATAGCCGCTCTCGACCAATACTTTGCAGTAGTCGATCAGGTTGATGTCCCCCCGGCCGCAGGCTTGGGCCTCAATCGATCCCGGACCGGCCTGGCGGCCTTTGCAGTCGCGGATATGGATATGCTTCACCCTGCCGACCACTTGAGCCAAAGCCTCTTCCGGATTCTCATTCGCCCGGAAAATATGGCTGGGGTCCATGTCAATGCCGAAGGAAGCCGAATCGATGCTCTCCATCGCGCGCAGCGTAGTCGGCGTATTATATACCGCCTGACCGACATGGGCCTTCACGCACAAGGTTACGCCATAATCTCCGGCCAGATCAGCCATTCGCGAAAGCTTTTCGATTGAAGCCGTCAAGTCCTCCACCACATCGGACTTCCCGCTGGGTCCTACGTTGACAATCGGAATTCCGAGCTCGCGCGCCGCCTCGAAGGCCAGCTTCAGCCGGTTCTCATCCAGCGATGCCACCTCCATGGAAAGGAGCTTCAGGCCAAGCTCCTCCGTGATTTGCTTGATCTCAGCCGCCTGCTCGTTCCACCGGTCAAGCTCCAGATGCTCGCACATTCCCTTAATGGCCGCAATTTCGATGCCGTCATAGCCGCAGAGCTGAATATGTTTTGCCGCTGTGGCAAAGTCATACTCTTTAAACAGAACGGAGTTAATCCCTAATTGAATCATGCTTTTTATCCCCCTTTGATTAAAGTTCGACGACGCTGGACGTCTCGAAGGAACGAATGGCCGCTTCAATAATTTTCTGAGCTTTCAGCGCATCCTCGCCGGAGCCGTTGATCCGATCGTAGGCTGTCTTTGCGTCGAGCTGCTCGATCCAATCGCTGATCCGGCTCTTGAACGTCTCGGGGAAAGACCGCATACCGCCTAAGTAGCTGTAGGATTCCGTCTCGATCCCTTTACGCGGATAGAAGGTGAGATGCTCGCATGCATCCTCCAGCACAAACCTGCCCTTGGAGCCTACCAGCTCGCACCGCTCCAGCCCGTAGCCGGGCCCCGCATCGTAGCTTCCGACCAAATTGCCGATGGCGCCGTTCTCAAACTCCATGATGATCTGGGCATTGGACCAGATGGCACGCCCCTCTCCCTTCATCATAAAGGCGGAAACTCGCTTGACATCTCCGCAGAAATACCGGATCACATCGAAGGAATGCGGATGAAGCGCGCGCAGATGGAACCAAGGCGAGGTTTCCACCGGATTGTTGATCCACATCCGCATGTTGATCATGTGCAGCTTGCCGAGACGTCCCTCCTGGACCCAGCTCTTCGCCCTCTCGGCTGCCGGAGTGAAGCGATGGTTCAGATTGACCGCATATGGCAGGTGCTTCTCGCGGGCAAGCCTCACCATACGCTCCCCTTCCTCGATCCGGTTGGAAATCGGCTTCTCCCCGAGCACCGCAATGCCTGCATTCAGCAGCTCCATCGTCGGCTCAAAGTGCTCTCCGCCGTTCTCCTCTCCCTTGGTGGCCACGCTGCACGCATCCAGCCCGATACCGCTGTCCAGCATTTCGCGGACGCTGTAGAAGGCCCGGCAGCCGAACTTCTCTGCGGCCTTGTCCGCTTTCTCCTTCATAATGTCGCATACGGCCACGAGCTCCGTCTTCGGGTGGTCCTTATAGACTCCCGCATGAATGGAACCAATGTTTCCTACTCCCACAACCGCAACCTTCAACGTCATGATATAACCTCCGTCTGTGAAATGGATTCTATATACAGATCCCTGTATTGCCCCGGAGAGCAGCCTACCTTGCGGCGGAACAGCTGGGTAAAGAAGGAGGGATCCTCATAACCGACCCTATGGGCAATCTCGATCACTTTGTCATGGCCATCCATCAAATATTGCTTCGCGCGTTCGATGCGGATCTGATGGATACGCTCCGTGACGGTTTGCCCCGTCTCCTGTTTAAAAATCCGATTGAGCTGCCGGTTGCTGATATTGAAAAAGGTGCACAAGTCCGGTATGGCCAGCTTCTGATCAAAATGCCTCTCCAGAAACCCGTTAATTCGGCGGATCAGCACGGTCCGCTCCTTCTCTACCGGTTTGTATTCTTTGCCCGAGACCTCGGCATAGAACCGGGAAAGCATGATAAGCAGCTGAAGCAGCTGCAAACGGATGATGGTGGTGTAGCCCGGCCTCCGCTGTTCCCACTCCACGATCATTGCTGCAAGCAGTGCGCCCACCTCCGACGCCTTCGTTCCCGCCAGGTTCAACCGGTGATGAAAGCGTTCTCCGGCATCCAGAAAAGGGTACACATAAAAATAATCCATCGAGCGCGAAACCCCGAGCTCGCGGAGCATCGCCTCGCTGATCAGCTCCGGCAAGAACAGGCAGTTAATGATTTCGATCCGCTGTCCGGGCTTCGTTCGGTACGAATGAATTTCGCCAGGGTTGATAATAAAAACATCTCCGGCTCGAATGGGATAGCACTGGCCTTCAAATAAATGCTCGGCCTGCCCATCCACCAGAAACACGAGCTCGACAAAATCGTGCGAATGGTCCGAGATAACATGCTCGCTGTCGTGAACATAAGAACCGATACTGAAGGGACATGCATTATCTTTAATAAACTGTGCCCTGCGCAGCTGATGTACCATCGGTTGTCCCTCTATTCCTCGGAATAAGCCATCGTGGTAAACAACGCCAGCGCTTCCTGTGTAGTGTCCAGCCTACTATGCTGCACAATCACGGGAACCGAGCTCTCCACTTTGATCGCATACGAAACGCCGACCGGAATCAGCTGCCCTTCCCGGTCCTTCAGCTGGTCCAGGCGGATATGATGCGTGCGCTCGGCGCCGCAGACCGACTGGAAGCGATCCATCGGGTTCCGATCCTCGAAGTAGAAGGTGAGCTTAATGTGCGCATCTTCTTTACCAAGATTCAGCACGCAAACCGCTTCGTGGCTGATTTGGTCGCCGGTGCTCTTCGGCGGCAGAAAGCCGTCGGGAATGAACCAGGTCTTTTTCCCTGCCATATGTTTACTCCCCTTCCTTATCGTTCTATTACTATTATAGATAAGATTGACGGCCTCCGCATTGTCGTTTGCGCCATCTTAGATGTCCATTCCGCCTTTTCAATCACGGAAGCTTCACCTCATCCGGCAATCGCTCAGCCCTTCACCGCACCTGCGGTCATGCCCGCAACAATGCGCTTGTTGAAGAATAGGAACAGGATGAGCGGCGGAATGGAGATCAACACGACATCCGCAAAGAGCAGATTCCAGTTGGTCAGGTACATGCTCATGAAATTGTAAAGCGTCAGCTGAACGGTGGCATTCTCGGATCCCGGCAGGAAATAGAGCGGATTCACGAAATCATTAAAAATGCTGACCGATTGAATAATAATGATGGTTGACGAGACAGGCTTTAAGAGCGGAAAAATGATATGCGTGAACAGCTTGAAGCCGCCGCAGCCGTCGATAAACGCGCTTTCATCGATGTCGCGCGGGATGGTTGCGGTGAACGCCTTGTACAAGATGGCGCAAAACGGGAAGTGCAAGGCGATTTCCACCAGCGTCAGCCCCGTCATCGTTTTGAACAGGGCTACCTTATTCAGCACCCAAATCGTAGGCACGACAGCCGGCGGAATCATAAGCCCTGCCAGCACAAGGAAATTGAGAGCTGCCGCGCTTCGTCCCTTCTCCCGGCGCTGCAGCACAAAACCGGCCAGCGAGCTGACGAAAACGAGACCTGCAAGTGAAAAGACAGTCAGCAGCGTGCTATTGTAAAAGGCCCGGACCAGCATATGGTCTGAGGCTGCCAGCACGGCGGCATAATTTTCGATGATATGAAACGTGTCCGGCCAAGACATGTTCATATCGGCAGCCTTCACGCTCGATTTAAACGAATTGACGATGACAAAGTAAAAAGGGATCCAGAAAATAACGGTTGAAATCACTAGCATACAAAACGTGACCAACGATTTTCCGGCTAAGGCGCGGACGTTGATTTTACGTTCCATCGTACCGACCAGCGATTTGCGCGTGACGCTGTTCATAAATCAACCTCCTGCTTGCTCAAGAACATATAGAGCGGGAATGCGAGCACGGAGATGCCAATGAAAAGAATCACGTTTCCGGCGGTCGCCAGCCCGTAGAAGCCCGCTTGGTATTGCTTATAAATGATCGAGGCAATGAGGTCCGTGGAGAAGCCCGGGCCGCCGCGGGTCGTTGCCCAGATCAGGTCAAACGTTCTCAAACCGCCAATGAAGGCGAGAATAATAACCGAATTCATTGCAGGTCTGCTTAGCGGAAGCGTGATATGCCAGAAGCTGCGGAACGCATTGCCGCCATCGATCTTCAGCGCCTCGTAATAATGCTGCGGAATCGACATGATCCCGGCGATGTAGATGACGGTCGCTATCCCCACTCCCTTCCATACATCAATGAAGGCTACGGAATACAGCGCCAGCTTCGTATTTCCAAGCCAATCGGGTCCTTCGATGCCCAACGCGGCCAGAGCGGTATTGATCACACCCGACGTGGGATGCATCATCGTGCTGAAGGCAATCCCGACGGCAATCGTACTAAGCAGCGTAGGGAAGAACACCATCGAACGGAAGTAATCCTTCAGCCAAATTTTCGAGGTCAGCAGCGTGGCAAGCAGCAGGGCGAGAATCACCTTCAGCCCGCAGGTTACCACAGCGAAGATGAGCGTATTCTTAAACCCGATTTTCAAAGAGGTTTCTTCGAAAAACATTTTGTAATTATCCAGCCCAATAAATTGCCATTTCGTGAGCGTCCATCGCGTCAAACTAAAAAAGAGCGACATGAAGGTCGGAAGCAGGTAGAACGCGAAATAGATAATGCCCGCCGGCAGCAAGAACAAATACGAATACATCTTCTTCTGGGATAGGGTCATTCGTTTCCCTCCTTTAAGAATCGGCCCCGCACAACTGTGCCGGGGCCGATCAAACCGTAATCTCTAGTTACCAGCCCTTCAGATTAAGCTGCTGCGCTTGCTTCTTGACGTCTTTGTCGTAATCGTTTGCCCCGTCCACCGGCGACTTCTGGCCTGTACCGACTTCGATCAGAATGCTCTCCAGATTCGGTCCTTTCACCGGCGATACGAATTCAAGCGCCGGTGCGGTTTTGCCGGCGTCGAAGTAAGGCTGCATTTCCTTAATGGCGTCGTAAGCATCGTCCGGCACATTGATTCCTTTAATCACGTAAGGACCGTTCGCTTTACTCTTGGACATGTAAACCTTCATGCCTTCCGGAGAGATCAGGAAGTCGAGGAACTGTTTGGCCGCGTCGATATTTTTACTCTTCTTGTTGATATAAAGGCCGTTTGGCATCCAAACGGTGAAGCCGTTGATGCTTGCATTGTCACTAGGGACCGGGAATACGCCGATGTCCTTGATTTTATCCGGAAAATTCATTGCGAGCGCATCCACTGCATGGGTCAGCATCGGATAATGAACGCCTGTACCCTCCGCCAGCAGCTTTAGCCCGCCGTCATAAGTGGTAGCGAGAAAATCCTTATTCATGTAGCCTTTGCTATAGGTTTCCGCTGTCATCTCGAAGCCCCGCAGCGCTGCCGGCGTGGTCGCGTATTTGGCTTTGTTGGCTGTATAATCCGCAACAAAATTCGGAGTCTGCGCCTGAACGTTGTAATGGTTAGCCAACACGTACAGCTGCGAGGTCCAGGTTGTTTTGAAGGACCCGATCACCGCCGTTTTCCCGGCCGCCTTAATTTTATCGCAGTTTGCTATATACTCGGCCCATGTCTTCGGAACGCTTAGGCCCAGCTCTTTGTATACCCGCTTGTTATACATAATGCCGCCGACGTTGGATGAGCCGCCTGGAACGCCAAACACCTTGCCGCCTGCGCTGACCGTCGATTTAAAGGAGTCCAGCAGCTTGTCGACGAACGGCTCCTTACTAAGGTCTACGAAGTTCTCTTCCGGATTCAGCGCCTGGAACAGCGAGCCCGAGTTATAGTAAAGAATGTCCGACATTTCCCCTGTAGCCAGCCTCGTCTTCACCAGATTGTCGCCTTCCGTCCCGTCCGGCTTAATATCGAACTTGATCTTGATGTTCAGCTTTTTCTCCGCCTCCGCTGCAACCGCTTGCAAAGCGGGATACGCAGTACCGGTACTTCCTGTAAGAAGGGTCAGCGTTTTGGGCGCGGCAGCTTTGCTGTTCTCTTGGGTGGTTTTGCTGTCTCCTCCCCCGGCTGCGGCTCCCCCTGACGGCTGTCCTTGTCCGCATCCCGCGATGACGGTTGATAGTAAGGCTGTGCATGAGAATAATGCAGCAATTTTCGTCCGATTCATTCCATTTCCTCCCTTTTGGATACACCTGTTCACGACGACTCTCGTTACCAAATGAGTTCCCAAGGCCCGGGTTCCCAGGAAACTCTCCGGTGTATGCACCTTTACTATCGAGTTATACTCCGGCACCGGATCTTATGTATATTGTAATTGAACGAGGAACATGGGAATACATAGGAATTGAACCGATTTAGGGGGGTAAATTTTCCTGTTTGGATGGTTCGGAACAACATTTACTTATTCATCGCCCTCTTAGCGTACGTCATCGGCGTCTCGCCAACCAGTTTCTTGAATATCGCGCTGAAGTGCTTCGGGTCTTCGTAGCCGACCATGCGGCTCACCTCCTGCAGCCGCTCCACTCCTCCGCTAAGCAGCTCTTTGGCCTTACGGATCCGGTATTCGGCTAAATACTCGGAGAACGTAAGTCCGGTTTGAGCCTTAAACATTCGGGACAGGTACCCGAGACTGACATGATGCTCAGCGGCAAACCGCTGTAAGGAGATCGTTTCCTGATACCGGGAGTGAATTAGCCTTAACAGCACCGGAATCAGTCCCTTCGGGTTGCGGTCTGCGGGTTCTTCCTCCCCATAAAGACGAACGATCTTCTCATGAAGATAGTGAAGCAGCTCGCCGTAGCCGGATACGTGCTGCAGCAAACGGGGATCCTCGTGGAGATCATGCAGAATTACGCTCCCGCTTCGGGAGCTGAGCAGTTTGTATTTCAACGAGAAGAGCATGTCGCTTACAAACAGGCGGAGCTGCCGTCTGGTGATTTTTTTATTCCTTAATTCCTTTAGCATATTGTGCAGGGCCGCTTCGCCTTTCACCAGCTCCCCTTTTCTGTAATGCGTCTCGAGCAGTCTCACCCGGTCCCAAGCATCGCCGAGCTCCACATCGCGGTTACCCTGTTGAAGCGCTAATGTCGGCATGCCGAACAGCATCCGGTCTTCCAAATGCTGCTTCAGAAGGCCGAACGCCTCGTATAGAGATTGCCGGGCCGATTTCTTCGTCATTCCGATATGAATATGATATATATCGCTCCGGATCCGTTCGAATAATTGTTCGACAATCACTTCCATCATGTCGTGGCCCTCGTCCGGATCGCATTCGAAGAGGAGAACTCGCTGCCTGCCATCCAGTTCCACTCCCAATATTTCACCTTGCGAGGGATTACTCGGCAGCTTCTTTAAATCCGCGAGGCGCAGCCCCGTATCCTTCCAGCCGATATAGGCTGCTCCCTCCAATTGGAGCAGAAGCATACAAAACGGATCTTTGTAAAAACGCTCCAGCTTCGGGCCTGTAGGGAACTCCGGCGTCAAAAGCGCTTGTACCAAAGAAGCGTGCAGCCGCTCTTCCGTCTGCGTCATTTGACGCTTGATCTGCTGCAGTGCCTGATCCACGGTTTTGAGCATAATGTCCTTCTTCACAGGCTTGACCAAAAAGTCCGCCACGCCGAACTTCATTCCTTGCCGGGCGTATTCGAAATGATCGTGGACGCTGATGATCATTTTCATAATCGAGGCATCCCGCTCATTCAGCTTCTGTACCAGCTCCAGCCCATCCATTCCGGGCATATTGATATCCGTAAGCACCAAATCGGGACGGACGGTATCCGCCGCCAGCAGGGCATCCTCCCCGTTATCAAAGGCGAACACGCGGTGTTCCGGTTCGTAGACCCTAAACAGCTCCTTCAGCTCTGCGAGTGCCCAATATTCGTCTTCTACCAGAAATATGTTCATCGCATTCCGTCAGCCTCCTCTTGATCGACAAGTCGTAAGGGCGTCGTTACACTGACCATCGTTCCTTTGCCGGGCGGACTGCTAATCGTTACACCGTATTCCTTCCCGTAATATAATTGAATCCGCTGATGAATATTCAGAAGCCCTATGCCGTCAGCAGCATCGCGAAGCCCGTGAAGCGCATTCGCGGTATGAAGCGCGTGCTGCAATTGCTCCAGCTTAGTGTCCTCGATGCCAGGACCATTGTCCATAACCGTAATCGTCAGCAGTCCGTCGTGATCCCTTGCTCCTACGTGGATGAAGCCTCCCGATCTCATTCGCTGTACCCCGTGGTTCACGGCATTCTCGACCAGCGGCTGGATCGTCAGCTTCAAGATCGAAGCCTGCCGCAATTCGTCCGGCACGGATAGCGACAGCTCCAGCCGATCCCCGAACCGGTGCTTTTGGATTTTGAAATAGTTGTTGATATGATCCAATTCCTCTTGCAGCGAAACGGACTTGTGAAGATTTTTCATGCTGTATTGGAACAAGCCGGCTAACGATTCCGAAATTTCGGCCACTTCTTCTATACCCTTGAGCCTGCTGATCGACTTCATAATATTTAAGGTATTGTACAAAAAGTGCGGATTGATCTGTGCATGAAGCGCGGCGAGCTGCGCGTTTTTCTCGGCGAGCTTGGATTCATACACCTCATGGATCAGTTTTGAGATGCTGTCCAGCATGTGGTTATACATTCTGCTAAGCTTTCCGACCTCATTCCTCCCTGTGTAATCCATCCGCTGATTGAAATCCCCCAGTTCCACGCTGGACATCTTCCGCATCATGTTCCGGAGAGGCAGCGTGATCTGATGAGACAGGATATAGGATACCAAGGCGACGAGCAGCATCGTCACGATGCCGACGACAATGACAATATCCTGAATGCGCTTTTGCTTGCTCAATACGATATCCTTGGGAATCAGAACAATCGTTTTCCAGCCCGTGTAGCTTGAAGTCTCACAGGTATACAATTGGGATTTGCCGTTCCACTGCAGCTCCCCCTCCAATTTTCCCTGCTGAAGCAGTCCCAAGTCGAACCTTTGCCTGGATGTATTATTCGCCGCGCTGCTTCCGTTCTCGTACACAATCTCTCCTTGCTCATCTACGAGCAGAACACGCATGCTGCCGGCGAATTCTCCGGCTTGCACTTGGGACAGCACCAGCGCTTTGAAGGCATTTACGTTAATGTGGATGTTTACATAGCCGATCGTTTGCTGCGTGGGAATGCGATGTATCCTGCGAAGAAACGACACAATGCGCTTCGGCGCTTCGCCTATGCCTTCTCCGCCGATCATGGGCTGCAATATGAACTTTTTGTTTTCGAGAAGCAGGTTAAATTGCTGCAGCTCATCGAAGGAATAAGGAACCGCCGGCTTATGTTCAACCAGCTTGGTGTAATAGTACATATATCCGTCCAGGGTATATATGGAGATGCTTTGCACGTAGGGCTTGGGATAAGAAAAATCAAACAGGAAAGGGTTCAGCTTATATCCGATAATTTCCTTCTCAATGGATTCGGATGCCCTCCGGTAATCCAGCAGACTGTTCTGAACCGCCGGCGAGATCGATACGGCCAGGCTAAGCTCTTCGATGTTTTGCATATATAAATCGACCATTTGGGAAAACTGCCTCGAGATGACGGAGGACAAGGAGAAGGTCTGGTTCTTGATGTCGCTTGTGTATTTGACGAAGAAAATCGAGCAGGTGATCCCCACTATGAATAAGGATACGATGGAGAACGATAGAAACATTTTCGTTTTTAGCATCGGCCTGGCACCGTCCTTGTCCAGCCGGGCAGCTTGTTATTTTAGCCCATAATTATTCTCTGCGTTCCATTTATTCTCCTCCTTCTTCTGCTGAACGCCGGCGAGCATGATTTTCTTTAGCTCATTCAAATAGTTATCCAGCTGCATCGAGCCTTCCAGGTAAAGCTGGCCGAGCTTTTGGTTATTCTCCGTTACGTTCTTGTCTACCTCGCCGCCGTAAATATTAAGCTTCATCGGATCTCCGACGAACATAAAGCCCTTGAGCTGTTCGGGCAGCTCGGCCGTAGAGGTTGCCGGCGTCCGGTACAGCTTCTCCGCATGCGTCCCTTGGATTTTCGCCGAGGTCACGTAAGCCATAAAGTCAACCGCTGCATCCAGCTTCTCCGGCTTGATCGATTTCGGAATAGCCAGATTGCCTGCAGGTACGCCGCCGATTTCCATCAGCTTGCTAATAGCGTCAGGATGATTGTCTTTGGTTAAATACGGCAGCGGAAAAGCGGCCATCTCGAACTTCCGAGCCTTCGATTCATAGAGCGGCTTGCTCTGTCCGGAAGTCCTCATCACCATCGCCACTTCGCCGCGGAGGAACATATCCGAGGAGGTAGCGAAATCGATGCCGTTGTAGCCCTTCGGCCAATACTTACTCCAGTTCTTGATAATCGGGAATACATCCCTGTAAGGCGGCTTCGTGATATCGACGATGCCTTGGTCGACCGCCCGCACATACTCATTCATCTCGATAAAACCGCTTTTGTTTACATCCATCTTTTCATACTGCCCCGCGATCAGCTCCTCCGTAAGGATGCGGACGGACCAGCTGTAGCTGTAATCGCCCGGCTTCGTATTCGGAAAACCGAAAGGGGTTACGCCGATGCCCTTCAGCTTCTCCTGCGCCTCAAGAAATTCGTTCCAAGTCTTAGGGATATTCTGAATACCTGCTTTGGCAAACAGATCCTTATTATAGAGCACGCGAACCGAGTCCACACTGGTCGGAACGCTGGCAAACGTTTTATTGTCCCCCATCAATCTCTGCAGCATGGATTTAGGGAAAATCTCCTCCCACGATTTGTCTCCCAGATTGGGCTGCTTCTTCGAATAATAAGGCGTCAGATCCACTAGCAGCCCTTTCTTCAAGTCCTCCTGGTCCCAAATGTATCGGGTTGTGAACACATCCGGCGCCGTGCCCCCAAGAAGCTGAGTGGTAATCCATGCCCGATGCTGCTCGACTCCTCCGAAATTTTGCAGCTGAAGCTTGATGTCTACATTCGGGTGCTTTTCCATATAAGATCGGGCCGTCTCTTCCCATACCTGCTGCTCCGTCTGATCGCCGCTGGCTTCCGCCATGATCATGACGTTCAATTCCGTTTTGCCGCCTTGATTGGAAGAGCCCGCAGATGAGCTTGTGGTTGCGGCATCACCGCAACCGGTAAAGGCCAGCGGAACGGTAAGACATAGAGGGAGCAATCTTTTCAGTGGACTCATTAGGTCTAACTTCCTTCCCATGGGAGTTTTATGCAGGCATCGTTGCCTACCCTTTGACGGCACCGGAAGTGATGCCGCTAATAAATGATTTGGTGGCGAAAATGAACAGCAGCAGCAGCGGAAGCGCTGCTATGACGTAGCCTGCAAATTGAATTCCCTGCACCTGGTCCATCGGGCCCTTGATATTACTCAGCGCCAGAATGACCGGCTTTACCTTGTCCCCAGATGTTACGACAAGCGGCCATATATAATTGTTCCAGCCATTTAATGCATTGATAATGGCCACCGTAGAAATGACGGGCCTTGAGAGCGGCAGGATAAACTGCCAGAAGATGCGCAGCTCCCCGGCTCCCTCCAACTCGGCTGCTTCCAGCAGGCTGCGCGAGATGCCTTCAAAGAAGGTCCGCGTCAGCATGGTACCCAGTGCGGAAGCCCCGGCCATGGGACCGAAAATTTGCGCCCAATACGTATTGAGAAGGCCCAGTTGCTTGAACAGCATAAACTGTGGGATCAGCAGCAGAAAGGCGGGAACCATCATCAGGCAAAGAATCAGGTAGTAAAGCAGCTTCTTGCCGAAAAATTCAAAGCGGGCAAACGAGTATCCAGCCAGCGTGGAATTCAACAGCACGCTTCCAATGATGCCGGCCGAGATGAGGATTGAGTTTCCGATGGAACGCGCCGTCTGCCGGAATGCCTCGACATAATTGTCCAAATGAAACGGGAAGGACGGAACCCAGAATTGGTGTATGATCTGGTCCTGATATTTCAAGGATGTGATGAGCAGCATGTAAAAGGGCATCAGGGTCAGCAAGAGAAGAACGAAGAGAATCAGCTGATTGGCAAGTGGTCCTATGGTAAGCTTCCGCATCGCATTCTCCTCCTAATCCAGCGTATCCGCCGGCTTGACGAACCGGTTCATGGCAAGCGTAAACAATAAAAGAACGAGGAAAACCGCCGCACCGATCGCCGAAGCGTAGCCCAATTCGTTGTATTCGAAACCTTTTTTATATAAATACAGTGCAGGTGTTAGCGTGGAAAAACCGGGCCCGCCATTGGTGAGCACCAAAACATTCTCGAAGCTCTGGTATTGCTGGATGAAGGCCAGTATGACGACGAGGCGAAGCTGATTTCGGATCAGCGGCAGTTCGATATGCCGGAAACGCTGCCACACGCCCATCCCCTCCATGCTGCCGACCTCAAACAATTCCTTTGAGATCGTAATAAGGCCGGCCAAATAGATCAGGAAATAAATTCCCCCAATCCATGGGAAATTAACGAAAATGATGGCACCCAGCGCCGTACCGCTCTCCCCGA
The DNA here is from genome assembly GCF_027533625.1 of Paenibacillus gyeongsangnamensis. Taxonomy (GTDB): domain Bacteria; phylum Bacillota; class Bacilli; order Paenibacillales; family NBRC-103111; genus Paenibacillus_G; species Paenibacillus_G gyeongsangnamensis. The sequence continues at coordinate 19,936 of NZ_JAQAGZ010000036.1, read as the reverse complement.
GCCATGCATGCACCCAGCTTTCCAATCCGAACTGCCGGAGCAGCGTATTGAGCACCCCGTTCCCCATGTAGATCCATCGCCAAAGCAAAAATATGATGATATGGGGAACAACCAGGGGAACAAGGAACAGCACGCGGTAAACCTTTTGCAGACTCTTCCGGGAATGGTAGACGCAAATGGCGGCAAAGAGCGGAAGAGTAAGCTGTATGACCACAAACGATATCGTGAGGACGCTTACATTTTTGAGAGAAACATAGAACGTAGGATCCTTCAGCAGTTGAATATAGTTACCCAGGCCGACGAATTTGTTGAGATTCGCTCCGTTCCATTGGTAGAACGATTTCGTGACCGCCGTCAGCAAAGGATAATATTTGAACAGCGCCATCGAAAGAAAGATCGGAACAAGAAAGGCGTAAGCGATCATATGCTTTTTCAAGAGCCTTCTCTTCTTCAAGCGTGACGCGTCTATGGCGTGCAGGGTGCTCGTCGCTTTATCCGCCATGTTAAGGTTCATATTCTCAGCCCCTCCCCGAGTCAATTCGCGATAGCGACATCAGATTTGTTCTTTAAATCCATCTTACCGGGTGAGCCCCGATTCTTCATTGTGTTTTGCGCCATTGTTATTGTCGATTCGGCCACGAAATAAAAAAACGCCACCACTAGGTACGCTGGATCAGGATTGTAAACAGAATCAGCACAGTTCCGGTTGATTGTATTCATCACACCCCGGAGTATGACATAAAGCCGCCATCTACCGGTACCGTGATGCCAGTTACGAAGCCCGACATCTTATCGTCAGCGAGCCAGACCAATGTGCCGAGTAGGTCGTCAGGCTTGCCAAACCTTCTCATCGGTGTATGGGTGATGATTTTGTGGGAGCGTTCCGTTAACGAGCCGTCTTCATTCGTTAGCAATGTGCGGTTTTGTTCCGTTAAGAAAAATCCAGGGGCGATCGCGTTGACCCGAATACCGACGTCCGCCATATGTACAGCTAGCCATTGGGTAAAGTTGTTAATCGCCGCTTTAGCGGCGCTGTAGGCCGGCACCTTCGGCAACATTTACTTCTTCCCGCAAATTTCCGCGGTCAAAACGATCAATCTGCTAATCGTCCGACAGGACTGGCTGGATAAAGTCGGGATGAAGGCGCCGACCACGACGGACGAACTATACGAGGTGCTTAAGGCTTTTAAAGAGAAGGACCCGAACGGCAACGGGAAAAACGACGAAATCCCGTTTACGACGCGCAATAAACTGAGGGGGCTGCTGGCGTTTATCGAGCCGTTCGGCGTGTCGTTCGAGGAAGATTTTTACGTGGAGAACGGCCAAGTCAAATACACCTACACGAATCCGAAGCTGAAGGAAGCGCTCGCCTTCGCCGCCAAGTTGTACCGCGAAGGCTTGATCGACAAGGAATACATTACGAACGACCAGAAGGTGTGGGAATCCCGCTTTACGAACCAGCTGTCCGGCATCACGTTTGATTCGTTCCCGCGCATCGAGTATTTGGAGAAGCTGGTGGCCAAGGCCGACCCGAAGGTCAATATGATCGGCATTACGCCGCTTAAGGGCCCGTCCGGCAACGCGTATACGAAAAGCCAACAAACGCTGATCAAAAACGGCTTCGCTATCAGCTCGAAATCCAAATACAAGGCGGAGCTGGCCAAAATGCACGACTGGTTTTACTGCGAGGAAGGACAGCTGGCGATGAATTTCGGCAAGCTCGGCGAAACGTACACGATGGAGAACAATCAGCCGAAATACACCGACCTGATCATGAAGGACCAGAACAAATCGCCTCTGATTAAAATGTACGAGCTCGGCCACCGCGAATTTGCTTACCAATGGGACATTCGTTACGAGAACGCTATGGTCACGCCGAAGATAGAAAAAATCCGCGATTCGATTACGCCGTTCATCAAGGATAAATTTCCGGCAGCCCTCTCCTACAAGCAAGCGGAGCGTGATGTGCTGAATTCGAAATTCGCGGAAATTACGACCTACAAGGACGAGATGGTGAACAAATTCATCATGGGGGCGGAGCCGCTCGACAAATTCGACGACTACGTCAAAAACATCGAGAAAATCGGGCTGGACAGCGTCCTGAAAATTCAGCAGGCTTCCTATGAACGTTACATGAAACGGTAGGGTGAAACAAACCGGGCGCAGTCGCTCGAGTAAAATATCTGTGCCTTCTCCGGTCCCAAACGATTGAGCGAAGTTCCGTTACTGTTTCTCAGACCTCCCGGTTACTTTTTTCGTTGCTCAGAAGGAGGAAAGAAGGTACAATGTCTATTAAGTTCTGCTTTTTTTATTGTTTTTTATTGAATTAAGCGCTTCACCTTTCAGGGATCACCATAAACCAAACATAAACAAAAAGGAGCAAATGCTATGCAGGAAACCATCCAACACGAATTAAAGAAAGTCATCAATCAGCTGTTACATCTAAAAAGACCTGACAACGAAAGCCATTTAAAGGAATTGTCCGCCGAGGGTAAAGCCTTGGGATACTTTCCACGCGACTTTGGAATGGACGAATGGGACTGGCCGCAAGGCATAGGCTTATACGGCTTAAATAAACTCACGAAACAAGACGGCTTTGACGGATATCAAGACTTCTTCGTGAAGTGGGCGGGCGAACAGATCGAGCGCGGGCTGCCCCTCAAAAATGTTAATACGACGGCCCCGTTACATACCCTGATGGACCTGCACGGCGTGGAGAAGCTTGCTTTGGAATGGATGCAATGGGTTGAGAATGAGTGCCCGCGGACGAAGGAGAACGGGATTCAGCATGTAACCTCCGGCAATACTTCGAAGTTCGAGTTAAACCTGCACGATCAGGAAATTTGGATCGATACTTTGTTTATGGTTGTGTTGTTCACCGCCAAAATGGGCAAAAAATATAATAATCCGGCATGGATGAACGAAGCGGCCTATCAATTTGCACTTCATATCAAACATATCTTTAATCCTGATAATTCCTTGTTCTTCCATGGATACGATTTCAATAACCAAAACAACTTCAGCGCAGCGCATTGGTGCCGGGGCAACAGTTGGTTTACACTGGCCGCCCCTGAATTTATGGAAATTATGCAGGATTCCATAACGGCGGAGTCCCGTGACCTTATTTTCGGAACCTATAAGGCTCAAGTAGATAAATTGGTTGAATTGCAGCATGAGAACGGACTTTGGCACACCCTCCTTGACGATAAGATCAGCTATACGGAGGTATCCGGCTCGGCTGCGATTACAGCGGGCATTCTGAAGGGGATCCGCCTTGGCTTGTTGGATTCCAGCTACCTGGCACCGTGCCGTAAAGCGGTTGCCGCAGTGCTGAAGAACATCTCTGAAGACGGTACGGTGTTAAACGTGTCTGCGGGAACTCCGATCTGCGAGCATAAGGAAGACTATAAAAAGATCGTCTTCGCACCGACTGCCTATGGACAAGCCTTAGTGATCGTGTTGTTGGCCGAAGCTCTGTATCATACTGAACTGTAAGAGCGAATCTTCAATAAAGCTTGATAATGTGGAATATAACGTTCTAACCATTCTGCTTCCACATATTGAAACTGTAAAAAAGGCCATCGAGATTAATCTCGACGGCCTTTTGAATTTTACACTACCTCTTTTTTAAAGGACGTGACCTTGCTGCCGCCGAACGGGTTCCAATTAATTCATAGAAAGACTTCACTTTGACGTTTGGAGGATTCATAGGTACCCAGTATAATTTCTAGCGCATGGATGCCCTCTACACCTGGTACGATGGGCGTACGCTTCTCCTGTACGGCGAGCGCCATGTCGCGTAACTGGATGCGATGCCCGTCCGGTATGACCTTGAACGGCTCGAAGACCGGCAATTGAATTTCTTGGCCTTCCACTTTCAACAGCTCGATATCATCCTCTTTAATGATGATTGAACCCTTCTCCCCGTGAATTTCCAGGCGTTGACCCAGGTCAGGGTAGACAGTCGTCGTCATTTCGAGCACGCCCATCGCCCCGTTCCGGAAGCTTAACAACGACACAGCCGTATCTTCCACCTCAATTGTTCTCAGCATCGTACCCGCTCTGCCGTAAATCGAACGAACAGGACCGACAAGCCATTGAAGCAAATCCACCGTATGAATTCCCTGATTCATCATGGCGCCGCCGCCGTCGATCGCCCAAGTTCCACGCCAGCCCGCGCTGTCGTAATACTGCTGGCTGCGATAGATTTTCACATAGGCGTCGCAGAGGCTGAGCTTCCCGAGTCCTCCGCCCTCAATAAATTGTTTGACAAATTGAGCCACCGGCGACATTCTTCTTGGGAAAATCGTTGCAAGCAACACTCCGCGCTCTTTGCACTCCCGGATCATTCGATGAGCATCATCCAGCCGGATCGCCATCGGCTTCTCAGCCACCACATGCTTGCCTGCCTTGGCCGCAAGAATCGTCTGTTCCGCGTGAAAGCCGCTTGGCGTACAGATGCAGACGACGTCGATCTGTTCGTTTTGCAGCATCCGTTCCAGCTGCGGGTAAAATTCAGCTCCGTATTTATGGGCAAACGACTGCCCTTTCAACAGATCGGTGTCGCATACGGCAATCAGTTCGGCTTCTTTAATCCCGTGAATGGCATTGGCATGAACTTCCGCGATGACGCCGCATCCGAGAATAGAAAACTTCGTTGTCGTGCCTTCCATCAGGACTGCACCTTCCCTTCCAGATGAGTGAAATAGTGGACCTGCTCATCCGCATCAATCGTCGCTTCTGTTGTCTTGAGCAGATCCCCGTGGGTCAGTATGGACTCGTATCCCTGAATGCGACGGATAAAATCTTCCGTGATCGTGCGAGGAGGCTGCATCAGTTTGGCGGATGCAACCGGCTCTTGATGGGTGATTTGGATCATAAGCGCATCTTCCCTAATTAACGGATCGCCTGACAGCCGGAGCTCGACAAAGCCTTCCGTACCGGTTACAAAAATCCTTCCGTCCCCCCAAGTCCAGCTCCGGTCCGGGGTGTGCCAATCGGCGTAAAGCTGGGTTGCGATGCCGCCCTCCATCAATACCTGCAAGCTGGCCGTATTGTAAAAGGTAGGATATTCGGGCAGGACCGTCTTCCCGACCATGCCTTCCAGCTTTACGATTTCTTTCCCCGTAAGCCAGCGGAGCAGGTCGAAATCATGGACAAGCAAATCGATCAGAATTCCGCCGGATTGTCTTTTGGAAAAGAACCAGGACGGTCGCATCGGTACATCCAGCCGGTGGGGCTTACGCATCCCGATCGAGACGAGCTCTCCGAGAACGCCTTGATCGATTGTCTGCTTTAACGTATAGATGGCCGGATGAAACCGCTCGGTCAGCAGCATGCCGATTTGAATGCGCCCCCTGCCGATCAAATCTTGAAGACGCTCTAACCCCCTGCGGCTGGTGACCGCCGGTTTATCCAACATGACATGTTTGCCTCGGCTTTCACAGAGCTCGATCACTTCGATCTTGTCCTCGTTAATAGAGGCGCACCCTACGACAGCCACCGTATCGCCTAGCAAGCTTTCCTTATTCGCTGCGAGCGGAATTCCGAATTTGTCCGAAAAGCCCCGAGCCAGTCTGTGGTTCTCCTCTTCATAAATTCCGGCGCAAGTATAGCCCAGCGCCAGCATTTCGCTGATAAATATCCCGATATGGGCATGCTGACAGCCGATGACGGAAAACTGTTGTGCGTTCATTTTGGATTAGATCTCCTTTTATTACGTTATTTGCTAATTATTGTTTTTTTCAAAAATTTTGTCCGCTTCTTTACGGAATTCAGCGACAGCCGCATCAATGGTCACTTTGCCGAACTGCTGCTTTTGAACCGTTTGTTCAAATAGCTTCGTCACTTCGCCCGCACCCTTCGGACCCGCATCGTACCAGGCCGGTTGAATACCGGAAACATACTCCAGCATCTTCACCATCTTCTTGTCGCGCTCCGTAAACTTAGGCGTCAAGTATTCCAGCATTTTTTTGTTCTCCGGCAGGCCCCGATCCGTCTCCAGAATATCCGCAGCCTCCTTGGAATTTAAGAAAAAGTCAAGGAACATCGCCGCTTCCTTCGGATGCTTCGACTTGGCGGAAGCGGAAAGGAACATGGCCGTCTCGAGCACGCTCCCGGTTTTCTTATCCTTCGGATAAGTGATCATATCGATCTTATCCTTCATCACGTTCTCGTAAGCCGGGAACGTTGCCGTAAATTGGGGACCCATGATCGGAACAACGCCCTTCATGAGCGCATCCTTGTTCGGATCCGCGTTGCCGATCGGAAGGAACGAAGCGGTGCTTGCCGCCGGCGGCACAAGACCTTCCTTCCGGGCATCATCCCACATTTTCAGCCAATTGGTTAACGTCTCGTCCTTGTAGCCCAGTTTGTTGTTATTATATAGGGTATCGCCGACCGAGAAGGAATAATACATAAAACCTTCCAGCGAAGTAGATAAATCGAACGAGCCGTATACTTTGTCACCCAGCTTGGACTTTATCTCACGGGCCTTGTCAAAATATTCCTTCCAGGTCATATCGTTCTTTGGAGGCTCAATGCCCGCCTGTTTGTACATTTCTTTATTGTAGATCATTACGGAAGCGTTATCAGAAACAGGTAATCCGGTTAACTTGCCGTTAATGGTCCCTTGATTCTTAAGCACATCCTTATTCAAATCATCAATGTGCACATCCTTGCCCAAATACGGTGTCAGATCGGCAAGTACGCCGCGGTCCGAATATTCCTTGATGTACAAAATACTCATTTGCATCAGGTCGGGCGCATTGTTGGCCGCCACTTGAGTGGAAAGCTTTTCCCAATAGCCGTCGAAGCTGGTATATTCCGGCTTGATCTTGATATTCGGATGAAGCTGCTGGAATTTGTCGATCAGCTTGAGCGTCCGGTCATGCCGGCCTTGGCTTCCCCACCAGGAGAAGCGCAGCTCGACGTTTTCCTGTGAGGCTGCGGGCGCGGCGCCGCTGGAAGCCGGCGCATTCTTCTTCTCCGTCGGCACGCATCCTGCGAGCAGACTCATCACGAGGGTCGATGTTACGCTCGCCTTCACGAGCTTGCTTACCTTGCTGCTGTATCCAATCATTAGTGAGGCCCCCTGTCGTTTACTGGCTTACCCTTTCATTATAAAAAATCTGTCATTTATTAAAATTAGAGAAATCTATAAAATGTATCAAAAAACTACAGACTGTTCTGGGGCTACTGATTGAATTCGGAAGGATTAACTCCCGTATGCTTCTTAAACAATTGGCTGAAATATGTGTTGTTCTTGTAGCCGACCTTCTGCGAGATTTCAAAAATCTTATAGTTTCCGCTAAGCATTAGCTCCTTTGCCTTCTCCATGCGGATTCGCGTTAAGTAGTTGTTGTAGTTCTCGCCGGTCTCCTGCTTGAAAATTTGGCTTAAATAATTCCGCGTCAGGTATACCTTCTCGGCCAGAACGTCCAACGTGATGTCTTCCGCATAGTGCTCCTGGACGTACCGCATGATAAAGTCGATTGTTTTGCGGTGCTTCTGTGAGCTGCGCCGGCTCATCACTTCGCATATGGGAAGGAAAAGATCGCGCAGCCAATCGCCGAAATCCTTTAGGCTGTGAAGAAGCTCCAGCTCCTTGCACATGTTGAAATCCGAATGGATATCTTCGATTTGCAGCCCATGATCATGTAAAGCCAGCGCGAGGATGCCGACGATATCGATCGAAAATTCCCTTAAGACGCTGATGCTTGGGATGGATTCACGGCGGAGCTTGCCGATCAAAGTTCCTATGCGTTCCTCTACCAGGTCCTCCTGGCCGAGTATCACAGCATCGATGATGGCTTGATAGCTTTCGATCGGACGCCGGCAAACGGCCTTGCTTTGATCCTTCTTATCTTCCTCCGTAATGATCTGCTGATCCGGCATTTTTTCACGCTCGGCGAGTAAATCTACCGCAGAGGCATAGGATTTGTGGATGTCTTCAACTTGATCCCCAACCTGGCCGATGGATGCGCATACCTGGAGCTTCAAATATTTTTGGATGTTTTCCAAATATTCTAAGGCTGTTTGCTTAACCTGCAGCTTCACCCGCTCCTTCTTCATGCGGGAGGGCGTTGAAACGATGACCGTAATTAAATTCCGCTGAACATCGGCTACATATACCCCTTGCTTCGGTTGCGAAAGCTCATCTACGATATTTTTGACGGCATAAGCGAACAACGATAAGTCGCTTGGACGGTACGACGTCCGCTCGCGATTGATGAAAAATTCGATCAGCAGCACCGTAAAGTATTGGTCCGTAAAATCGATTTTCAGGTAATCCGCCGCTTTTTGGAAAAAAGCCGAATGGCAAAATTCAGGCTCAAGCAGACCCTTGAACAGCTGCTTTTTTGTGGTGGGGAGGTTCGTTTCCAGTAACTCTCGAAGCTCCTTGTCTTCTTTCTTGGATTGTTCTCTTTTCTCGAGTTTGTTCATCGTAGTGACCAGGACATTTTCGATCTCATCGAGCGTAGCCGGTTTGGATAAATATTCGTTCACCTGCAGCTTGACGGCGGCTTGGGCGGTTTTAAAATCCTCGTACCCGCTCAGGATGATCACTTCTGCATGGTTCCCTTCCTCGCGCAGCGCCTTCAGCATTTCAATCCCGTTCATGACAGGCATGAAGATATCCGTTAAAATAATATCGGGACAATGTGCCCGGATTTGCTCCAGCCCTTCTCTGCCGTTCTTTGCGGTTCCCGCCAACTGGATGCCCAGCTCGTTCCACCGAACCGTGCGGGTGAGACCATGAATCGTGGTTATGTCGTCGTCAATGATGACAGCTTTGACCATTGGGCTTTCCCTCCCTGGGATGCGACGGCTCTGATTTCATTTTAGGCAAAGATATGGTCACCTTCGTTCCCCGTTCAAGCTCGCTATGAAGGTGTACCCCGTATCCTTCGCCGAAGTACAGCTGAATGCGCTCGTGCACATTTCGGATACCGCTGTGTTCCCTGCCATGGACCTCATTCATATCCATCCCGACACCATTATCCTCCACGCCGAAATAGAGGCTGGAGTCGTCCTCCCACCCCGTAATTTTTATCCATCCCTTTTCCTTGGAATGAAGTCCGTGAAGGAGCGCGTTCTCGACAAACGGTTGTATGATCAACTTCGGGGTGTAATAAACCATCATGGATTCCGGCGCCGATAGGATAAACTCCACCCTTTGGTGAAACCGGATTTTTTGCAGCTCCGTATAATAACGGAGATGCTCCAGTTCTCTCCGGACAGGAATGAAGGTCGCTCCGCTGGAGAGGCCGATCCGCAGCATCTTGCCGAGCAAGGAAAGCATATGGCTGAGCTCGCGCGCGCCGGACTCGATCGCATGCCAGTTCATCATATCCAAAGTATTATAAATAAAATGAGGATTGATTTGCTCCTGTAGGATTTGGATTTCCGCTTCCCTCTTGCGCCGATTCTGTTCATCCACTTCAAGCATCAGCTGATCGATCCGCTGGGTCATTTGATTGAAATGCTCGTTTAAGTGACCGAATTCGTTCTCATAATCGTTCGCGATTTGAACATCCCATTTGCCTATTTTCATCAGCTTCATCGCATGAATCAGCTTACGGATCGGCAGCGCGAATTGCCTGGACAGGAAATAAGCCATTACGACAGCCAGTAAAATGCAAAAAACGGCCGCGAGCACAATCACCTTTTCGATACGGCGGCTCCCCTTTATAATATCCTCCCAAGGAATGATATCCATCGTAATCCACCGCGTCCGGTCCTGGCGGCTCCAAATCATGAGATCCTTGTCTTGGAGCCGCGCAGTCGCAAAGGTATCGGCACCGATAACAGCTTTTTCAAGAATATCGGATATTTCGTTCTTCATGCTGTCATAAGAGCCTGTTTTCTTGACTCCGCCGTAATGCTCGACAACCAGACGGTTATGCGAATCCACGATGAACCGGCTGACATCTCCGGCGCTGCCGGTAACGAGCTTTTGCATGAAAGGCATTTTCAAATTGATAACCAGGATTCCTACTTCCTTTCCCGAAGGGGAAAGGACCTTTCTCGCAAAGCTGACTACCATTCGTTCATCCGCCGGGTAGCCATCCACTTCGACAGGATGTGTACCGATCCAACCGTAATCGGCGTCCTTAATTTCATTATACCAGGAGCTTTTTTCCAAAATCGAATACTCGAAGATCCCGTTCGCGGCGATCCTGCTGTTCAGAGTCGTATCCTTCGCATAGAGCTGCACGGAATGGACGCCTTCCTTGACATAGCTGAGACGGCTGAGCAGATCGATCATCTCCGATTTCTGCTGGATCCTCTCAAAGGAATCTTCTCCATATTGCAAGTAACCGATCAGCTTCGGATTGCTTGCCAGAACAAGCGAGTCATATTCTACGGACTGGAGCTGCTGATCCAGTTGCTTGTTTATTTCGCTTAAGAGAAGCTTTCGGGAAGCAATCGTCTGGTCGACCATCTCCTGGTTCGTAATATAATAGCTGGTAATCCCCAGCAGCAGAATCAGCAGCGCTGAAATCAGGATAAAGGACGTGAAGAACGTCACCTGGAAGGAAAAAGCCTTGAACGGATTCTTCATGCGAATCATCACCTGCAGTTGTGCCGTTTTGAATTAAGCATAAAGCTCTTAAACGGCGTTTGTAAACCTTAGCCTTTAATCCCGGTCGTGGAAATACCTTCCACAAAATACTTTTGGGCTGCAATAAAGATGACAAAGCAAGGAATCACCGATAAAAGGGACATTGCATACATCGGCCCCCAGGTTACGGCGGAGGTGTTATCCAGGAACAGCCGGAGTGCAAGCGGAACAGTATATTTGGCGGTATCCGTCAAATAAATCATTTGTCCGAGAAAGTCATCCCAAGTCCAGATAAAGCTGAAAATTGCGGTTGTAATAAAAGCCGGCGTGCAAAGCGGCAGAACGATTTTGAATGCAATGCCGAGCGTCGAGCAGCCATCGATTTTGGCTGATTCGTCAAGGTCCCTCGGGATGCCGCGGATAAACTGGATCATCAGAAAAACGAAGAACGGGCTTACCGCCAAAAAATGCGGCATAATCAGCGGCAGCGTAGTCCCTACCCAATCGAAATATTTGAACAGGACATATTGCGGAACCAATGTAACTTGAGCCGGCAGCATAAGGGTGATCATGAGAATGCTGAACCAGAATTTTTTTAACGGAAAGTGGAGTCGGGCGAAGCCGAATGCAACGAAAGCGCTCGATATCAGCGTTCCTATGACGGAAAATACCGCGATGAAAAATGAATTATAGAAAAAGTGAGCGAAGGTGAAGCCGGGAATGGCCGTCCATCCGTTGGAAAAGTTTTCCCAGTGGACCTCGGATGGGATTAGGTTGGACTTAGGGATTTCCTCATTCGATTTCAGCGCGTTCCCTACCAGCCAAAAAATCGGATATATCATTATAACGCTGCACGCAATCAAAAAGCTGTATTGAATCAAGCCGCTGCGTTTCATCTAGCCGCCCTCCTATGTTTCGTAGTGAACCCATTTTTTGGACGACCAAAAAATGAGCATGGTAAACAGTCCGATGATAGACAGCAAAATCCAGGCCAAGGCGCTGGCATAGCCCATGTTAAAGTAGGCAAATGCCTTCTGATACAAGTAAAGCGCGTAAACGAGCGTGGAATTAATCGGACCGCCTTTGGTTACGATGAACGCTTGAGTGAACATTTGGAAGCTGCCTATGATCTGCATGACCAAGTTGAATAATATGATCGGCGTCAGCATCGGAAGCGTGATGGAGAAGAAGGAATGGAATTTCGACGCGCCGTCCACCGAGGCGGATTCGTACAAATCCTTCGGAATTTGCTTGAGTCCGGCCAGGAAAATGACCATCGAGGAGCCGAACTGCCACACGGCAAGCATGACCAAGGTATAAAGCGCGGTCTCCGGAGTGTTGATCCAGTCGATGCCTTGAATGCCAAGCAGCGCCGCGAATTTGTTCAGGAATCCGTCCATGCCGAACAGGTTTCGCCAAATGGCCGAAATCGCCACACTCCCGCCGATCAGCGAGGGCAGGTAAAAGATCGCGCGGAACAAGGACATGCCGCGGATCGCTTTACTCAATAGCATAGCTACCAATAATGCGAAGATGAGTTTTAACGGTACGGAAAGTACGACATACGTGAGCGTGACCTGAAGCGCCTTCCAGAAATCTTTGTCGTCCGTAAAAATTTCATGGTAATTCTCGAAGCCGATGTAAGCGGGAAGTTCCAATAAATTATATTGCGTTAGCGATAAGTAAAAGGATTGGGACATGGGGCCGATGGTGAGAACAAATAATCCAATGAGCCACGGAGCAATAAATACATATCCCCAAACCGGCTCGATCCAACGGTTCATTTTTCGAGTCATCGGTTTTTGCAGGTTTTCGTTCACTCCGGTTAATTTCGTAGCCTTTATCATCTGCACTGCTCCTTTCTAAGATTATCTTAATGTCTTGGAAGAAGTAACGAAATAAGACAAATCTATAAATAATAATAGAAATCTACACAGGTTGCACAAAACGATATCGTACAATTTTGTTTGCAGTTGTTTACAAAAAAAAGAACATCCCAACGGTTTATTGGATGTTCTTCTAATGCTCCTGAAAAATTTCATCATTCTCTCGGACTAGGTTCGCTGCATATCCAGTTCAAAATGCTCAGCCTATAATGCTTAATTTCTGGTATGCCCTTCTCATAGCGCCTAAGGCTATATCAAGATCTTCTCGCGTATGCTCAGCCGCAACAATGAAACGAACGCGTCCCTTGTCCATGGCGACCGTTGGGTACACAATTCCTTGAGCGAACACCCCCTCCTCCAACAGCAAATCAGAAAACCGCATGGTCTTGGCCGGGTCGCCTATAATGATCGGGATGATTGGGGTTTCACTCGCGCCTGTATCGAATCCGAGAGCTTGAGCGCCGGAACGAAAATACGTTGCATTAGCCCACAGTTGCGCAATCCGTTCTTCACTCCGCCGTAACACTCGAATTGCAGCCAGACAGGATGCGGCAACGGCAGGGGTTTGCGACGTGCTAAACAGAAAGGGCCGGGCTTTATGAATCAGGAAATCTTTAAGAACTCGATCCCCGGCAACATAGCCCCCGACAACCCCAACAGCCTTGGAGAGCGTTCCGATCTGTATATGGACTCTGCCGTTCAATCCGAAATGATCGGTCGTTCCTTTTCCGTTTTTGCCGAGTACTCCGCTCGCATGTGCGTCATCCACATAGACTAGGGCGTCGTAAGTCTCGGCCAATTTGACAATGGCAGGCAAAGGTGCGATATCTCCATCCATGCTGAATACCCCATCCGTAACAATAATGCGCTTCTTGTAACTGGAGCATTGCTTCAATGCTGCTTCCAGCTGATCCATATCCTTGTGCGCATATATTTTTCGATGAGATTTAGTCAGACGGATGCCGTCGATAATACTCGCATGATTCAACTCATCGCTGATGACAACGTCATCTGGACTTAGAATCGAGGCCAGCACGCCCTGATTCGTGGTGAAACCGGACTGAAATACCAGCGCCGCTTCCGTCCCTTTGAAAGCAGCCAACTCTCGCTCCAGCTCATCGTGGATGCGTATGGTACCCGTGATGGTACGAACCGAACCACTGCCTACGCCATATTCACGAATGGCGGCTATTGCCGATTCTTTCAACTCGGGATGCCCGGTAAGTCCCAAGTAATTGTTGGATGACATCTGAAGCACCCGGCGTCCATTCAGCGTCATCCAAGTACTGGAGCCGCTGTCCCACACGGTCATAGGACGATAACGTCCTTCTTTCTTCAGATTCTCCAGCTCATCATATAGTGATTGCCAGTTGGCCATGATGGTTTTCCTCCTTCCAGCGGTCTTCCATACCCGCTTCCCTGTCATGTGTAAAAACAATTTTTCCGCATTGGCCTGAGGTCATTAATTCAAAAGCTTCCTCATAACGATGCAGCGGGAACCGGTGAGTAATTAACGGCGTTAGATCAATGCGCCCCTGCTCAAGCAGCCCCTTTAACTGATACCAGGTCTGGTACATACGCCGACCGGTAATTCCTTCTATCCTCAGACCTTTGAAAATAATATGAGAAGATAAGTCGAGTGATACCTCACGAGTAGGAATGCCGAGCAGCGACACGTGCGCTGCAGGGGCGGCAGCTTCAAACCCTTGGCGGATTGCATCCGGATGACCGGACATTTCCAGAATGACCTCGGCCCCCTCACCTCCGGTACAATCCTTTATCGCATTTGCCATCGGCACTTGCGCGCTGTTGATAATTGAATCTGCACCCATCCGGCGCGCCAGCTCCAACCGGTATGGGTTAACGTCCACAGCTATAACGGCTCCAGCTCCACAAGCCTTAGCTACGGCAACAGCCATCAACCCGATCGGCCCAGTACCAATAATGACGACCGACTTGCCGACGATATCTCCCGATAAAACCGTCTGCACGGCGTTGCCTAGCGGGTCCTGGAGACAAGCAAGCTCGTAAGGCATTTCCTTTTTATTTTGAATAACATTGGATTCTTTAAGAATCGCATAATCGGCAAAACAACCGGGGGCTGTAATACCGAAGCTTCTCGTATTCGGGCAGACATGGGCATTACCAGTCCGACATGCCTTGCAAATACCGCAGACCATATGCCCTTCCCCGGAAACCGAGTCGCCAGGCTTGACATGAACCACTTCTGAGCCGACCGATTCGACAATGCCGGCAAACTCGTGACCGAATACATTCGGGGTTACTACCGTACGATCCGCCCAGGCATCCCAACAATAAATATGAACGTCCGTCCCGCAGATTGAAGTTGCTTTAACCTTCACCAGCACTTCATCAGGTCCACAACGGGGTTTAGGAACCTCCTTTAATACCGCTCCAGGTCCACGGACCTCCTTTACTAAACCAATCATGGTCGTGCTCATGGCGACTGCCCTCCCCTATAAAACGTTTGTTATGTTGTACGTTTGTGCAAAATATAATACGAATATATATTATATTATACATATGTGCTACATATTGTACAGATGTTCCTCGATAAAATTTTTTACAAAAATCGTCAGCTTCTAAGAAGCATTGTTCTTTCATCGCATCCCTCGTATATTTCATATATAATGGAGGCTAGCTAATGATTAGGAGAGAAGCGCCATGGAACAAGACCAAATCCATAAAAAAATCGGACGAAACCTTCAGAGCATCCGTAAAGCGAGATCATTAAGCCTGGATCAGGTTGCCGAGCTGACAGGAGTCAGCAAAGCCATGATCGGCCAAATCGAGCGTGGCGATTCCAACCCGACCATCTCGATTTTATGGAAAATTGTTAACGGTCTCCACATCTCCTTCACCTCTCTGATTGAAGAAGAGGCGCCGAAGGTGACTCATACCCGCTTTGATGAATTGGAACCCTTCTCGGAAAAAGACGGACAGTATCGCTCCTATCCGCTTATCCCGTTCGAACAGCAAAAGCAATTTGAAGTGTACACCGTTGAAATGGAAAGCGGCTGCGAACATGAATCTGAGGCTCATAACGAAGGCGTTGAGGAATACATCCTGATGTCGCGGGGGGAAATGCAGCTCGATATTCATCAGGAAACCTACAGGCTTCAAGCCGGTGACGCCCTCCATTTCACAGCCGATAAGCCGCATACTTACAAGAACGTCTCGGATGGCAAGACGGTATACCATACCATCATTTTTTATCCAAAAAATTGAAATACTGAGAGTAAGCAAAAAAATAGATCGCCCTATCCGGCCAGCTAGACCAGATGGTTGGCGATCTCTTTATAAAAATTCTCTGTGATTTAAGGTCCTGCCGCTGACGATGCGAACAGAGCCGCTAGATCACCAATAGATCACTGGCGTTCTTTTGTGAGGATCCGGAACGTGATGCCGAATTTATCCGTTACGTTGCCGTAAGCGGGGCTGAAGAAACTTGCTTGCAGCGGCTCGTTCACTTGACCGCCCTGTTTCAGCGCTTCAAAATATTGGGCAGCCTTGTCTTTGTCATTGGTTTGAACAACGATGGTCACTTGCGTTCCCTTCTGGTAGCTACTGCCGGTAACATTGTCGGTGAGCTGAAGCTCCGATTCGCCGATTTTCAAGATGGCGTAGCTTATCAAATCTTTCTTTTCCGGAGGCAGCGGGGATTCCGGATTTCCCGGCACATCGCCGAATCGCAGCGTAAAGACAACCTTGGCTTCCAGCGCTTTCACGTAAAAATCGATAGCCTCATTAGCGCTGCCGTTCATTTCAAGAAAAGGGATCAAACTCGTACTCACAACTATCATCTCCTTGGTTAATATGTTTATACCGGGACACTCGGTTTCTTTTGCATTGACCGGTTTCCCTTGACACTAACTATGTCGGAGGTCGGCGAGGAAACGTGACCGATCCGGCGAAAATTTTTTTTAGATGGGTAGCTCAAGAAAAGAACAGCAGTTTTCGTACATCTTCGTCACATCTTCTGAATTCCGTTCGACATATAAGTAAAAGAGAAAATGCAGGAAGGAATGTGACGCTTGAACGATAATCATTGGCTTGTGGAACAATTCGAGGCGCATCGGAATCACCTGCAAGCAGTGGCATACCGGATGCTCGGTTCTCTGAGCGAAGCGGATGACGCTGTGCAGGAGTCGTGGATACGTCTTTGCCGCTCCAATACTAGCGGAGTCGAGAATATGGGAGGCTGGCTGACAACAATCGTCTCGAGGGTATGTCTTGATATGCTGCGATCTCGAAAATCGCAGCGCGAGGAGCTTACGATGGTGAGTGTACCCGAGCCGGTTACTAGTCGTGAGGACGGAAGCGACCCCGAGCACGAAGCGCTGTTGGCCGATTCTGTCGGGCTTGCTATGCTCGTGGTCCTCGGAAACTTAAATCCCGCCGAACGCATTGCATTCGTGCTGCACGACATTTTCGCCTTGTCTTTTTCGGAGATTGCTCCGATCGTAGACCGCAACGAGGCCGCAACAAGACAGCTTGCCAGCCGCGCGCGACGGCGGGTTCAGGGTGCCGTGACAACTTCGGATTCAGCGGAGCTCAAGCGCAAGCGGGAGCTTGTCGATGCATTCCTTGCAGCATCGCGCACCGGAGACTTTGAGAAGCTTCTCACGGTATTAGACCCGAATGTCGTACTCAGAAACGATACGGCATTTGCGCCGGTCTCCAATTTACCGTTTGTTCACGGTTCGGAAGCCGTGGCCAAACAATTCGCGGGCCGTGCCCAGGGCGCACGGCCGATGCTCGTGAGCGGATCAGTAGGCGTCGTCGTGGCCCCACACGGTCGACTGCTTTTCGTACTCGAACTCAAGGTTGCGGATGGCAAGATAACCGAGATCGATATGATTGCCGATCAGACGCGCCTTCGCCAGCTCGACTTAGCAGTTTTGAGCGATTGATAGGCTAACGAATCAAAGGGCTACAACAAGGCTAAACTTTTCTGCTTTTGGTTTGCGATGATGCATGCCGCGAAAGTCGAAACCTTCTTCTCCTGCCCAAAGTCCGACGATGTACGTTTTAATCGGGTGCAAGGTTAGCTCCAGCCACTCCATTATCGCACGATTGAGTTCATTCGCCCGGTCTGCGTCTATCTTTATGATACGGTTCAGCGTACCACCTATAAAGCGAAATCGAAAGGCACCCTGGTGGGTGCCTTTTAAGTTTATTATTGACATCGACACATTCATGCCGTGGGTGCGGCGGAAAACCATAATTCTTTTAGTAACTACTTTGGTTCTGAATATGTTCGCGCCGGACGCCGTTCGGACTGCCGATATGCCTTTGGCGTCATACCTTCCCATTTCTTGAACACCTTGTTGAAATAGCTCTGGTCGTTAAAGTTCAGCCATGCTGCGATATCGGTGATCGGATAGTCGGTCAGTGTGAGCAGCTTCTTCGCTTCCTCGATCCGTTCGCGTTGGACGTACTCAGAAATCGTCAAACCAACCTCCTTCTTGAACAGGCTCGACAAGTAGTTCGGGCTGAGATTGGTACGCTCGGCGAGCCGATCGAGCGTAATGTCACCGTACAAATGGTTGGCGATCTCGTGCAGACAATCCTGCACGGCTGGTGAGTAATCGCCCCGGCGGACTTCCGCCACCCGGTCGACGAAGTCGAACAGCACCTCCGTCATGACGGCGGTGACCGCCTGCAGCGTATCCTTCTCCTTCAACTGCTGAATATAGAAATCTCTCAGCGTAAACGCATCCTCCTCGTGCATACCTCCTTCAATCGCAGCTAGACAGATCAGAGCGATTCCCGTAATCATCAGGTTCTTCTCGCTGCGGAGCCGGCTCCGCTTGGCCAACACGCCGAGCTCGTCCTCGCCGATGATGGGTTCCATGACGAATGTCCGAATTCGTTCCCTCTCTCCCGTGCGCACGTAGTGAAGCAGAACGCGCTCATGTGACAAGTTAGCGTGAAGCATGCCGCTGCGACGGCTTCGGGACAGCTCGGCATCTGGCTCTTGCTTCTTCACAACCGGTTCCGGCATCGGCACGCCGTCTGCCAGAAGGTTCGCTGACGGGTCGACGGGCTGCGAGCGAATCGCATAGTGGATCATCAGGCTCAGCGCGCGGGCGCGCTCCGGGGGTACCAACGGTTGTCGGTCTAACGAAGGGCGCGGCGATCGAGTATGTGAAGAAAGGCATCCGCGTCAACGGCATTTGCCCGGGCGGTGTCGAGACGGCTCTGACGAAGAGCGTAGAGCAAGCTTTCATGTCAGGCGGATACGTGCCGGAGGAAGTCGGCAATATGCGCATGGGCCGCTATGCGCAGCCGGAAGAACTGGCGGAAGTCGTCTCATTCCTCGCTTCCGATCGCGCCAGCTACATGACGGGCTCCATCGTATTGGTTGACGGCGGGCTGACGCTCTAAATTAATTTGTTGACGAGAATAAAGCAGAATTTTCATGTGGATACTATCAAAAACGACAGAAGTCCTTCACCGTCGGATAGCGGCTGAGGGACTTCGTTTTCCTAATTGAATTAGCAAACAAGTTTTACTGTTCTGATTGTCGTAAAAGAGTTCCAAGCGAAATTTTCCATACGAGCGACTAATCCCCAGTTCTTTAGCAATCTCCCTCTGTGTCCGCTCTTCCCCGCCATGCTCGAGTCCGAAACGGCCGACGACGACTTCCTTCTCCTGCTCATCGAGAAGAATGTCCCCATTATGCCGGGATTGAATATTATTACATTTTACTGTATATTTATTCAATACAATATTGGGAGGGTTGCTTAATGCCACTTGTCATAAGAAATGCTGAACCTGATGATTTGAACGATTTGACCGAATTAATGTATGAATACATAGTTGGTTTTTATCAGAAACCTAAGCCAGCCATAGAAAAAATTCATAATTTGATTCAAATACTTTTAGAGAAGCAAAATGGTGTACAGTTTGTTGCATTACAAGATAGAAAGTTAGTTGGATTTGCTACATTATACTTTACATTCAGCACTATGAAAGCAGATAAATATACTGTAATGAACGACCTTTTTGTTATTGAGCAATACAGAGATACAGGAGTGGAATCACAACTGTTTTTAGAATGTCAAAGGTACACGCAGGAGCATCAATTTACTCACATGTCTTGGATAACGGCTACTGATAATAAACGAGCTCAACGGTTTTTTGATAAGATGGGAGGCATTCAAGGGGATTGGATTAATTATTCAATTATCTAAGCATTTGACCCTCTAATATTGAGGGTCTTTATTTTACATAACTGCCCTTCCCTCGGTTTTAATGGTTTATCTCACATATACTCACTCATTCGCAGGATTTTAACACCTTGGTTTGCAGATGTTATTCAGGAGAGAGCTTATCAGACATAGCTATCCCAATTTTGGGCATACGGGAACAGAAGAAGTGCTGGAACATTTCTCCAAGGGTTATTCTTCTGCACGCATACTCCACACTTACCTTGGGGTTCACCATCCCATGACTC
>NZ_JAQAGZ010000035.1 GCF_027533625.1 Paenibacillus gyeongsangnamensis | reverse complement strand
ATTGGCTCTAGCCTCTGTTCTGCCGAATCTACCTGACTTCGTACCTCATGACCTGTTAGTCATGACTCACGCAGGAGTATTGGCGGAATGGTTTCCGGATACATGGTTCCGTCATTCCCATCCTCGGTTGTAAAGTTAAGATTACTTGATTGTAATCTTCTGCCTTTCACGATGTTTAGTCGCTTATGGCAGAACTTGTCGTACTTATCCGTTAGCTTAACTCAATACTTTAAGTCAGATGGGAACTTGCCAATATCATTCAGCCATTCTGGATTCCTAATGTACTTTATCGTAGGCGATCCACAAAGTTTGAATTGATACATAAACGAACGGAACTGCTAGTGTAAAAAAGATAATTGACATTATAGTATTACTCTTCCGCAAATAAACGGATATAAGCGAGCCCTTTTCTCCCTCATACCTACCCATTCGGGTAGTATTTTTTTTGTCCAGACCAGATTAAGATGAAGGTAATGATTCGAAAGGCTTGGAAATAGTGAGAATTTGTCGTTTGGTGCAGCTATTGTGGCAAAGGAGGCTTGAAGGAGCCGATTTAGGTATGATAGCAACCGGGCTGTCCTGCTGTCGGCATTGATGAGGGGGTACCAAGGGCACTTCGGGCTGGTATGAACGTTATCCCCGATTATTGTCCTTCCCCAAACGGGTAGTTACTTTTGTGTTGAAATAGTCTTATAGTAGGATATGGATTGTCAAAAACAGACAACCGGGAACATCGCCAGTCGAATATTACTTATGAATGGAGAGGTGTAGACGTACATGAAGCTATGCAAATCCGGATTCAGGGATTGGTCAGCCCGACTAGGGAAGGGATCTCTGGCACTTTCTGCTTGCCCTGATGCTCATCCCCATCATAAGTACCAAGGCTTTGACAGCATCCAATTGGTTACCTAAACCAAATATTCCCAAGCTCTAATTGTAGGTCTGGATTTGCTAAAAAACTATACCATCTATAGCATGGATTAAATTCACATATATTTTTATTAAATGTGAAGTCAAAGTCTCCAGGACCACCAACTTCAATAAGCTTAATCCCCCAGGTCAGTCTACAACTTTATTTTCCTAGTCTAAAACTTTATTTTCCAGTCTAAAACTTTATTTTCTTCGGACAATAGGAGGTTTAGTTCGAAAGCATGAGAACATTGGATATAGAAGCTGTTGTAGTGCAATTGGGAATTGACCTAAAAATTTTTGAAAAGTGGAAAATCGATGCTCTCTCTTCTAAGCAAGATCACCGATTGCAACGTTCCTGTTTTCTGACTTGCGAATTGAGTGCGGTGGAGGACGCCAAAGGCTAGTTGACGTCCCGCCTTCACTTTGGTAATTATTTTTGCTGGAGGTACGTCACACTCTCGCGCTTCACTTGTTTTGGAGAAGGTGCTTCGATTACAAATAATTTTCGCGTAGGGATGAATCTCAGGTCCCTTGATGCTTTCGGATCTTTGTCCAATGATTGTCATTGAGCAAGCCCTGATTAATAACTATAGGGCCTGAATCATATGAAATTATTATCAAATGCGAGTACCCAGCCGACAGGGCAATAATGCAGCAGCGAATCAAATGAACTTGAGAAATGCAGAGGAAGGGACTTCCGCCGAAAATATTGATTCTTACGCTGGGTCAACTATGCGGCTACAGATATCAAATATCAACGATCTTATTTAACGACATGAGCATAAACGGCGATCGCTCCGGATAAGTGCCGATAACATTCGCCGGAAGTACTTGAGCGGATCGAGAATATCATCGGGTAGGCGAAGGGGGAAGAAGGTCAAGTAGGCCCAAATTACGCCGAGGGTTGTTATTTTCCTCGAGCGTTATTTTTTATACCACGGTGCTTGGAATGGTTTAGAACAACGGAGCAGGTTATTTATGCTGTCTAAAAATCGAGATGCCCCCGCGGCATTTAAATTTATTGCATATATCTTAATCAGTTTTTAATTGTTGCACTATAAGCTAAACTCGAAGTATAATGTGATATATCAGATATCACTGTATAAGGAGAAATATGTTGGAAATGCAAATTAATGAAAAATTATCGATCAAAATGGAGAGTGTTAAATCGTTAAGGGATATCGCCGTCGAATCACTCAGAGAGGCTATAGTTATTGGACACTTAAAACCCGGGCAACATATAAAAGAAAGAGAAATATCCGAAATTATGGGAATCAGCACAACCCCTATAAAAGAGGCGCTTCGTATATTAGGTCACGAAGGATTGGTTGAAACTTTCCCAAGAAAAGGGTCGTATGTTTCGAAGGTAGTGGATTCTAGCATTGAAGAAACTTTAATGCTAAGGGCTGCTTTAGACGCTTTATGCAGTAGACTTGCGGCTCTAAAGATTACTGATGAAAAATTATATGAGCTCGAGCAACAGATTATATTGATTGAGGATCTTTATAGGCAAAACAAAGTAGAAGATTTGGTGAAAGAAAATACGAATTTTCATAACAAGATCCGTCAAGCGGCAAATAACCTAATGATATTAAATATTCTTAAAAATATTGCTGCATTCGATACAGCTTTTAGAAAACGCGCATTAAAGTTCACTGTCGAAATGGAAGAAGGTTTTCATGAGCATAGGGGAATATTCGAAGCTATCAAAGACAGAGATCCCGATTTGGCTGAAGAACGAATGAAGAAACATATCATGAGGACTACTCAATGGGTTTTAAGCAATCAAAATAAATCAGATGAGTAGGATGTATCGTCGCCAAGAATGTTTGAATAGCGACCAGGCGAATCATAATGAAGGAACAACTTTTATAGAAAGCCATTCGGATAGCCTTTTTGATGAACAATGAAGAATCGTTTCTGCGTCCATGTCTTAATGATTAAGCATCCAGACCATCCTTTCGTTGGGAAAATATAATGTTCAACCTATACGATGATGGTTCGGATGTTTTTTCGTCTAAATCGATCTATGCTCACCCAATAATGAAAGCGTTTTATGAGAGCGATCGCATTAGTGGATGGTTTTTTGGCGAATCTCATAGCTGTAAATTTCTTGCCCGGGAATAGAAAAATTGCGTGGTCAATATTATACCTATACCGATTGCGATCATCGACGAAAAGAACAGCGAGAATTAAAGTTATTATTTATAACACAATATGTTAGATAAACAACATAACAATTGACATGTAAAGATATCTAGTGTATGATATCTGATATATCAGATATCAATTTTGTGTGGGAGGAAGATGACTATGAGGTCATTTTAGAAGTTGCGATAAACTATCATTCCAGGGTGCTTAAGGAATTCAATAATGTCGGATAACTAAGATAAGTTGAAACCCGATTCGAGTAATGATGATTGACCAACGAATCATAATGGAGGAATTATTTATGAGCTTTGCAAAATTAAGCAAGCAACTTGAAACCATTTGTGCAATTAATATAACGCCTTTTTACATGAATACAAAAGAAATTGATTATAAAGGATTGGAGGAAAATGTGAACTTTTTAATTAATAACGGCGCAAAAGTTATTGTACCGTGCGGAAATACGGGAGAGTTTTATACGTTAACGATAGAGGAGGCGAAAACAGTAACGAAAAGAGTTGTCGAAATCGTTAATGGCCGAGCCATCGTTATGGCAGGGGTAGGGTACTCGATGGAAACCGCAATTGAACTGGGGACGTTCGCTCAGCAAGCCGGAGCTGATTGCATTATGATTCACCAGCCGATACATCCGTATGTAACCGAACAAGGATACATTTCCTATTTTAAAAAAATCATTGAAGCTTTAGAAATACCGTCCATTATTTATTTCAAGGATCCCAATTTAAGCGATGACGTGCTAAAGGAATTGGCCCCTTTGGACAAGCTGGTTGGGGTGAAATATTCAATTAACGACCTTCAGAGATTTGCAAAAGTCGTTCGTGAAGTTCCGAAGGAAACAAATATTACATGGATTTGTGGAACCGCCGAAAAATGGGCGCCATTTTTCTATCATGCCGGGGCTAAAGGATTTACATCCGGACTTGTTAATGTGTATCCGCAAAAATCTTTTGAGTTGTTGAAAGCGCTCCAGCAAGAGGACCAAGAAACGATCTGGTCAGTTTGGGATGAGGTACTGCCATTCGAA
Source organism: Paenibacillus gyeongsangnamensis (assembly GCF_027533625.1). Lineage (GTDB taxonomy): Bacteria > Bacillota > Bacilli > Paenibacillales > NBRC-103111 > Paenibacillus_G > Paenibacillus_G gyeongsangnamensis. The sequence goes on along the minus strand of NZ_JAQAGZ010000035.1, from coordinate 51,921 downwards.
AATCTTCGCGCCAAATATGCGAACGGAAACAATGTAGTTGTTGTAAAAGAGGCGATGGAACAAGTCGGATTGAGGGCGGGCGTCACAAGGGAGCCCGTTGATCCGTTGGATAAGGAAGATCAAGCGGAGGTGTCGAAAATACTGGCAAGTTGGGGATTGTTGAACGAAAAAGCAGGACTTATTTGAAGAGAGAAGATGCGATTTATCGCTAACAATAGCAGACCAAGGGACTATGGGAACGGGGTGACTTTCTATGGAAGCAAAGCTTTCCTTGGAGGATAAAAAGAATGCGATACATACCCTAGCAGTTGATGACAATACAGAATTGAAGAAAGACAAATACGAGATACTTTTGCATTTGTTTCGAAGGAAGTCCGTTATTTTCGGTTTGGGAATCATTATTATAATCATCGGTATGACCGTATTCGCACCTTTTCTGACCAGTTGGGATCCGAACGCCATGAAAGTGGAAGAACGATTGATGCCGCCGAGCTCTATTCATATTTTCGGTACGGATGCTTTTGGACGAGATATGTTTTCACGAGTGGCCAACGGCGGCAAGGTATCTCTTGTGATAGGGGCTTTCGTTGTTATATTCGCTGTGGGTGGAGGGACTCTGTTAGGATTATTATCCGGTTATTTCAGATGGCTGGATAACGTTTTGATGCGATTGATGGACGGGCTAATGGCCTTTCCGGGCTTGATGTTGGCTGTGGCCATGATGGGATTGCTGGGACCTAGCAGCAGTACGGTTGTCATTGCTTTAAGTATAGTATATATGCCTCGCGTGGCAAGAGTTGTTCGCGGATCCGTTCTGGTCATCAGAGAATATCCGTTTATCGAGGCGGAAATCACATTGGGTGCCCGTAGTTTGTATATCCTGTTTGTTCATATCCTTCCGAATTGTTTATCGCCTATTATCATCCAATGTTCTTTTATTTTTTCCTATGCCGTACTTGGTGAAGCCGCATTAAGCTTTTTGGGAGTCGGTGTACCCCCGACTATACCGAGCTGGGGGAACATTTTGAGCGATTCAAGGGTGTATATTGTGCAGGCTTGGTGGATTGCGGTTTTCCCGGGGATTGCGATAATGTTGACCGTACTGGGGCTCAATTTGTTCGGAGACGGTTTGCGAGACATGATGGATCCGAAGCTGCGAAAACTTTAAAAGTAAAGGGTTAACCATTCTTAGGAGGAGTACCGTATATGAAAAAATGGAAAAAAATGATGTCCGTAGGTTTGTTCATTATCGCCGTTTTATCGGGGTGCACTTCGCAACCGAACCAGGGTGCAATTGGGACAGCGGACAACACGGTTCCTAAAAAAGGAGGAATTTTGAAAATTGCAATCAGTAGCGAGCCGCCCACTCTCGATGTCCAAATGACGACTTCTTTTGCCTCTCAAGAAATCGGATATCATATTTATGAGGGACTTTTCACGCCTGATGCGAATTATAATCCGCAGCCTATGCTGGCCAAAGATTATACATATGACGATAATAGTAAGTCCTATACTATTAATCTTAGGCAAGGGATCAAGTTTCATGACGGTAAAGACTTCAATGCGGATGATGTCATTGCATCCTTAAATCGTTGGATGAAATTGAATCAATACGGAAAATTGCTGGCAAGCAATCTCAAAGAGCTCAAAAAAAATGGAGACTACCAAATTATACTGGCCTTGAAGGAATCCTCTCCTGCCGTTCCTTCGTTGCTGTCCTTTCCTAATCAAGGTGCTGCCATATATCCTAAGGAAGTGGTGGACGCTGCGGGAGACGGTGAGATCAAAACATTCATTGGTACTGGTCCGTACAAATTTCAGGAACATAAACCGGATCAATACATCAAGATGGTGCGCTATGAGCAATACATGCCCCGAGAAGAAACGGCGAATGGCATGACCGGAAAGCGTACGGCTTATATGGATGAACTGGATTTTATTCCAACGCCGGAAATATCTGTTCGATTGGATGGATTGGAAACGGGGCAGTTCGATGTAGCAGAAGAGATCAGTACGGATATGTACACTCGAGTGAAAGCAAGCAGCAACGTAGATCCTGTGATTGTAAAGCCATACTGGTGGCCGATGGCTGTATTTAATAATAAACAAGGAATATTTACTAACCAAAAGATGCGGCAAGCGTTTAATGCGGCTCTGGATAAAGAACCTATCATGAAAGCAGCTTTCTCTGATCCACAATTTTATCGTTTGGACCCGAGCTTGCTGCAAAAGGAAGTTCAACAATGGTACTCAGATGCGGGAAAAGAGCTTTATAACCAGGGGAACATTGAAAAGTCGAAGCAGTTGCTCCAGGAAGCGGGTTACAAGGGAGAAAAAATTCGTTGGCTGACGACAAAGGATTATGACTACTTGTATAAAATTGCGCTTGTAGCTACAGAGCAATTAAAGAAGGCAGGTTTTAATATTGACTTGCAGGTCGTTGACTGGGCTACTTTAGTAAGCCAGAGGTCAAAACCGGATCAATATGAACTCTACTCCACAAGCAGCACGTTTTCTTCCGACCCGGCAGGAGCGGGTTACACTAGTGCAAATGCAGCCGGTTGGTGGGAAAGCTCGCCCAAAGAAGAATTGTTAAAGAAAGTAAGCACAGAGATGGATCCGGTTAAACGGAAAGAAGCTTGGGTAGGAATTCAAAAGTTATTTTACGAGGAAGTACCGATTGTAAAATTTGGCGATTTCTTTTTATTGAAAGCCAAAAGCAAGAAAGTGCAGGATCTCGTTGCAACCCCATATCCATACTATTGGAATGTATGGAAAAAGTAACTTTTTAAGGAAAGGGGTCGAAAACATCTATGCTGTCTTTCATACTTCGGAGGTTTTTAGTTTTGCTTCCCACGATGATGGTTCCCCTTGTTCTTGTGTTTACCTTGCTTCATTTAGCACCAGGGGACCCGGCAGCAGTCATGCTGGGTTCCGACGCTACCCCCGAGCAAGTTAATCAATTAAGGATAACGTTGGGGCTCAACGAGCCCATCTTCATTCAGTTAATTAAATGGTTGAAACAATTGGCGACATTACAGCTTGGGGATTCAATTTTTCTTAAACAGCCAGTTGTCAATGTGATCTGGGAGCATTCAGGTATCACCGTTTTATTGACTATTTATGCTTTGATTATTGCTGTTGCAATAGGTATGCTTTCAGGAATCGTATCAGCCGTATTCAGAAACAAACCCATAGATCAGATTGCCATGACTGGAGCTATGTTAGGGGTTTCTATGCCGGAATTTTGGTTTGGTCTCCTTCTGATCCTATTCTTCGCGGTAGATTTGAGATGGTTTCCGGTATCGGGATATACCCCTCTATCTCAAGGTGTTATAGCCTGCATTCAATCTTTAACCTTACCCGCCATAGCCTTGGGATTAATTCAGGCGGCATTCATTGCCAGAATTACTCGGTCGAGTATGTTGGACATGTTTAACGAAGATTTCGTGCGAACTGCCAAAGCGAAGGGTTTACCGGAAAAGATCGTGATTTTCAAGCACATTTTGAAAAATGCGTTTATCCCTATTTTGACAGTCATCGGTATTACAATGGCTGTATTAATGGGAGGAGCCATCGCGATCGAGACGGTGTTCAACTTACCAGGCATCGGACGAATGATGATCAGTGCCGTTTCAAGGAGAGATTACCCGCTGATTCAAGGAATCGTTCTTTTCATATCGATTGCCTATATTTTCATTAATCTTCTGGTAGACATCATCTATACGACTCTTGATCCGAGAATTAAGTTTAGGTAAGGAGGGATTAAAGATGACACGGGCCATACTTCAAGTCAAAGATGTCAACCTGGCTTTCTCTACCTCTAAAGGACAATTGGAGGCTCTATCCAATATTTCCTTTGAGATTTTGGAAGGTGAGATTTTGGGTATTGTCGGCGAATCGGGATGTGGGAAGAGCATCACATCCTTATCCATCATGGGACTTTTGCCGGTTGAGACCAGCCATATTACGAACGGATCTATTATCTTTGAAGAGAAAAATTTGACAAAGCTGAATAGAGAACAAATGCGAGACATTCGCGGGAAAAATATTTCAATGGTTTTCCAGGAACCAATGACATCCTTGAATCCTGTCTTTTCCATCGGGGACCAATTAACCGAAGCCGTACGATACCATTTGAAAGTGAGCAAAAAAGATGCGATTGAACACGTTCAAACAATACTGGAAAGCATCGGTATCCCGAGTTCCCGCAATATTATGGATGAATACCCTCACCAGCTTTCGGGAGGCATGCGTCAGAGGGTGATGATTGCGATGGCCTTATCCTGTCATCCCAAATTATTGATAGCTGACGAACCTACGACAGCATTGGACGTTACGATTCAGGCGCAAATCTTGGCGTTATTAAAAAAAATTAACCGTGAATTTAAAACCTCTATTCTCTTAATTACCCATGATTTAGGCGTTGTATCGGAAATGTGCGATCGGGTTATCGTCATGTATGCCGGTCAAATTGTTGAGACGGGAAAAGTTGATGAACTGCTTGAAAATCCGCGTCATCCGTATACAAAAGGATTATTACAATCTATTCCCAAAATAGAAGAGACAAGAAGGAGACTGGACACCATTCCGGGAACTGTTCCACAGCTTGGAAAAATGCCGGCGGGGTGTCGTTTCTCTCCCAGATGCAGTTTCTCTACGGAAAAATGCGGAAGCGAACCAACCATGATAAACATAGGACCAGACCATCATGTTAAATGCTGGCACGCAGTGTAAGGAGAGGACTCATATGACAACTAGGCCGCTATTGGAAGTCCAAGATCTGCAAAAAGTGTTTACTGTGGGAACAATGTTAAATAGAAAAAAAATTCACGCGATCCGCAATGTCAGCTTTTCAATTCAAGAGGGAGAAACCTTTGCTTTGGTGGGAGAAAGTGGATGCGGCAAATCGACTACAGGCAGGGCAATCATTCGATTGACTAAGCCAACGAGCGGCACAGTTAAATTTAATTCGGTAGATTTGGGAAATGCTTCGAATCGAGATATAAGAACAATGCGCAGAGATATACAAATGGTTTTTCAGGATCCTTACGCTTCTCTAAACCCCCGAATGACGATTGGAAGAATCTTGGCCGAGCCGTATAGACTGCACAATTTATATTCGCAAAAAGAACGTGAAGAAAAGGTCATACATCTTATGGAAGAAGTAGGGCTCCGTTCCGCTTACCGCAACAGATTCCCGCATGAGTTTTCAGGTGGACAGCGGCAAAGAATTGGAATTGCCCGGGCGTTAGCCTTACATCCAAAATTGATCATCGCTGATGAGCCCGTATCGGCTCTGGACGTTTCCGTTCAGGCGCAGGTGCTGAATTTACTGATGGATCTGCAGGAAAAATATAAACTTTCCTATTTGTTCATCTCTCATGATTTAAGTGTGGTTAAACACATAAGCCATCGGATTGGCGTTATGTACCTTGGAGAGATTGTGGAGGTCGGGGAAAAAGAGGATATTTACAGTAACCCGCTTCATCCCTATACGCAATCTTTGTTATCCTGCATTCCAACTATTAATAAAAAGGAAAAATCGGAAAGAATCATTTTGTCAGGTGATGTGCCCAACCCTGCTAGTCCCCCAAGCGGCTGTGCATTTCATCCACGATGTTCCAGCTGCATGGAAATATGTAAATCCGAAAAACCCAAACCTAGACAAATTGACAAGCAAGTCGTTGCATGTCATTTGTATAACTAAGTAAGGGACGCATGATTCTAAATTCAGAGACAAGACAAATAGGAGGGTTAAAATGGCCGTACACCATTTTGTTCCGGAAATATATTACAATACTATCGGTTCTCATGAACCGGTTCTTCGAATCCGGGATGGAGATAGTATCGTAACCACTACTGTCGATGCCTGGGGAGTGGACCATAAGGGTGATACCGTAACAAAACGCGGCAATCCCATGACCGGCCCTTTTTATGTTGAGGGGGCCGAGCCGGGGGATGTCTTGGCCATCCGTCTAGATCATATGTACCCAAACAGGAATTGGGGCTTTACATCCAAAGTTATAGCTCCGAATGTACTAGATGCGGATTTTGCGGCGCAATTGCCGAAAAATGAAACCATTTACTGGAAGGTGGATATTGAAAAAGGCATAGCCCAACTTGCTGATCCCACTCCCCGTCTAGCTCATCTGAAGCTACCGTTGGCTCCGTTTATGGGCTGTTTCGGCGTAGCTCCTTCACGCGGTCAAGCCATTTCCACTGCGACATCGGGGGAATACGGCGGAAATATGGATTATCGCGGCTTTGTTACTGGGGTAACAGCTTATTTTCCAGTATTTGTCGAGGGCGCGCTACTGCATGTGGGTGATGGTCATGCCCTTCAGGGAGATGGAGAGATTGTGGGGACAGGGATTGAAATCTCGTTGGATATTCGTTTTACTGTTAATTTGATCAAAGGCAAAACCATACGTTGGCCGCGCGGTGAATCCGGCAGCCATTTGTTCACCGTCGGAAACGCGCGTCCCCTTGATCAGGCGGTCCAGCACGCTACTACTGAAATGCTTTTTTGGTTAAAAGAGGATCATAGTCTGGATATAGCAGAGGCCAGTACTTTACTCGGTCAATGTGTCGAGTATGATCTTGGCAACATTTTCGACCCGGCTTACACCATGGTATGCAAGTTAAATAAAGCCTTATTGCCGTAAACAAATCAACCCATACTGATCCAAGGAGGTTATTAATGAAAATCGTTGATGTTAATTTATTTCCGTTTAGCGCGAAAAGAGTGTATTCTACCGTAACGGCCGCTTTAGGCGGCGTAGCGCATAAGGAAGGCGGATATGCTTTTTCGGACTTCGCCATCATCGAATTGACGTCCGATACCGGGATCAAAGGTTACGGAGAAGTATCCGATATTCCGGAAACGATGACTATGCCAAACGGACAAAACTTTACGATTGAACATTTGGAGACTTATTTAGCCAACCAGTTGATTGGCAAAGACCCATTCCAAATCGAAGAATTGCTGCAGGCATATCCCGAAAAAAACATGGTGGACATACGACCCGACGGTTCAATGTTGGATATCGTAAGCTGCGGTGTAGACAATGCGTTACTTGATCTCATCGGCAAAACGCTGAATGTTCCGGTGTATAACTTGTTTGGCGGAAAGAAAAAGGACAAGATTTGGGTATCATGGGTCGTTTATATCAGGGATATCAAATACTTGGAAGCGGAAATCGCCGAAAAGGTCAAAGAAGGGTTTGATGCTTTTAAATTAAAAGTCGGCATCGACCCCAAGCAGGATGAGGAGCGGCTCCGCATATTGAGAGAAACAGCCGGCGAAAAGGCGGTCATCAAGCTGGACGCCAACTCCGGTTGGACGTTTGACGAGGCAGTCGAAAACTTGAAGAGATTGGAAAAATACAATCCGGCCGGTATCGAAACGCCGATTCCATTCCTGGATGTAGAAGGGAAAGCAAAATTAAAAGGCCGTATCGGCATGCCTATTTTGGAACATGTGCATACGCTCGAATTTGCTTTGGAGTTGCTCAAACATGATGCGGTAGATGTGTTCAATATTTCTGCAGCCCAAGCCGGCGGCGTGTTTAAAGCGAGAAAGATATTGGCGTTGGCCGAGTCCGCAGGCAAACCATGCTTGCTCGGCAGTACGGTGGAGTGCGGCTTGGGTACCGCATCGCAGCTTCATCTATCGGCCGGCAGTTCGCTGGTTACCTGGCCGTCCGATCTGATTGGCCCGAAAATGTATGTAAACGACATGTTGAACGCACCCCATGCTTGGGATCAAAACCGCTTGCTCGTTCCCGATGGCGCTGGTTTCGGCGTTGAGGTGGATCCGCAATATTTGCAAAAAGGTATTTAGAACAATTAAAGGAGAGGGCAAAATTGTTCAACCATCTAAAGCTTGACTCATTAACAAGGGAGGAAGTAACAAACATTGCTTCCGAAGCGATGATTGTTTTACCCGTAGGTGCGATCGAACAGCACGGCCCCCATCTTCCTTTGTGTACGGACGCCGTGTTCGCGGAGGAAATTGCGCTCAGAAGCTGTGCGGCCGTGCAGGACAGTTTTCGCGCGGTGGTGGCGCCTGTTTTATCCTACGGCAATTCGCATCATCATTTTCCAATGCCAGCCTTATCACTGACAAGTGAAGCGATGACTATCGTTTTAAAAGATTTGCTAAGATCGATGGTTACTACCGGTTTTAAACATATCGCGATATTGAACTCACACGGCGGTAATGATGAAGCGATCAGAATGGCGACCCGGGATATCGCAAGGGAATGTCAGGTCAACATTGCCGCCACCTCTTATTGGACAGTCGCTTGGGAGGCTTTGCGTAACGAGTGTCAGGCCACACAACTGGGAAGAGTTCCCGGGCATGCGGGGGGATTTGAAACATCGTTGATGCTCCATTTGCGCCCAGAGTTAGTGCGTTTAAATTCATTCCCTCCGCACAGGCACGATGAAATTCCAACGGAAGAGATGTCCCGCCGGATGTTTATTCAAAGACCGAATAACAGCGTAGGAGTGAACGGAATCAGCGACGATTCGCGTCATGCATCCAAAGAAAAAGGGGCCGAGATCCTGCCTGTTATTATAAGAGAAGTAGCCAGAGCTTTCCGCCAATTCATGGGAAAATAAACTAGTCAAAGGAGATATTGATATGAAAATAGCAGATTTAAAAATATATCCGTTTCAAGCAAAAAGAGTTTATTCAACCGTGACGGCTGCTTTAGGCGGATTGGCCAACAAAGAGGGCGGACATTCTTTTTCGGACTTCGCTGTGATCGAATTGACTTCAGATGAAGGGGTTAAAGGTTACGGCGAAGTATCCGATATTCCCGATACCATGTTCATGCCCGATGGTACAAAATTTACAATTGAACAATTAGAGGCTTATTTGGCGAAACAATTGATCGGCAAAGAAGCTTTTCAAATCGAGGAATTGCTGCAGGGATATCCTGAAAAAAATATGGTGGATGAACGCCCCGACGGCACAGTATACGATATCGTAGGCTGCGGTGTTGACAATGCGCTGCTCGATCTTATCGGAAAATCGTTAAATGTTCCGGTATATAACTTATTCGGCGGAAAGAAAAAGGACAAAATTTGGGTATCGTGGGTCGTTTATATCAGGGGAATCGAATACTTGGAAGCGGAAATTGCTGAAAAGGTAACGGAAGGGTTTGACGCCTTTAAATTAAAAGTCGGCATCGATCCTAAGGAAGACCTGGAGCGCCTCCGCATCATAAGAGAAGTAGCCGGTGACAAAGCCGTCATCAAGCTGGATGCGAATTCCGGCTGGACGTTCGACGAGGCGGTTGAAAATTTGAAGAGAATGGAAAAGTATAATCCGGCCGGTATCGAAACGCCGATTCCTTATCTGGATGTGGAAGGAAAAGCAAAATTAAAAAGCCGTATCGGCATGCCGATATTAGAGCATGTCCATTCGCCCGAGTTCGGCCTGGAGTTGCTCAAACACGACGCGGTGGATGTGTTCAATGTCTCTACGGCCGGAGCCGGTGGAATGTTTAAAGCGAGAAAGGTGCTGGCTCTGGCAGAGTCTGCGGGAAAACAATGTTTGCTTGGCAGCACGGTGGAGTGTGGCTTAGGAACCGCATCGCAGCTTCATTTGGCGGCTAGCAGCTCATTGATTACCTGGCCTTCCGATCTGATCGGCCCGAAAATGTACTTAAACGATTTTTTGACAGCTCCCCACGTTTGGGACCAGAATCACTTGCTCGTTCCTGATGGAGCCGGTTTTGGCGTACAGGTAGACAGTGAGCTTAAATAAACTGCAAGCTGGATGGCGACTACTATTCGCATTGTTGACAAGCAGCCAATGGATATACAGGAGATGAATGATACATGGAGGCAACGGTTAAAACATATCTCAATTATATTAACGGCGAATGGGTTTCTACCGTCACAAACGTGAAAGATGCTAGCATAAATCCGGCAAAACGAAACGAGATTGTCGGATTTGTACAAGCATCAGCTATCGAGGATTTAAATAATGCTGTGGACTCGGCCAAGAAAGCACAAGTCTTATGGAGAAAATTGTCTGGCGCAGCAAGAGGGGAGTACCTCTATAAAGCGGCTAATGCACTTGAGCGACACGCTGATGACATTGCAGAAACAATGACGCGGGAAATGGGAAAACCGTTTCTGGAGGCAAAAGGAGAAACGATGAGGGGCGTTGCCATTCTGCGATATTACGCAGGGGAGGGATTGAGAAAAATCGGCGATGTTATTCCTTCTACTGACGCCGGAGCATTGATGTACACTACGCGCGTTCCGCTCGGGGTAGTAGGCGTTATCACACCGTGGAACTTCCCAGTGGCCATCCCGATTTGGAAGATGGCACCGGCTCTCATCTACGGAAACACGGTTGTGTTTAAGCCCGCTCAAGAAACGGCAGTTACAGCGGCCAAGATCGTCGAGTGCCTACATGAAGCTGGTCTTCCGGCCGGTGTTGTCAATATGGTAACCGGAGACGGTTCGCTCATAGGGCAAGGAATTGTAGAACACACCGGCATTAACGCGATCACTTTTACAGGCTCTAACGTCGTTGGAAAGATGATCGGAAAGATGGCGCTTAGCCGCGGAGCAAAATATCAGCTGGAGATGGGCGGGAAAAATCCTGTTATCGTACTGGAAGATGCCGATTTGGAACTTGCTGTTGATGCGACGATTAACGGCGGTTTGCGTTCCACGGGACAGAAATGTACAGCCACCAGCCGGGTATTCATTCAAAGCGGTGTGTACGAGCAGTTTAAGGAGAAACTGTTTGTAAAAGTGAAGGAACTTAAAATCGGCAACGGCTTGGACGGACAGACGTGGATGGGGCCTTGTGCGACTGAAAAGCAGTTGGAAACCGTCCTTTCCTATATTCAAAAGGGAATTGAAGAAGGAGCGACGCTTGTTTGCGGCGGAAGGAGACTGGAAGAAGGAGAACTGAAAGAAGGGTTCTTTGTTGAACCGACCGTTTTTGAAAATATCTCCCCGGAAATGACTATTTTTAAGGAAGAGATATTCGGTCCGGTGCTTGCACTGATTAAGGTTGATACGATTGAAGAGGCTTTATCATTGGCAAATGAAGTGGATTTCGGTCTTAGTGCATCCATCTTTACGAAAAATATCGGTAGCATGTTAACGTTTATCGATGATATCGAAGCGGGGCTAGTCAGGATCAATGCTGAAAGTGCCGGTGTAGAATTACAAGCTCCTTTCGGAGGGATGAAGCAATCCAGTTCTCATTCTCGTGAACAGGGGCAGGCGGCCATTGAATTTTTCACGTCCGTAAAAACAGTTTTTGTTAAATCATAATAAATGGACGGAAGAAAGCGGAATGCTTGAAAAGGAGGGAGATCGGAATGCTGGACTTTGTGCTTAAAAACGGAAAAATTGTGGATGGAACAGGAAATCCTTGGTTTATCGGAGACGTAGGAGTAAAGGATGGTATTATCGTAAAAATTGGCCGGATCGATCAATCGAGCAGATCCACAATTGATGTCCAGAAACAAGTTATATGCCCGGGATTTATTGACGGTCATTGCCATTCCGATTTAATGATTCTTGACCAGCCACTAAGTGAAATTAAACTGCAACAGGGGGTTACCACTGAAGTTGTAGGAAATTGCGGAATAGGGCCAGCCCCATTTTTCACTAAAAACGGAACATTGCTTCAGGAGTATATTGAACCTATTTTAGGGAAATGGAATGAGAACTGGTCGTGGACAACAATGAACGAGTATATGAATGTGCTGGCAGCAGCAAATGCTTCGGCTAATGTAGCCACCTATGTACCGCACGGCGCGTTGAGAATTGCGGTCATGGGATTTGAAAAACGAACGGCAAACAAACAGGAACTGCAGCACATGAAGGATTTGCTTGAGGAAGGGATGAGAGCGGGAGCGATCGGGTTGTCCATCGGCCTGTTATATGCTCCGGGAAGCTACACGACAAAAGAAGAATTAGCTGAATTATGTGGCGTACTTCCCAAATATAACGGTATATTATCCACGCATATTCGTGGGGAAGGCAAAAACCTGCTTCCTTCTATAAAAGAAGTGATTTGGATTGCGGAAAAGGGTGGAATTTCCTTGCATATCAGTCATTTAAAAGCGGCGGGAAAGGGGAATTGGGGGAAGATCGACAGCGCGCTTGAGATCATCGAAGACGCCAGAGCAAGAGGAATGGACGTTACTTGTGATGTTTATCCTTACACTGCCGGATCCACCTCACTTACTACACTGCTTCCGCCATGGGCATTAGAAGGGGGAATCAGGAAAACATTAGAACGCTTGAAGGATTCGTCGGTTCGCGTACAAATCAAGGAGGAACTAAAAGAAGAACAGGAGATGTGGGACAATTTAGTTTGTTCTACAGGCTGGGAAAATGTTTTGATTTCTTCACTTACATCTGAGAAAAACCGGCATTTAGAAGGAAAGCATATAAAGGAAATCAGCGCGATGCAAGGCAAAGATCCGGTTGATTGCGCAATGGATTTGCTTATTGAGGAAGAAGGGAAAATAGCGATAGTTTATTTTCATATGTCGGATCAAGAAGTCAATAAAGTAATGCGCTGGGAAAAATCATTGATTGCTTCTGATAGCCTTGCTTGCCAAACAGGAAAGCCGCATCCTCGCTTATATGGAACTTTCCCTCGAGTGTTCGCCAAATATGTTCGTCAAGAACGGTTGCTCTCGCTTGAAGAAGCGGTCCGTAAAGTCACTTCATTCCCGGTTCAACGATTTAAATTAGGGAAACGCGGACTTTTGGTGCCGGGATACAAAGCGGACATTGTTGTCTTTAATCCGGATAATATTACTGATAAGGCTACATATCAAGAGCCTGCGCAATATCCCGAAGGAATATCATATGTGTATGTTAACGGCGTTAAAACAACGGAACATAAAAAGCATACCCATGCACGAGAGGGAAATCTGATCGTGTCGCATACTTGCTGTGCTCATTAGCATGGCGAGATATGATGAGAGAAACTGTGGTCAGGAGGCATCCATTTTGGCAATAAAAAAAACTTCTGTAACGATCCTGTTCATTATTTTTTTGTTATCAGTTGTGCTAGCAGGGTGCACAAGTCAATCGTCGCCGAAAACGGGTAATTCCACAGGAGAAACTAAAAATTCCACCAGTGAACCTAAAAAAGGGGGCACTTTAAAAGTTGCAATTGCTGGCGAGCCACCTTCACTAGATGTACAAATAACCTCGGCATTTTTATCGCAGGAAATCGGGTGGCATATTTATGAAGGCTTATTTACCCTTGATGATAAATATAATGCCGTTCCTTTGCTTGCTAAAGACTATAATTTTGATATGGCGACGAACACATATGTAATTCATTTGCGGGAAGGTATCAAGTTCCATAACGGGAAAGTGATGACGGCGGATGACGTAATAGCATCTCTTAATCGATGGGGAAAGAAATCGAGTTATGGGGCGATCTTTTTTAATAATGTAAAAGAACTGAAAATGGAAAACGATCTTACCCTTGACATTATCTTAAAAACTCCTCAGCCGAACGTGCCGATGCTGCTTGCTTTTCCAAATCAGCAGGCCGCGATTTATCCCAAGGAGATCATTGATGCAGCGGGCGACGGTCCGATCAAGGACTTCATTGGAACTGGTCCATATCGATTTGTCGAGCATGTACCCGATCAACATGTAAAACTTTCCCGTTATGATGATTATAAGCCGTTGCCGGGATCGGCAAACGGAATGGGCGGCAGTCGAGTAGCTTATGTTGATAATATTATGTTTATTCCAACCCCTGAGGTTTCCACTCGTTTGGATGGGGTACAAACCGGACAATTCGATTACGCAGAGCAGATCAGTACGGATTTATATGAATCAATGAAAGCAAACAATCAAGTAGACGCTGTCATAGTGAAGCCCTATTGGTGGCCGCAGGCAGTCTTTAACAAAAAGACAGGTCCGTTTAAAGACCAACGCATGCGCCAGGCGTTTGCGTTAGCATTGAATATGGAACCGATTATGAAAGCGGCCTTTACTTCCAGCGAGTTTTACCGTATTGATCCGAGCCTTATGTTCCAGGAGCAAAAACAATGGTGGACAGATGCCGGCAAAGAAATGTATAACCAAGGAAATATCGAGAAAGCGCAGCAGCTTATGAAAGAAGCGGGATATAACCGAGAACCGATTCGATGGCTTACAACGAAAGATTATGATTTTATGTACAAAATTTCATTGGTAGCCACGGAACAACTCAAAAAAGCAGGGTTTAACATTGATCTTCAAGTGGTGGATTGGGCGACCCTTATACAAAAGCGTGCTAATCCGGATCTTTATGAAGTGTTTATGGGAGCCACTACTTTCACTCCCGATCCCGGGATTTGGCCAGTTTTCGATAGCAAATGGCCGGGTTTCTGGGAAAATTCCAACAAGGATGCCCTGTTAAAGAGCTTAAATTCCGAGATGGATCCCGCCAAGAGAAAAGCCATCTGGGATAAATTGCAGGCTATAACGTGGGATCAAGTGCCAGTAGTGAAGTTTGGCGACTTTTTCCTGCTAGGTACAAAAAGCAAAAAGCTTCAAGGTTTACAAGGAACACCATTTCCTTACTATTGGAACGTTTGGTTGAATCAATAAAGCATTATGCAGGAAAACCAGGGGAGATAATCTCCCTTGGTTTTCCTGAAAATTTTGGAGGGAACAAATATGTATTCACGAAACTGGAAGATTTGGACGAACAATTATGGGATCGTGTAATCCGTTTATTTGGTAACGAAAGCAGTATTCCTATGATGAAAGCGCAGGGAAAAGGAAAGATCGTCAATGTGACCTCCGTGGCCGCCCGCACTGGCGGGGGTCCGGGCAGTATCGCCTATTCAACGGCCAAAGCGGGAGTAAGCAATTTGACTCGGGCGCTGGCAAAAGAGTTGGTCGGGTATAACATTTTAGTGAACGGCATTGCGCCGGGCGTCATCAGTACGCCGTTTCATGATCGGTTTTCACCTCCTGAAATCCGTCAAAAGAATGCATCTCTCATACCGCTTGGCCGTGAAGGAACCCCGGATGAGGCAGCAGGCGCCATATTATTTTTATCTTCAAGTTTTGCTGACTATATTACAGGAGAAATCATTGAAGTTAATGGCGGACAGTTGATGGATTAATCCTTTGAAAGAGAGTGAACAAATATTGGAAACAAGAAGGCTTGGGATTTCCGAATTGCAGGTCGGCATACTTGGGATGGGCTGCTGGCAGTTCGGCGGAGACAGCAACAGCTATTGGGGATTTCAAAGTCAAAGAGATGTAGAAGAGATGATCGGGGCAGCTTTGGACAGTGGCATCAATTATTTCGATACTGCTGAAATGTACAATGATGGTGAAAGTGAAAGATCGCTGGGACTTGCCTTGAAAGGAAGACGGTCTAGAGCCATTATCGGCACTAAAATCAAGACTTCGAATACGAAACCAAAGACATTGCGAGAACAATGCGAAGCAAGCTTGCGGCGTTTACAGACCGATTATATCGATTTGTATATGCTTCACTGGCCGATCAACTACCAATCGATTTTACATTTTAGCAACGATGAAAGTTTGCTTGCCGATCCGCCGACACTGGAAGAAGCGTTCTATACGTTGGATCAATTGAAGCAAGAAGGAAAAATTCGCCACATAGGTATCAGCAATCATGGTGTAGAACAAATGGATGAAGTGAAAGCTACCGGTGTGAAGGTTATCGCCAATGAGCTTGTTTACAATCTATTATGCAGAGCAATCGAGAGCCGGATTCTGCCCTATTGTACCCGTCACCAAATGGGCGTCATCGGATATATGGGATTACATCAAGGTATTTTGTCGGGAAAGTATCGTAAAATCGATGAAATTCCTCTCGGGCGAATGAGATCACGTCATTTTCATCATAGTCGAGGAGAAGGGAGCCGCCATGGTGAAGAAGGGGCAGAACCGGAGCTGCAAGAAGCTCTGAACGGTATTCATCAGCTTGCGTTCGATTTGGGTGTATCCGTGAGTATGCTTTCTTTAGCATGGGCATTTTCCAATCCGAATATCGCCATAACGATTTGCGGTGCGCGAAACGTCCAGCAGTTGAACGCGAACATTGAAGCTGCCTCTTTTCCGATATCTTCGGAAGTACGCAACCAGCTAGATCATATTACAGCACCATTGCTTCATAAATTGGGGAATAATGCCGATTACTTCGAAAACAGTAAGTACAGCCGCATTCGATAATAATCAGGCGCACAGGAGAAGATGAGTATGGAGCCACCAAAGCTTATGGTTGACGCACGGTCTGTTTTGGGTGAAGGGCCGAGTTGGGATGAACGGAGCAATGTGCTGTATTGGGTCGATATTGCGGGGGAATGTCTGCATATTTATAACCCATCTACTAACGAAAATGCTGTCGTTAACATAGGACAACCGATTGGTGCTGTAGCTCCGTGTAAATCCGGTGGAATCGTCATGGCTTTGCAGCATGGATTTTACAGTTACGATTTTGATAAACGGATGATGAGCTTTATCGTCGATCCGGAAGCGGATTTGCCGTATAATCGTTTCAATGATGGAAAATGCGATGCTAAGGGAAGATTTTGGGCAGGGACCATGAGGGTGAACAAGGATGTTCCGAATCAAGGCTCATTGTACTGCTTGGATACCGATTTCACTGTAAGACGGGTGCTTTCCAACTTAACCATTTCCAACGGACTAGGCTGGAGTCCCGACAACCAAACGATGTATTATATCGATTCCGCCACCAGAAAGATTATGGCCTATGACTTTGACCTTCTTTCGGCGGAGTTGTCAAACCCCCGAGTCGCGGTCGATGCAACTGGTGGTATCGGAGGTCCCGATGGTATGACGGTCGACGAAGAAGGCATGATCTGGGCCGCAATATGGGACGGATATTGTGTTAAACGGTTTAATCCGGATACTGGGGAAACTTTGGAAATCGTCTCCGTTCCTGCAGCCCGCGTTACTTCATGCGTGTTCGGTGGGAGCGGTTTGAGCGATCTTTATATTACAACAGCGCGGTTCGGACTTAGCGAACAAATGCTTTTAGAACAGCCGCATGCTGGAGGACTATTCGTGCAGCCTACTAAAGTCAAGGGGCTGCCTACATACTCTTTCGGGGAGTGAAAACGAAGATGATAGAGACCCCTTATGTTATTATTGACGAACAAAAGATGAAAAAAAACATTAAGAAAATGGCACAGATTGCCCAAAAAAATGGTGTTCACCTGCGGCCCCATGTGAAAACGCACAAAATTCCAGAGATTGCAAAAATGCAAATCGAGGAAGGGGCAGTCGGTATTACGGTTGCCAAAGTGTCGGAAGCCGAAGTGATGGCCGAAGGCGGATTGGATAATATTTTTATCGCTTACCCGCTTGTCGTCGAATCTAAAATTGAACGGGCGATTGCATTAAGCAAAAAAATAAATCTGATCGTTGCTGTTGACAGCATGGCAGGCGCAAAAAAGTTATCCGAACTTGCAAAAAAATATGATCACACGCTGACTGTGCGCCTCGAGGTTGATACGGGACTGAAACGAACGGGAGTGCTGTACGATCGGGCTGTGGAGCTTGCGATTGAAATCAATCAGCTAGAACGTCTTGAATTAACAGGAATTTATACATTTCGCGGAGCCGTATTCCGAGGGGAACCGACATTGGATTTAAAAAGTGCCGGCTTCGAAGAAGGAACATTAATGGTTACATTAGCTGAAAGAATGAGAGAAGCGGGTATATCTATTAAAGATGTGAGTGTCGGTTCCACGCCAACTGCTGAATACGCAGCACAGGTCGAAGGCATTACCGAAATTCGTCCGGGCACCTATGTATTTTATGATAAAATGCAGGTTAACATGGGCGTTTGCAGTCTCGATGAATGCGCAGCTTCTGTTGTAGCCTCGGTTGTGAGCAGACCGAATGAAACTTTGCTCATTGTAGATGGCGGCACCAAAATGATTGCAACTGATGCCCGGCCCAACGTATTTCCCACAAATTTAATCGGATTCGGTCATATTAATAACTACCCCGAAGCTGTTTTAGAGCGGACGACGGAAGAGCACGGCATGGTTAAGCTAGAAGGAAAAGAAGAGATCCAGGTAGGCGATACTCTCGAGATTATTCCAAATCATATATGTACCACCATAAATCTTCACGACCATGTGTACATGAAAAACGAACAGGAAATAAGAAAAATAATAGTTGCGGCACGCGGAAAACTCCATTAAGGAATGGAATTTGGATCACATTAAATAATTTCAGGAGATGATTATGATGTCAAAAGCAATTCATGCAGACCGCGCCCCTCAATTTCCGCTTCCATTCTCACATGCCGTTCGAGCGGGTGATTTTGTCTATGTGTCCGGTCAGGTAGGAGTTAACCCTGAAACAGGAAAGATTGCCGGTCAAACCATAGAAGAACAAACGGAACAAACGCTTCGAAATATTGAAATCATTCTGGAAGCCGAGGGACTCACCCTAGATCATGTGGTAAAAACGAACTCCCATTTGACCCATGCTCAAGATATACCTAAATATAATGAAGTGTACGAACGCAAGATGAAACGTCCTTACCCTGCTCGGACTACAGTAAGAAGCGGAATTGGCGATTACTTGATCGAAATAGATGTCGTTGCCTATGCATTGACCCGCAGAGGTGAGGAATGATAGGAAAATCAGAGTTACCGATTTTATAGGTTACACTTGATATGTCCGATTTGCGAGGAGGGAGGACCGGAGATGAGTCTTGATGTATTCAAGCTTAATGGCAAAGTGGCACTTGTAACCGGCGGGAACAGAGGCCTCGGATGTGCAATGTCCAGTGCACTTGCAGAGGCCGGTGCCGATGTGGTCCTGACGAGCCGCGATCGTGAAAAGGCCCAATCAAGAGCTACAGCTATTGCACAGAGTACAGGCCGGCGCACATTAGGTCTGGAAGTAGATGTAACCGATCAGGATCAGGTGGAGAACATGGTTCAAACGGTGATTGAACAGTTCGGGCGCATCGATATACTGATCAATAATGCTGGCATCAATATCCGCAAACCGATTGACGAATTTGATGAAGAGAGCTGGGATCTTGTTCAAAACACGAATATGAAAGCTCCTTTTCTATGCACGCGAGCGGTTGCTAAACATATGAAAAATCAACACTACGGCCGCATTATCAATGTCTCCTCCATGCTTGGCATTATCGCTTTGCCGGAGCGGGGTGCGTATTGCTCAAGTAAGGGGGGGCTCATTCAGTTTACGAAAGTCGTAGCGCTGGAATTGGCGCCGTTTAACATTACGGTCAATGCGTTATGTCCGGGACCGTTTGCTACGGAAATCAATACACAGGTATTTAACGATCCGGAGGCGAGCCGGTTTTTTCTGAGTCGAATCGCATTAAACCGGTGGGGACAGCCGGAAGAGCTTGGAGGCGCTACAGTCTTCCTCGCCTCAGAAGCTTCCAGCTTTATGACGGGATCATCCCTAGTGATTGACGGAGGCTATACGGCCATCTAGACGGATTTTGCCCCCGTTCGATTTAATACTTAATTTTAGGAGTGGAATAAGATGAGTGTTATTGAAAACAAGCTAAAAGAACTTGATATTACTTTACCGGTACCGCCAAAACCAGGCGCTATTTATATTCCGGCTGTAACCACTGGCAAATTGGTTTATACATCCGGGACAGTACCCAAGCTCGATGGGAAGTTGATGTACGAAGGAAAACTGGGACGCGATTTGACTGTCGAACAAGGTCAAAAGGCCGCGCGGCAAACCATGTTAAATCTTTTGGCGGTTTTAAAAAGTCATTTGGGGGATTTGGACCGTATTGAAAAAGTTGTAAAGCTTCTTGCATTTGTCAACAGCGCTCCAGGGTTCGTAGAACAGCCATATGTGATCAATGGAGCTTCGGAGCTTCTCGAGCAAATCTTTGGGGAAAATGGAAAACATGCACGCTCCGCGATCGGAACAAGTGAACTGCCATTTAACACCCCTGTGGAAATTGAAATGATCGTAGAAATAAAATGACGAACATCGTATTTCATCCCTTTCGGTAAAGGTAGTTATTTACTACCCGTATTATTATCGGTAGAAGATATGAAAACAATCGATCAAATGAACCAAGATCACCGGTTCGGTCCAGACCCGGATGTATTTCTCTTTTAACCGCTGATAAATACGAATAGTCTCCTTGTAAAGACCTTAGTCCGTCATTAAGACATAGTGGAAGTTAATGGGTTATCGGGAAGTTCAAAAATCTTAATACTAAATTAATAATTTTTATAGTATCTTTTAAGATAGACTTAATTAGTCATAATATATGACTAATTAAGTCTATACATAAAATTTAAAGGAGAGAAATTACGTTTGCCCTTTATTTGAGTGTTCGGCAATCTATCAGCAAGAGTCAATCTGCATAAAATTAAAGGAGGAAATACAAAATGAAAAAGGGTTTTCGTTGTTTAGTTGCATCAACAAGCGCTCTTTTGTTAGCAGCAACACCATTTGCTACATTGGCGTCCGCAGAATCGTCTCCGACCACTTCTTCACCAATCAAACACACAGTTGTTATCTTCCAAGAGAACCGATCTTTTGACAACTACTTTGGTACGTATCCTTATGCACCGGGCTTTAAACCGCTCAGTGGCACACCGCAAGATGTAAGAAACTTCAAGTATGTAGCAGGTAATGAGGTAAGGGATGTAGCCGGCAATGTTTATAATCCGGATGATAACGGCAATCCGGTTTACCCATGGCACGATGCAGGAAATGCCAATGTTCAAGAAGTAGACGTCAACCATAATTATGCAGACATGATCTCGATGATAAACGGCGGAAAAATGGACAAGTTTTATACTATGAATTCCAAGGGGACAACTTTAAACCCTACCCGCGGAAAATTGTCCATGTCGTACTTCGACCACAATGATATCCCAGCTTACTGGCAGTATGCTCAGCACTTTGCCTTAGCAGATAATTATTTCCAACCGGTTGCGGGTCCATCTACACCAGGTGCGCTTTATCTTGTAGCAGCGCAATCCGGTAATGGGTCTGCTGCGGCAAACAATAAGGATCCTAATTCACAAATCACCGGTGACCCAACGCCTAAAAACGGTCCATTTGGTGGAGATAACAGCGCCGGACTGACATACAACCTCACATACAAAAACATTGGCGATGAGTTAACTGACTCGAACCAATCCTGGGCTTGGTATTCAGGAGGATGGGATGCAGCAAAAGCAGCAACAAATGCAACCAAACCTGCTTTAGACAAAACTAGCCTTTCAACGGTTTCACCTGAGGCACTGAAATATTCACCGCACCACAATCCGTTCCAATACTTTCAAAACTATGAGGACGGAAAATATGACAATAACTTAAAAGACTATAATAATTTTACTACAGATGTTGCAAATGGAACTCTACCGCAAGTAAGTTTTGTAAAAGCTGGATATGGTGACGACGAGCATCCGGGTCTCGGAAATCAAAGTACACCATCCGCAGAGGATTTTACCGTTAAAACCATTAACCAGATCATGAATAGCCCTTACTGGAAAGACACGGCTATTATTATCACTTATGACGAGAGCGGCGGTTTTTACGACCATATAGCTCCACCGGCAGCTGTTACAACGGCGGACGGAATGGTTGGAAATGGTCCGCGTATTCCGGCACTAGTTATTTCACCTTATGCAAAGCAAAACTATGTCAGCCATGTGCAATACGATCATACGTCCATTTTGAAGTTCATTGAAACAAACTATAATTTGCCAGCTTTAAACAACCGTGATGCTGTCGCCAACAATTTAACGGACATGTTTGATTTGAACAATCCAAACTTCACACCTTATATGTATCAAGATGACAATAGCTTGTCGGTATCTCCTTGGGGAACACCTGCTAAAGTTCAATTTAACAATGCCCTTCTAGCGCACGGGCTAAATGAAGAAAATGCATTTATAAAAGATAGCAACACGATGATTCCAATCGTGGATCTTGCGCGTAACCTGAATGCTACTGTATCTTATGATAACAATACACAAACGGTAACACTTCAATACAATGGACATTCAGTAGGACTTAAACTGTACTCCAATCAGGCTACAATAGATGGACACTCTATTACGCTGAAGGATGCAATTTGGGACAGCTCAAGCAGCCATGGATACATTTCCGCAAAATCGCTTGTAGATTTGCCAAATCTTTCGGTAACTACAAATGACCAAGGCGCAACAATTCAAACAAAGTAAGTAACCAGTAAGACCGAGGAGGAAGTATTCCTGAGGGCAAAAGCTAAGGTCCGGGTATCATCGTAATCCCAGAAGAAATAGAAGTACTCCACATAATAGGAGGATGTGTTGTATGAAAATCCTTGGAAACAAGTATAAAAAGATCATTGCAGGCGTTACATTGACAACCATGCTTTTCGGGAGCGGAGAAGGCATCACTTATGCCTCTACCGCAGATTCCAATTCTATCAGTAAAGATGTTCCTGTTTTTGTAGAAGGAAATCTCATAAAAAGTGATGTCTCCTTCTATATGGATTCTGAGCATTCCCAAGTAATAGGACCTGTTCGAGATGTTTCAGAGGTACTTGGTGCCAAAGTATTATGGGATGCAGAGCATAATGCTGTACTTATTAACACACCTACATTGCCTCCTGGTATCAGTAGGCAAAATTCTATCCAGGTTATCGTAAATGGACAAGTTCTTCAAAGTGACGTTGCACCTGTTATGCAAAATAACCGAGTAATTGTACCGCTGCGGGTAATTGCAGAAGCTTTGCAGGCAACGGTTTCTTGGAATCAAGATTCGAATAGTGTCCAAATTAGCGGCCGTAACGTACAGGACGGAAGCAAAAGTTTGCTGAATGACCAACAAATAGGCCGGCAGCCGGACGGTACGGTACTGACCTCCACCAACCAGTTCGTGACGCCCGCCGGCGACACGGTTGAGCAGACTGGCCGCCCGATGGCCCTCAAGGTGCGCCCCGACGGTAAGACCGCCGTCAATATGACATGGGATGGTAAGGGTCAGTTCACCATCACCGATTTGACCACCCTGAAGATGATCCAGCAAGTCTCAGCGCCGGCGGGTGTCGGCAGTGGCAAGATCTCCTATGGCGGACTGTTGTACTCTCCCGACGGCTCCACCCTGTGGACGGCACAGACAAAGAACCTGCTGCGCTGGCAGGTGGCTGCTGATGGCACTCTCTCCAACCCTGCGTCAATCCCGCTGCCGGACGTGGCAAGCAGAGCTTCGCTCCCTTCGGGGCTGGCGTTCACGCCGGACGGAAAGCAGATCCTCGTAACGCTGAACGGCAACAACACGCTTGCGGTGCTCGACGCCGTGACCGGAGCCGTGGTCAGGGAAATCCCGGTCGGCAATGCACCCCGAGATGTCGTGGTCATTGGCAACCGCGCCTACGTAAGCAACCAGGGCGGCCGTCCCGCGACTACCAGCGACCGTACCAACGACTCGTACGGCACGGCGATTGTGGCTAACAACCAGGACGGTTCGGCTACGACCGGCACGGTGTCGGAGGTTGATTTCGAGGGCGGCAAAGAGGTCCGCACGTACGACGTAGGCCTGCAACCGTCCGCTCTGCTCGCACATGGCACCGACCTGCTGGTCACCAACTCCAACGACGACAGCGTGTCGGTCATCGACACCGCCAAGCAGCGGCTCGGCCATACCTTCGACGTCAATCCGATCCCGGGCGCACCGTTTGGCAGCTCACCGAACGCGCTGGCGATGCTGGACGACACTCATGTTGCTGTGAGTTTGGGTACTGACAATGCCGTGGCGGTGTACGAATACCACGACGCGTCCCAGCCTGCTGTCTTCCAGGGACTTATCCCCACCGGTTGGTACCCCGGCAGTATCGAATATGTCCCAGCGCTGAACAAGCTTGTAATCGCAAGTCAGAAGGGCGTCGGCTCGTTGGGTGATCTGAAGACCCAGATCCACGGGTTGGGCACCATGCCTGGCAAAGGCCACTCAGTATACTCCAGCATTGGCACGGTCAGCGTGGTAGCGAAGCCGACCCCCGAGCAGATGCGGTCCTATACCGATCAGGTGTGGAAGAACAACAACTGGCAGGGTATCGATCAGCGCAACCAAACCGGTAACGGCACGGCCGCCCCGGTGGCGATTCCGAAGCGCATCGGAGACCCCTCAACGATTAAGCATGTGTTCCTGATCATCAAAGAAAACCGCACTTACGACCAGGTTTTCGGTGACGACAAACGCGGCAACGGTGACCCGCTGCTGGCGCAGTTCGGCCAAATGGTTACGCCGAACTTCCACGCCCTAGCCACCCAGGGCCCGTTGATCGATAACCTGTACTCCAACGGCACGATGTCGGCGGACGGTCACCAGTACCTGACGCAGGCATTCGTTAATGATTATCTTAACCAGTCGATCGGCCACTACACCCGCAGCTACCCGTACAACGGCGGTGACGCCCTTGCTTATGCTAAGTCCGGCTTCCTCTGGGACAATGCATTGAGCCACGGTGTGAGTGTACGAAATTGGGGCGAGTATACCAGTCGCTTCCAGGATGCGAGCGGCAAGCCGGATAACAGCAGCTGGCAGCAATGGTACCAGGACTCCAAGATCCTTGAGGGCAAGGCGAACGACCAGCTCCATGCGCAGATCGGTGCTTACCAGTCCTGGACCGACGTCCCGGGGCTGAGAAATATTACCCAGGGCGACTTCCCCGGCTTCCAGATGCAGATCCCGGACCAGTACCGAGCTGATATCTTCTTGCGGGACTTGAAGCAGTACGAGAAGGACGGCTCGCTGCCGCAGCTCAACATAGTGCAGATGCCGACTGACCACACGTCTGGCACGTCGGCGAACCAACCGATACCCGCGTCCATGGTGGCCGACAACGACCTGGCTGTCGGCCGCATCGTCGACGCGATCTCGCACAGCAAGTTCGGCAATGACTCCGCTGTGTTCATGCTCGAAGACGATACCCAGGACGGCGTCGACCACACCGACGGTCACCGCAACCCGACGCTGATCTTCAGCCCTTACGCCAAGCGCGGAGCGGTAGTTCACAACTACTACACGCAGCTTAACGTCACGCGCACCATCGAGCAGATCCTTGGTCTGCCCCCGATGAACCAGATGGACATGGCCGCGGTTCCTATGTACGACGCATTTACTAACAAGCCGGACTACACGCCGTACACAGCCCTGCCCAATCAGTTCCCGCTTGATGTCATGAATCAGCCCGTCAGTCAGCTCACCGGAGTGGCTAAAGCATGGGCGGAGTGGTCGAACGGGCAGAACTGGAAGAGCACGGACATGGCCAACATGGCCCAGGCAAACCGCGCGATCTGGTACGCGTCGAACAACTTCACCAAACCCTACCCGGGCGACTCCAAGGTGCTATTCCCCAACGAGGTGCCCGGAGCCGACTCGTCGGCCCCCAGCGACGACAAGTAAGTCGACCACAGAAAGTAACAACTGACCGTTCCTGCATCAGAAAGGCCGTGTCCCGACCCATGAATGGGTCGGGACACGGCCTTCGTGTTTCCAGGAGGATCTGTGAGTTCAGGGCCGAATCCTTTCCCGGCAAGCAGCTGTAGGCAAATAATCTATTAATCAATTCAGCCATTAAAAGGACAGACGAAGGATTCATGCATTCATTCGTCCGTCCTTTCCACATACAATAATAAAATGTTTGGTTTAACAGCATAGTCAAGCAACAATATGGCGACTATCTTTGATCCATTTTAATAGTTGCACCAAAACCCCTAATAAGCTGCAGAATTTTACAATAAACAAATTTAAAAAGAGCCGAAAGTCAGCATGTTATTGCTGTACTTACTTCAAAGTAACTTGTTAAACTATATTTCAGCACTTAAAATAATCGGTATTATCATATATCATTAAAATATGCATCCTGCGGAATTGAGCTACATTACAGAAGGAGGGAACAGAAATGGGAGAAGCGCAACCGGTTGTCGTGATTACAGGTGCGACCAGAGGAATCGGTAAAAACATGGCGCTTTATTTTGCGGAGCGAGGTTATAAAGTGATTGGGACAGGCAGGAACAGGCACAAACTATTGGAGCTGGAAACTCAGCTGTGCAAGCTTTCACCCGGTAGCGCTTCCGTTCAGATGGACGTTCAAAAGAAGGAATCGGTTGAAGAAGCGGTTCGGCGGATACGGGAACAGTTTGAAACGATTGATGTCTGGATCAATAATGCAGGTGCTTTTGAAGCGATAGGTCCTACATGGGAAGTTGACCCTGAGATATGGTTGAATGATGTGACTACCAATATATTCGGCACTTTTTACGGCATTCAAGCCGCCGTTCCCGTCATGTTGGAGAAAGGACACGGAAGGATCATAAATGTCGTAGGCGGCGGAACGATCGGTGAATTTAAATACGGTAACGGCTACGGCACTTCCAAGACCGCCATTGCCAGACTGACGGAAAATCTCGATGCGGAACTGGAAGGCAGCGGTGTAAGGGCCTTCTCCTTAAATCCCGGATTGAATGATACCGACATGACTAAGTTTCAAAGGGAAACTAAGGCCGGGAGGAAGTATTTTCCACGTATTTCCCAAGCTTTCGAAGAAAAGAAGGACGTTCCACTCACTTGGGCGCCTGAATTGGCTTATCAACTGGCCCAGGGCAAACTCGATGACTACCACGGCCGGATTTTATCCGTGTATGACGATGTGACTAATCTTGTGGATAAGGCAAACGAATTGCAAAACAATGATTTCTTTAAACTTAGAATGCCAAGGCTCGAACAAACACAGCGCAGCTAATTTCACCGGATAAGCTTGGCGTTTATCAATAACAAGGAGGAACCCATATGAAATACCGGAAATTAGGCAGAAGCGGATTGAAAGTAAGTGAAGTCGGATTGGGAAGCTGGCTGACATACGGTACGGCGGTTGAGCAGCAAACGGCTGTCGATTGCATTAAATATGCTTATGAAAAAGGCGTCAATTTCTTCGATACGGCCAACGCGTATAATAGAGGCGAATCCGAAATTGTCGTGGGGAAAGCGTTGGAAGCTTTTCCAAGGAACAGCTATGTGCTGGCTACCAAAGTCTTTTTCCCCATGGGAGAGGGACCAAATGACAGGGGCTTATCGAGAAAACATATTGTGGAGCAGTGTGAAGCGAGCTTGAAGCGTTTGGGAGTCGAGTACATTGATCTCTATCAATGCCACCGGTACGATACGGATACACCGCTTGATGAAACTTTGCGGGCACTTGATGATTTGGTCACCCAGGGTAAAATTTTATATGCCGGCGTCAGCGAATGGAGCGCCGTACAAATTACGAACGCGACGCATATCGGAAGAAAGCTGAACCTTCGTCCGCTCATATCGAACCAACCGATCTATAATATGCTGGTCCGGTATATCGAAAAAGACTTACTGCCTGTATGCGATAAGGAAGGATTGGGCCAAGTGGTCTTTTCACCGCTTGCGCAGGGTATTTTAAGTGGGAAGTATAAGAAAGGCCAAGCGATTCCTCCCGACAGCCGCGCAGCCAACGATGAAATTAACCGTTGGATCAACAGTTATCTGAAGGATGAAGTTTTACACTGTGTGGGCAAATTGGATGGTATTGCCTCAGACTTGGGACTGAAGCTGTCTCAGCTTGCAATTGCCTGGGTATTAAGGCAGCCAGGAGTCAGCTCCGCTATTGTAGGAGCAAGCCGTGTTTCGCAGGTGGAAGAAAACGTTCAGGCCAGCGCAGTTGAGCTTACCACGGATGTTCTGAAAGAAGTTGATGCCATTCTTGAGGAAATCAATGGCTTCGTGCCGATTTGGTAAAATTATAACAACAGCTCTGAACAGGCATTTGCATTGGTGAATTTGATCCGTGAGCAGGGAGGAGAGGCCATTGCCATTCAGGCGGATGTATCCGACAGCGCGGGGGTAGATACCCTTTTTGAGGGGACGTTATCCACATATGGGAAACTGGATATTCTCGTCAATAATGCTGGAGCCCTGATTCAACGGTGTTCCATAGAAGAAATGTCGGAAGAATTATGGGATCGGATTTTTGCGGTAAATACCAAATCGGTATTTCTTTGCGCACGTAAAGCGATCCCGATCATGAAAAAACAAGGTGCCGGTAAAATTATTAATATTTCCTCACAGGCAGCAAGAAACGGTGGGGGTGGCGGATCTATCGCTTATGCTTCTTCCAAAGGCGCGGTGAGTACATTCACAAAGGGCTTGGCCAAGGAACTCGCGCCTTTCGGTATTTTTGGTAAACGGCATTGCACCCGGCGTGATCACTACGCCTTTCCATGAGCGCTATACGCCGGAGGTCCTTCGTGAACAAATGCTAAAAGGCATTCCTCTGGGTCGTGAAGGGACCCCGGAAGAATGCGTGGGTGCGGTAGTATTTTTAACATCACCAGCAGCCGATTATATCACAGGAGAAATGATCGAAGTTAATGGTGGTACCTTAATGGATTAATTTATTTCACGATTACATCCCCGGTCTATAGATTGCTCACTTATATAAAGCCCTAAAGCGGGCCGGCGAAACCTCATTCCATGCCCGGAACATCTTGCTGAAATGAAATTCATCGGTAAAGCCGCAGGCGGACGCGATCGCTTTCATCGGCTCCTCCGTCAGCAGCAGCAGGGTTTTGGCTTTCTCATTCCGAATCCGGTTCAAGTATTCCTTGGGGGGAAGGCCTGTGTGCTGCACGAACATTTTGCGCAGCTGTGACACTGAGATGTGAAAGCTCCGCGCCAGCTCCTCCATCTTGAGAGGGCGGTTGTAGCAGGTTTCCATCCAAAACTTCGCTTGCTCAAAAGCTTTCATATACGGGTCCGTCAATGCGTTCGTATCCCGCATGTAGTGAAGCAGCCTCGAAAGCAAATATTGAAATTCCGCCTGCCTTTCATGCGGATCCATGCTTTGGATCGACCACAATTGCTTGAATTGCTCATGAATCCAAATCGCCTGCTCCTGGGAATACTGCTTGATGAACGGCAGGTGAAGCGTGTCCAAATACACAGGCTTCTGCCAAGCTTGCTGCTCATAGGGCACATCGAAGGCATCAAATAATAGCATGCGGATATAAAGAGGCTGGTCAACGGAGGACGACATCGTCAGCGAAAAGCCGGGCTTCAGGTACAGCAGCGTCCCGGTCTTCACCTTAATGGACTTCTCCTCAGGCGAATACGAGAATTCACCCTCGCCGCTCATAATCCAATACAGCGAATGAACATCCACTGTATTCCGTATATCCTTCCAGCCCGGAACGGGAAGCTTCTCATAGGTGAGACGCAGATGATATATTCTGTGCGCTTTGTTTTCCATTCTTGCACCACCCGTAAAGCGATTTTGACAAATTCTAAAATGCTTTGTCCATAGCGGAACCCCATTCCTCCATGATACGCTTTACGAAACAGACAGGAAAGGGGCTTTTTCCTTTGATTCGCACTTTTCGTCAGCACATCCTTCGCCAAACCCGTCTGCTGGACGGCTTATGGGACTTTGTCACAGATCCCGGCAATGTAGGCCAAACCGAGGAATGGCACAAGAATTATCCATCCGGTTCCCGCAAACTAGTTGTTCCTTCCTGCTGGAATAACGAATTAGGCTTGTTCGAATATATCGGCTCCGCGTGGTACCGTACTTATTTTGATACTGCAAAGGAAAGCAACATTCGGTTAGTATTTGAAGGCATTCTCCATCATGCCGATGTATATGTAGACGGCCGGCATGTCGGATACCATTTTGGCGGCTATACGCAGTTCAGCGCGCTGCTTCCACATCTGGCGCAAGGACATCATGAACTTATTGTTCGTGTAGACAGTACGCTGGACTGGCAAACGCTGCCTACCGATGTGGTGGATTGGTATTCTTACGGAGGTATTATTCGTTCCGTAGAGCTTCAAGAGCTGCCGGATGTCTACATCGATTCATTGAAAATCGATTATGAGCTTACAGACGATCAAGCGGATATCTCCCTAGAGGTGCAGGTAAAATCATTAAGCAGGAATGACAGCGAGATCGTCGTTAACGCCTCCACGGAAGGACTGGTATTCCCGGCTTCTACTGTACAGCTGTCTGCAGGACAATCCGCGCAGTTAACGCTTCGCGGAAGCTTGGCCCATATCCGCAAATGGGACGTCGGCCATCCCGAATTATATACGTTTACTGTGCAAGCGGGCGAAGACGATCTTATCGACCGGACAGGATTTCGAACCGTCGAAGTGGACAATGGCCAGATTATGTTGAACGGCAAAAAGCTCTATCTGCAAGGGGTTAACCGGCATGAGGAGCATCCGGAGTGGGGCTTTGCATTCCCGCCTAAGCTCATGCTGAAGGATTTGGCGATTCTGAAGGATATGGGCTGTAACATTGTCCGCGGCTCGCACTATCCGCAAAGCCAGTTCTGGATCGACCTGCTGGACGAACACGGGATGCTCTTGTGGAGCGAAATTCCGATGTGGGGCTGCTTCATGAGCACGGAAACACTGGCTAGTCCTCTATTCGCGGAGCGCGGCGTCAGGATGCTGGAGGAAATGATTACCCGCGACTATCATCATCCCTCCATTATTTTCTGGGGGGCCCATAACGAAATCGATACTCGCACTGTGGAGGCGCTGGAGCTCACGAAGAAATTCGTCGGCTGTATCCGCAGCTTGGATGATAGCCGTCTGGTGACTTATGCCACCATGCATCCGGAAGAAGACATCGTACTTTCTTACTTCGACGTCATCGGAATCAATAAATATTATGGTTGGTACCAAGGGAATGTTGACGGATTCCGCGACATGCTGCAAAATTATTACCGTAATGCCGAAGCGCAAGGTGCGGGCGGGAAGCCTCTGGTCATGAGCGAGTTCGGTGCGGCCGGCATTTTCGGGGACGCAGGCTGGGAGCCGCGCCTGTTCAGCGAGGATTATCAGGCTGAGGTTGTGCAGCAGGCGCTGAAGATTTTCCGCGAGGACCCGCGCATCGTGGGTACCTTGATTTGGCACTTCGCCGATATCCGCGTCGAAGTGCGAAGCGACCGTCCTTACTTCCGCGACCGTGCGCGGAGCTTTAACAATAAAGGGCTGTTGAATGAGTACCGCAAGCCTAAGCTGGCTTACCGGTTGGTGAAGGAGATTTATCGTTCTGAACGATAAAGGGGCCAAGCTTTGACGGGAGGGCACGGAAAATGCACGTTTTTTCCGTGAAGCGTTGATATTTAAGTTTAGAAAAACAACGAAAAGAGCCATTTCACAGGCGAACACGGTCTTTTGTTGCCTTAATTAACAAATCAATCTCGTTGTCTGAGTCCTCTCGATTTTAATGGAGAGGGCTCTTTTGATTATAAATAGTTTCTGTAATATACCCGGTGCGGTGGACGAACAAAGCCGGTAAATCGGGTTATTCTCCTGCGTGTCAGAAGGAGTGGGCGTCTGTTTGCAAAAAGCCGCAAATCATATGTTCTGAATGTATCCAACAAGCATTTGAATCCATTACAGATGAAATAATCGCCCGGCACCTTGATGCGAAAGTAAACCGCACCATTGGTGTCTACCCCATGCTTCAAGACGAAACCTGTTGGTTTCTTGCAATGGATTTCGATAAGCAGAATTGGCAACAAGACGCCGTCGCGGTAATGGAAACTTGTAAGGAATGGCGTATCCCTGCATCCCTTGAACGATCTCGTTCGGGGAATGGAGGACATATCTGGTTGTTTTTTAGCCAACCTGTAGAAGCGTGCATCGTTAGGAAACTGGGAAGTGCTATATTGTATTTGCTAATCTAAAAGTGTACCACATACATAGCGCGCGCTAATGTAAAAGTTGACCACCTCGATCCAAGTCCCTGTTATGCTGAATCTAGATCAGCAGCCAGGGGGAAAGGATATGTACGGCATGGTAGACAAAGAGTATGTCCGAAAGAAGCATTTTGTCGACGGGTGGTCCATACGGCGGCTGAGCACGCAACTGAAAATCGCAAGACAAACGGTACGAAAGCTACTGGTGGATGCGGATATCCCCGCCTACACCCGGCAACAAGAGCGACCCTGTCCGGTGATGGATCCGTACCGGGAAGTGATCAAGGAGTGGCTGGATGAAGATAAAACAGCGCCTGTAAAGGAGCGCCATACCGCAGCCAGAATTTATGAACGCTTAACGGATGAATACGGGTTTACCGGCGGGGAATCGACGGTTCGCCATTACATTCGGAAGCTCCGCGGGACACAATCCGAATGCTATCTCAAGCTGGAAGCGAACCCCGGCGAGCAGATGCAGGTTGATTTTGGTCATGCAGAAGTCGACCTGAACGGCGAGCGTACGAAGGTGTGCCTGTTCTGCATGCGTCTCAAGTACAGCCTCGTCCCGTTCGTGATCGCCTTTCCAACAGAGCGTCTGGAAGCCTTCTTGGAAGGACATGTACGAGGCTTTGCTTACTTTGGTGGTATTCCTAGGGAGGGCTTGTACGACAACGCGACCACGCAAGTAGTAAAGGTGCTCGCCGGGCCTGAGCGGGAAGAGCATGCTTGGTTCTCCGGCCTGCGCGCCCATTATCTGTTTGACAGCCATTTCTGCCAGCCTGCTCACGGCAATGAGAAAGGCACGGTCGAGTCACTCGTGAAATATGTTCGCAGCCGCGCACTGGTGCCGGTTCCCTCGTTTGCGTCGTGGGACGAGCTCAACGCCTACTTGCTTCGCTGGTGCGATCGAATACGGGTGAAATACGCCGAGGCTTGGGAGATCGAGCAGGCGGCTCTGCGGTCGCTTCCGGCAGCGGTGTTCTCTTCCGCCCGTCCTGTGCCGGTCAAGGTGAATAGCTATGCTCTGGCTACCGTCGACCGAATCCAATATTCCGTGCCCTGTCAGTACACGGGTCAGATGATTATGGCCAAGGCGTATGTCGATCGGATCGATTTCATCGCCAGCAGCGAGGTTGTAGCAACGCATGCGCGATGCTACCAGCGAGGCGAGGTGCGAATGGAGATCGGCCACTATCTGACGGCGCTGGAGCGCAAACCTCATGCCGTCACGAACGCCTCTGTCGTACGCCAACTGCCGCCCATATTTGGTAAGCTTAGAGCCCATTTGACGCAGGCCCATACCCGAGGCTACAAAGATTTCTTACTCGTGCTGCTGCTCTTACGCGAGCACTCCCTTTCGGAACTGACGATGGCGCTAGAATCGATGGATATCGCAGAGATCACCGCGTCGTCGGTTCAGAAACGATTGAATCCGGCGATCTGCCACGCAAACGAGGTAAACCGAATTGTAACGACTCCCGCTCATGTGGCGCAGTATGATCAACTCTTGCAGGAGGTGGGATAATGACTTCCGCTGTCACCCAAGCCCGTATCGACATCGCATGCGGACAGCTCCGCATGCCGAGTCTCCTCCGGCATTACCCAGAACTTTTACGAGATGCACTGGAGCAGAACGCGGATCATCTTCAATTTCTGGCGTCCTGCCTGGAACACGAAGTAAGCAAGAAGCAAGAGCAGAAGCAGCTGCAGCTCCTGCGTCAAGCGAAATTCCCGAAGCCTAAGACGCTGCAGGAATTCGAATTCACCCACATCCCAAAGCTTCCTAAGATGAAGGTGGAGCAGCTTGCACAAGGAACGTTCATCCCAAGGCGTGAGAACGTCATTTGCATTGGCAGACCTGGCACTGGGAAGAGCCATATTGCAACCGCCATCGGAATGGGCGCCATGCTTGAAGGCTACCGCGTCCGGTTCACGCCTGTCATGCAGCTGATTCAAGAGCTCCAACTGGCGCAGTCCGAGTATCGTCTTCCCCGGTACCTGAAGAGCTGGGATAAGTTCGCGCTAGTGATTCTCGACGAACTCGGCTATGTGCCACTAGGCGAAGGCGGCAAACTGCTCTTTCAATTCATCTCTCAGCGCTATGAGCAGGGCAGCCTTGTCATCACTTCCAACCTGGAGTTTTCTCGCTGGGTGGATGTATTTGGCGACCCTGCGCTGACCACAGCCCTGCTTGATCGGCTGACCCATCACTCGCACATTCTCCTTTTTGACGGCGATTCCTATCGGTTCCGTCAAACGCTGGGAGGACGCGGAAAGGAGAACTTGCGTGAATAAGAGCGAAACGAAAATAGAGCAATTACTGACGGGAATAGCAGAGATGGAGGCTACCATAGAACGTCTGCGCAGTGAAATTCAGCGTCTCCAAGCAGAACGCGATGCCTTGGAACAGGGAATCTGGATCTGTACCGCAAGCTGACTTCCGTTGTTGATTTTTAAAGCGTTACAACCGGCAACTGCCTTATGCAACCGGCTGTTCGAAGAAAAAGTCTTAGACAGGGATTATTGACTTAGATCCATCTTGAAGATGGAGAATACGTTAGCTTTTGAGAAAAAAAGTCTTAGACTGACCCTAACAATCGGACAGCGGCAGACATGGACGAAAAATAAAGTCCTAAACTGCCGCTGTTTTATTGAACTATCGTACCCGTTTAGCTTTATAACTCTCTGTATTTTCAAGCTTTATATTCGGCCAAATTCCGCCGCGGCAGCCGATTTTTCTTCCGTGGAACAATGGCAAAAAAACGGCTCTGTTCGCATTCAAAAGCGAAATAGCCGTTCTTCGTTTTTCTTAATATTTCTCGAAATAGATAGGCAAGTTTCTGAAAAAGAGGGCTAGATATCTTCACGAAATCTAGGTTTTTTATACAGATGTCGCTTACCTAACAAACATAGGTTCGATGGCTTACATTTAAAACAAAAGAATCGGGGTAATTGCAATGAAGGTAGGTCTAAAACCCGGTAAGGTTGCAATAACTGTATTACTTGCCGTGTTAATCACCGAAACCGTATTCGCAGCATTACCAAAATTTGCAACATAAGCGCGTGAGCCGTCAGGGGTGATCGCGATTGCGGTAGGTTGGCTTCCGGCAGGTAAGGTCACTGTAGCCATAACCGTATTGGTTTCCGTGTTAATCACCGAAACCGTATCATTACCAAAATTTGCAACATAAGCGCGTGAGCCGTCAGGGGTGATCGCGATTGCACTAGGACCGCTTCCGGCAGGTAAGGTCACCGTTGCCACAATCGTATTGGTTCCCGTGTTAATCACCGAAACGTAGAATTACCATTATTTGCAACATAGGCGCGTGAGCCGTCAGGGGTGATCGCGATTCCGAGAGGAATACTTCCGGCAGGTAAGGTCACCGTAGCCACAATCGTATTGGTTCCCGTGTTAATCACCGAAACCGTAGAATTACCACTATTTGCAGTATAGGCGCGTGAGCCGTCAGGGGTGATCGCGATTGCACTAGGACCGCTTCCGGCAGGTAAGGTCACCGTAGCCACAATCGTATTGGTTCCCGTGTTTATCACCGTAACCGTACTATTACCACCATTTGCAACATAGGCGCGTGAGCCGTCAGGGGTGATCGCGATTGCATCAGGACCACTTCCGGCAGGTAAGGTCACCGTAGCCACAATCGTATTGGTTCCCGTGTTTATCACCGTAACCGTACTATTACCACCATTTGCAACATAGGCGCGTGAGCCGTCAGGGGTGATCGCGATTCCGAGAGGAATACTTCCGGCAGGTAAGGTCACCGTAGCCACAATCGTATTGGTTCCCGTGTTAATCACCGAAACCGTAGAATTACTAAAATTTGCAACATAAGCAAACAGTAATTCCGCAATGTGAGCAAATTCCCCTTCAAGCACGGGGTCGATAATTTGCCCGGTTACTCCTTTTTTCAAAACCGTAACCGCGATATCGTTTCCACCAAGCCCGCTGGTGATCACGCGGACACCAAACACATCAACGTTGGCAAAAACATTGTCCAAAGTAAAACCAGAACCAGGTGTACTGAATGGAGATAGAGATACCAGATTGACAACATAAAGGGTTTGACTATTAAATCCACTACTGGTTGGATCAACATGATAAACCTCAACACCTGCTAACGCGGGGAAACGACCGGTATTTACCAAACGAATGGAAAGCTGTGTCGTTCGGGGAGTACCCGTGTTATCAATGAGTCCAGTATCAAAAACAGCCATGAGGTATCCCTCCTCTTAAAGTCATATAACATACCGCATTATATGATCTAAGCCAAAGATTCGCATGGGATACATGTTGGGATCACCTAACGAAACGGAAAAAATCGTACGCAACGCAATTCATTGCATGAAAAAACCGGCCCCTCTTCTCTACACGGGAATCCGGTTTTCGTAATCGTAACTAGTTTTATCCTGCCCGTCCCTCGGTTTAGCTTAATCCCAGGCCACCGGCACCCTTGGGTGCCCATTTTTAACGCCTGGGTGGTCAACTTTTAGATTAGCGAGGTGGTCAACTTTTAGATTGACAAATACATATATTAACAAAGACTATGGATCGGCGTTATCAGATATCTTTAGAGTCGTATGATAGATTGTTTCCAAATCAAGATACACTCCCTAAAGGTGGCTTTGGGAATTTGATTGCTCTTCCTTTACAGGGAATTCCCCGACGGGAGGGGAACAGTTTATTTGTAGATGAAGCATTTCGACCCTATGATGATCAATGGCGCTATCTTTCAGGAGTAGAAAAGCTTTCTCTAGATCGGGTACAGAGCATAATTTACGAACTAACGAAGGGGGGATCCCCGTTTGGTATCCACTCTTGGAATGATCAAGAAGTTGATGAGAGTCCTTGGATACAAACTGAATCAAACGATCACTCATCCGTTATTTCAGACTCCTTGCCATCCCAAGTCAATGTCGTTATTTCTAATATGATTTATATCGAAAAAAAGGCTTTACCGCCGACTTTCATCCATCGGATTCAAAGTTTGGCTGTCTTTCAAAATCCGGATTTTTATAAAACACAAGCAATGAGGCTGCCGACTTATGGTAAACCAAGAGTTATTGGATGTTATGAGGATTTTGCTCAATATATAGCCATTCCTAGGGGCTGTTTTGAGATGATGATGGATTTAATGAAAACTCATCAAATTGAAGCCGTTATTTCGGAAGAACGTAATCCAGGGAATACAATAGATGTTGCTTTTAACGGAACGCTTTCTATGTTACAAGACGGTGCAGCTAGATCCATGTTGTCGCACAACACGGGGATTTTATCCGCAACAACAGCTTTTGGAAAGACGGTAGTAGCCGCCTCAATCATTGCTTCCAGAAAGGTAAATACTTTGGTGTTAGTCCATAGAAGAGAGCTCATGGATCAATGGAGGGAGCGACTCGGCACTTTTCTTAATCTCGATAAGAAAAATATCGGCATTGTTGGTGGCGGCAAGGATAAACGAACGGGTATTGTGGATATTGCAATCATACAAAGCTTAAATCAAAAGGCAGAATTTTGCAGCAACTCGTGGGCGTGGGCTACAACTATGGTTTTATCAAGAAAGAAGCAAAAGGACCGCTTTTAGCTGCCATACGCTTAAACGGTCCTTATGCTGTTTTATTGGCATTCCAAGCTGCTTACACAGATTTCGCAATATTTAAATTTTCATTTTGCTGCACTTTTGGTTTTTCATACCGAACCTGTAAAACAAGAATACCTGACAAGATTAGAGCAGATACAAGGAAAATCATGCCAAATAAAGTATTGTGTGTTTGAGAGATGAGGTATCCGACTATGAAGGGTCCGAAGAACCCGCCTAAATTACCAATCGAATTGATTAATCCCATCGCTGGCGCTAATGCTTCTTCAGATAAAAAGCTAGCTGGTATCGCCCAAAAAACGCCATTATAAGAATCTAACACTCCCATACATAGAACAAGGAAAACAATAGCTAAAACAGGATTGGATTGGCCTATTAAAGCCGAAAGCAGCAAGAACAAACCGCCAACAATAACGGCAAAAGCAACATGTCCTTTTCTCTCGCCTGTTTTGTCGGAATGACGGGCATTAAGAATGAGACCAAAAATCGCAGCAACCCACGGCAATGCAGAAATAATGCCGACCATTAAATTATTTCCGCCTGATAACGCTTTCACAATGGTTGGTAACCATAACCCATAACCGTAAAATCCAATTTGAATTAAAAAATATACAACGACAAGAATCAATACATTGCGATTTTTCAAAACATCCTTAAAACTGCTTGCTTGTTTACTCATCAATCGTTTTTCTTCTGCCAAAGCATTTTCTATATATTCCCGTTCTTCTTTGGAAATCCATTTTGCCTTACTTGGCTCTTCTGATATAAAAAACCACCAAATGATTGCCCAAATAAAAGGCGGAAGACCTTCAATAATAAACATTGTACGCCAGTCAAAGAGACTTAAAATATATCCTGAAATGGGGGACATCACCATCGAGGCAAAGGGAAGACAAAGCATCCAATACGAATTGGCGCGAGCGCGTTCCTTCAATGGAAACCATTTACTTAGCAAAACTAAGGTTGCTGGCCAAACTCCGCCTTCGGCTACACCTAGCAAAAAGCGAATGATTAATAATTGCGTCAAGTTTTGAACCAAGCCCGTTGCGATAGCAAAGATTCCCCATACAAGAAGCGCAATCGTAATAAACTTTTTCACACTCCATTTTTGCGCCAAATAAGCCCCCGGAATTTGTAAAAATAAGTAACCGAAAAAGAAAATACCGGCAGCTAGCCCCGCATAGGTTGAGTTAATTGCGAGATCTTTCTCCATACCGGCAAAACCGAAGCCTACATTATTCCGATCCATAAAAGCAATCGTATACATTAAAAATGCGACTGGGATGATTCTCCACCAACGGGCTGAAGGAATAGATTGCGCTTTCATTTGTACGCCTCCTATTATAGTTTTCATTAATGCCACATTTGTGCAACATAAATATTTTTGTAAGCGTTGCAAATTTATTATATAAGGATGTATCTCTTCAATTCAAGGCTAATTGTGTTTCAATTCGAAACATTTTTTTCATCCGCAATGTGGAGTGCAAGATGATCTCTGATTCGTACTGCTTCCACTTAAACAAATCTAATTCCGTTTCCGAATGTAGGGGGTTAGGGCGAACAGTAATTGCAGCAAACTATCCTTTATATATAACATATCCACCCGCCAGTTTAGAAAGAATTTATCATACTTTTATGTTTGGATTGAAAAAAGAGGGGAAAAGCATGGCCGTCACATTACTATCGACCATGCCCATAGGATATTGACACTATACAACGTTACCAGTAGGGTTAAATATTCAGTTACGATTTCTTTTTGAGCTCGGCAATCTGGCGCTCATATTCCGCTTTCGATGTGTCATTTTGCGCCATCAGCGCGGCGATCCGCTTTATGCTGAAGCGATTGTACCCAGAACGGACAAGTCGTCGGCGGACAACGTTACTTTTGCCGCCCCGGCACTATTCACAATGTTGGCGATTTTGCTTGCACCTGGAATCGGAAGAATAACCGGGGACAGCTGGATCAGCCAAGCGAGCGCAATTTGCTGCGGCGAAGCGTCATATGCGCCCGCGATGCGCGAAAGCGTCTCGTTGCTGCCGATTCCGCCGGCTTTGCCCATTCCGTTCAGCGGGCTGTACGGCAGGAACGCGATTCCGAGCTCTTCACAACGTTTTAATACATCCATGGAGGAGTGGTCGAACAGGTTCATGCGGTTTTGCACGCTTGCCACCTTGACGATATTGCGCGCTTCTTCCAATTGAGCTACCGAAACATTTGATAAACCCACGTGAACGATTTTTCCTTCGCGCTGTAAATCGGCAACAGCGCCGACGGATTCGGCAAAAGGCACCTTTGGATCGGGACGGTGAAATTGGTACAGTGTGATAGCCTCCACACCGAGTGCGCGCAAGCTGTCTTCGCACGCTTGGCGCAGATGATCGGGACGTCCGTCGGTTTCCCAACGGCCTTCCGGACGGATATGGCCGCCTTTTGTTGCGACGATGGCTTCCGGGTGATTCCGCAATGCTTTGGAAAGCAGCCGTTCGTTATGTCCGTTCTCTCCGGCATTCAGGCAGTAAGCGTCCGCCGTGTCAAACAGCGTGATGCCCTGCTCAAGCGCGGCATGAATGGTTTTGATTCCCTCTTCCTCGGATGGACGCCCATTTACTGATAAGGGCATACATCCCATTCCGATGATTCCGACGGAAAGTCCGGTTGGTCCAAGTAGTCGCTGCTGCATTGTCTTCATCATTACCTCCTATTGTAACGTTTGCTGCCTATTTGCAAAGGCTTCTACTACAATATTAATAAATACTCGAACACATCCTATTATAACAGTTGGACTTTTTGTCCATAAGTACTGAAATAAAGTTCAATTAGTTACTTCGATGTTATTATAGTCATCGTCGTCAAATCGATCGGTTTAATTAAAAAGCTGGTTTCCTACGCAGTCGCGGTACAGCAGTTGCTTGATTCGGATTTCAAAGGTGTTACCTAGAGACCCGTTCCTATGCATGCCCGGCCGCTGAAGCGACTTGTGAGAATGAGGCTCTATGGCTGCCGCAGAATGTACTACTGGGCGAAGAGCGGGATATGCATGATATTGCTCAAGTGATTCAAAAAGTGATACAATAGGTATAGAATTTTCTTTATGCAAAGATCGCCCATCATTCTGCCTTCTTGTAAGGCGGGAGGCGATCTTTTTATCGTTTTGTACTCAGATGAAAGAGGAGAGGTAGTACAAGAATGGCTTTATGGAAGCGTAATTTGTATATTTTGTGGATGGGGAGCTTCCTTAGTTCCGTGGGCATGAGCATGATCATTCCTTTTCTTCCTTTATACATGCAGGAACTGGGCATTCACGATATCAAGCAAGCGGCATTATGGGCTGCATACGTCTTCGCCGCGAACCATATTATGATTGCGCTGGTCTCGCCGCTTTGGGGTAGTCTCTCGGACATTCACGGGCAAAAAACGATGATGATTCGCTCCGGCTTCGGCATGGGAATCGTCGTCATAGCGATGGGACTCATTCATACACCGCTTCAACTTATTTTTCTCCGTATGGTATTCGGATGCGTGGCCGGTTTCGGGGCTTCCGCATCCGCGTTGATTGCTATCGAGACGCCGAAGGAACACGTAGGTAAAGCGCTCGGTACGCTGCAAACGGGCCTCGTGTGCGGTCAACTGCTTGGACCTATATGCGGTGGTTTGATGGCCGAAACATACGGGATACGCAACTCCTTTTATTTAACCGGCTCTCTCTTGCTATTGGCGACGGTACTGGTGGTCGCAGGTGTGACGGAATCGCGGAAATATTCGCGTAAAGGATTAAGTCTGTTCGGTCGTTTCGGAAGGAAAGCGGGAAATGCTTCTCAAGGCATATCAGCGCCAACGGATTCCCGTAAAAATACGCTACTTGGCGTCATCAAACATTCCCCTAGTGTATTTATACTATTCATTTCATCCTACCTGATTTCCGCCAGCCTGCTGAGCATCGAGCCTGTGATTACGCTGTATGTCAAAAGCTTACATGTTGAGCGGCATGTCGAATTAATGGGTGGCCTTGTTTTCGGCGCTAGCGCGCTAGGTACGATTTTGTCGGCGCCATATTTAGGAAAGCTTGGAGACCGGTACGGGCACACTGTTATTTTGTTAGCCTCGATATTCTTCATGTCCCTGTTATACGTTCCGCAGGCTTGGATCACAAACGTTTGGCTGCTACTGTTCGTCCGGTTTCTGACAGGACTCTGCATCGGCGGCATGCTTCCTGCTATCAGTGCTTTACTTCGCGCTCTAACACCGATTGAGATGCAGGGCAGCGTATTCGGCTACCTGTCGAGCGCCAACTCGCTCGGCAACGTAAGCGGAGCCCTGTTTGGAGGAGTGATCGCCAATGCTTTCGGCATATCTCACATTTTTTATTTCGTCGCAGGTATTTTCTTCATCCATTTTGCTATGCTTCTGCTTCGTTACCGGAAGCTTTCACCATCCGCCATCCGACGGCAAGCGGGAGAAGGGTTCGATGCGTAGCAGTAAAATCAGGAGCATAAGATAAAGATTATGCTCCTGATTTCAATACATATATTGGCCTATTTTATCAAATTTTAATTGTTGTATTGTTCATTTGAGATATAAGGATATCGTATAATGCTAATTTATAATTTATTTTATCTAAATTATAGTAAAGATCTTTTATATTCTTCTCAATTTCTTTTTTATGGTTAAGCATCATCATTTTACGTTCTGAAATGGTGGGATCCCCCTCTTTATACAAATATACATATTTCTGGATTTGAGCAATTGGCATACCTGTTGATCGAAGACAGGTAATAAAATGAACCCAATTTAAATCTTCTTGATCATATAGACGTTTTCCATTTTCATCACGCTTTACATAAGGAAGCAATCGTTCACTTTCATAGTATCGAAGTGTGGAAGCCGATATTCCTGTCATCTCAGTGACTTCTTTTATACTTATCATGTTTATTAACCTCTCTACTCTTATTATTAAAGTTAGCTTTAATAGAATTTAAAACAATGTTAGCTATGATAATCGCATATAAGCTGTTGGCTTGGTCAAAGCCTAACTGCTCGTTGAAGGAGCGGTACATCTGATTCGTACATAGAAGCTACTATGAAAGAGGACATCTACACTGGATAGAAATTGGTTGGACCGGTAACCGGCCATAGAGGCGGAGTCTTTTTAATTATACATGATTTGTCGAAGAAAAAATACTCTTGACTTAAAGTGCGCTTTAACATATATGCTATAATAGCAATCAAATTTCACTTTTAAAAGGAGTAGAGAAAACATGTGTAAGACACGCGTGCTAAGTGCCCCTAGTGCAAAAGTACCATTCGAAAAGACCACGATTGAGCGGAGAGAATTGCGTCCGGACGACGTTTTAATCGAAATTAAGTTTAGCGGAATTTGCC
Organism: Paenibacillus gyeongsangnamensis; assembly: GCF_027533625.1. Classification (GTDB taxonomy): domain Bacteria; phylum Bacillota; class Bacilli; order Paenibacillales; family NBRC-103111; genus Paenibacillus_G; species Paenibacillus_G gyeongsangnamensis. The sequence goes on along the minus strand of NZ_JAQAGZ010000035.1, from coordinate 9,148 downwards.
ATTCCGATATTCATAGCGCATACGGTGAATGGGGTGGCGGAATTTTCCCAATGGTTCCCGGTCACGAAATCGCCGGAGTCGTGACGGAAGTAGGTTCTAAAGTTACAAAATTTGCGGTTGGTGATCGCGTTGGCGTGGGTTGTTTTGTAGACTCTTGCGGAGAGTGCGAGTATTGCCTCAAGGGTGAGGAACAATACTGTACGAAAGGCGTGGTACAGACCTATAATTATTTGGACTACGACGGCAATCCAACATACGGCGGATATAGCCAAAAAATCGTGGTTACGGAGAGGTTCGTTGTCCGTATTCCGAACAGTCTGGAACTGGACGTGGCAAGCCCGCTGTTGTGTGCAGGCATCACCACGTATTCTCCTTTGAAGCACTGGAATGTCAGTCCCGGTAAGAAGGTTGCCATTTTAGGGGTTGGGGGGCTCGGCCATCTGGCGATCCAATATGCGCATGCCCTGGGTGCTGAAGTTACGGTTTTGAGTCGCTCCATGGATAAGAAAAGTGAAGCCCTGAGCTTTGGTGCAGATCATTACTTTGCAACCAGCGATCCGGAAACATTCAAAGCATTGGCCGGTCGTTTTGACCTCATCCTAAACACCGTGTCTGCGAATCTTGACGTTGATGCGTATTTATCGCTCCTTCGCGTAGATGGTACACTTGTCAATGTCGGTGCACCAGGTAAACCCGATCAGTATAGTGTGTTTTCCTTAATTATGGGTCGTCGCAGCATAGCTGGTTCACTCGTAGGTGGGATTCGGGAAACCCAAGAGATGCTCGATTTCTCTGCGGAGCACGGCATTTCCCCTAAAATCGAGGTCATCAGTGCAGACCAAGTAGACGAAGCCTATGAGCGAATCCTCCGTAGTGATGTGCGTTATCGGTTCGTTATTGATGTATCTACGTTGTAAGTTAGGACTATTGAGAAATATGGCTTCGTGAACCGGACAGGCCCTGTCCTTTTTGCCCATTTCAATTATGAACACGCCTATTAATTACCGGCAATATAAAACGTATAGGATAATGCACAAGAGCCAAGTCGATTAAGACAAGGCTCTTTTTATTTTGCACGGTCTAACTCAATTGATCAAGATAACTCCAAACATGTTTTCAAAATCAATAACATAAGCATAATCATGACATCGAGATAAGGGGGAGGGAAGACTTTGCTGCTTTGGATCGGATGGCTATTATTGACGGCCGTGTTTATTCTGATTGAGCTGCATACGGGTACTTTTTATTTCCTTCTATTAGCCGTAGCTTCACTGCTTACGCTGGGTCTGGCGCTCTCGGGCAGCTCCTTATTGGCACAATGTTTTGTTTTTATGGGTGCAGCCTTTCTCTTGTATGTCTTCCTCATGCCAATCATAAGACGAGTACTCCCTTCAGCCAAAGATAAGATACCTCAAGTGACCGAAACGATATTAGGCAAACAAGCTTATGTGGTGAAGGATATTTTACCCGGAGAGGTCGGACAGGTAAAGGTGGATGGGGAATTATGGTCGGCCATTGCAGATGAAACGATAACCCAAGGGGAAAAAGTGCAGATCATCGAGGTAAGGGTATCTAAATTAATTGTAAAAAAGGAGTAGATGCGAGTGGTAGGCTTCATTGTATTTCTCATCTTACTTGCAATCGTTATCACTGTCATTGCAAAAGGAGTACGAATTATCCCCCAACAAACGGTGGCCATCGTGGAACGTCTGGGAAAATATCATAACACATTGCAAGCCGGAGTTAACTTGATTATTCCGATCATTGACGGAATCCGGATTCGCCATGATCTGCGCATGCAGCAAGAAACCGTGCCTTCCCAATCGGTTATTACGAAAGATAACGTTGCCATCGGCGTCGAGCTTGCGACTTTTTTCACCGTAGTAGAACCAAAGTTGGCAACGTACGGAATTGCTAACTATGTGGAAGGGATTCATAATATCGTTGCTTCCGCGCTTCGTGCGACCATCGGCAAAATGGAGCTCGATGAAATCCTGTCCAACCGCGATCGAATCCAGGCCGAATTAAGGCAAGCATTGGATAACGCATCTGAAAATTGGGGCGTGCGGATTGACAGAGTGGAAGTACTCCAATTAAGCATTCCTGGAGATATTCAGAACTCGATGGAAAAACAAATGAGGGCGGAGAGGGAGAAACGGGCTAATATTTTGCAAGCGGAGGGAGAAAAGCAAGCCACGGTACTTCGTGCGGAAGCGCAAAGAGCTGCCGTCGTTCTTGCAGCGGAAGCGGAAAAGCAGCGTCAGATATTAGACGCGGAAGCGAAACAAAAAGCGCAAGAGCTCGAAGCATTAGGCAAAGCCGAAGCGATTAAACTCGTGGCTCAGGCGGAGCGGGAAAGAATTGAAGCCATCAAGAAAGCGGGGCTCGACGCGCAGATTTTGGCTTACAAGTCCTTTGAAGCTCTTGCCCAAATGGCGGATGGAAAGGCCTCGACGATTTTTATTCCGACCGAAGCAGTCAATGCATTAGGGTCCGTTGGCATGATTGGAAAGATCTTCGATGTTGGCGGGAAATCCCAATAGAATAAATAGCATTAAAAATGAAGGAGCTGGCGGCAGCTCCTTCATTTTTTATGGTCCGAGCCTGAATGAATTCAGGCACCGAAGTCTTTACGAGAGAGCGTCGACATTAGCTTTCGTTGTTTTCTCTTTTTCATCAGGCGGAATGAGCTATATACAACAAGTACTAGGCCGGCGGCCGCCCAATACGGCCAAGTGGATGGAGTTCGAGTCACTTCTTTGTTTATTACAGGGGGGTCTGAATGAATGACTTCTTTGGCGGATACAATAGGGAGTTGCGTCAGGAGTTCCCCGTTTTTCTTGATCTGATAAGAACCGATAACCTCGCCGGCTTTGACCGTTTTTTGCCCGCTTTGCCATGGCGTAAAAACAGGTATGTACGTAAAATCGGCGGCATCGGTTTTTAGTTTGGTCAACACAAAGGAATCGCCCAATACGCCTTTAACGTTCTCGCCATAAAAAGTCGTCTCGCCGGCGTTTTCTCCTTTTTGAAACATTCGCTGAACATCGAGATGGTCAAGTCCATAGCTGCCGATGGCTTGCACGTCCTGATATTCTTTTTGCCGCGTTGATTTCATCACAACCGCAATGACCGTTTTATTGTCTTTTTTCATATATTCGATTAACGTATTATGCGCTTGGTCGGTAAAACCGGTTTTTCCGCCCAAAGCCAGCGGATTCTGAAATATGAGGCTGCGGTCTTTGATTCGTACCTGCCGCTGGTCCGTCTTCACCTCGGTCTGCTGGGTTCCCATCGCTTCCATAATGGCCGGGTACTTCATGACCTCTTTGGCAAGCAGAGCCAAATCATAAGAAGTCGTATAATGCTGGGGATCGTGCAGGCCGTTAGGCGTGACAAAATGGGTGTGCGTCATTCCGATCGCCGCCGCCTTTTGATTCATCATCACGGCAAAACCGGCCTGATCGCCTCCAATATGCTCGGCAATCATCATGGCCACATCATTGGCCGAGATCACAAGCAGTGCCTTCAAGGCATCTTCTTTTTGCATCTTCTCGCCGACTTTTAAATTAAATACGTAATTGCTGGCTTCTTGAAACGTAGCTTTTTTGCTAGCTGTCATCCATTCTCCGTCCGCGGTATGTTCTTCCAGGAGGATGGCGGTCATGAGTTTGGTTAAGCTGGCAGGATACGCTTGTTCATCTTTGTTTTTCGTATAGAGGACCTCACCTGTCGAACTATCGATTACGACACCGGTTCCGCTAGAAATAGCCGGTAGAGCGTCTTGTCCGTAAGCGATTCCGATTTGGCTTAACATAACTGCGAGCATAGCGATGATGATTACCACTTTCTTCATTCCATATCCTCCCTAAATATGAACAGAACCTTCTTACCTTCCGATAAGCAAAAAAAGAATATCAAAAATTATTATAAGCTCTTTTCCTTAAGGAAAGATGAAAAATATTACGTTTACATCATTTACCTCCCTTGACTACTGGAATGGGCGAGGTGTTCTTCGATTATCTCGTCCATCAATTAAATCCACTAATTGCGGTAGCACTTGTAACCCTTTCGGGAGAGTGTCAATTAATATCTTTTCAGACCCTTCAATCCAGAGCTCCTCCCCATGGGCTTCACTACAGGGCAGAGAGTAGGGAAGCAGCGGTGCTGTCTGCAGCATCTCGGCGAATGGAATCGCTGAGGCCGCCATCACCGGCCGTTCTAAACCAGAATGTTTCCGTTGCTCTCGCTTCCTACCAAATGAGAATAGTCCAAGGAGAATTTCCTTGGGCGATAACTATCTTGAAATCATTAGAATCAGATATAATGAAGAAAGATGTTCACAACCAGATTCGAGGTGCCGAATCATGATTCTGAGTACCAAACTTCATATTCCGCAAACGCGGCGCGATGGACTTGCCGAGCGAGTGGCGATCACGAAGATATTGAATGAAGGGCTGAAGTGCAAGCTGACGGCCGTAATGGCTCCGGGAGGGTACGGCAAGACAACGGTCTTAAGCCAGTGGTTGCAGCAGAACGGCATACCTGCCGTATGGGTTTCCCTGGACGCGCAGGATAACGATCTGATCCAGTTTTGGAGCTATGCGATTGCTGCTGTCAGCAGCAAGCATCCCCATTTTGCCGAAGCGGTGAGCCCGTATCTCTCATCGCTGAAATCGGGAGCCTTTGAGCCTTTCGTCACAGCCATGATTCATGAGCTTAACCATTGTTCGGATGAATTGGTCATTGTTTTTGACGATTATCACTCGATTAATCTTGCTCCCATTCACGCATCGGTGGCGTATTTTCTCGCGCATATGCCCGCTCATATCCACCTCTATATCACAAGCCGTGCCGAAATGCCCTTTCCTACAGCAAGGCTGCAGACGACCGGCCAGATGGTGAAAATCACGATTCAGGATTTGCGGTTTCAACTCGGGGAAGGAATTCGCTACTTTCAGGATTGCATGGGATTATCGCTGTCCAGCGACGAGATAGCGAATCTGGTCAGCCGCACGGAGGGATGGATCAGCGGACTGCATCTTGCGGCCATTTCTCTGCAAAGAAGCGACAATTATCCTGAGTTTATCCGCGCTTTTAGCGGGGAACATCGCAGTATATCCGATTATCTGTTTCAGGAGGCTTTCAGTCTCCAGTCTGAAGAGATGCAGTCTTTCCTATTGCAAACTTCGATCTTAGACAGGATGAACGGCCCTTTGTGCGAGGCGGTTATCGGACAGGTCGACAGTCAGGCGCTATTGGAAACACTGGAGCATCGAAACTTATTCATCATACCCTTGGATGACCGGCGGGAATGGTATCGATATCATCATTTGTTTTCCGAGTTTTTACGGAGGCTCTTTCGGCAGAGGTATGCGGCAAGGTCGAAGGAATTGCATATCAAGGCGGCGGGCTGGCTGGAGGAGCACGGATTTGTAGAAGAAGCGGTAGAGCAATTGCTGTTGGACGGGCATTATTTCGAAGCAAGCTCTTTGATCGAAAAGCATCTGCAGGACCTTCATGTGAAGAGAGGGGTGCTTTATCGATGGCTGCACGATCTGCCGGAGCCTTGTTTGGCAGGGAAGCCCGGTATTCAGTTGCTTTATGTCAAAGTGATGATTGAAGCGAATGAAATGGCGCTCGCAGAATCCAGACTTCGTCTGATAGAAGACAAGCTGTCGGACCCTGCGTGGAAACCTTACGAAGGAACTATTCTTTATGTGTCCGCGATGGTTTCGTTCTACCTGAGGGACTTGCGGCGATCGAACGATTATTTGGAGCTGTTTGACCGGCACATGCCGGAGGGTAGCTACATCCAGATGATTGAAGCCAACTCGAGTTCGATCCATTTCGATACGCTATTGAGTTTTTTTAAGGATCTGCACGAAGCGGAGCATTTCTTCTATAAGTGGATCAAGGTATGGGAGAATCGGGAGAACTATCCTTATATCGGATTCTTCTACAACGCGTACAGTGCACTGTTATATGAATGGAATCGCTTGGAAGAGGCTGAAGCTTATGTGGAGAAGGTGCTGCGGTCCAAGTGCATGGAGCCCTATGCCGTCATCATGGTCAATGCTGTGGAAACGGCCGCGCAGATTTACCGGGCCAAAGGAGATTCGGCCAATGCTTTCGATTGGCTTGAGCGGGTTAAACTGAAGATCAACTCGGCGGATGAGAGGATCTTTGTGAGGGAGATCGAGGCGGAGCAGGCATATTTGTCGCTTTTGAACGGCTCTTTCGATGAGAGTTGGCTGCAAACATGCGGCATCAAGCATACTGATACGATCCCGCCCGGTTCGATCAGAGAATATCTGCACTTGGCCAGAGCGCTTATGGAATGCGGGAGGGACCACGAAGCATTGCAGCTGCTCGAACAATTGTATCGGCTTGTCGATGAGGAGGATTGGCTCTGGGATAAGGTAAAGGTATCCATCCTGCAAAGCATAGCGTTTTATCGAAAGGGAGATATGGCGAATGCGATGATGAAACTGGAAGCCGCACTCCAATTGGCGGAACCGAGCAAATTCATTCGCAGTTTCTTGGATGAGGGGGCAAAGATGGCCGAGCTGCTGCGTGAATATGTCCGGCAAAGGGCGCGTCACTCAAACCGCAAGTCTGCCGGCGTATCCTTACTCTATGTTAGAGAATTGCTTCAACTGATGACGGATCATATGAATGAGACTGCAAGCTCGGGAGCCCTTACGAAACAGGAATTAAAAATATTACGGATGATTGACATGGGACAGTCAAATAAACAGATCGCCGAACAGCTCCAAATCACGGCCGAAACGGTAAAGAGCCATCTGAAAAGCATGTACAGAAAACTGGATGTGAACAGCAGAGAACAGGCGCTTAAGCAAGGAAAAGATTTAGAATTGTTGTAGAGAGTTGTCTATCACAGCAGAGAATAAAATACTATTATACAATAGAACCTGGTATGAGAGGTATCCCCCATTTTTTTTATTTTTTTCTCCCCCGACGGGGGATTTCTTTATTTCAGCGGGCGTCCTACAATTATTCGGGAGTGGCAAGAGTCGACAGGAATGGCGATAAATATCGAGATTTGTCGACTGGGGCCAAACAAATCGCCGCGCATAGGCCGCCATCAGATGAAAGAATACGAAGAGGTGAAGACGTACATGAGACCCTATTTACGTGACAGTTAAAGCATGCTCTTTCTTAGAAATCGATACTACACCACCGACTACGACTGATAACGCCCCTACAAAATGGGTGAACAAAGACGTTACCGTGACGCTGACAGCAACTGATAGTGATTCGGGTGTGGCTACTACTTATTATACAGTAGATGGCGGTGCTCAACAGACGGGGACCACTGTCAATATCACAACGGAAGGTAATCACACACCTATTGGAGCTTGAACGTAAGTGATCGAGACAATAATAATAAATCAGACGAGCTTAACAACAAAGGCGATAATCAGCGTAATGGTGACCATGCTTCTCGATAAAAAGTTTTAGTCAAGATTATTGATTTTAATAGAATTAATAGTAATGTTAAATTGAATTAAAAGTCGAAAGGGGAATAATATAAATGAAAAACGCTTTGAAAAAGTTGGCAGTTTGTGCAGTACTGTGTACCTCCATTCTCAGTACGTCAGCAGTAGCCTTTGCAGATGCTTCTCTGGATTTTAAAGTAACTTCTGCGAAAGTTGACGAAAATGGAACACTTCTTGCAACGGGTACTTTTACCAATACTGGTGACAAGAGCATCGAACAAATTGACAAGGTGGACGTTATTATAAAAACAGCAAATGCTAATGGTGATGAAACAAAAGTGGGAGATCATGTATTTAGTAACATAGCAGTACATATTGCACCAGGCGAAGCTAAAGAAGTTACCCTAGAATTCACTGGTTCCCAAGTTCCAGATGATGCTGTTACTTGGAGCGCTGAAGAAGGTCAATGGGAATTCACTTATTTTGAATAATTAAATACCGGATATTGCACAACCCCTATATAAGACCTCTTGAGAAAAGAATCTCAGGAGGCTTATTTGTTATCTCTTATATCAAACCTGATCTTTATACTCATTTCTGCTTCGACGAACAAGTTACCGTCCAAAAAAGAAAATGGATCTTAGTGTATTTTGGGGCTTCTGGAGAATGAAATGGCGCTCGCATCCAGACTTCGTCTGATGGAAGACAAGCTGTCGGACCCGGAGTGGAAGCCTTACGAAGGAACCGTTCTTTATTTGTCCGCGATGGTTTCGTTTTACCAGAGAGACTTTCGGCGGACGAATGATTATTTGGAGTTGTTTGATCGGCATATGCCGGATTGCAGTTCACCGGTGGCAGCTCCTTCATTTTTTAATGGTCCGAGCCCGAATGAATTCAGGCACCGAATTCTTTACGGGAGAGCGTCGACATTAGCTTTCGTTGTTTTCTCTTTTTCATCAGGCGGAATGAGCCATAGCAACAAGTACTAGTCCGGCGGCCGCCCAATACGGCCAATGGGATGGAGCTCGACTCGCTTCTTTGCTGATTGCAGGGGGGGCCGTATAAATGACTTCATTGGCGGACACGATAGGTAGCTGCTTCAGGATCTCCCCGTTTTTCTTGATTTCATAAGAACCGATAACCTCGCCGGCTTTGATCGATGTTTGCCCGTTTGGCCATGGCGTGAAAACAGGTATGTACGCAAAATCGGCGGCATCGGTTTTTAGTTTGGTCAGCACAAAGGAATCACCCAGTACGCCTTGAACGTTTTCTCCGTAAAAGGTTGTCTCGCCGGCGTTTTCCCCTTTTTGAAACATTCGCTGAACATCGAGATGGTCGAGTCCATAGCTGCCGATGGCTTGCACGTCCTGATATTCTTTTGCCCGCGATGATTTCATTACAACCGCAATGACCATTTTATTGTCTTTTTTCATATATTCGATTAACGTGTTATGCGCTTGGTCGGTAAAGCCGGTTTTTCCGCCCAAAGCCAGCGGATTCTGAAATATGAGGCTGCGGTCTTTGATTCGTACCTGCCGCTGGTCCGTCTTCACCTCGGTCTGCTGGGTTCCCATCGCTTCCATAATGGCCGGGTACTTCATGACCTCTTTGGCAAGCAGAGCCAAATCATAAGAAGTCGTATAATGCTGGGGATCGTGCAGGCCGTTAGGCGTGACAAAATGGGT
>NZ_JAQAGZ010000034.1 GCF_027533625.1 Paenibacillus gyeongsangnamensis | reverse complement strand
ACTCACGCGGCGTTGCTCCGTCAGACTTGCGTCCATTGCGGAAGATTCCCTACTGCTGCCTCCCGTAGGAGTCTGGGCCGTGTCTCAGTCCCAGTGTGGCCGATCACCCTCTCAGGTCGGCTACGCATCGTCGCCTTGGTGAGCCGTTACCCCACCAACTAGCTAATGCGCCGCAGGCCCATCCGTAAGCCACAGCTTGCGCCGTGTTTCATGATCTCTCCATGCGAAGAAACCAGCTATCCGGTCTTAGCTACCGTTTCCGGTAGTTATCCCGGTCTTACAGGCAGGTTGCCTACGTGTTACTCACCCGTCCGCCGCTAACCCCGAAGGGTCCGCTCGACTTGCATGTATTAGGCACGCCGCCAGCGTTCGTCCTGAGCCAGGATCAAACTCTCCAATAAAGGTAAAACTTTATCGAACAGAGCTGATTAAGCTCAATCTTTAATGCTGACGAGAATTTTCATTCTCTTATTGCACTCACTCGTTGTTCAGTTTTCAAAGAGCAATGATCCGACAAGGCTTATTAAGACTGTCTTTTCAGCTTGTCGTTTGTTGTCATCCGTTTCAGCGGCGACTTTTATAATATAACACATTTACCTAGCTAATTGCAAGCATTATTTTTATTTTCGCTCGTTCCAGTCATTGGGATGCTGATCCGCAGAACCAGAACGTGTTATAAGGTAACATAAATTGCGTTTTAAAGTCAAGCCTTTTGAGAAGAAAATTTAATGATGCATCCGGTTCCGCGCATACCGTGAAATTTCCTTGGGTGATGCGAGCCGCGCATACATCCGAAAGACCGTCTTGTACCTTGATTCGATGGCTACCTTAATGTCCGCATCAATCCTTTTGTCATTTAAATCAAACAGCATTTCGTCCAACTCTTTGCGAAGCACGTAATCCAGCTCTCTACATTCCCGTTCATTGAACAAAAAACCAAGCATCCGTCATAGAGCCCCTTTCAGAATTCGATTCAAGAGCGCAAAAAGGGATCCCTTCAAAGCACAACGATTCATAATGAAAGGTCGGCGCATACGAAGGCATCCCCGGGCTGCCAAAACCATCTTGCTCGCTTTACTGTTATGCTCAGTTTTTGGCAATTTTATGAGTAGCTGATTTTTTTATTTTTAAGCTTTGGCCAACCAGAACGTCAACGTGCTTTCTATAAGAGCCGCAACGAACAAGAGAAGCACCAGGGAAAGCCCAACCGGCACCAAGGACTTCATAAAGGTGCGGAGCTCTTCGAAGGCTTTAACGGAACGAGCCGGGCTCAGCATGGAGAACAACGTTTTGATGACGAGCAGTCCGAAGCGAATTCCAAAGGCGCACGCAATGACGACCGCCGGTATTTCAATAATGCCGTGGGGAAGGATCGTCTTGGCTACAAAGAGCCATGATGCTTTTTGCGCGGACAGAACCGCAATATATCCTAGAATCATGCCGTTGGCCATTAAAAAGAATAGCGGAAATACGCCGAAGAACACGCCCAATACGATAATCAATAAAGATTTTGACGTATTGTTCCAGAAGATTAGCCAAAACAATTGCCACTGCTGATTAGGCACGTCGGGGATTTTCTTCGTGATTTCCTGCAGTGCCTGCACTTGGCTTGCCAGAAACGACTGAAAATGATCCGAAAATCCTGCTCCCAGCACCAGTCCTACCAGAAAAACAAGGGAGGAGGCAATAAAATAATGCTTCATGATTCTTATCTGGGCCGAAGCCAGCTTCCAATTCATCAAGAGCCCTCCAATCATTTGTTAGCATAAGTTAGTGGTACGAGCATACATTTTTAGTAATTCCATAACCAAGCCTTAATCGCAAGAGACGGGCAAAGGAGGCAGTCCATTCCATGAATTTCTTTTATGTAGTGAACGGAAAAAAGCTCAAGCAAGCCTTAATCATTTGCGTTGCCGTGCTGTTTGCGATCGGGATCATCTATTCGGAGAAGGGGAACGTGTCTGTTTTTTCTCAGAATGAGCCCGCGGCCGTCTACAGTGTGACTACCGATAAGAAGCTGATCGCTTTGACGTTCGATATCAGCTGGGGCGAAGTGCGAACCGAGCCGATCCTGAAGGTGCTGGAGGACAAAGGGGTTAAGAAAGCGACCTTCTTCCTTTCCTCGCCCTGGAGCAAGAGCCATCCCGATCTGGTGAAGCGAATCGTGAGCGGCGGCTGGGAAATCGGCAGTCACGGCCATAAGCATGTCAATTACAGCAGCCTGAATGATGACGAGATCCGCACGCAAATCAAGACCGCCCATCAGATTATAAGCGAAACGACAGGACAGACGCCGAACTTGATCCGGATGCCGAACGGCGATTTTGACAAAAGAGTGCTTCGTATTGCTAACGACTTAAATTATAACGTGATACAGTGGGATACGGATTCGCTCGATTGGAAGAATCCGGGCGTGGATAATATTGTTAATCGTGTGGTGACCAATGCTCATCCAGGAGCGATCGTATTGCTGCACGCGAGCGACTCCAGCAAGCAAACGCATGAAGCGCTCCCGATCATAATAGATAAGCTTCGCGATAAGGGCTATGAATTCGTAAGCGTGAGCGAGCTGATGAAGCAAACGCAAGTGAGCAACAAGCCTCCGGTCGAGGATCAAACGATGAAGCAGCTGAATTAATCATCTATGCAAAAGAGCAAGAGCCGTCATAGCGGCTCTTTGTTTGTTTTCAGCACTTTGGTTAAGATTAAGATTTGCCACACATTGCAAAGATATAAGGGCGACATCATAAAAATAGTGGATGCCGCGTTATTGAGCCGAAGCGCGGGAACGGCTTCCATAGCGGTTACCGAGACCAAGAAAAACATCGTCGGGATCCATGCGCTGCGATGGGTCAGCTTTACTTTCCACCAGGAAGCAACGAGGGAGCAGACGACCAGGATACAAGGAAGCACGGCAAAGCTGAGCCACCCTGTCGCTTCTTGCGATCCGCTGTAACGCAAATAAATGAGATCGAAGAGGCTATAGGCTATAACAAGCAATTGGAGCGAATCCCAGGTTACTTTATTACGGATGATTCCCATCATAATGAAACGCACGATCAAGTAGGCGAAGAAGCCCATTTGGCTTAGGACGCTGATCGTGGCGCCGCCCAGCAGCATCGTAATGAAGCTGAATCCGATTTCTTTGCCGCCGATGCTCAGCTGTTGATCGGATAATTGCAGCATTAAACCGGCAATGACAGCCGCGGCCGATCCGATAAGCAGCGTGGTCCAAAATAAATAAAACCATTTCCGAATTGTCACTTGAAGCTTACCCCCACAATTTGTTTCAACACCTCATTCTATCAACGATCGCCGGAAAAAGCCAATTGACATTTGTGTTAAATCGGCAGCCAATAAACCATACTAAGCTTAAAACGACGGAAAGGAGCCCGAACCGATGAAAGTGCGATGGCTACGAAATGTGCCTCTTCTCCTCATCCTTGGCTTCCTGACGGCCTGCGGATCCGAATCGCAAGCTTCATCAACCAGCGGCAATGCTTATAAGGATACCAAATCCATGGTGCTGGATATTCTCAAGACGGAGGATGGCCGGAAAGCCATTCAAGAAGCCGCGATCACACAGAATGCAAAGATGCAGGTTCTATCTGCCGGAGATACTCAGCAGCTGCAGCTCGCAGTCAAAGATGTGCTGGTCGATACGCAGAATACGCAATTTCTCCAGAAAATGATAACCGATCCGCGGTTTGCCGGGCAATTCGCCAAAGCGGTGCAGGCAGATACGAAGCAACTTCATAAGGACTTATTAAAGGATCCCGAGTATCAAAAATCGATGACGGAGGCCATGAAAAGCCCTGATTATCAAACGATTCTTCTTGATACGATGAAGGGTACGCCTTATCGAACCCAAATGAAGACGGTCATTCAAGAATCGCTTTCAAGCCCGATATTCCGTCTCGAGCTGATGGATCTGATGAAGAAGGTGCTGCAGGAGGAGTCGATGCCGAAGGAGCAAAAGGGCCAGAAAGGCGGCGGCAAGGGCGGCGGCGGTCAGAAACAAGGCGGCGGCTCGGGCGGCGGTTCAGGCGGCGATCAAGGTTCCGACAGTGGCGGCTCATAGTAACAAGCAAAAGGACCGGCTTTAGGCCGGTCCTTTATTGTCTAGGCGGGATATGATTTGCTTGGCCAAATCGGTATAAATTTGTCCGGTTTCCGAGTCTGCCTTATATACGGAAGGGGAGTAATCCGGTTCGGCTACATGATTATCCGGAACACCAAGCGGAATTTGCGCAAGCAGCGAGCTGTGCAGCTCTTCCGCAAGCTTGGCCCCGCCTCCCCGACCGAACACATAGTCCTTCTCCCCGCAATGGCTGCAGGCGTAATAAGACATATTCTCCACGATGCCGAGAATCTCATGCTCCGTATGAAGCGCCATCGCTCCCGCACGCGCGGCGACAAAAGCGGCCGTAGCATGCGGCGTCGTCACGATGATTTCCTTGCTCTGCGGAATCATCTGGTGGACGTCCAACGCCACGTCTCCGGTTCCCGGCGGCAAGTCCAGAAGCAGGTAATCGAGCTCGCCCCACGCCACTTCGTTAAAGAAGTTGCGAAGCATTTTGCCGAGCATCGGCCCTCTCCAAATGACCGGGGTATTCTCTTCCACGAAGAAGCCCATCGAGATGACCTTTACGCCGAACCGTTCAACGGGAACGATTCGGTTGTTTGCCATTTGCGGGCGTTCCTCGATCCCCATCATATCCGGCACGCTGAATCCGTAAATGTCGGCGTCCACGAGACCTACCCGCTTGCCGAGACGCGCCAAGGCAACGGCCAGGTTGACCGTCACCGTCGATTTGCCTACACCGCCTTTGCCGCTCGCGATAGCGATGAACTGTACGCCCGATGCCGCATCCAGAAGATTCGGCGCTTGCTCGGCGGGTGCCGCCTGCTGCGCTGCCCCTGTCTCCTGCACCAAGCGAGCCGCTTCGCTGCGCTCGTAATCGGAGATCGGACGGAACCGCAGATGCACCGACGCGACCCCTTCGCCGGTAAAGGCTTCCGTTATTACCCGCTGCAGCTCGTCTTTATAAGCTTCGTCCTCGGCCGAAAGCAAGAGCGTTGCAGAGACCTGGTTCTCTTTCACCATCATATCACGTACAAATTTCAAATCGGTCAGCGGCAACCCGAATACCGGATCGATCAAATGCTGTACCGACGCTAACAATTGCTCCCTAGTTAACACTCTCGTCACCCCAGCCTTATGGTTGTTATCTCTACTGCTTTCACTGAGGATCATTATACCATAATTTTAATTGGTGCCCACTTTTTCACCGGAGTAATAACGAAGAATGCCTTGATAAATGGAAGCGGCGACCTTTTTCTGGTAGGCCGGATCCCGCAGTATCTTGGCTTCCGGAGGGTTCGACAGAAAGCCGACCTCGACCAGAGCGCTCGGAATCTTCATCGCTTTAAGCAGATAGATTTCCTTATCCGACTGCTTCGCTACCCGGTCGGTATTGTCCAGATTTTTGCGCAGCTCAGCCTGGATTAAGGCGGCCAGCCTGGCGCTGTCGGTTTGACCCGGGTAAAAGAAGGTCTGTGCGCCCGACCACTTCGGCGAGGGGATGGCATTCAAATGGACACTTACCAGAAGATCGGATTTTTGCTGCGTTATAAACTCTGCTCGCTTCAGTAAATCCTCCGTTTTCCTGCGGCTGTACCCTTTGGTCTGCGGATCCGCCAAATCGGTATCATCCTCGCGGGTCATGACGACAAGCGCGCCGGCTTCCTGGAGATAATCCCGGACATAACGGGTGATCGCCAAATTTACGTCCTTCTCGGACAAGCCGTCTTTGCTGACGGCGCCCCCGTCCGGCCCGCCGTGGCCGGCGTCGAGCGCAATGATTTTGCCCGAAAGCGGCATCGTCCAATAGGTCCATGTTTTGGTTGCGGGCAGCTCGTACGTGAACATGAACAGCATCAGTGCGATCAAGAGAGCCGACATTACAATCTTCAGCCCGCTGTGTAAGGTCAGCCAGACAATGACCCTCTTCTTTCTTCCGAACATGAAAAAATCCACCTCACATCCCCATAGACTCCTTACTATCTATATGGGACAGGGTGGACAAATATACGTTACCGCAAAGACAGGCTTAAACTTGATATTCCGGTTCTCTCATGCCTTCAATGAGAATCTTGGCGACCTCCGGACGGGAGAACTCCGGCGGAGGGCACTCTCCCGCGCGCAGCAGCGCCCGGACCTTCGTACCGGACAGCGTGAGATGGTGCTCTTTGCCGTGCGGGCACGTTTTGCTCGAAGCCATATTGCCGCATTTGGTGCAGAAGAAGCTGTGCTCGAAGAACATCGGTGTAATCCCAAGCTCCTCCGCCGTGAAGTTGCGGAAAATTTCCTGCGCCTCATACGTTCCGTAATAGTCGCCAACGCCGGCATGGTCGCGGCCTACGATAAAATGCGTGCAGCCGTAGTTTTTGCGGACCATCGCATGGAATATCGCTTCGCGCGGACCGGCATAACGCATGGCTGCCGGGAACACGCCCAGAAAGACGCGGTCTTCCGGATAGTAATTCTCAAGAAGCGCCAAATAGCTCTTCATCCGCACATTCGCCGGCACGTCATCGGATTTCGTCTCACCTACGAGCGGGTTCAGGAAGAGGGCGTCGACGATTTCCATGGCACATTTCTGAATGTACTCATGGGCACGGTGAACGGGATTGCGCGTCTGGAAGCCGACTACGGATTTCCAGCCTTTTTCCGCGAAAATTTTACGGGTTTCCGCCGGATCGAAGTAAAACTCCTCGAATTTCTCCGGCTTCGGACGGTTGAGCACGCGAACCGGTCCGCCTACATAAGTAGCCGGCTTCGTAAACAGCTTCTGTACGCCCGGATGCTCCATTTCGTCGGTTTTGAACACTTTAACCGCTTCATGCCGTTGATCGACGTCATAGACGCTCTCAACGGTAATGATCCCATATACAATGCCGTCATTTTCCCCGACAAGGGCTACTTCTTCCCCGATCTCAAAGCCGTGAGCCGAATCCGGTTCAACGCCCAACGTAATCGGAATACTCCATACGTTGCCGTCCGCCAGACGCATGCGCTCGACGACGGAGGTATAATCCTGTTCGTTCATAAAGCCTGTCAGCGGGGAAAATGCCCCTACGCCGATCAGATCGAGGTCGGAGACGGTCCAAGCGTTTACTTTCAACCGGTACAGCTTCTCCGCTTTCTTCAGCAGCTGCTCGCGCTCTGCCCCTTCCGCTACGCGGTTAATCAAAGTCCCGCCGTGCGGACGAATGGTTTCTGTCATGGTAAATTCCTCCCAGCCGCGAATTGTTGTTTGTAGTATGACCTCAGCTTATTTATGCAAACCGCATTCCGTCTTCTCAAAGCCTGCCCAACGTCCCGCTCTAGGATCTTCTCCAGCCGCAACCGGACGCGTGCAATGCTCGCAGCCGATGCTTGGGTAATTGCGGTCATGCAGCGGGTTGTAAATGACATTATTGGTGCGGATATAGTTCCAAACATCCTCCGAGGTCCAGCCGGCCAGCGGGTTGAACTTCACCAAACCGAACTTCGTATCGTATTCCACTTTCTTCGTGTTGGCGCGCGTAGGAGCCTGGTCACGGCGAATCCCCGTAATCCAAGCGTCGTAGTTTTTCAAAATATCGGTCAGCGGATCGACCTTCCGGATATTGCAGCACTGCGTAGGATTGCTCTTCCACAGCTCATCGCCGAACTGGGACGCTTGTTCGTCAAGGGTCAGCTTAGGAAGTACTTGAACGAATTCCAAGCCGTAGCGCTCTTGAAGCTGGTCGCGGGTTTCATAGGTTTCTTTGAAGTGGACATTCGTATCCAAGTAAAAAATATCGGTCTTCGGGCTGATCTTCTGGAGCATGTCGACGAGTACGACGTCTTCAGCCCCGAAGCTACAAGCCAGCGTAATGCTTGGGAATCTTTCTACCGCCCAGGCTAAAAGTGCTTCCGGCGATTGATTCTCGAACTCTTCAGCCGCTTGATGGATGAGCGCTTCTTTTTCCAATAAATTCATAGGTATAAGTACCTCCCATATTAATTCCGAGTATTATCATACGATTTATAAAGATTAATTTCATTATATCGTATCCCGACCTTTTGTCAATTTAAAATTTTGTAGGCGCTAGACTATCTTATTAATCTCAAGATCATTAGGTGAACGCGGATATGCAAAAAAAAGCCTCCTCGATCCGAGATCGAAGAGGCTTCGTTGTACAGGATACAAATTAACGCTTGGAGAACTGAGGCGCGCGACGAGCGGCCTTCAAGCCGTATTTCTTACGTTCCTTCATCCGTGGGTCACGAGTGAGGAAGCCGGCTTTCTTCAAGGAGCCGCGGAGCTCCGGATCTGCCTTCAGCAGAGCGCGGGAGATACCGTGACGGATTGCACCGGCTTGTCCGGAAATACCGCCGCCATGTGCAAGAACCAGTACATCATATTTACCCAAAGTTTCAGTCAGGTTCAAAGGCTGCTTAACGATCAGCTTCAAAGTTTCCAGACCGAAATATTCATCCAATTCACGCTTATTGATAACGATCCGGCCTTCGCCTGGTACCAAGCGTACGCGTGCTACCGAGTGCTTACGACGGCCAGTGCCATAATATTGAACTTGTGCCACAAGACAGTCCTCCCTTTAATTAACCGCGAAGTTCCCAAACTTCTGGTTGTTGTGCTTGATGCGGATGCTCAGAACCGGCGTATACTTTCAGCTTCGTCTTCAAACGGCTGCCCAGACGAGTCTTCGGAAGCATACCGTGAATCGCCAGCTCCAACAGGCGCTCAGGCTTGTTGTTCAGCATGTCTCCGGCGGAGGTCACTTTCAAACCGCCTGGATGCAGGGAGTGACGATAGTACATTTTGTTTTGCAGCTT
Source organism: Paenibacillus gyeongsangnamensis (assembly GCF_027533625.1). Lineage (GTDB taxonomy): Bacteria > Bacillota > Bacilli > Paenibacillales > NBRC-103111 > Paenibacillus_G > Paenibacillus_G gyeongsangnamensis. Next base: position 51,738 of record NZ_JAQAGZ010000034.1, on the reverse strand, counting down.
CTTACCGGTCAGTACGATCTTCTCGGCATTGATGATCACGACGAAATCGCCGGTATCGACATGCGGAGTAAATTGCGGCTTGTGTTTGCCGCGCAGAATGGTAGCCGCTTCGCTCGCCAGACGGCCAAGCGTCTTGTCCGCAGCGTCGATGATGTACCATTTGCGTTCAACTTCATTAGGCTTCGCCATATATGTGGTACGCATGAAATGTTCCTCCTAAATCTATATCTGCCATGCAGGTTCGTAATAAATTCATAGTCATTTGTAATGGTTTCAGGACCCGGGGCCGTGGGGTAGCCAGTCAAGAAACACCAATTGATATCTTACACCATTTTGGCCCGGATATCAAGGGGATTTCCGTTATTCCGGATAAAAAACTTCCCACAGCATGAGACCGTGCGGCATAGCCGTCGGCCCGGCAGAAGCGCGGTCCTTCGCCTCCAGAATGGAACGCATATCGAGGCTCGTTCTTTTGCCTTCCCCCACTTGCAGCAGGGTTCCGACAATAATACGCACCATATTGTATAAGAAGCCGCTTCCGGACAAATAAATATGCACAGCAGTCGATTTCAAGTCCTCGTCCCAGGGATCACACTCCAGCCGCGCTTCGTAGATCGTCCGCACCGTAGATTTCTTCGTATTGCGTACCGAACAATAGGAGACAAAATCGTGCTGCCCGACGAGATGCTGCAGCCCTTCCCGCATCTCATCCAAATCCAGACGTGTCGGATGATGGAACTCCATATACCGTTTGAACAGATCCGGATACTTGCCGTACCGGATCGTATAACGGTAAGTCTTTCGTTTGGCCGATCTGCGCGCATGGAAGTGGTCAGGAACGATTCTGGCATGCCGCACCACGATATCGTCTGGAAGCCGGGCATTGAGGGCCAGTGCCCACCGTTCTACGGGGATTTGCGAGGCGGTAACGAAATTAAATACTTGTCCTCTCGAATGCACTCCGGCATCCGTTCGGCCCGAAGAAATCACTTTCACTTCCTCGCCGGTAAGTATCTTGATTCCCTGCTCCAGACATTCCTGAACGGTAATTTTGCCGGGCTGGACCTGAAATCCATGATAAGCCGTACCGTCGTAGCTGACGGTCATACATATGTTTCTCACGGCCGACCTCCGTGTATCCCCAATCCCTTTTCAGCCTACAAAAAAAAGGGTTTCATCAGAATCGTAAAGATCCCGTCCACCCTTTCCTATCCTTTGATTAAGCTCGATCAACCAGCTCTAGGTAAACCATAGGAGCTGCATCGCCGCGGCGAGGTCCGAGCTTCAAGATGCGAGTATAGCCGCCTTGACGCTCAGCGTAACGAGGAGCCAGATCAGCAAACAGCTTTTGAATCGCATCCTGGTTCTCATTCGCAGCTTCACGACGAACGAAAGAAGCCACTTGACGACGAGCGTGCAAGTCTCCGCGCTTAGCCAGGGTGATCAGTTTCTCCGCAATGGAACGCAGCTCCTTAGCTTTCGCTTCAGTTGTTTGGATGCGTTCATGTATGAACAAGTCGGTTACTAGGTCGCGAAACAATGCTTTCCGCGCGCTAGAGTCACGACCCAACTTTTGGTATGCCATGGGTAGATCCTCCTTCTGCTTGATTATGGAGGTTCCGTCTAAGTACGCTTAATCTTCCATCCGCAAGCCCAAGCCAAGCTCTTCGAGCTTTTCTTGCACTTCTTCGAGAGATTTGCGGCCCAGATTCCGAACCTTCATCATATCTTCTTCGGTTTTAGTAATCAATTCTTGCACCGTGTTGATGCCTGCGCGCTTCAGGCAGTTGTAGGAACGTACAGAAAGATCCAGCTCTTCGATAGTCATCTCAAGCACTTTCTCTTTCTTGTCCTCTTCCTTCTCTACCATGATCTCGGCATCCTTCGCTTCGTCGGTCAAACCGACGAACAGCAAGAGATGCTCCGTCAAAATTTTGGCGCCCAAGCTTACGGCTTCTTCCGGTCGGATACTACCATCGGTCCAGACTTCGAGGGTTAGCTTGTCATAGTTTGTGACTTGGCCGACACGAGTGTTCTCCACACTGTAGTTGACGCGGGTGATTGGAGTATAAATCGAATCGATCGGAATGACGCCGATCGGCTGATCTTCCCTCTTATTCTTATCCGCAGCAACATATCCGCGGCCGCGGCTGGCATGAATTCTCATGTGCAGACGGGCATCGGATGACAGCGTCGCAATGTGCAGATCAGGGTTCAGGATTTCCACATCGCTATCGCCTCGAATATCGCCGGCCACAACAGCTCCTTCCCCTTCAGCATCAATCTCCAACACTTTCTCTTCATCGGAGTGAATTTTGAGGGACAACCCTTTCAGGTTAAGGATAATCTCCGTCACGTCTTCCATAACACCAGGAATGGTGGAGAATTCGTGGAGAACTCCGTCGATATGCACGGAGTTGACAGCAGCCCCCGGTAAGGATGACAGCAGGATCCGGCGAAGCGAGTTGCCAAGCGTCGTACCGTAGCCTCTTTCCAAAGGCTCTACGACAAACTTGCCATACGTTCCGTCTTCGCTGGAAAGAACCGTCTCTATCTTCGGCTTTTCGATTTCGATCATGGTTTAACCCTCCTTCAAACGTCGTTTCCCTCGGGATAACATAAGACGCATAGAACGTGCAGTATGCCTATCCAAATAGTATTCACAACTTTTGGATATTTATACCACTTAGCTTAGCAATCCTGAATTAGACACGACGACGTTTTGGAGGGCGGCAGCCGTTATGAGGAATCGGAGTCACGTCTTTAATCAGGTTTACTTCCAAACCTGCTGCTTGCAAAGAACGGATAGCCGCTTCACGGCCTGCTCCAGGACCTTTAACCATAACTTCAACAGCTTTCATGCCATGCTCCATTGCAGCTTTTGCAGCGGATTCGGCAGCCATTTGAGCGGCGAAAGGGGTGCTTTTGCGGGAACCCTTGAAGCCCAGGTTACCTGCGCTTGCCCAGGAGATTGCGTTGCCGTGCGGATCCGTGATCGTTACGATCGTATTGTTGAACGTAGAGCGGATGTGCGCTACGCCGGAATCGATATTTTTACGGTCACGACGTTTGGTACGAACGACCTTATTCTTTGGTCTAGCCATTTTGAGTTACCCCCCTTACTTCTTCTTATTAGCTACCGTACGACGAGGACCTTTGCGCGTACGAGCGTTGGTTTTGGTACGTTGTCCGCGAACAGGCAGGCCACGGCGGTGACGAACGCCGCGATAGCAACCGATCTCGATCAAGCGCTTGATGTTCAGGGCGATTTCACGGCGAAGGTCGCCTTCCACCTTCAGCGTCTTGTCGATGATATCACGGATTTTGCTCACTTCATCTTCCGTCAGATCGCGAACGCGAGTCTCCGGATTGATACCGGTTTGCGCAACGATTTTTTGTGCCGTTGTATTACCGATCCCGAAAATGTAAGTCAACGCGATAATAACGCGTTTGTCACGAGGTAAATCTACACCAGCGATACGTGCCATTTAGTCAGGCACCTCCTTATCCTTGTTTTTGTTTATGCTTCGGATTTTCACAAATGACCATAACGTTTCCTTTGCGGCGAATGACTTTGCATTTCTCGCAAATCGGCTTGACCGATGGTCTTACCTTCATGGTTGTTACCTCCTCCAAGTTTTCCGAAGGAAAACTAGTTCGTAAGAGTGTGCTTAAGTTTGCGATGCATCTCAGCTTCACAGTACTGCTATATGTTGTACGGAGCCTTCCTGCTTAACCTCGCTAAACCACATTACTATAGTTTAACATAAGAAAGCCCGCAATGTAAGGCTCGGTGTAACTTTCCAACCCGATCCTTGGTGTTGATTCCGATTTATTTAAAACGATAGGTTATACGGCCTCTGGTCAAATCATACGGCGAAAGCTCGACAGTCACTTTATCGCCCGGAAGAATCCGGATAAAGTGCATTCTGATTTTACCGGATACATGAGCAAGTATCTTATGACCGTTCTCCAGTTCCACCTTGAACATTGCATTCGGAAGAGGTTCAATCACTGTACCTTCAACTTCAATCACATCTTCTTTGGCCACAGTCATTCTCCTTTCTCTAGCGCTTCGTCTGCTGGTTCCACATACTTATTCAGTGCAAATCGCAGCTTCCCGTTCGTAACACGGCCCGTCTCCCGTATACTGTCCGCAACTTCCGGACTCGTCAGGGGCAGAAGCTCGAGATGAAGTATATTTTTCTTCTTGGGCTGATCGAATTTCCGTTTGTCGCCGTCTGCAATCCACACGTATCGTTGGTCTACGACGCCGATAATGACGGCGTACTTCCCGGAGTCTCTTCCTCGATTCACCCAAACGATTTGTCCGATATGCGGAGGGTTTAGCATTTCCATCATCTTTACCTATACGCTCTGCTTAGTCAGTATCTCATAACCGTCAGGCGTAATTGCAATGGTATGCTCAAAATGCGCGCACAGTGTGCCATCCACCGTGACAACCGTCCAATTGTCCTCCAGGGTTTTTACATAACGTTCCCCTGCAATGACCATCGGCTCGATTGCCAGTACCATGCCAGGCTTTAAACGCGGGCCGTAACCGGCTTTGCCGTAATTCGGTATTTGCGGCTCCTCATGAAGCTGCGTACCGATCCCGTGTCCGACATATTCCCGAACCACCGAAAAACCTTCATCCTCAATCACTTTCTGTATCGCCGCCGAGATCGTATATAAGCGTACATCCGGCTTCGCTTCCGCGAGGCCTGCATACAAGGATCTTTCCGTCACGTCGAGCAGCTTTTGAGCTGTTTCCGAGATGGTGCCTACACCGTAGGTCCAAGCCGAATCTCCATGGTAGCCTTTATACTGGGCACCGATGTCGATACTGATAATATCGCCGTCTTGGAGCTTGCGGGCACCGGGTATGCCATGAACCAATTCATCATTGACCGAAGCACAGATACTGCCGGAGAAACCGTTATAGCCTTTAAAAGATGGAATTGCACCCTGACTGCGAATAAAGTCTTCTGCGATTTGATCGAGCTCTTTGGTTGTAATATCGGGCTGAATGGACTTTCGGAGCAGCCGGTGCGTCTCGGCCACGATCCGTCCAGCTTCGCGCATCAATTCCAATTCAGCAGCTGACTTACAAATGATCATTCCGCTTGCCCTCGCAATAGTGAACTGATTTGTGCAGTAACCGTATTAATTTCTTGCTCACCGTTAACCTCACGCAATATTCCCTTGTTACGATAATACTCCAGAAGCGGAGCCGTCTTATTGAGGTACTCGTCTAGACGCGTACCTACTTTCTCCTCGGTATCATCCGAACGCTGGTACAACTCACCAGAACATTTGTCGCATACATTCTCAATTGCAGGGGGGTTAAACAAGATATGATACGTAGCTCCACAAGATTTACAGATGCGTCGGCCCGTTAGACGTGCAAGCAGCAAATCACGATCTACACTTAAGTTGATCACGTGATCGATCGATTTTTGCAAAGAAGCCATCATTCCGTCCAGCGCTTCCGCCTGGGAGATGGTCCGTGGAAAGCCGTCGAGCAGAAAGCCTTTGTTGCAATCCGGCTGAGCCAGCCGCTCACGTACGATTCCGTTCGTGATTTCATCCGGAACGAGCAAGCCTTGATCGACGAATTTCTTCGCTTCAAGACCGAGCGCCGTTTCCTGCTTCATAGCCAGTCGAAATGCATCACCCGTCGAAATATGCGGGATCTGAAATTCAGTTACGATTCTCTCCGCCTGAGTACCTTTACCTGCACCAGGAGGCCCCATAAAGATGATATTCATCTGATTTCCTCCCCCAATGCATCTTCCGATGCTAACAGCAATATAGGGGCCGATAGCGGCAAGCACTATCAGAACCGATCCTGAAAGATTCTTTCAGGATGGCAATCCCGTTTATGATCGGCCCTTGGGCGATCTTGAATCGACATTGCCCCCTATTTGCTATTTATTGATGAAGCCTTTGTAATGGCGTTTGATCAGTTGGCTTTCGATTTGTTTCATCGTTTCCAGACCGACACCGATCACGATCAGAAGCGAAGTGCCCCCGATACGAACCGAGTTAGGCAAACCTGCCAAACTGCCAAGAACCATAGGCAGAATGGAGATCGCGGCCAAGAAGAGTGCGCCGGATAAAGTAATTCTTGTCATTACACGCGTCAAGTATACCGAAGTCGTCTTGCCGGGACGGATGCCCGGAATATAACCACCGTTCTTCTTCATCTGATCCGCCATTTGTACAGGGTTGATCTGTACAAAGGTGTAGAAGTAAGTGAACCCGATGATCAGCAAGATATACAACACCATACCGAGCGGCTGCGTATAGTTCAGATTGGTGATGATCCAATCCGCTACCGCGTTGCCTCTCCAGAAGCTTGCAATGGTCGGCGGGAATACCAGCAGCGACAGGGCGAAGATGACCGGAATAACACCCGCCGCGTTAACCTTCAGCGGAATGTGGGTCGATTGACCACCGAACATCTTGCGGCCGACTACGCGCTTGGCATATTGCACCGGAATTTTCCGAACGCCTTGCTGTACGAAAATGACACCGGCGATAATGGCAATAACCACGATCGCGATGATCACCATTTTAATAATGTTTAGGAAAAGCGCATCCCCGGCTTGAGCAAACTGTGTTTTGTAAATTTGCTGAATGCCTGTAGGAATTGCTGCCACAATCCCCGCGAAGATGATAATGGAAATACCATTTCCAATGCCATTCTCGGTGATTTGTTCCCCTAACCACATCAGAAAAGCAGTACCCGCCGTAAGTACGATTGCGATCAAGGCATAGGTTGTGAACGTTGGGTTAATAACCAAACCGTTGTAGATCCGGTTAAACCCGATCGCCAGCCCGAAGGCTTGAACCAAGCCAAGAACAATTGTACCGTACCGCGTGATCTGCCCTAACTTCTTTCTTCCTACTTCTCCTTCTTTGGCCCATTGTGTGAACGTCGGGATGACGTCCATGGATAGGAGCTGCACAATGATTGATGCCGTAATATAAGGCATAATCCCCATCGCGAAGATGGAGAATTGGAACAGCGCCCCACCGGAGAAAGTATTCAGCAAACCGAAAACATCGTTCGAGTTAGCTTGGTCTTGAAGTTTCAAGATGCTTGTGTTGATGTTAGGTACCGGAATAAAAGCACCAATTCTGTAGACGATCAGCACCAGCAAGGTGAACAGGATCCGTTTTCTCAAATCGTCTACTTTTAGAATATTGGATATGGTACGTAACATTAAATCACCTCGGTTTTACCGCCGGCAGCCTGGATTTTCTCTACCGCAGATTGAGAGAACTTGTTGGCTTTTACATTCAGTTGAACCGTTACTTCACCGTTGCCCAAAATCTTGATGCCGTCTTTCGGGTTCTTGACGATGCCGGATTCAAGCAGAACGTCCGGAGTAACTTCCGTACCAGCTGCAAACTTGTTCAGCTCTTCCACATTAACAACCGCGAATTCTTTGCGGAATTGGTTGTTAAAGCCACGCTTCGGCAAGCGACGATACAGCGGGTTCTGACCACCTTCGAAACCAGGACGTACGCCACCGCCGGAACGGGCGTTTTGCCCTTTGTGACCGCGTGTAGAAGTTTTACCCATGCCGCTACCGATACCACGGCCTACACGTTTGCGGGACTTACGAGCTCCTGGAGTAGATGTAAGTTCATGCAATTTCATCGTTTGCACCTCCTCTAAGCTTTGTTATAAATCAATTTATGCTTCGACTTCGTTCACTTCAACCAGATGACTTACTTGATTGACCATACCGCGAATAGCGGCATTGTCAGGCTGCGATACGGTTTGGTGCAACTTCTTAAGTCCAAGAGCGGCAACGGTGCGGCGCTGTGCTTCATTGCGGCCGATCAAGCTGCGCTTGAGGGTAATTTGCAATTGCTTAGCCATGGTATCCCTCCTAACCTAAGAGTTCTTCAACGGTTTTGCCACGAAGCTTAGCAACCTCTTCGGCACGCTTCAGGCGCTGCAAGCCTTCCAGCGTCGCGTTAACCATGTTGATGGAATTCGAAGATCCGAGGGACTTCGTCAGGATATCGCCTACGCCAGCCAGTTCGAGTACGGCACGAACAGGGCCGCCGGCGATCACGCCGGTACCTTTGGAAGCCGGCTTCAGAAGAACGCGGCCCGCTCCGAAATGTCCGGTAACCAAGTGAGGAATGGTTGTTCCAACGATAGGCACGTGAATCAGGTTTTTCTTAGCATCTTCGATACCTTTGCGAATCGCGTCTGGTACCTCACCTGCTTTACCGATTCCGGCGCCTACCCAACCTTTACCGTCGCCCACAACTACGAGCGCGCTAAAGCTGAAACGACGACCGCCTTTTACTACTTTAGCAACGCGGTTGATATGAACGACTTTTTCAGTCAGCTCTAAAGTATTGGGATCAATACGCAAGTCCTTTACCTCCTTGTAAATAGATTAGAATTCAAGACCTGCTTCACGAGCAGCGTCAGCAAGTGCTTTTACACGTCCATGGTACAAGTAACCGCCGCGGTCAAATACAACTTTCTCAACGCCGGCTTTCTTAGCGCGTTCTGCGATAAGAGCTCCGACTTTCGTAGCTGCATCCACGTTACCGCCGTTGCCCAGACCTTCCTTCAGCTCTTTATCTTGAGTGGAAGCGGCAGCGATAGTTACGCCTTTGACATCGTCGATCAGTTGAGCGTACATATGTTTAGAGGAACGGAAAATGTTGAGACGTGGGCGTTCAGTCGTTCCTTGAATTTTCTTACGAACACGAAGGTGTCTTTTCAGACGCGCTTTGTTCTTGTCGCTTTTTGTAATCATTCGAGGTTCACTCCTTTCGAGTTGTTGCGTAAAACCGGGTTAAGCCGTCAGACTAAGAAGCTTACTTCTTCTTACCGGCTTTACCCTCTTTACGAAGAATGCGTTCACCTTCGTACTTGATACCTTTGCCTTTATACGGCTCCGGCGCACGAACGGAACGAATTTTTGCTGCAGTAGCACCAACAAGCTCCTTGTCGATACCTTTAACGATAATTTTGGTGTTGGTCGGCACTTCGAACTCGATACCGTTCGCTGGCTCGATCTCAACCGGATGGGAGTAACCTACGTTCAAAACCAGCTTGTTGCCGGATTTGTTCGCACGGTAACCAACCCCAACCAGATCAAGATTTTTTACGAAACCATCCGTTACACCGCTCACCATGTTTTGCACTACACTGCGGGTCGTACCGTGCAGGGAACGATGCAGTTTGTTGTCAGAAGGGCGCTCAACGGTAAGTTGGCTTTCTTCGACATTCAACTTCATATCTTTATGAAGTTCGCGGCTCAGCGTTCCTTTCGGACCTTTCACCGTAATCAATGTATTGTCTAAAGTCACGTTAACTCCACTTGGGATCGTGATGGGCTTGCGACCAATACGGGACATGTTTTGCACCTCCGTTCATTCAAAATCAGAATTACCAAACGTAGCAGATAACTTCTCCGCCGGCTTTGGATTGACGAGCATCTTTATCCGTCATCACACCTTTGGAGGTGGAGAGGATGGCGATACCAAGGCCGCCGAGTACGCGCGGAACCTCTTGGCTTTTTGCATAAACGCGCAGTCCAGGCTTACTGATTCTTTTCAAACCTGTGATAACACGCTCTTGGTTCGGACCATATTTTAGGAACAAGCGGATAATGCCTTGCTTGTTATCCTCTACATATTCAGCGTCACGGATGAAACCTTCCTTCTTGAGGATCTCAGCGATATCCTTCTTGATCTTCGAAGCCGGAATTTCTACCGTTTCATGACGAACAACGTTTGCGTTGCGAATGCGTGTAAGCATATCTGCAATTGGATCGGACATAACCATGAATGTAAACCTCCTTCCCGAAACTTTGAGTTTTACCAGCTTGCTTTCTTAACGCCAGGAATCTGGCCTTTATATGCCAATTCACGGAAGCAAATTCGGCATATTTTGAATTTCCGCAGTACGGAATGCGGGCGACCACAACGTTCGCAACGTGTATAAGCTTGCACCTTGAACTTAGGCTCACGCTGCTGCTTAATCTTCATCGAAGTTTTTGCCACTTCTCGTTTACACCTCCTGGGGGTTTCCAAACGAAACTTGCTTCGCGGGCAAGTTTTCTTATTTGGTAAACGGCATACCTAATTGGGTAAGTAATTCACGGGACTCTTCATCCGTTTTGGCAGTCGTTACGATAACGATATCCATACCGCGTACTTTATCGACTTTATCGTACTCCACTTCCGGGAAGATGAGCTGCTCTTTCAAACCGAGCGTGTAGTTGCCGCGGCCGTCGAACGCTTTGTTCGATACCCCGCGGAAGTCACGTACGCGAGGAAGAGCGACATTGAACAATTTGTCAAGGAAGTGATACATACGCTCGCCGCGCAGCGTCACTTTTACACCGATAGGCATATTCTCACGCAGTTTGAAGCCTGCGATGGATTTTTTCGCACGGGTAATGACTGGCTTTTGACCTGCAATCAGCTGCAGATCGGAAACCGCCGTATCCAGTACCTTGGAGTTGGAAACCGCTTCGCCAACACCCATGTTGATAACTACTTTCTCGATCTTAGGAACCTGCATCACCGTGCTGTAGCTGAACTTTTGCATCAGCGCGGGCGTGATTTCGTTCAAGAAACGATCCTTCATTCTTGCTGTCATGATGGGATGTACCTCCTTTCCATACTTTTACGTTTAATCGATAACTTCGCCGGACTTTTTCGCTACGCGAACTTTTTGGCCGTTATCCAGTACTTTGTAACCTACGCGAGTAGGCTGCCCGCTCTTCGGATCTACCAGCATCACGTTGGATACGTGGATCGGAGCTTCTTGCGTGATGATGCCGCCTTGCGGATTTTGCTGCGATGGCTTGGAGTGCTTCTTGATCATGTTCACACCTTCAACCAGCACACGGTTCTCACGAGGGAATGCAGCGATAACGCGGCCTTTCTTCCCTTTGTCTTTACCGGTAATAACAAAAACCGTATCGTCTTTCTTCACGTGCAATTTATTGTTATGGGACTCGAGTTTCTTCGGTTGTTTTGGCATTTTGATTACACCTCCTACAAGCTTCCTTGCGAAAGCTTTTTCGTAGCATCCTTACTTGAATGCCTTTATCGGTAATTAGATAACCTCTGGAGCGAGGGAAACGATCTTCATGAAGTCTCTGTCACGAAGTTCGCGAGCTACCGGTCCGAAGATCCGTGTGCCGCGCGGGCTCTTATCTTCTTTCACGATAACTGCCGCATTCTCGTCAAAAGTGATGTAGGATCCGTCTTTCCGACGAGCACCGCGTCTCGTGCGGACGACTACCGCTTTAACAACGTCACCCTTTTTGACAACGCCGCCTGGTGTTGCTTCTTTCACGGAGCATACGATCAGGTCGCCGATGTTAGCCGTACGACGTCCCGTACCACCCAACACGCGGATACACATGAGCGATTTCGCACCAGAGTTGTCAGCTACATTCAATCGAGTAAATGGTTGAATCATTGTGTATTACCTCCTTCCGGACTTCGTAGCCAGAACGTTATATTAAACGATAACCGCTTTTTCGACGATCTCGATCAGTCTCCAGTTCTTGTCTTTGGAGAGCGGACGAGTTTCCATGATGCGAACCACGTCACCGATCTTCGCTTCATTGTTTTCGTCATGAGCTTTGAATTTCTTCGTATATTTAATCCGCTTGTGGTAGAGATCATGCTTCTTGTAAGTCTCAACCGCAACAACAATGGTTTTATCCATTTTGTCGCTGACGACTTTGCCCACTTGCGTTTTACGCTCGTTGCGTTCAGCCATTCTGAGATCCTCCTCTCTCATTCATTAACTAGTGATTCCCAATTCTCTTTCACGCAAAATAGTTTTTGCCCGGGCAATCTCTTTGCGGACTTTCTGAATTTGTACGGGATTATCCAGTTGACCGGTAGCCAGTTGAAAACGGAGGTTAAAGAGTTGCTCTTTAAATCCGGCAATCTTTTGTTCGATCTCAGCAGTGGTTAAGTTGCGAAATTCACTAGCTTTCATTTGCTTCACCACCCACTTCTTCTCTTTTCACAAACTTCGTCTTGATCGGCAGCTTGTGGGATGCGAGACGCATGGCTTCACGGGCGATTTCTTCGCTTACGCCGGCAAGTTCAAAGAGCACTTTACCAGGCTTCACTACGGCAACCCATTTCTCTACATTACCTTTACCGGAACCCATCCGCACCTCGAGAGGCTTCTGGGTGATCGGCTTGGAAGGGAAAATCTTGATCCATACTTTACCGCCCCGCTTGATATAACGGGTCATCGCGATACGGGCAGCTTCGATTTGACGGTTGGTTACCCAAGCCGGCTCCATCGCTTGCAGGCCGTATTCGCCGAAATGAACTTCAGCGCCGCCTTTAGCTTGACCGCGCATATTGCCGCGGTGCTCTTTGCGGTGTTTTACACGTTTAGGAACTAACATGAATTAGTTGCCTCCTTCCGTAACAGCCTTTTTCTTAGCCGGAGGAAGAACTTCGCCACGATAGATCCATACTTTTACGCCAATTCGACCATATGTGGTATGAGCTTCAGCTGTACCATAATCGATGTCCGCACGCAGTGTATGAAGAGGAACCGTACCCTCGCTGTAACCTTCCGTTCTGGCGATCTCAGCTCCGCCTAAGCGACCGCTAACCGATGTTTTGATACCTTTAGCGCCGGATCTCATAGTTCTTTGAATTGCTTGTTTCAACGCACGACGGAACGATGTACGGCGCTCCAGTTGTTGTGCAATGCTCTCAGCAACCAAGATGGCATCGAGGTCTGGGCCTTTAATTTCAGTGATGTTAATATGGATCTTCTTGCCGTTCGTCAGCTTGGACAAGTATCCGCGGATCACTTCGATCTCGGAACCGCCTTTGCCGATAACCATACCTGGCTTCGCAGTATGAATCGTAACGTTCACACGGTTTGCCGCACGTTCGATTTCAATGCGAGAAACAGCAGAGTCTTTCAATTTCGTTTTCAGATATTCGCGGATCTTAACGTCCTCCATGAGCAGATCGCCGAAATCTTTGCCAGCGTACCACTTGGATTCCCAATCGCGAATAATACCAATTCTTAGTCCTACCGGGTTTACTTTCTGACCCACACGTTATCCCTCCTTATTTCTCAGATACCACTAATGTAATGTGGCTGGTACGTTTATTGATGCGGCTCGCACGGCCCATTGCGCGAGGACGGAATCTTTTCAGAGTCGGCCCTTGGTCAACGAAGACTGTTTCAACCACCAGATTGTTAACGTTCAGGGAGTAGTTATGCTCTGCATTGGCAATAGCCGAGTTCAGCAGCTTCTCCACGATCGGGGATGCCGACTTCGGAGTGTGGCGCAGAATTGCGATCGCTTCGCCCACTTGCTTACCACGGATCAAGTCCACTACGAGTTGTGCTTTGCGGGGTGCAATGCGCACATATCTTGCAACAGCTTTGGCTTGTGTCATGGAATGTACCTCCTCTCATTCAAAAAAGCTTTCTTATCCAATCATTGAATTAGCGTTTGCCCGTTTTCTTATCATCACCGGAGTGACCTTTGTAAGTACGAGTTGGCGCAAATTCACCGAGCTTATGTCCAACCATATCTTCCGTTACATAAACCGGTACATGCTTCTTGCCGTCATATACAGCAAAAGTGTGTCCGATGAATTGCGGGAAAATTGTAGAACGGCGCGACCAAGTTTTGATCACGGTTTTCTTCGTGCTTTCGTTGCCCAGAGCCTCTACTTTTTTCAAGAGGTATCCATCAACGAAAGGTCCTTTTTTCAAGCTGCGACCCATGCTTCGTTCCTCCCTTCTTTAACCACACCCGTAAACGAATTACTTCGTGCGGCGGCGAATAATATATTGGTTAGAAGCCTTGTTTTTCTTCCGTGTTTTGTAGCCAAGCGTCGGTTTGCCCCAAGGAGACATCGGGGATTTGCGTCCGATCGGGGAGCGGCCTTCACCACCACCGTGAGGGTGATCGTTCGGGTTCATGACGGAACCGCGCACTTCAGGACGTTGTCCGAGCCAACGGGAACGGCCGGCTTTACCGATTTTGACGAGCTCGTGGTCTTCGTTACCTACGGAACCGATGGTTGCGCGGCAAACTTTGAGCACTCTTCTCATTTCACCGGAGGAAAGACGAACGATAACGTATTGCTCTTCTTTACCGAGCAGTTGCGCTTCTGTACCAGCCGCGCGAACCAATTGACCGCCTTTGCCAGGCTTCAGCTCGATGTTGTGAATCACAGTACCTACAGGGATGTTTTCCATCGGAAGCGCGTTGCCGAGTTTGATGTCGGCGTCCGGTCCGGAAACAACCTGATCGTCTACTTTAAGGCCTTTAGGAGCGATGATGTAACGCTTCTCTCCATCGGCATAGTGAATCAATGCAATGTTAGCGGAACGGTTCGGATCATACTCGATAGTAGCAACGCGACCGGGTATGCCGTCTTTCGTCCGTTTGAAATCGATAATCCGGTATTTACGCTTGTGTCCGCCGCCTTGGTGACGAGTCGTAATTTTACCTTGATTGTTACGTCCTGCTTTCTTGCTCAGAGGAGCCAAAAGCGATTTCTCCGGTGTGGATGTTGTGATTTCTTCAAACGTCGAAACCGACATCGCACGTCTCGCAGGGGACGTTGGTTTGTATTTTTTAATTGGCACGTGGATTCCCTCCTTACTTCAAAAAGTATACTTTAACCTTCAAAGAACTCGAGTTCTTTGCTGTCTGCGCTCAAAGTTACGATAGCTTTCTTCCACTCGGAAGTATAACCGGAGTAACGACCGTAACGCTTCGGCTTAGCCGGCATTCTCAGCGTGTTGACATTCGTCACTTTCACTTTGAAGATCGACTCGATGGCTTGCTTGATTTCCGTTTTGTTGGAGCGAATGTCCACTTCAAAAACGTACTTTTTGTCCGCCATGTATTCGCTGGAACGTTCAGTGATGACCGGGCGTTTAATAATATCGCGAGGGTTCTTCATTACGCAAACACCTCCTCTACCTTTTGCACGGCATCCTTGGTGATGATCAGCTTATCGTATACCATAACGTCCAGAACGTTGATTCCTTCAGCGGCTACAAACTTCACACCTGGAATATTGCGGGCCGACAACGCTACATTCTCGTCATAAGAAGCCGTAACAACCAAAGCTTTGCGATCGACTTTCAAGTTGTTCAGGATGGACGCGAATTCTTTCGTCTTCGGTGCAGCCAGTTGCAATTGATCCAATACAATGATTTCGCTAGCCTTCACCTTGGAAGACAACGCGGATTTGATGGCCAAACGACGAACTTTCTTAGGAAGCTTCGTTGAATAGCTGCGTGGCGTTGGACCGAATACTACGCCACCGCCTTTCCATTGAGGGGCGCGAATGCTGCCTTGACGAGCGCGTCCAGTACCTTTTTGCTTCCAAGGCTTACGACCGCCGCCGCGAACTTCGGAACGACCTTTCGTTTTGTGCGTACCCATACGAAGGGACGCCCGTTGAAGCAGTACCGCTTCGTTCAGAGCGTGAGCATGAGGTTCAATTCCGAATACGGAATCCGCCAGCTCCACTTCACCTACTTGTGCACCACTTACATTATAAACTGCTACTTTTGGCATTTGTTATCCTCCTTTCCCGTTGTATTAAGCCTTCACCGAGGACTTAACGGTTACGTAGCTGTTCTTAGGACCAGGAATGGAACCTTTAATCAGAAGTACGTTCCGCTCAGTATCTACTTTTACGACTTGAAGCTTTTGAATCGTTACGGTTTCCGAACCCATATGTCCTGGCAAGTTTTTGCCTTTAGGAACACGGTTTGCTTGGATCGAACCCATGGAACCAGGACCGCGATGATAACGGGAACCGTGAGCCATCGGACCTCTGGATTGGTTATGTCTCTTGATTACGCCTTGGAACCCTTTACCTTTGGAAACGCCTGTCACGTCAACGAATTCGCCTTCAGAGAAAATGTCAGCCTTGATCTCTTGGCCAACTTCAAACTCAGAAGAACCGCGAAGTTCCTTTACGTAGCGCTTAGGTGTTGCACCAGCTTTTTTCGCATGGCCCAACTCAGGTTTGTTAGCATTCTTTTCTTTCTTATCGTCAAAACCGATTTGGATCGCGTCGTATCCGTCGTTCTCCACATCTTTCTTTTGAAGAACCGTATTCGGACCCGCTTGGATTACCGTAACCGGCACAACCAGACCTTCTGCAGTAAAAACTTGAGTCATGCCCAGTTTTTTACCTAAGATACCTTTACTCATCGTTGACACCTCTTTTCTTGTCTTGTCATGTATTTATTCACATGTGGATAGATTACAATTTGATTTCGATGTCCACACCGGACGGCAGGTCCAAACGCATCAAAGCGTCGACTGTTTGCGGTGTAGGATTCACGATATCGATCAGACGCTTATGTGTGCGCATCTCGAATTGCTCGCGAGAGTCTTTGTATTTGTGAACCGCACGCAGGATCGTGATGATTTGCTTCTCTGTCGGAAGCGGAATCGGACCCGAAACCCCTGCACCGGAACGCTTGGCTGTTTCCACGATTTTCTCAGCGGATTGATCCAGAACTCTGTGATCATAAGCCTTCAAACGAATACGAATCTTTTGCTTTGCCATAGTATTCCCTCCTTTTATCGCCCAATTTAGTATCGGACATACTCCGTGAAAATCTCCTGACGCCGCCCCTATGGCAAAGGAGCCGGGTGTGTCAGCAACCTCTCACATCATCGCAACGTCACAGACCAACGTTCACTATTATATTAAATCCGGGTAAAAAAAGCAAGAAAAAAATATGCCAATGTCTAGAAATGTTTTTCTTCTATATATATGTAGAAAAAAGCCTTCATCCCGGTGGATGAAGGCTTGATCTGTTCAGCGAATTACTTGCTGATGGAAGCAACGGCGCCTGCGCCTACTGTACGGCCGCCTTCGCGGATCGCGAAGCGAGTACCTTCTTCGATAGCGATCGGAGCGATCAGTTCTACCGTTACAGTGATGTTATCGCCAGGCATAACCATTTCAGTTCCTTCTGGCAGAGCGATGATGCCTGTTACGTCCGTTGTACGGAAGTAGAACTGTGGACGGTAGCCAGTGAAGAAAGGCTTGTGACGGCCACCCTCTTCTTTAGTCAGAACGTAGATTTGAGCCGAGAAGTTCGTGTGAGGCTTAACCGAACCCGGTTTAGCCAGAACTTGTCCACGCTCGATGTCTTTACGGTCTACACCGCGAAGCAATGCGCCGATGTTGTCACCAGC
Source organism: Paenibacillus gyeongsangnamensis (assembly GCF_027533625.1). Lineage (GTDB taxonomy): Bacteria > Bacillota > Bacilli > Paenibacillales > NBRC-103111 > Paenibacillus_G > Paenibacillus_G gyeongsangnamensis. The sequence goes on along the minus strand of NZ_JAQAGZ010000034.1, from coordinate 34,492 downwards.
TTGAGCGGAATCAAGAAGTTTACGGAACATTTCAACGCCCGTAACAACGGATTTGCGAGTTTCTTCAGCCAGACCGATGATTTCGATCTCGTCGCCGACTTTAACCACACCACGCTCTACACGACCTGTAGCAACGGTACCGCGGCCAGTGATCGTGAACACGTCCTCGACAGGCATCAGGAAAGGCTTGTCAGTGTCACGCTCAGGCGTTGGGATGTAGCTGTCAACTTGCTCGAACAGCTCAACGATTTTGTCGGCCCAAGGACCGTCTGGGTTTTGCAGAGCTTCACGAGCTGCACCGCGGATGATTGGAGTGTCGTCGCCTGGGAACTCGTACTCGTTCAGCAGGTCGCGAACTTCCATTTCAACCAGTTCCAGGAGCTCTTCGTCTTCAACCATGTCGCATTTGTTCAAGAATACGACGATGTAAGGTACGCCTACCTGACGGGAGAGCAGGATGTGTTCGCGAGTTTGCGGCATTGGGCCGTCAGCTGCGGATACAACCAGGATCGCGCCGTCCATTTGAGCTGCGCCGGTGATCATGTTTTTAACATAGTCGGCGTGGCCTGGGCAGTCAACGTGAGCATAGTGACGGTTAGGAGTTTCATATTCAACGTGAGCTGTGGAGATCGTGATACCACGCTCGCGCTCTTCTGGAGCTTTGTCGATTTGGTCGAAAGCTACAGCTGCGCCGCCGTATTTTTTGGAAAGAACAGTCGTGATAGCAGCCGTCAAAGTCGTTTTACCGTGGTCAACGTGACCGATCGTACCGATATTAACGTGCGGCTTATTACGTTCAAATTTCGCTTTACCCATGGATAGAGAGCCTCCTCAAATAATCAATTTTATATTAGGCGCCTTTGTTCTTTGCGACGATTTCGTCGGCAATGGACTTAGGCACTTCCTCATAATGGGAAATTTCCATCGAGTATACGCCTCGGCCTTGAGTACGGGAGCGGAGCGTTGTGGAGTAACCGAACATTTCGGAAAGAGGCACTTTCGCACGGATGATTTGCGCGCCGAAGCGTGCATCCATCCCCTCGATCCGTCCGCGACGGGAGTTCAGGTCGCCCATAACGTCACCCATGTACTCTTCCGGTACGGTGACTTCTACTTTCATGATCGGCTCGAGCAATGCCGGACGGCACTTCTCGGCTGCGGCTTTCAAAGCCATGGATCCTGCGATTTTGAACGCCATCTCGGAGGAGTCGACGTCATGGTAAGATCCATCCACTACGGTAGCTTTGATGTCAACAAGCGGGAAGCCTGCATAAACACCATTCTTCATAGACTCTTCGATACCCGCTTGGATCGGAGAGATGTATTCCTTCGGAATCGCACCACCAACGATTTTGGTCTCGAACTGGAAGCCAGTTCCCGGCTCAAGCGGTTGGAACTCCACCCAACAATGGCCATATTGACCACGGCCGCCGGATTGGCGAACGAATTTACCTTCGACTTTTGCAGCTTGACGGAACGTTTCACGGTATGCAACCTGCGGTTTACCCACGTTGGTTTCCACCTTGAACTCGCGAAGCATACGGTCAACGATGATCTCAAGGTGAAGCTCACCCATACCGGAGATGATCGTTTGGCCAGTTTCTTCGTCCGTATGAGCGCGGAACGTAGGATCTTCCTCGGACAATTTCGCGAGTGCAACACCCATTTTGTCCTGGTCGGCCTTCGTCTTAGGCTCAACAGCGAGCTGGATAACCGGTTCAGGGAAGTTCATGGACTCAAGAACAACAGGGTTCTTCTCGTCGCAGAGCGTATCCCCGGTTACGGTGTCCTTCAAACCAACGGCAGCTGCAATATCACCAGCGTAAACGATGCTGATCTCTTGACGGCTGTTAGCGTGCATCTGGAGGATCCGGCCGATTCTTTCCCGTTTGCCTTTGGTTGCATTCAATACGTAGGAGCCGGAGTTCAGAACGCCGGAGTATACGCGGAAGAACGTCAGCTTACCGACGAACGGGTCAGTCATGATTTTGAACGCAAGCGCTGCAAACGGCTGGTCGTCAGCGGACTTACGAATCACTTCCGTACCGTCTTCTAGCGTTCCTTTGATGTCCGGAACGTCGATTGGCGCCGGCAGGTAGTCGATTACAGCATCAAGCATCATTTGAACGCCTTTGTTACGATAGGAGGACCCGCAGATGACCGGGAAGATCTGTACGTTTACAACCCCTTTACGGAGTGCACCCTTAATCTCTTCGATGGTAAGCTCTTCGCCTTCCAGGTATTTCATCATGAGCTCTTCGTCCAGCTCTGCCACTTTCTCAACAAGCTCAAGGCGGAGTTCTTCCACTTTGTCCTTGTATTCGGCAGGGACTTCGGATTCTACAGGATCTTTACCCAGATCGTCTTTGTAGACATAGGCTCTGCGTTCAACCAAGTCGATCACGCCGATGAAATCATTCTCCGCACCGATCGGATATTGGATGGCAACCGCATTCGCGCCAAGCTTGTCGCGCATGGATTGAACAACAGCCAAGAAATCAGCACCGATAATGTCCATCTTGTTAACGTAAGCAATCCGAGGAACACCATAACGGTCCGCTTGTCTCCAAACGGTTTCGGACTGAGGCTCAACGCCTTCTTTGGCACTGAACACACCAACGGCTCCGTCCAATACGCGAAGGGAACGTTCTACTTCAACCGTGAAGTCAACGTGACCCGGGGTATCGATGATATTGATGCGGTGGTTTTTCCACTGAGCGGTCGTAGCGGCGGAAGTAATCGTAATTCCGCGTTCTTGCTCCTGCTCCATCCAGTCCATCGTTGCAGCACCTTCGTGAACTTCCCCGATTTTGTGCACGCGGCCCGTGTAGAACAGAATACGCTCGGTCGTGGTCGTCTTACCGGCATCGATATGCGCCATGATCCCGATGTTACGCGTATCTTTCAAGGAGAACTCTCTTGCCATGCATTTGTCTCCTTCCTAGGTTTAGGAATTTAATTTTACCAGCGGTAGTGAGCGAACGCTTTGTTGGCTTCCGCCATTTTGTGTGTATCTTCACGCTTCTTAACGGATGCGCCAGTGTTGTTGCTGGCATCGATGATCTCTTGAGCCAATCTCTCTTCCATGGTTTTCTCACCACGAAGACGGGAATAGTTCACGAGCCAACGAAGTCCCAGCGTAGTGCGGCGCTCAGGACGCACTTCGATCGGCACTTGATAGTTGGCACCGCCTACGCGGCGTGCTTTAACCTCAAGAACGGGCATAATATTTTTGATGGCTTGTTCAAAAACTTCCATCGGCTCTTTACCCGTACGTTCTTTGATCAATTCGAACGAGTTGTAAAGAATGGACTGTGCTACACCTTTTTTACCGTCAATCATAATCCGGTTTACCAAACGAGTCACCAGTTTGCTGTTATAAATCGGATCGGGCAATACGTCTCTGCGAGATACTGGACCTTTACGAGGCATAGTTATCCCCCTTTCTCATAAAATAATTCTTAAATAGGATGGTTCTTACTTCTTCACTTTCGGGCGTTTTGCGCCGTACTTGGAACGAGCTTGCTTACGGTTGTTCACGCCTGCAGTATCAAGCGCGCCGCGAACGATGTGGTAACGAACACCCGGAAGGTCTTTTACCCGGCCACCGCGGATGAGAACAACGCTGTGCTCCTGCAAGTTATGTCCGATACCCGGAATGTAAGCCGTAACCTCTACACGGTTAGTCAAACGAACACGCGCATATTTACGAAGTGCGGAGTTCGGTTTTTTCGGCGTCATGGTACCTACACGAGTGCAAACCCCGCGTTTTTGCGGTGCGCTGATGTCGGTTGCTTCTCTCTTCAGAGCGTTGAAGCCTCTTTGAAGAGCCGGGGATTTGGATTTAACAACTTTAGCTTGGCGTCCTTTACGAACGAGCTGGTTAATTGTTGGCATGGTGCCACCTCCTTCAGTAAAATGTCTTGCAATTTCAAGCCCACAGATCCAGGCGAATCATAAATGAACAAAGGAAAAGTTCTTGCCTTGTCATCCGGAAGAATTGAAGACAAAAACATGTTCAAGCTCATTCATTCGCTACCGCCGCTATAGCGGCGCCCACTTCGATTCCACACGCTTTACCTAACATTTTCATGGATTCCACGTATGTGACCTTAACCCCCATTTTCTTGCAGAGGTTAATCATTTTTATCGTAATTCGCGGATCTGCATCTTTGGCAACAAAGACTTCGGCAGCCTTGCCTTGCTCGACTACCTTCGTCGCTTGCTTAGTGCCTATTGTTATCTTCGCAGCTTGCTTCACTTTATCATAAGACATGAAACATATCCTCCAAAGATCAGCTACTATTATAAAATGGCACACTTTGATATATTAGCATCTCACTCATAACCTGTCAAGAAAGTCCGCTTGTCTTCAAAAAGAATTTACATTCCAATTTTTGAAGACAAGCTTCTTTTCTATATGACCTTATTCTACGGTTACAGCTTCCGCTTCGGCGAGCTCCTGATCGGACTCTTCCGCATTCGGATCGGTGATCCGGATGTTACGGTATCTAGCCATCCCCGTACCTGCAGGAATGAGCTTGCCGATAATGACGTTTTCCTTCAGGCCGAGCAGCTGATCGACCTTGCCTTTGATCGCCGCATCGGTGAGCACTCTCGTCGTTTCCTGGAAGGAGGCGGCGGAGAGGAAGGAATCCGTTTCGAGCGATGCCTTCGTAATCCCGAGAAGCACCGGCTTCGCTACCGCCGGCTCTTCGCCCGCGAACAGCGCCACTTTGTTGGCTTCCTCGTATTCGTGCATATCCACGAACGAGCCCGGCAGGAGCGTCGTATTGCCCGCGTCCACGATCCGGATTTTACGCAGCATCTGACGAATCATAACCTCAACGTGCTTGTCGTTGATTTCTACGCCCTGGTTCCGGTATACGCGCTGCACTTCTTGCAGGATGTAGTTTTGAACGCCGCGGATCCCCTTGATGCGGAGCATCTCTTTCGGGTCGATCGAGCCTTCCGTCAGCTCGTCGCCGGCTTCTACATTCTGGTTGACGGTAACGCGAATACGGGAGCCGTAAGGTACGGAGTAGACCTTCGACTCGGCTTCGCCGAGAACTTCGATTTCGCGGCGGTCCTTCGCCTCGCGAATGTCTTTCACAACGCCGTCGATTTCGGAGATGATCGCTTGGCCTTTCGGATTCCGGGCTTCGAACAGCTCCTGAATCCGCGGAAGACCTTGCGTAATGTCGTCGCCCGCAACGCCCCCGGTATGGAACGTACGCATCGTGAGCTGGGTTCCCGGCTCACCGATCGATTGGGCGGCGATAATGCCGACCGCTTCCCCGATCTCCACGTGCTGGCCTGTCGCCAGGTTGCGGCCGTAGCACTTCTTGCAGACGCCGTGTCTCGAACGGCAGCTGAGAACGGAACGAATTTGCAGCTTTTCGATGCCGGCTTCGATAATTTTGTCGGCGATGCCCGCTTCGATAAGCTCGTTGCGGGATACGATCACTTCGCCGGTTTGAGGATGACGGATCGTCTCGAAGGAATAGCGTCCTTCGATCCGGTCGTACAGATCCTCGATAACCTCTTTACCGTCTTGGATGCGGCTGACAAGGAAGCCCTTGTCCGTACCGCAATCCTCGTCGCGCACGATAACGTCCTGTGCCACGTCGACGAGACGACGGGTCAAGTAACCCGAGTCCGCCGTCCGGAGGGCCGTATCCGCGAGACCTTTCCGCGCGCCGTGTGTCGAGATGAAGTACTCGAGTACCGTCAGGCCTTCGCGGAAGTTCGATTTGATCGGCAACTCGATGATTTTACCCGATGGGTTGGCCATCAGACCCCGCATACCGCCCAGCTGGGTGATCTGCGATTTGTTACCCCGTGCTTTGGATTCGACCATCATGTTGATCGAATTGTATTTGTCCAAGGATTTCATCAGGATGTCCGTTAGCTCATCCTTGGCCTTGCTCCAGATCGCGATGACGCGGTCATAGCGCTCGTCGTCCGTAATCAAACCGCGGCGGTACTGGTTCGTTACGACCGTTACCTTCTCGTCGGACTCCTGCATGATCTTGATCTTTTCTTGAGGCACGGTCACGTCCGCCACGGCGATCGTAATCCCCGCTTTGGTCGAATAAGTGAATCCGAGCTGCTTGATGTTGTCAAGAATGATCGACGTTTCGGTCGTATGGTAACGACGGAAGCATTCCGCGATAATCGTTCCGAGGTAGTCTTTGCCGACAGCCTTGGTTTCCGGCAGCTCTTCCATCGCTTTGCGGATGTCTCCGCCCTTCTCGAACACGAAATATTGATCGGAGATCCCGTTCAGGAGGTTTTGCTTGGTCGCCTCGTTGATGTAAGGAAAATCCGCCGGATAAATTTCATTGAAAATGATTTTACCGATCGTCGTGATCAGCATAGCCTCTTGCTGTTCCGGCGTGAAGCTCGTTTTGCCGAGCGCCTTGGCCGGAATCGCAACGCGGGCATGCAGCGCAGCCGCTCCGCGCTGATACAAGGACACAGCTTCCGATACGGTACGGATAATGGTTCCGGAGCCTTTGGAATGCTTGTTCTCCGTACTTAAGTAGAAGCTTCCAAGCACCATATCCTGGGACGGCGTAACGACAGGCTTGCCGTCTTTCGGATTCAAGATGTTGCCGGACGCCAGCATGAGCAAGCGGGCTTCAGCTTGGGCTTCCGCCGAGAGCGGCACGTGTACGGCCATTTGGTCACCGTCGAAGTCCGCGTTATAAGCGGTACATACGAGCGGATGAAGCTTGATAGCGCGGCCTTCGACGAGAATCGGCTCGAACGCCTGAATCCCGAGTCTGTGCAGCGTGGGGGCACGGTTCAGCAGAACCGGATGCTCCTTGATCACTTCTTCGAGCACATCCCATACTTCCGGGCTGATGCGCTCCACTTTGCGCTTCGCGCTCTTGATGTTGTGCGCGAGGCCTTTATTCACAAGCTCTTTCATGACGAACGGCTTGAACAATTCAAGCGCCATTTCCTTGGGCAGACCGCATTGGTACATCTTCAGGCTCGGTCCTACGACGATAACGGAACGGCCAGAATAGTCAACGCGCTTACCGAGCAGGTTTTGACGGAAACGTCCTTGCTTCCCTTTCAGCATGTGGCTGAGGGATTTGAGCGGACGGTTGCCGGGACCCGTAACCGGGCGGCCGCGGCGGCCGTTGTCGATCAGGGCGTCGACGGCTTCCTGCAGCATACGTTTCTCGTTCTGTACGATAATGTCCGGTGCGCCGAGATCAAGCAAACGCTTGAGCCGGTTGTTCCGGTTGATGACGCGGCGGTACAGGTCGTTCAAGTCGGACGTAGCGAAACGTCCGCCGTCCAGCTGTACCATCGGCCGCAGTTCCGGCGGGATGACCGGCAGCACGTCGAGAATCATCCATCCCGGCATGTTCTTGGAGTTACGGAACGCTTCCATGACCTCAAGGCGCTTGATGGCGCGATTGCGGCGCTGGCCTTGGGCGGTCTTCAGCTCTTCCTTCAGCATGTCGACTTCTTTCTCGATGTCGATATCCTGCAAAAGCTTTTTCACCGCTTCAGCACCCATGCCGGCTTGGAACGCATAGCCGTATTTTTCGCGGTAGCTGCGGTATTCTTTCTCGGAAAGCAGCTGTTTTTTCTCCAGCGGCGTATCTCCAGGGTCGGTAACCACATAAGATGCAAAATAGATGATCTCTTCGAGGGAACGAGGAGACATATCGAGCGCCAGGCCCATACGGCTCGGAATTCCTTTGAAATACCAGATGTGGGATACCGGAGCGGCCAATTCGATATGACCCATACGCTCACGGCGCACTTTCTGGCGCGTAACTTCGACACCGCAGCGGTCACAGACTACGCCTTTATAGCGAACGCGCTTGTATTTGCCGCAATGGCACTCCCAGTCCTTTGTCGGTCCGAAGATTTTTTCGCAGAATAGCCCTTCTTTCTCGGGCTTCAGCGTTCTGTAGTTGATCGTTTCGGGCTTCTTCACTTCGCCGCGGGACCAGGAACGAATTTTGTCGGGAGAGGCCAGGCCGATTTTCATGTACTCGAAATTGTTAACGTCTATCAAGGAGCAACCCTCCTCCATGTTTTGTGGAACAAAACCGCGTCGGATGCAGGGGTCGTTAGGGTACACACGGAACGCAAGGCACCCGCCTTACAGCGAGCACCTTGTGTCGTCCCGAATTACTCTACGCCCATTTCCGCGCCTTCAAGATTAAGATTGAGCTTGTCGCTTGTTACTTCGTCTTCGTCGTCCATTTCCTTCATTTCGATCTCTTCTTCGTTCTCGGAGAGGATTTTGACGTCCATACCCAAGCTTTGAAGCTCTTTAATCAATACCTTGAAGGACTCCGGAACGCCAGGCTCAGGAACATTCTCACCCTTGACGATCGATTCGTACGTTTTCACGCGGCCAACGACGTCATCGGATTTTACCGTCAAAATTTCTTGCAGCGTATAAGCGGCGCCGTAGGCTTCAAGCGCCCACACTTCCATCTCCCCGAAGCGCTGTCCGCCGAACTGCGCTTTACCGCCGAGCGGCTGCTGCGTAACGAGAGAGTACGGCCCGGTGGAACGGGCATGAATTTTATCGTCAACCATGTGCGCCAGTTTAATCATGTACATGACGCCTACGGTGACTTCGCGCTCGAACGGTTCGCCTGTGCGTCCGTCGTAAAGCATGGTCTTACCGTTGCGCTGCATGCCGGCTTCTTCCATCGTATCGAATACGTCGTATTCACGAGCGCCGTCGAATACCGGAGTCGCCGTATGAATGCCGAGGTATTTCGCGGCCATGCCCAAGTGAACCTCGAGCACCTGTCCGATGTTCATCCGCGACGGAACGCCCAGCGGGTTCAGGACAACCTCGACCGGAGTACCGTCCGGCATGAACGGCATGTCCTCTTCCGGCAGAATGCGGGCGATAACCCCTTTGTTCCCGTGACGGCCGGCCATTTTATCGCCCTCGGAAATTTTCCGCTTCTGTGCGATGTAGACGCGTACCAGCTGGTTCACGCCCGGAGGCAGCTCGTCGCCGTTCTCGCGGGTAAATACTTTCACGTCAACGACGATGCCGTCCGTACCGTGAGGCACGCGCAAGGATGTATCCCGCACTTCGCGCGCCTTCTCGCCGAAGATGGCGTGCAGGAGGCGTTCCTCCGCCGTCAGCTCGGTTACCCCTTTCGGCGTTACCTTACCGACAAGAATATCGCCTGCGGCGATTTCGGCGCCGACACGGATGATGCCGCGTTCGTCGAGGTTCTTCAGCGCATCTTCCCCGACGTTCGGAATGTCGCGCGTGATTTCTTCCGGTCCGAGCTTCGTATCCCGCGCTTCGGACTCATATTCTTCAATGTGAATGGAAGTATAGACGTCTTCCTTCACAAGCTTTTGGCTCAGCAGGATCGCATCCTCGTAGTTGTAGCCCTCCCATGTCATGAAGGCAACGACCACATTGCGGCCCAGCGCCAGCTCTCCCATCTCCGTGGACGGTCCGTCTGCGAGAATATCGCCGACGCGAACCTGTTCCCCTTTGTGGCAGATCGGACGTTGGTTGATGCAAGTACCTTGGTTGGAACGAAGGAATTTGTGCAGCTTGTGCTTCACAAGATCGCCGTTCACGCGCTTGCCGTCGACCATTTCCTGACGACGTACCCAAATCTCGTTCGCCGAGACTCTCTCAACCACACCGTTGACTTTGGAAACGATACATACGCCGGAATCTTTGGCCGACTTATGCTCCATACCTGTACCGACGAGCGGCGCCTTCGGAATAAGCAGCGGCACGGCCTGGCGCTGCATGTTCGATCCCATGAGGGCACGGTTGGAGTCGTCGTTCTCCAGGAACGGAATCAATGCCGTAGCGACGGACACGACCTGCTTCGGCGATACGTCCATATAGTCGACGCGGTCCTTCGGCAGCGAGGTGATTTCGTCTTTATAACGGACGATGACCGCATCGTTGGCGAAGGCGCCTTCTTCCGTCAGCTCCGCGTTCGCCTGGGCAACGACGTAGTTATCCTCTTCGTCGGCCGTGAGGTACGAAATCTCATCGGTCACGATACCCGTCTTCGGATCCACGCGGCGATAAGGAGCTTCGATGAAGCCGAATTCGTTTACGCGGGCGAACGTCGACAAGGAGTTGATCAAACCGATGTTCGGACCTTCCGGGGTCTCGATCGGACACATCCGCCCATAATGGGAGTGATGCACGTCGCGAACTTCGAAGCCCGCGCGTTCCCGGGTCAAGCCGCCGGGACCGAGGGCGGAGAGACGGCGTTTGTGCGTCAGCTCGGCCAGCGGGTTCGTCTGGTCCATAAACTGCGACAGCTGGGAGCTTCCGAAGAACTCCTTGATCGAAGCGATAACCGGACGAATGTTGATCAGCTGCTGCGGCGTAATGGTGTTCACATCCTGAATCGACATCCGTTCCCGAACGACGCGCTCCATACGGGACAAGCCGATACGGAATTGATTCTGAAGCAGCTCGCCTACGGAGCGCAGACGACGGTTGCCAAGATGGTCAATGTCGTCCGTGCTGCCGATGCCGTGCAGCAAATTAATAAAGTAATTGATAGAGGACAAGATATCAGCAGGCGTGATGTGCTTCACCGATTTATCAATCTTGCCGTTCGCGATAATCTTCACGATCTTGCCGTCTTCAATCGGCGAATACACATTGATGCACTGAAGCGGAATATGGTCGATTTCCGTTACTCCGTTAACAGCCGTGTATTCCTTGTAAGCCACGTTGTTCTCCAGATGCGGCAGAATCGTATCCAGCAAGCGGCGGTCGATCAATTGACCGGCCTCGGCGATAATCTCGCCGGTATCCGGATCAACGAGCGTTTCAGCTAAACGCTGGTTGAACAGACGGTTCTTAATATGAAGCTTTTTGTTGATTTTGTAACGACCGACATTAGCGAGGTCATACCGCTTCGGATCGAAGAAACGAGCGACAAGCAAGCTTCTTGCGTTATCCAGTGTAGGCGGCTCGCCCGGACGCAGACGCTCGTAAATCTCGATCAGCGCCTTATCCGTCGAATCGGTGTTATCCTTATCCAGGGTGTTGCGGATATACTCGTCATCACCCAGCAAATCTATGATTTCCGCATCCGTTCCGAAGCCAAGCGACCGAAGGAGCACGGTAACCGGGATTTTGCGCGTACGGTCGATCCGGACATAGATAATGTCCTTCGCGTCCGTCTCGAGCTCCAGCCAAGCACCGCGGTTCGGAATGACGGTAGCCGTGTACGTTTTCTTCCCATTTTTATCGACCTTGGTGCTAAAATAGACGCTAGGAGATCGAACCAGCTGACTGACGATAACCCGTTCGGCGCCATTAATAATAAAGGTACCTGTCTCGGTCATCAGAGGGAAATCGCCCATAAAGACTTCCTGCTCTTTGACTTCGCCGGTCTCTTTATTGATCAGTCGAACTTTCACACGGAGCGGTGCAGCGAAGGTAACGTCGCGTTCCTTGGACTCATCGACCGAATACTTCGGTTCTCCCAAGCTATAGTCGATAAACTCCAACACCAAATTCCCCGTAAAATCCTGAATCGGGGAAATATCCTGAAACATTTCACGCAATCCTTCATCCAAAAACCATTCGTATGACTTTTGTTGGATTTCAATCAGGTTCGGAACTTCCAGAACCTCATGAATCCGAGCGTACGACCTGCGTTTGCGTCGACCTAATTGAACAAGATGACCCGCCAACTTAGATTCACCCCTCTTGTCTACTCAGTAGAACAAAATAAAAGCTTCTTACGGAAGTCTTCACGTGTAATTACCGTAGAAGTGTCACTTCTTCAGGAAGCTTCTAGAATACCGCATGGGATTGTGAGACCAACCTTCATCTTACCATAATTTTCTTCATACCCTGTAGGTTGCACCTAAAATTTAAACATTATACGTCGAATGAGTAAATTTTATACATCAGGCTCTGAAAAAAATCTTGACATTTTAGTAAACTAAAGACATGTCGACCAATCTTAATGCTGACATTTTATTATGATATCACATCGATGCTGTCAAGTCAACAAAATTCCCATTGCAATTTGAATATTTTTTTGTTCCGCCGGTTACTTATTTTGTCGCTTTGATAATCCAATAACCTTTATCCCGTTCAACTTCTTCTACCTGCTCATAGAGCGATTCTAGCTTCGACCAAGCGGACGGCGCTCCCTGCTTCTTCTGAATCACGACCCAGAGCGAGCCTCCTTGCACCAGTACCTGGTGAGCTTGCTCAAAGATCGCATGCACCGTGTCCTTCCCCGCCCGGATCGGAGGATTGGTCAGCACCGCATCGAAGCTCTGATCCATCACCGCTTCCAGCTTATCGCTCTGCAAGATGCGCACGTTCCGGATGCCGTTGCGCTCCGCATTCTGCTTGGCCAGATTCAAAGCCCGCTCGTTGATGTCCACCATCGTCACTTCGCCTTCCGAAGCCAGCGCTGCCGCCGCCAGACCGATCGGTCCGTAGCCGCAGCCGACATCGAGCACCTTAGCGTTACCGGCCAGCTCCATCGTTTCAATCAGAAGTGCGGATCCGTAATCCACCCCCTTTTTGGAGAAGACCCCGGCATCCGTAACAAACGTAAATTTCCGGCCGCGAAGCGGTTCTTCAATCGTCTGCAAGTCATGGGCCATACTGGGTTTCTTGGAGTAGTAATGCTCGGACAACTCGACAACACACCTTTCCTGCGAAGGATGAAAAGGAAAACCCCTTGAGAGACAAGTCTCTGCAAGGGGTGGCAAGCCTTGAGCGGAATTACTTCACTTCTACAGAAGCGCCTGCTCCTTCGAGTTTCGCTTTTACGGATTCCGCTTCTTCTTTACCTACTTTTTCTTTCAATGCTTTTGGTGCGTTGTCAACCAGGTCTTTTGCTTCTTTCAAGCCGAGGCCCGTGATTTCGCGAACAACTTTGATTACGTTGATTTTGGAAGCGCCAGCGCTTGTCAAGATCACGTCGAATTCAGTTTGCTCAGCAACTTCTGCTGCGCCGCCACCTGCTACTACTGCTACAGGAGCTGCTGCAGTTACGCCGAACTCCTCTTCAATTGCTTTAACCAGGTCGTTCAGTTCCAGTACCGTCATGCCTTTAATGGCTTCCAAGATTTGCTCTTTGCTCATGGTTAAACCTCCGTTATCTTAATAAATTATTTTGGGTGTGATCGGGTAAAGATTAAGCTTCTTGCGCGCCGCCTTCTTGCTTCTCAGCCACAGCTTTAACCGCAAGGGCGAAGTTGCGAACAGGAGCTTGAAGCACGCTGAGCAACATGGACAGAAGACCTTCTCTGGAAGGCAGATCCGCCAGTGCTTTGATTTGGCTGAAATCAACGACTTTGCCTTCGACAACGCCCGCTTTTACTTCCAAAGCGTCGTTCTTCTTAGCAAATTCGGTAAGGATCTTAGCCGGAGCGATGATGTCGCCTTTGCTGAATGCAATGGCGGTAGGACCCGTCAGGTATGCATCCAGGTCGGACAGTTCAGCCGTTGCCGTAGCGCGGCGAACCAACGTGTTCTTCAGCACTTGGAATTCAACACCCGCTTCGCGAAGCTGGGAACGGAGCTCGGTTACTTGCTTCACGTTCAAGCCGCGATAGTCAGCTACGATTGCGCAGGAGCTTTCTTTCAGCTTATCCGCTACAGCAGTAACCTGTTGAGCTTTTTGTTCGATGATTTTTGCGTTTGCCATTTTTGCACCTCCTACAAGTTTTCGTTAGAAAACTACTTCGTAAGCAATAACTTAAGTTTCGTTAGAAAACTACTTTGCAAGCTACCACTAACCATTATCCGTAAACTCCCGAACAATCCAGGAACAAGCACTCATCTGCCGGCAGGGCATCTTCGCCATAAATGCGAAAATGCCTCCGCAGAAGCGCGAAGGCATGATGATTCCACAGCATCTTTGAACTTGCAAAGAAAACCGATCTATAATCATAATACCTCGGCAGGAAATTAAGCTCATGAGAGCACCTGCGGTCTACGGTAAACATATTCGTTTGTCAGAACCTAGATTAGGTTAGCACGGTTCGACATAAAAGTCAACTGCCGAGATTTACCTTATCTGAGGTTGGCTGCATTCACGCGTGCGCTAGGGCCCATCGTGGAGGATACCGCAACGTTCTTCAAGTATATCCCTTTGGCTGCAGCCGGCTTCGCTCTGTTCAGGGCGTCGATCAGCGCTTTGAAGTTCTCAGCGAGCTTCTCTGCGTCGAAAGACACTTTACCAATCGGAGCGTGGATTTGGCCTGCTTTGTCCAGACGATATTCGATTTTACCTGCCTTAATCTCTTGCACGGCTTTCGTTACGTCGAATGTAACCGTACCGGCTTTCGGGTTCGGCATCAAACCTTTACCACCCAGAATACGGCCGAGTTTACCAACTTCGCTCATCATGTCCGGCGTAGCTACGCAGACATCGAAGTCGAACCAGCCTTGCTGGATTTTGTTGATCATGTCTTGATCGCCTACGAAATCAGCGCCAGCCGCTTCCGCTTCTTTAGCTTTTTCGCCTTTGGCGAATACAAGAACACGCTTGGTCTTACCAGTGCCGTGAGGCAGTACTACCACGCCGCGAACGGCTTGGTCTTGTTTACGAGGGTCAACGCCCAGACGGACCGCTACTTCAACGGATTCGTCGAACTTGGCGCGAGCCGATTGTTTCACGAGCTGGATCGCTTCGAGCGTTTCGTAGAACGTCTCGGAGTTGATCAGCTTAGCGGCTTCCAAGTACTTTTTGCCGTGTTTAGCCATTGTAAGTTTTCCTCCTAAGTGGTATTAGCGGAATATCCTCCCACTGGTTTGCAAGGGAATTAGTCTTCGATCACTACGCCCATGCTGCGAGCTGTACCTTCCACCATGCGCATTGCAGCCTCAACGGATGCAGCGTTCAGGTCAGGCATTTTTTGCTCGGCGATTTCACGCACTTTCGCACGTTTAACGGTTGCAACCTTCTTCTTGTTCGGTTCGCCGGATCCTTTTTCGATCCCTGCAGCTACGCGCAGCAATACGGCAGCCGGAGGCGTTTTGGTGATGAACGTGAAGGAACGGTCTTCGAATACCGTAATTTCAACCGGGATAATCAAACCGGCTTGGTCTGCAGTACGAGCGTTGAACTCTTTACAGAACGCCATGATGTTAACCCCAGCTTGACCGAGTGCAGGACCGATCGGCGGCGCCGGATTCGCTTTACCTGCAGGAACTTGCAGTTTTACCATTTTGATAACCTTTTTAGCCATGTCTAATGACACCTCCTTGCTGTAGTATGGCAGATCTTAAGGCCATTAGAGCTTCTCTACCTGATGGTAATCCAGCTCCAGCGGAGTTTCCCTGCCGAACATGTTCACATGCACCTTCAGCTTGCTCTTGTCGATGAGAATTTCTTCAACCGACCCGACAAAATTGGCGAAAGGTCCAACCTTTACGCGCACCGTTTCCTTGAGCTCGAAGTCGATCTTGGGTTTCGGTTCTTCCATGCCCATGTGCTTGAGAATGGCATCCACTTCTTCAGGAAGCAGCGCCGTCGGCTTCGAACCCGATCCGGTCGATCCCACGAACCCGGTGACCCCAGGCGTGTTGCGCACGACATACCAGGAATCGTCCGTCTGGATCATCTCCACCAGAACATATCCCGGATACACTTTGCGCATGACCGTCTTCTTCTTGCCGTCTTTATTCACAAGCTCCTCTTCCATAGGTACGAGGACGCGGAATATCTTGTCCTTCATATCCATGGATTCGACGCGCTTTTCCAAATTCGCCTTAACCTTGTTCTCATACCCGGAATAGGTATGTACGACGTACCATCTTTTTTCCATTTCCCTATGCCACCCGTCAGCCTAGATTATTGAAACACGAGGCGAAGCAGCTCAGAAATTCCCAAGTCCAGAACGTAGAAGTACACCGTCACGAAGGCAACCGTAAACAGCACGACCAGCGTGTAACTGATCATTTCTTTACGGCTAGGCCATTTTACTTTTTTCAGCTCGGACCAGCAGTCCGAAAAAAAAGAAAATGTGTTGCCGAATCCCTGCCTCATTCTAGCCAAAATGGACACAACTACACCTCCATAAAACTAGCGCGTTTCGCGATGAGCCGTTTGTTCATTGCAAAATTTGCAATATTTCTTCAACTCCATGCGGTCTGGATGATTACGCTTGTTTTTGCTGGACGTATAGTTTCTTTGCTTGCAGTTCGTGCACGCTAACGTGATGATTACCCGCATGATGTACACCTCCTACGGACTAGCCCCATGATTTAATACCTTAACCCATAAGCAAAAAAAGCCTCACAGCTTAAGGCTACCTGAATACTTTAGCATACGGCCTTTCCTCTGTCAAGGAAAAAGGATTAACAAGACTGCCTGTCCGCTTCCCTTCCAGTATCGACCAGCCTCCCGAAGATTAAACCATTCCCGCGGCGCAAATTCCATAGAATAGACGCTTGCAAAAAGGGAACGTTTGTTCTATAATGATTTCAAGCAAAAGTTGGCAAAAATGATGCGGCAGATCATCCGCAACAAAAAAAGCACCCTGCCGTTGTAAGGAAGGTGCTCACTACTTATGCGTCCCGAACTTCCAAATATTTCTCCAGCTTGCGCTTTACCCGCTGGAGCGCATTGTCAATCGACTTCACATGACGATCCAAATCCACAGCGATTTCCTGGTACGATCGTCCGTCCAAATACAGCATCAGCACTCTGCGCTCAAGATCGCTCAGAATTTCACCCATCTTGTCCTCGAGTCCGCTGAACTCCTCTTGATTAATGATCAACTCCTCCGGATCGGATACCCGCGAGCCGCAAATGACGTCCAGCAGCGTCCGGTCGGAATCTTCATCATAGATAGGCTTGTCCAGCGAAACATAGGAATTCAAGGGAATGTGCTTCTGGCGTGTGGCTGTCTTGATAGCCGTGATGATTTGGCGGGTGATGCACAGCTCGGCGAATGCTTTGAAAGAGGATAATTTGTCGCCGCGGAAATCGCGAATCGATTTATACAGACCGATCATGCCTTCTTGAACGATATCCTCCCGATCAGCCCCGATCAAAAAATAAGAGCGCGCCTTCGCGCGGACAAAATTCTTATATTTGTTGATTAGGTACTCCAGCGCATCGCTGTCGCCTTCGCGGACCGATTCGACAAGATCTTCGTCTGCCTTGAGATCGTACTCGTACATTCTCAGCTCTTTGAGGTCGACACTCACCACAATCCCTCCGGCCTACGCATGAAAAGATAGGATTAGTATACATTATGTAATCTAGTAACGTCAACCGGAATACCGCTAGCAAAAAGCTGCAAAACCTGATAGAACGGGGCCTTTTACCGCTCTCTCCGCCATTTCTCGAACAAAGCGCGGACATCCGGATTCAGCCGGCTGTCGAACGTATTGCGTTTCTCCGGCTTGTCCTTGTCCTCCTCGATCCGGCGGCGAATTTCCTTGCGCGCTTGTCTGACCTTCACGAGCAGCTCGCCGGCCGGCATTCGGAAGGCTCCCTTACCGAAGATCACATGCTGCTCGATCATATCGGAGGTGGCCACGAATACCTGCTTGCGCCTCCCCGTATGCTCCGTCACGAGACGCTCGATGAGCTCGTCCGCCGTCTCCTTTTCTTTCGTATAATAAACCGGCAGCTTGCTCTGCAGGTACTTGCCGCCCAGCCCCGGCACATAATAAGCATCGAATACGAGGATGACCTTCATCCCGGAGAACGACTGGTATTCCGCCATAATCTCGATGAGACGGTCCCGGGCTTCCTCCAGGCGGATGTCTTTCAGCCGCTGCAGCTCGGGCCATGCGCCGATAATGTTATAACCGTCTACGATCAGAATTTCCTGTATCATGCCTCATCGCCCGCCAGCGCGCCTAACGCGTGGCGAGCCGCTGGCGCACCACTTCATACATAAACACCGAGGCGGCAACGGAAGCGTTGAGCGAATTGATTTGACCGAACATCGGAAGCTGCAGCAAAAAGTCGCACTTCTCGCGGATGAGTCTTCCGATACCTTTATTTTCATTGCCGATCACAATCGCAAGCGGCAAATTCAGATTCGTCTGATAGATCGGCTGCTCGGCTCCCACGTCCGCTCCCGCGACCCAGACGCCCCGCTCCTTCAGTTGCTCGATCGTCTGGGCCAGATTCGTTACGCGAGCGACCGGCACATATTCCACTGCGCCTGCGGAAGTCTTGGATACCGTTGCGGTCAACCCAACCGAGCGGCGCTTCGGAATAATGACGCCATGCACGCCGGTACAATCGGCCGAACGCAGAATGGAGCCCAGGTTATGCGGGTCTTCGATCTCATCAAGGATCAGAATAAACGGCTGCTCGCCTTTGTCCGCGGCACGGGCCAGAATATCGTCCACCTCGGAGTACTGATAAGCCGCCACTTGAGCGACGACCCCTTGATGCTGTACGCCGACGGCCATCTGGTCCAGCTTGCGCTTGTCCGCGAACTGGACGATAATGCCGCTTTGCTTGGCCTCCGCCAGAATCGGCTGGGTGAGCTGCTTCTGCGCCTGCTCGGCGACCCAAATCTTGTTGATGGTTCTTCCGGAACGCAGCGCCTCCAGGACGGAATGCTTGCCTCCGATAAACTCTTCTTCCATGCGGACTCCTCCTTTTCCGTTCCTTTTAGTCAACCTATATATCCGTTCTATTCAGGCTCTATCGTCTCCTGCTCCAAAGACATCAGCATCAAGTACTGAAGCCGGTCCCAGCGCTGCATATAGTACAAATAGCCGATCAAGCTTTCGAAGGCCGTGCTGTGCCGATAC
Source organism: Paenibacillus gyeongsangnamensis (assembly GCF_027533625.1). Lineage (GTDB taxonomy): Bacteria > Bacillota > Bacilli > Paenibacillales > NBRC-103111 > Paenibacillus_G > Paenibacillus_G gyeongsangnamensis. Next base: position 15,726 of record NZ_JAQAGZ010000034.1, on the reverse strand, counting down.
TCCAGTACGTCGGCATTCTTGGCGGTGGTTCCGGACTTCGCATTACGTCCCCGTTTCACGACGTCGTGCTCCTCCTCCGTCAGATGGGGAAGCAAGCGCTGAAGCGACTTCGCCTGCGATTTGGCCGATACGTACCGGGTCGACAGCCGGTGAATATGATTCGGACGGTGGTTCGGCTGCGATACCGCATACTGCCGAACGAACACCTCATAGACCGCATCGCCGATATAAGCCAGCACTAGCGGATTCAACTGCTTCGGATCCTTGGCCGGCGGGAACGAGAACAGCTGCCCCGAAAACGATGAATGTTCATCCATATCGATTACCCTACTTCCGCCGCCAACGAATCCCTTGCGCCGTGTCCTCAAGGAGGATGCCGCGACTTGTCAGCAGGTCGCGAATTTCGTCCGCGCGCGCCCAGTTTTTCGCTTTGCGGGCCTCGGTCCGCTCGGCGATCAGACGGTCGACCTCTTCATCGACCAGATCTTCCTCTGCTGCTGCTAGTATGCCCAACACCGCATCCATCGCCTCGAACTGCTTCAGCAGGCTCTCGATTGTTCCTTTATTCACCGCATCCCGCGTAAGATACTGGTTTGAGACGTTCACTAAATCAAATACGGCCGTAATCGCATCCGGCGTGTTGAAATCGTCGTTCATCTTCGCCTCGAACTGCTCCTGTACTTCACGGATCGACCGGCTCACTTCATCATCCGCTTCGGCGGCTTCGACCGACGCCGCGGGCAACCTGTGCTTCAGGTTCGCCAGGCAGTTCTCAATGCGCGCCAGGCTGTTCTTCGCCTGCTCCACCGCTTCGTCGCTGAAGTTCAGCGGATTGCGGTAATGGCCGGACAGCATGAAATATCGGATCACCTGCGGGCTGATCGATTTCAGCAGCTGGTGCACGTTGATGCCGTTGCCGAGCGACTTGGACATTTTCTCATTGTTAATGTTGACAAACCCGTTATGCATCCAATAACGCGCCATCGCATGGCCGGTCAAGCCTTCGGACTGAGCGATTTCGCACTCATGGTGCGGGAACGTAAGATCCTGCCCGCCGCCGTGAATATCGATCGTTTCGCCCAAATATTTGCGAACCATGGCTGAGCATTCGATATGCCAGCCCGGTCGGCCTTCACCCCAAGGGCTGGACCAGCTAATCTCGCCCGGCTTCGCCGCTTTCCAGAGCACGAAGTCCTGAGGATTCTCCTTGCGCTCATCCACCTCTACGCGAATGCCGAATTGGAGCTCCTCCATATTTTGATGCGACAGCTTGCCGTACTCGGGGAATTTGGAGGTGCGGAAGAACACGTCGCCCCCGCCTTCATAGGCGAAGCCCTTCTCCACCAGACCGGCAATGAATTCGATGATCTCCGCCATGTTCTGCGTCACGCGCGGATGAAGGGTAGCCTCGCGGACCCCGAGCCCCTTCGTATCCTCGTAATACATTTGCACGAATTTGTCGGCTACTTCCGGTACGGTCGATCCGGTTTCAGCCGCTTTCTTGATCAGCTTATCGTCCACATCCGTGAAGTTGACGACATAATTCACTTCGTAGCCGACAGACTCGAGGTACCGTCGCACGACATCGAAGAAAATGACCGGACGCGCATTCCCGATATGGATAAAATCATATACCGTCGGGCCGCATACGTACATTTTGACTTTACCGGGCTCCAGCGGCTTGAACTCTTCCTTGGCCCGCGTCATCGTATTATAAATTCTCAGCGTCATGATTCGTTATTTCCTCCGTTTTTGGACTTGATATCGACCAGCTCAGCCTTCAACCCATCAATTTGATCCTGCATCTGGCGGAACATATCTACCACCGGATCGGGGAGCTTATCATGCTCGAGCCGTCCTACCCGGACGCCGTCCCGCTTCACCACGCGTCCCGGAATGCCCACCACCGTGCTGTTCGGCGGAACTTCCCCGAGCACGACCGCATTCGTGCCGATCCGGGAGTTGTCTCCCACCGTGAACGAGCCGGTTACTTTCGCTCCGGCCGAGATGACGACGTTGTTCCCGATGGTCGGATGGCGTTTGCCCTTCTCCTTGCCGGTGCCCCCCAGCGTAACCCCGTGATAGAGCAGCACATCGTCGCCGATCTCGCACGTTTCCCCAATGACGACGCCCATCCCATGGTCTATAAAGAACCGTCGGCCGATAACCGCGCCGGGATGAATTTCGATCCCCGTCATGAAGCGGCTTACCTGCGAGATGATGCGGGCAAAAGTATACCGTTTCTTCTTATAAAACCAATGCGCGACCCGGTGCGCCCATAGGGCGTGCAGTCCGGAGTACGTAAATACCACCTCGAACCAGCTTCTGGCCGCGGGGTCGTTCTCAAAGATCGTCGCTATGTCTTCCTTCATTCGGTTAAACATTCGCATCACCTCCACTTTCTATCCGGAACGGTTCTAGGTTTGCTGCATACGCCGGGATAAACGGCAACGCCTTCCAGGCTGTAGTGAAACCCATGAAGTAGAGAAATCCGCTTTGGTACCCGGTTAGGTATCCCCTTCCGGCCGCTGTTGTTATCGGAAACTATTCAATTATTCGCTATTCATCGGTAATTTCCCGATAACAAAGGCGGACGCTAACGCTCCTACAGGGGATACCCCTCCTATACCTTAGCATTTTTCCTGTATGTCCGGGTTTCTCGTCAGTCTGAACGGCTGTGCCGCCCTTGTCTTACAAGGCCCAGCGCGTTTATATAAACTCAAAAACGCCTCTACAGCCTGATTAAGGCTGCAGAGGCGTTCATCTCGCGGTTCCACTCTGCTTGGAGAGCCGTTAACGGCGCAAGGTCCGTTCATTGCTTCTCCATCTCATTCGTTCGTATCGTGAACGTTACGGTAAAGACTACCCTGCGCTGCATGCATCCGCTCGCGTCAGATCGTCTTTACGGCTCCCGGGTGCACTTCCGTTCCAGCGGAATGGACAACTCTCAGCCGGCCTGCTCGCCGGTTGCCCTCTCTGTGATTCCTGCCTTGTAACGTACTTTCCCGTTCGACGCCATGGTCATATATTGATTGATTTAGTATATAAGAAAATCCGCTATATTACAATAATTTCTTAACCCGGCTTAGAACGGTTTCCTTGCCGAGCAAATAGACGGTCATGTTGAGATCGGGACCGTGCATTTGCCCGGTCAGCGCCACGCGGACGGTCATGAAGAGCGGCTTGCCCTTATAGCCTGTTTCCGTCTGAACCGCCTTCAGCATCGCTTTGACGCCGTCGACCTGCAGCTCCTCCGCTTGCTCCACCTGCTTCAAGAAGCTGCCAAGAACCGCCGGAATGTACTCTTCCGACAGATGAGCTTTAGCTTCGTCCTCGAAGACCACTTCCTCACGGAAGAACAGCTCGGAAAGCGGCACGATATCCGCCGCGTAACGCAGCTGGTCCTGATAGAGCCCGATCAGCGCCTCCGCCCACGAACGCTGTTCCTCGCTCAGCTGGGCCGGAAGGCGGCCGGCTTGCTGCAGGTGCGGCAACGCCAGCTCCACGATACGAGAGAGCTCCGCCTTCTTGATATAGACATTGTTCATCCAGTTGAGCTTATCCATGTCGAACACGGCAGGGCTCTTCGAGATCCGGTCCAGATCGAACTGCTCGATCAGCTCTTCCTTGCTGAAAATCTCCTCTTCGCCCTTCGGAGACCAGCCAAGGAGCGCTATAAAGTTCATGATCGCTTCCGGCAAGTAACCGAGTGAATCGTACTGCTCGATGAATTGGATGATCGATTCGTCGCGCTTGCTCATCTTCTTGCGATCCTGATTGAGAATAAGCGATAGATGGGCGAAATCCGGAACCGGCAGCCCCAGCGCTTCGTACATCATGATCTGGCGCGGCGTGTTGGTCAGATGCTCTTCCCCGCGGATAACCAGCGTAATCTTCATCAGATGATCGTCCAGAATAACGGCGAAATTGTAGGTCGGGATGCCGTCCGGCCGCACGATAATGAAGTCGCCGATGCCGTTCGAATCGAATTCCACCCGCTCCCGGATCCGGTCCTCGAAGGCGATCGTACGGTTCTCCGGAACGCGGAAACGAATGGAAGGTTTGCGCCCTTCCGCTTCATACGCTGCGCGCTGCTCCGCGGTCAGGTGGCGGCATTTGCCCGAATACATCGGCATGAGCCCCTCGGCTTCCTGCGCCGCGCGCTCCTGCTCCAGCTCCGCCTCGGTACAGTAGCAAGGGTAGGCATTTCCTTCCCGCAGCAGCTGCTCCACGAACGGGCGGTACAGCTCCAGACGCTCCGTCTGCCGGTACGGCCCGTAAGGCCCCCCGATATCGACGCTTTCGTCCCAATCCACGCCCAGCCAGCGGAGTCCGTCCAGCTGATTGCCTATCCCGGACTCCTGGTGCCGCGTTTGATCCGTATCCTCGAAGCGAATGATGAATTGTCCGCCGTGCTTGCGCGCAAGCAAATAGTTAAACAGAGCCGTTCTGGCCCCCCCGATATGCAGATGCCCCGTCGGACTGGGCGCATACCTCACACGATAATCTACCATTTTCGTTCTCCTCCCGTACTCCCGAGCCAGGCCTTACGGCTTAGTTCATCAAAAATATTATTTGTTATGATAGCACACCTTTTACAAGACAAACAACCGATTGTGCGGCAATGCCTTCCCCGCGTCCCGTGAAGCCGAGCTGTTCGGTCGTGGTCGCCTTCACGTTCACTTGGGAAGGCTCCGCCTCAAGCGCCGCTGCGATCCGTTCGACCATAGCCGGGATGTATGGCGCCATCTTCGGCTTCTGGGCGATAATCGTGCTGTCGATGTTGCCGAGACGATATCCCGCTTCCTTCGCCAACTTCCATACCTGCAGGAGCAGCTCGTAGCTGTCCACATCCTTAAACGCCGCATCCGTATCCGGAAAATGCTTGCCAATATCGCCAAGCCCCAGCGCACCCAGAATGGCGTCGCTGATCGCATGGAGCAGCACATCCGCATCGGAATGGCCGAGCAGTCCTTTCTCATACGGAATGTCCACGCCGCCGATGATGCATTTGCGGCCCTCTGCCAGTTGATGCACGTCAAATCCGCTTCCCACTCGAATCATGTTTCACTCTCTCCCCTGATGTTGCTGATGATCCATTCGGCCCAAGGCATATCCTCGGGCGTCGTGATTTTGATATTATAGTAATCCGCCTCAACTACCTGCACCGGCACGCCCAGCCGCTCGACCAGCATGGCGTCGTCCGTGCCCGCGAACCCGTCCCTCGCCGCCTGCTCGTAAGCCTGCAGCAGCAAAGAAAAACGAAAAGCCTGCGGGGTTTGGATCGCCCACAAGCTGCGTCGGTCGGGGGTTGCTTCAATGGTGCCGGCCGGATTTACGACCTTGATCGTATCCTTCACGGGAACGGCAAGCACGGCGGCGCCGGTTTCCTTCATCTTGCCGAGGCAAGCGAGAATATGCTCCTCCGCCGTGAATGGCCGGACACCGTCATGCACCATGACCCAATCCGCCGAACCGCTTAATTCAAGCAGTCCGCGGTAGACGGAGTCCTGGCGTTCTTGTCCGCCGGCGATGACATGCGTTACCTTCGATAGCCCGTATTCCGCCACATAGCCTTCGCAGCGCTCCAGATCCTCGGCCCCGGTGACGAGCACGATCGAATCGACCGCCTCGAGACGTTGAAACCGTTCCAGCGTATGGACGATAATCGGTTTGTGCTTCAGCAGCAAATACTGCTTGCTTTCCTTCGTGCGCATCCGTGAGCCTTTGCCCGCCGCAACGATCACTACACCCAGCTTGTCCGTCAATAGTTCCACCTGCCAACCTGTATCGGCCTGCCGAAGCGGAGAATCTCCGCCGGCTTCAGCGCATCCCTCTTATCATACCGTGTTAGAGCGCTTTTTCCAATAGCTTCGGCTTCGCGAATATCATCCGGCCTGCCGAGGTCTGCAGCACGCTGGTGACCAGCACGTCGAGCGTCGTCCCGATAAAATCGCGTCCGCCCTCCACAACGATCATGGTGCCGTCGTCGAGATACGCGACGCCCTGCCCGTGCTCCTTGCCGTCCTTGATGACCTGCACCAAAATTTCTTCTCCAGGGAGCACCACCGGCTTCACCGCATTGGCCAGATCGTTGATGTTCAGCACGGAAACTCCCTGCAGCTCGCAAACCTTGTTCAGGTTGAAATCATTCGTGATCACTTTGCCCTGCAGCACCTTGGCAAGCCGGACGAGCTTGCTGTCGACCTCCGAGATTTCATCGAAATCCCCCTCATAAATGAGCACCTTCACGTCCAGCTCTTTCTGGATTTTGTTCAAAATATCAAGGCCCCGGCGGCCCCGGTTCCGCTTGAGCAGATCCGACGAGTCCGCAATATGCTGCAGCTCCTCCAGCACGAATTCTGGAATGACCAGCGTGCCTTCGATGAACCCCGTCTTGCAAATATCCGCTATCCGCCCGTCGATAATGACGCTCGTATCGAGAATCTTGTGTTCTTCGAAGCCCTTCGGCTGCCCTGGCGCCCGTTCTCTTCCGCTGCGCTGCCCCTCGAACATCGAGAGCAGCTCCTCCCTCTTCGTCCGTCCGAGCCGGAAGCCCGCATAGGCGAATAAGACCACGCCAAGCAAATGCACAAGCGGCGGCGTCATACCCGCCTGCTCGAACGGGCTCAGCATCATGGATGACAGCAGCAGGCCGATCATCATGCCGGCCGTGCCGGACAACAGATCGGTCATCGGGATATGGGCGATTCGCTCCTCCCCTTCCTGCAGCATTTGGCCGAAATACGATATTACCCACGAGCTGACCGAATAGAACAGCAGCGCCGCAAGCATGAAGACCCAATACACCTTCGTTTCCCCGATCCCCGGCCCCCACTTTGCTTCTATGAACGTGAAAAATGGCTTTCCTATCGTATCACTCCATTGTACTCCTAGCGCACCGCCAATAACTGCAAACAGTAGCTGATACCATCTTCTCATCATAGATTCACCTCCATAAGATTCATTCAATCGTTCACGTTACAATTATGAACCAAAAGTTTCCGGCCTAATCGTGGCATCCCCGGAAAAAACAAAAAAAGCATTTATTTTCCATCAGGAAAATAAATGCTTTTCATTTTCGCAAGGTTCGGCCTATGGTTAGAACGAGGAGGTCTTTCTTTCAGGTTCTTCTACAGTTTGGTTTCTTTGCTTGCGGGTGACGAGTCGGAAGAGCCGATCAACGTTTTTTTTTAGCCCGTACAGCGCGTAAATCACAAGCGGTACAAAAATCATTTTGGATAAGGTGCCCGGGTAAAGAATCGCTAAAGTAACGGCAGCAACAACGACGACCGGAGTAATCCAAATCGCGGCTTTCGGAATGCCGACCTTTTTGAAATTCGGATATTTAACCGTACTGACCATCAGGTAAGACAGCAGCAGCGTAGAGAGCACCAGCACGAGCGTATTCAATTCTTTATGGAACAACGCAAGCGTACACAGTACGCCGCCAGCCGCCGGAATCGGCAAACCGATGAAGTAACCCGGAGTCCCAGCCACCACATTAAACCGCGCCAAGCGCAGCGCTCCGCAGATCGGGAAGATCGCCGTGACAATCCAAGCCGCAGCCGGATTGATTTCTTTGAAGGCGACCACATACATAATAAAAGCAGGGGCTACACCAAATGAAATCACGTCGGAGAGGGAATCCAGCTCTTTCCCGAATTCGCTTTGCGCGTTAAGCGCTCTCGCCACCCGGCCGTCCAATCCGTCCAGCAGCATCGCTACGATAACAAAGATGGCAGCGAGCTCCGGATTTTCGTTGAACACGAGGATGATCGAGATGATGCCTAGAAATAGGTTCCCAACCGTAAAAACGTTCGGGAGAGATTTCGTTATCATGTATTGTTCCACCTCTGGTTATACTGTACCCAAAATCGCAGAAAGATATTAGGCTACTTTCTTGATTGTATGAAAGTTAGATATGTCTGTCAATGAGGACCTGATCTTGGATTCGCTTCAAGCCCTCTTTAATCGTCCTTGCGCGCACTTCTCCGATACCGTCCACTTCGTCCAGCTCCTCGATGGTCGCCATCATCAGATGGGGCAGCTGACCGAAATGCTCCACGAGATTATGGATAATAACGGCCGGGAGCCTCGGAATCTTGCTGAGCACGCGGTAGCCCCGCGGGGATACCGGCTCTTCTACGCTGCTGCTGGATTGAGGATAGCCCAGCAGCCGGGCGATATGGTAATGATCCAGCACCTCATCGGTCGCCAGCCGGCGGAAGGCGGACATGATCTCTTTCAGCTTCTCTTCCTGAAGCTCCTTCACATAATCCTTCAACAAGAGATAAGCCTCGGACTCCGTGTTGCCCGCGAGCTCCTCCAGCTGCATGCTGATCAAGCGGCCCTCGTTGCCCAGCTCATTGATATAGCGTTTGATCTCCGACTTGATCCGAAGCACCATCTCCACCCGCTGGATCACGCTGGTCACGTCGTGTACGGTCACCAGCTCCTCGAATTCGGACGCTCCGAGATTGGTCAGAGCTTGATCCAGCACGGACTTATACTTCTCCAGCGTTTGAATCGCTTGGTTCGCCTTCGTCAGGATGACGCCGATATCCTTCAAGGCGTACCTCAGATTCCCTTGATACAGCGTGATCACGTTGCGCCGCTGCGAGATGGAGACGACCAGCTTGGACGTCTGCTTCGCGACCCGCTCCGCCGTCCGATGCCGAATCCCGGTCTCGGAGGAGGAGATGGAGGAGTCGGGAATCAGCTGCGTGTTGGCATACAGGATCCGTTTCAGATCCTCGCTGAGAATGATCGCTCCGTCCATTTTGGCCAGCTCGTACAAATAGTTCGGCGAGAAATCGCAGTTGATCGAAAATCCGCCGTCCACGATCTCCATCACTTCCGGACTGTAACCGACCACGATGAGGCCGCCGGTCTTGGCCCGCAGCACGTTCTCCAGCCCTTCACGAAAGGGGGTGCCCGGAGCCACCAGCTGAAGCAGCTGGCTCATCACATCCCTTTTTGCTTCTTCCTTGCTCAACCCTGTTCCTCCTGTTCCCCTACATCGGACTGAGCGCTGCCGTCAGCGCTTCGGATACGGTATTTACGCCGATCATCTTCAGCCCCTTGGGCGGCGTCCAGCCTTTTAAACTTTTTTCCGGCAAAATGACTCGCTTAAACCCAAGCTTCTCAGCTTCTCTTACCCGCTGCTCGGCACGCGAAACGCCGCGAACCTCTCCGGTCAGGCCAACTTCGCCGAAAACCACGTCGAACGGCTGGGTCGGCTGCTCACGGAAGCTCGAAGCGATACTGACCGCTACAGCCAGATCTACGGCCGGCTCATCAAGCTTCACGCCCCCGGCTACGTTCAGGTAGGCGTCCTGATTCTGAAGAAACATACCCATCCGTTTCTCCAGCACGGCAATGATGAGGGACAGCCGGTTATGATCGAACCCTGTGGCCATCCGGCGCGGAGACGGGAAATTCGTCGAGGAAACGAGCGCTTGAAGCTCAACCAGCACCGGGCGCGTCCCCTCCATGCTGGCCACCACCGTCGAACCCGATACCCCTAAGGGACGCTCCGACAGGAACAGCTCCGAAGGGTTGCTCACCTCCGTGAGCCCGCTCTCCCGCATCTCGAAGATGCCGATCTCATTCGTTGAACCGAACCGGTTCTTTACGGCACGTAAGAGACGGTACGAATGATGCCGCTCTCCTTCAAAATAAAGCACGCAGTCGACCATATGCTCCAGCATGCGCGGTCCGGCGATCGCGCCTTCTTTAGTAACGTGGCCTACTAAAACGGTGGCGATTCCTTTAATCTTAGCGATGCGCATGAAATGGCCCGTACATTCCCGCACCTGGGAAACGCTTCCCGGCGCGGAGGTCACTGCGGGATGATACACCGTCTGGATCGAATCGATGACGAGAAAATCCGGTTCGATCTCATCGATCGCCCCTTCGATATGCTCCAGATTCGTCTCGCAAAGGACAAACAGCAGCGGCGACACCGCATTCAGCCGATCGGCCCGAAGCTTCGTCTGACGCACCGACTCCTCACCGGATATGTACAGCACCTTGAGCTCGCGCCTCGTCAGCTCATGCGAGGTTTGCAGCAGCAGCGTCGATTTCCCGATGCCCGGATCTCCGCCGACCAGGATGAGCGAGCCCGGCACGACGCCTCCGCCGAGCACCCGGTTCAGCTCTTTATTATCCGTAACGATTCGCGTTTCCTCGCTGCTTTCTATATTTATGATGGATACCGGCTTTTCTTTCTTACTTGTGAAAGAAGTATGAAGCCCTTGGGACTTGCTGACCGTTTCCACTTCTTCGACAAACGTGTTCCACGACTGGCAGCCCGGGCATTTGCCCAACCATTTAGGGGATTCGTACCCGCACTGCTGACAATAAAATTTCGTTTTCGTTTTGGCCATTCGTTACTCCTATCTATGACTTTCAGGGGCGTGAAGCGCTTTGCCACCTATCAAAGTTTACCATTTTTACATCTCAATGAAAACCCTAGCAGACGCTATCCGCAAAGAAAAAGCACCCGACTCCCGGGTGGCCCGGGAAATCAGGTGCTTCGAGTGCTCTATACCGATTTTAAGCTTGCGATGGGACCGTATCTCGCGTTACCGTAAGCTCGCCATCCTGCTCATCGATGGTCAGCGTATCGCCTTTGGAAATGTTCCCGCGCAGCAGCTCTTCGGACAGCCGGTCCTCGATGTGCTTCTGGATCGCCCGGCGAAGCGGTCTTGCACCGAAGGCCGGATCGTAGCCTTCCTTGGCCAGAAACGCCATCGCCTTGTCGGTAAGAACGAAGTCCACATCCTGTTCTTTCAGGCGTTTGCGAAGATCCGCCGCCATGAGAGAGACGATCTGAGCAATGTGCTTCTCCTCCAGGGAGTGGAACACGATGATTTCGTCGATCCGGTTCAGGAACTCCGGACGGAAGCTTTTCTTCAGCTCGCTCATCACTTTGTCTTTCATGTTCGTATATTCTCTCGCCGAGTCGCTGCTTGCCGTGAAGCCAAGCATGGAATTGCGCTTGATCGCTTCGGCGCCGACGTTGGACGTCATAATGATCAGCGTGTTGCGGAAGTCCACTGTACGGCCTTTGGAATCCGTCAGACGACCGTCTTCCAGCACCTGCAGCAGAATGTTGAATACTTCCGGATGCGCCTTCTCGATCTCGTCGAGCAGGACGACGGAGTACGGCTTCCGGCGAACCTTCTCGGTGAGCTGACCGCCTTCCTCGTAACCGACATATCCTGGAGGCGCTCCAACCAGACGAGAGGTCGAATGCTTCTCCATATACTCGGACATATCGATCCGAATGACGGCATTCTCATTACCGAAGAGCGATTCGGCCAACGCGCGCGCCAGCTCGGTTTTACCTACGCCGGTTGGACCCAGGAAGATGAAGGAGCCCATCGGACGTTTCGGATCTTTAAGCCCTGCGCGAGCCCGACGGATAGCGCGGCTGACCGCTTTCACGGCTTCCTCTTGACCGATAACGCGGTCATGGAGAATATCCTCCATCTTCAGCAGACGCTCAGTTTCTTCTTCCGCAAGCTTCACAACCGGAATACCGGTCCAGCTGGCGACCACTTGAGCGATATCGTCCGGCGTCACTTCGGAATCGGTACGGCCTTGCTTTTCTTTCCACTCGTTCTTCGTAGAATCGAGCTCCTCGCGAAGCTTCTGTTCGGTATCGCGAAGGGAAGCCGCTTTCTCGAACTCTTGGCTCTGCACCGCGGCGTCCTTCTCCTTGCGGATATCCTCCAGACGGCTTTCCAGCTTCTTCAGATCCGGCGGTACCGTGTAAGAGCGGAGCCTTACTTTGGAGCTGGCTTCGTCGATCAGGTCAATTGCCTTGTCCGGCAGGAACCGGTCCGTGATGTACCGATCAGAGAGCTTCACCGCTTGCTCGATCGCTTCATCCGTAATTTTCACCCGGTGATGCGCCTCATAGCGATCGCGCAGCCCGTGGAGAATTTGAATCGCTTCTTCCGGAGACGGCTGATCCACCGTAATCGGTTGGAAACGGCGCTCCAGCGCAGCGTCTTTCTCAATATATTTGCGATATTCGTCGAGCGTCGTCGCCCCTATGCACTGCAGCTCTCCGCGTGCAAGCGCAGGCTTTAAGATGTTGGAGGCATCGATCGCGCCTTCGGCTCCGCCGGCACCGATCAGCGTATGCAGCTCATCGATGAACAGAATGATATTTCCGGCTTGACGAATTTCGTCCATAATTTTCTTCAAACGGTCCTCGAATTCGCCGCGGTACTTGGTTCCCGCAACGACCGAGCCCATATCCAGCGTCATGACGCGCTTATCGCGCAGCGTCTCGGGAATTTCATTGGCGATGATCTTCTGTGCCAAGCCTTCCGCGATAGCGGTTTTACCGACGCCGGGCTCCCCGATCAGAACCGGGTTGTTCTTAGTACGGCGGCTTAGCACTTGAATGACGCGCTCGATTTCTTTGCTGCGCCCGATAACCGGATCCAGGTTACCTTCCTTCGCATACGCCGTCAGGTCGCGCGCCAGACCGTCCAGGGTCGGCGTGTTGACGTTGGATGGGCTGCCGTGGTTCGGAGATACCACTTCGCTGCTGCCAAGCAGCTGCAGCACTTGCTGGCGAGCTTTGTTCAGGCTGACGCCCAGGTTGTTGAGCACGCGGGCCGCTACGCCCTCTCCTTCACGGATGAGGCCGAGGAGGATATGCTCCGTGCCTACATACGTATGTCCGAGCTTGCGCGCTTCGTCCATGGAGAGCTCGATCACTTTTTTAGCACGAGGGGTATAGGCAATGTTGGTTGGCTGTTCTTGACCCCGACCGATCAGCGACTCTACTTCGTCTTGGATCTTCTCCAGTCCCAGACCGAGTGCAATCAACGCTTTGGCGGCGATGCCCTCTCCTTCACGGATCAGACCAAGCAGGATATGTTCGGTTCCAATATTGTTGTGTCCTAGCCGTACCGCTTCTTCTTGTGCCAAAGAAAGCACCTTCTGTGCGCGTTCCGTAAATCTGCCAAACATCATAGAAAACACCTCCAAGATTGGTATATCGATTCCAATGGCCTTCTGTGCTTCGGATTTAGCCTTGCTCGGACATTTTCTCCCGGATGAGCTGCGCTCTCCTTATGTCTCTTTCTTCAGGCGACAGCTTTTCTCCTGCCGTCTGCTGCAAAAACCCGGGCTGCGTCATCACAAGCAGTTCATTGAGCACATGAGGCGATACGTTCTTGATAAATTCCAAATCGATGCCGAGCCTGACATCCGACAGCCGCTGGGCCGCCTCCTTCGAGTCCATGATGGCCGCGTAGGACAGAATGCCGTAGGACCGGCTGACCCGGTCCAGAATCTTCGCTCGGGTCTCATATAAAAGCTTCTGACGGGCCGCGCGCTCGTGTTCGATAATTTGCTTCACAACGCCGTACAGGTTGTCGATAATCTCTTCCTCGGATTGACCGAGCGTAATTTGATTGGAAATTTGAAACAAATTGCCAAGCGCTTCACTGCCTTCGCCATACAGCCCGCGTACGGTGAGTCCCACCTGCGTAATGGCTGAGAGGATTCGGTTGATTTGCTGAGTCAGCACAAGCGCAGGGAGATGAATCATGACCGACGCCCGAATGCCCGTTCCTACATTTGTCGGACAGCTGGTTAAAAATCCGCGTTTTTCATCAAATGCGTAATTCAGCTGCTCTTCGAACAAATCATCGATCTGGCTTGCCAAATCCCAGGCTTCCTTAATTTGAAAACCGGGGCACAGGCATTGTATTCGGATATGGTCCTCTTCATTCACCATGATGCTGATCGATTCGTTATCGCTCAGCATCACCGCTCCGTTACGGGACTCGCTGGCCAGCGCCGGGCTAATCAGGTGCTTTTCCACCAGAACCTTCTTCTGCAGCTCGCTCAGATCGGCCAGCTGAAGCAGCGTGAACCAGCTGATCGTGCCCAGCTCTTCGTTGTTCATTACTTCCGAGATGTGCTCCAAAACTTCCTTCGATTGCTGATTCGTTGCGAGCATGGGGAAAGGATACGATTGCAGGTTGCGGGCGATCCGGATGCGGCTGCTGATGACGATATCCGAGTCCGGTCCAACTCCTTTCATCCAATCGCTAAGCGCATGCTGCGTAAAACGGGCTGCCTCCGTCATAAGACGATCCTCCTTACCGACAAATCACTTGCTTCCATGATCAATTTTCCGCAACCTTCTTCTCCAGCTCCCGGATCTGATCCCGAATCCGCGCCGCTTCCTCGAACTCCTCATGCTCGATCCGGAGCAGCAAATCCTTCTTCAGCTGGTCGATCTCGCGCTTATGCTTTATTAACCCGCCGGAGCGCTTAGGAACCTTGCCAGTGTGAACAATATTCCCATGAACCCGTTTAAACAGCGGATCCAGCTTATCGGCAAAATGCTTATAGCATTCGCTGCAGCCGAAGCGTCCTACCTTGCTGAACTGGCTGTAGGTCAGCCCGCAATTCTCGCAGCGCGTGGGTTGCGCCTTGTTTGCCAGCGTACTGTGCGCCGAAGGCTCAAAATCCAATAATCCGCTAAGCAGATTATGAATCGAAAAGCCGTTGGGCGTGCCCGGAATCAGCTCGCCCTTCTCCCTCGCACACGATTCGCATATATGAAATTCGGTCTTCTCACCGTTCAATATCTTTGTAAAATGCAGCGTCGCTTGCTTCTTTCCGCATTCTTGACAAATCATCTTAACCCTCCTTCACCCCTTAAGCCTCTTACGCAAAAGCAGCTCTTGTCAGCTTCAGATCATTTGCTTAGCAACGAGATGAGCATCGCCTTTAAAATTCTTGCCCGAATTTCATCCCTCAGCGGAAGCTTCAGCGCAAGCACCTCTCTGGCGATGGCCGCCTTCATCATACAGGCTTCCCTTGGAGTAATGTACCCGCCTTCCTCCAATTGATACAGCAGTCCTTCCGACATCGTCTGATCCATATGCGTGCTGATCGTACGAAAGATGTGGTCCATCACGGCTCCATGAGAATTCAGCTCGATCTTCTGGATGCGGATATAGCCGCCTCCGCCGCGCTTACTCTCTACAATGTAGCCCTTCTCCAACGTAAACCTGGTGCTGATGACGTAATTGATTTGCGATGGTACGCAGTTAAACTGATCCGCCAATTCGTTGCGCTGGATTTCAATTACGCCTTCAGGGCTCTGCTGCAAAATCTGCTTCAGATATTGTTCGATCACTTCTGAAACATTGCGCATCAATTCACCCTCCAGCCGAATTAGAAGTAAATTGACTTTGACTTTCTTTGACTTTAAATTCATTATAGCAGATTTCTACAGGAATGCAATATGCTTCAACACAGCTGTATTATAATGTTCGGTTAAGCCGATGCATTTTATACTTTGGTTGGAATGCAAAAAGAACCTATCCGTTCGTCGGATAGGTTCTTTTAACTGCTTGGCGACGTTCTACTCTCCCAGGACCCTTCGGTCCAAGTACCATCGACGCTGGAAGGCTTAACGGTCGTGTTCGGGATGGGTACGCGTGGTTCCCTTCCGCCATCATCACCAAACATAAGTATGGCGATGTCCCCGCCAAGGAACATCATGTATTACAGCTCAGAACGACTTGCGCCCTGAAAACTGGATCGAAACATCGTATCTTTCGCTGAGTAATCTTGCTTTTGCTATGCTTCCGATGTGGTTTTGCTGTCGCAAAACCTGTAGGATAAGCCCTCGACCGATTAGTATTCGTCAGCTCCACGCGTTGCCGCGCTTCC